>NZ_JAFCXB010000001.1:545293-1333330 GCF_049897865.1 Staphylococcus sp. Y174-1 | reverse complement strand
GTCTGGTGACAATGGCAAGGAGGTCACACCTGTTCCCATGCCGAACACAGAAGTTAAGCTCCTTAGCGCCGATGGTAGTCGGACTTACGTTCCGCAAGAGTAGGACGTTGCCAGGCAATCAGAGACCCAAGCGGGTCTCTTTTTTTATGTTAAAAAAGCTTAACTTCCAGTTCGAAGAACTGAAAAACCTAAAATAAGCTATTATGAGAAAGCGTTTGAAGCTGACGAACTGAGCAAAAGACGAAGCGAGCTACAAGTTAATTTCGAATAAACAAGTGCTAAAGCACTTGCATAAGTGTTACTAATTTCAATAAATTGAAAAGTAACACGTTATCGAAATGGTAAAAAAATGTTAGGGAAATTTGAGCAATAAAAAATTAATAATCATATTATAGACATAGACTATTTATTAATGCGTTGGTATGATCATTTAATTTTGAAAAGGGTATCCCTCCAAAACCTAAAATAAATTTCACAGATGTTTGGTTTTTATCATAGTGATAAAAAGGTAGAATTTTCAATTGGTTGTTTGCAGCGTTTTTAAGGCACTGATCCATTGAATAGCCGTTTTTTACAGTTAAAGTGAAGTGCATGCCAGCAAGTGCACCATCTATTTGTAATTGATCTTCATACGGTTTTAGTTTTTCTAGAATGAATTTTAGTTTTCTGCTATATACTTTTCTCATTTTGTTAAGATGCCTTTCGAAACTACCTGATTCCATAAAATTAGCTACTATTTTTTGTAAATGTGCAGGTACGGTGTTACCTTCTTTGTTTTTTAAATGTTCATATTGTGCTAACAATTTTTTTGGTAAAACTAAATAAGCTATTCTACAACTTGGGAAAAGGGATTTAGAAAATGTACTTATATAGATCACTTTGTCTTTGGTATCTAAACTCTGTAACGCAGGTATTGGTTTTCCGAAGTAACGAAATTCGGAATCGTAGTCATCTTCAATAATATATCTATATTCATTTTGATGTGCCCAATTTATAAGTTGGGTTCTTTTTTTTAAATTCATTACGTAGCCTGTAGGGAACTGGTGAGACGGTGTGACATAGGCAATATTATTATTGGTTTGGCTAAAATAGTTTAAGTCAATCCCTGTTTTATTAACAGGTGTCTGAAGATAAGGGATTTGCTTCTTATCGAGTACTTGTTTGATTGGTGGGTAACTTGGGTTTTCAATAATAAACTGTTCTTTACTTAACATATCTGTGAGCAAATTAATAAGCTGTTCTGTTGAGGAACCAATGATAATTTGCTCTGGATGACAAGTAACACCACGACTGTTAAAAAGGTAATGAGCGATTTCTTGACGCAATGACCACTCTCCTTTGGGATTTGTGTGTTGTAGTAAACCGAGTTGATCATCTTCAAAGACATCACGTGCATACTTTCTAAATTGTAGCATGGGAAAGTATTCGGCATCAATTTCAGATAGATTAAAAGCATATTGATATGATTGGTCATTATGACGATTGTTAGAAATCATGTCTAAAGATGGTCCATTTAACTGACTATGATTTCTTTTAATGATAGGTAATGTTTCAATATCTGAAACGAAATAACCAGAACGTGGTTTGGAATATATATAGCCTTCATCTAATAAAAATTGATACGCGTGCTCGATTGTTGTATTACTTACGGATAAATGTTGGCCAAGGGCACGTTTAGAAGGAAATTTATCACCAGATTGATATTGTCCTTCTATAATTTGTTGCTTCAAGTTTTCATATAATTCTATATATAGATGTCGTTTTTCCATAAAATCTGACCCCTTAAATTATTTTGAAATTGTACCTTTTTAAATACCAGTTTATCTCTTAAAATGAATTTAATCAACTAAGTAAAGGGGTAATACAGATATGTCTAAAGTTACTGGATCAGAGAGAGTTAAAAGAGGCATGGCAGAAATGCAAAAAGGCGGCGTCATTATGGACGTTGTAAATGCAGAGCAAGCTAAAATTGCGGAAGAAGCAGGAGCGGTTGCTGTCATGGCGTTAGAACGTGTACCATCTGACATCAGAGCAGCAGGTGGCGTAGCGCGTATGGCTAATCCAAAAATTGTAGAGGAAGTAATGAATGCTGTTTCAATACCAGTCATGGCGAAAGGACGTATCGGTCATATTACGGAGGCACGTGTACTTGAGTCTATGGGTGTAGATTATATCGATGAGTCTGAAGTATTAACACCTGCTGATGAAGAATATCATTTAAGAAAAGATACATTTACAGTACCATTTGTCTGTGGATGTCGTAATTTAGGTGAAGCAGCTCGTCGTATTGGTGAGGGTGCAGCGATGTTACGTACGAAAGGTGAACCTGGTACTGGTAATATTGTGGAAGCAGTAAGACATATGAGACAAGTTAATTCTGAAGTAAGTCGTTTAACTGTTATGAATGACGATGAGATTATGACAGAAGCTAAAAATATTGGTGCGCCATATGAAGTATTAAAAAATATTAAAGAAAATGGTAAATTACCAGTAGTTAATTTTGCAGCAGGTGGTGTTGCGACACCTCAAGATGCCGCTTTAATGATGGAATTAGGCGCAGATGGTGTGTTTGTAGGATCAGGTATTTTTAAATCTGAAGATCCAGAAAAATTTGCAAAAGCCATTGTTCAAGCAACAACACATTATCAAGATTATGAATTAATTGGTCGTTTAGCAAAAGAGCTAGGTATAGCGATGAAAGGTTTAGATATCAATGACCTGTCTTTAGAAGAACGTATGCAAGAGCGTGGTTGGTAATATGAAAATTGGTGTATTAGCACTTCAAGGTGCAGTCAGAGAGCATATACATCACATAGAATTAAGCGGTCACGAAGGCGTTGCAATTAAGCGAATTGAACAATTAGAAGAGATTGATGGTCTGATCTTACCTGGTGGAGAATCCACAACATTGCGTAGATTAATGAATTTATATGGTTTCAAAGAAGCCTTACAGCAATCAACATTACCAATGTTTGGCACATGTGCAGGTCTTATTGTAATGGCTAAACAGATTTCTGGGGAAGATGGCTACTTAGATAAACTCGATATCACAGTTCAAAGAAATTCATTTGGACGACAAGTAGATAGTTTTGAAAGTGAATTAGATGTAAAAGGCATTGCGGAAGATATCGAAGGCGTATTTATCAGAGCACCTCATATTGAAGCGACACATGGTGATGTTGATGTACTTAGTACAGTTGGTGATAAAATTGTTGCCGTTCAAGAAGGACGTTATTTAGGTGTATCATTCCATCCTGAATTGACAGATGATTATAGAGTGACACAGTATTTTATTGAAGCAATTGTCAAACCGACACTTACTGAAAAAGTTTAAAAATAAATATAGTAAAAAGCAGTCATGTATTTTAAATATACATGACTGCTTTTATGTTTAAATTAGATAAAGAATCCTGCAATAGCTGCTGAAATAAATGAAACTAAAGTTGCACCGAATAATAGTTTTAATCCGAAACGTGCAACCATGTCACCTTTTTCATTGTTCAATGATTTGATAGCGCCTGAGATGATACCGATTGAACTGAAGTTCGCAAATGAAACGACGAAGACTGAAATAACACCTTTCGCATGTTCACTCATATCTTTCACTTGGCTTAAGCTTTGCATGGCAACGAACTCGTTAGATAATAATTTTGTCGCCATAATAGAACCAGCTTGTACAGCATCGTTCCAAGGAACACCAACTAAGAAGGCAAATGGTGCAAATACGAAACCGATAAGTGTTTGGAAGTCCCAAGTAATGCTACCTCCAGAAATACCAGTGAATATTGCACTGACAAGACCGTTAAGTAACGCGATAATTGCTATGTAACCAATTAACATTGCTCCTACAATAACTGCTACTTTAAAACCGTCTAAAATATACTCGCCTAACATTTCGAAGAAAGATTGCTTCCCTGCTTCACTTTCTTGAACGATTAGTTTATCCTCTTTGGCATCTACTTTATAAGGATTAATGATAGAAGCGATAATGAAACCGCCAAATAAGTTCAATACGACTGCCGTAACAACGTAACGTGGCTCGATTAAGGTGAAATAGGCACCAATAATGGAAGCTGATACTGTAGACATCGCTGAAGCCGTCAAAGTATAAAGGCGTTGTTTAGGTATATGAGCTAATTCTTTCTTTAATGAAATAAACACTTCAGATTGTCCTAAAATGGCTGCCGCAACAGCATTGTAAGATTCTAAACGACCCATACCATTTATTTTAGAAATAGCTAAACCAAGTACATTAATAATCCATGGTAGGATTTTCGTATATTGTAAAATACCAATTAATGCAGAAATAAATACGATTGGTAATAATACATTAAAGAAGAATGGAGGGTTCTTTGGATCTACAAATTCAAAACCACCAAAAACAAAGTTTACACCTTCTGCTGCTTTTGCTAATAAATAGTTAAAGCCATCTGATATGCCGCCAATGACTGTGATACCGAATTTCGTTTTAAGTAAAATAAATGCGAATACAAGTTGTATGACTAACAATAGTCCGATATATTGCCATCGGATGTTTTTTCTATCTGAGCTAAATAGAAACGCTAATGCAAGAAACACTACTATCCCAATTAAACCGATAATTATATGCATAAGTTATTCATCCCTTTTAAATTTTCTTAACTTCTATAATACAATAAAATTGATAGCACTTACATGTTTAATTTAAAAATTTTAAAACATATTGGTTGAAAAAGGTCAAAGTTGGTCATATAATATAGTCAAAGAAGGTCAAAAGAGGTGATAATCATGCACAACATGTCCGACATCATAGAACAATACATTAAAAAATTATTTGAAGACACCAATGAAGACGTTGTTGAAATTCAACGAACCAATATTGCGCAGCGTTTTGACTGTGTGCCTTCTCAGCTTAATTATGTAATCAAAACACGTTTCACAAATGAACATGGCTATGAAATTGAAAGTAAAAGAGGTGGCGGTGGTTACATTCGAATCACTAAAATTGAAAATAGAGACGAAACAGGTTACATTAATCACTTACTTCAATTAGTAGGGCCATCTATTTCACAGCAACAGGCATATTACATTGTGGATGGTTTGTTAGATAAATCATATATTAATGAGCGAGAAGCAAAAATGATATACGCTGTAATAGATAGAGAAACATTGAAGATGGATATACTATCTAGAGATATTATCCGAGCAAATATAATTAAAAGATTGTTACATGTTATAAATTATTATTAAAGCGAGGTGTTGCGTCGTGCTATGCGAAAATTGTCATTTGAATGAAGCAGAAGTGAAATTGGCAGTGAAAGGGCAAGATGGTATAAATGAAAAATGGGTATGTTCCACGTGTGCACAAGGCGGTAATCCTTGGACACAAAATCAACAAATCCAAGCCCAAGATGATATCGAAGGTGCGTTTGTAGTCAAACAAATCTTGCAACATCTAGCTGCTAAACATGGTATCGATTTTGATGAAATTGCTTTTAAAGAAGAGAAACGCTGTCCAACTTGCCATATGACATTAAAAGATATTGCACATGTTGGTAAATTTGGTTGTGCAGACTGCTATGCGACATTTAAAGATGACATAGTCGATATTGTACGACGCGTACAAGGTGGTCAAATTGAGCACATTGGAAAAACACCGAGATCTTCACATAGAAAATTGGCTTTAAAAAAACAAATTGAGGAAAAATCTTCTTATCTAAATCAATTGATAGAAGAGCAAAATTTTGAAGAAGCTGCCGTTGTTCGTGATGAAATCAAGGCATTAAAAGAGGACAGCGAGGTGAAACATGATGAGTAAAAATGATATTAGTGCATATATGAGTGAATGGATGAGAGATAGAGAAGAAAGTCCCATCGTTATGTCATCAAGGATTCGTTTAGCACGAAATCTTGAAAACCATGTGCACCCACTCATGTTTCCGTCTGAACAAGATGGTTTTAGAATTATTAATGAAGTACAAGATGCGCTTCCCGATTTAGCTGTCCAACGATTAGACGCAATGGATCAGCAAAGTAAATATAAACTTGTCGCGAAACATCTTATTAGTCCAGAATTAATCAGACAACCTGCATCGGCAGTGCTACTGAACGAGGATGAATCGTTAAGCATTATGGTAAATGAAGAAGACCATTTGCGTATTCAAGCGATGGGAAATGATTTATCTTTATCTTCATTATATGAAAAAGCTTCAGAGATTGACGATAAACTAGACAGTGAATTAGATGTAAGTTTTGATGAAACTTTAGGCTATTTAACAACTTGTCCAACAAACATTGGTACAGGCATGCGAGCAAGTGTTATGTTGCATTTACCAGGCCTAACGATTATGAAACGAATGAATCGAATTGCACAAACAATCAATCGTTTCGGTTTTACAATTAGGGGCATTTATGGAGAAGGTTCGCAAGTTTATGGTCATATCTATCAAATTTCAAATCAACTTACATTAGGAAAAACTGAAGAAGACATCATTGAAAGTTTATCAGAAGTCGTTCAACAAATTATTAATGAAGAAATGCAGATTCGTGAACGCTTAAACCGACATAACTATACTGAAACATTAGATAGAGTGTATCGTTCGTTAGGTATATTAAAATATAGTAGACTGATATCTATGGAGGAAGCTTCACTAAGATTAAGTGAGGTCAAACTGGGTATTGATTTAGAATACATTGAATTAGAAGACTTCAAGTTTAATGAACTGATGGTTGCGATACAATCACCATTTTTATTAGATGATGAAGATGATAGAACTGTTAATGAAAAAAGAGCAGATATATTAAGAGAACATATAAATTAGGAGGTTGCGCTATGCTATTTGGAAGACTTACAGAAAGAGCACAACGTGTATTAGCACATGCTCAAGAAGAAGCAATTCGTTTAAACCATTCAAATATAGGAACAGAACATCTACTTTTAGGTTTAATGAAAGAACCTGAAGGTATTGCTGCCAAAGTTTTAGAAACTTTTGAGATTACTGAAGAAAAAGTTGTTGAAGAAGTAGAAAAATTAATTGGCCATGGTCAAGAACAAATGGGTGCATTGCACTACACACCTCGTGCGAAAAAAGTTATAGAATTATCAATGGATGAAGCAAGAAAATTACATCATAACTTTGTTGGAACAGAGCATATTTTGCTTGGTCTAATCAGAGAAAATGAAGGTGTCGCAGCACGCGTATTTGCAAACTTAGATTTAAATATAACAAAAGCACGTGCACAAGTTGTTAAAGCGTTAGGTAGCCCTGAAATGAGCAACAAAAATGCACAAGCAAACAAATCAAATAACACACCAACATTGGATAGTCTTGCACGTGACTTAACTGTTATCGCTAAAGACGGTACGTTAGATCCAGTGATTGGCAGAGATAAAGAAATAACAAGAGTCATTGAAGTGTTAAGTCGTCGTACTAAGAACAACCCTGTATTAATTGGTGAACCAGGTGTTGGTAAAACAGCAATTGCGGAAGGTTTAGCACTAGCAATTGTTAATAATGAAGTACCTGAAACATTAAAAGGAAAACGTGTAATGTCATTAGATATGGGAACAGTAGTGGCTGGAACGAAATATCGTGGTGAATTTGAAGAACGTTTGAAAAAAGTTATGGAAGAAATACACCAAGCAGGTAATGTGATATTATTCATTGATGAATTACACACACTAGTTGGTGCTGGTGGCGCAGAAGGTGCGATTGATGCTTCAAATATTCTTAAACCAGCCTTAGCACGTGGCGAGCTACAATGTATCGGTGCGACAACATTGGATGAATATCGTAATAATATTGAAAAAGATGCAGCACTTGAACGTCGTTTCCAACCTGTTCAAGTAGATGAACCTACAGTAGAAGACACTATTGAAATCTTAAAAGGTTTACGTGATCGCTATGAAGCACATCACCGTATCAATATTTCTGATGAAGCATTGGTATCAGCTGCTAAATTGAGTCATCGCTATGTTTCAGACCGTTTCTTACCAGATAAAGCGATTGATTTAATTGATGAAGCTAGTTCAAAAGTAAGACTGAAAAGTCATACAACACCACCAAACTTAAAAGAAATTGAACAACAAATTGAACAAGTCAAAAATGAAAAAGATGCTGCAGTACATGCTCAAGAATTCGAAAATGCGGCAAATCTTCGTGATAAACAAACTAAATTAGAAAAACAATATGAAGAAGCTAATACGAATTGGAAGAATACTCAAAACGGTGATAACACATCATTATCTGAAGAAGATATCGGTGAAGTGATCGCTGGTTGGACAGGTATTCCATTGACTAAGATTAATGAAACAGAATCAGATCGTCTGCTTAACTTAGAGGATACACTACACAATAGAGTGATTGGACAAAAAGACGCAGTGACATCCATTAGTAAAGCAGTGAGACGTGCAAGAGCTGGATTGAAAGATCCTAAACGTCCAATCGGTAGCTTTATTTTCTTAGGACCTACGGGTGTAGGTAAGACTGAGTTAGCACGTGCGTTAGCAGAGTCTATGTTCGGTGAAGACGATGCTATGATCCGCGTTGACATGAGTGAGTTCATGGAAAAACATGCTGTCAGCCGTTTAGTTGGTGCTCCTCCAGGCTATGTAGGACATGACGATGGTGGACAATTAACTGAAAAAGTAAGACGTAAACCTTATTCTGTTATTTTATTTGATGAAATCGAAAAAGCACATCCAGATGTATTTAACATCTTGCTACAAGTGTTAGACGATGGTCATCTAACAGATACCAAAGGTCGTCGTGTTGACTTCCGTAATACGGTAATTATTATGACATCAAATGTTGGCGCGCAAGAATTACAAGATCAACGTTTTGCTGGTTTTGGTGGCGCTACAGAAGGTCAAGATTATGAATCAATTCGCAAGACAATGATGAAAGAATTGAAAAATGCTTTCCGTCCAGAGTTCTTAAACCGTGTTGATGATATCATTGTATTCCACAAACTTTCTAAAGATGAGTTGAAACAAATTGTGACAATGATGGTTAACAAACTTACTAATCGACTTTCTGAACAAGATATTAATATATCGGTTACAGAAGCGGCTAAAGAGAAAATTGCCGAAGAAGGTTACGATCCAGAGTATGGTGCAAGACCACTTATTCGTGCTATTCAAAAAACAGTTGAAGATAACTTGAGTGAATTGATTTTAGACGGTAACCAAATTGAAGGTAAAGAAGTTAAAATTGATCACGATGGTAAAGAATTCAAATATGATATTACGGAAAGACAAGATTCAGCTAAAGATAAAGAAACATCTGAATCATAATATCAATAAAGTTAATGTTAGGACCTAGGACATCATCGCATGTCCTAGGTTCTTTTTCTGTATAAAGGGTTAAATTATCAAATTATCATTGGAAACTAACTTACAACATGATGCATTCATACTATTATTTGTAAATTCAAGCTATAATATGATTGGTACTTAAACGTTAGACGTGGTATTTTATAAAAATAGCTTATATCAATATGAGAAACGTTGAAATGATACATAATTTTAATTTAAGAAATATACATATTAATTGAGAGAATTATTATTGCTGAGAATAAAATTTGTTTTTAAATAGTCAGAGGTTTAAAATAGATTTGTTCAATGAAAGGTGGAGGTGCTGTTTGGCTAAAAAGAAAGTGATTTTTGAATGTATGGCATGTGGTTATCAGTCACCGAAATGGATGGGGAAATGCCCAAACTGTGGCGGTTGGAATCAAATGGAAGAAATTGTCGAACAAAAGGCAGCCAGTCCAAAACATGGCGTACGCAGTCGAGACAATGTATCTAAAGTACAAAAATTAAATGAAATTAAACATGAAACAACACCTAGGGTTAAAACAAATTCAAACGAATTTAACCGCGTACTAGGTGGAGGTATTGTTAATGGTTCACTTGTCTTAATTGGTGGTGATCCTGGTATTGGGAAATCGACATTACTATTACAAATTTGTGCATCATTATCCCAATCTAAAAACGTATTATATATCACTGGTGAAGAATCATTGAGTCAAACGAAATTAAGAGCGGAAAGATTAGATGAAGATTCTAGTGAATTAAATGTATTTGCCGAAACAGATTTAGAAGTAATCCATGAAACGGTTAAACAAATTAAACCAGATTTACTTGTTGTGGATTCTATACAAACAATATTCCACCCTGAAATCAGCTCGGCACCAGGCTCGGTGTCACAAGTTAGAGAAAGTACGCAGAGCTTAATGAATATAGCTAAACAGATGAATATTGCGACGTTTATTGTCGGACATGTAACAAAAGAAGGTCAAATCGCTGGGCCGCGTTTACTTGAACATATGGTGGACACAGTGCTTTACTTCGAAGGTGATGAACACCACGCATATCGTATTTTAAGAGCTGTGAAAAACCGTTTTGGTTCTACAAATGAAATGGGTATCTTTGAGATGAAGCAAACAGGTTTGAAAGGCGTTAAAAACCCTTCGGAAATGTTTCTTGAAGAACGTTCAGCCAATGTACCAGGTTCTACGATTGTTTCTACCATGGAAGGTACGAGACCTTTATTGATTGAAGTACAAGCATTAGTGACACCGACAACTTTTAATAATCCGAGACGTATGGCAACGGGCATAGATCATAATCGATTGAGTTTGCTCATGGCCGTATTAGAAAAGAAAGAAAATTATCTCCTTCAGCAGCAAGATGCTTATATCAAAGTTGCGGGTGGTGTGAGACTTACTGAGCCAGCAGTAGATTTAGGTATCATTATTGCGACGGCTTCAAGCTTTAAAGATTTAACGGTGGACGGCTTGGACTGTTTCATCGGTGAAGTAGGTCTTACTGGAGAAGTCAGACGTGTTTCTCGAATAGAACAACGTGTCCAAGAAGCTGAAAAATTAGGGTTCAAACGTGTGATTATCCCTGAGTCCAATATCGGGGGATGGCAATTTCCTGAAGGTATAAAAGTAATTGGGGTTAAAAGTGTTCATGAAGCTTTAAAATACGCATTAACAAAACATTAAAAATAATTATGCTTTAATAATATAAGGTTGAATAATTGTCGGAAGAAAGGAGCGTTAACTTGTGAACATGATAAGACTTATTGTTATCTTGTGCTATATCATTTTAGGTGCAAGTATAGGTGTATACCTTTTGCCAGAAATCTTTGATGATATAGGGCTAGGTAATATATCATTATTAACTAATACGTATTTTAATGGACTACTAGGTATTATAATTTTCTTTTTAATATTTGGTTGGTTTATTAAAAAAGCAACACTTGCTTTAAAAGAATTAGAACGAACAATTATGCGTCAAAGCGCAGTAGAAATTTTATTTGCTACAATTGGACTAATGATAGGCTTACTGATTTCAGTTATGATATCTTTTATATTCCAAATTATCGGCAACAACATCATCAATCATTTTGTACCAATCATTATTACAATTATTTTAGGTTATTTCGGCTTCCAATTTGGTTTGCGAAAACGTGACGAAATGTTGCTATTTTTACCAGAAAATATGGCGCGTTCTATGTCTATCAATGCACGAAACGCAGTGCCAAAGATTATAGATACAAGTGCAATTATAGATGGCCGAATTTTAGACATTATTGAATGTGGATTTATTGATGGTGAAATATTAATTCCTCAAGGTGTAATCAACGAACTTCAAGTCGTTGCGGACGCCAATGATAGTGTGAAACGTGAGAAAGGTCAACGTGGTTTAGATATATTAAACTCTTTATATGATACAAATCATCCGACTAGAATTATTCATCCGACGAAAACGCATAGCGATATTGATGCATTGTTAATTAAATTAGCGCAACATTATAGAGCGCACATTATAACGACAGATTTTAATTTAAATAAAGTATGTCATGTGCAAGGAATCCAAGCACTTAATGTGAATGATTTATCTGAAGCAATCAAGCCCTCTGTACATCAAGGTGACCGATTCAGTCTATTACTTACAAAAATGGGTAAAGAGTCTGGGCAAGCAGTTGGTTATTTAGACGATGGAACGATGGTTGTTGTGGATAACGCTAAAAAACACATTGGCGAACATATCGATTTAGAAGTGATTAGCTTATTACAAACTTCATCGGGTAGAATTATTTTTGCGAAAAAATTAAATTAAAATGTAGGGTTTCATGTGAAACTGTAGCAAATGTTGTTACAGTTTCGTGTGGAGCCTTTTTTATATTTAAAAATATAGACAAAGTCATGGTTAATTTAAGCACAGCAATATCATATTAGCGGTTAAAGTGCTACAATAGATAGCGAAATTGTATTTCTAAAAAAGGAATGTCACATAATCAATTATTGTGTGATGCTTGGAGCAGACTTTGGTAAGAGATACTTTAAAAAATAATAAGCTATGGTATGATTAATAAGCGATAAATAATAAACTTATTAATGGTTGAGCGGTATTTTTTTATAAATGATAAGTAGATAAAAGATATGCGTTCGGCTTATTTATTGCGTTTGTGAAACGCATTTTACATTAATAACGTATGTTGAAAATAATTAATATGATAAAACGGGAGTGAACATAATGAGTGATCGTGTAAGAGTGAGATACGCACCAAGTCCAACTGGATATTTGCATATCGGTAATGCAAGAACTGCATTATTTAACTATTTATTTGCTAAACATTATGATGGTGATTTTGTAATTCGTATTGAAGATACGGATAGTAAGCGTAATTTAGTTGATGGAGAATCATCGCAATTTGATAACTTAAAATGGTTAGGTATCGAATGGGATGAATCTGTTGATAAAGATAAAGGTTATGGACCGTATCGTCAGTCTGAACGTGCAGAAATTTATAATCCGCTGATTCAACAATTATTGGATGAAGACAAAGCTTACAAATGTTATATGACTGAAGACGAATTAGAAGAAGAGCGTCAACAGCAAATTGAACGTGGTGAAATGCCGCGTTATGGTGGTAAACATGCACATTTAACTGAAGAAGAACGTCAACAATTTGAAGCGGAAGGTCGCAAACCTTCAATTCGTTTCCGTGTACCTAAAGATACGACATATTCATTTGATGATATGGTTAAAGGTGAAATTTCATTTGATTCAAATAACATGGGTGACTGGGTCATTGTTAAAAAAGATGGTATCCCAACGTATAACTTTGCGGTAGCTATCGATGACCATTACATGGAAATTTCAGATGTTATTCGTGGTGATGACCATATTTCAAACACACCAAAACAATTAATGATTTATGAAACATTTGGTTGGGAAGCACCAAGATTTGCACATATGTCACTTATCGTAAACGAAGAACGTAAAAAATTAAGTAAACGTGACGGTCAAATCCTACAGTTTATCGAACAATATCGTGATTTAGGATATTTACCTGAAGCATTATTTAACTTTATTACATTGTTAGGTTGGTCACCAGAAGGCGAAGATGAAATTTATTCTAAAGAAGACTTTATTAAAATCTTTGATGAAAAACGCCTATCTAAATCGCCAGCATTTTTCGATAAACAGAAACTTGCATGGGTTAATAATCAATATATGAAACAAAAAGATACTGAAACAGTATTTGAATTAGCTTTACCTCACTTAATTAAAGCTGAATTGTTACCGGAAAATCCAAGTGAAGCGGACCTAGATTGGGGACGTAAACTTGTTTCACTTTATCAAAAAGAAATGAGCTATGCTGGAGAAATTGTACCGTTATCGGAATTATTCTTCCGTGATGAACAAACATTAGGTGACGATGAGCAAGAAGTTATTGCAGGTGAGCAAGTACCAGAATTGATGAACCATTTATATAGTAAATTAGAAGCACTTGAACCATTTGAAGCTGCTGAAATTAAAAAAACGATTAAAGAAGTTCAAAAAGAAACGGGTATCAAAGGTAAACAATTATTTATGCCTATCCGTGTTGCTGTTACTGGTCAAATGCATGGCCCAGAATTACCAAATACAATTGAAGTATTAGGTAAAGATAAAGTATTATCACGTTTGAAAAAATATGTATAAATAAGCGTTGAATATTGTAAAGGTTGTGTTAAATAGATAACACTTGAAAAATTACAATAAACAACCTATGATTAACATTGAAATCAGCAAAGGATTAGTATGTGATGGACGGTGTCAAGAGAGTGTGCGGTAGCTGTGAGCACATCACTTAAATTACAGAATGCACCTTTGTGCAAATAAAGTGAATAACTTAAATGAGAATTATAAGGAATAGACTTGATATCAATCAGTACAAAGTTTGATTTAGGCAATTGCTTATATAAAATGAGAGTGGAACCGTGCAAAAGCACCTCTAACAATAAAGTTAGGGGTGCTTTTTTATAAGGAGGTAGCAACCTTGTTTAAGATGTTGAAAAGAATAAAAGACGATGTAAATATGGTGTTTGAACAAGATCCTGCAGCACGTACAACTTTAGAAGTTGTTACTTCATATGCAGGCGTGCATGCGGTCTGGAGTCATTTGATTGCACATGGACTATATAAAAAGAAAAAATATGTCTTAGCGAGATTAATTTCACAAATTACACGCTTTTTTACAGGTATTGAAATTCACCCAGGCGCTCAAATCGGTAGACGTTTATTCATTGACCATGGCATGGGCGTAGTGATTGGAGAAACTTGTCGAATTGGAGATAATGTAACGATTTATCAAGGCGTTACATTAGGCGGTACGGGTAAAGAAAAGGGAAAACGCCATCCAGATATAGGGGATAATGTACTTATTGCTGCGGGAGCAAAAGTGCTTGGTAATATTACGATTAATTCAAATGTGAATATCGGTGCGAACTCAGTCGTACTTAATACTGTACCTAGTTATTCAACTGTAGTCGGTATTCCAGGACACATTGTAAAACAAGATGGCAGACGTATTGGCAAAACATTTGATCACCGTAATTTACCTGACCCAATCTACGAGCAATTAAAAGAACTTGAAAAACAACTTGAGAAAACAAGAAATGGAGAGATACAAGATGATTACATTATATAATACATTAACGCGTCAAAAAGAGACGTTTGAACCAATTGAACCAGGTAAAGTTAAAATGTATGTTTGTGGACCAACTGTATATAATTATATTCATATCGGAAATGCACGACCAGCTATCAATTACGATGTAGTAAGAAGATATTTTGAATATCAAGGCTATGAAGTCGTATTTGTTTCAAATTTTACAGATGTAGATGACAAATTAATTAAACGCTCAAAAGAATTGGACGAATCAGTTGAAACGATTGCTGATCGCTACATTGATGCATTCTACGAAGATGTAGGTGCGTTAAATGTAAAAAAAGCAACGTCTAATCCACGTGTTATGAATCATATGGATGACATCATTAACTTTATAAAAGACCTCGTTGATGAAGGTTATGCTTATGAAAGTGGCGGCGATGTTTATTTTAGAACACGAAAATTCCAAGATTACGGTAAATTAAGCCATCAATCTTTAAATGATTTAAAAGTAGGCGCACGTATTGAACAGGGTGAACAGAAGGAAGATGCATTAGATTTTACGTTATGGAAGCAAGCTAAACCAGGTGAAATCAGTTGGGAAAGCCCATTTGGTGAAGGTAGACCTGGCTGGCATATTGAATGTTCAGTAATGGCTTATCATGAATTGGGTGCCACAATTGATATTCATGCGGGTGGTACAGATTTACAGTTCCCACACCATGAAAATGAAATTGCGCAATCAGAGGCGCATAACCACGCGCCGTTTGCGAACTACTGGATGCATAATGGTTTCATCAATATAGATAATGAAAAAATGAGTAAATCATTAGGGAACTTTGTTTTAGTACACGACATTATCAAACAAATTGATCCAGATGTATTACGCTTTTTCATGATTAGTGTACATTATAGAAGCCCTATTAATTATAACATGGAACTTGTCGAAGCGGCTAAAAGCGGTTTGGAACGTGTGCGTAACAGCTATCAAGCGATTGAAGAACGTGAAGCAATTGCTACAGATATTGAAGCGCAAAGTGATTATATTGCTGAAATAGATAAAATTTTAGAGCAATTTGAAACCGTTATGAATGATGATTTTAATACAGCGAATGCTATTACTGCTTGGTATGATTTGGCTAAATTAGCAAATAAATACGTGCTAGAAAACACAACGTCTACGAAAGTACTTGGACGTTTTAAAGAAGTTTATCAAATCTTTAGTGATGTACTAGGAGTGCCTTTGAAAGGCAAAGATAGTGATGAACTACTAGATGAAGAAGTCGAAGCGCTGATTGAAGAAAGAAACAATGCAAGAAAAGATAAAGATTTCGCTCGAGCAGATGAAATACGTGATCAACTAAAAGAACAAAATATTATATTAGAAGACACGCCTCAAGGTGTGAGATTTAAACGTGGCTAATATGAATAATAAATTATTAAATCCGTTGACACTTGCTTACATGGGTGACGCTGTCTTAGATCAACACGTGAGAGCATATATCGTTTTAAAATTAAAAGCAAAGCCTAATCGTTTACATCAAGAAGCTAAACGCTACGTTTCAGCTAAGAGTCAAGCGCTGACGCTAGAGTCATTAATGGAAAATGAATGGTTTTCAGAAGAAGAATTAGATATCGTGCGTCGAGGTAGAAACGCTAAAAGTTATACCAAAGCAAAAAATACAGATATTCAAACATATAGAAAAAGTTCTGGGCTAGAGGCAATCATTGGTTATTTATATTTAGAAAAAGAAGATGCACGTTTAGCGGCACTATTAGAACAAATTGTACAAATCGTAGACGAAAGGTAGTGATACTATGGAAGAGATTGTAATTGTTGGTCGACATGCAGTAAAAGAAGCTATTGTCTCAGGACATACTATTAATAAAATTCTGATTCAAGATACTATCAAAAAAGGCCAAATCAACGAAATTTTAAAATTAGCGAATAGTAATAAAATTATAGTTCAATCTGTACCGAAATCTAAAATAGATGGATTGTCAGATTCACCTCACCAGGGTGTTGCTGCTTACATTGCTCCATATGAATATGCGGACTTTGATGCATTTGTTGCGCAACAAAAAGCACAAGATAAATTATCAACAGTATTAATTTTAGATGGTTTAGAAGACCCACATAACCTAGGATCAATCTTAAGAACCGCAGATGCTTCAGGTGTTGATGGTGTCATAATTCCTAAGAGACGTTCAGTTGCTTTAACACAAACGGTTGCCAAAGCATCGACGGGCGCTATTCAGCATATACCAGTAATGAGGGTGACTAATTTGGCTAACACGATTGAAACGCTAAAGGATAACGGCTATTGGATTGTTGGTACTGAAGCTGAAAATTCAACGGACTATAGAGAAATGGATGCTGGCATGCCACTAGGTATTGTGATAGGTAGTGAAGGTCAAGGTATGAGCCGTTTAGTTAAAGAAAAATGCGATTTCTATATCAATATTCCAATGGTAGGTCATGTTAACAGTCTAAATGCATCAGTAGCGGCAAGTTTAATGATGTATGAAGTTTTCCGCAAACGTAATCATATCGGAGATAAAGCATGAAAGATCGTTATTTAATCATTGATGGATATAATATGATTGGACAATCGCAGGAATTAAGTCGTATTGCACAAGATAACCTTGAAGAAGCACGTGAACAATTGCTCATTGCTATAGCGAACTATAACGCAGTCATTGCGGATGAAGTTGTCTGCGTATTCGATGCTTATGAACAATCCGGAGCGCCTACAGAATATATGTATCATGGTGTTAAAACGATTTTTACAAAAGAAAAAGAAACTGCAGATAGCTACATTGAACGTTATGTATATGACTTATATGACAAACATACAAGACATATTACAGTGGTTACGAGCGATATGAGTGAGCAACATGCTATTTTTGGTGCAGGTGCATATCGTGTGTCTTCAAGAGAAATGTGGAGAGATTTAAGAGAAAATGAAATTTCTGTATCGAAAAAGCTAGATGGATTTAATGAACAGAAACCCAGAACGCGTATCGAACTTTCAAATGAAATTCTTGAAGAATTTGAAAAATTAAGACGCGGCGATAATCATTAATTATTATAGCGGAGTTTGATTTTTTCAGTCCAACTGCTGTAATCTTTCTTTACTTCAAGGAAAGGATAACAGTAATGACAAGAAATAACCGCATTCCAACTAACACTTTAATTAATGGAGAAAAGAGAACCAAACCAATCGATGTGCCTGAAATTTTTAAAGTCTTAAGCCCAATGATTCGTAGACGTTTATATCACTTTGCTATACATCCAAACGACCAAGAAGATTTGTGTCAAGATGTGCTCGTAAGATTATACTGTGCATTTAAAAAATTTGATTTCACTGATGACACACCTATTGAGCATTATATAAACCGTGTGATTAAAAATGTAAAAAATGATTATATCCGTAAAAAATGCTATGGCAACCAACGACAAGAAATGCTGGTCAATGAATTTATAGTCAATTATCAAAATAGTAAAACAGAACACCCACTTGATAAACATATATTAGCTTTAGAGATAGGAAGTCAATTACAACAGGGATTAATGAAACTGACGGTCTTAGAAAAAAGTATCGTAATCTGTTTACTAAATGACTTTAAGCCGAAAGAAATTGCTGAAACACTAAATATACAAATCAAAGTGGTTTACAATGCGATACATCGTTGTAAAATGAAATTAAGACGCTATTTAGAAAATGAGAAATAGCGCGTGTTTAATTTAATTGTAACGGTCTGAATATATAGCATATCACGTACAAAGACGTTATTGCCGATTGACAATTGACTTAGAAATTATGTATAGTAGATTGGTATTATAATGAGTAAGGGGAAGACGAATGAAAAAAGTACCATTGAATTGTGAAGTGTGTGGTAATCGAAATTATAACGTTCCCAAACAGAGTAATCTTGCATCTAGACTGGAATTGAAGAAATATTGTCCGAGATGTAATGCACATACGTTGCATAAAGAATCGAAATAACAAACGACATATTAAATTTACAATTGAGTGAATATGCCCTTCCATTTTAAGTTGAGTGTATTGTATTTGCTTGATTTGTTGCATGGAATAAGCAAATAAGGAATAACGAAATATACGGAGGTCTTATAAATGGCTAAAAAAGAGAATTTCTTCCAAGGCGTAAAGTCAGAAATGGAAAAGACAAGTTGGCCAACGAAAGAAGAATTATTTAAATACACAGTCATTGTTGTAGCTACAGTAGTATTTTTCTTAGTATTCTTCTATGCCTTAGACTTAGGAATTGGTAGAATTATAGAGTTAATTAAATAGATAGGAGTGACGACATGTCTGAAGAAGTTGGCGCAAAGCGTTGGTATGCTGTGCATACTTATTCTGGTTATGAGAATAAAGTGAAAAAGAATTTAGAAAAACGTGTTGAATCTATGAATATGACTGAACAAATATTCAGAGTTGTTATACCAGAAGAAGAAGAAACACAAGTTAAAGATGGCAAAGCCAAAACATTAACTAAAAAAACATTCCCAGGATACGTGCTAGTCGAGTTAGTAATGACTGACGAATCGTGGTATATCGTAAGAAATACACCTGGTGTAACAGGGTTTGTTGGTTCAGCTGGTGCTGGATCAAAACCAAATCCATTACTTCCTGAAGAAGCACGCTTCATCCTTAAACAAATGGGCATGAAAGAAAAAACAATCGATGTTCAAATTGACTTAGGTGAACAAGTAAGAATTAAATCAGGTCCATTTGCAAATCAAGTTGGTGAAGTTCAAGAAATTGAAGCGGATAAATTCAAACTTACTGTTCTTGTAGACATGTTTGGTAGAGAAACGCCAGTAGAACTAGAATTTGATCAAGTTGAAAAACTGTAAGGCATATCAGAACGATGGTACTGGTAGAGGTCATACACAACTTGCAAAAGTTAGAAGTATGACTTTATATACATTATGTACAGCTGATTACAGAATTAATTTAGAAGAAAAAGATGAATTTGGCCTCACGTATTAACAGAAGCTAAAAGCTATAGCATTTTTGGTCTTTGCTAATAGTTAAGGAGGCAGTTGCTGGCTAGTTTAAAAAGCCTTTAAAATTAGGGCTCATTAACACTAGTCATCTTTCTCATGTGGGATACGGGCTTTATTGTAGTGATATTAGATTTATGTTCCGTTCCCAAAATTTTACAAATTACCATTGCTTTATGTAATGGGTTAATGTTATAATACTGTGGTCGCGCTCATAGAGCGTTCATTTCGTCACGAAATGTAGAAGAGTGGGAGGACAAAACTGAGTCCTGTGACCACATCACGATATCAAGGAGGTGCACATCGTGGCTAAAAAAGTAGAAAAAGTTGTTAAATTACAAATTCCTGCAGGTAAAGCAAATCCAGCACCACCAGTTGGTCCAGCATTAGGTCAAGCAGGTGTGAATATTATGGGATTCTGTAAGGAATTCAACGCACGTACACAAGAAGACGCAGGTTTAATTATTCCGGTAGAAATCAGTGTTTATGAAGACCGTTCATTTACATTTATTACAAAAACTCCACCGGCGCCAGTACTACTTAAAAAAGCAGCAGGCGTTGAAAAAGGTTCAGGCGAACCTAACAAAACAAAAGTTGCTACAGTAACTAAAGATCAAGTACGTGAAATTGCAAACCAAAAAATGCAAGATTTAAATGCTGCAGACGAAGAAGCAGCTATGCGTATTATCGAAGGTACTGCTCGTAGTATGGGTATCACAGTTCAATAATATAAATTAGTAATGAAAACATAGATTGACGATAGAAGCAGATGACAGAAATGACAAACATGATGACAGCGTTCAATATTGTCGTAATATGAGGAGAAATGTCATTTATTAAGGAATGTTAATTCCTAAGATAAAATACAATTTTGACCTCACTGTTATCTGCTCTTAACTTGTGAAAGCAAGTAAATGTGGGAGGAAATTCCGCTAAAACCACTAAAGGAGGAACATGAAATGGCTAAAAAAAGCAAAAGATATCAAGAAGCAGCTAGCAAAATCGATCGCTTAAAACACTATAATGTTGAAGAAGCTGTTGAACTAGCTAAAGAAACAAACATCGCTAACTTTGATGCATCAGTTGAAGTAGCATTCCGTTTAGGTATTGATACTCGTAAAAATGATCAACAAATCCGTGGAGCAGTAGTGCTTCCAAACGGTACTGGTAAATCACAACGTGTATTAGTGTTCGCAAAAGGAGACAAAGCAGCAGAAGCTGAAGCAGCAGGTGCTGATTTCGTTGGCGAAGGCGAATATGTAGAAAAAATCCAACAAGGTTGGTTTGACTTTGACGTAGTAGTAGCTACACCAGACATGATGGGCGAAGTTGGTAAACTTGGTCGCGTATTAGGACCTAAAGGTTTAATGCCTAACCCTAAAACTGGAACAGTAACTATGGACGTTAAAAAAGCTGTTGAAGAAATCAAAGCTGGTAAAGTAGAATATCGTGCTGAGAAATCAGGTATTGTTCATGCATCAATTGGTAAAACATCATTTGATACTGACAAACTTGTTGAAAACTTCAAAACTTTACAAGACGTATTAACTAAAGCAAAACCTGCTTCAGCTAAAGGTACGTACTTCAAATCTGTTGCTGTAACTACAACAATGGGTCCTGGAGTTAAAGTTGATACTTCAAGCTTCAAACTATAATCTATAAATAAATGAAAAAGGCTGAAAGGTTTACTTTCAGTCTTTAAAAAAATATTGACATTGTACATTAATTTAGTTATATTGGTTAATGTATTATTTTACCTAAGACAGTAGGAGTTAGTAATAACTTAAAATTTGATCCTACCGAGGCTAAAATTGACTTGAACGTGAAGATTTTAGATCTTTCAAGCACTTTTTGCCGTGGGTAGAAAGTGCTTTTTTTATTGGATAATCTGAGGAACTGACGAACGTCAATCAACAGAACTTCAAAATTAAAAGCACCAAACTAAAATCTATGGAGGTGTCTAAATGTCTGCAATCATCGATGCAAAAAAACAAGAAGTTGATATTATTGCTGAACAACTTAAAAACTCAGTATCTACAGTTATCGTTGACTATCGTGGTCTAAGCGTTGCTGAAGTAACTGAATTACGTTCACAATTACGTGAAGCTGGTGTTGAATACAAAGTATTGAAAAACACTATGGTTCGTCGTGCAGCTCAACAAGCTGGTATTGACGGTTTAGATGAATTCTTAGTAGGTCCTACTGCAGTTGCTACTTCAACAGAAGATGTTGTTGCTCCAGCAAAAGTTATCGCAGGATTTGCAAAAGAACATCAAGCATTAGAAATTAAAACAGGTGTTATGGAAGGCAATGTTATTTCTGCTGAAGAAGTTAACACTGTTGGTACATTACCATCACACGACGGTCTTGTTTCTATGCTTTTATCAGTATTACAAGCTCCAGTACGCAACTTCGCTTATGCAGTTAAAGCTGTTGGAGAAGACAAAGAATCAAAAGAAGAAAGCGCTGAATAATTGCGCATAAACTAATTAAAATTAATGGAGGAATATTAAAAATGGCTAATCAAGAACAAATCATTGAAGCAATTAAAGAAATGTCAGTTTTAGAATTAAACGACTTAGTAAAAGCAATTGAAGAAGAATTTGGTGTAACTGCAGCAGCTCCAGTAGCAGCAGCAGGCGCAGCAGCAGGCGGAGACGCTGAAGCTGAAAAAACTGATTTCGATGTTGAATTAACTTCAGCTGGATCATCTAAAATCAAAGTCGTTAAAGCTGTTAAAGAAGCTACTGGCTTAGGATTAAAAGATGCTAAAGAATTAGTTGACGGAGCTCCTAAAGTAATCAAAGAAGCTTTACCTAAAGAAGAAGCTGAAAAACTTAAAGAAGCATTAGAAGAAGTTGGCGCTACAGTAGAATTAAAATAATTCTAGCTTGCTAACAATTCATAATTATATATTGAGGCTTATCTGCGTTGCTTAATGCGACAACTACTTCGGTACGTTGGGATTGAGTGCGCTATAGATAGGCTGATATCTTTGAGAAATGAAAACCCCGTTATCCATATAACGGGGTTTTATCTTATTTGATCAATATCCAATCAAACGGGTATAGTATTAATCTAAGAAGAATTAGATTAAAGAGGTGTAGTCATGAATCATTACTATGATGAAAATCCTGAAGTAGAAAGTGATGAGTTGCTTTTTACGTACTCCTACGATAACCATGATTTAGAACTAATAACAGATTCAGGTGTATTTTCTAAAGGGAAAATAGACTTCGGCTCTGATTTATTAGTGACAACATTTTTGAAAGCATATCCCCCTGGTCCCACGAAGAAAATTATAGACGTTGGTTGTGGCTATGGCCCTATCGGTTTAATGATTGCAAAAGTTTCCCCACATCACGAAGTGACAATGGTTGATATTAACCAAAGAGCACTATCATTATCAAGAAAAAATAAAAAAAGAAACCGTATAGACAATGCTGAGATTATTGAAAGTAATGGTTTATCACAAGTAGAAGATAACACTTATGATTTTGTACTGACTAATCCGCCGATTAGAGCAGGGAAGCAAGTCGTTCACAGTATTTTAGAAGATGCTTTTAATAAATTGAAACAAGGCGGCGCCTTGTATGTAGTAATTCAGAAAAAGCAAGGTATGCCGTCAGCAAAGAAAAAAATGCAAGAAACATTCGATAACGTGGAAGTATTAGAAAAGAGCAAAGGCTACTACATTTTAAGAAGTGTAAAAGGTTGATTAAACAGCTGTATTCTGATATAGTAATAGAATGTAAAAAATTATGTTCAATAAGTGTGTACTTTTACGTATAAATTAACAATGTATATAAAGTGAAATAGAAAATGGTGTCATGAGTATGCTACCGTTTTCTTTTTGTCTAATTATATTGGGTGATTTAGTAAAAGTAAACACGCAATTTTTGAGGGGTGAATCTGTTTGGCAGGTCAATTTGTCCAATATGGAAGACATCGTAAACGTAGAAACTATGCGAGAATTTCAGAGGTATTAGAATTACCGAATTTAATTGAGATTCAAACTAAGTCTTACGATTGGTTCTTAGAAGAAGGTTTATTAGAAATGTTTAGAGACATTTCTCCGATTGAAGATTTCACAGGCAATCTATCTTTAGAGTTTGTAGATTACAGACTTGGAGAACCGAAATATGATTTAGAAGAATCTAAAAACCGTGATACAACGTATTCTGCACCTCTACGTGTTAAAGTGCGTTTGATTATCAAGGAAACTGGCGAAGTAAAAGAACAAGAAGTGTTTATGGGTGATTTCCCATTAATGACAGATACAGGTACATTCGTAATTAACGGTGCTGAACGTGTTATCGTTTCACAATTAGTTCGTTCACCATCCGTATACTTCAATGAAAAACTAGATAAAAATGGTCGTACCAACTTCGATGCTACAATTATTCCAAACCGTGGTGCTTGGTTAGAATATGAAACAGATGCAAAAGATGTTGTTTACGTACGTATTGATAGAACTAGAAAATTACCATTAACAGTATTATTACGTGCTTTAGGTTTCTCTACAGATCAAGAAATCGTTGATCTTTTAGGTGACAATGAGTACTTACGTAATACTTTAGAAAAAGATGGTACAGAAACAACAGATCAAGCGCTATTAGAAATCTATGAGCGTTTACGCCCTGGTGAACCACCTACAGTAGAAAATGCTAAGAGTCTTTTATATTCTCGTTTCTTCGATCCGAAACGTTATGACTTAGCAAGCGTAGGTCGTTACAAAGCAAACAAAAAACTTCATTTAAAACACCGCTTGTTTAATCAAAAATTAGCAGAACCTATTGTTAATACTGAAACAGGTGAAATTGTTGCTGAAGAAGGTACTGTGCTTGATCGTCGTAATCTCGATGAAATCATGGATGTACTGGAAGCAAATGCTAACAGTGAAGTCTTTGAGTTAGAAGGTACAGTGATTGATGAACCTGTTGAAATTCAATCTATTAAAGTTTATGTTCCTAACGATGAAGAAGGACGTACAACGACAGTGATTGGTAATGCATTCCCTGATTCAGAAGTGAAATGTATTACACCAGCAGATATTATTGCATCAATGTCTTACTTCTTTAACTTATTTAGTGGTATTGGCTTCACAGATGATATTGACCACCTTGGTAACCGTCGTCTACGTTCAGTAGGTGAATTGTTACAAAACCAATTCCGTATTGGTTTATCAAGAATGGAACGTGTTGTACGTGAAAGAATGTCTATCCAAGACACTGATTCTGTAACGCCACAACAATTAATCAATATTCGTCCAGTGATTGCATCTATCAAAGAATTCTTTGGTAGTTCACAATTATCACAATTCATGGACCAAGCGAATCCGTTAGCTGAGTTAACGCATAAACGTCGTTTATCAGCTCTAGGACCTGGTGGTTTAACGCGTGAACGTGCTCAAATGGAAGTACGTGACGTTCACTATTCTCACTATGGCCGTATGTGTCCAATTGAAACGCCAGAGGGTCCAAACATCGGACTTATTAACTCGTTATCTAGTTATGCGCGTGTAAATGAATTCGGCTTTATTGAAACACCTTACCGTAAAGTGGATTTTGAAACGAATTCAATCACGGATCAAATTGACTATTTAACAGCTGATGAAGAAGATAGCTATGTTGTAGCACAAGCAAACTCAACATTAGACGAAAATGGCCGTTTCACAGCAGACGAAGTTGTTTGTCGTTTCCGTGGTAATAATACAGTTATGGCCAAAGAAAAAATGGATTATATGGATGTCTCACCTAAACAAGTTGTTTCTGCAGCGACAGCATGTATTCCTTTCTTAGAAAACGATGACTCTAACCGTGCATTGATGGGTGCGAACATGCAACGTCAAGCAGTGCCATTGATGAATCCAGAATCACCATTTGTAGGTACAGGTATGGAGCACGTGGCAGCACGTGACTCTGGTGCAGCAATTGTTGCAAAACGTAAAGGTCGCGTTGAGCACGTTGAATCTAATGAAATTCTTGTTCGTCAACTTATCGAAGAAGACGGTCAAGAATACGAAGGCGAATTAGATCGCTATCCATTAGCTAAATTCAAACGTTCAAATACGGGTACTTGTTATAACCAAAGACCTATCGTTGCTTCTGGTGACGTAGTAACTAAAGGTGAAATTTTAGCCGATGGTCCTTCAATGGAACTTGGTGAAATGGCATTAGGTAGAAACGTAGTTGTTGGTTTCATGACTTGGGACGGTTACAACTATGAGGATGCTGTTATTATGAGTGAACGCCTAGTTAAAGATGACGTATATACGTCTATTCATATTGAAGAGTATGAATCAGAAGCGCGTGATACGAAACTAGGACCTGAAGAAATCACTCGCGATATTCCTAACGTTTCTGACAGTGCACTTAAAAACTTAGATGACCGTGGTATTGTATACGTCGGCGCTGAAGTTAATGATGGTGACATCTTAGTAGGTAAAGTAACGCCTAAAGGTGTAACAGAATTAACTGCAGAAGAACGTTTACTACACGCTATCTTTGGTGAAAAAGCACGTGAAGTTCGCGATACATCATTACGCGTACCTCATGGTGCAGGTGGTATTGTTCTAGATGTTAAAGTCTTTAACCGTGAAGAAGGAGACGATACATTATCTCCAGGTGTTAACCAATTAGTGCGTGTTTATATCGTTCAAAAACGTAAAATTCACGTAGGAGATAAAATGTGTGGTCGTCATGGTAACAAAGGTGTTATTTCTAAACTTGTTCCTGAAGAAGATATGCCATATCTTCCAGACGGCACACCAATCGATATCATGTTGAACCCACTTGGTGTTCCTTCACGTATGAATATCGGACAAGTATTAGAGCTACACTTAGGTATGGCTGCTAAAAACTTAGGTATTCACGTTGCATCACCAGTATTTGATGGTGCAAGTGATGAAGACGTTTGGTCAACAATTGAAGAAGCTGGTATGGCTCGTGATGGTAAGACAGTATTATACGATGGACGTACGGGTGAACCATTCGATAACAGAATTTCAGTCGGCGTTATGTACATGCTGAAACTTGCACACATGGTTGATGACAAACTACACGCACGTTCAACTGGACCATATTCACTTGTAACGCAACAACCACTTGGTGGTAAAGCACAATTTGGTGGGCAACGTTTCGGTGAAATGGAAGTATGGGCACTTGAAGCTTACGGTGCTGCATATACACTTCAAGAAATTTTAACTTACAAATCCGATGATACAGTAGGTCGTGTGAAAACATATGAATCTATTGTTAAAGGTGAAAATATTACTAAACCAGGTGTTCCTGAATCATTCCGAGTATTGATGAAAGAATTACAAAGTTTAGGACTAGATGTTAAAATCATGGACGAGCATGACAATGAAATTGACATGCAAGATAATGAAGAAGAAGATGTCGTTGAACGTAAAGTGGATCTTCAACAAAAAGATGCTCCACAATCACAAAAAGAAGTTACAGACTAATTGCATTTAAGTTTATAAATGAATATGCCGTGAAGAGCTGTGTGCTTAATTAGTGCACACTCTAAGCGGGCATTTCATTATTGATATAGAGCGATCAATCAATTTGCACAGCTAATCTAAATTGAAGGAGGTAGGCTCCTTGATTGATGTAAATAATTTCCATTATATGAAAATAGGACTTGCTTCACCTGAAAAAATCCGTTCATGGTCTTTTGGTGAGGTTAAAAAGCCAGAAACAATAAACTATCGTACTTTAAAACCAGAAAAAGATGGTCTATTCTGTGAAAGAATATTTGGACCTACAAAAGACTGGGAATGTAGTTGTGGTAAATACAAACGCGTACGTTACAAAGGTATGGTTTGTGATAGATGTGGCGTAGAAGTAACTAAATCTAAAGTGCGCCGTGAAAGAATGGGGCACATTGAATTAGCTGCACCTGTATCACACATTTGGTATTTCAAAGGTATTCCAAGCCGTATGGGTCTATTATTAGACATGTCACCAAGAGCGTTAGAAGAAGTTATTTACTTTGCTTCATACGTTGTTGTTAATCCAGGACCAACTGGATTAGAGAAAAAGACATTATTATCTGAAGCTGAATTCAGAGAATACTATGATAAATTCCCTGGTAAATTCACAGCTAAAATGGGTGCTGAAGGTATCAAAGAATTACTTGAAGAAATTGATTTAGATGCTGAACTCAAGCACTTACGTGATGAGTTAGAATCAGCTACTGGTCAAAGACTTACTCGTGCAATTAAACGTTTAGAAGTTGTTGAATCATTCAGACATTCTGGTAACAACCCAGCATGGATGATCTTAGACGTACTTCCAATTATCCCACCAGAAATCAGACCAATGGTTCAATTAGATGGTGGACGTTTTGCGACAAGTGATTTAAATGATTTATACCGCCGTGTTATCAACCGTAACAACCGTTTGAAACGTTTATTAGACTTAGGTGCTCCTGGCATCATCGTACAAAATGAAAAACGTATGTTACAAGAGGCTGTTGACGCACTTATTGATAATGGTCGTCGTGGCCGTCCAGTAACTGGTCCAGGTAACCGTCCATTAAAATCACTTTCACACATGTTAAAAGGTAAACAAGGTCGTTTCCGTCAAAACTTATTAGGTAAACGTGTTGACTATTCAGGTCGTTCAGTTATTGCAGTTGGACCTAGCTTGAAAATGTATCAATGTGGACTACCTAAAGAAATGGCACTTGAATTGTTCAAACCTTTCATTATGAAAGAATTAGTTCAACGTGAAATTGCGACAAACATCAAAAACGCGAAAAGTAAAATTGAGCGCATGGATGATGAAGTATGGGATGTATTAGAAGATGTTATTAAAGAACACCCAGTTCTTTTAAACCGTGCACCTACACTTCACAGATTAGGTATCCAAGCATTTGAACCTACACTTGTTGAAGGTCGTGCGATCCGTCTACATCCACTTGCTACAACAGCTTATAATGCCGACTTTGATGGTGACCAAATGGCTGTTCACGTACCATTATCTAAAGAAGCTCAAGCTGAAGCGCGTATGTTAATGTTAGCAGCGCAAAACATCTTGAACCCTAAAGATGGTAAACCAGTTGTTACACCATCACAAGATATGGTATTAGGTAACTATTACCTTACATTAGAGCGTAAAGAAGCAGTGAATACAGGTACGATTTATAATGATACGAACGAAGTACTAAAAGCTTATGCAAATGGCTACGTTCACTTGCATACAAGAATTGGTGTACACGCAGCATCATTCAATAATCCTACTTTCACTGAAGAACAAAACAAAAAAATCTTACTCACGTCTGTTGGTAAAGTAATATTTAATGAAATCATTCCTGATTCATTTGCATATATCAATGAACCAACACAAACGAACTTGGAAAATAAAACACCTGAGAAATATTTCATTGCACCAACTGAAATTGGTGAAGAAGGCTTGAAAGCTTACTTTGATGAACAACCGTTAATCAAACCTTTCAATAAGAATTTCCTAGGAAATGTTATTGCAGAAGTGTTCAACCGTTTCAGCATCACTGATACGTCAATGATGTTAGATAGAATGAAAGACTTAGGATTCAAGTTCTCATCTAAAGCAGGTATCACTGTTGGTGTATCTGATATTGTGGTACTACCAGACAAACAAGATATCTTAGATGAACATGAAAAACTCGTTGAAAAAGTAACGAAACAATTTAATCGTGGTTTAATCACTGATTTTGAACGTTACAACGCAGTAATCGAAATTTGGACAGATGCCAAAGATCAAATTCAAAACGAATTGATGGGCTCACTAGAAGAAACAAACCCTATCTTTATGATGAGTGACTCTGGTGCCCGTGGTAACGCGTCTAACTTTACACAGTTAGCAGGTATGCGTGGACTTATGGCTGCGCCTTCTGGTGAAATTATCGAATTGCCAATCACGTCTTCATTCCGTGAAGGTTTAACAGTGTTAGAATACTTCATCTCTACTCACGGTGCGCGTAAAGGTCTTGCGGATACAGCACTTAAAACAGCCGATTCTGGTTATCTTACTCGTCGACTTGTTGACGTTGCTCAAGATGTTATTGTACGTGAGGAAGATTGTGGTACTGACCGTGGTTTACTTGTTTCAGATATCAAAGAAGGTACTGAAATGATTGAACCATTCATCGAACGTATTGAAGGTCGTTATTCTAAAGAAACAATTCGTCATCCAGAAACAAATGAAGTAATTGTTAATCCTGACGAATTAGTAACTGCAGAAATCGCTAAGAAAATTACTGATGCTGGTATTGAGGAAATGTATATCCGTTCAGCATTTACATGTAACACACGTCATGGTGTATGTGAAAAATGTTACGGTAAAAACCTTGCAACTGGTGAAAAAGTTGAAGTTGGTGAAGCAGTTGGTACAATTGCTGCCCAATCAATTGGTGAACCAGGTACACAGCTTACAATGCGTACATTCCATACAGGTGGTGTAGCAGGTAGCGATATCACACAAGGTCTTCCTCGTATCCAAGAGATCTTCGAAGCACGTAATCCTAAAGGTCAAGCCGTGATTACTGAAATCGAAGGTGTTGTTGATGACATCAAATTAGCGAAAGATCGCCAACAAGAAATTGTAATTAAAGGCGCTAATGAAACGAAATCTTATCTAGCTTCTGGTACTTCAAGATTGAAAGTAGAAGTTGGACAAAGTGTTGAACGTGGTGAAGTTCTAACAGAAGGTTCAATTGAGCCTAAGAACTATTTATCTGTATCAGGTTTAAATGCAACAGAAAGTTATTTACTAAAAGAAGTTCAAAAAGTTTACCGTATGCAAGGTGTTGAAATCGATGATAAACACGTTGAGGTTATGGTTAGACAAATGTTACGTAAAGTACGTATCATTGAAGCTGGAGATACTAAGTTACTTCCAGGTTCATTAGTAGATATTCATAACTTTACTGATGCCAACCGTGAAGCATTTAAAGAACGTAAACGTCCTGCAACAGCTAAACCAGTATTACTAGGTATTACGAAAGCGTCTCTTGAAACTGAAAGCTTCTTATCAGCGGCTTCATTCCAAGAAACAACACGTGTACTTACTGATGCTGCAATTAAAGGTAAACGTGATAACTTACTCGGTCTTAAAGAGAATGTTATTATCGGTAAATTAATTCCAGCTGGTACAGGTATGAGACGTTATAGAGATGTTGAATACGATAAAGCTGCACCAGAAACTGAAATTGTAGAAGAAGTGCAAACTACTGAAATATAATTTTGAGTTAAATAAACAAGGTGGTCGGAATGCGATTTTCGATCACTTTGTTTTTTAATTATTTTTGCAAAATTATTGGATTTAAAGTTGACTCAGCAGTAATGAAAATGTTATTATTATTAAGGTTGATGCAAGCAGAACTTTGGAGGATATTTATATGTCTAATGAAAAAGTTGCACGCTTTAACAAACAACATTTTGTTATTGGTCTTAAACAAACGCTCAAAGCTTTGAATAAAGATCAAGTTACATCATTGATTATCGCTGAAGACGTAGAAGTTCATCTTATGACTCGCGTGTTGAGCCAAATCAATCACAAACACATACCTGTTTCATTTTTCGAAAGCAAACAAGCTTTAGGGAAATATGTAGGTATAAACGTTAATGTAGCTATTGTTGCATTATTAAAATGAGATTAGTAAGAATGATTCTTACTAAATTTTATTTACCCTTAAAATGAACCACCTGGATGTGTGGGATTATAAATGAGGAAAGGAGGAACTAATCATGCCAACTATTAATCAATTGGTACGCAAACCAAGACAAAGTAAATCAAAAAAATCTGATTCACCAGCATTAAACAGAAATTTTAACAGTAAAAAGAAAAAATTTACTGATTTAAATTCACCACAAAAACGTGGGGTTTGTACTCGTGTCGGTACTATGACACCTAAAAAACCTAACTCAGCGTTACGTAAATATGCGCGTGTTCGTTTGTCTAACAACATTGAAATCAATGCGTATATCCCTGGTATCGGACATAACTTACAAGAACACAGTGTTGTACTTGTACGTGGTGGACGTGTAAAAGACTTACCTGGTGTACGTTACCATATCGTACGTGGTGCACTTGATACTTCAGGTGTTGATGGACGTAGACAAGGCCGTTCATTATACGGAACTAAAAAACCTAAAAAATAAGTTTAAGATTGCGTAAATTTTCGCTATAAAATTTAAAATTATACTATAATAGGAAGGGAGGATTTACATTATGCCTCGTAAAGGATCAGTACCAAAAAGAGACGTATTACCAGATCCAATTCACAACTCTAAATTAGTTACAAAATTGATCAACAAAATTATGTTAGATGGTAAACGTGGAACAGCACAAAGAATTCTTTATTCTGCATTCGACTTAGTTAAAGAACGTAGTGGTCGTGAAGCAGTTGAAGTTTTCGAAGAAGCTATCGATAACATCATGCCAGTATTAGAAGTTAAAGCTCGCCGTGTAGGTGGTTCTAACTATCAAGTACCAGTAGAAGTTCGTCCAGAGCGTCGTACTACATTAGGTCTTCGTTGGTTAGTTAACTATTCGCGTCTTCGTGGTGAAAAAACTATGGAAGAACGTTTAGCTAACGAAATCTTAGATGCTGCTAACAACACTGGTGGAGCAGTTAAGAAACGTGAAGACACACATAAAATGGCTGAAGCTAACAAAGCATTCGCTCACTATCGTTGGTAGGATAGTAGCTTTTTCCCTGAGCATGTTCCACAAAGATAGTTTACTATCACCGGTGCGTGTTTAGGGCATCGCCATATTTAAAGTATTTATTCGCAGTTATACTGGAAGGAGAAAAATACATGGCTAGAGATTTTAGTTTAGATAGAACTCGTAATATCGGTATCATGGCTCACATCGATGCTGGTAAAACAACTACGACTGAACGTATTCTTTACTATACTGGACGTATCCATAAAATTGGTGAAACACACGAAGGTGCTTCACAAATGGACTGGATGGAACAAGAGCAAGACCGCGGTATCACTATCACATCAGCTGCAACGACAGCAGAATGGGATAACCACCGTGTAAACATCATCGATACACCTGGACACGTAGACTTCACTGTTGAAGTTGAACGTTCATTACGTGTACTTGATGGCGCAGTAACAGTATTAGATGCACAATCAGGTGTTGAACCTCAAACTGAAACAGTTTGGCGTCAGGCAACAACTTATGGTGTACCTCGTATTGTTTTCGTTAACAAAATGGACAAATTAGGTGCTAACTTTGAATACTCAGTAAGCACAATTCATGACCGTTTACAAGCTAACGCGCAACCAATTCAGTTACCTATCGGTGCTGAAGATGAATTTGAAGCAATCATCGACTTAGTTGAAATGACATGTTTCAAATACACAAATGACTTAGGAACTGAAATTGAAGAAATTGAAATTCCTGAAGATCATAAAGAAAGAGCTGAAGAAGCTCGTGCAGCATTAGTTGAAGCAGTTGCTGAAACTGACGACGAATTAATGGAAAAATATCTTGGTGATGAAGAAATTTCAATCCCTGAATTGAAAGCTGCTATCCGTAAAGCAACTACTGATGTAGAATTCTACCCAGTTCTTGTTGGTACAGCATTCAAAAACAAAGGTGTTCAATTGATGCTTAATGCAGTAATTGATTATTTACCTTCACCATTAGATGTTAAACCAATTATTGGTCACCGTGCTGATAATCCAGATGAAGAAGTTATCGCAAAAGCTGATGACAATGCTGAGTTCGCTGCTTTAGCGTTCAAAGTAATGACTGACCCTTATGTTGGTAAATTAACATTCTTCCGTGTTTATTCAGGTACATTATCATCAGGTTCATATGTTAAAAACTCTACGAAGAACAAACGTGAACGTGTAGGTCGTTTACTACAAATGCACGCTAACTCTCGTCAAGAGTTAAACACAGTATATTCAGGAGATATCGCTGCTGCGGTAGGTCTTAAAGATACTGGTACTGGTGATACTTTATGTGGTGAGAAAAATGACATCATCTTGGAATCTATGGATTTCCCAGAGCCTGTTATTCACTTATCAGTTGAACCAAAATCTAAAGCGGACCAAGACAAAATGACTACTGCTTTAGTTAAGTTACAAGAAGAAGATCCTACATTCCATGCACACACAGACGATGAAACTGGACAAGTTATCATTGGTGGTATGGGTGAGCTTCACTTAGATATCTTAGTAGACCGTATGAAGAAAGAATTTAACGTTGAATGTAACGTTGGTGCGCCAATGGTTTCATACCGTGAAACATTTAAATCATCAGCTGAAGTTCAAGGTAAATTCGCTCGTCAATCAGGTGGTCGTGGTCAATATGGTGACGTTAAAATTGAATTCTCACCTAATGAAACAGGTGCCGGTTTCGAATTCGAAAACGCTATCGTTGGTGGTGTAATTCCACGTGAATACATTCCATCAGTTGAAGCAGGTCTTAAAGATTCAATGGAAAACGGTGTATTAGCTGGATATCCTTTAATCGATATTAAAGCTAGATTATTTGATGGTTCATACCATGATGTCGATTCATCAGAAATGGCCTTCAAAGTCGCTGCATCATTAGCACTTAAAGAAGCTGCTAAAAAATGTGATCCAGTTATCTTAGAACCAATGATGAAAGTAACAATCGAAATGCCTGAAGAGTACATGGGTGACATCATGGGTGACGTAACATCTCGTCGTGGACGTGTTGATGGTATGGAACCTCGTGGTAATGCACAAGTTGTAAATGCTTATGTACCACTTTCAGAAATGTTCGGTTATGCAACATCATTACGTTCAAACACTCAAGGTCGTGGTACTTACACTATGTACTTTGATCACTATGCTGAAGTTCCAAAATCAATTGCTGAAGACATTATCAAGAAAAACAGTGGTAATAAAGCTGAATAATTAAACTTGTTTTGTAGGACAACTGTCTGTACAATACATGTAAAGCTTAATTATGTGGCTTGTAGTTTTATTAATTGATTTTTTGGGAAAAATGCATTATAAAGGTACTGTATGGTCCTTTATACCAAAAAATAAAACAATCTTCTCATGATGGTGAGAAACTGTCATGAGAGATAATTTTAAAAATTTATTTTCTAACGAATAGGAGAGATTTTATAATGGCTAAAGAAAAATTTGACCGCTCAAAAGAACATGCCAATATTGGTACTATTGGTCACGTTGACCATGGTAAAACTACTTTAACAGCTGCTATCGCAACTGTATTAGCAAAAAATGGTGACTCTGTAGCACAATCATATGACATGATTGACAACGCTCCAGAAGAAAAAGAACGTGGTATTACAATCAATACTTCACACATCGAGTATACTACTGACAAACGTCACTATGCTCACGTTGACTGCCCAGGTCACGCTGACTATGTTAAAAACATGATCACTGGTGCTGCACAAATGGACGGAGCTATCTTAGTAGTATCTGCTGCTGATGGCCCAATGCCTCAAACTCGTGAACACATTCTTTTATCACGTAACGTTGGTGTTCCAGCATTAGTTGTATTCTTAAACAAAGTTGACATGGTTGACGATGAAGAATTATTAGAATTAGTAGAAATGGAAGTTCGTGACTTATTAAGCGAATATGACTTCCCAGGTGACGATGTACCTGTAATCTCTGGTTCTGCATTAAAAGCTTTAGAAGGCGACGCTGACTATGAGCAAAAAATCTTAGACTTAATGCAAGCTGTTGATGACTTCATTCCAACACCAGAACGTGATTCTGACAAACCATTCATGATGCCAGTTGAGGACGTATTCTCAATCACTGGTCGTGGTACTGTTGCTACAGGCCGTGTTGAACGTGGTCAAATCAAAGTCGGTGAAGAAATCGAAATCATCGGTATGCAAGAAGAATCAAGCAAAACAACTGTTACTGGTGTAGAAATGTTCCGTAAATTATTAGACTACGCTGAAGCTGGTGACAACATTGGTGCATTATTACGTGGTGTTTCACGTGATGACGTACAACGTGGTCAAGTTTTAGCTGCTCCTGGTACTATTACGCCACATACAAAATTCAAAGCGGATGTTTACGTTTTATCTAAAGATGAAGGTGGTCGTCATACACCATTCTTCACTAACTACCGCCCACAATTCTATTTCCGTACTACTGACGTAACTGGTGTTGTTAACTTACCAGAAGGTACTGAAATGGTTATGCCTGGTGATAACGTTGAAATGGATGTTGAATTAATTTCTCCAATCGCTATTGAAGACGGTACTCGTTTCTCTATCCGTGAAGGTGGACGTACTGTTGGATCAGGCGTTGTTACTGTAATCAACGAATAATATAATTTTCTATCTTTGATAGATTTTTAAGAGGCTCCTTAGGGAGTCTCTTTTTTCATAGAACCCCTTATTCAGTTTCTGAATTAGGGGTTCTTAGTGCATTAGCTGTTAGCTAATGTAAACAAAATCAATTCAGTTTCAGAATTAAGGGGCTTAATGCATTAGTTGGTAGTTAATGTAAAAACAGGCGACGTCACTTAATAGTGACATCGCCTGTTTTGATTTATCTTTATATAATGGAATACATTTGCTTATGCGAATGCATAAGTCTTACTAATTCAGTACAGCTGAAAAGTAAGACTATAAAGTCATGTAATGACTAAGCTAGTAAGGTTTACTTGAGCTAAAGCTCATGCATAAAAGCACCTAAGTCATGCAATGACTAAGGCTAGTAAGGTTTACTTGAGCTAAAGCTCATGCATAAAAGCACCTAAGTCATGTAATGACTAAGGCTAGTAAGGTTTACTTGAGCTAAAGCTCATGCATAAAAGCACCTAAGTCATGTAATGACTAAGGCTAGTAAGGTTTACTTGAGCTCAAGCTCATGCATAAAAGCACCTAAGTCATGCAATGACTAAGGTGCTTTAACAATTACGTTTTCGAGTTCAAGGATTTTTAGGAATTCGCATGCTGCATATTTCATTGCCTTTTCATCAATATTGAAGTTCGGGCTATGATGTGGGTGTGTAGTCTCTTTTTCTGGATTACCACAACCAGTTAAAAAGAATGCGCCAGGGCGAACTTTTAAATAGTGTGAGAAATCTTCACCAATCATCATTAACTCAGATTCATAGAAACGTAAATTCATCTCATTTGCAGCTTGTTTAACAATTTCATAATTATTTGGATGATTGTGTACAGGTAGGTAGCCTTTAACATAATCCAATGTATAAGTAATATCATTTGCTAGAGCAAGACCTTGCAATAATTTGTCCATTTTAGTGATAATATGACTTTGGACTTCTGTATCAAAGGTACGAACGGTGCCTTTACAGAAAGCAGAGTCAGGAATAATATTGTCGGCTGAACCTGCTTGAACCATACCATAGCTTATTACAGCTTGTTTAACTGGATCAATTGTTCGTGAGACAATCTTCTGAGCACTCATAATGAATTCTGCCATAATAACTACTGGATCAACCGTTTCATGAGGTTTAGCACCATGGCCGCCTTTACCTTGAATGGTGATATTAAATTCATCGGGAGATGCCATCATAGCACCAGGACGTGAATAAATCATACCTGTTGGATAACCTGTCCATAAATGATTACCATAAATTTTGTCTACGTTGCTGAGACAACCATCATCAATCATTTCTTGTGAGCCGCCTGGCATAATTTCTTCACCATATTGAAAGATTAATACAACATCACCATTTAGTGAGGATAAATGATTCTCAATAATTTCTGCCACACCAAGTAAGATTGCTGTATGACCGTCATGGCCACATGCATGCATGGCACCTGGATTTTTAGATTTATATGATACGTCTGTTAATTCATCTATTGGTAAGGCATCGAAGTCGGCACGTAAGGCAACTGTAGGGCCATCACCCTGTCCTTTGAATGTTGCAACAATACCATTTCTACCAACTGGTGTACGTATCTCGCAAGATAATTGACTTAATTGATTCATGATAAAGTCATGTGTGTGATGTTCTTCAAATGATAATTCAGGATATTGGTGTAGATAACGACGTACTTGCACCATCCTACTTTCTTTTTGTTGTGCTAGTTGAAACCAATCAAACAACTTCAACCCTTCTTCCTTCAGCATTTTCATCCATTATATCATTTTACGTGTAGCAACTGTAGGTACAAATAATTAACAATGCTATTAAATTGTAGAAAACGCTTTCTAATATATCATTATTCTACTTTCCACAATTTAAAAAATAGGTTATGATTAACTTGAAAACTAAGATAACTCAAAGGGGGACTTGCAGTGGTTCAATCACTACATGGCTTTTTAGATGAAAATATTCAATATTTAAAAGATAATGGTTTATATAATGAGATAGATACAATTGAAGGCGCCAACGGACCTGAAATTACTATCAATGGGAAAAATTATGTTAACTTATCTTCAAACAATTATTTAGGACTAGCAACAAACGAAGATTTGAAACAAGCAGCAAAAGATGCAATTGATACACATGGTGTAGGTGCTGGTGCTGTGCGTTCAATCAACGGGACATTAGATGTACATGATGAATTAGAGAAAACACTTGCTGAATTTAAAGGTACTGAAGCAGCAATTGCATATCAATCTGGATTCAACTGTAATATGGCTGCCATTTCAGCAGTTATGAATAAAAATGATGCAATTCTTTCTGACGAATTAAATCATGCATCTATTATTGATGGTTGTCGTTTATCTAAAGCGAAGATTATTCGTGTAAACCATTCAGATATGGAAGATTTACGCGCTAAAGCAAAAGAAGCCGTTGAATCAGGACAATACAATAAAGTAATGTACATTACTGATGGTGTTTTCAGTATGGATGGTGATGTTGCTAAATTACCAGAAATCGTAGAAATTGCTGAAGAATTTGGCTTAATCACATATGTTGATGATGCACATGGTTCTGGTGTCATGGGTAAAGGTGCTGGTACGGTTAAACATTTTGGCTTACAAGACAAGATTGATTTCCAAATTGGTACATTATCAAAAGCGATTGGTGTCGTTGGCGGTTATGTAGCAGGTACGCAATCATTAATCGACTGGTTAAAAGCACAATCAAGACCTTTCTTATTCTCAACTTCTTTAGCACCTGGAGATACGAAAGCCATCACAGAAGCAGTTAAAAAACTAATGGCTTCTACAGAATTACATGATAAACTTTGGGAAAATGGCAATTATCTTAAAGATGGTTTGAAAAAATTAGGCTTTGATATAGGTAATTCGGAATCTCCAATCACACCTGTTATTATTGGTGATGAAAAAGAAACACAAGCCTTTAGCCGTCGTTTGAAAGAAGAAGGCGTATATGTAAAATCCATCGTATTCCCAACTGTTCCTAAAGGTACAGGTCGAGTGCGTAATATGCCAACAGCTGCACATACAAAAGAAATGTTAGATCAAGCATTAGCAGCATTTGAAAAAGTTGGTAAAGAATTAGGTACAATTAAATAAATATAACCGTTCATGTATAGCAGCGTGAATATAGTACAAAATTAAGTTTAAAACGTTTGGAGATGGTATGTCTTCAAGCGTTTTTACTATATAATGGCAACACATTATTGTATGGAGTGTGATAAATATGACAAAGTTAATCATCATTAGAGGTAACTCTGGCAGTGGAAAGACAACGATCGCACAGAAATTACAACATACATTAGGCACAGGTGTGATGTTAGTAGGGCAAGATGACATACGTCGCAATATGTTGAATGTACCTGACCAACCTAATAATTTAGCCATTCAACTTATAGATGACATTGTGAATTATGGCATCGCACATTGCGATTATGTTATTTTAGAAGGTATTTTAAATAGTGCTAAATACGGTTCAATGATTGAGCGCTTAATGAATCAAATTAACGTAGACGCATACGCTTATTATTTCAAACTACCATTTCATGAAACAGTAAGAAGACACCATTTGAAAGATGAAACAGATTTTGGTGAAGAAGCAATGATGCGTTGGTTTGTTGAAAATGACATATTAAAGGTAAACCAAGAAACGTATCTATACCAAGAAATGTCTGAAAATGAAATAATAAGGAAGATTCTAGAAGATATCATTTAATATAAAAATTTGAACATAATTAAACTAGCCTGTGATACGGTATCAATACGTAATCACAGACTAGGAGTCATTATTATTTGAAAGGATTTTTAGATTTTTGCGCAGCTTCATGATTTTCTTTATTTTGCATAAATGGTATAGCAAACCATAAGATGTGTAACATACTTGCTAAAATAATAAGTACAATAGGTATAAAGATTTCAATAATACTTATATCTACGACAAATGATGCAAGCACAAAAGCAGTAATGGACGGTATGGCACAAACGATTACGACAGTTAACAATACAAATTGTATGACTTGTGTCGTTAAGGGACTATAAATATCCATAATCAAGATGGCGATATAAAATAGTGTAATAAATGCGAGTAACACCACAACCCAACCGGTCGACATACCACCTTGTGTTTTAATATAGTCTTGATAAGGTGATAGCGTCGGTAAAATAAATAGAATGACGGTGGATAACCACGATAAGATTCCGAAAAAGATAAAGAAAATTTTTGAAGTATTATTGTTATTCATAAAAACACCTCCTAAGATACAAAATCTCTGTTGGCTTATATTTGATTTATTTAATAGTTGGTATTGTATAATATACTCGTATTTTATTGGTAACGCTTACATTTATATGTATACCCGTTAAATAAAGTTTTAAAGCATCATAAAAAAGGTATTAAATAGGTATAAGCATGTTATTGCATACATCAGTGATGTTGTGATAACAATAAAACACAAAGCTATTCATTATATAATAGATAAAGTGTGCGAGTGAACATGATAAGGGGATTTTAAATGCATAAAAATTTGGGGTTGCATTTCACTACACAACGTCTTATCATTAGACCGTTGGAAGAAAATGATTATGAATCATGGTTAAGTGGATTTGTAAATAGAAAGCCATCACAATATAGGCATGACAAAGGTCAAGTAGATATGTTAGATGCTACAGAACCTTGGTTCGCGGCAATGGTGACTAGACAGCAACAAGCGATTGAAGCGGATGATTTATATATATTTGGTATTTTTGATAAAGCGCATCAACATATAGGTATGCTCAATATTAAGAACTTAAGTAGAGATCAATTCCAATGGGCTGAAATTGGCTACTTTATTCATAATCAATATTGGCATCAAGGATTTGCTTACGAAGCTTTGACTGAATTAGTAAAACAAACACGAGACACATTACATTTTCATAGAATTGAAGCGCATATTAATTTGGATAATAATCCATCTATCCAATTGATTGAAAAGTTAGGCTTTCAATTCGAATGTGTGCGCAAAGGTTTTATTTTTGAAAATGAACAATGGACAGATCATTATGTGTATTATATCAACACACATGATAATCATTTATAAACGTAGGTCGAGAAAGGAAGGAGTGTCAACATGGTTGAATTTAGAGAGTTAACAATGGGTGACGAATTAATGTATTGTGATTATATGAGAGAGTGGATTGATCATGATGAAAAAATTGTCCCTACAATTACAAATATTACAAAATATAGTAATTTTGAAGAGTTAGTACATGAATTAGCTGATAATAAGTCACATGATGAATCAGTGGATAATACCACATTATTCTTAATAGAGGATGATGAAATTATCGGTGCGGCGAACATTCGTCACAATTTAAATGAACAACTTAAAAAAATAGGCGGCCATGTTGGCTACGGTATCCGTAAGAAACATCGTGGTAAAGGATTTGGTAATAAAATCCTGAAAAAATCATTGGATTACCTATCAAGAATCGGTGTTCAAGAAGCATTAGTGACATGTACGGAAGATAATGAAGCGTCTGTAGCAGTCATTAAGCATAACGGTGGCGAAGAAATTGAATCATCGACACTGGAAGATGGCACAGTTGTCCGTCGTTTCCAAATTGAAATAGCGTAATTAAACGAGAGGTTGATAATCTTAAAAGATTATCGCCTCTTTTTTTATTTAAATGTTTCAAAATTTATAAATGATGAGTCTACTATAAAACCGCAAACATAAATAAAGGACTTCATTATAATTTTCAAGTATAATTAGTACTAGGTATTAAAAACAAATGTTAGAAATGAGGTTTAATAATGTCGAAAGTAATTAAAGATATACATACAGCTTTTGAGGGCTTGGAAGATGGAATGACAGTACTTGCTGGGGGCTTTGGGTTATGTGGTATTCCTGAGCATAGTATCGAAGCAATTCGTACAAAAGGTACAAAAGGCTTAACTGTTGTGAGTAACAACTGCGGCGTAGATGACTTCGGCTTAGGCCGTTTATTAGAATATAAGCAAATAGATAAAATGATTAGTTCCTATGTAGGAGAAAATAAAATATTTGAACAACAACTGATTAATGGTGAATTAGATGTTGAATTGACACCGCAAGGCACATTAGCTGAAAAGTTACGTTCTGGAGGCGCGGGTATACCGGCTTTTTATACAAAAACAGGTGTCGGTACACCCATTGCGGAAGGTAAAGAAACGCGTGAATTTGATGGAGAAACTTATTTAATGGAACGCACACTAACAGGTGACCTTGGTATTGTCAAAGCACAAAAAGCAGATACATTCGGGAATTTAGTGTTTGAAAAAACAGCACGGAACTTCAATCCATTATGTGCGATGGCAGCTAAAACAACGGTCGTTGAAGTAGAAGAACTTGTAGAGGTAGGAGAAATTGATCCGGATGCCGTTCATATGTCAGGTGTGTATGTAGATTTCATCTATGTCGGCGAACATTTTGAGAAGCGTATTGAAAAGCGTACAGTGAAGGAGGCCAATCATGGATAAAAAAGTACAACGTCAAAAAATTATCCAACGTGCTGCTAAAGAAATTAAAAGTGATATGGTAATTAATCTAGGTATTGGTATGCCTACATTGGTTGCGAATGAAATGAATGACCATGTTGAAAATGTGTACTTTCAATCTGAAAATGGCTTACTTGGTATCGGACCATATCCGACTGAAAATGAAGTGGATCCAGACTTAATCAATGCGGGTAAAGAAACTGTAACAGCTGCTAAAGGGGCGTCTTACTTTGACAATGCAGAATCATTTGCGATGATTCGAGGCGGACATATCGATTTAGCCATACTTGGTGGCATGGAAGTCTCAGAAACAGGGGACTTAGCGAATTATATGATCCCAAGCAAACTTGTTAAAGGTATGGGCGGCGCGATGGATTTAGTAGTCGGAGCACAAAAAGTAGTTGTCATTATGGATCATATGAATAAACATGGTGAGTCCAAAATAAAATCACAATGTGAATTACCGTTAACAGGTGATAGTGTAGTCAATACGTTGATTACAGATTTAGCTGTTTTTCAATTTGAAGCGGGTGTCATGAAACTCGTTGAATTACAATCTGACACAACTTTAGAAGACGTTAAAGCACATACGGATGCACATTTCGAAAATCATTTAAAGTAGGTGGCGTAATTGGTAAAAGATAAAGTAACAATTATTACAGGCGCAGCGAGTGGTATTGGGCTAGCGATAGCAAAAGTATTTTTAGAAAATGGTGCCAAAGTGGTGCTTGCTGATTTGAATGAAGATAAATTAATTCAAGAAACAGATGCATTGAAATCCCAGGGATATGACTGTATGCCAATAAAAGTGAATGTCACAGATGAACAAGCTGTCAAAGCTATGATCGATCAAACAGTTGAACAATATGGACGCTTAGATATTTTATTTAATAATGCAGGGTTACAGCATGTTGAAAGTATCGAATCATTCCCAACAGAAAAGTTCAGACAGATGATTGATATTATGTTGACGGGTAGTTTTATAGGTACAAAATATGCGTTGCCTATTATGAAACAACAACAATCAGGACGTATTTTAAATATGGCATCAATTAATGGTGTGATTGGCTTTGCTGGTAAGGCGGCTTATAATAGCGCGAAACACGGGATTATTGGTTTAACAAAAGTAACCGCATTAGAGACCGCTACAGAAGGTATTACAGTGAATGCTATCTGTCCAGGTTATATTGATACACCGTTAGTGCGTAATCAAATGGATGATTTAGCTAAAGAACGTGGTGTGGCAGTAGAACAAGTACTTGAAGACGTTTTATATCCTTTAATTCCTCAAAAACGCTTGTTAGATATTAAAGATATAGCTGATTATGCTTTATTCTTGTGTAGCGATAGTGCGAAAAGTGTCACGGGACAAGCGATTTTGATAGATGGTGGTTATACGGTTCAATAGTTTAAATATATTGTGCAATTAAATTTTAATTTCTAATTCATTTTCAATGAAAATATGTTACGTTGAAATTAACGGAATATAGACAAATTGAAGGTGATTGCTAATGAAAAATACTAACGCCAAAAATGCAGATTGGTTGCCTATCGTAACTAGTTTAGGGCTAACGATACTTTCAGATTTTTTGGATGACCCGTTATATACAAAAATAATGACAGCGATTATGATTTTAGTATTGATATATGCGATTATTAGAGGCGTCATCACCACGAGGTACAGCATTAAAACGGAAGACCCAAATATAAAACCGTGGTTTAGTATTAAAGTAGACTACTGGTTGCTATTTGTTCGTAATATGATATTTTATGGATTTTTAGCAACACTATTTTTTGTTTCTATATATTTGGATGGTCAAACCATGTGGAAATATTTGTTAGTCATAGTAATCATTTTTGTTTTATTTTTAGTAATGATATCTAAGTTGGAAAAGAAAACAGAAATTATAGATCATGAAGACGATTAAGATGAATAGGGGTGGCTTATGCGTTATATAGATGCACAAGAACAAGCACAATTATTAAATATGGAAGAAATCGTGGAAGTGGTGGCAGACTCACTTAAAGCATATTCTGAAGGTGAAACAGATACACCATTGCGGTATTCTTTACCATTCAATGAAGCCAATCGGTATCTGGTCATGCCTGCACTTTCTGATACGCTGAAAGTAGCTGGTGTTAAGACGGTCACCGTGGCTCCAAATAATTCAAAAATAGGTAAGCCTACCATTGTTGGTTCTGTAACACTTTCAGACTATGAAACAGGTGAAACGTTGGCAGTGTTAGAAGGTTCTTACTTAACAAAAATACGTACAGGTGCAATCTCGGGTGTTGCTACAAAATATTTAGCACGTGAACAAGCTAAGACGCTATGTGTAATTGGAACGGGTGATCAAGCAGAAGGACTGATAGAAGCGGTACTTGCTGTTAGAGATATTGAACGTATTCAATTTTATAATCGTACTTATGACAAAGCACTTAAATTTTCAAAAGATGTCGAGCATCAACATCGTGATTTAGAGTTATATGTATATGAAGATGTTGAATCAGCAATGACTGATGCAGATATAATTGTGACTGCAACGAATGCGACAACACCAGTATTTCAGAAACATTTATCACCAGGGGTACATGTTAATGCAGTTGGTTCTTTTAAACCTGATATGCAAGAACTCCCATCTCAAGCTATTGCAGAGGCAGATAAAGTCGTAGTGGAGGCTCATAAAGCGGCTATGGCTGAAACAGGTGATTTAATCAATCCAGTTAATGAAGGTGTGTTTGCTAAAGATGGATTACATGGTGAATTAGGACATATCGTTGCCGGGAAATTAGCAGGACGGTTGTCAGATGAGGAAATAACCATTTTCAAATCTGTTGGTGTCGCAATTGTAGATATCGTTGTGGCGAATTACTTTTATCAAAAAGCAGTAAAACAATAAATACAGCTATATTAGAGAGACAGTCTTAAAAATTCAATTAAGCTCAATAACTATGACAAGATATTTGTATTTTACAGGTGTCTTGTCTTTTTTTGTACTTTCAATATATTGTTTTTAAATCTTTAATGTTGTAACCTATTAAAAGTTGCTTCTATCTTTATTTATAGCATTTATTTTGTAGATATTATTGGCATATCTCTTGAAAGAGTGGTTGGATTTTTATGAAATCAACGTATTTTGTAATGAAAGAACAATTGACTAATTTATACTTAATAAGAAGATTAGCTGAATTTCAGTTAAGAATTTCTAATAAGAACAATTATCTAGGCATGGTATGGGAATTAATTAATCCGATTATGCAAATTGCGGTTTTTTGGTTTATCTTTGGTTTGGCACTTAGAAGTAATAAGATGATGGAAGGTGTTCCATTTATTTACTGGCTAATTGTTGGTATTAGTATGTGGTTTTTTATAAACGAAGGTGTCTTAGAAGGTAGTAAATCTATCATATCAAAGTTTAATCAAGTAGCTAAAATGAATTTTCCACTTTCGATAATTCCAAGTTATGTCGTTTTCAGTAAATTTTATGGGCATCTATTTTTATTAATCATTGTTATGATTATTTGTTTTATTGGAGGATATCATCCCTCTATATATACGTTACAATTACTTCTATACTTAGTTTATGCACTTATTTTAACAAATGCTATTGCATTAGTAGCATCCACATTAAGTATATTAGTTCGAGACATCCATTTAATTTTACAAGCTTTAATGAGAATGGTTTTCTTTGTTTCTTCGATATTATATTTACCTAATAACGACATAGTGATGTTCGTTATGAAATTAAATCCCATTTATTTTCTAGCAGAAGGATATAGAGCAGCAATATTACATCATGAATGGTATTTTATTACCCACTGGCATTTAACAATATATAATATTGTGTTTGTTATTTTGCTTTATATATTGGGTTCAATCATACATATGCATTTTAGAGATAGATTTGCTGATTTTATGTGATTAAAAAAGTAATAATGAAATGGATGATAAAATCTTAAATCCCCCCTAGAGTTGAAATTAACATTCAACTTTAGGGGGGATTCATCATCAAAACTTAATTGTTACTATCTTTATTTAATTGGAGCCATGCCTTGTTTCCAAGAAGGATAGATTAGTTTACCGCCTTGAGCGCGGAATTTAGCGTTCGAAGCACCTCTTTCATGAGTTTCAGCTGGTTGGATATTGAGTTGTGGATTAACGTTTAATAAGTCAGCGTACCATGCTGCCCAAACGTCACCTTTAACTGGTTCATCATCCGCTACATTATAGATACCTGATTCAAAGTTAAGTGCCTGAATTGCTACTTCAACAGCATCATCGATATGGATAAATGATTGAACGCCATCTGTCATTGTGACAGTATCTTCTTTAAATGAGTTATAAATCATACCATCTTTGCCATACCATGTGCCTGGTCCATAAAGTAAGCCATAACGAAGCACAACACTATTTTCGATTCGTGCAGTTTCATTTTCTAAACCTTCTACACCGTCCACTGTAATCTTGCGGTCGCCAGTTGATTGAGTATCCAGTGGTGTTTCCTCTGTAGCTAGAGTATCGCCACCTTCATAAGTAAAGGCAATACTTTGGGATTGCATTTGTTTTACATTGTTTTTTAACGCTGCTTCAACAAGGTTTTTCGTACCTTCAATTCTTACTTTTGTATTTGCGGACATGTCTACATTTTTTAAATCTGTAATTTCATTCATGATAATGTCTGGTTTATAATCTGAAATTGCAGCTTCGACAGTATCATATTTTAAAATATCTCCAATGTAAGCTTCGACGCCTGCATCTACAAGTTTCGCTTTACCTTGTTGCGAAGTTGTAAAGCCATCGACCTCATAACCTTCTTGTAATAATCTTTGTGTTAATTTAGTGCCAATTAATCCAGTGGCACCAGTTACGAATACTTTTGTGATAGTAAAGTCCTCCAATTTTTTACTTTCTATAATTATTTTCCGTTTTAGGTATATATCAAACGTAATAAATGTGAACATTCATAGGAGTTTTCATAGAGTAATTATATTTTCAACGAATTTAAGGATATAGTATGATACTTATATTAAATAAATATCGATATAAGGAAGTTATATATGAAATCAATTCTACTGGTAGGTCAATCAAATATGGCGGGACGTGGATTTATAGATGAAATACCGCCCATCATTGATGAACGGATGATGATGTTAAGAAATGGTAAGTGGCAGATGATGGAGGAGCCGATTCACAGTGATCGCTCAGTCGCTGGCATTGGTCCGGCTGCTTCTTTTGCAAAATTGTGGTTGGATAAACACCCAAATGAAACGATTGGTTTAATTCCGTGCGCTGACGGTGGTACAACCATTGATGATTGGGCGCCGGATCAAATACTGACACGACACGCACTCTCAGAGGCGACATTTGCTCAAGAAACGAGTGAAATCATTGGGATATTATGGCATCAAGGTGAGAGTGACAGCTTAAATCAACGCTACCAAGACTATGACAAGAAATTGGAAACGTTAATCAATTATTTTAGAGAACAGTTGAATATTTCTGAAGTACCATTTATTGTTGGGTTATTACCTGACTTTTTAGGCAAAGCAGCATTTGGTCAAAGTGCAGTAGAATATTTACAAATCAATGAGGCACTCAAACGTGTTACGCAATTAACAACCAATTGTTATTACGTCACGGCAGAAGATATTACGGCTAACCCAGATGCCATTCATATCAATGCCAACTCACAACGTTTATTGGGCATGCGTTATTTTGCCGCTTTCTCGAGACAAACACACATCAATCAGCCATTACCGGAAGAAAAAGAGGCAGAGACTATACTCTATAAAACGCAATATACAAAAAATGAAAAAATGTATATGCTTGTTTCGAAGTTTTCAAAGAATGAAATCACATATGAAGCATTTATTGAGGGCATGGGTAAACTTTAATCATAATGCATTTCCTGGGAAATGATCTAATTCTAAGGCTTCACAGATTAAAATCACTAACTTATTTCCGTTTAGGGTAAATAGAGTAGTGGATAATAATCTAGTGAGGTGAAGAAAATGTCTAATATTTCAATCAAACGTGTAGCAATCACTGGTGTTATTGGTGGACTGTTAGCTGGTGCTGTTAAAATGGGCTGGGAAGGCTTGCTACCGCCACGTACACCTGAACGAGATGAAGAACCACCGCCTGTCACAATGATGAAGGTATTCAATGTACCAGATAAAATACGGCATGCATCATATGTATATAATGATAATGAAGTGCCATTAGCGGTGATGGGTATCCATTATGGATTTTCTGTTACAAATGCGACACTGTATGCGTTATTAAGCGAGCAATCTGAATCTGTTACGGCTTGGAAAGGTAGCTTGTTTGGCATAGGTGTGCATGTGTTATTCCATGAATTTGTCTTACCGAAACTTAAACTTACGCCAGAACGTGACGAACTGCCACCCGAAGAACATTTCTCCGAATTGCTAGGTCATATGGTATGGATGTATACAATTGACTTGGTGAGAACATCAGTAAAATAATTTAAAATATAAAACAACGTCCCCCTTAATGAGACACGATTACGTGCATGTTTAAGGGGGATATTATTTGTGAAATCAATCGATGCGTCCGTTCGTAATTGTTGTAAGGCCTTTGTTAATATCAAAGTATTTAGCATTAACTTTTGAAACACCCATTGAGTTTAAACGATGACGATGCATGTTTAAATATTGTTGCGCATTGTCGTAACTGTCGAAAGCGTAAATACCGCCAGCTTCTTGTTCAGATTCATTTTCTGTCCAAATTTTCCACAAAAATCGTGGTTCATCATTAATCGACTTTGCTAAATCTTCAAATTGTTGTGCCATGGCTTCTCCAAAAGGACCTTCTAATGGAAAATCAACTTGTAAAATAGTGACCATACTTCAACATCCTTCCAATGTTTATATTTATAGATCTATCATACGCGCAATTTTAAAAGGAAGGTACCGACAAACATTGAAAAGTGTTGGATAAATCTTATCCATGTTCATTGGGATAACCAGCATTGTGAGATAGTGGCTTTGGATTTAATTCACGAATAAAAGGGAACATAAAGTGTAGTAAGCAAATGTGAGGAGGAAAATAATGGATTATACACAATTAGGTAATTCAGGATTATCAGTATCTAAATATGCACTAGGCAGTATTCCATTTACAGGTACAAATGGATTTGAAAATGCAGGCGGTATGTCTCAAGACATGACCAATCATATGATTGATTATGCTTTGGATCAAGGTATTAATCAGTTTGATACTGCGAATTTGTATTCTAAAGGCGATTCCGAAATTGCATTAGGCAAAGCGATTAGAGATAAACGACATCAGATGGTGATTAGTAGTAAGACTGGATTTCAATTAACGGATAATCCTAACGATGGTGGTGCAGGGCGTGTAAATATTGAGCGTTCTATAGATGAATCCTTACAGCGCTTGAACACGGACTACATTGATTTGTATTATACACATTTATGGGATGGTCAGACACCTGTAGAAGAGACGATTCAAGTGATGAATGATTTAATTCAAAAAGGTAAGATTCGTTATTGGGGTGTATCTAATTATAGCGGATGGGCTTTAGCGAAGACGCACACCTTGGCAGTTGCCAATCATATGTCGCCACCTATTGCGCAACAAATATATTACACACCTGAATCTAGAGAAGCGGAATACGAGTTACTACCAGCCGGTAAGGAATTAGGTGTCGGTAACAGTATTTGGTCTCCGTTAGGTGAAGGGCTTTTAACTGGAAAGATTAACCGACAACAGGCTGGTGAACCGGGTACTAGACAAGGTGACGGTTGGGCAGAACCATACGTCAAAGATACAGCGTTGTTTTATGATTTGATAGATACGTTACAAGAAATTGCAACGCAACATCAAGTGTCAGTTGCTCAAGTCACATTGGCATGGTTAAGAGATCGACCTAATGTTGATTCACTAGTACTAGCTGCGAGAACGAAAGCGCAGTTGCAAGATAATATTGCTTCTTATCATTTACAACTGACAAGCAATGAAATTAAGACAATTACGGAATTAACTACACCAGAACCGATTTATCCATTATGGCATCGTGCGATGAATGCATATGACAAAGCTTCAGAGTCTGAAAAGACTTATTTAGAAGGGTATAATCGTTTGATGGAAAGAAAAGACACGTTGCTGTAATTTGAAGTGAACACGGTTTTTAAGGCTATTGAACATAAATTAAAATGTAAAAAAACTGCCAACAAAGTCTGAGACTTTATTGACAGCCTGAAGCAATTATCTCTATTTTGATAATTGCTTTTTATTATTAAAACAAACCCATAATAGCATTCAAAAGTAGTACCATAATCAGACCACAAATACCGACAATGGATTGTACAATCGTAATCGTTTTAAATGTTTCTCCCATGGACATACCAAAGGATTCTTTGACTAACCAGAAGCCGCCATGATTTACATAGTTAAAGAATAAAGAGCCAGAACCAATAGCAATCGTTAATAATTCTTTGTTAATACTTGGATCTGCTTGAATCAATGGGTAAAGTAAATTGGTTGCGCCAACAATACCAACGGTTGCGGAACCTGTTGATATAGATAATAATGCAGCCACTACCCATCCCATTAATAACGCAGATAATGAGAAATTGTCGGCAAGGTGAACGATTGCCGTACCTACGCCAGAATCTTCAAGGACTTGACCGAATGCGCCACCACCCGCAATGATTAGCATGATACCGGCGATAGGTTTCAAACTGCTACCTAAAGCATCTCGAATTTTTTGTGTGTCGCGATGTTTTAAATAGCCGAGAACGATAATGGCATAAAGGACACCCACAAACATAGCGATGATTGGGCTTCCGAAGAATTCGAAAATCTTGTATTGTAATGTTTTTTCTCCAAAAAAGATACCAGCAATGGCATGTAATAACATCATAATCACTGGAACTAATATAGTAGAAAAGGCTATGAATGTTGATGGTGCTTGAGTGTTTTCGTTGTTGTCATTCGTATATTGATTTAACAAATCTTGATTTGGCTTCACAGATAATCGCGGTGTGATAAATTTACCGTAAAGTGGACCAGCGATGATAATGGTTGGAATCGCACATATGACACCAAGTACCATAGTTATCCCAATATTCGACCAAATTGGTTCACTGAAATTAGTGGTCCATGGTGTGGTGGCACCATACCATGCATCGTTGCTAATGCCGCTATAACAGGCACACCGATGGCTACATAGGCTGATCCTTTCATTTTATGTTCATCTTCTAATTTTTAGCAATTGTAAAAATCAGTGGCAGTAGCATAATTAAACCAACTTCGAAAAACATTGGAATCCCAATAATAAACGTAGCTAACGCCATCATCCATGGTAATTTTTTGTAAGACGCATTGTGTAGTATCGAAGATGCAATTTTGTCGCTGGCACCTGAATCAGAAAGTATCTTACCTAGCATGGCACCTAACGCGATGGTTACGCCCGTTTCACCGAGTGTTGAACCAGCCCCAGTTTCTATAGATTCAACAATTCTATCAATGTCTAATCCAGAAGTGAAACCGACAAAGATTGCGGTTAGTAGTAGTGCAAGTAGTGGATGGAATTTTAATTTTGAAGTGATTAAAAAGATGAGAAATAAAATACTTATCACTGTAATAATCAATAGTTGATAGTCTTGTGTTGTCACTTGAAGCTCCGCTTTATGTATAGTATCGATATAGAGCGATTTGTGTTTATCGATAAAATATATATAAATATGATTTATTAAAAAAATTAATTCAGACTATGAGATTCATTTTAAAACAAATTAATCATAATGACAATAAATCGCTTTCATTATAATAATAGGAAAGGTGAATGAGTTGATTAAATATCTTATATATTCTTGCAATTATATATATTTGGTGTATGATTAAAGTGAATTATTACACTTTTGTCAATAGGGAAATACAAACTAAGGGGTGATTTAGAAATAATTAATTTATTTTCTTATAGAAATCGTATCCATTGTATGTGTCTATATCATATGTAAATGTAACTTTGCTTAGGGTTTCTTTCTCGTAATATGAAAGTTAACTTGCTAATAGGGATGAATTGATGTACTAGTGTTTGAATGCATTATGTATTGCTCATGTTTCGCCAAAAGGGATTCAAAAAATGAGGAGTGATTTATTATGCGTAAAGTAGGAAAATTACTTTCAGCAACCGTCGTTGTATCAACACTTGTCGTCGGATCTTCAGCAGCTTATATTTCAACGAATAGTACGGATACACAAGCAGCAGAGCAAGTACAAAAATGGGGCCATGGTGAAGGTGGCGCAAGCGGTGCAAGTGCACAAGGTACTGCAGATATAAAAGCACAAACACCTTGGTATAACTATGAAGGTTATACGACTTATGATCCGTCCTTCACACAAGATTATAACTTTGTGCGTGCATTAAAATATGACAACGTGACAATTAATGGCTACAAGGTTAATCCACATACAGATAGAGAACCTGTTCGAAGTGAACAAGTTTATGATACAACTGTTGATTTCAATGGTAGCGATGAAGTAGTCGGTATTACATTTTTAACAAAACCTAATACAATATCTAAGGATACATTTAAAGAAGCACATGTCTCTAATCAAATTGTTAATAAAGGTGAAGCAGACGAAGGCACATTCTTAGAATATCAAACCAATGCAGGTATATACACAGCATATTTTGATAAAAATGATAAATTAATGAAGATAATGATTAATTTTGAAGATTAATGATTGTAACGGAAAGGCCAAGTCACATACGAGTCATTTAAGTATTTGTTTATGAGCGAGATTGAGAAATCAAATGTGAATGTTTGGTTTCTTTCTCGCTTTTTATGATTTTCTTAATAAAGATATTAAAGTTATAATTATAAATAGATAAAAATTTTTAAATTTAAAAAAAGGGGATTTTCAATGATAAATCAATATATAAAGAAATGGTTTATTGCGTTTGTTTTGAGTGGTGTATGTTTAATAGGCTTATCATCGATGCATAATACAACTTTTGCTAAAGACATAGATCAAATAGAAAATGAATACAATACTAAAGTAGGGATTTATGGGATTAATACGGAAAATGGCAAAGCATATCAACATAATGCGGATGAGCGATTTGCTTTTGCGTCAACATATAAGGCTATAGCCAGTGGTATATTATTGAATAAAGTGGCTCCATCAGAATTGAATAAAAAAGTTGAAATCAATGAATCAGAGATTGTGGCAAATTCACCAGTGACTGAACAATACATAGGTAAAACAATGTCATTAAAGGCTTTAATTAAAGCATCTATGTTGCAGAGTGATAACACGGCAAATAATAAAATTATGCAAGAATTGGGTGGTGTCAACGGTTTAAAACATGAGTTGGTGCAATTAGGTGATGATGTTTCGGAACCACAAAGATTGGAGCCAGAATTAAATTATTTTGATCCAAATAGCAAGGCAGACACAACGACACCACGAGCTGCCGCACAAACGTTAAATAGTATTTTAACTAGTAATGAAATGAATGGATCTAACTTATCATTGTTAAAACAAACAATGATAGAAAATAAGACAGGTGATACTTTGATTAAAGCGGGCATGCCTAACAGTTATACAGTTGGTGACAAAAGCGGACAAGCTTTAACATATGCAACACGTAATGACCTCGCTTTTATTTATCCTAAAGGACAGGATAAGCCAATTATTTTAGCAATTTATTCCAAACAAGATCAAAAAGATGCGAAACCTAATGATAAAGTAATTTCAGATTCTGCCAGAGAAGTGATTAAGTATTTAAAGTAGCGCAATAAAAGCGTATAATTATAAGTTAAACAAAGGGTAATTCAGAGGAGATTAAAATGGAAATTAAGCAAATGAAATATTTTGTTGAAGTTGTAAAAAATGGTGGCATGACTCGGGCTTCAAAACATTTATATATTGCACAGTCTACAATTAGTAAAAATATTAAAAGTATTGAAGACGAATTTAATGTCACGTTGTTTGATAGAAGAAAGAAACATATTATTTTAACCGATATCGGTCAAATATTTTACGATAAGTGCGTAGAAGCATTAGCGATATTAGATGATTTATCACTTGAAATGGATGATGTCACAAACATAGAGCGTGGTCATATCAGGCTAGGTATCTCAGCAATTATGGATGTACGTTTGTTCACAGAAAGTTTGAATCAATTTCACAGTATGTATCCGAATGTGACGTATGAAGTAGTTGAAGGCGGCGGTAAAGCGGTTGAATTTTATTTAAATAATGATGAAATTGACGTTGGTATTACAACATTGCCAGTCGACGATGACATTTATCACGCAGTTCCTTTATATAAGGAGAAATTAATGCTCGTAGTTGATAAAAATTCTAAGTATGCAAAGCAATCCTCCGTATATTTAGGAGATTTGAAGAATGAACGTTTTATCATGTTTCATGATGATTATTATATTAAAGATCAAATTATTGAAAGCTGTCGAAAAGTAGGCTTCCATCCAAAAGTGGTAGCGAAAATGGCACAAATCACGTTTATTGAAAATATGATTTTAGATGGTATCGGAGTGAGTATCTTACCTGAGAGTATTGTGAGTATTTTAAATAAGGATATCACTGGTATCGAAATAACGGGTGCAGATGTGAATTGGAACTTAGGTATCATTTGGAAAAAGGAAAGTTATATCAATTATGTCACGCGCGAATGGATTAACTTTTTAAAAAGTTATAGATAATGCCATATAATTAACGTGATATGAAATCATCAAAAATTACGTATGCTGATAGGGAATCTTCATTATTCCAACTATGTATTTTGCGCATAGGTCGTGGCGTATTATAATAGGGTTTGTAGAGGGTTATGTGCACTGATTACCTAAGCAGACAAATACTTTAACGTAAGTCTTCACGAAGTGTTTATGACGTCAAACAGCATAGATACACAGTATATAAAACGCACGTGATACATGTCAGACTCCATAACTTAAAAAAGATACTAAGTAAGCTTGTAAGCATATGATGAAACGGATGAATGTTGCATGACACAGAGACGGTGTGATGGCATTAAATTTGATATTGCTTTGTAACCCCTTATGCGAAGAAATTATCGAGGTCTGGATAATGTTTGTTAATATCATGTTCACGAAATATAAGTTGAAACCAAATAACCTAAGTTTTCTCCCAAAATTAAAACTTAAACCCCCTCAACCAAAACGATCATTGGTGGCTATGTTTCGATACAATCTTTAGTCTTTAACATGATAGGATCTACAAATGTTATCTTTCATATGTATACAGACAGCTTTTATTTTAATATTTATATGTAAAAAAACAATATTTGGTTATGTGACGGTTATCCATCTAGTTATTGCTACACACATCGATTGATGTCTCATACGTACTTTAACCAAAATGAAGTTAGGCATGTAAATATTTTAAAACTTATATTTTTGTTGCGATAAAAAAGAAATAACCCTCTAGATATGATAAATATTTCTTAAATAAATGAGCCCATCACTACACTGTCCATGTAGTATTGGGCTCATTTATTTATGAGTGATGTTAGCAATGGTAAACTCAATTATTGATTATGACTTAGTGATGGGTGTAGGTGATAGGTATTTTCTATCGGTTCCCCTTTAATTACTTTATCTAAGATAGCAACAACTTGTTGTGCAATTTCGGCAGTAGGTACACCAATTGCCTGTACAGGATAATCAATTTTTTTAATTTGTGGAATATTATCGTAAGAGTATATGATTGGCTGTTCATCAGATTCCATAGCGTTGATCGTCCCTACTGTGATATCGTAGCTCCCACATATAACGCCAGGTGCCAACGATGATTCTTGAAGAAAGTGTTTAACTGAGGTCTCGGCTTCAATCGCATTTAATCCGCTCGAATCAATCATGCGATATTGGATGCGATGCTGTTCACAATAATTTGCAATGGCATCTTTTTTAGTAATTTGGCGCGCGTCATTGGTGCGAATATCACCGATATAATCTATACGATCAATACCTTTTGCGAGTAATTCCTTAATGGCGATAATCATTGCTTCTGCGTGATTTACATTAACAATTGGATAAGGAATATCACGATCAACGCCATATGCTACGACAGGTACATTGTTGTAAATTTCTGGAGGTAAGTTCGTTGTTTCACCTTCATCAAAAATGACAATGCCATCACAGCCAAATTCGACAAATTTTTTCGAAGCGGCAGCAACATCATCAATCGACACAAACATGACATAGCCTAAGGATTTAATGGCTAAATTAATTTCAGTGATGAGGTGAGTTACGGCAACACGGTCGACAGATGGCCATATCAATCCAATCGTACCACTTTTCTTAGAAACGAGTGCTCTTGCGGAGTGATTGGGAATATAATTCATTTCAAGCGCTTTTTGTTGAATCATTTGTTTTGTATTTGGTTTAACAAGTTGGGAATTTTTTAATGCTTTACTAACTGTGGAATAGCTTACGCCACAGGCTTCGGCAACATCTTTTAACGTTACTGCCATAAAATTTCTCCTTGAAATAGATTGATTTAAGTTAGAATTAATTATACCATAGAGGTAAGCGTTACAATATTTTTTTGAACATTAATAACAACGTTGTTATTTTCAAAAAATTAAAATTCTATCAAGGCGATGACAAGATGAAATCCACAGAGACAATGAAAGAAATTCAACAAGGGCAACATATCACAGTCATGCGTGCAGATGATGCAGCATCATTTTTAGATATTGCCAATACGATTAAGGTTGGCATTATCAAAATGCGAAATACGTAAATATTTTAAAAGAAAATAAAGTGTTTCAAAGTATGTCAAAAAAGGGAAATTGTCTCGATAATTCAGTTATGGAAAACTTTTTTGGATTATTGAAGCAAGAAATGTTTTATGGAGAAAAATTTGATCATTTTTATCAATTGGAGCAAGCTATTCAAAACTATATTATTTTTTATAATGATGAAAGAATTAAATCAAAATTAAAAGGCTTGTCTCCTAAAAATTTTAGGAAATAAACCTTTGAAATATTACACTAAACCAAAGTACAACTTTTGGGGTTCAGTACATTTAAAATTATGGATGAGTCCTTTTTATGATGAACCTAGATATTTATACCTTATGCGTTCAATTTTTATAAAATACTTTATTAATTATGCTTCAGCAAAATTACTCAGGATGTGCTTCTGCATGAACCGTAATTAAATGTTTGAAGTGGTTATCGTAAGCTTGCCAATCTATGTTCTTGTTGGTTTGATCAGTGATTAGGACATCAATTGTATCGCTAGAACAAACATTGTAAAGTGATACTTTATCAAATTTAGAGCTATCAGTGAGCACATAAACGGCTTTAGCTTGTTTCACCATTTGTATTTTAGTAGAAGCAAGTGTGTCATTAAAATGTGTAATCCCTTTTTCTAAATCAATTGCAGGCGTCGCTAAAAATAATTTAGAAGGGTTAAATAATTTTAATGTTTCGTTTGTAATCATGCCATTAAGTAAATAATTATCTTGATATAAAATGCCTCCAGTGACGATAATCTGATTGGCAGTTGATTTTAAAATCGAAGCGATGTGAATGTCGTTCGTGATGATTGTTAAATTACTTTTTTGTGTAAGCGCACGCGCAAAGTGAATAGTCGTCGATCCCGAATCAATGAAGAGGGTGTCGCCATTTTCAACGAATTCCGCTGCTTTAAGACCAATTGCTACTTTTTCATCATAATAACTTGTTTCACGATCCTCAAAATTCAATTCATCCCATACTTCTGAATCGTTCAACACGACGCCACCATGCGTGCGCTTGATCTGGTTGTATTGCTCTAACTTATTTAAATCACGACGAATGGTCGCTTCATGTACATTGAATTCAAGCGCTAGATCATGAATGGTCGCTTTTTTATTGGTTTTTAAAAAAGTAATGATAAATTGTTCGCGTTCAGCTGGCAACATCGACGACGCCTCCTAAATGATGATTAAATTTTCAAATAGCTATGCTGTTTCATGTTCGCCACTTTGCATATGCTTTGGCATTTTAATAAAGTAAGTCAGAATCGTACTAATAAAGTATAGAATTGCGAGTACCCAAATCACACCAATTGCTTGTATACTGCCAATGAATAAATAGACAATCATCGGTCCGACAAATACAGGTAATCCTGCACCTAAATTAAGTACAGACAAAGCCGCACCCTTGTCTTGTTTAACAAGTGATGGGATCAATGCGGATAATGGTACATAAGCAGCGATAAATGCACCCCAACAGAATCCGACTACAGTTAATAGGACAATGTTACCATCTGTCCAAATAGGGACATAACCCATTAATAAAACAGAAATACCACTGCCAATACCACCGAAATACATCACGGTATTACGCCAACCAATTTTATCTCCGACGATACCAAAGATTAAGTTAAAGATAATGTTACCAACGAAGATCGTTGACCATACCGCAAGCCATTTCGAAGTGGGTATGCCAAATGATGAAAGATAGATTGGTAAAAAGACTGGAAAGGCAAACTGTGCCGTCGTATTAATCACACGAACGATACCACCTAATAATACTTTCGGTTCATCTTTCATAATCGTTATGCCTTTAAGTATTTCTTTTAATTTTTCTTTTGAACTTCCTTGATTAGATGGTAATTTGTCTTTGTTCAAAACTAAAGTGAAGAATCCACCGAGTACCACCCAGAATAATGAGCTCCATAATGTATTGATATGACCGAGATACTCAATTGCCCAAATAGAATAAAGCGCACCTAATACATTTAAGCCACCGGTAAATACAAACCAGAACCAACCAACGGCTGCACCGAGTGTCTTTTGTTCTGAACGGTAAGAAATCCATACCAAGAAGGAATAAGCAAACAACGGATAACCTAAACCTCTAAGTGCGTATGCAGGTAACATGAGTGCAAGATTTTGTGATGGAATCGCAAATCCGACAAAGAATATTGTACCAATAATATAGAAGGTTAAACCTAGCACCATTGTTCGTTTACCGCCGAGTGCTTCGGCAAATACACCACTAAGCCAACTTGCTAATGCAACTGTTACACCATATGCAGAAAAGAGTAAACTTGTTTCTTGAACCGAAAAGCCGTGACCGTGTAGCCATGGACTTAGCCATCCAATTTCTAAACCATCACCCATCATGAAGATGATAATACCAATATAGCCCCATACAATTTGTCGAGGCATGCCTAAAATCGAATTCGAATGATTCATTTATATACCACCTTTTCAGTCATTGTTTACCAATGATATTGTAAATAAGTTTTTTTCCATCCTTTGTGTGCTGCAGTATCATCCATGGCTTCTTTTAAATCTGAAGTATCATGAATATGATAGTAAGCCTCTGGAATCAATTGTCTCAATGCTTGTTGGTAATGTTTATTACTAAAGGCATGAATGAGTTGCTCGAATTCACGTTTTGTACTACGTGAACTACCTGAAAATGTCAGACCTTTTTCAAGAACATCTCTGGTGTTAATACCAACGCGTTCTTCCGTGACACCCATTAATACAATATGCCCCTGTCTATCGATCAAGTCGATGGCTTGGTTAATTGCAGATTCTGAAAATTTACCACCTGTACATTCAAAAACGGTATGTACGCCTCGATACTGATTGAAATCGAAGTCAAATACGAGATGTGTTGTGGCAAAGTCTTCAAAGGCAGGTAGTTTTTCTTGAACTGCACCAAATACAATTAAATTTGCTTTATCAATACCATAAATATAATGTAAGGCAGTTGCTGCTAAATAACCGACTGGACCATCTCCAAAGATCGCAACTTTTGGGGACGTTTCAGTTGTTATCTCGTCAAGTTGATTGATTGGAAACAGTGATACTGAACATAACTCAGCAAGTAATGCGACATCTTCATCTAAATCTGTTGGAACTTTTACGACATTATCGCCAGGCACCACCATGCGATCTTGGCATATACCATCAAATCCACTGCCCATAAATACGGCATTTTCATCATAATTATCTTGGAATGAAGTCGTTTGATATGTTCCTTTACGTAAGTGAGAAGGGATATTTGGTACAATGACAACTTTATCTCCTTGTTGAAAATCAGGATGTTTAGAATCTTCTACGATACCGATACCTTCGTGAAAGAGTGCCATAGGTAATTTCTTTGTGAGTGCTTCTGGACGACGATTGCCAGTATAATAACGTAAATCTGCATGACAGACACTTGCTTTTGTAGGTTTGACGATAATATCTTTCTCTTCGAAATCATGCGTAAGGGTATCTTTTTTGAATACGCCAGGTTCGATTAAGCGAAAAGCGTTCGATTCGATTTTCATATTTGCGCAACTCCTTTATATTTATGTTCATTTGTGTTTGTACGGCCAATAGTAAACGCTTACATAATGCTTTGTCAATGATTATAATGCTTTTTTGTGTTTCTTTATGTATTTTTTTGAATGTTTATGTTGATTTTTATAACTATCTTCATTATGATTTAGGAAAGCGTTTTCTTATAGCGAACTGGAGGATAAATTATGACTTACAGTATAGGGATAGATTTTGGAACTGGCTCAGGAAGAGTGTTCTTGGTGAACACTGAGAATGGAGAAATCATAGGTCAATATGTACAAACATATGCCCATGGCACAATTGAAGGTGAACTCAATGGACACAAGCTGCCACAAAGTTATGCATTACAAAATGCGAATGATTATATGGAAGTCATTGAAACAGGGATACCAGAAATTTTGTCAAAAACAAATATAAATGCAAAGGACATTGTTGGTATAGGTATAGACTTCACTTCTTCCACAGTCATATTTGTAGATGACCAGATGGAACCAATGCATAACAATCCTAAATTTTATAACAATCCTCATGCTTATGTGAAATTATGGAAGCATCATGGCGCTCAGGCAGAAGCAGATCTATTGTTTAATACTGCGATAGAAGAGAAGAATCGCTGGTTAGGATACTATGGCTTTAATGTGAGTAGCGAATGGATGATTCCTAAGATCATGGAAGTGAACGATAAAGCGCCAGAAGTCATGACAGAAACGGCTGATATTATGGAAGCTGGGGATTGGATTGTGAATCGACTAACTGGTGAAAATGTTCGATCTAACTGTGGTTTGGGCTTTAAGTCTTTTTGGGAATCATCTACAGGCTTTCATTATGATTTATTTGATAAAGTGGATGACAATCTATCAGATATTGTACGCATGAAAGTTGAAGCGCCCATCGTTAGTATAGGTGAAAGTGTCGGTACAGTGAGTACAGAGATGGCACATAAATTAGGGATTTCACCCGAAACAGTGGTAAGTCCGTTCATTATAGATGCGCACTCAAGTTTACTAGGTATTGGTGCTGAAAAAGATAAGGAAATGACAATGGTTATGGGAACAAGCACGTGTCATTTAATGCTAAATAAAGAGCAACATAAAGTACCTGGTATCTCGGGGTCAGTTAAAGGTGCCATTATACCAGATTTATATGCATACGAAGCAGGACAAACAGCAGTTGGTGATTTGTTTGAATATGTAGCTAATCAATCCCCATATGAATATGTAAAAACGGCAGAAGATAGAGGGATTTCAATTTTTGAATTACTTAATGAAAAAGCAAGTCAGCGTTATCCTGGAGAAAGTGGTCTGATCGCTTTGGACTGGCATAATGGAAATCGGAGTGTGTTAAGTGATAGTAATTTGAAAGGGAGTCTATTTGGCTTAAGTTTACAGACGAAACATGAAGATATATATCGGGCATATATGGAAGCAACAGCATTTGGAACAAAAATGATTATGCAGCAATATCAAGGTTGGCAAATGGAAGTGGAGCGCGTTTTTGCTTGTGGTGGTATACCTAAAAAGAATCATTTATTAATGGAAATTTACGCAAACGTATTGAACAAGAAGATTACAGTTATTGATAGTGAGTATGCACCAGCTATCGGAGCCGCCATTTTAGGTGCGATTTGTGGCGGTGCGCATCCTAATTTTTCTTCAGCTATCCAAGCAATGAAAGAACCTGTTTTATATCAAGTAGAACCAGATCATGCACAGGTCTTAATTTATAAAAAATTATTCAATGCCTATAAAGAATTACATGATTTACTGGGGTATAAAAAAGCACGCATTATGCGTAATGTGAGCGCATTAATGTAAGTTTTTATAAGAGTGATATGACTAAAATCAACGACCGCAATCATAATGGAAAATCATTTTGTTTTGTGCACTGAAAAAGAGGTGATTAAATAATAACGTATTACACTTGAAGGAGATGTTGATAATGGAATGGGAAATTGTAAATTTAGACATGACGTTTAAAGTAGATGCACCGGTAGAAGAAGTGTTTCGTGCCTGGACTAAGCCGAGTCTTTTTAAACAGTGGTTTATGACAACAGAAGAAACGAATAAAGTTGCCAAGAATCAATTTGAAATCAATGGAGACTGGGAAATTATCGATGTCAGAGAGGGCGTTGAATATAGAGCAATTGGCACGTATATAGATATTGTCAGTCCTTATAAATTGACGTTTTTATTTAAAATGCCTCAATTTAGTGAGTTAGAAGATATCATCACTGTTGAATTTGTTGATTTAACAGGAGCAACAGAAGTTAAATTTAACCAAGGCATCAAAGTTCCTTTTGAAGGCGACACAAACGATTTCGAAGCGGATAAGACAGAAGTCAAAAAAGAAATGGAAACAGGCTATAACTTGATGTTTGAGCGATTAAAACAGCTATGTGAAGGTTAATATTTACAGTGAAGTCACTTTTAGAAAGTACTTATAAGTAGTGACAAAGTTGAAGGTAATAGGTTTTGCCTAATTTGAGATTTAAAAGCCCAAGTTAAGTTTTCAATAACTTAACTTGGGCTTTTTGAATATTTAAGACATAAAACTCGAAATCGCATCTATTAAGCTATAAAGGCCCAAGAATGTAACGACAAGTACCACAATACCCCCGATTATATTAAGCCATAGCGTATTTACGTAATGACCCATCAAGTTTTTCTTATTAATTATGATGAAAATAAGAATGGCCACAATAGGTAAGATAATACCATTTAATGCTTGGGCCACAAGTAGTACTTGAAGCGGTTCAAAGCCTAAAGCTGAAGTAATAATACCGATAATGATGATGATCGTAAAAACAGTCTTATATTTCTTACTTTGCATACCGCCTTGCCAACTTAACAAACTACTGATCGTTGCAGCGGCGCCTGCAGGTGATGCAATAGCTGAAGAGAGTCCAGCTGCAAATAATCCGATACTGATGGCGAATGGTGCTGCATCTCCAAGTACAGGTTCAAGTGGACCAGCGAGTTGAATCACACTTGTCACTTTTTTACCTTGTATTAAAGTAGCAGCAGCAATTAATATAGCTGCTGAAATAATACCACCAATAGAAATTGAAATGACGGTGTCCCAACGTGCATATTTTAATTCTTTAATATTGCCAAAACGTTCATGTACTGCAGTTGAATGTATAAAGAAATTGTATGGAACCACAGTAGTTCCGATCAGTGCGATGATTGTGATAATGGATCCGTTTGGAATTGTAGGCACAAACACACCTTTTAAAATACCAACAATATCTGGTTGAATTACTATCATCGTGGTAATAAAGATAATGCCCATAATAACCATAAGTACAAGCATAATTTTTTCTAAAAAACGATAGTTGCCAAATAACCCAATGAGTAAAATGATGATACCGATGACAGGTGCTACCCAATGCTCTGGTAAATTTAATAAATAAGAAGCACCTAACGAAGTCCCGATTAAGTCACCACTGATATAGGCAGCACAACCAATTGTAACTGCTATTAATGTAAACCATACAATGATAAGTTTACCGATTCTATGTTTAAATAATTCCTGTATTGCTTCACCTAAACCCTCACGTGTGACGAGAGATAAGCGAATGATCATTTCCTGCAGCACAATTGTGGCTACAATAGAAAATACAATGGCCCACAATAAACTATAACCGAAACCGGCACCACCTTGTGTCATTGTGGTCACTGTACCTGGACCGATAAAAGAGGCAGTGATAATCATTCCGGGACCGAGTGATCTTAAAATCTTTCCAGCTTCTTTAAACAATAGCATCACTCCTCGAATTATTTTGTTTGATTTAAATAAGCGACGTGGCCAGCAAGTACATATAACACTGCTGTAGATACAAAATGAGCTGAGTTTTGATTGGCATCCATCATAGGATATACTTCCACGTAGTCCATGCCACAAAGGCCTAGTTTTCCGAATTCATGAATCATCGTAAGGAGTTCATAAGAAGATAACCCATTACCATCGACAGGACCACCAGGATTAAAGGCGAAGTCAAGTACATCACTACAGATAGTTAGGTAGACAACATCTACATCCTTGCTCGCTTGCGCGTAGATTTCTTGTGCATATGTTTTCAAGTCTTTAGCCGCTCGAATATCATTAATAGTTAAAGTTACTGCACCAGCTTCTTGTGCGAAGCGACCAGTTTCAGGCTTATTTCTAGGACCGTGTATACCAGTGTGAATAATACTTTCGTTGCGTATACCATCCGTTTCATAAAGTCTCATAAAAGGGGTGTTACGCGCATAAGGTTCACCTTCGTAATCAGGCATGTTGTCATAGTGCGCATCTAAATGAATGATGCCTACTTTTTTGCCTGTTTCCGTTAGTGCTTTCAGTATTGGATATGTCACACCATGCTCTCCACCAAAGCCAACTAAGAATTTACCACTATCCCAAAGCTTTTTAGCAAAATCACTAATATTATCGTAACTTTGCTTATTATCGTGTGCTACAAAGGGCACATCACCAACGTCTCCCATCGTTAGGTGTTCACTGATATCAATGTGATTGAGCTCAGGTAAATATTGACTATAGCGAGCTGAACAAACACGAATTTGTTTCGGACCTAGTTCTACCCCCGTATAGTCGCCCCAAGTACTTTCACCTTCAAATGGTGCGCCATAAACGATGACGTCTGTATCTAATGTATTTGTCTGATTGAGATTCTTACTATTTAAAAAACACGGTACATTACCGTAAATATTGTTCTTCATAATTGTACATCCTCCCTTTTGTTGTAAATAAGTATATAGATTATTAATTTGTATTTCAAATAAATCAGAAAATTCTAATTTTTGAAAAGTGAAGATATACTTAAATATTAAGAGGATAGCAATGAAGTTGTGATGGAGCAGCTTAAAATAAAAAAGTGAACCTCAGACATAACAATGAAGCGCAATAAATACATCGAATATGGAAAACACTTAGATGCTATAACAAAAAAGCTATGAAGTCATCTCGCGTCATAGATTACTTCATAGCTAAGTTAAGTATATTATGAAAATTTGATTGATAACAATACATCATTTGATTATTAGTCGGATATAGTCCCTAAATATATAGGAATTACGCCCAACCACGGAAACGAGATGCTTCAGCAGTTCGTTTGATACCTAAGACATAGGCAGCTAAACGCATATCCATTTTTCTATCTTCTGCTAAATCATATATCGTATTAAACGCTTCAACCATTTTATCGCGTAATTTTGTGTTTACTTCTTCTTCTGACCAATAATAACCTTGATTATTTTGTACCCATTCGAAATAAGATACTGTCACACCACCAGCACTCGCAAGCACATCTGGAATAATTAAGACGCCTCGCTCAGTTAAAATACGTGTTGCTTCTGGTGTTGTTGGGCCATTTGCGGCTTCTGCTATAATTTTTGCTTTAATATGATGTGCATTCACTTCGTTAATTTGATTTGAAAGTGCGGCAGGAACTAAAATATCGCAATCGACTTCAAATAATTGTTCATTAGGAATTACGTTGTCATACAAATGTGTAACGCGGCCGTGTTGTTCCTTTAATTCAACGAGTCGATCTACATCTAACCCATTAGGGTCATGTAGTGCACCAAAACTTTCAGAAATAGCTACAATTTTAGCGCCCATATCGTGTAAAATTTTTGCGATAAAGCTACCCGCATTACCGAAACCTTGAATTGCTACACGAGACCCTTTAATGTCAATGTTTTTACGCTTGGTCGCTTCTTCAATTGTGATTACTGCACCTAATGCAGTTGCACGATTTCGTCCTTGTGAACCGCCTAATGAAAGTGGTTTACCTGTAATAAATGCAAACGCATTTGAACGATTAATCTTACTATATTCATCCATCATCCAAGACATAATTTGGGGATTTGTATAAACGTCTGGTGCTGGAATATCACTTTCGGGACCAACAAATTGCGAAATTGCACGAACATAGCCACGAGATAAACGCTCTAGTTCTTGGTTACTCATTTGTCGTGGATCGCAAATAATACCCCCTTTACCGCCACCAAATGGGAGGTTAGTGATACCACATTTCATAGTCATCCACATAGATAGTGCTTTGACTTCTTCCTTATTAACATCAGGATGGAAACGAATACCCCCTTTAGTAGGGCCCACAGCATGATTGTGTTGGGCACGATAGCCCGTAAAAGTTTTTACAGTACCGTCATCCATGCGAATAGGGATGCGGACTTCTAAAAATCTTAAAGGTTCTTTTATAAGTTCATACATACCTTCATCAAAACCTAATTTATGTAAAGCTTCTTTGGTAATCTCTTGAGTAGAAGTTACTAAGTCATTATATTCTGTCATTATAAAACTCCTCTATTTATTACTTAGATATTTTAAGTGATACATAGTTTATGTTAATAGCGTTAAGAATGAAAAGCAATATAAAAAACTGAACTTTTATAAAAGTTTGAAAATTCAGTTAATATGATACCGATTTCTTTTAAGCTGGATGAATAAACTCAATTAATAATTTAGCAGTGGGATATCAAAGATACTATAACTTACTATTGACTAAATTTTCAGAAATCAATAAAATGTTTAATTATATCAAAAATCTATATTGAGTACTTAAAGATAAGGAGCACATTCAATGGAACAAACATCATTTAAACGTGCCATGAAACAGCGCCATCTCATGTTATTAAGCTTTGGTGGTGTTATTGGTACAGGATTATTTTTAAGTTCTGGGTATACTTTACAACAAGCTGGACCTCTAGGGACTGTCTTATCTTATATAGTAGGTTCAATACTTGTTTATCTCGTCATGCTTTGTTTAGGACAATTGGCTATTAAACACCCTGTGACAGGTGGTTTTCATACATATGCGAGTAAATATATACATCCATCTATTGGCTACATTGTTGCGTGGTTTTATTGGTTGACCTGGACAGTAGCATTAGGTTCTGAATTTACAGCAGTGGGTATTTTGATGCAAAGGTGGTTTCCAGAAATACCTGAATATATCTTTGCTGCAAGTGCAATTATATTAGTATTAATTTTTAATATCATATCGACACGCTTTTATGCAGAAGTTGAATTTTATTTTTCTTTAGTTAAAGTGGTTACTATTATTGTATTTATTATCTTAGGCATATGCGTCATTTTAGGTTTGATACATTACAATGGTTATGAAGGAATACATACAGTGACTAACAGATATACGAATCCTACTTTTCCTAACGGTATAGGTGCGGTGGTCTTAACGATGTTAGCAGTGAATTACGCATTTAGTGGCACGGAATTGATCGGTATTGCTGCGGGAGAAACTGAATATCCTAAACAAGTCATTCCTAAAGCGATACGTGCAACTTTATGGCGCTTAATTATCTTTTTTATCGGTACAATGGTTATTATTTCTATTTTAATTCCAAGTTATCAAGGGAAATCTTTGGAAAGTCCATTTGTAGTCATCTTTCAAAAAATGGGGATACCATACGCTGGAGATATCATGAATCTAGTCATTATCACAGCCTTATTATCTGCCGCTAATTCTGGATTATATGCTGCAAGTAGAATGATATGGAGTTTAGCCAATGAAGGGGTATTTCCAAAATGGTTCGGACAGTTGAATAAATATCGCATGCCTATCAACGCAACATTATTTAGTATGGTAGGTGGTCTGTTGGCTTTATTATCAAGCATCTATGCAGCGGATTCACTCTATGTTGTGCTGGTGTCCATTGCAGGACTCGCTGTAGTCATCGTGTGGATGAGTATATGTGTTGCTTATTTCAATGCTAAAAGGTATGATCCTAGCCTTAAAATTCATCAATCTATACCTATTATAGGATTTATTTTATGTTTAGTTTCATGTATAGGAATGGTTTTTGATTCTAATCAGGCACCTGCACTTTATTTCGGTGTACCATTCGCTGTCATAGCACTCATATATTATTTCATTAAGTATCATAAGAAAAGAGGTAATTAAATGCGGTTATTAGAAAAATTGAAAGCTCAATCGCCATTGGTACTAGATGGCGGTTTGGCAACAACATTAGAACAAGCAGGCTGTAGTTTGAAAACTTCATTATGGTCCAGTGAAGTTTTAAAAAATAACCCTACACAAATTAAACAAGCACATCAAGCATTTACGGATGTGGGGGCAGACATATTGCTTACAAGTACGTATCAAGCGAGTTACCAAACTTTTTCTGATATTGGGATGAAGGCAACTGAAATAGATCAGCTATATAATACTGCAGTAAATCAAATTATGGAAGCCACGACGGATACACAAGTTATCGTGGGTAGCTTAGGGCCATACGGTGCCTATTTAAGTGATGGTTCTGAGTACACAGGTGCATACGATTTAAGTAAGGAAGATTATTTTCAATTCCATAAAACGCGTATAGAAGCATTGGTTAAAAGAGGTATCAATGATTTTGTATTTGAGACCGTGCCTAATTTCGAGGAAATTAAAGCGATTGTTGAATATATTGTGCCACATTATACAAATCAGACATTTTGGTTATCTGTCACAGTTAATGAAGACGGTGATTTATCTGATGACACAGAATTTGAAAAGTTATGTGCTTATATTAAGCAATATGCTGAACGCATACCGGTGTTTGGTATTAATTGTTCATCCGTCGCGGGTATAAATAAAGCTATAAGCAAAGGACTGAAAAATGTACCTCAAACAATAGCGCTTTATCCTAATGGCGGTGCACAGTACAATGCAGTGGAGAAAGAATGGGAAAGTGTAGGTAATCAAGGTTTAATTGTTGAACAAATACCTGATTGGTTAGACCAAGGCGTCAAGATTATTGGAGGGTGTTGTCAAACAACACCAGAGAACATTAAATCTATTAAAGAGGCTATAGAAACGCAATAAGTGCTTATAAAATATTTGTTCAAAGGTACGTTCATCGTATGTGAAATCAGCGCACACTTTTATTTATTTTAACGATGTCGTTAAGTAATAAAAGTGTGCTATTTTTTTATTTCATCAAGGCACATGATATTTAATGACAAAAAAAGAATTTCAAATATTAAAAAAAAAGAGATTATAGTTTAGTGTTTTAATCAATTAAAGAGTAAAAAAATCAAAAATGTAAAAATACAAAATTATAAAAATTGATTTATATCATTAGTTGTAATTTTCAGAAAAAAAGAATATTATACAACCAAGCATTATTGAGATATATGCATGTAATCATTACATTAGTTTATTAATTGATAACAAAGGGGCTAATAAGCTAAGGCGATATATTAATGATGCTTTAAAACAATTGGAATTGGGGCAAGATTTATGACAAATACTTTGAATAGAGAGTTGAGTAATAGACATATTCAACTTATTGCGATTGGTGGAGCTATCGGAACTGGCTTATTTTTAGGGGCTGGTCAGTCCATTAGTTTAACGGGGCCATCGATTTTACTCACGTATATTATTGTCGGTTTTGTATTGTTTATGTTTATGCGTGCAATGGGTGAGATGTTACTTTCTAATACAGAATATAAAACATTTGCAGATATTGCGCACGATCAGATTGGTCCGTTTGCAGGATTTGTAACCGGGTGGACGTATTGGTTAACTTGGATTACTTCAGGGATGGCAGAAATTACTGCAGTTGCAAAATATGTAGAATTTTGGATACCCGATTTACCAAATTGGATCACATCTTTGTCTTGTATATTGATTCTTATGGCTTTTAATTTAACAAGTACAAAAATGTTTGGTGAATTAGAATTTTGGTTTGCAATTATAAAAGTTGTAACAATCATTGCATTGATAGTTATTGGTATAGTCATGATTGTATTTGCAATTCAAACACCTTTTGGTAAGACGGGGGTCTCTAATGTTTATAATAATGGTGGTTGGTTCCCTCATGGTGCATCTGGCTTTTTCATGTCATTCCAAATGGTTGTCTTTTCATTTACAGGTATTGAAATATTAGGTATAACAGCTGGAGAAACAAAAAACCCTGAAAAAACGATACCGAAAGCAATTAACAGTGTACCAATCAGAATATTATTATTTTATGTTGGTGCATTAGCGGTGATGATGTCCATTATTCCATGGCAAGATATTGATCCAAATAATAGTCCATTTGTAAGTTTATTTGCACTTATTGGTGTGCCATTTGCAGCGGGGTTAATAAACTTTGTGGTATTAACTGCAGCATCATCGGCATGTAATAGTGGTATATTTGCAAATAGTAGAATCTTATTTGGGTTATCTGAGAAAAAACAAACACATCATTTATTAATGAAAACAAATAAAAAAGGTGTGCCTTATATAGCAATATTGGTAACATGCGCTTTGTTATCTATTACGGTGTTATTAAATTATTTAATACCGAACGCAACACAAGTGTTCTTTTATGTCACAGCAATTTCAACAATTTTATTAGTCGCTGTATGGATGTTTATTGTTCATGCCTATGCAAAATACGTTAAAACACATCCTGAATTACATAAAAAGAGTGACTTTAAATTGCCCGGTGGTATTCATATGGCAAGAATGGTACAGCTATTCTTTGTATTCGTATTGATTATCTTACTTGTTGTACCAGAAACAAGAATGGGGGTTGTATTATCACCACTGTGGTTTATCTTACTTGGCTTGATTTATTTAAGATATACAAGAAAAGCGCGAAAATTAGAAGTGAATAACCAATCAGACCTAGGATTAAAATAAAATAAGATGGGAATAGCAGTATTATCAATTCATATGTGTTTCAAATTGAGGCGATTGTAAATCGAAAGGGGCATATTCATATGGAAGCTGTATATTCTAAAGATGAACAAGGTGCATATCAAACATTAAAAATAATCATTGAACAAGATGTAGCGACAGTGTTTAAACTTTTAAGCACAACGGAAGGTATTCAACAATGGTTTCCACAATTATCATTTGAAGACCGTCAAGTTGGTGGTAAAATGAAATTCCAAATGGATGGGCAAGACGACGAGGAAATGGAAATTACAGCCTTTGAAGAAAATGAAACAATTGGCTATACATGGGATATTGGTACAGTAAGGTTTGATTTACATGATACTGGTAAAGAAACGGTATTGATTTTCGATGAATGTTTACCGTTTGCATTTCCACATATTATACTTGATTTTGCAGGCTGGCAGTTCCAAATGGAAAACATTAAGCAGGTTGCTGAAACTGGATCATCTATAGATCAACAAGCATTAGACTTTGATAGTAAAAAGCAAGAAATTGCAGAAAAATTAAATTTAAAATAATTCTTAAATATACAAAAAAGCATCTGTCAGTACAATTAATGTACTGACAGATGCTTTTTTAACAGTATTTAGATTCAAGATAATTTAGAAAGCTTAAAATTTATCTTTTAAGTCTTTTGCTTTATCTTGAGCTTGATCTTTAACTTCTTTTTGTTTATCTTTGTCGTTTTTCACTTCGTCTACTTTGTCTTTTGCTTGGTCTTTAAAATCATCAAATTTACTCATTATAAAAGCCTCCTTTATGATTTGTGACACAGGTAATTTTCCACTTATATTATTAAATAAACATTTTTCTGATTATTTTTTGGGAATTTAAAAAATAAAAATTGAATTTGAATTTATTTTTAGCATGAAATAAGCTTTGTAGCGGTTGTGGATGGCTGAAGAAAAAATAAAAAAACAGATCAAACTTTAATAAAAAAAGTGGAGAAAATAGAGTTTATATTTTATAATATGGTAGATTATCAGCTAAATAATAACTTATCGGAGGTTTAATTATGGAATATACTTTACCTAATTGCCCAAAATGTGAATCTAGTTACACATATGAAGATGGTAACCTACTTGTTTGCCCAATGTGTGGTCACGAATGGTCTGAAACTGAAAATAAAGAAAATATGGAAGCGCAAATTACAAGAGATGTGAATGGTCATGAACTAGTAGATGGTGATTCGGTCACTGTGATTAAAGATTTGAAAGTAAAAGGCACTTCATTTGTCATAAAACAAGGTACTAAAGTGAAAAGTATCCGTATCGTAGAACCTGAAGATGGTCACGATATTGATGCTAAAGTGGATAAGATTGGTCTAGTTGGATTGAAATCGTCACTTGTTAAAAAATTAAAAAACTAATATTGGATAAAAATAGGGAGTGCCGCAGAAATGTTATTTTGTGGCACTCCATTGTTATATGTTACTTTTAATCATTTGATTTCTGTTGGATGTATTAATGATTATAAGTTTATCAATTGCTGGTGCTTGTGTAATGTATCGCTTTTCTACCATGCATAAAGTAGTAAAGGATAATGGATGCAATGACTACAATAGCCATCGTGATATATAGATAACGATATCCCATGATTGGCACCATGATGCCTAATACGAATGGACCAATACCAGCGCCAAAGTCAGCAAACATGTAGAATGTTGAGGTTGCTAAACCAATTTTATCAACAGGTGATTGTTGAATGGCAATGGCTTGCGCACTTGGGACAATCGTTCCATAACCGATACCTACAAATATAGCTGAAATAAGTAACAATAGACTTGTGTGTGTGATTGCTAACAGTACTAAGCCAATTGCAAAGCTACATAAGACAGGGTACATGACTTTATTTTCACCATAGGCATCATAAATTTTTCCTGTAAATGGACGTGTAACAAAGGTACTGACTGCATAAACAATAAAGAAGAAACTAGATGCAGTCGCTAAATATATTTGTTCCGTATAAACAGTTAAGAAAGACAATACACTTGAATAAGCAATGCCGACGAATATAACGACAAATGAAATAGGTAGTGCTTCTTTTTGAATATATGCACGAATTCCTTTATTTTCTCTTTCATTGTTGTTCTCAACAGGTGGTTTTGGTAGTCCTTTAATAAATAGTGCAGCAATGAATGCAATGATGATGATAACTAAACTAACAATGAAAATAGATTCGAAACCGAATCGTTGGTTTAATACAATGCCACAAAAAGGACCAATTGCTGATGCTGTGGTAACACTGAGGGCGTAGTAACCGATGCCCTCGCCTTTACGTTTTTCAGGAATAATTCTTGATGAAATTGTTCCAGTTGCTGTCGAAGCCAAACCAAACGCTATCCCATGTAAGAGACGGACAAGCATTAATAAAAATAGACTGCTAATAAGGAAATATAAGCCAACAGTAATAATTGAAAAGATAATGCCGAAGAGCAATACTTTTTTAGGTTGTAGATTGTCAATTACGCGCCCGGATGCTAAACGACCGAAAAGCATACCGATGATAAAGATACCTGCAGCTAAGCCACCCATACTTTCGGATGCATGGAATTTATCAATGGTAAATATAGTTACGGTAACAATTAATGTATAATGAATTAAATACATTAAAAAATTCACAAAGGTAATAGAGATAAAATCTTTAGACCAGAGTTTATCATACATAAGAAGACCGTCCTTTAATTAATTTTTTCATGCACTATTTATTATAATGATTAATGTGTGCTAATGTAAAATTAGTATTTTTAATATTTATATAAGAAACACTTATGTAAAAAGGGGTGAAGGTATGAATTTTGAACAATTAGCTTATGTTAAAAAAATTTATGAAACGGAATCCATCGTTCATGCTTCGGAAGCGATGCATATTAGTCAATCTGCAATGAGTCAATCGATCGCAAATTTAGAAGCAGAACTTGGCTATAAACTGTTTGATCGATCTCGAAAAGGCACGTTGCCAACTGAGGTAGGTAAAAAATTAATCCCTTTAATCATTGATATTTTAGAAGCAAAAGCACATTTAATATCAGAGGTTGATGCCATGCATTCAAATATTGTAGGCTCACTTAAAATTGCGACGATACCGACATTATTTAACAAAATCATACCGAAAGCATTGTCTACCTTTAAAAAGGATTATCCACACATTGAGGTTGAAGTGATTGAAAGTGACAGAGACAAAATTATGAAAATGGTAAAGGACAATGAGGTGGATATTGGCTTGATTGGGAAGACTGAAAGTGAAACATTCGGGCAGACCATCGTCTCTAATTCGCTTAATATATCTACAAATTTCAGATTGATTGTACCTAAAAAATCTAAATTATCATTACAAGATACGGTTGAAATGGAAGCTATTCAACAATATCCATTTGTATTATATGACCGCAATTTTTATCATCATAATTTTAAGCAATTTGAAGATGAAAATGGTCCGCTGAAAATTGTTTTTCGTACAAATAATCCTAGCGTTTTGATAAAAACAGTATCTGAAGGGTTAGGTGTCAGTATTGTTTCTAGTTTGATGCTTGAAGATGATCCGTTTCTTTTAAATGGTCTTATTGAAATGTTACCTATTGGCGCGCCTTTTGACTATTATATTTATTTTACTGCTATCACCCATTCAGATAGAACAAATGAACAAACGATTCGAACGTTTATTGATTATTTAAGAAAGTGAGTATGGAGGCCTAATAAAAACTGACTTTGTCGGCAGTTTTTTGTGCACGCTTTCCACTGGCACCGCCTTAGCCTGTAATCTTCGGTTAGCGTTTTTTCCAGAAGTCGTCCCTAAAAACTACCTTTATGATATGAAAAACATGATACGCCATAAATTAAAAGGTATTGATAGTTATTTTAAGTAATAACATAAATATAACAATAGACAAATCTGCCACAAATGAATAGGTGGGGTTGTCTATATCAAAAAAAGGCCCTAATAATAGGGCCCGTTTTTGGTTTATTGAATCTTATTCAAAAAATGATGGAAGTGCGATAAATCGGATATTTGGTGATTACATAAGGTGCTATCAAAACAAATGTAGTCACCTTTTTTGGTATATTGACCATCATTGCCAGTACGTGTTTTTCGCATAAATAGAGCAACACGGGATTCTTTATTGCAAATAGAGCAGAAACCTTTGACAGTTTGGTTAGAAATGTCTCCGTATACACCGTTTAATTTTCCAAAGTTATCATAATAAATGATGAATTTTCTATTTGAAGCAATATCATTCCAACCGATATACGTACTTGTTTGTAGCACTTCATCACTGATAAGTGGTGTTTTTAGCTTTTTAACTTTTTTAAAAAGGTTAGTGACTTGTTTATTACTCGGATGTTCAAATGGCTTAACATACATTTGTATGGTCGTTAAAATTTTTTGAGCTTGTTCTTTGGTAAGTTGTACATTCATGAGCTTTTCAACGTTTGAACGAATGGTAGTGTCTCTTGAGTTAAATGTACTAAGTATTTCATCACGTGTGACATCTTTGATTGAAGCGATTGTATTGGGATCGTTGACCGAATTATAAGCATTGACTAAATGTGCAACGCGTTCTTTTATATAGTTAAATTGATAAGGGTAAAGTTGTTTTTCCATTTTTATTAGTTCCTCTCACATAAATATAGCTTACATGCATAAGTTAGATGCCTTGTGATAAGGAATTAAATTACAAAGCATCGACTACGTTAATCGAACACTTTGTATTAATAATGTAGCATTTTTGTGCAACATATCATCATCTCCATATATGTTTAATAATTATCTTATAACAGGCTATCGTTTATGTGTCAAATCCGGTTTAATAATATAATATTGAAATCGCAATCAATTATTGTGTGGACTATATATTTTTAAAATAAATGTTCTTTCGATATATACAATAAAGCGTTTTTATAATATAATATAGGTGAAAATAAGGTTATTGTCCACGAGGGAAATACATTACAGTTTCTGTAATATACAAGGGAGATAGAAATATGAAAAAAATTATGATTACTGGTGCATTAGGACAAATTGGAACTGAGTTAGTTGTAAAATGTAGAACATTATATGGAAATGACAATGTCTTAGCCACTGACATTAGAGAACCTGAAGAAGGCTCTGCATTGAAAGATGGTCCATTTGAAATTTTAGATGTAACAGACAAAGCACGTATGGATGAATTAGTCGAATCATTCAAACCAGACACAATGATGCATATGGCTGCATTATTATCAGCAACTGCTGAAAAAAATCCATTATTCGCGTGGGACTTAAATATGGGTGGTTTAATGAATGCATTAGAAGTAGCACGTGAATATAAATTACAATTCTTCACACCAAGTTCTATTGGTGCTTTTGGTCCATCAACACCTAAAGTTAATACACCCCAAGTAACGATTCAACGTCCTACATCAATGTATGGTGTGAATAAAGTTGCTGGAGAATTACTATGCCAATATTACTTTGAAAAATTTGGTGTAGATACACGCAGCGTTAGATTCCCAGGTTTGATTTCACATATTAAAGAACCAGGTGGCGGTACGACAGATTATGCTGTAGATATTTATTTTAAAGCAGTTAGAGAAGGGCAATACTCAAGCTTTATCGCGAAAGATACATTTATGGATATGATGTTTATGGAAGATGCCATTAATGCGATTATCCAACTAATGGAAGCAGACGGCGTTAAATTAATTAATCGAAATGCTTATAATTTAAGTGCGATGAGTATTGAACCAGAAATGGTTAAAGAAGCGATTCAAGAATATTATCCAGACTTTAAATTAGACTACGATGTAGATCCAGTTAGACAATCCATCGCAGATAGTTGGCCTAATAGTATTGATGTAAGTTGTGCGAGAGCAGAATGGGGCTTCAATCCTCAATATGACTTAAGTGCAATGACTAAAGTGATGCTAGATGCTATTGAAGGCAAAGAGAAAGCAGAAGTAAAATAAATCATCTATTTTTTGAAGATAGAACTTCGTTCGATATACGGTTGTTAAGCATTTCACTATTTTAGGTGATGACATTAACGAAGTGTATGTCGACTATAGGTTCGGCTTCTTTTTTGTTTAAATAACAGCGATTTTAATACAAAATGCGAGCAATTAAACCATAAATTAATGTACGAACAGTGGTTTGATTATCCAAGATACATATTGTTGGTTTATTTGAAATTTTTTGAAAATTATTGAACACAGACTAGTGGATTGGTATAATTTAATATAATACTTAAGAATAAACATTGGGAGGAAGCAATCATGTCAGAAAAAATTAAATTTGTACAGCGTGAAACACTTAAAGAAAAACCGGATCCAAGTGAATTAGGTTTCGGGAAATACTTCACTGATTATATGTTGAGTTTCGACTATGATATCGATCAAGGATGGCATGATTTAAAAATTGTACCTTATGGTCCAATAGAAATTTCTCCAGCAGCACAAGGTATTCATTATGGTCAATCTGTATTTGAAGGCTTAAAAGCTTATAAACATAATGGAGAAGTTGATTTATTCCGTCCATCAGAGAACTTCAAGCGTATTAATAAATCGTTGGCACGCTTGGATATGCCACAAGTAGACGAAGAAGTGGTATTAGAAGGTTTAAAACAACTTGTAGATGTTGAACGTGATTGGGTACCGGAAGGTGAAGGACAATCATTATATATTCGTCCATATGTTTTTGCGACAGAAGGTATTTTAGGTGTACGTCCTTCATACTCTTATAAATTATTAATTATATTATCTCCATCGGGTTCATATTATGGTGGTGCATCACTCAACCCAACTAAAATTTATGTCGAAGATCAATATGTGCGTGCCGTACGCGGCGGTGTAGGTTATGCTAAAGTTGCAGGTAACTATGCAGCAAGCTTATTAGCGCAATCTAACGCTTCAGCTCAAGGTTATGATCAAGTACTTTGGTTAGATGGTGTTGAACAAAAATACGTGGAAGAAGTCGGAAGTATGAATATCTTCTTCGTTGAAAATGGTAAATTGGTAACACCAGAATTAAATGGTAGTATTTTACCGGGTATCACACGTAAGACGGTGATTGAATTAGCTCAAAATTTAGGCTATGAAGTGGAAGAACGCAAAGTATCTATCGATGAATTGATTGAAGCGCACAATAAGGGCGAATTAACAGAAGTATTCGGTACAGGTACAGCAGCAGTCATTTCTCCAGTAGGCCAATTAAAATACGGTGAGACAGAAATCGTAATTAATAATAATGAAACTGGTGAAATCACACAAAACTTATATGATCATTATACAGGCATTCAAAGTGGTAAACTTAATGATCCACAAGGATGGAGAGTCGTAGTACCAAGATATTAAAATTAATCCTAAAAAGGTTGGTAACGCATGCGCGTTACCAACCTTTTTTATGATGATATTTATTTGAATGACAGCCGCTGAACGATGTTAATCTTTTGAAATGTCATTAAAGACATCTTCGTTGATGCCTTCTTTAAAACCTTGTTTTACTGCATCAAAACTATCAAAAAAGCTAACAACAAATAAGGATAAGATAATGACGGCAATGCCTTTATACCAACTCGATGGTGACATCGGTTTTTGTCGTTTTGAAAAATAAACGCCGATTAGAATGCTAACGATAATAAAAGTAATTGCATAAATCATGATACGCTTACCCCTTTATTAATATGTATGAAATGATTTTAACTTTTTATTTTTAAATTTTTTCTTCATTTTTTGCTTTATGCTCGCCATTTTCTCCACCTTGCTTAATGTCATCTACATGATAGAATCCACTGACAATGACCATGGCAAATGCAATGACACCGATGCCTTTAAACCAACTGGATGGTGACATTGGCTTATCTCTTTTTGAAAAATAGATACCAATACATACTGCAATAATTACAAATACTATAAAGTAACCTATTTTAAAAACCCCCCTTGTAACATTTAAATGTTTTGCAGAATTTATATTTGTCGTCATTATGATAACATAATACGTATAGAACGCAAATTAAGTTAAGTATCAGATACATGCAATTAAATCAAATTCAGTTACAATATTTGTTTCGTGTGACATTTTTGTACTAAAATATAAAGCATGAATTATTTTAATTAAGCGAAATTATAGGAGCTGTTCAAGCATGAAATGGATTTTATTTGATAAAGATGGCACGATTATATATTTTGATCGTAGTTGGATGAAGATTGGTCTACAATTAGTAGATGATTTTATGGAAGCGTATGATCAAGATATTGATGATAAGTCAGCAGCATATGCACATTTAGGTGTGGTTGACGGTGAAATACAGCCGGGTACAATCATGGCTTCAGGTGCACTGGATGAAATGGTGCAAGCGTTTTGTGATATTGCTGGTCAAGATGTCACGAAATGGGCACAAGCACGCAGTCAAACCTTAGTAGATAATAGAGTGCCTGAAAATGTATTGGTTGAAGGTATCGAGGATACGTTAAAAACATTACAGAATCAAGGATATAAAATGGGCATTGTTACAAGTGATTCGAAGAAAGGTGTCGAGCAATTTTTAGAGATTACTCAATTTAATCACTTTTTTGATGTCGTTATTTCAACCGAAGCGAATGCAGTCGAAAAACCAAATCCAGAAGTATTAAATCCATTATTTAATCAATATGATGTTGCTCCTGAAGACGTCGCTATTGTTGGTGACACTGCAAATGATATGCAAACCGGTGTTAATGCACAGCTCGGATTAAAAGTTGCGGTGTTAACTGGTGTAGGATTAGCAGAGGAATTTACCCAAGCGGATTATACTGTAGAAACAGCAAATGATATCGTAAATATATTAAAAAAATAGGCGCAGTGTCTAAATTATGTCATAATATGCTTAACGTATATTATGACTTTTTTAATATTTAATTTTAAATATTGAGGTGATCAAAATGATTGATGGGAAGTATGCAGATTATCATGGCGAGACGTTTAAAGTTGTGGAAATGATAAGTAATGATGTGGTGTTGGTTACTGAAGATGAACGAGCGTTAGATTTAGGGTTTGAAGCTAAAACAATAAAACATTCTAAACATACATTATATTTTAAACAAGTAGCACGTGATGATATCGATGAGCTTTACGCATTATATCAAGAAGCGCGATACGGTGGCGCAATTTTTGATTTGTATCAAGATACGGAAGGACAACTATATATCGGAACCGAAGACCAAGATAAGGCAAGTACCTTTGGTTTAGTACAAACGGATGAACATTATTACAGTAAATATGTGACAGACGATGAAATTGAAAAAATTATTTACCGTAGCCATATTGAGTAATTTACGGCTATACACATAAAAAGTCACTCCGACCAAAACTTAGTGGAGTGACTTTTTTTAATATATTGAATTTAACGTTGATCGACTTTACGATATGTTTCGATGACGTTGCGAATTTTGTCAATAACTGGGTTGAGTGTTTCAGGATCTTCGTGCAGATCATATTCATTAATATTGACTCGAACAACTGGACAAGCATTAAACTCGCTAATCCAATCTTCATAACGTTGATATAATTTTTGCCAGTATGCGGTATCCGTTTCAATTTCCATTTGACGGCCACGTTGTTTAATACGATTGATGACATCGTCATAATCGCACTCTAAATAAATTAATACATCTGGTTTAGGGAAGTAAGGTGTCATGACCATTGCGTTAAACAATTCAGAATAAGTTTCAAAGTCTTCAGGACTCATCGTACCTTGTTCTTGATGCATTTTCGCAAAAATATCGACATCTTCATAAATAGAACGGTCTTGAATAAAACCGCCACCATATTCAAACATTCGTTTTTGTTCTTTGAAACGTTCTGCTAAAAAATAAATTTGTAAATGAAAACTCCAACGCTCAAAATCATTATAAAACTTATCCAGATAAGGGTTGTGGTCTACGTTTTCAAATGAAGTTCTAAAATTAAAGCGCTCTGCTAAAGCTTTTGTTAATGTTGATTTACCAACGCCTACAGTTCCGGCGATAGTAATGACAGCATCTTGCGGGATACCGTAATTATTCATGCTCATGTCCTCCAATCAGTGGCTTCACTAATTCTAAAATATAATTATAATCGTTTTCATACTTCATAAAATCAAGGTGTGTCGTATCAATACGTATAACACGTTCACCATCGTTCTTTAAAGATTCGTAATAGTCATTGTAATCACGTTTTAAATTTAATAAATAATCATCTGCAATTTGATGTTCAAAGCTCCGATTACGGTGCGCAATACGTGATTTTAGTGTCGCCAAATCAGCGTCTAAAAAGATAATCATATTAGGCATTTCTAAATCTTCGGTTAAAATATCATAGATTCTTGAAAATTTATTGTATTCCGTTGTAGTTAGGGTATTATTTGCAAAAATTTTATTTTTATAAATATGGTAATCACTGACAATACCGTTTTTAATTAATGCGAGATCTTGAAATTGTTTATATCGATTACATAAAAAGAACATTTCTGTTTGAAAGCTCCATTTGGAAATATCTTCATAAAAATCTGATAAAAATGGGTTTTCTGTGATGATTTCTTTTTCTTCGTAATATTTATAAGTTTGACTAAGTTTATGTGCTAAAGAAGATTTTCCGACTCCAATCGGACCTTCCACAGCAATAAATTGTTTTTTCATATTTACCGCTCCAATGTTAAAATAGACAATAAATATTGTACCATATGTGAGGTGTGTGAGATACATGACAAATCATGAATTTTATATGGAAGTTGCGATTGAAGAAGCAAAAAAAGCTGGCAATATAGGTGAAGTACCTATCGGTGCAATTATTGTAAAAAATGATGAAATTATTGCTAGAGCGCATAATTTACGTGAATCTGAACAAAATCCAACTGCACATGCTGAACATATTGCGATTCAACGCGCCGCAGCTGCTTTAGGAAGTTGGAGACTAGAAGGCTGTACTCTTTATGTAACTTTAGAACCGTGCGTGATGTGTGCGGGGAGTATAGTGATGAGTCGTATTCCTTCTGTGATATATGGAGCTAAGGACCCCAAAGGTGGGTGTGCCGGTAGTCTAATGAATCTGTTGCAAGAACCAAGATTTAATCATCGGGCAACAGTAGAATTTGGTATTTTAGAAGAATCATGTAGTCAGTTATTAACTGCGTTTTTTAAAAATATAAGAAAAAATAAAAAAAACATTCGAACAGCCGATAATACAAAAAAGTAAACATTTGATAGAATATGAATATGTTACAAAATTATGGCAAATGAGAATCATATATAATTGATTTTGTGTTATCGATCTTAGAAGGGAAAGAGGTAAACAAATGATAAATTTAATTGCTACAGATATGGATGGGACCTTACTAAATGCTGCACATGAAATATCGGAAGAAAATATAAAAGCTATAAAGTATGCACAATCCCAAGGTATTACAGTTGTTATAGCAACAGGACGTGCTTTTTATGAGGCGAATTCACCGGTAAATCAAACAGATTTAAAACTACCTTATATTTGCTTGAATGGTGCCGAAGTTAGAGATGAATCATTTAATATTATGAGTACATCCAATTTAAATCGTGAATTGATTAATCGAATTACAAATGAGTTAAAGTCAGAAGATATATATTATCAAGTATATACAAATTTAGGTATTTATACTGAAAACCCTCAACGAGATTTAGAAATCTATATCGATATTGCAGAACGTGCAGGTCAAAAAGCGGATGTTGAAAAGATTAAAGCAGGTATTCAAAAGCGTATTGATAATGGCACATTAAAAGTTGTAGATAATTACGACAAAATTGAGGATACACCGGGTGAAATTGTGATGAAAATATTGGCATTTGATAGTGATTTAGCAAAGATTGATCGTGTGAGTGAAAAATTAGCACAATCAGAAAGTCTTGCCATCTCATCCTCATCTAGAGGTAATATTGAAATCACACATTCAGATGCTCAAAAGGGCATTGCATTGGAAACAATTGCTGAGCGATTAAATATTGATATGGAAAACGTAATGGCCATTGGAGATAACATGAATGATATTTCTATGTTAGAGCGAGTAGGTTATTCGGTATCTATGGCAAATGCAGCACCAGAAGTAAAAGCAGTCGCGACGTACACAACGGATTCAAATGAAGAAAGTGGTGTCGGTAAAGCGATTATGAAACTACTTCAAGAAAATAACAAAAAATAGTATGAGGTGAAGTAATAAATGAAAGGTTTAATTATAGTTGGTAGTGCTAAAGTGGGGTCACATACAACAGCACTATCTCAATATTTGAAAGGTCATTTTGAAGAACATGACTTTGATGTTGAAATTTTTGATTTGGCGGAGCAACCTATCCACCAACTTGATGTTTCTGGAGCATCTAATCCAAGTGAAAGTTATAAAAATAATTTACAAACATTAAAAACTAAAGCAAGAGAAGCTGATTTTTTCGTACTAGGTAGTCCTAATTATCACGGTTCTTACTCAGGTATTTTAAAAAATGCTTTAGACCATTTAACAATGGATGATTTTAAAATGAAACCAGTAGGATTAATAGGTAATAGTGGTGGTATTGTCAGTTCTGAACCATTGTCACACTTACGTTTAATTGTACGTTCGTTATTAGGTATTGCAGTACCTACACAAATTGCTACACATGATACGGATTTTAAAAAATTAGATGATGGTACATATTATTTAGCTAATGAAGAATTTCAATTACGTGCGCGTTTATTTGTAGATCAAATTATTTCATTTGTAAAAAACAGTCCATATGAACATTTAAAATAAGCCAGTTCAATAAGCAAGAAAGAAGCGCTTATAGGTTATCTATCAGATATAGGTAATCTATAGGCGCTTTTGATTAACTGTTTGTTTTTAAGATATTAGAAACAATCGAATGATACTGTCGTATAATTTTAGTGATTTTGTCAAAATCAATATTATGTAAATAGATACGTCGTTCATCATGTTCATGGCGTGATTTTGTAAATAAACCGAAGTTACTCAGGTTATTTATTTGAATCGAAATCGGTGTATTGTCAATGTTTAAATGTCTTTTAAGTTCTACTGCATCAATTTTGTCTTTATTTAAGTATTTCAATTGTTCTAAAATAATAATTTCTAAAAATGTTAAACCTAAATCTTTCTTGATTGCCTTTTTTATGATGTTTCTGTTTTTTTCATATAAAATTGTATTCATATCTAACCTCTCATTTCTTTTTAAACCCGCTAATGAATGTATAGAGTCATAACGCATTTGCTTTCATAAGTAATTTTAGGAAAATGGATTAGTTTTCCTAGAAAAGGAGATGCCATGTTTGGTCATAATCCATTTTATTATTATCAACAATTTGTATGATTAAATTGAGATAGAAATACTGCCATAATAATTTTAATATGTAAATTGTCTATAGAACATCAGCGAAATTTAATTATTAATATCTATTGTTTTAATATTAATAGATTATTGCAAAATTTAGGGTGTAAATTTTAGCATAACACATTAAAATTTTACTTTGATAAAAAATTGAGATGAATTTAGAATGAAAATAAATTAAATGAAAAATGACAAAAAAGCATATGCGCAACCGAATCAAGAGGGTTACACATATGCTAAGTCATAATGATTATTTTCTATATTTTAATTTTGCGAATGCATCGTGTTGATGAATAGATTCTTCATTACGGCATTCAATATCGAAGCCATCGAGCCAATCAAAATCGACTAAATCTGCTGCGATTAAGCGAATGAGGTCTTCAACAAATCTAGGATTTTCATATGCACGTTCCGTTACGCTCTTTTCATCCGGTCTTTTCAAGATAGGGTATAATATAGAGCTTGCATTGGCTTCCATGGCATCTAAAATCACATCTTTGTAATTATCAATCAGCTCAATGTCTTTATTAATGTATGCCTTCACAGTTACAATACCACGTTGATTGTGTGCAGAATATTCACTGATTTCCTTAGAGCAAGGACATAGTGTCGTTACCGCTGCTTCAATCGTAATTTCTTTACGTGTCACATTTTGTTTATCAATTGCTAAACCATAAGTGACGTCCGCATGTCCAACTGCTTTAATTTGTGTTATTGGGCTAAAACGGTCAAAAAACCATTTTGCTGATACGTCTAATCCTGCAGCATTTTGATTCATACGTTCTTGTAGGCTGCGTAATAATTGGTATAGTGCATCAAAATCTAATTCAATACCGTTATGGTAATGTTTTTCAACACTTTCTAAAATACGGCTCATGTTAATCCCTTTTTCGTCTAGGTTTAAACTAGTTGAAAAGCTAAAATTACCAGCAGTCTGGAAACGATCAACAAGTACTGGATAAACCAGATTCTTAATACCGACTTCTTCTATTTCAAATAAGAAGTTTTTATGGGTGCTTTGTAAATCTTTCATTTCTTCTTTTATTGTTGGTTTCGTACCTTCTATTGGGTCGACGGATCCAAAATGTTTCCAACGACCTTCACGTGTAGATAAGTCAAATTCTGTCATGCTATTGCCTCCACTTAAGATTCAAAGTTATAAGTCCAATAAGGTTCTACTTCTAAGAAACTTTGTGCTTCTCCAGATACTTCAGGTGTGGCTAATTGTTTTAAAAAAGGACCTGTCTGAGATGAATGGGCTTCAAATGCGCGAAGTTTTACCTCTTTATAATCACTGATCTCATTTAGTATATCAGGGGCACCTAGTTTTTCTGGTGCATCATTACTAAATGCTACGAGTTGTAAACGTGGTCTTTCAGATGCTGGCATGCGACCAACTGTTCTAACGACAGCCTCTGCAGTCGCTTCATGGTCTGGGTGCACAGCAAATTGCGGGTAGAATGAGATGATAACAGATGGGTGTAATTCATCGATTAGCGATTGAACCATTGCGTCCATCTCATCATGGGGTTCGAATTCCACCGTTTTATCTCTTAATCCCATTTTACGCAAGTCAGTTATGCCAATGGCTTCCATTGCGTTTTCTAATTCTTTTTCACGAATATCCGGAAGTGTTTCGCGTGTTGCAAAAGGCGGATTACCTAAATTACGGCCCATTTGACCTAATGTTAAACATGCATACGTAACCGGTACGCCATGATCAATATATCGTGCTAATGTGCCTGCAGATGAGAATGACTCATCATCTGGATGCGGAAAAATGACTAATACTTGGCTTTCCTCTGACATGGTATGCCCTCCTTACGCTTTAAATGGTGTTGTACTGATTTCTAAGGCAGCGGCTAATTGTCCTTCATAATTAAATCCAGCTAATAGAAATTCATCATTTTCATTGACTTCGAAATGCGTTAATCCTTGTACATAAACCCAACCATTATCTTTTAGTTTGAGTCCAACACGATAAGGGTCTTTGTTACCACCTTTGAGTTGCGCATGTTCATAAGTAACTTGAATATTTCTTAAAAAAGTACCGGCATTAAATACGCGTTGGTCGAAGTGGGCAGCATATGCACCATTTGTCGTTTCAACGTGAATGTATACAGGTTTATGCTCATATGATGAAAGTAAAGTTTGTACTTTGTCATAATCGATCTCTTCCAAATTCATTGCCTCCTTGCTTTCAGAACCTAATTTTACAAAATTCATTTATTGAAATCATTTTTCGGTATCGTATTCATTAATAAATCAGTCCATATCTTAGTGTAAACCGACTTTTATACATTTTCTACCTGAAAAGTAAATTTTATAGATAAGATTGTATTTTTTGATTATCTTTCCATTCTACTAAAAAGTACATCATAAATGTATCTCTATGCTCAATAAATCGTAAGTATTTTATAATTTTTTGTTAAGTATGATGTAGGAATTCGATTTCTGTCAAAAATAAGATAATCACGTATAATAAGTAAGTGTAAGTATATGTAAGTATATGGATAGATTAGAGTCGTTTTGTATTTATTTACGGGGAGGGCACGTATATGAAAATAACAAATCTTGGTACAAGCGGATATGCTTCATTTTATGTGGCGTGTGAATTATATAAACAAATGAGCCAACAAAATCATAGTAAATTAGGACTAGCTACAGGTGGCACGATGGTAGACGTATATCGTTTTTTGGTGCAATTATTAAGAAAAAACAAATTAGATGTTAGTGAAATTGAAACGTTTAATTTGGATGAATACGTCGGACTCGATGCACAGCATGAGCAAAGTTACCATACTTATATGAATGAGATGCTATTTAAACAATATCCTTATTTTAATCCATCATTACTTCATATACCAAACGGGAATGCCGACAATTTAAACGATGAAACGAAACGCTATGAACAATTGATTAATCAAAAAGGTCCAGTAGATATTCAAATTCTAGGTATTGGTGAAAATGGTCATATTGGTTTTAATGAACCAGGCACAGATATTAATAGCGCAACGCATGTCGTTGATTTAACAGAAAGTACAATTAATGCAAATAGTCGTTATTTCGATAACGAAGTAGATGTGCCCAAACAAGCAGTTTCTATGGGATTATCTACCATATTAAAAGCGCATAGAATTATTTTATTAGCTTTTGGTGAGAAAAAAAGAGCTGCTATTGAAAAATTAGCAGAAAATGAAGTGAACAGCGATGTGCCCGCTACGATATTACATGCACATCCAAATGTAGAAATATATGTTGATGACGAAGCGGCACCTCGATTATAGAAATTCGTTTTAAATTTTATGAAACGGGTAGACATTTTAAGTAAATGATTTTAATGAGTAATCAGTAAGTTTAGCCATGTTATGGCTTTGATAATTTAATTCAAGAAGGGATGATCATTTTGGAATTACAACTAGCAATTGATTTATTAAATAAAGAAGAAGCGGCAGAGCTTGCAAATAAAGTAAAAGATTATGTAGATATCGTAGAAATTGGTACACCTATTGTGATTAACGAAGGTTTACCAGCAGTACAATATCTAAACGATAATATTGATGGCGTAAAAGTTTTAGCAGATTTAAAAATTATGGACGCAGCAGATTATGAAGTAAGCCAAGCAGTTAAATTTGGTGCTGATGTAGTAACAATCTTAGGTGTTGCTGAAGATGCATCTATCAAAGGTGCAATTGAAGAGGCGCATAAAAATGGCAAAGAGCTATTAGTGGATATGATTGCAGTACAAGATTTACAAAAACGTGCTAAAGAATTAGATGAATTAGGTGCAGATTATATCGCTGTACACACTGGCTATGATTTACAAGCTGAAGGTGAATCACCATTAGAAAGCTTACGCCAAGTTAAATCAGTTATTAATAATTCTAAGGTAGCTGTTATTGGTGGTATCAAACCAGATACAATTAAAGAGGTTGTAGCAGAAGAACCAGATTTAGTTGTCGTAGGTGGCGGTATTGCTAATGCAGATGATCCAGTAGCAGCTGCAAAAGCATGTAAAGATGCGATTGAAGGCAGATAATATGACTGAAATTACAAATTATCGATTAATTTTAGATGAATTAGACCATACACTATCGCATGTCAGAGATAATGAGGCGGAAGCTTTTTTAGCACAAGTAGTCAAAGCGAATCAAGTTTTTGTAGCGGGTAAAGGTCGCTCTGGATTTGTAGCGAATAGTTTTGCTATGCGTTTAAATCAATTAGGCAAATATGCGCATGTGGTCGGAGAGTCAACAACACCATCGATTACGAAAGATGATTTATTTGTTGTTATTTCTGGCTCTGGTTCTACAGAGCACTTGCGTATCTTAACTGAAAAGGCTAAAAGTGTTGGAGCTGAAGTTGTATTACTAACGACAAGTCCTAATTCAGCGATTGGTAAACTTGCAAATGCAGTGATTGAGTTACCAGCTGGCACGAAATATGATGCTGAGGGATCAACGCAACCTTTAGGTAGTCTTTTTGAACAGGCATCACAGATATTATTAGATAGTATTGTTTTAGATTTAATGTCTGAACTGAACGTGGATGAAGAAACAATGCAACAAAATCACGCTAATTTAGAATAATTGAGTAGCGATTAAACATTTAAGCAGTGTTGCTTAGATTTTCGAGAGTCGACAAAGTTATAAATGCTTTGTCGACTTTTTTATGCTCAGGTTTAAACAATTTTTAATTACTATTTTGTATTTAATCGTTTTGCAAGTTAGTGACACAAATGCAACGGTTTAGAGTGGTTATTTTAGGTTGATTACCAAAATGGGATGACTCCCCATAATTAATGAAATGTAATTCGAATATTGACTTATCATTACCCAAATGAACGCTTAATTGAGGTGAAAATGGAAAATATAAGTTCATATTTACCACAAGGAAAGATTCATGCTATTTAGCAGTTTTAATGTTAACATATTTGTTGTGAAGGTTAACAAATAGTGGGGGAATCATAGTGGAATTATTAAAGAAAATGGATGATTATGCGAAAAAACAACCCAATCAATATGCTTTAGACTTTGGACGAGATAAACAAACGTATGCAGGGTTAGTACAAAATATGAAATGGTATAAACAACAGTTTCAGCATATACCACAATATAGTTATGTGGGGTTACTAATTGAAGATCCTTTAACCACCATAGAATTATATTTAACCATGCTTCATCATCAATGTATTCCTTGTATATTGGACTATCGTTGGTCAGAAGAACAGATTAAAACACTGATAGATCATTATGGCATCCCATTTTTAATAAATAGTGAATTAGAAGTGATAAAAACGCAAAATGAACAGGGACAACTCAAGTGGCACGAAGATGTATTACATATTGGCTTTACTTCTGGAACGACAGGTTTGCCTAAAGCTTATTATAGAAATGAATTATCTTGGATATATTCTTATGAAGAAACAGAAAAATTAATGAAAACTGAAATAGATACTATGATTGCACCTGGCCCCTTGTCACATTCATTATCTTTATTTGTGTGTGTCTTTGCGCTATACACAGGACGAACGTTTATTGGACAACAGCAATTTGATGCTCAGACATTAGCGGACATGATGCACAATGATCATACAATCCATCATTGTGCTTTGTTTGTAGTTCCAACAATGTTAGATGCCTATGTATCTGGACAATTGGAAATACAACAAATTAAATATATTTTTTCTACTGGTGATAAATTACCTTATAGTTTGAGAAATCGTGTTGCTACGCATTTTCCTAATGCAACGTTAATAGAATTCTTTGGAACATCGGAAGCAAGTTTTATAAGTTATAACTATGATAATGAAGCCCCTAGCCATTCAGTGGGTAAGCTATTTCCAAATGTGAAAATTGATCTTGAGCAGCCTGACGACAAAGGTATTGGTAAATTAAAAGTTAAGAGTAACATGGTCTTTAGTGGATATGTTGATGATGCACATCAAAGTGATTGTTGGATAGGCATAGGTGATTTTGCATCTATGGATGCCCATAACTATCTATATTTACACGGTCGTGAGCATGACCGCATGATTATTGGTGGGAGAAATGTTTATCCAATAGAGGTTGAACGTGCTGTACAAGATTTCGAAAGTTTTCATGAGGTTTTAGTGATTAGTGCACCGCATACAAAATTTGGAGAAATTGCTGTTTTATTATATACAGGCACAGAACACGTGACTTACAGCGAACTAAGAGCATTTTTATCGAAGCGATTAGCGAGATATCAAATACCTTCCAAACTGTTAAAAATAGAAAAAATGGAACATACCCAAAGTGGGAAAATTGCACGTGAAACTATGAAACAGCGTTATATGAAAGGAGCACTTTAAACTATGACAGAAGTTGTTATTGTGGCTGCGAAACGTACGGCATTTGGTAAATATGGCGGTTCATTAAAACATTTGGAACCTGAAGCATTATTAAAACCATTATTTCGTCATTTAACTGAAACCTATTCAGAAGCGATGGCTCATATTGATGATGTAATCCTTGGAAATGTAGTAGGTAATGGTGGAAATATTGCTAGAAAAGCTTTGCTTGAAGCAGGGTTAAGTGAACATATACCAGGTTTAACGATAGATAGACAGTGTGGTTCAGGATTAGAAGCGGTCATTCATGCATGTAGAATGATACAAGCGGGTGCAGGTCATATTTATATTGCAGGTGGTGTAGAAAGTACGAGTAGAGCACCATGGAAAATTAAAAGACCACAATCGGTTTATGATACACATTTACCGGAATTCTTTGAACGTGCTTCGTTTGCACCAGATGGACAAGACCCATCAATGATTGAAGCAGCAGAAAATGTTGCTAAAACCTATGGAATTACAAGAGAAGAACAAGATCAATACGCTTTAAATAGTCATAAAAAAACAATAGAAGCCTATGAAAACAATATCATTCAACAAGAAATTATAAATTTAAGTGCTAAAGGTGAAATATTTAATAGAGATGATAGCATCAAAGAAAGATTAAACGTACGTACATTAAGCCGTTTAAAACCTTTATTGTCAGAGGGGACAGTTACTGCTGGAAATTGTTGTATGAAAAATGATGGGGCAGTATTACTTATGATTATGGATAAAAAAACTGCTTTAGCACATAAATTTAAGGAAGGCTTAATATTTAAAGATAGCATTACAATAGGTGTAGAACCGACATTGCTGGGTATGGGTCCAGTACTTGCAGTTTCTAAGTTACTTCGCAAAAACAAGATGACGATAGAAGACATCAACGCAATAGAATTAAATGAAGCATTCGCGTCTCAAGTAGTAGCCAGTCAAAGATGTTTGGATATTCCAGCACATAAGTTGAACAAATATGGTGGTGCTATTGCTACTGGTCATCCGTATGGTGCAAGTGGGGCTGCACTTGTAACTCGCTTATTTCACATGAAAAATGATAAACGTACTATTGCAACAATGGGTATTGGAGGAGGAATGGGCAATGCAGCCTTATTTGAAAGATGGTTATGAGACAAAAGTAATCATATTTAATGCTGAAGCAGTACGGCAATATAATGCGTTTTTTAATATTTCGGAAGAAGATGTCGTTCAACCACTTTATTGCGCCAAGTTATGGCCCGAATTTACGTTATTTCAACCGTTTCAAAAAAAAGAAATCATACTTAGAGAAACCCAAGTTACTCAAATACACGATATAAAGGTGAATATACACTATTTAGCACAAATGTGCGTGATAGAGCAGAAAAAGGTACGCCAATTTATGAAATATGTCTTGGAATTGCAAATTAATAAAAATAAATCTAAATGTATAACTATCAGACAAACGTTTATGGAGAAATTTTAAAATGTTAAGTATAAACGCTAAAGAAATAAACACCTATTTAAAATTAATCAATGACCAAAATCCGATTCATGCACATATTGTACCTGGACAAATGATTGTGCAAATGGCACTTCAAAGTCAACGATTACAGTGGACATCATATCGCGTTAAATACATTGAAACTGTTGGTATAAATGAGTTGATACAATTCCAAATGATTTCCGAAAGTATCGTAGTTATTTTAAATCAACATGATGAAACCCTAATTAAAATAATTAAAGTTTAAAATAATAATCCATTAATTTTAGTTTTATTTATTTGTAAAAATCAAATGCATATGATGAATTTTTGCAATCATCAATATACATTTTTTGTATAAATATGATTTAGAAATCCTTTGTAAAACTTAATTCAATTTGACAATATTAATTAACTACGTATAATTATATAACATGTTAAGGGAGTGGACACATTCATGGATTATGAAAAGGATTTTGATAAAAGTAATATAAATAAGGTTGATCCTAAAGCAGCTAAAAAAACTGTGTTTGCCACAGGTATCGGAAACGCGATGGAATGGTTTGACTTTGGTTTGTATTCTTATTTAGCGGTCATACTAGGGCAAAATTTTTTCAGTTCGGTTGAAAATGATCAACTCAAGACTATTTTTACATTTGCGACATTTGCGATTGCATTTTTACTTAGACCCGTTGGTGGTATTATCTTCGGTATTATTGGAGATAAATATGGTCGGAAAGTCGTATTAACGACAACTATTATTATGATGGCGTTCTCAACGTTACTCATTGGATTATTACCTACATACGATCAAATTGGCGTTTGGGCACCGATATTACTCTTACTAGGTAGGGTATTACAAGGTTTCTCAACTGGTGGAGAGTACGCAGGTGCTATGGTTTATGTAGCAGAATCATCACCAGATAGAAAACGAAATACATTAGGTTGTGGCTTAGAAATCGGTACATTATCCGGTTATATTGCAGCGTCTGTTTTAAGTGGACTATTATTCTTCTTCTTAAGTGATGACCAAATGGCAACATGGGGTTGGAGAATTCCATTTATCTTAGGTTTATTCTTAGGTATATTTGGTTTTTATTTAAGAAGAAAATTAGAAGAGTCACCTGTTTATGAAAATGAACTTGCATCGAAACCGAAGAGAGATAATATTGGTTTCTTAACAATTGTCAGATACTACTATAAAGACATCATTGTTTGTTTTGTGGCAGTTGCGTTCTTTAACTGTACAAACTATATGTTAACTTCATATATGCCATCATATTTACAAGAAATTGTGAAATTAGATAGTACAACAGTATCCGTATTAATTACTGTAGTCATGGCAGTGATGATTCCATTAGCATTAATGTTTGGACGCGTTGCAGATAGAATCGGTGAGAAGAAAGTATTCTTAATTGGTCTTATCGGTACAGCTGTATTGAGTATTGGTGCCTTTGCATTAATTCAAACAACAACAATTATCTTTGTAATCGTTGGTATCTTCGTTTTAGGTTTCTTCTTATCAACTTACGAAGCAACGATGCCAGGTTCTTTACCTACAATGTTCTATACACATATAAGATATAGAACACTAGCAGTAACATTTAATGTATCTGTATCACTATTTGGTGGTACAACGCCATTAATTGCATCATCACTTGTAGCGAAGACAGGAGATCCATTATCTCCAGCATATTATCTAACAGCAGTAAGTATTGTTGGTATTATCGTTATCTCATTATTACATGTAAGTACCTCTGGTAAATCACTTAAAGGTTCTTATCCTAATGTTGAAAGTGATGAAGAGTACGAGTATTATGCCAATAATCCTGATAAAGCAATGTGGTGGGCAAAAGACAAACGTGTTTAATTAAATAAATATTTTTAAATTAAAAAATTGAATTTTAAGCTGTCATCAAGTTTAGCGACTTTATGGCAGCTTTTTTGTATAAATGCCGCTTGAGTCAATATTTTTAAATCAAAGTGATGATAGTATTGTTCTTAAATTAAAAAATATCAAAATAACAATTGACACTAGAAAAAAACAGTGTATTATTATCGTTAGATATCTAATTAAATGAGGTGCTTGTTTGGAACAGTCATATGGATATTTATTTAGAATGATAAGCCATGAGATGAAACGCAAGGCAGATCAGCGTTTGAAAATGTATGATATTACAAACGAACAAGGTCACGCGCTAGGTTACTTGTATGCACACCAAGCGGATGGACTTACACAGAACGACATTGTGAATGCCTTACAACGTAAAGGTTCAACAGTAAGTAATTTACTTAAGAACTTAGAAAGTAAGAAGCTCATATACCGTTATGTAGACGCGGATGATACTAGGCGAAAAAATTTAGGTCTAACTGCATCAGGTAGGAAATTAGTTGAAGGGTTTACAGGTGTATTTGACGAGATTGAAGCACTCATGTGTGCGCAGTTATCAGAAGCAGAGAATGAAACAATGAAACAAAATCTATCTAAAATGCTTAGCAGTTTAGAAGATTAGTTACTATAAGTGGCTGTTATAAATTGAAAAATTAACAGCCACCATATTTTTGAATATATAGTTAGATATCTAATTATTAGGTGTCTAAATAAAAAGGAGTAATATAGAAATGAAAGACGAACAGTTATATTATTTTGAAAAATCTTCAGTATTTAAAGCGATGATGCATTTTTCAATTCCTATGATGATAGGAAGTTTATTAAGTGTAATTTATGGTATTTTAAACATTTATTTTATTGGATTTTTAGGTGATAGTCACATGATATCAGCCATTTCACTCACTTTACCTATATTTGCAGTGTTAATGGGTTTAGGTAATTTATTTGGTATCGGTGGAGGAACTTATATTTCCCGGTTATTAGGTGCGAAAGATTATGTGAAAACGAAATTTGTGAGTAGTTTTTCTATTTATGGCGGCCTTATATTAGGAGTTATTGTTATTTTAATGACTATTTTCGCTACTGAACAAATTGCTCATTTATTAGGTGCACGTGGTGAAACACTTGGTTTTACAAGTGCATATTTAAAAGTAATGTTCCTAAGCGCACCATTTGTCATATTGTTCTTTATCTTAGAACAATTCGCTCGATCCATTGGTGCACCAATTATCTCAATGATTGGTATGTTGGCTAGTGTGGTTTTGAATATCATTTTAGATCCTATTTTAATATTTGGTTTTGATTTAAATGTAGTAGGTGCTGCTTTAGGTACAGCTATTTCAAACGTTGTTGCGTCGCTATTTTTTATCATTTATTTTTTGAGAAAAAGTGACATAATTACAATGAGTTTGAACTATGTAAGACCGACGAAAGAAATATTAGTAGAAATTTTTAAAGTAGGCTTTCCAGCATTTCTAATGAGTATTTTAATGGGCGTTACAGGATTAGTTTTAAATTTATTTTTAGCTGGCTATGGTAACTTTGCCATTGCGGGTTATGGTATTTCATTTAGATTAGTACAGTTTCCTGAATTGATTATTATGGGGCTATGTGAAGGTGTAGTGCCATTAATTGCTTACAATTTTATGTCTGATAAAGCACGTATGAAAAATATTATTAAAGTCGTAATTATGACAATCGTTGTGATTTTTGCAGTGTGCATGGTCATTGTGTTTACGACAGGTCATCAATTGATACGTATTTTCTCTAATGATGCGGCTAGTGGAGGAATGGCGACATTTATGTTGAAAGTAACAATCACCTCATTATTATTAAATGGCATTGGTTTCTTATTTACTGGTATGTTGCAAGCGACTGGTCAAGGACGTGGTGCAACGATCATGGCTATTTTACAAGGTGTAGTCATTATCCCAGTTCTATTTGTATTGAATGGATTATTCGGTTTAACTGGCATCGTATGGTCATTATTAATTGCAGAAACAATTTGTGCTTTGGCTGCGATGCTCATTGTTTACTTATTACGAGATAGATTGACAGTAGATAAAGCAGAATTATTAGAAGGTTAATCTTTCTAATTTAATATAATAATACAAAAATCTTTGTACATTCAAAATGTCTGCGCGAAGATTTTTTCGTTTTGTGTTATTTTTAAATAGTAACGAACTATTTATAAATATGGGGGATTTTATATGGCTTTGACAGTAGAGCAGTATTGGCGCAAATTTATTGAAGCATTTCCAAAATACAAAGGTGTACAATTTGAAGCATGGTCTTTTGGTGTTGATGAAGATGAATTAGCTAATTTAGTAAAACAAGGTGAAAAAACAGCAACAACCAGTGGTTATGAGACATACAAAGTAGAAGGTGAACCGCTACCGGAAGTAGGAGATGTCAGTGTTGTATTAAATGAGAAAGGTCATCCACAATGTGTGATTGAGACGACACGTGTATACCAAACGCCGTTCAATGAGGTGACAGAACATCATGCTTTCTTGGAAGGTGAAGGAGATAAATCGTTAACATATTGGCGTGAAGCGCACACAGCATTCTTTAAACCGTATTATGAATCATTAGAAATCGATTTTAATGAAACTTCAATGATGGTTTGTGAAGAGTTTAAGCTACTGTATGTATAAAAAGAGTGGTACATCAGTTAGAACTGCTTCGAGGTTGCTCTCCAAGCAAACAAAGGGGACAATCTTTGTCTAACTGTGTACCACTTAGGGTGTGTGTTTATAGGGATGTGTTATTCAAAGTATGTTTAAGGGGACAACTTAGACATACTTTTTTTAATTTCATATTTCTTAATAAGGGGAGTTAATTGTATATCGTTTCTTCTAATTTCAATTTATTGCATCTTCTGTGTTGTCTTCGATGAGTCGAAAATAACTTAATAACTTAATTTCATGTTATCAACATCATTTTCTAGTAGAGAGAGTAACTTATATAATTCATTCGTGTTGAAGCTTTCATCGAACTTAACAGAAATCGTTTTGAAAGTCTTGGTGATAATTTCATATATTGGGTTACCATTTTCAAAAGCCTGTTTGTAGATAATCATGTTGAGTTTCCCTCCTTCATCTCTCTACACTACATATAATAATAGAAATTCATGCGAAATACATGAGTCTACAGTATCAACTTTTTATCAGTCTAACGTCGTATAACATCAGAAAGGCTGATGTAAAGCGTTTTCTGATGATTTGTTAGACAATTACAAAAGTTAGGTTATCTAATAATCAAAATAATAAATCGTATATTTAGTTTAAATTTGCACTTTTAGTAATGTTTCTGTAACATTGTAATCGAATCGTAATTTGATTCAAAAAATCTTTAAATGGAGTGATACCAAATGAATAAGATAGCAAAGACTTTTGTAGCTGGTAGCATTGTATTTGGGACTGCATTAGGCATAAGCGTTTCTAATGAAGGTGTATCACAAACCGAAGCACAAGCAGCAACGACGCAACCTTGGTATGAATATAGTGGTTATACTTCAAAAGGTGGGGATTTTGTACTAGATCAATCATTTTATAATGGTTTAAAAGCAGGTAATGTTGAATTTAATGGTATTAAAGTGAATAGTCAATATACTTCTGATACAGCGACTAAAACAATATATGATCAAACATTCCAACAAATTAATGGAAATAAAGCGAATAGTGTAACTTTTGATATACAAAATAAAGCAGTAAGTTTTAAAGATATACGTGTGCAATATGGTCAAAATTATGAATATCAAGAACCCATAAATGGTGAGAAAAAAGCAAGTGGCGATGGCTTATACGGATATGATGTAGGCAAAGGTCATATTGTATTTTATGTAAGTAATGGTTACGTGAAAAGTGCAACGCTTTCATAACCCATAAATAGAATTTGGAATATAAAAGCCCATCGTTAACATTACAAGTTAACGATGGGCTTTTTAAATTATTTAAACTTCTGTCACTTCTACGTCTATGTGTTCAACACGATTATAGGCACCGTGGTCTACTGGACCGACAAAGTCATTCATTTTCCAACCGTTCTTAATTGCAGAGGCAACAAATGCTTTAGCTGCGATAACGGCTTCTCTCGGTGATTTGCCATTTGCTAAATAAGCTGTAGTAGCGGCAGCAAATGTACAACCAGCACCGTGGTTATAACTTTGTTGGAACATGTCTGTTGTTAATTGATAGAATTTTTGACCATCATAGTATAAGTCATAAGATTTATCTTGATCTAATGCTTTGCCACCTTTAATGATAACGTGCTTAGCACCTTGCTCATGAATTACTTCAGCAGCTTTTTTCATATCTTCAATTGATTTTAATGTTCCTAAATTAGCGAGTTGACCAGCTTCAAATAAATTTGGTGTGACCACTGTCGCTTTTGGTAGTAAGTATTCAATCATAGCGTCCGTATTTCCTGGGTTAAGTACTTCATTTTCCCCTTTACATACCATGACTGGGTCTACGACAAAATAATCTGCGCCAGATTCAACATAGGCGTCGCCAGCACGTTTAATGATTTCTTGTGTACCTAGCATACCTGTTTTAACAGCATCTGGACCAATGGAAATCGCCGTTTCTAATTGTTTTTCGAATACATCAAATGGAATCGGTGTTACATCATGTGACCATGATTTTTTATCCATCGTGACGATTGAAGTTAGGGCTACAATACCGTATGTGCCTAGCTCTTGGAAAGTTTTTAAGTCGGCTTGCATGCCAGCACCGGCACTTGTATCTGAACCGGCAATTGTTAATGTTTTTTTCAATGCCATGGAATTTCACTCCTAAATATCTTTTGCATATATCATACCACGTTTGTCGAGTATTCTAAATAAAGGAAGTTTGTAGTGAAGTTAAATTTATCACTATTGAAAAAAGATATTATTATAGAAGTAATTGGACTAATAATCTCGATGTCGAGAAAGTAACGAATAAAAGATTACCTGAGCTAAAGCGCAAACGGTCTAAGAACATATGAACTAAAGTTCATACGTAAGTGGTACTAAACTTGCTTAAAGCAAGAAGTTCCACTAATAATTTTTGCGAAGCAAAAAAGTAGTGCTTTATGTTATTATATCAATGAGGTGAGAGGTATATGGAATGGTCGGATGTTTTTCATGAAATAACTACGCGACATGATTTTGCTGCAATGCATGATTTTTTAGAAAAAGAGTATACTACAGAAATTGTTTATCCAGATAGAAAAAATATTTATCAAGCCTTTGATCTAACGCCATTTGAACAAGTGAAGGTGGTTATATTAGGGCAAGATCCTTATCATGGACCGAACCAGGCACATGGTTTAGCATTTTCTGTGCAACCAGATGCGAAATTTCCGCCCTCTTTAAGAAATATGTATAAAGAACTGCAAGATGATGTGGGATGTATTAGAAAATCGCCGCATTTGCAAGATTGGGCACGCGAAGGTGTATTGTTATTAAATACTGTGTTGACAGTACGACAAGGTGAAGCACATTCACATAAAAATGTTGGGTGGGAAACGTTTACCGATGAAGTAATACAAGCTGTATCAGAACATTTAACACACGTTGTGTTTATATTATGGGGAAAACCCGCACAACAAAAAATTAAATTAATCGATACATCGAAACACCATATTATTCAATCACCACATCCAAGTCCATTGTCAGCGTATAGAGGATTCTTTGGTTCTAAGCCTTATTCGCAAGCAAATACGTATCTACAAGCCAATGGTAAACAACCCGTGAATTGGTGCGAGAGTGAGGTTTAAAAATGGAAAAAGATAAAATTATTCAATTAATTGAACAAGAATTAGTACAAGCAGATGAAGCAAATAGTAACGCAGAATTTGAAAAGCATATTTATGCGATTCATACGTTAACGTCATTAGTGAGTGACAGTTCATCTAATAAGAAAGTATATAGTGACAACAGTTTTAATGTGTCTTCTTCTTTTAAAGCGTCTAAGTCACAGAATGTCTCATCTAAGCAGGGTGTATCTGAGGATGAGATTCGCGCAATGGGTGGAAAAGTATCAGGTGTTTCTTCATCTAATACAAGCACAAATTCATCACTTACTGCGAATAAATTAGTAACAGATGATGAAATAGGCAATGGTGATTCCATTTTTGATTTTTAAATAATTTTAAATAGTAAAGGATATGAATAGATCATGATGAAAGTGTTTATTATTTTAGGCGCATTAAATGCAATGATGGCTGTAGGTACCGGTGCGTTTGGTGCACATGGATTAGAAAATAAGCTGTCTGCAAAATATTTATCAGTATGGGAAAAAGCAACAACTTATCAAATGTATCATGGGCTTGGATTACTAGCCATAGGTATTATTAGTGGTACAACTTCGATCAATGTAAATTGGGCGGGTTGGTTACTTTTCTTTGGAATTGTATTTTTCAGTGGTTCTTTATATATCTTAGCGTTAACACAAATTCGCATACTAGGTGCAATTACACCTATTGGTGGCGTACTGTTTATTGTAGGTTGGTTAATGTTAGTGATAGGTACGTTTAAAATATAAATTTATAATTGTTATAGAATTCATCTTGTGGGTATAATACACTCCATGAGGTGAATTTTTTATGAGTCAAAATAATCAGCAAGTAGATAGAGGAGATTTAAAGAAAAATCTATCTGAAAAATTTGTGTGGGCGATTGCTTACGGGTCTTGTATCGGTTGGGGTGCATTTATTCTACCGGGTGACTGGATAGGACAATCGGGACCAATTGCAGCAGCGATTGGTATTGTCATAGGTGCATTGTTAATGATACTTATTGCAGTGAGTTACGGTGCATTAGTTGAACGATTCCCAGTTTCGGGTGGCGCGTTTGCTTTTAGCTTTTTAGGATTCGGAAGATATGTAAGTTTCTTCTCATCTTGGTTTTTAACATTTGGTTACATATGTGTAGTGGCATTAAATGCTACTGCGTTTAGTTTGTTAATTAAATTTTTACTGCCAGATATTTTAGAAACAGGAAAATTATATACCATTGCAGGTTGGGACGTGTATATCACTGAAATTCTCATTGCATCGTTATTGCTTATTGTATTTATGTTAATAGCGATTAAAGGTGCTAGTGTGTCAGGATCACTACAATACTACTTCTGTGTAGCGATGGTTATTACTATATTACTATTGTTCTTTGGTTCGTTCTTTGGAGGTAATTTCTCTTTAGATAATTTACAACCATTAACCAATGAAAAAGAAGGTTGGTTTACTTCCATCATTATGATTGTTGCTGTCGCACCGTGGGCATATGTTGGATTTGATAATATTCCACAAACGGCAGAAGAATTTGATTTTGCACCAAATAAGACGTTTAAATTAATTGTATATAGTTTATTAGCAGCTGCATTTACTTATGTTTTAATGATTTTATATACAGGTTGGTTAGGTACAACATCAACAAGCCTAAACGGTAATTTATGGTTAACGGGTGCTGTTACGCAAGAAGCCTTTGGTTATATTGGTTTAGCTGTATTAGCAATTGCGATTATTATGGGTATATTTACTGGCTTAAATGGATTCTTAATGAGTTCAAGCCGTCTCCTATTTTCAATGGGACGTTCAGGTATTATGCCTTCTGTATTCAGCAAGTTGCATAAAAAATATAAGACGCCTTATATAGCAATTATTTTCTTAGTAACCATTACATTAATTGCACCTTGGTTAGGTCGTACAGCACTAACTTGGATTGTTGATATGTCTTCTACAGGTGTATCAATAGCTTATTTCATTACTTGTTTATCAGCAGCTAAATTATTTAGTTATAATAAATCAAGTAACACGTATGGACCTATTTATAAAACATTTGCGATTTTAGGATCAATTGTATCATTTATCTTCTTGTTGTTATTATTAGTTCCAGGTTCTCCGGCGTCACTTTCAGCACCTTCATACATCGCATTAGGCGGCTGGTTAGTGATTGGTTTAATCTTCTTTATTGTGCGTTATCCAAAATTAAAACGCATGGATAATAATAAATTAAGCTTGCTTATCTTAAACCGTTCGGAAAGTGAAGTTGTAGATTTAATTAATGAGAACAAGGCTGAAAACACGAATAAATAGTTTTTCTTGTGATTATTTTATGAATAAAGCATAGAAAACTTAATAAATAGTGAATTAAAACAAGTAGTATTCCTTTACGGTGTGCTGCTTGTTTTTTATTGGGTTAAATCTATAAATTGGTTTATCCATCAAAAAGATAATAAATCACAGTTTGCAGAAGAATCTGTGTCATAAATGAAACAGATAGGTTTTGATAGCTAATAATTTATGACTAAATGAATTTATAATAAATTTTTAATAAAATAAGCCACACATGCACTCTTTTCAACGCATGTGTGGCTATTTATATAAATATTAGATTCTTTTTTTACGTATTTTTGTACCTGAAATAATTAGTTTAGAAATTTGATCTGCAAAAAGTAGACCTAAGGCGATAGCACCAGCAATAAGCGTTACTTCAAGCATTGTATTAATGGCTTTACTAAATTCTAAAAGTACTAAATTTTTCGTAGCATCAAATGCTAAACCACCAGGTACGAGTGGAATAATACCGGGAATCATAAAAATGATGACAGGTTCTTTTTTAGAGCGTGCCATAATATGACTTAAGCAGCCTAATGCAAGACTACCAAAGAAACTTGAATAAATTGTATGTGTATTTAAACCATCGAAAAATATGGTATAGACCATCCAACCGCATGCACCTACGATACCTACCGTGTTATATAAGCGTTTTGGGACATCAAATATAACGCCGAAGAATAGGGAAGCGGTATAACTAAATATAAAATTTAATATCCAAAACATAGACATAACTCCTAAAATATAATAAGTACTGTACTAACGCCAGCTCCAATACCGAATGCAGTAACGAGCGATTCTAATGATTTGGTGGTAAACATTAACATATGACCGCCAAACAAATCTTGAATTGCGTTTGTAATTAATACACCAGGTACAATAGGCATGACTGCTGCAATTATAATGGTAGAAATTGAACCACCGGGTATGAGATTATGACCGATAATGGTGACTAATCCAATAACTAATGCGCCCATAAATTCTGGGATAAATTGGGCATGCAATTTTTGTTGTAATATTTCGACTACAATATAACCGAAGGAACCAGCTAATAACGCTGTTAATACATCAGTTAAATGGCCGCCTTGTAAATATAAAAAACTGACAGATATGACGGCAGCAGCAATGAATTTATAAAAAAGGTAGTGGTTTTTTATACTTTGTTCTTGATATATTTTTTGAAGTTCTTGAAATGCATCTTCTAAAGAAATGTTACCGAGCGCCAAACGTCTAGAAATGCCATTTGTTCTGGAAATGCGGTGTAAATTCGTATCGCGCGTTCTAATTCTATACATACGTGGATATGACTCATCATGAAGCATGAAGTTGATAACGGTATTTGTAACAAAGCTATTACTTTCTTTGTGTCCCAAAGTGATAGCGATGCGTGTCATCGTATCTTCTACTCGAGAGCCTTCTGCACCAGATTCTAATAATATTCTTCCTGCTAACATGATGACATCTTTTGCCATCTTTTCATCATAACTTTCTATAGCTTGATTATATATTGTCATTTAATCACCAATTAATATTTATTTGAGCAACCCTGACAATCACTGCCTACAGGTTGAGTATAAGTTGCTAAAGTAATATTTTTTATTGTAACACTTTATGATCGTTATTTGTTATTTGAATTGGAACAAGTGCTTAAATGAAGGAAAACTGTATTTTGTGCAATTAATTCAATACATTTATGTTTCAAATATTTCAAATAGGTTAGAATAGTATTAGTTAACTGTTACAGACATGTATTGAGTAGCGACAATATACAACAGTTAATACTAAATTAAGTAGTGATTAAAAGTTCTCCCAAACACACTACATTCAACAAAGGCACACTTATTTATGTGATGAGCGTGCCTTTGTTTATTGCGCTGATTCACACTTAATAAAATTTGAGAATTCTATGATTAAAGTGAATTGATAACACGTGTACATCGGAAATTGAGAAGATGTATGAAAAAATATATAAAGAAGGTAGCGACATCAATTGCCGCTACCTTCTTTAGTTTGAGAAATATGATAAATCCATTGAATGATTTTATAAAGCAAATAAATCTTGTAAGTTATCTTTAGTCACAATATGACCTACATAAAAGCTTCCGAAGTCGCCATAACGTGCAGTTGTTTCATCAAATCTCATTTCATAAACAATTTTTTTGAATTGTAATGGATCATCTGCAAATAAAGTGACACCCCACTCAAAATCATCAAAGCCCACTGAACCAGTGATGAATTGTTTGATTTTACCAGCATATTGTCTACCTATTTTACCGTGAGCATACATTAATTCTTGGCGTTTTTCTAACGGTAACATATACCAGTTATAAGTTTCATTACGACGTTTATCCATAGGATAGAAACAAATATATTCAGATTGTGGTAATTCTGGGAATAATCTTGGTTTGATGTGTGGATTTTCATAAGGATCTTCGTCAGATTTTCCTGCAAGATAATTACCTAATTCGATGATTGATACATAAGAATAGGTTGGAATTAAGAAATCTGCAATCTTCAATTTATTAAATTCGTTTTCAAAAGCATTTAAATCTTTCATTTCTGGACGCAATGCCCATAAAAGAATATCTGCTTTTTGACCTGTAATATTATAAAAAGCATGATCACCTACGTGATTTGTACGCGCTTCTTCATGTTTATTTAAAAATGTTTGTAATTCATCTACGATTGTTTGACGCTCTTCTGTTGGAACTAAGCGTAAACTTGACCAATCAATAGCGTATAATAAATGTAAACTATACCATCCATCTAACGTTTCTGGTGCTTGTGGCATTTAAATCGCTCCTTTTTCATGAAAAATTCTATGTCTTCACTACAAAATTCTACCATAAAGGAACACTTAAAACATAAGTAAATGATTACAAATTGGTGACATGGAATTCTAAGAAACAATAACGTATAATGAGAAACGTAAAATAATTAAGAAAAGAAATTTGAGGAGGCCCCTAATGACTTTATTAGATGTATTACAAGAAAAACTTACGGGAAAAAACGTGAAAATCGTTTTACCAGAAGGTGAAGACGAGCGCGTATTAGAAGCGGCAACACAATTACAAGGTACTGATTATGTTTCTCCTATATTATTAGGAAATGAATCGAACATCAAAGCCTTAGCTAGTGATAAAGGTTTAGAAATTTCAGATTTAGAAATCATTGACCCAGAAACAAGCGAATTGAAACAAGAACTTGTTACTGCATTTGTTGAACGCCGTAAAGGTAAAGCGACTGAAGAACAAGCGCAAGAGATGTTGAAAGATGTTAACTACTTTGGGACAATGCTTGTTTATACTGGTAAAGCAGAAGGTTTAGTAAGTGGTGCGGCACATTCAACTGGTGATACGGTACGTCCAGCGTTACAAATCATCAAAACAAAACCAGGTGTCTCTAAAACTTCTGGTATTTTCTTCATGATTAAAGACGATAAACAATATATCTTTGGAGATTGTGCAATCAATCCAACACTTGAAGCACAAGATTTAGCAGAAATAGCTGTGGAAAGTGCAAAATCTGCTAAAAGCTTTGGCATGTCACCACGCGTTGCAATGTTAAGCTTCTCAACTAAAGGTTCTGCAAAATCAGATGATGTCGAAAAAGTTGCAACAGCTGTTAACTTAGCTCAAGAGAAAATTGAAGCAGATCATTTAGAAGATGTTGTTGTAGATGGTGAATTCCAATTTGACGCAGCAATTGTACCTGAAGTTGCTAAGAAAAAAGCACCTGATGCAAAAATTCAAGGCGATGCAAATGTATTCGTATTCCCAAGCTTAGAAGCAGGTAATATTGGTTATAAAATTGCACAACGTTTAGGCGGATTTGATGCAGTAGGTCCAGTATTACAAGGTCTTAATTCTCCAGTGAATGATTTATCACGTGGCTGTTCTAAAGAAGACGTGTATAATTTATCAATCATTACTGCAGCACAATCATTACAATAATGGATTTAGCAAGTAAATATTTTAATGGTATAGATTGGCGTTATATTGATCATTCCTCAGGATTAGAACCAATGCAGTCTTTTGCATTTGATGATACTTTTTCAGAAAGTGTTGGAAAAGATTTATCGTGTAGTGTAGTGCGAACGTGGGTACATCAGCATACTGTTATACTGGGGATCCATGATTCAAGATTGCCTCATTTACAAGAGGGGATTCGCTACCTCACAGAAGAGCGCGGTTACAATGCAATCGTTAGAAATTCTGGAGGTCTTGGTGTTGTATTAGATCAAGGCGTACTTAATATATCGCTGCTCTTTAAAGGTAAACATGATATTACCATTGATGAAGCTTTTACTGTAATGTATTTATTAATTGCAAAAATGTTTGAAGATGAAGATGTAGATATCGACACACATGAAATCGAAAGATCCTATTGTCCCGGTAAATTTGATTTGAGTATTAATGGTAAGAAATTTGCTGGTATTTCTCAAAGACGCGTCCGTGGTGGAATAGCAGTGCAAGTTTATCTCTGTGTGGAAGGTGATGGTAGTGAACGTGCTGATATGATGAAATCATTTTATGCGCGTGCGTTACAAGGTGAAGAAACAAAATTCACATACCCTGACATTGAACCGCAATGCATGGCCTCACTTGAAACATTATTAGGCAGAACGATTACTGTGCAAGATGTCATGTTTCAATTATTATACGCAATTAAAGATTTAGGTGGCCGTTTGAATATGGACCCTATTACCGATGAAGAATGGTTAAGTTATGAAGGTTATTTTGAAAAAATGATTGAACGTAATGCGAAAATAAACCGCTCTATGGATTGACGTTAATTAAAGAACAGGTGAGATACTTCAAATCGAAGTAATTCACCTGTTCTTTTTGTTTTGCGGATTTCAGCATAATTTGTGGTAATGGATTTTTATATCTGTTGAATTATAGAAATGAAATAAGTAATATAGTGAAAGTATGGTTAAAAATGCAGTACTAATAAAATTCCTTGAATTTAACGTGAGTTTTTTGAATATATGGCTAGTGCGTTTTATAATAGGGAAGTATTGAAAATAATTAGTAGCTGGTGTTAACTTTTTGTAACAACGATTTACAGTGCATTTGAATCATTAATTTCAAGTCCTTTGCTAAAATAATGCATCTATGACTAGAGTCGTATGGTAATATATGAAATTTATGAGATAATGTGTAATGGTATGTGCAAAAATAGAAAAAGAACGATTATTTTAGAATGAATATTAAAGATGCTTTAAATAATTAAGAGAGGCATCGTTATTGAACGCTGTGAAAACAGTTTATTTCCCAGGGAATATAGTTCATTGCATAAGCAGAATTAGGATGCGGGTATACACAAAAAAGGTGTAGTACACAGAAAATATAAAATTAAAGAAAATACTAAAGGTGATTGAAAATATGGCACAACAAGGATACGGGGAAGCGAATGGAAAGGTAATATTAATAGGCGAACATGCTGTTACATTTGGCGAACCAGCTATTGCAATTCCATTTACAACTGGAAAAGTTAAAGCGAAAATAGAATCTCTAGAGACAACAAACGCTTCATATATAAAAAGTGATGTATACGATGGAGAATTACAAAAGGCACCAGAGCATTTGAAAGCAGTCATTACACGTTTTATTGAAAAATATAATATAGCGACGCCTATTAAAGTTTCAATCGATACGAACTTGCCACCTTCTAGAGGATTAGGTTCTAGTGCTGCGATGGCAGTCGCTTTTGTGCGCGCAAGTTTTGATTATTTGGATGAGCCACTATCGGATGAAATGTTAATAGAAGAAGCAAATTGGGCTGAACGCATTGCTCACGGTAAGCCGAGTGGTATAGATACACAAACAATCGTCTCAAATAAACCCGTATGGTTCAAACAAGGTAAGGTTACAACATTGAAACCTTTAGATTTAAATGGTTATATGGTAGTTATCGATACTGGTGTTCGTGGTTCTACTAAACAAGCTGTTGAGGATGTACACCAATTATGTGAAGGTGATAGTACATATCTGCAATATGTTGAACATATTGGTAAACTTGTACATGAAGCAAGTGAATCAATTGAACATCATAATTTTGAACAATTAGCTAAGGTGTTTAATCTGTGTCAAAAAAATTTAAGAACACTTACAGTCAGTCATGACAAAATAGAAGAAATATTAGATGCCAGTAAAGCGCAAGGTGCGATTGCAGGTAAACTAACTGGCGGTGGCCGTGGTGGAAGTATGATTGTACTTGCAACTAATGAAGAGACAGCTAAGCGTATTGCAGAAAGTGCAACGCAATTAGGTGCGCATCATACATGGATTGAATATTTAGGAGGGTAATGAAGTTGGTGAATAGTGGTAAGGCACGTGCACATACAAATATTGCACTGATTAAGTATTGGGGAAAGGCTGACGAAACATATATTATTCCAATGAATAATAGTTTATCTGTTGCGTTAGAACGCTTTTATACTGAAACGAAAGTTACGTTTGATGAAAGCTATACGAAAGATACACTTATACTAAATGGTGAAACAGTTACTGCAAGTGAATCAGCTAAAATTAGTCGTTATATGGATATTGTTAGAGCGACATCAGGCACAACAATGTTTGCATATATAGAGAGCGACAATCATGTTCCAACTGCTGCTGGTTTAGCATCATCAGCAAGTGCGTATGCCGCATTAGCAGCTGCTTGTGACAAGGCTTTAAACCTTGGATTAACGGGTAAAGCATTATCTAGGTTAGCACGTAGAGGCTCTGGGTCAGCATCAAGAAGTATCTACGGTGGCTTTGTAGAATGGGAAAAAGGGCATGATGATGAATCATCGTACAGTTTTCCCATTGAAGCAGATCATTGGGAACAAGAGTTGGCAATGATTTTTGTAGTTATTAATAATAAAACAAAAAAAGTATCGAGTCGTGCCGGTATGTCACATACACGTGATACATCTCGCTTTTATCAATATTGGTTAAATCATGTAGATGAAGACATAGCGTCAGTTAAGCATGCCATTGAGCGAAAAGACTTTATGCAAATGGGTGAAGTCATTGAAGCTAATGGTTTACGTATGCATGCAACCAATTTAGGTGCACAACCTCCATTTACTTATATGGTTGAGGATAGCTATCTTGCGATGGATATTGTTGATCAGTGTAGAAAAGCTGGATATCCATGTTATTTTACAATGGATGCAGGACCTAATGTGAAAATTTTAGTAGAAAAGAAAAATCAACAAGCAGTTATTGATGCGCTACATAAATCTTTTGATAAAGATCAAATTATTGCAAGTGACATTATAAGTACAGGCGTTGAAATTATTGAGTAAGGAAGAGATAAAATGATTCAAGTAAAAGCACCAGGTAAACTCTATATTGCAGGTGAATATGCAGTTACTGAACCAGGATATAAATCCGTATTAATTGCGGTTGATCGATTTGTAACTGCTTCAATTGAAGACTCAAATGCCCCTCAAGGTACCATACATTCTAAAACACTACATCATGATCCAGTGACTTTTCAAAGAAGAGAAGATCAAATCGTCGTATCCGATGTACATGCAGCTAAACAACTTAAATATGTCATTACAGCAATTGAAGTATTTGAACAGTATGTGCGCAGTAACCATATCAGTTTAAAACATTTCAATTTAACGATTGATAGTAATTTAGATGACGCAAATGGCCATAAATACGGGTTAGGTTCAAGTGCAGCCGTGCTTGTTTCTGTAGTTAAAGTATTGAATGAGTTTTATGAAACGCATTTATCAAATCTTTATATTTATAAACTAGCGGTAATCGCGAATATGAAATTGCAGAGTTTAAGTTCATGTGGTGACATCGCTGTTAGTATTTACACTGGTTGGTTAGCGTACAGTACATTTGATCATGAGTGGGTCTCTCAACAAATTGAAGATACATCTGTTAATGAAGTATTGAATAAAAACTGGCCAGGTCTGCATATTGAACCGTTGCAACCACCGGAAAATATGGAAGTATTGATTGGTTGGACAGGATCTCCTGCATCGTCTCATCATTTAGTGAGTGAAGTGAAACGCTTGAAGTCAGATCCAACGTTTTATGGTAAGTTTTTAGAACGTTCCCACCTATGTGTTGAAAAGTTGATCCATGCTTTTAAAACAAACCATATTAAAGGTGTACAACAAATGATTCGTACCAATCGCGAAATTATTCAATCTATGGATAAAGAAGCTACGATAGATATAGAAACGGCACATCTCAAAGTGTTGTGTTCTGTAGCAGAAAAATATGGCGGTGCTGCTAAAACCTCTGGTGCAGGTGGCGGTGACTGTGGTATTACGATTATAAATAGTGATATTAATAAGAAATTGATATATCAAGAATGGTTAGAGAATGAAGTGAAACCATTAGAATTTAATATTTATCATGGTCAATAAAGTCATGACAACTTGAGCAGTATACTAATCTACAGATTAGGTACTGTTTTTATTATTCCAATTTTTCTCTTTGTTATTGTTATTTAAAAGTTTAGTTTTAGAAAACGATATTCAGGAAAAATTACCTTTTAATGAAAATAAAATCATTCAAAGGTACATAGTGTCAAAATCCCCTAGTTATATTGATGTTATATAAACTAAAGCATATCATCACCTTAAGAGAACGCTTACATTAACTGCGTGGAAAAAGGGTGATTATTATGAACATTGGACGGAATTTTGGTAATGCTATACGTAGATTTGGCGGGGCAATGATTGTTCCAGTATTATTGTTTCCATTCTTTGGAATCATTATAGGTATAGCTACACTTTTCAAAAATGAAGCCATAATGGGACATCTTGCGGATCCAGAAGGTTTATGGTTTCAAGTATGGTCGCTAGTTGAAAATGGTGGATGGACTGTATTTGAAAATATTGAACTTATTTTTGTCATTGGGTTACCTATTTCATTAGCGAAGAAATCGGCGGGGCATGCGGTCATGTCTTCAGTGGTTACTTATATGATGTTTAATTATTTTATCAATAGCATATTAACAACTTGGGGGCCAGCTTTTGGTGTGGATTTTAAAGGTAGTCCTGACGATGTAACTGGGATAACTGAGTTAGTTGGTATTAAAACATTAGATACTAATATCATTGGTGCATTAATTATTTCTGGTATCGCCATATGGTTACATAATCGGTATTACGATAAGAAGTTACCTGAATCTTTAGGTATATTTCAAGGTTCTCCATTTGTGGTAATGCTTGCGTTCTTTAGCATGATTCCTTTGGCTTTTCTAACAAGTTGGGGATGGCCAATAGTTCAAGGATGGATCGCATCGTTACAAGTATTTCTTGCTTCATCTAGCTATGTTGGGGTTTGGCTCTTTCATTTCTTAGAAAGAATACTAATTCCAACAGGATTACATCATTTTATTTATACGCCATTTGAATATGGACCTGCAGTTGTGAATGGTGGCATTAAATCATATTGGATTTCGCACCTTACTGAATATTCAGAGACCAAGAAATCATTGAAAGACATCTTCCCTGGCGGCGGATTTTTATTACAAGGGAATACTAAAATATTTGGATCAATAGGTATAGCACTTGCAATATATTCCACTGCCAAACCTCATAAAAAGAAAGAAGTCGGTGCGTTATTATTAGCAGCTACATTGACGGCAGTATTTGCTGGTATTACAGAACCATTAGAATTTACCTTTATTTTTATTGCACCTTTCTTATTTTTAATACATGCCATACTAGGGGCAACAATGGTTACGACTATGCATGCATTTGGATTAGTTGGTAACTTAGGAGGCGGTTTTATTGAAATTGCAGCAACAAATTGGATTCCATTATTTGGTTCACATTGGGGGACATATGTAGCGCAATTTATCATTGGTATCATTTTTATCTTTATTTACTATTATTTATTTAGATTTATCATATTGAAGTTTGATATACCGATGCCAGGTAGAGAAAAAGACGACAATCAAGATACTAAATTATATACGAAAAAAGATTATCGTGAAAATAAAAATCAAAGCAACGTCTCTAATAGTTCTAACGAATATCAAAGAAAAGCTGAAGTATATATTGAAGGTTTAGGTGGCACAGAAAATATAGTGGATGTTACCAATTGTGCAACGCGATTACGTGTAACAGTGGCAAACCCTGAACAAGTAGCGGCAGATGATTACTTTAAATCAAATGGAGGCGCACATGGATTAGTGAAGAGTGGTAAAAACGTTCAGGTCATTGTTGGACTTTCAGTTCCTCAAATAAGAGAGGAAGTAGAGCAACTACTTAATAAAACTGCTAAACACTAAAGTGTACATGTTAGTGGAAGTGAGAAAAGAAATATCAACTTGATCAATTTCTTTTCTTACACTTTATTGAAATGAAGCATGGCACCTTGAGTGAAAGTAGCCTATATTATTTAGAAAAACACATATGCATCTATAATGTTTTCTAGACTTAGATGAATTATTACAGGAATGAGTTATTATTGATTTTATAGTTATGGTACGTTCTAGCTATAAAATCAAATACAACATAGTAAGGTGTAAAACTATAGTATGTTGTAGTATTAAAAAATTGAATAGGTGCACTATTAACATATACATTAAACGCAGCATTTTTAGCGATATAGTTATCATGCAAAGTCGTAATAGATACGTAATGCAATTCACGAGATTTAATGAGTTGTATGGGATCAATTAAATTCTTGGTTTCTCCTGATAATGAGATGATAAACAGTAAATCATCAGCAGACATTTGATCTATGGCTAAACGCAATTCGGTTTCATCATTTATAACGATTGCTCTTTTTGAAATAGATAACATATGTCGTTGCGCTTCACGTGCAACATTTTGCTGTGCCATACCAGTACCAAATATATAGATAAATGGAGCAGTTTCGATTAATTGATTAAGTGTGTGATAGTCAAACATTTCAAGATGTTCTACGGTTCTTCTCACATCTTCAATAATTGGATCGGCGCTTGCAAGTTGAGGTGATTCATTATTTGAATCCATTTTTATATAAAATTTAAAATTACTATAACCTTCAAATCCCATTTTTTTAACAAGTCTATGGATAGTGGAGATGGAAGTATGGGTCAGTTTACTTAAATCATGAATTTTCATATTTGAAATTTGATCAATATTTTGTCTAATAACATTGATAATATGTAAATCATTTTCTGTTAGTTGTTCAAAGTGTTTATTAATAAGATGATCTAGAACCATATAAAAAGATGCCACCTATTCATTGGAAAAATTTCCGAATTTTGAAAATATATTCTAATGTTAATATATAAATTCTAAATACGTCAAATTTATTGGTGTTTTTACTTATTTAATTTACTATTAACTTAATTTAGATTTAAATTATTAAAAGTATATTTTTTTTGCTATTTGTAAGCGTTTACTTCAAAGAAATTGATTAATGTTATATAGGAGATGAGACGATGACAATAAAAGTTGGTGTTATTGGTTGTGGCGGTATAGCTAATGGAAAGCATTTACCAAGTTTAGAAAAAATCACTGAAGTAGAGATGGTTGCTTTTTGCGATATTGACATTGCTAAAGCATATAAGGCTGCAGAAAACTATGGTAGCAATAATGCAAAGGCATATGAAGATTATAAAGCATTATTAAAAGACAGCAATATAGAAGTGATACATGTTTGTACTCCGAATAATACACATCAAGAAATTACAGTTGCAGCATTAGATGAAGGTAAACACGTAATGTGTGAAAAACCTATGGCAAAAACTTCTATTGAAGCGCAGGCAATGATTGATGCGTCAGTCCGTAATAATAAAAAATTGACAATAGGTTATCAAAATAGATTTCGAGCAGACAGTCAGTATTTGCATAAAGTAACACAACGTGGAGATTTAGGAGAAATTTACTTCAGTAAAGCTCATGCTATTCGCAGACGCGCAGTTCCAACGTGGGGTGTTTTTCTAGATGAAGAAAAGCAAGGTGGTGGCCCCCTAATTGATATCGGGACACATGCATTAGATTTAACGTTATGGATGATGGATAATTATGAACCTGAATCGGTGATGGGCTCAACATTCCATAAATTAGGGAATCATGCGAATGCAGCAAATGCATGGGGGCCATGGGATCCAAGTAAATTTACTGTGGAGGACTCTGCATTTGGATTTATCAAAATGAAAAATGGTGCCACGATTATATTAGAAACGAGTTGGGCGCTTAATTCCTTAGAAGTTGATGAAGCTAAATGTTCTTTATCAGGTACAGATGGTGGAGCAGATATGAAAAATGGTCTACGTATTCATGGTGAAGATTTAGAAACGTTGTATACATCTGAAATTGAATTAGAAAATACAGGGGTAGATTTTTATGAAGGTGAAACAATAGACGAAGCAGAGGAAGAAGCACGTGCTTGGATAAATAATATCATTCACGATACAGAACCCATAGTTAAACCACATGAGGCTTTCGTTGTCACTCAAATTTTAGAAGCTATATATGAATCAGCGAAAACAGGTAAAGCTGTATATTTAAACGATAAATCAAATGAATAGGAGACATTTTATGAATATTACAATTTGGAATGAATATCGACATGAGAAAGAAAATGAAACAGTAAAAGCAGTTTATCCCGAAGGTATACATCATGCGCTCGCATCGTTTTTGAATGTTGAGCATAACGTAACTACAGCAACATTAGATGAACCACAACATGGTTTGACTGACGAAGTATTATCGCAGACAGATGTACTTGTTTGGTGGGGGCATAAGGCACATGATGAAGTAGAGGATTTAATAGTAGAGAAGGTGAAGCAGCGTGTATTAGACGGCATGGGGCTTGTAGTCTTACATTCTGGACATTTTTCAAAAATTTTCAAATCCTTAATGGGTACGTCGTGTGATTTAAAATGGAGGGAGGCAGATGAAAAAGAACGTTTGTGGGTTGTTGATCCAACACATCCCATCACAAGAGGCATAGAATCACATTTTGAACTAGAAAAAGAAGAAATGTATGGAGAACATTTTGATATTCCAACGCCAGATGAAACAGTATTTATAAGTTGGTTTGAGGGCGGAGAAGTATTTAGAAGTGGTGTAACGTTTAAAAGAGGTAATGGCAAAATATTTTATTTCAGGCCGGGACACGAAAGCTACCCAACATATTACAATACGAATGTCCAACAAGTTATAAAAAATGGCATAGTATGGGCTTACAGTAGTGGGACACCTAAACATGAGTATGGTAATGCGATACCGTTAGAGAAAATATCAGAAAAATAATTCTGGGGGCATCTTGTTATGGAAAAATTAAAGATAGGTATTATTGGGTGTGGTGGTATTGCACGTAATAGGCATATACCAGCTTTTCAACAATTAAATCATTTGGCTGATGTTGTAGCAGTTCAAGATATTAATTTTGAATTAGCTAAAAGCGTTGCTCAAAGTCATCAAATTCAAAATGTGTATGAAACGTATCACGCTATATTTGAACATGTAGACGCTGTCGCTGTATGTACACCTAATAAATATCATGCAGAAATTAGCATTGCTGCTTTAGAAGCTGGTGTACATGTATTTTGTGAAAAGCCAATGGCTATGAATCCATCAGAATGTGAAAAAATGATAAATACTGCAGAAAAAGTCAATAAAACACTTGCTATAGGCTATCATTATCGCTTTACAGATGCTGCAATCAATGCCAAAAATGCTGTTGATAAGGGTGTTTTAGGCGATCCATTAGTAACACGTGTACAAGCAATGCGTAGACGTAAAGTACCCGGATGGGGTGTTTTTACAAACAAAGCACTACAAGGTGGAGGTAGTTTAATTGATTATGGATGTCATATGCTTGATTTATCACTTTGGCTATTAAACGATATCGCACCAGTAGAAGTGATTGGAAAAACATACAATCGACTTAGTAAAATACCCAATCAAATAAATGATTGGGGCGCATTTGATAATGAATCATTTGATGTAGACGATCACGTGACAAGTTATATTACTTTTAATGATGGCTCAACGCTTTTATTTGAATGTTCTTGGTCAGCCAATATTAAAGAAGATATGAGACATTTAAGCATTTCTGGTGTAGATGGTGGCTTAAATCTATATCCTTTTGAAATTTATCAACCCAGACTAGGCACTTATTTTATTGAACAAGCACAAGCAGAACATGATGAAGAAATAGCTGCACAACGACAAGCAAAGAATTTTGTGGATAGTTGCCTTGGTTATGAGTCTCTTGTTGTTCAACCAATGCAAGCGATGCAAATCAATATACTGATAGACGCGATTTATCAAAGTAGCAAAATTGGACAAAGTGTTCGACTGGCAAAGGTATAACTTTTATGGAGGTTTTTTTATGAAAATTGGTGTGTTTTCCGTGTTATTTCAAGACAAAGAATTTGAAGAAATGTTAGATTACGTAGCAAAATCAGGTGTGAAAATGCTTGAAATAGGGACAGGAGGCAATCCAGGAGACCAGTTTTGTGCATTAGATGACCTACTAAATGATGAATTTCAAAGAAAATCATTTATTGAAGCGATTCAGCAGCGTGGATTAGAAATTAGTGCATTGAGTTGTCACAATAACCCTATTTCGCCAGATCAAAGAGAAGCTCAAGAAGCGCATGATACTTTATACAAAACGATAAAATTAGCGTCGCTGTTAAACGTACCAGTGGTAAATACGTTTTCGGGAGTGGCTGGTTCGGATGACTCAGCAAAGTATCCTAATTGGCCTGTTACACCATGGCCAACAGTGTACACTAATATTCTAGAATGGCAATGGGATGAAAAACTTGTCCCTTTCTGGAAAAATGTTGCTGACTATGCAAAGTCACTCGATATAAAAATTGGTATAGAACTTCATGCTGGTTTTTTAGTTCATACACCGCATACACTATTAAAATTAAGAGCGGCAACCAATGATGCTATTGGTGCGAATTTAGATCCAAGTCATCTGTGGTGGCAAGGTATTGATCCAATAGCTGCAATAAAAATATTGGGAAAAGAAAATGCAATTCATCATTTTCATGCAAAGGACACATATATTGATCAAGAGAATGTGAATATGTACGGTTTAACGGATATGCAGCCATATGGCAATATACAAACGAGAGCCTGGACATTTCGAACAGTAGGATATGGTCATAATATTCAAGAATGGGGAGACATGATTAGTGCATTAAGAATAAATGGTTATGATTATGTGGTGAGCATTGAACATGAGGATCCAATTATGTCAATTGAAGAAGGATTTAATAAAGCAGTGAATAATTTGAAATCGGTTAATATTGAAAATCATGCACCAGATTTATGGTGGACGTAAATTCTATCAATAGTTATATTAAGTATAAAGGGACAAGTTAGTATCGTCATTTACATTGTGATGATACTAACTTGTCCCTTTGAATGTTGATATTAAAAGAATATAAACTTGAAATTTTAATAAAATAGAGTAAAATAATTAGAGTTGTAAAATCTAAAATACATATTAAGTAAGGCATCATAAACCTTATGATGATACATATAAATGAATGTTTACATTGTGAAATGATATTTAAGCTGTTTTGATAAACTGTAAACCATAAGAAAGGAATGGGTGTAGTTGCAAAATAAATTTTTAATTTGTGATGATTGCCAAGGGGTAAACTGTAAGTCATTAGAAAAAAAGTTAACGAAATTAGATCCTGAAGCTGAAATAGAAATTGGCTGTCAGTCGTATTGTGGACCGGGTCGCCGAAAAACGTTTGCTTTTGTTAATAATCGTCCACTCGCTGCACTCACAGAAGATGAACTTATGGAAAAAGTGGAAAAACAATTACAGAAACCGAGAGACCCTGAAGAAGAAGAACGATTAAGAAAACGTAATGAAGAACGTAAACGTCGTAAAGAAGAACAAGATAGAAAATTAAAAGAAAAGTTAGCGCAAAGAAAACATACATAATAGCTGGGAAGGCTTTAATAAAATAAAGTACGAAAATAAAATGAATACTATATAGTTCAAAAGCCGGACGTGGATGGGATTACGAAATCAACAAATTATATTTGATGCCGTAATCCCATTTTTTCAATATACGCTTTTAAAAAACATAATAGGTATGAAAATTTGATGTCGTAATCAAGCAAATATGTTTAGTTTTATAGCGTAATCATGCTAAATTTTAAATAGATATCATATTAGATAATATCTATTACTTACGTTTTTATTTTAAATATAAAGAAAGAGGGTAGAGTATAACTACTTGTAAAAATAACAGTGATATATGGTTAAATCAATTGCTGTGGATAGCACATACATCGCTATGTGTAAAAATATAAGAGAATTATAGAAGGAGTTGGGCTAGATTGACTAAGAAAACAAAGATTGGTAAGTCAAATGTTGAAGTAACACCTATCGCATTAGGTGCAAATGCAGTAGGCGGACATAATTTCTATAATGATTTAGATGAAGAACAAGGTAAAGAAACTGTACGTACCGCAGTGAGAAATGGTATAACGTTGATAGATACAGCTTATATTTATGGACCAGAGCGTTCAGAAGAACTCGTTGGTGAAGCGGTCAAAGAATTTGGTAGAGATGATTTTGCAATTGCTACTAAAGGCGCACACTATTTTGATGATGATGGTAATGTAAAATATTCAAATGATCCTCAATTTTTAAAAGATCAGGTTGAGCAAAGTTTAAAACGTCTGCAGTTGGACTATATTGATTTATATTATATACATTTCCCGGATGAGGACACGCCTAAGAATGAAGCTGTCGCAGCATTAAAAGAGCTCAAAGATGAAGGTAAGATCAAAGCGATTGGGGTGTCCAATTTCAATTTAGAACAATTAAAAGAAGCGAATAAAGATGGCTTGGTAGATGTTGTACAAATGGAATATAATTTATTAAATCGTGAAAATGAGCATATTTTTGAATATACTTCAGAACACGACATCACGTTTATTCCATATTTCCCACTCGTTTCTGGTTTATTAGCAGGTAAATATAATGAAAATTCGACATTTGATGATATTCGTGCTAAAAATCCAGAATTCCAAGGTGAAAAATTCAAAGAAAATTTAGAGAAAATTGATCAACTACGTGATATTGCTGATAACCACAGAGTGGATGTTGCACACATTGTGTTGGCATTTTATTTAACAAAATCGTCATTAGATATTGTTATTCCAGGTGCTAAGCGTCCAAATCAGGTCGTTGATAATTTAACAACTTTAGATGTTGAATTAACTGAAGAAGAGATTGAAAAAATCGAAAAATTATTTCCTATAAAATAAAAAAATAAAAGTAGGTGAACATGTATTATGTTTATCTACTTTTTATATTTATAAAGATCTTTTTAAAAATATACATTTATAGTAGGGGTTATAAGTTCAATTTTTGAGCAAATAATTTAATTTATTATTCTATTTTAAGTAAACTGTTTAGTAATTGTACTTTTTAGTGTAGAATTATTAATTAAGTTTAATGATTTTATGGAAATGTATATTTATAATTTTTGAAGGGAATATAAAATGAGTAGTAGAAGGAGATTATTATGATCGCAGTTTTATTTGGAGGCAGTCGACCAGAAGGGAATACTGCACGTTTAACTAAGATGGCCATAGCTGGATACGACTACGAATGGATAGACTTAACGCAATATCAATTAAATCCGGTTAGAGACTATAGACACGTAGACAAAAGCATAGATTCATATGCGGATGACTATAAGACGATTATAGATAAAGTATTAGCAAGTGACACAGTTATAATTGCTTCGCCAGTTTATTGGTATAGTTTATCGGCATCAATGAAGGCATTTTTTGATCATTGGTCTGAAACTTTATTGGATTCAAATTATAAAGACTTTAAAGATAAGATGTCTAAGAAAGATTTTAGACTTATTATCGTTGGTGGCGATTGTCCTAAAGTCAAAGCCAAACCATGCATCACACAAGTTAAATATAGTTTAGAGTTTCTAGGTGCGAGTCTAGGGGGCTATATTATTGGTACAGCTGAAAGACCGGGAGATATTGAAAAAGATGTTTATGCACTGTCACGTGCAAAAGAATGGCAACAAACACTTGGGAAGAACTAAATATAACATAGATAGTTTGGGTGAATTATAATATTGCCCAAGCTATTTTTATATAAATAGCTAAAGTATTTTGAATACTAAAATTATGATATAATGTAGCTATTATGACCTATCTAAATAGGGGGAGAACAACATGCATAAAATTAGAAAAGCAACACCGCAAGATGTTGTAGGCATCAGAGATGTAGCAACAAAAGCTTGGTATAATACGTACATGAATATTTATGCGGCTAAAACTGTAAATGAGTTATTGGCTGCTTCATATAATGAACAACATTTATTAAAACGATTGGAAGATCAATTGTTTTTAGTCGTAGAAGAAGATGAAAATATTATTGGTTTTGCGAATTTTATTTATGGTTCTGAATTATTTTTATCAGCACATTATGTAAGTCCATTGTGGCAACATCATGGCTATGGTTCTGAATTATTAACTGAAGGTTTAAGTTATTTCAACGATGAATATAAAGAAGTCTTCTTAGAAGTCGATAATAAGAATGATGAAGCTGTTTCGTTTTATGAGCAAAAAGGCTTTGAAAAATTACGTTCATATACGCATGTTATGTATGGTGAAGCCATGGATTTAGCGTTAATGCGTAAGACAATAAATTAGTCTGCATAAGTATAGGATATGGATAGGAGGACTACATTGACATTTACAACATATGCTACACAAAAATTACCAGAAGAAAAAGTGTTTAAAGATCCAATTCATAGGTATATCCATGTCAGAGATCAAGTGATTTGGGATTTGATTAAGACGAAAGAATTTCAAAGACTAAGACGTATAAAGCAATTAGGCCCATTATATCTTTCATTCCATACGGCAGAACATAGTAGATTTGGCCACTCGTTGGGTGTATATGAAATTGTACGTAGGTTAATTGATGATTCATTTAATGGAAGAGAAGCATGGAATAACGAAGATCGCCCGTTAGCCTTATGTGCAGCATTATTACATGATTTAGGACATGGGCCTTTTTCTCATAGTTTCGAAAAGATATTTAACACGGATCATGAAGCATTTACACAGGCAATTATTACGGGTCCGACGGAAGTTAACGAAGTATTAAGTCGTGTTTCGGATGATTTTCCACAACAAGTTGCAGATGTTATTAATAAAACACACGATAACAAATTAGTCATCTCCATGATATCTTCACAAATTGATGCTGATAGAATGGATTATTTACAAAGAGATGCTTATTTTACCGGTGTATCATACGGAGAATTTGATATGGAACGTATCTTGAGATTGATGCGTCCATCTAAAGATGAAGTGTTGATTAAAGAAAGTGGTATGCACGCAGTAGAGAACTTTATCATGAGTCGCTATCAAATGTATTGGCAAATTTATTTTCACCCAGTCAGTAGAGGAGGAGAAGTGTTATTAAATAATTGTTTGAAACGTGCGAAATACTTGTACAATGAAGGCTATACTTTTAAAATGTATCCAACAGATTTCGTACCATTTTTCGAAGAATCCATGACAATTGAACAATATGTAGATTTAGATGAAGCGGTTGTCTTATATTACTTAAAGGCATGGGTGAAAGAAGAAGATCCCATCTTGAGTGATTTATCACGACGTTTTATCAATCGAGATTTATTAAAATATATGCCTTTTGATGGTTCGATTATAACAATCTCAGAATTAACTGATTTGTTTATTCAAGCAGATATAAATCCGAATTATTATTTTGTCAGTGAGTCCTTCTCAGATTTACCATATGATTATGATAGACCTGGATCAAATAGACAGCCGATTCATTTACTAAAACGTAATGGAAAAATTCGTGAAATTAGTAGTCAATCATTGGTTATCCATAGTATTACAGGAATTAATCGAGAAGATTATAAATTATATTATCCAAAAGAACTCATTGCGGATATTGAAGATGATCATGTAAAAAATGCAATTAATAGTATATTAGATGAATTGAATTCATAATATGATAACAGGTAAAATGAAATAAATGCCTTAGATAATTTGGGAGGTGCACGTGAGTGGCTGGAAATAAAGGATTTAAGTTTAACATTATTAAGAATGACCCACTTGATGGGCACAAAGGTACAAATATAGGTTCTATCAGTTTGGATAATGTGGCACCTGTCTTTATTGATGTTCAAAATAAAGAAGCCTTTATTGATATTGGTGGTATGCACGCACGTTCAAGTGTAGAAAAAGGTGTTAAATGGATTAAAGAGAAAGAAGTTGTAGAAGGTGACGAAGCCAAGGCATATTGGTTATGTTGGGTTACGACTGAAAGAGGCGAAAATGGACCTTACTATGCTGGCGTGACAGGATGTTATTTATTAGTGAATAAGAGCATTCGCAGAGGGTACAAAAGCATGCCTGAACATGTTAATATGATGGATAAATCAATGAAACATCAAATCGATATAGATCATATTGGTGAGGACAATAAAGCAGTTTTGAAAGATTTTCTACAGACACATGATTTAGCTATGTGGAATAATTCAGATAAAGCATTACATGAAGCATTAGCAAGTAAATAATAAGTATAGGGATGTAGGACAGAAAGTGAATTTTAAATAATCTTTCATAGCCCTACGTATCCTATTAAGACACAGATGCTTGATACCATATTTTCCCTAATTAAAGGGCATGTATAAGAACTACTAAAATTTTGAGTGGATTACATGTGCAAATGCTCATGCATAAGAACTACTAGAATGGTTAAGGATTACGTGCGCTAAAACGAATGCATAAGAACTACTCATTCACATAAAATGTGAAAGTAGTTCTGAAAAACAGCTTTAAAGAGGTTTAGACTATCAAAGTCGGAACCTCTTTTTTAATGTCATGCGTTATTACAGATAATTGGATTTTAGCTATGTAGCATAACATCCTTAAAAACGATTTACCAACTGTATAGCGACTATCAAGTATGCTATAATGGTTTGTATTATTTTAAAAGATTAGGGTGAAACGTACATTGGAAAACAATGTTAATATCCAAACGAAACAAGTTGTTAAACAATTTGATAATAAAGAGAAATTTACAGCAAATACGCAAGGGCATTGGCAAAAACGTAATGCAGAATTTATACGTTATCAAGAAGAAATTGATGGTGTTGCTGTCAATGTAACTGTTAAAATTGAAGAAACAGGTGTGAAAATCATTCGTAAGGGTGAAATCAAAATGAACCTCCATTTTGTAGAAGGTGAAGATACGATTACTTTGTATGAAATTACTGGAGGACGTATACCTTTAACTGTGCGAACACATTCTATTCTGCATTTTGTAACGGAACATGGTGGTAAATTAAAAGTGCATTATGATTTAATACAAGATGATGAAAAAATGGGATCTTACCAATATGAAATTACTTATAAGGAGCAGTCTTAAATGAATATAATTGATCAAGTGAAACAAACGTTGATTGAAGAAATTAACCACAGTATTCAAAAAGCAGCGTTAGCTGAGGCAAGTGATATACCAGATATTAAAATAGAAATACCTAAAGATGATGCAAATGGTGATTATTCTACAAACATCGCGATGGTATTGACGAAAATAGCAAAGCGTAATCCTCGTGAAATTGCGCAAGCGATTGTCGATCATTTAGATACGACAGCTGCTAATGTTGAAAAAGTTCAGATTGCAGGACCTGGATTTATTAATTTCTACTTAGATAATGCTTATTTAACTGAAATTATCTCAGAGGCTATAGATAAAGATGAAAAATTTGGTAGCACTGCCGAACAAAATGGCAAAAATATATTATTAGAATATGTGTCAGCTAACCCAACTGGAGATCTACATATTGGCCACGCACGTAACGCTGCTGTAGGTGATACACTTGCTAATATTTTAACTGCGGCTGGTTATCATGTAACTAGAGAATATTATGTGAATGATGCGGGTAATCAAATTACGAATTTAGCGCGTTCAATAGAAGCGCGTTATTTTGAAGCGCTTGGAGATGATTCATTTGAAATGCCTGAGGGTGGCTATCATGGTAAAGACATCATTAATATTGGTAAAGATTTAGCCGAAAAACAACCTGAACTTAAAGATTTGTCAGAAGATGAACGTATTAAGACATTTAGAAAATTAGGCGTAGATTATGAAATGGAAAAATTAAGAACAGATTTATCTGATTTTAATACGCATTTTGATAATTGGTTTAGTGAAACGTCTTTATACGAAAAAGGTGAAATTACAGAAGTATTAAACAAAATGTCTGAGCTTGGCTACACATATGAACAAGATGGTGCAACGTGGTTGCGTACGACGGACTTTAAAGATGACAAAGACAGAGTGTTAATTAAAAATGATGGCAATTATACGTATTTCTTACCAGACATTGCATATCATTTTGATAAAATCAAACGTGGTAACGATACGTTAATTAATTTATTTGGCGCGGATCATCATGGGTATATCAATCGTCTTAAGGCTTCATTAGAAACGTTTGGTGTTGAAAGTGACCGTCTTGAAATACAAATCATGCAAATGGTGCGTTTAATGCAAGATGGACAAGAAGTTAAGATGAGCAAACGTACTGGAAATGCAATCACGTTACGAGAAATTATGGATGAAGTTGGCGTAGACGCAGCACGTTATTTCCTCACAATGCGTAGCCCTGACACACACTTTGATTTCGATATGGAACTTGCGAAACAAGAATCACAAGATAATCCAGTTTACTATGCACAATATGCACATGCGCGTATTTGTTCTATATTGAAACAAGCTGCTGAAAGAGGTATTACACCATCTAAAGATGCGGATTATACCTTGATTACAAATGATAAAGCGATTGATTTATTGAAGAAAGTTGCTGAATTTGAAACAACAATTCAAAGTGCGGCTGCCAATAGAGCACCACATAGAATTACAAATTATATTCAAGATTTAGCATCACACTTCCATAAATTTTATAATGCTGAAAAAGTATTAACAGATGATGTTGAAAAAACAAAAGCATTGATTGCACTTATAGATGCAGTAAGAATAACGTTACGTAATGCGCTAAGTTTAGTGGGCGTAAATGCACCAGAAACAATGTAATCGGAAAGTGTAATGATTGGGAGCTAGTATCAGATTTATCATGGATGAAGATAGGATGTTTCATCAAGTGACAAATCTTACTAGCTCTTTTTGTTAGTGAAAATAAGCGTGCAAATGAGGTGTGTAAAATGACATTGGATACAGAGAGTTTATATCGCATTTTATATAAACATATGGGGCCACAAGGTTGGTGGCCTGCAGATTCGAAAATAGAAATCATTTTGGGAGCGATTTTAGTTCAAAATACGAATTGGCGAAATGCAGCCTATGCCATTGATTCATTAAAACAAGCTACTCTATTGGATCCACACCATATCTTGAATTTAGAATTAGAAGATCTACAAATATTAATTAAGTCGAGTGGATTTTATAAAAATAAAGCGAAAACCATACTGGCATTACTAAGTTGGTTGCATCAATACGATTTTGACTATAAAGCCATTGCTGATAAATATCATTCTAATCTTAGAGACCAGCTGTTGCATATAAAAGGTGTTGGAAGTGAAACAGCCGATGTACTCATCGTTTATGTATTTGAAGGTATCGAATATATACCTGACAGTTATACAAGAAGAATTTATCGTTTACTCGGATATGAACATACAGAACAATATGACAAATTGAAACGCAACGTATCATTACCTGAAACCTTTACGAACCAAGATGCAAATGAATTTCATGCTTTATTGGATAATTTTGGAAAAAATTATTTTAACGGCAATGCCTCACATCAATATACATTTTTAGATGAATACTTTGAATACAATGACTAAAATAATATAGAAATTAGACTCTAATCAGTATTAATTAAGGGTTATCATCAATCAAATAATAGAAAGTTTATATATATGTGTAGCTTAAAAAATTAAATTAAATAGTTATTTTTAAAAATAATAGTAAAAAACGCATGAAAATTTGATATGATTAAAGCAAATCATAAACTAGGAGATTATATCATGAAAAAGCAATTTAAAGTCATTTATCTTTTTATTATTTTAGCTGTTATATTGGCTGCATGTAGTACCAATTCTGACAAATCCACTAAAAACGAGCAGTCAGAAAAATCATATGACAGAATTATTTCTCTCATTCCTAGTAATACGGAAATATTGTATGAATTGGGTCTAGGAGATAAAGTGGTCGGTGTATCAACTGTAGATGACTATCCGAAAGAGGTAAAAGATAAAAAACAGTTTGATGCTATGAAATTAAATAAAGAGGCGTTATTAAAGGCTAAACCTGATTTAATACTTGCACATGAATCTCAGAAATCAACAGATGGTAAAGTACTGAATGGATTGAAAGACAGTGGTGTTAAAGTGGTCTATGTTAAAGATGCACAATCTATTGATGAGATGTATGAAACTTTTAAGCAGGTCGGTAAAGTGACAGGTAAAGAAAAAGAAGCCAATGCGTTAGTGAAAGAGACTAAAAATAATATTAAAAAAGTTGTGAATTCAGTGCCAAAAGACACAAAATCTCAAAAGGTTTTTATGGAAGTATCTTCAGAACCTGAGATTTATACGGCAGGAAAAAATACATTTTTTGATGATATGTTGAAGCAACTGAAAGCTAAAAATAGCTTTTCAAATCTAGATGGTTGGCAAAAAGTTAGCAAAGAATCAATTATTAAGAAAAATCCAGATGTGATGATTTCAACGATGGGTATTTCAGAAAAAGATTATCAACAAATTATCGACAAGAGAGGCGGATTTGAATCACTAAATGCTGTGCAAAAAGGTAGAATTGAAGCGGTGAATGGTGATCAAATTTCTCGACCAGGACCTCGTATTGATGATGGTCTCAAAGCTTTAAGAGATGCAATTTATAATGAAAAATAGTCAGTGTAGTGAGTTCTAATTAAAAAGATTATTTAAGTAACACCCTGAAGTTTGTTTGTGCATACTTTTCAGGGTGTTTTTTCTGTTTACTAATTTATAATAAATGGGATAGTGTTCGATGTGTTCAGATGGTATTGTAGGAGAGTGAAGATTTATTTGAAAGTGTGGCAAAAACATGAAGTATACTAAAACGATGTGTTTATGGATCGTGTTCATTATCATTAGTTTATTGTTGAGCTTATTTTGGGGTTTGGGTGATATAAGTGATACGCTATCACAAACAATATTATATCAAGTAAGAATTCCACGTACTTTACAAGCCTTGTTAGCCGGTGTTGGTTTAACACTTGCTGGACATATGTTTCAAACATTGTTGAACAACCCGCTTGCAGATAGTTTTACATTAGGATTGGCAAGTGGTGCTACATTTGGATCTGGGCTAGCTGTCGTTATAGGTGTTTCATTTATTTGGTTACCTATATTTTCAGTGTTATTTAGCATAATGACTTTAATACTGGTTATTGTACTAACTAGTGTAATGTCTAGAGGGTATCCGGTTAGAACACTAATCTTGGCTGGCATAATGATTGGTGCATTATTTAATGCATTTTTATATGTGCTCATTATTTTTAATCAAGAAAAAATGAACAATATCGTTAATTATATGTTTGGTGGCTTCTCATCTGCAGAATATAACGAAGTGATTTATATCGGTATTGTATTATCCATAGGTATGATAATTTTATTGAGCTTGGTGTCAAAAATTAAAATATTACAGCTTGGTGATTTACGAGCTCAGTCATTGGGGCTTAATGGGCGTAGTGTAACGTATAGTGTCTTGTTAATCGCCTCCATCATAACTGCCGTCATTGTTGCATATGTAGGTGTTATTGGATTTATTGGGATGGTTATTCCACAACTCGTACGAAGAAGTCGCGCACATTATAATTTAAGACAACAAATGTTATTGAATATTGTGATTGGTGGTACAATTATGGTACTTTCAGATTGGTTAGGTAGTGTCGTATTAGACCCTTTCCAAGTACCAGCCAGTATTATACTCGCATTGTTGGGGATTCCCGTATTGTTTTACATTATGGCGACACAACCGCGAATGCAAGAATAGTCATTTTAAGGTAAAATAAATAAATCAGATTGCAGTAAATACAGGGAATAATATCATTTTAATAGAGTGACATATTAATTAAAGAGGTTATGATAATGGATTTAACACAAATAAAAGCGATTGTATTTGATTTAGAAGGCACCCTTTTGGATAGAAAAAAATCACGCGAGAAATTTATAGAAGAACAATATGAGCGGTTCCATGATTATTTAGTACGTATTCAATTAGCAGATTTCAAGAGAAAATTTATAGAGTTAGATGATGATGAAGACCATGATAAACCAGAACTTTATAAAGCCATCATTAAAGATTTTCATGTCGATCGATTAACATGGAGAGACTTGTTTAATGATTTTGAAATGCATTTTTATCGCTATGTGTTTCCATACTATGACACATTGTATACTTTAGAGAAATTAACAGAAAGTGGTTATCTAACAGGTGTTATCGCCAATGGCAGATCTAAAATTAAACAATACCGAATGCACGCCTTAGGTGTAGAAGATGCTATAAACTACTTATCTACTTCAGAAACAGTGGGTTATCGAAAACCACACCCGAAAATTTTTGAAGACATGCTTGATCAATTAGGTACTCAACCTGAAGAAACAATATATGTAGGTGATGACCCATTAAATGATGTTGCGCCAGCGAGAGCAATGGGAATGGTAAGTGTGTGGTTTAAAGAAGATGATGAAGTGGATGTTGAACCATTGCCAGAAGAAGTTGATTTTACGATTAACACGACAGAAGAATTATTATCTATATTACCAATTGCAAAGGAAGGAAGAGAATAAATGAATTTATTTACAACAAGCGACGGTACTGCACTCAATTACAGAACGAGTGGTGAAGGCAATGCAATAGTGATGATTCACACTGCATTCGATAATTTAACAGTATTTGATATGATAGAGGAAAATTTTACTGATGATAACCAAGTTATACTTGTTGATTTAAGAGGTCACGGATACTCTGACAAACCACAACATATTGATTTCAAGGAATATGCTGAAGATATTAAAGAGCTATTAGACTATTTATATGTCACACAAGCATCATTGATTGGTCATGAATTAGGAGGATCTGTTGCTAGCGCATTTGCAGCAATGTATCCAGAAATGACTGACTCAATTACATTAGTAAATCCAACGCTGTTAAACGATATGTCTCCAGAAGAACGTTTATATCGCAGGTATGCCAATCAAATTAGAAATTGGGATAAAGAAGAACAACAGAAATTTTTAGATAAGCATTTATATTACTCAAAACGTAAAGCTAAGAAATTCTTAAAACATGTAGATAATACAAATGGTATCGCTACAGAAGCGGAATTAGAAGCAGTCAAAGATTCATTTAATGACAATAATATCATGAGTTATTTAAGTGAAATTGATTTACCTACTTTGATTATTGCTGGTCAACATGGTGAAAGAACAACCATTGTTGAAGCGAAAGAAGTGGGAGATTATATGGGTGAAGTACAATTTGAAACATTTACTGCGTCTGGATTATATCCATTTGTTGAAGAAAAAGATAAATTTGTAGATTTGGTGTTAAAATTTATCAAAGACAATGAAAAAGAATTAACATATTAACCTTCAATTCGATATGAATGAAAGTTTGTAAGTGCTGTTATGCAGCAATTTTTTATTACAAGTCGCACTGTTTTTGTAATCTTATTGTAACAATACTGTTATTTTAGTAACATTTATAGTACAATATGGGTGAGCACAAAGAAACTTATAAACAGAAGGAGAGCGTGCTTATGAAAAAATTATTTGCAGCAGTAATCGTATCGGGGTTAGCACTTTCCGGAATGAGCACAGGTAGTGTTGATGCCGCGTCAGGTAACTCTATCCAAAATGTTAAATCACTGCAACAAGGAGATACAACGTTAGAAGGTGCGAAAATCGGCGAACCTGTTCAAAACTTATTGAAATCTAATGATGTATCCGTATACTCACACAGACCGGATGGCAAAGAACATTATTATGAATTTAAAAAAGATAATGGTGTACTTGTTGTAACAGCTGACGGTAAAAAGAACAACGGTAAAATTACGCGTGTTTCTATGAGTTATAATGATACAGACGGTCCAACTTACAAAGCGGTTAAAAATGTTGTTGGTAGTAATGCTGTTACACGTGAGCATTATAATAATGTAACTGGTAATTTCGGTTATGTTCAAGACAATGATTTATCATATCAATTTAGTTCTTCATCACCAAGTGATAAAAACATTAAATTGTACCGTATTGATTTGACTGAATCATAAATATCAGTGAAACAATGTAAATAGCTTATATAAGCCGAAACGCATGCGCAAATATTGCTACAATGCGCTATTGATTACAAGCATTGCGACATTTGTATAAGAACTACTTTTTCACGAAAGAGTAGTTCTATAGAAAACGATGTATTAACGTCACCTGAGTTAGAGATAGTCGCTAACGTATAATATAAATTAGAGTCTGGGACTTATATAGTGTCTCAGACTCTAATTTATATTGGACATTAAATCATACGAATAAGCAATGGCTTGTGTATGGTAAATCAAGTGGGGTTTCGAAACCCTTATTGAAAATGAAATTATCTATCCTGTACTTGTTATTTTATTGTTAAAATCAAGTGTAGTATGAGATTATTAAAGAAACAGCTTTGATATCTCAACTACAATAGTGTTGATAGATTAAAGTGAATTTTATAAAAGGAGTCAAATATGAGAGTTAACGATAAGGTTTTAGTAGAAAATATTAATGACTATTTTACTCATAAAGGTCTTTCTCCAAACTTAATAGAAGATATTAAAGAGAAATTAAAAAAGGATTTCCAAAAATCTGAAGCCAAAGATGAAGACTATATTGAATATAGACGAAAATCACCAGCAGAAATAATACTAACGATTCAACGCAATTTATTCACACTACAACTCAATCCTATTATTTTTTTTATTGTTAATTTTATTTTACTTTCTTACTTATATGATAAGCAATATGTACCATTTCAAGCAGCTACGGGCACATCTATTTTTTACTTTTTAATTATTTTACCAATTTCAATCTTCATATACTTGCGAATTGATTGGAAGAATTATTTATACAGTAATAAGTTTGAAATGGTTATTGGCTTAGTAGTGGCAATGGCTGCGTTTGTCCTTGTGATATTACATACATTTGATATTAATTTAGGTATTGTAGCGGTTACAATCTATGCACATCAAGTCGTATTTTTTATAGGTATATTATTCAGTATTTCAGGTATTTATTTTAAAAGATTAGAGTTTACAGGAATTGGATTACTATTATGTCAAAAAACAATTGATGCGATGATTGGAAACGCGAGTATTGCACAAATTGGCTCAATCATTATTTGGATATTATTGTTAATTGTCATTATTTATTATACAATCCGCATCTCTTCTAGAAATTAATAGTATTTATGATTTAAACACTTAAATGAAGCGAACACGTTTCAGTGCTAAACACCTAAGGTATGGTGTGGCACTGGAACGTATTTTTTTATTTATAAGCATGTATTTAATGTTAATTGAATATGGGGACATAATTTAAAATTAAAAAGATAGCATAAGGCGATTCAATTACGGGTATATGAATTTTGTAAAGGGAGGTGGCCCAAAATGGAAAAAGTCGCAACAAATTATAACAACGAGATTGCATACATCCGAGAGGGTCAAGGTTTTCCTGTGATACTAATTCATGGCCTAGATGGCAACATGGCTTCATTATATAGCCTAAAAGATGAATTAAAACATAAATTTGAAGTGATTGTTTATGATGTAAGAGGACACGGTAAATCAACAAAAAAGAATTCGTTTAATTTAGAAGATCATGTAGAAGATTTAAAAGCTTTGATGACAAAATTGAATATATCATCTGCCCATCTTATTGGTCATGACATGGGAGGATTAATTGCAAAGCATTTCACTGATAAATATGAATCAATGGTCGCAACATTAACCTTAATTGCTTGTAATCTTATTGATAGCGTACATGCTTTAAATAAATTAATGATTGAACACCAAGATGAAATTGAAGGTTTTGATAAATCTGAAGCACTGATATTATTATTGCCTTATATGTATAAAGAACAAGAAAAAGCTAAGAAATGGTTTCAAAATCAATTGATTTATAGTAGACAATCAGCAGAAGATAGTGCTGTAGCCACACGAGCATTAATGAATTTTCCTGTATTTAATAAAGATGTTGTTATTAAACAAACGGATGTGCCTACATTAATTGTTAATGGTGTATATGATCCTTTAATGACAACAGAGACTATTGAAAAATATCATTATTCATTTACAAGACTGCTAATTCATACATTTAATGAGTCAGGTCATGCGCCACATATTGAAGAACCAGAACATTTTTTAGATGTTTACAGTGATTTTATAGAGGCTAATGAATTTCAAAAAGAATAATTAGATTTAGTATATTTTTAAAGAAATGAATATATCAACGTACTTCTCAAATGAAGCGGTTTGAATTTTAGATAAAATTGAGCTGAGACAGAAATCAAATTTTAAAAAACTTGGTTTCTATCTCAGTTATGTAATTAAAGAGGATTAGGATGGAGGCGCAGCTAAAATACATAAATAGGGGTATTTTAATATATAATTACCTGTCTTATCATAGTCAAAGAGGCCGAGACATGCATTGCATGTCTCGGCCTCTTTTATATTAAGCTTAAACTTCTTTTTCGTCGTTAGCTTCTTTAATGCGATCATTCACACGTGATAGTAACTCATTAATTTTTTTACGTTGTTTAGTGTTAACTAAAATTAATACTGTTCTTTCATCATGTTCATTACGTTTTTTATCGAAATAATCTTCTTGAGATAAGTTTTTAACAGCTTTAACAACTTGAGGTTGTTTATAGTTCAAATGATTAATAATATCTTTTAAATAATATTCTTCACTTTCGTGTTCGCTAATATAAGTTAATACAGCAAACTCCTCGAAACTTATTGAAAATTCTTTTTTGATAATTCCTTTTAATTTATCAGCGTAAGTAACCATCGCTAATAATTCAAAGCAATCATTGATTTTGGTGATAGCCATCCTTATTCCTCCCTATTTTATTGCCCAATCAAATATACATATTAAAAGTGTTTTTGTATAAATATTTGTCTTAATTCAAAGTTAAATACAAAGAGTTTATCATAATTTGCAGACCTATTATATTTGAGTAAAATATATTAAAACTGCTATTATTTAGTTTATTATAACTAAATAAAAATAGAAAGTAAACAAAAAACTGTTTTAGTGGTACATGAATGATTTAAGATATTAATTCAATTCTTTAAATACCAATGAGGGAAATATAATTAATATTTCTCATTTTCAATTTTCCATGATTTGATAAAATTACTAAAAAACTAATTTCTATTTAAAGGTGTTTACTATTTATACTGTGTACGTTTAATTTTTCGACAGAACATAGTTCGCATTTTTAGCAATTGTATCGCCTACATTTAAACCTTCTATAACTTTCATATCTTTGTTATTACCCAATTTTTCTGTTTTAATAACCCTTTTAATAAATTTTTTATTTCTTTGTAAAAAAACGAATTGCTTTTTATATATTGCAGTTTTTGGAATTTCAATAGTGTAATTAGGTTTTTCTACGCGTAAATGACGACCGAATTTAATATCCGGTGTTGAACTGATTTCAACATGATACTGAGATGATTTTGTATTAGCTTCAGTATTTAAAGGTAATTTACTAATGAAATTTACAGTACCTGTGAAACTATGACCTGGATCAATGCATATGTGTACTTTATCCTTTAATTCCAATGTATTTACTATTGATTCTGGAACTTTAGCTTTGATTATAGCACTGGGATTAAAAATTTGCAGAATAAGACCATTATTTTGAGAAGGCACATGTTGATTAATGGCAATTTGACCATCCATCGATGCGTAAATCGTTGTGCGTAGTTGTGTTTGCAGGGTTTCAATTTCATGTTGTGTACGATTTCTTTCAAGTGAGATTGTAGGATACTTAAGTGGGTCAATGTTATTCAAGTGGGATAAGTATTTTTGTTTAGAAGTGATTTGGTGCTCGATGTCAACATTGTAATATTCAAATAGGGGCTGGTTCTTCTTGACGTGTTCTTCATTCTTAACAAACCAATTGTGGATGATACCTTTATTTGAATCGAAAAAAATATTTGTTAGTTGAGAAGGCGATTGTATACCTGTGAAGTGTTGTGGTTCTTTATATTGAATTTTGAGTGTTTCCACTGTATGGGGATGGTCAGTATGAGACTTTGTTAAATAGAGCCAGCTTAGTAGGGTGATACTACAAAATAAAGCGAGTAGTGTGATAAAAATTAAAAATTTCCGCAAAGAAGTCACCTCTTGATGTTTTGATAACCCTATTATACTGCGGTGTAGCATTGCTTTTCTATAAAAAAATAGCGTCATTTACCAAAAGTTTAAAGTAAATAACGCTACGATACATTTTTAGAATAATCTCAATAAAATAATACCAATCATTATCGCAATGATGCCAATGATTTTTCGCGTAGTGATTTTATTAATGCGCGTACCTAATAAACCAAAATGATCAATGATTACACCCATTAGCATTTGACCTAACATAACGATAATCGTCGTTAGTGCAGCACCAAGATGTGGCATTAATATGATATTTGTAGTTACGAATACAACCCCCAGCATACCACCGATAAAATAGATTGGTTTGAGTTTACCTTGTTTTGCATCGACTGTCTTAAGTTTAAGACTTCTATTAAATATCAATGTAAGTATGAATAGGACAATGGTACCAACCGCGAATGAAATCAATGAGGCCATAACAGATGAGTGTATTTGTTGACCTAAAGCACTATTGATAGCTGTTTGGATTGGAGGACAAAAACCAAAGATAAATCCAATCACTAACCAGATATAAACGGTTGATGACTTATTTGTTTCAATGGGTGTTCTTTTTACATAGTTCATAAGTATGATGCCGAAAATTAAAACAATGATACCTAGTACTTTAAAGATAGTAAAAGGTTCTTGATTTGCACCAAACCAGCCAAAGGTATCAATCATGACGCCCATAATAATTTGACCAGCCACAGTCATAACAACGGTTAATGACGCGCCTAAACGAGGTAATAGCAATAGATTACCAGTAAGGAAAATAACACCAAGCATACCACCGACAAACCATATGTAACTGAAAGATTGATTATTGTAAAACTGTGCTGTAAATACATGAGGATTGGTAATAAGATTAATTAAAATTAAAAAAATAGTTCCGGTTGCAAATGAGATTGTAGACGCATAGAATGAAGATTTCGTATAAAGACTTAATCTAGAGTTGATTGAAGTTTGAAAAGGAACCACCATACCTGCGACAATCCCGATTATATATAAGAGGATCATTAAATCACGCTTTCTTTCAAGATATATATATATACATTATATAGGAAAGAGAAAAATATGCATACATTTAAATTCAATCAAGAAATATTTGTATATTACAGAAAATAATGTACACAATACACAAAATGTAATAAAATACGTATGTTGATAAATTTAGAATTTTAAAAATTAGCAAAATTAATCAATTTTAAATAACAGAAGTAATAAAAGAAGTGAGTGACTATAGATAGTGAAACGGCTTTCCATAATTCGACTTTTAGATCAAGAAACTTTTTTCTTGGGTGTAGGTAGAAATGATAATATAAAAAAACATCAATTTTTAGAAGTGTTGAATTCAAGGCATTCTTATAAAAATTTAGCCCAAGTCGTCGAAGTATATGATCAGTATGCGATATGTAAAAAATTAGGTAAGAAAAAGATATTTTTTGGCGATACTGTTAGATTACGACCACATAGAGATTAAGCCACCTTCAAAAATAAAGGAGAACTAGTCCGTTCATGGATCAGTTCTCCTTTATATTTAAAATCTATTATTAGATATCGGCCATTTTGTAGAAGGTTATGAATTTTGTTCTAAGCGTAGCATAACGTAACCAACTCATTACAATACGTATAAGTATATTCAAATACAAGCTTTATTGGGCTATTAACAATAATAGTTTAGTAAATTATCAATTTCCATAATAATGAAGAAAACGGCAATCTCTATTTGAATTAAATAGAAATTACCGTTTTTTTATTAATCTAAGATGTTTATGACCTATGACCAGTTACTTTATAGCAATTGTAGGCGACCAACGTAATTAGATTTATAACTTACTTTCGTTCAAGTAAATGACATAGTCTGATTGTAGGGCATAGGTATCTACTTTAGCTAACTTTTTAAATCTTCTATATTATGATTTAATAGTGTGACTAGGAAGTCCGTTATAAAAGTTTCTACCATTAAGTTAAATAGTTTAGTTTTCAAATATGAGTTTAGTAGATTTGTCTATAATCTGTGCTGAATGAATAGACGTTGGAATACCAGATTTAGGTCGTAAAATATCTAAATCTATGATTTTAGTCATACCTTCTTTAACTGCTGATTCGGTTACGAAGTGTTCAATTTTGGGTAATGGTAATTTGATTGCTTTATTTACTGCATCATTGAATATAAGCTCTAGGGTTTGTGACATTGTTTAGTACCTCCTCATTTAGTTAATAGCTTCGGTCTTAATGACTTCTAGCTTGTCAAAACGTTCTCCAGTGATTTGTTCGATAATTGATTTAAAGCTTTTGAGTTGTTCTGGTGTCGATTCAGTATTTAAATTAGTAAAGTGACGTTTGACCAGACTGGCTTTTCCATCTTTATCGTACAGTGTGCGTGACATTGTTACTGCAAGTTGACTAATTGTACTCATCTGTTTCAACCTCCTTTCACTATATATATCGAAATTAAATAGTGAATTGGCCAAAAATAATTTGAGAAATTTAAGCTAATCCCTTTCATGTGACATAAATATCATATATCATTAAATAAGAAACATTTATGGTTGAGAGGTGAATATATGAACCAAGTAGATCCAATTAGGGATATTAATGAGATAAAGGCAATGTATAAAGTACTTAGTTGTAAATCAAAACGTGATTATTTATTTTTTAAATTTGCGATACATACAGGTGTGAAACTGTCCGAATTATTAAACCTTTGTGTGAGTGATGTAAAAGGTGAAGAAAATAAAATTAAATATTATTGGCTTGAAGAACATGCATCGAATATTCATATTAGATTGCCAGATAAATTAAGAAATGAATTGGCACAATATATAGAAGAAGAACATTTAGAGGATAGTCAATTATTATTTCAATCCAATAGAACATTGAAAGGTTTGTCACGTCAGCAGGCGTATAGAATTATACATGCTGCAGCAGTAGAACTAGGCATGTTACATATAGGTTTAACTACGCTCAGGAAAACATTTGCGTATCATGCGTATCAATCAGGTATTTCAATTTCTATTATTCAAAAGTATCTAGGTCATCAAACCACGTATGAAACGATGAAATTTATTGGTATTTCAACTAAAGCAAGTAAAACAACAATAGCTTTAAATTTATAAAATAATAACTAAAGGGGGGATACGATGAGTTTAGTATATCTACTAAGCACTTTAATATTAATAATGGTCATTCTATTATTTACACTGACAAATATAAAATTCCAGAAATATGCTGGACATATAGCACTTTTAGCACCCATAGTTGCTTCGGTTTACTTTTTGTATCAGCTACCATCTGTGATGCAAGGAAACTTTGTATCAGTTAAAATACCTTGGCTCACATTATTAGATATCAATATAGACTTTCGACTTGATGGTTTAAGTTTATTTTTTAGTTTATTAATTTCTCTTATTGGATTAGCCGTTGTTTATTATTCAACACAATACTTATCTAAAGAACATGATAATTTACCACGTTTTTTTGTGTATTTATTATTATTTATGTTCAGTATGTTAGGCATTGTAACAGCTAACAATACAATTTTAATGTATGTATTCTGGGAATTAACAAGTGTTTCCTCATTTTTACTTATTGTTTATTGGTACAGTAAGGGTGATAGTCAGTTCGGTGCAATACAATCGTTTATGATTACAGTATTTGGTGGACTGGCATTATTGGCAGGTTTCATCATGATCTACATTGTAACTGGTACGAATTCAATCACTTCTATTATTGAACAGAGTGATAAAATTGCACAAAGTCATTTATTTATACCAATTATCATCCTGCTACTACTTGGCGCATTTACTAAATCTGCCCAATTTCCTTTCCATATATGGTTACCAAAAGCCATGGCAGCACCGACACCTGTGAGTGCGTATCTACATTCAGCTACTATGGTAAAAGCAGGTATCTTTTTACTATTTAGATTTACACCTGTATTAGGATTAAGTGATTTTTACATTTATAGTGTCACATTTGTTGGTTTAATTACGATGATTTTTGGTGCAGTGAATGCCACAAGACAATTTGATATGAAAGCAATATTAGCTTACTCAACCATTAGTCAATTAGGAATGATTGTTTCTATGGTAGGCATTGGAGGTGGCTTTGCACAACATCCAACAGGTGAGTTGTCAAAAATTTATGGCATGATTTTATTTGCAGCACTATTCCATCTGATGAATCACGCATTATATAAAGGTGCCTTATTTATGGGCGTAGGTATTATCGACCATGAAACGGGTACAAGGGATATTCGCCGTTTATCTGGTTTGAAAAAAGTATTTCCAATCACACACATTGTGATGTTACTATCTGCTTTATCTATGGCAGGTATACCGTTTTTAAATGGCTTTTTAAGTAAAGAGATGTTCTTTGATGGATTAGTAAGTGCAGTTGAATTACCTCAATTTAATCTCACGCTTACAGTTATCATTACTGTAATCGGTGTGATCGCAAGTATATTCACATTGGTTTATGGTGTTTATATGATTAAAGAAGTATTCTGGGGAGATTATCAACAAGCAGACTTACCAAAAAAATCACCGCATGAACCATTTTTATTCACGCTACCTTCTGCAATTATGATGATTTTGTTACCGGTCATATTCTTTATTCCTAATGTATTTGGACATAATATCATTTTACCGGCATTACGAAGTATCACAATTGGAGAAAAAGTAGATCAAGTTGCACCGCATGTATCACAATGGCATGGCTTTAACTTACCGTTAATCTTAAGCTTAATTGTGATAGTATTCGGATTTATCATGGCACTTAGAATTAATTGGAAAAAGTATGCAAATCAAGTGAAAGTAAAAACGATTACTGATTTATATTTAGGTTCATATAAACAATTTGAACATTATTCTGGTTATGGTATTCGCTCATTAATGAATAACCGTTTGAATCATTATATTACGATTACCTTGCTCATTTTTAGCATGGTTGTCATCTACGGTATGATTCAAGCTGGTTTCCCAGAAGTACATCAAATTCATGTAAGTGATTTCGGTCCGATAGAGGTCATTACGTTAATTGTTGTATTCGTCCTGGGTATTGCACTCACCTTTATTAGACAACGTTTAACTATGGTTGTCCTTAATGGGATTATTGGTTATTGTGTAACGATATTCTTTATCTTAATGAAAGCACCAGATTTAGCGTTAACGCAATTAGTAGTAGAAACAATAACAACAATTCTATTTATTGTTAGTTTCTCTAGACTGCCTAACGTACCACGTGCGAAAGTTCATAAAAAACGTGAAGCAGTCAAAATTATTGTTTCATTATTAATGGCAGTCATTGTTGTTACACTTGTATTTATTGCACAACAAGGCGATTCGATGCCAACAATTTCAACATTCTATCATGATGCATATAAATTAACAGGTGGTAAAAATATCGTGAATGCAATTCTTGGAGATTTCCGTGCCATAGATACATTGTTTGAAGGTATGGTACTCATTATTGCCGGATTAGGTATTTATACGCTACTTAACTTTAAAGAACGGAGGGGTCAAGATGAAAGAGAATGATGTTGTATTAAAAACCGTAACGAAGATCGTTGTGTTTATTTTGTTAACATTTGGATTCTACTTGTTTTTGGCAGGTCATAATAATCCAGGTGGCGGATTTATCGGCGGTCTCGTGTTTAGTTCAGCGTTTTTACTAATGTTCTTGGCTTTTGATGTTAAACAAGTATTAGTAGCGTTACCGCTTGATTTTAGAATTCTAATGATTTGTGGTTCATTACTATCATTTCTCACTGCTGTTGTACCTATGTTCTTTGGTAAACCGTTCCTTTACCAAACAGATGCTTATGTACAATTACCGTTATTAGGGGAAGTGCACTTAACGACAGTTACCGTATTTGAAGCGGGAATCGTATTAGCCGTTGTGGGTGTTGTTGTGACCGTTATGTTGTCTATCAGTGGTGGTCGTTCATGAATCTGATATTATTAATGGTCATTGGCTTCTTAATATTTATAGGAACGTATATGATATTATCAGTCAATTTAATCCGTATTGTTATAGGCATTTCGATTTATACACACGCAGGTAATTTAATTATTATGAGTATGGGTAATTATAGTAAAAATAAAGTGGAACCTTTAATAGGTGAAGGAAGTCAAAATTTTGTCGATCCTTTATTACAAGCCATTGTTTTAACGGCGATTGTTATTGGTTTTGCTATGACGGCTTTCCTTCTTGTATTAGTTTACAGAACCTATCGTGTGACAAAAGAGGATGAAATTGATGTATTGAGAGGTGATGACGACGATGCTAATGAGTAATTTATTGATTTTACCATTACTTCTGCCAGCTGTATGTGCTTTAGGCCTTGTGTTTATACGTACACACAGTAGATTATCTAGAATATTTTCTATCGGTACAATGGCAGTAACGACAGTTGTTTCCTTGCTTCTACTAATTTATGTTATGTACCATAAGCCGATTGCTTTAGATTTTGGTGGTTGGCAAGCACCTTTTGGTATACAGTTTGTCGGTGACTCACTAAGTCTCTTATTGGTTACAACATCAAGTTTTGTTGTCACACTGATTATGGCATATGGATTTGGTAGAACTGAAAAACGTGCCATTCGTTATTATCTACCAAGTTTTATTTTGTTTTTAACAGTGGGTGTCATCGGTTCGTTCTTAACGGCAGATTTATTTAACATCTATGTTATGTTCGAAGTGATGTTACTAGCGTCATTTGTACTTATTACTTTGGGACAATCAGTTGAGCAGTTACGTGCAGCCATTATCTATGTAGTATTGAATATATTAGGTTCATGGTTACTCTTGCTCGGTGTTGGTTTGTTATACAAACTGACTGGTACACTAAACTTTACGCTTGTTGCACAAAGATTAAATGAAATGGATGATAAGAGTTCAATTGTCATTGTCTCTATGGTCTTCTTGATTGCATTCAGTGCCAAAGCAGCACTTGTGCTATTTATGTGGTTACCTAAGGCATATGCCGTATTAAATACTGAACTGGCTGCATTGTTTGCTGCTTTAATGACTAAAGTCGGTGCATATGCATTAATTCGTTTCTTCACATTAATATTTGATGAACATAGTGGTATTACACATCCATTATTAGTCTTTTTATCTTGTATTACGATGTTGATTGGTGCATTTGGTGTACTTGCTTATAGGGATATTAAGAAAATTGCTGCCTATCAAGTTATTCTATCGATTGGTTTCATAATTTTAGGATTAGGTACGAATACAATCGCTGGTGTAAACGGCGCAATCTTTTATTTAGCAAATGATATTGTAGTGAAAACATTGCTTTTCTTTATTATTGGTAGTTTGGTATACATTACTGGTCTTAGACAATATAAAAGTTTATATGGGCTTGCCAAACAAGAACCCTTCTTTGGTGTAGCTTTTGTAGTCATGATATTAGCAATCGGTGGCGTGCCACCATTTAGTGGTTTTCCAGGTAAAGTATTTATTTTTAAAGGTGCGATTGAAAATGGAAATTACATTGGTTTAGCATTAATGATTATAACGAGTTTAATTGCTATGTTTAGTTTATTTAGAATTTTCTTTGTGATGTACCTTGGTAATGAAAGCAAAGGAGAGGCAATTGTATTTAATAAAATACCTACTTATCGTAAAAATTTAATCGGCGTACTGGTTGCTATGATCATCGTAATGGGCTTAGCCGCACCATTACTATTTAAAGTGACAGATAATGCGACACATTTAAATATGGATGATGGATTATATGAAAAAATGGTAAATCCTCATTTAATAAAGGGGGATAAATAATGAGACAAGTCTTACTTAATATTGTCATCGCATTTTTATGGGTATTATTTCAAGATGAAGACTCTTTTAAATTATCCACCTTCTTTGCAGGTTATCTCATTGGTATATTAGTTATCTATATTTTACACCGCTTTTTCGGCCAACAATTTTATTTAAAAAAAGTTTGGGTTGGTATTAAAATTTTAGTTGTGTATCTTTACCAATTAATAACATCAAGTATGACAATAATCAATTATATTTTATTTAAGACCAAAGATTTAAATCCAGGATTAGTGACTTATGAAACAACATTAGATAATGATTGGGAAGTCACATTCTTAACTATATTGATTATCATCACGCCAGGATCAACTGTAATTAGAATATCTAAAGAAAAGAAAAAGTTCTTTATACATGCAATTGACGTTTCCGACAAAGAGAAGCAAAAATTGCTGAAAAGTATTAGACAATATGAAGGACTCATATTGGAGGTGGCAGAATGATCGGCACACTAACAGATTTTTTCATAACAAGCGCACTGATTTTATTTGGTATTGCTTTATTATTAACTTTATTTAGATTAATTAAAGGACCGACCACTGCGGATAGAGTTGTCACATTCGATGCTGCTAGTGCTATATTGATGTCTATGGTTGGTTTGTTAAGTATTGTATTTGGAACTTTTTCGTTCTTGGATTCAATCTTACTTATCGCTATCATTTCATTCGTAAGTACGGTGTCAATTTCTAGATTTATAGAAGGGGGACACGTCTTCAATGCAAATAACAAGCGAAATCGTTAATCTAATCGCAGCAATTATGATTTTCTTAGGGAGTATCATTGCTTTAATAAGTTCTATTGGATTAATCAAATTCCAGGATGTTTTTTTACGAAGTCATGCAGCGACTAAAAGTTCTACGCTATCTGTATTATTAACATTAGTGGGTGTTATCATATTCTTTATTTCTTCACAAGGCTATTTAAGTGTAAGACTAATATTAGCGCTGGTGTTTATTAATTTAACATCTCCAGTTGGTGGACATTTGATTTCACGTGCCGCTTATCGAACTGGCGCTTATATGTATAGAAAAAGTGATGCACCAAGACAAACGAATATTTTACTGAGTTCCTCTGAAAACAATACGTTTGAGCAACTGAAACAACGTGCGCATGAACGTGAAGAACGAAGACGTAAAACTTATGAAAAAGAGCATGATTATTAATGAACGAATATAATCGCAGGAAGTAGGATGATGAGACCCGTTTCGGCTGGGTTTCCATGCTACTTCTTTTTTTATTGTTAAGTACATGATGATAAAATATGATTGCTGCACAATGAATTTAATTGCTTAAATAAAAAGTTTTATAGCAATAGAATGATGTAAGAGTGAATAAATAAAAAATATGTATGAAATATTTTATTTTCAAGTGCAATACGTTTAAGTGATGGGGCATAAAATGATAAAATAAAATATATTTGTAATTGTGTTTATTTTTAAGTTCATTATCAAATTGGGGAATGAAATTAATTTGATAATTTGTGATTAAGAGTTTGGGACGCAATATATTCATGTAAAGACGATGTTATTTTTTGTTTCAACCTCAACAATTATGAAAGAATAATGACGTTGAAAAGAGGTGAAACCTTGCAAATATTTGAAACTATACTTATATTTTTAGCACTAGTCATATTAAGTTCATTCTTACACACTTTTCTTCCAAAAATACCTTTAGCTTTCATTCAAATTATATTAGGTATGCTATTGTATGTCACACCTATTCCAGTACAATTTAATTTTGATTCAGAATTATTTATGGTGGCTTTAATTGCTCCGTTACTTTTCGTAGAGGGTGTTAAAGTCTCTCGTGTTCATTTAAGGCGATATATTAAACCTGTGCTAATGATGGCATTAGGGTTGGTAGTGACAACTGTGATTGTAGTAGGTTTATTTGTGCATTGGATTTGGCCTGAGTTACCTATGGCAGCTGCTTTTGCGCTCGCTGCAATCTTGTGTCCAACGGATGCCGTTGCAGTCCAAGCAATCACGAATGGCAAAGTACTTCCCAAAGGTTCTATGACAATTTTAGAGGGTGAGTCTTTATTAAATGATGCAGCAGGTATCATATCTTTTAAAATTGCCGTAGCAGCATTGATTACAGGCGGATTTTCAATGGTGAATGCAGTTGAACAATTTTTAATTTCTTCAATTGGTGGATTTATTGTTGGGTTATTAATTGGGGTCGCACTTGTTCGTTTCCGTGTGACGTTGTCAAGACGTGGCATTGAAAATATTAATATGTTTACATTTATCCAACTTGTAACACCATTTATCACATATATCGTTGCCGAAATGTTCCATGCTTCTGGTATTATTGCAGCAGTTGTTGCAGGTTTAGTACATGGTTTTGAACGTGATCGAATTGCTCAAGCACGTACTAGGTTGCAGATGAGTTATAATCACACATGGAATATATTAGGATATGCATTAAATGGATTTGTGTTTTCTATCTTAGGATTTTTAATTCCTGAAGTTGTAGGGAGAATTATTGAGAACGAACCGCATAACTTAATATTCTTAATTACTGTGACATGTCTTATTGCATTAGCAATTTATCTGTTCAGATTTTTATGGGTTTTTGTTTTATATCCTTATTTTTATTTACCAGTGAGCCCGTTCCAAAAAATGATTTCACATAATGAGGATGATCAGAAAACTGCAGAAACCCCGCCAAAAAGAGGTATGTATGCGTTTATAATGACGTTGTGTGGGGTGCATGGTACGATTTCCTTAGCAATCGCACTGACATTGCCATATATGTTAGCAGATCATCATTCATTTATTTTTAGAGATGACCTATTATTTATTGCCTCAGGTATGGTTATTATCAGTTTAATTGTGGCACAGATGATTTTACCAGTCGTTACACCGAATGCTAAAAAACCTAAAATCGTTGGTATGAACTTTAAGCAGGCACGTGTTTATATTTTAGAAAAAGTTATCGATTCATTAAATCAGCAATCCTCAGTTACGTCTAGTTTCCAATATGGTAATGTAATAAAAGATTATCATGATAAGCTAGCATTTTTAAGAACGGTTGAAAATGAAGATGAAAATACTAAAGAGCTTCAGAGACTTCAAAAATTAGCATTTGATGTAGAAAATCAAACATTAAATGGTCTTGTTGAAAATGGCGATATTACTACAAACGTGTTGGATAACTACATGCGTTATACAGAACGAACACAAGTATATAAACAAGCTTCGTTATTACAACGTATCAAAGTTGAAGTAAGAGCAATGATTTTAAAGAGAAGAATACGTACGAAAGTGAAAACGAATGCGGCCTCTCCATTATCTGTTGTAGATAACTTACGTGAGATTTCCAACATTATGCGTACAGTACATTATCGTGTAGTGAGTCGATTAGGCAAAGAAACAACGGAAAACAATAAATTAGAAGTTGGTATGATTTGTGATAGTTATCTTATTCGTATCGATAATTTAACACCTTCCAATTTCTTTAATCCTAAAAATGAGAACTCTATCACGAAAATTAAATTAAGCGCATTAAAAGAGCAACGTCGTATTTTAAATCAACTTGTAGAAGATGAAGAAGTAAGTGAAGTAACAGCTTTAAAAATTCGTGAAGCAATTAATTATGATGAAATGATTATTGTAGATAGTTTAACGGATTGATAAGGTAATAAATAACACTAGATTCCATTTTGGAAGATGGTTATAAACTGCTAACAAAGTCTCCAACTTTGTTGGCAGTTTTTTTGTGAACGCTTTTCGCAGGCACTGTCTTAACCTGTAGTTTTTGGCTAGTATTTTCCCGTAAGAGTCAGTCGAATATGATATGTAAAAGAGGAATACTTGAGCTAAAGCGCATGCATAAGTGCCACTAAGTCATGTAATGAGAAGGAATACTTGAGCTAAAGCGCATGCATAAGCGAAACTAATTTTTTCAAAGTGGAGGAATACCTGAGCTAAAGCTCATGCATAAGTGCCACTAAGTCATGAAATGAGGAGGAATACTTGAGCTAAAGCTCATGTATAAGCGAAACTAATTTTTTCAAAAAATTTTCGCTAAAAAAAACTCCATCAAAGGGGGGGAGGAGCCACCATTGATGGAGTGTAAGGGAGATGATTTAAGGCTTGAATACCACCATGCCGTACGCTTAATTAGGAGGGAAGTCGTACGACATGGGACTATTCACCTATGACTAGGTCAATAGCCCGCACCATCTATTCCATGCTGCCATGTACAGTTTCTATATTCGATTTCATCATATTGTAATATGAATCACCTTTAGAACCTTCTTGTCCGATTGAATCGGTAAATACTTCACCGTATATATCTTTCTTCGTTTCTTCACTTAAACTTTGCATACTCTTCTTATCGACACTTGTCTCGACAAGTAAGTGTTTAAGTTGATTATCTTTTACGAATTCAATTGCTTGTTTCATTTGTTCAGGAGTACCTTGTTTTTCAGTATTAATTTCCCAAATATAACCTGGCTTAATGTCGTATTGTTTAGAGAAATATTTAAAAGCACCTTCACTTGTAATCATTGCTCTGCGATCTTTTGGAATATCATTGAATTTTTCGTGACTCTCTTTATTTAATGATTCTAATTTAGCGATATAGTCTTTACTATGAGATTCGATATCTTCTTTGTGTTTTTCATCATGTTTTAATAAGGTATCACGTATCGTTTCAACATATTTAATCCCATTTTCTAAACTTAGCCATGCATGAGGATCTTGTTTAGATTCATCGCCTTCAGCACCATTTAAATAAAAAGGTTTTACTTTTTCAGATACTTTAACCACACTGTCATCTTTAGTTGATTTATTAGCTTGAGATAACGCTTTGTCGAACCAACCATTACCAGTTTCTAAATTTAAGCCATTATAAAAAACAATATCTGCATCTGTTAATGCTTTGATGTCTTTTGGTTTTACTTCATATTCATGAGGATCTTGACCAACAGGGACAATACTGTGAATTTCGACATTATCACCACCGGCATTTTTCACCATATCGTATAAAATAGAGTTAGTCGTAACGACTTTTAGTTTTTCATTTGAATTTGAGTTTGAATCACTTTTTCCATTACTACATGCTGCTAAAAATAATAGTAGGATAAGTGCAATCGATATTAACCTTTTCATATTTGTTGTCCTTTCTTATTGAAAATATTGAATTTGTTTAAAATGAATATCACAACATAAATTATAAATGCACAGAATACAATTGTGGCACCACTTGGAATGTTATAAACATAACTAATATACAAACCAACAATTGCACTAATCGTACTTATAATACTTGAAATAATCATCATAGTATGTAATTTTTTGGCAATTAAAAATGCTGCAGAAGCAGGTGTAATCAATAGTGCTACTACTAAGATAATGCCAACGGTTTGAATACTTGCGACAGTTACGAGAGATAATAACAACATTACAAAATAATGAAATACAGTTGTATTTAATCCGCTCATTCTACTGAAAACTGGATCAAATGTAGATACCATTAATGGTCTATAAAAAATGATGATTAACACCATTACAATGATACCTACAATAATAGTTGACCAAAATGTAGATTGTGTAACAGCAAGTAAATTACCGAATAATATATGATATAAATCAGTGGTACTGTTAATCAAACTGATTAAAATAACACCTGTGGCTAAAAATGCTGTAAAACTAATCCCAATGGCAGCATCTGGTTTGGTTTTACTATTTTTAGTAATGAAGCCAATGAAAATACTTGCAATCATACCTGTAATTAATGCACCAATAAACATTGGTATACCAAATAAAAATGATAATGCAACACCAGGTAATACGGCATGACTCATTGCATCACCCATAAGTGAAAGTCCCCTTAAAACAATAAGACAGCCAACAGTACCACATACAATCCCAACAACAATTGAAATGATTAGGGCGTTGCTCAAAAATTTATAGTCTAGCAAATGTTGTAAAAATTCCATAATAAGTTAAGTCCTTTCTATAAAATTAAGCCGTTTCGTTTTGTACTGTGGCATTTAAAAACGTTTTGTTTAGATTTTCAGGTTGCATAGCGGTAATGCTATCCCCAAAATAGCGAATATTTCTATTTAATAGAATGACACGATCAAAGTATTCTTCGGTTTTAGATAGATCATGATGGACAATGAGTAATAATTTGCCTTCCTTTTTTAACTTGCGTAATTGATGCATAATGATTTGTTCACTATGGAAATCAATCCCTACAAAAGGTTCATCTAATAAGTACAAGGTACTTTCAGACATTAAAGCACGTGCTAGAAGTACACGTTGTAATTGACCGCCACTTAATTCTGAAATTTGACGGTGGCGCAAGTCTTCTAATTCCAAAGTTTGCATTAATTGATTTAAACGCTGTTTCGTAGTTGGTGTCACCCACCTAAACCAACCGATATCTTTGTAAGCCCCTGATAAGACTACATGCTCCACATTTATAGGAAAATCTAAATCTATGTGCGCTTTTTGAGGGATATAAGTGACATGCTTCAAATTATTTTGTATGGAATGATCATTTAACTGAGCAGAACCTGTTGGTCTGAATTCGCCAATCAGTGATTTAATCAATGAGGATTTTCCGGCACCATTAGGACCCATAATACCTATGATTTCACCCTGAATAGGTATGGATAAATTAATATCTTGAAGTACATGTTTATTCCCAAGTGTAAGATTTAAGTTTTCTACCTTTAACATTTTAAACCTCCTTAATAACATTTTTAGGCTAACCTAATTTAATTTATAATATACCATGAACTTTTAGCGTGTCAAGTTGATTCGTGATACAATAAGGTGAATGATTTGAGAGGTGAGATAATGCTAACTGAAGAAAAAGAAGACTATTTAAAAGCAATTTTAACGCATGATGGTGACCATTCTTTTGTTTCGAATAAGACGCTATCCCAATATTTAACTATTAAGCCACCATCTGTAAGTGAGATGGTTAATCGTTTGGAGAAGTCAGGGTATGTTGAAACAAAACCATATAAAGGTGTAAAGCTTTCAGAGGAAGGTTTAACATATACATTAGATATCATTAAACGCCATAGATTATTAGAATTATTTTTAATAAAAATTTTGCAATATAATTGGGAAGAGGTACATCAAGAAGCAGAAGTACTGGAACACAAAGTATCTCACTTATTTGTGGAGCGTTTAGATAAGTTATTAGATTATCCAATCACATGTCCACATGGCGGTATTATCCCGAGAAATAATCAATATAAAGAATTATATACAACCAATTTATTAGCGTTTGATACTGGTGATACAGTGACAATCAAACGTGTACGTGATAGAACGGACTTATTAATCTACTTATCAAGTAAAGATATATTGATTGATGAACGTATTGAAATCTTGAGTAAAGATGATACAAATAAAGTTATTATTGTAAAGAAAGATGAGCAAATTACAGTATTAAGTTATGACAATGCCGCGCATATATACGCTGAAATTTAAACTTTCTGGTAACCGTGCATAACATAGTTGAAAAACATAAAAAAGCAACCGCCAAAAAATTGAGCGGTTGCTTTTTGTATGATAGAAACGCTTTTATTGTCAGAATGAAAAATAAGATTGCAGTAGATGATAAATTGTAAATAAATTAATGGCAATCCATATTAAACTAAATAAGGTCGTTGGCAAATGCGTGAGTTCTTTGAGTGTCGTGCCATCCCATGAGACACTTTGACGTGAAAATGTTAGCTTGAAAATCGTCCAAGATGATTGAAAAACTTCGCCGAGTAACACACCTAAAATAAAATGATAGCTAATGGATACGATATAAAGCATCATTTGTTGATTATCACTTTGGAATAAAAAATATAGTAAAGCGATGAGCAATAAGACAATTAAAATAGGGACTAACTTTCTAGATGTTAACGCTAGAAAGTAAATGAAAATGATTAAGTAAGCTGTAATAAATAAACTAGGATATTGATTTTCTAGCGCTAAAAATCCTAAAAGCAACATTAATGGGGGCATGATGTAACCGCCAAATGTTGTGATAGCTTGACCTAACGTTGATTTAGATTGAGTTATCGCGAATCCTTGTTGAGAAGTTTCTATACGTTCTGAAGGTTTAGCAACAATAACTAAATCTTTTGCTTTACCACCACTTATTTTATTGAATAAGATATGGCCAAATTCATGCGTTAGTACTGGGATATAATTTAAATAAATATCGAGTATCTGGTTTACAGATTTATATCTGTAAGTATGAATGATGATATAAATTAATGCAATAATCAGAACCCAAATTAAGTTGAGTTGTATCGTAGAACTTAAAAATGCTTGTATTTTTGTCATAATGTAACCTCAGTTTAGAATTCCTACAATCTCTTTTTTAATTGAGATTGTTATAGCATAAACTTAATTATAAAGTAATTTAATATAGAAAGCATTTGGACTTTTGACGTAGATTGTGGTTAAAGTTGAATATTAAAAGCATGCGCATATAACGTTTAGAGTTGAATTAATGCTTATGATAATAAATTTAGATCAGTATAGGTTACAAAATCGTTTAATTTATAGTCACGTGTACTTATTGAATATGTTACTATGACAATAATAAATTGATAAGATGTATTTGAGTGAGGAGATTCTAAATCATGATGGAAAACAACCATATAGATAAAATAGATGTGTTATCTGTCTATTTTGATAATGTGACATTATTGGAAATGCGCAACAATATTAAGCGATTTTTTCTGGCAGATGAAGGGGAAAATTTATTTATCGTTACTGCAAATCCTGAAATTGTGGACTATGCTACAGAAAACGAAGCATATCGTAAATTAATTAATAGTGCAGATTATGTTATTCCAGATGGAACTGGTATAGTCAAAGCGGCAAGTATACTGAAAACACCATTGAAGACGCGAGTACCTGGAATTGAATTAATGGAAGAATGTTTAAAAATTGCAAATGCTAATAACCAAAAAGTTTTTTTATTAGGTGCTAAAAATGATGTTGTGATGAAGGCAGAACAGAAACTTACTGAGAAATATCCAGATATAAACTTTGATTTTCATCATGGTTTCTTTGATTTAACAGATGAAATGGTATTAAAACAAGTCACATCATTTAATCCCGATTATATCTTTGTGGGTATGGGTTATCCGAGACAAGAGCAATGGATAGAGCGACATGCACACCGTTTTAATAAAACGGTACTCATGGGTGTAGGTGGCTCAATTGAAGTGTTTAGTGGGACGAAAAAAAGAGCGCCTGTATTATTTAGAAAAATGAATTTAGAATGGGTATATCGCTTACTTATTGATTGGAAACGTATCGGTAGAATCAAAGCGATTCCCAATTTTTTGTATAAAGTATTTAAATTGAGATTAAAGAAATAACATTAGATAGCACAGTGATTGTAATCTGTTATTCATAAAACAGGTTGTAGTTTTAAGTTAGTGTCATAAGCAAAAATATTACTTGAGCTGAATTTTACTTAAGTACATATAAATTAGGAGTCCGAGACATGGGTTTATTGATGTCTCGGACTCCTATTTAAATTTAAGTCATTTATTTTACAACAAATCTTGAACTATCTAAGTCATTTCTGAATTTCTTTTGTTCTCCTTTAGAACGCTTTTTAAAGTCGTTTAAGAATTTTTCATATTCAGGGAGAACGTCGTCTAATTCACCGAATTGTTTAAGTTTGCCTGCTTCAATCCAAGCAATTTTAGTACAGAATTCACGTACTTGTTTCATATTATGACTAACAAAGAATATCGTTTTACCTTGTTCTTTATATTCAAATATCTTATCTAAACATTTTTGCGCAAAGGTTTGGTCACCTACAGATAATGCTTCATCGATGACGAGAATGTCAGGGTTAGTTGTAATGTTGATAGAGAAACCGAGCTTAGCACGCATACCACTTGAATATTTTTTTACAGGTTGATATATAAATTCACCTAGTTCACTAAATTCAATGATTTCAGGTGTGAGCTTTTTAATTTGCTTACGCGTAAAGCCCATACAAAGCATTTTGAATTCAATGTTTTCAATACCTGTTAATTGACCATTTAGTCCTGCATTAATCGCAATGACACTTACATCACCATCACGTTTGATATCGCCTTCAGTAGGAGACAGAGAGCCACCAATCATATTACTCAAAGTAGATTTACCCGAGCCATTTATACCTACTAAACCGATGACATCACCTTCATAAGCCGTTAATGATAAATCATTTAATGCATAGAACGTTTTATTTTTATGAAAAGGAACAATGACATCCTTTAAACGTTCTTTATTATTACGATAAATACGATATTCTTTAGTTACATGTTCAATGTTAACCGATACGTTCATATTTTTACCTTCCTTGTTTACAGTTAATACCATTATATTATACATTATATTAGTTGTTAAATTTATTAACCTATTGTAAAGTAAGTGAGTACAATTTAACATAATTATTACTTATACAGTTGTTAAATTTTACTGAATATACATTATAAAATCAACTATTAATGATAAAGTTAAAAAATAATATAGATACGAAACGCTTTTATCTGAATTTATAATAACTATTTTTCATTATTTTAATATATAACATGCTAACTTAATAACACTTTTCAAAATGAGTCATATGCGAATAGAATGAAAGTTGTTATGTAACGACATAAAGCGTATATTGGAATTGAATACAATAAATAGCGTCATGAATAAATGATGATAAGCAAATCGATTGAAAGTGTGGTTTATTTAAATGAATGCAGTGTGGATAGTATTTAGAGAGCATTTTAAAAATTTCTATCTTATACAAAGGCTTGCGCAGTTCCAAGTGAAAATTACGAATACGAATAATTATTTAGGTATGGCTTGGGAATTAATTAATCCAGCGATGCAAATTATGGTTTATTGGTTTGTCTTTGGTCTGGGTATTAGAAGTAATAATCCTATAGACGGTGTGCCATTTATTTATTGGTTACTCGTAGGTATAAGTATGTGGTTCTTTGTTAACCAAGGTATTTTAGAAGGAACAAAGTCAATAGCAACGAAGTATAATCATGTAGCGAAGATGAATTTTCCGTTATCCATCATACCTTCCTATATTGTAATGAGTAGATTCTACGGTCATCTAGCATTACTCGTTGTTGTTATATTCATATGTATGTTAGCTGGCTATTATCCAACAATTTATACATTACAACTGTTTTTATACGTACCATTTGCACTAATCCTTACAACAGCGATTGCTTTGTTCACCTCTACATTAGGTGTACTCGTTAAAGATACGCAACAGGCAATTCAAGCTTTAATGAGAATGGTATTCTTTGCTTCATCTATTTTAATTGTACCGCCAGAAGGTATTGTAAAAGATGTAATGAAATTAAATCCGATTTATTATTTAGCAGAGGCATATCGTTCTGCTGTGTTACACAAAGAGTGGTACTTTATTACACATTGGGAATTAACGTTGTATAACATGTTTATTATTATACTTCTGTTTATACTCGGTTCAATACTTCATATGCGTTATCGAGATCATTTTGCAGATTTCATGTAAATAAGTAGATATTTAAAGTATAGAGAATGCTGAATCAATGAATTTAGCGCGTGATATATTGAAATCAAAGTCTGGGACATAATGATATGTCTCAGACTTTTTTACACTCAACATAATTGCTTACTACGCTTTAGAACTACTGTGATTTGCGTGAAATGAGCCGTATAAATGCATGAATTTAAGTGCATGTAATCCTATTAAAATTTTGGCGGTTATTATAAAGGCCTTTCAACATTTGTATTAAGTATGAAATGCGAAAGATGTACGGATTTGCATTGGTTCAATAAAATTGAGTATTTCAAATGGATAAAAAGGATTTTTCTATAATTTTCTATTTATGATAGATATAATATAAACAAGCGCATTGAAAAAATAATTGGCGGTGAACGTAGTGAGACAACTTATTAAAAATTTATATATGGGTATAATTCGCTTTTTGAATTTAATATATATAAAGAAGAAAGTACAAAGTAAGCATATTGTTATCATGATGACATTTGCTGAAGACGTGTGTCCAATCGTTGAAGCATTATACCGAAAAGGGTACGCAATCACTGTGATTGGAAATGAAGAAAATCGTAAATATTTACAACAATTTGAAACAATAAACTTTTTACCGGCGGGTAATAAGCGTGTATTTAAACATATCAAAGCACTTAGTTCTGCAAAAGTCATCGTTATTGATACGTATTATTTAATGCTTGGAGGATTAAAGAAAAAACCGAACCAAACCATTATTCAAACATGGCATGCAGCAGGTGCATTGAAACAATTTGGATTAACGGATCATCAAGTGGATTTATCCAATGCTAAAATGGTGAATCAATATAGAAAAGTCTATAATGCGACAGATAAGTATCTGGTAGGCGGTGAACCAATGATTGAATGTTTCAAAGCATCTTTTGAGGCGTCAGACGACCAATTTTTAAGAACTGGACTACCAAGGTTGGTTCCTTATACGAGACTCGATGTAGTAAAAAGGCAGAATGAATTGAAAAAACAATATGGTATAGAGGGGAAGGTAGCAATTTACGTCCCCACTTATCGTGAACATAAGCAAGCCAATCGTCAAATTGATAAAAGCCAATTTGAAGCAGCGTTACCAGAGTATACGCTACTTAGCAACTTACATCCTTCTATCGCAACAGAAGACCAAACAGCGATTAATTTACAATCAATGATGATTTTAGCTGATGTGATCATAAGTGATTATAGCTCATTAGCGATTGAAGCTAGTATTTTAGATAAGCCATCATTATTTTATGTCTATGATGAAGCACAGTATGAGGAAGAGCGAGGATTAAATACATTTTATAAAGCTATTCCTGAAGCATATAAAGCCTATACAGAAACAGAATTAATAGAAAAGCTAAAAGATCATGATGTACAATTACCCCCTTTATTTAATGATTGGCACGAGTATAATGCCAAAGATAGTTTGACTAAAGTTATTAATGAAATAGAGAAAATGGTGAAAATATGAAAATTTCAATTATCATTCCTGTATTTAATGCAGTGAATACAATTCGTAGAGCAATTGCATCCGTTGATACGAAACAAAATTATGAAATTATATGTATCAATGATGGCTCAACAGATGATAGTAAAATAGAACTCGAAAAACTTCAAAATGAATACAAGCATGTCATTATTATTAATCAAGAGAATCAAGGTGCGGCAGCTAGTAGAAATGTTGGGCTTGCTAATATGACAGGTGATGTATTTATGTTTTTAGATGCAGATGATGAATTTTTGCCAAGCAGAATTGATTTTATGGCAGATTATTATCAGCAAGATGACAATGTGGATATTGTAATTGGTCAAATTGGTCGTGAAAAAGATGGCGATTGGCAAACGATTTATTCACATCAAGCTATTCAAAAACTTGATAAAGTCAATCTCGCACAATGTCCAGATATGATGCAATCTATCGGTCCGGGCGCTAAAATGTTTAACGCCAAATTTGCAGACTTACGCTTCGATGAAGATGTGGTGTTCTGTGAAGAACATACTTTTATTATTAATGCATATAAAAAAGCACATGATATTCAACTATTACCTGATATTGTGTATGGTTATAACGAGCAAGAAGGGTCCGTAACAGATCAACGTGCAGAGCAATTTGCTTCGTATATGCAAGATGCAGTTAAAGTAAGAGCGCGTGTTATGGATACGTTATTACTTAGAGAATCAAGAATTTATTATAGCTACCGCATGGATGAGTTGATTGTCAGTTATTTATTGCAATCATATATTGAAAAGCATGACATAATAACACAACAATTATTAGATTTAGTTATTGCATACATGATGGAAATGCAGAAAACAGATTACGATGGTGCAGCGATGTTTAGAATTGTAAAAGTGATTGAGCAAGGCAGTAAAAAGTGGAATAAAGCGCTGTATCAACAATGGAGAGATACATTGTTAAAGGTTGGTATTGGTAGACCGAATTATTATCGCTTTAAAGCGGAAATTTTACCCAAACGCGCTCGATTCAGAGGAAGAATGAAATTGAAACAAATTTTAAACCGATAAAAACAGTCGATATTCGTAAACTTGTATGGAATATGCTATAATTTTTAAAATGTAAAATTTAAGTAAATTTTTTGTTAAGGAGTATAGTTTATGAAACGAGTAATTACTTATGGCACATATGATTTATTACATTATGGTCATATTGAATTGTTAAGAAGAGCAAGAGAAATGGGTGACTATTTAATAGTTGCTTTATCAACAGATGAGTTTAATCGCATTAAAAATAAAAAATCTTATTATAACTTTGAACAACGTAAAATGATGTTAGAATCCATACGTTATGTTGACCTTGTTATCCCAGAAAGTGGTTGGGGCCAAAAAGAAATTGACGTTGATCGCTATGAAGTGGATACTTTTGTAATGGGCCATGATTGGGAAGGCGAATTTGATTTCTTAAAAGACAAATGTGAAGTGATATATCTTAATCGTACAGAGGGTATATCTACAACTAAAATTAAAAAAGAATTATATGGTGATAGTGAAAAGTAAAATGTGCTATATAAATGGAACTTGTTTTGAAAAAATTAAATAACACATAAAAAGGTTGTTGAGGTGAACTGACTTCAACAACCTTTTTATGTGTAAAAAATGGAAGTGGTACAGAAATCAAATTTTTTATTGAGATTTCGTAGTCCCACTCCCATCGGGTAATATTATTTTTTATTACGTGATTTTTTTCTGAATAAGTCGATAATAAGATAAATAACAATGGCTATGGCTACAATGATTAAAATGGTACCTAATAATGTTAAGATTGGATGTTCATCCCAAGATGATTTTACAATTGTTGTTGCTTGATGTACAAGTGGTTTATTAACATTAACTGATGGTGGACCATATTTATCTGAAATAAATTCACGGTCATAGTCGATATGTGCTTTGTCATCTTCAATAACGACTTTGTAGTCGTTTTTATCGAAGTCTTTTGGTAATACATCGTAAAGATCTTTTTCAACAAAATACGTTTTACCGTTAATTTTTTGTTCGCCTTTTGATAATATTTTTGTATATTTATATTGGTCAAAGGACATGTTCATCAATCCATTACCTATCATATTACGTTGTTTTTCGCCGCCAAGGTTTTTATAGTCGCCGGCGCCCATGATAACTTGATTAATTCGGAAACCATCACGTTTGGTTGTAATGGTATGGTTGTAATCGGCGATATCACTTGAACCTGTTTTTAATCCGTCAGTACCTTCTAGGCTCATATCGGCACCTTCAAGTGAATGGTTAAATGTATAATAAGTTACACCGTGTTGGGTTGGCGCAAGTTGTTTAGTAAAATCTAAAATTTTTGGTGTATCTTGTACAGCATGTTGTGATAAAATGCCAAAGTCTTTAGCAGTTGACGTATTATTGTCTTCGTTTTTGTATTTTTTAGGTGCGAAATCTTTTAATTGTTTATTTTCAGCACCAGTAGGGTTTACAAAATGCGTATCTTTCATGCCTAATGATTTTGCTTTTGAATTCATCTTGTCTGTAAAGTCTGAAAGATTCCCAGAAACTTCTTTAGCTAAAATAAGCGCAGCAGCATTACTAGAGTTAGACACCGTAATTTGTAATAACTCTTTGATCGTATATGTTTCACCTGGATAAAGTTTTGTATTACTTAGTTCAGGAAGTGTAGACATTCTATAGTGTTCATCTGTGATTTTAACCTTATCATTTAAAGACAAATCACCTTTATTTACTGCTTCGAGTGTTAAATACATGGTCATTAATTTAGTCATCGAAGCGGGATACCATGTTTTATTGATATTGTATTGATATAATAGTTGCCCTGTTTGCGAAACATTAATGGCGCCTTCTGGTTGATATGAATCTGTGACATTATAGCCATATTGATTAGCAGCCTGAGTTGGCGTAATGCTTTCAGCTTGTGCAGAAGGTGTTATAATTGTACCAATGAAGAGTACAGTTATAATAGTTAGTATAAACTTTCTCATAATGACATTCCCTCTTAATATATTCAGTTTTGGTGCAATAGAAATATTTTAGCATATTGCAAACTTATAATAAAATATAACCCTATTAGTTTAGGGTATTTGTGGAATGGAAAAGAGTTGTGTAAAATAGAATCAGTTGAATTGTAATTCATTTAATGAAATTTTTAAATATCTGCTCAATTATCGTATAAAAGAAATAAAAATTTTAAGAAGAGGTCAAAAACATGAAGCAAGAGAATCCATTATTCTACTTATTCAAAAAATTATCATGGCCGGTAGGGCTGATTATTATTGCCGTATTGATTTCTTCATTAGGTAGTATTACAGGACTACTCGTACCATTTTTCACAGGTAAGCTTGTGGACAAATTTTCATTTGAAAATATGAATTGGATGTTTGTCGCTGGATTCATTTCTATTTTTATAGTAAATGCATTATTGAGTGGGATTGGTTTATATTTACTAAGCAAAATTGGAGAAAAAATTATTTATGCCATTCGTTCTGTGTTATGGCGCCATATCATTCATTTGAAAATGCCATTCTTTGATCAAAACGAAAGTGGGCAATTAATGAGTCGTTTAACAGATGATACGAAAGTAATTAATGAATTTATTTCTCAGAAATTACCCAATCTCTTACCTTCTGTGCTAACAATCATTGGATCTATGATTATGTTATTTGTCATGGATTGGCAGATGACGTTATTAACATTTATTACGATACCTATTTTTGTATTGATTATGATACCACTCGGTAAAGTAATGCAAAACATTTCTAAAAAAACTCAGTCAGAAATCGCGAATTTCAGTGGTTTGTTAGGACGTGTTTTAACAGAAATGCGTTTAGTAAAGGTTTCTCATACTGAAGATTTAGAATTGGATAATGCACATAAAAATTTAAAAGAAATATACTTTTTAGGATTGAAACAGGCTAAAATTACTGCCATCATCCAACCGATATCAGGTGTGATTATGCTACTCACGATTGCCATTATATTAGGTTTTGGTGCAATCAGAATTTCGACAGGGGCAATAACAGCCGGTACGTTAATTGCCATGATATTTTATGTAATCCAACTGTCATCCCCATTAATTAATTTATCAACTTTAGTTACAGACTATAAAAAGGCAGTTGGTGCCAGTAGTCGTATCTATGAAATTATGGAAGAACCAACGGAACTTTTAAATGTCACTCAAGCATCAGAAATTAATGGTGGCAGCTTAATATTTGAAAACGTTGATTTTAAGTATGGTACGAAACCCATACTTTCGGATGTTAATTTTGAAATACCTCCAAGTAAAGTCACAGCATTTGTAGGTCCCTCAGGATCAGGTAAGAGTACAATCTTTAATATTATAGAGCGTATGTACGATATTGAAGATGGCGATATTACATATGGTGGTAATTCAATTTACGATATTGCATTAGGGCAATGGCGTGAAAAAATAGGCTATGTCATGCAATCCAATTCAATGATGAACGGTACTATTAAGGATAATATTTTATATGGTATTAATCGGGAAGTCACTGATGAAGAATTGATTCATTACGCGAAGTTAGCAAATTGTCATGAATTTATTGAACAGTTTGAAGATGGTTACGATACGGTCGTCGGTGAACGTGGATTGAAACTATCAGGTGGCCAACGTCAACGTATCGATGTTGCCCGTTGTTTTGTTAAAAATCCAGATATCTTATTACTTGATGAAGCTACTGCTAATTTAGATAGTGAGAGCGAACGGAAAATACAAGACGCATTAGAGGAATTAATGGAAAATCGTACGACGGTTGTTATCGCACATAGACTTTCTACTATTAAAAAAGCGGAGCAAATTATCTTTATTGATGCTGGGAAAGTAACAGGTAGAGGTACACATCAAGAACTAATTACTAATCATGAAAAATATCAACAATTTGTAAACACACAGAACTTAACAAAATAAAAAGAACAGAAACGGCTTCATTTGTTTATCAAATGAAGCCGTTTTCATAATTAAACACGAATATTTTAGGAAGTGAATGACTGTTTTTTTTCGATTAAAACGAACTATAAAATAGTTATTTTATATAAAGTACATGCGTGCTATAATTATTAAGTAGATTCAAAGTAATGTCTTATGAAAGTATAACTCATTTATTATGATGATTGAACAAACTAAAAATTAGAAGAAAAAAGGATAAATGGAAAGTTGAAACTTAATAATTAATGCATGCGTTATTAAGGATGGAGACAATTTGTTTATTTATATTTTCAAAATACATAGCAACAGGTGTACTTTCAAACATACATTGATAACAATGATTTAAATTAGAAATGGTGGGTGTATTGATGTTCTTAGTGATAAACATAATAGGATTGTTTGTATTTTTAGGGATTGCAGTCTTATTTTCTAGAAACAAAAAGCATATTCAATGGAAATCTATTGCTATTTTAGTACTAATAAATTTATTCTTAGCATGGTTTTTAATGTACTTTCCTTGGGGGAAAACAGCAGTACAATCGTTAGCGAATGGTATTTCTTGGGTGATTGATTCTGCACATGCTGGGACAGGCTTTGCATTTGCAAGTTGGGTGAAACCAGGTGCAATGGACATGGCAGTAAGTGCTTTATTCCCAATTTTATTAGTTGTACCATTATTCGATATTTTAATGTACTTTAATATATTACCAAAAGTCATTGGTGGTATAGGTTGGGTATTAGCGAAAGTTACAAGACAACCTAAGTTCGAGTCATTCTTTAGTATCGAAATGATGTTTTTAGGTAATACAGAAGCTTTAGCTGTTTCAAATGAACAATTGAAGCGTATGAAAGAAACACGTGTGTTAACTGTTGCAATGATGGCAATGAGTTCGATATCTGGCGCCATTGTTGGTGCATATGTCTCTATGGTTCCAGGTGATTTGGTACTAACTGCCATTCCATTAAATATTATTAATGCAATTATTGTTTCATCGATATTAAATCCAGTCACTCTTGAAGAAAAAGAAGATATTATTTACAGTATTCAAAATGATGAAGTGGAACGCCAACCGTTCTTCTCATTCTTAGGCGATTCTGTACTTAATGCTGGTAAACTGATTCTAATAATTGTGGCGTTTGTTATTAGTTTTGTAGCTTTATCAGATTTAATTGATCGATTAATTAACTTAATAACTGGCATCGTGGGAAGTTGGGCAGGTATTAAAGGTAGTTTCGGTCTAGATCAAATACTCGGTGCGTTCATGTATCCATTCGCATTACTATTAGGTTTACCATGGGGCGAAGCATGGATTGTAGCACAACAAATGGCTAAAAAAATTGTTACAAATGAGTTCGTTGTGATGGGGCAAATTAAAGACGTCGTTGATTCCTATTCACCACATAGACGTGCAGTAATCACAACATTTTTAATCTCATTTGCTAACTTCTCAACAATCGGTATGATTGTAGGTACTTTGAAAGGGATCGTAGATAAGAAAACATCCGATTTTGTTTCACAATATGTCCCAATGCTATTACTTGCTGGTATTTTAGTATCATTAATGACTGCAGGTTTCGTTGGATTATTTGCTTGGTAAGTTGAATGAGGTATGATTTTAAAATGCATAATAAAATAAGATAGATGTGAAGCATGCGAGGTATATTTATATATAGGTTTTAAAGTGCTTATATGTTTTTTATCTCAAAACCATGTTGGAGTGTATAGGGAACTTAATTTTTTCTAAATTAGGTTTCTGTACACTCTTTTTTTATTGTTTAAAAGAGTGGCATCGCTTTGTTGAAGAAGTCCTATCACATTAGTTCTGTATTGATAGACTTGGTACCAAAAAACACAATAAAAAACCAAGTAATTGAAGTGAGGAGACACATTCATCATTACTTGGTTTTTACGGGAAATGAATTAATTGTACATAATTAGTAAGGACTAGGTACTAAAAATATACTCGAGCAAAAATTGTTTTGTTTGTTACTATAAACAACACAAAGGAGATGGCTTCTTATTGGCTATCAATAAGAAGATAGATTTTATTATAGCAAACAGAGAAGTATAAGTAAACAGAAATTTCAGAATTTTTAAACTTTAAAAAGTTGTGATATAAAGTATCGGCAGTATCATAGCGATTTAGACCGATGAATTGGGCTTTTGCGACAATATAGATGTTGTGGTATTGACGATTATTTGCTAACATTCAATTGATTGAAGCAAATCGAAGGGGGTCGTGTGGGTGAATAAAACAGTACGTGATTTAATATTAGTCGTTTTTGGATCATTTATATTTTCAGCTGGCGTAAATACATTTATCATATCTGCTGATTTAGGTGAAGGAGGCGTAACTGGTATAGCGATTGTTCTGTACTATGCCTTTCACATTTCTCCAGGTATCACAAACTTTGTTTTTAACGCATTGTTAATTGCGATAGGCTATAAATTTTTAAGCAAGAGAAGTATGTACTTAACGATAGTTGCAACCATACTTATCTCTATATTCTTAGAGTTTACCGAAAGCTGGAAGATTGAAACCGGTAATATTTTAGTGAATGCAGTGTTTGGCGGTACATGTGTCGGGCTCGGTATCGGGATTATTGTACTTGCCGGTGGCACAACAGCGGGGACAACGATTTTAGCGCGCATTGCCAATAAATATTTAGATGTCAGTACACCGTATGCATTGCTATTCTTTGACTTGATTGTCGTAGCGATTTCATTATCGGTTATTCCAATTTCTAGTGCACTTGTAACAGTGATTTCGCTATACATTGGTACCAAAGTGATGGATTATGTCATAGAAGGTTTGAATACGAAAAAAGCAATGACCATTATTTCAAGCAAACCAGATGAAATTGCTAAAGTAATAGATGAGCAAGTAGGACGTGGACTTACCATTTTAAATGGACGTGGCTATTTTTCTAAACAAGAAAAAGATATCTTGTATGTTGTAATAACGAAGACACAGGTCACACGTGCGAAACGCTTAATTAGAAAAATAGACAGCGATGCCTTTTTAGTAATACATGATGTACGAGATGTATATGGTAACGGTTTTTTAATCGACGAACATTAAAAATAAATTAATTCACTTTTAGCCTTTAATTTATGAAGTAATTCATAACTAAAGGCTATTTATTTTGCTTAAAAAGCTCCCCTGAAAACGAACATATAAGCAACTGAAAATAAAAAGTATATAGATATAAACAGATTATAAAGTAAAGAAATACTATAAAAACATTTGATAGTCAATAGGTTTAAAAAATGATATAATGACATCTATGATAATGATTATCATTTAAAAAATATGGAAAATTTATAAGTCAATAGATAAAATTTATAAGGGAATAAACAGGCTATGATGCCTACTGCTATAGGAAGAAGGGAAATTATGAATCGCTTAAAAGGAGAACAGGTCACTATAGGTTATGGAGATAATGTCATCGTCAATAATTTAGATGTACACATACCAGATGGAAAAATTACTTCTATTATAGGACCAAACGGTTGTGGGAAATCAACATTACTTAAAGCGTTATCACGGTTATTACCGGTTAAAAATGGAGAAATTAAGTTAGATGGTGAAAACATACATTCACATTCTACGAAAGAAATTGCAAAGAAAATAGCGATTTTACCTCAATCACCAGAAGTTGCTGATGGATTGACAGTCGGTGAGCTTGTATCATATGGTCGCTTTCCGCATCAAAAAGGCTTTGGTCGTCTGTCTGCAGAAGACAAAAAGGAAATTGATTGGGCAATGCGCGTAACTGGTACGTATGATTTTAAATTGCGTTCTATCAATGACTTGAGTGGTGGACAACGTCAGCGTGTATGGATAGCTATGGCTTTAGCTCAACGTACAGATATTATTTTCTTAGACGAACCAACAACATATCTAGATATTTCTCACCAATTAGAAATCTTGGAATTGATTACGCAATTAAATAAAGAACAAGGTTGTACAATTATCATGGTTTTACATGATATAAACCAGGCTGTCCGTTTTTCAGATCATTTAATTACTATGAAAAATGGCGATATTATTGCGACTGGTGAGACTGAAGAAGTGTTAACGAAAGATATTTTAGAAAAAGTGTTTAATATCGATGTAGAGATTAGTACAGACCCAAGAACTGGAAAACCTATGCTAGTAACATACGATTTATGCAGAAAAAGTTATTCTGAGGTTTAGGGATAAATTATGACTACAAAGAGAAAAGGGAAGTTGAATTTTACAACGACATTTATTATAGCAGTGCTACTATTGATTGTTGCCTTGATTACTTCAATCTTATTTGGTGATGCTAAAATTCATTTATCGACTATTTTTGAAGCAATATTTAACTATGACCCTAAAAATCAACAACATAATATCATAAGTGAAATACGCATACCACGAGATATAGGTGCAATCTTAGTTGGTGTTGCATTGGGTACTTCAGGTGCAGTCATTCAAGGTGTTACTAAAAATGGTTTGGCTGACCCGAGTTTAATTGGTCTGAATTCGGGTGCTTCATTCATGCTTGCGCTCACTTTTGCATTCTATCCGACAGCACCATTTATCGTTATGATGTTTGCTGGATTCATAGGTGCATTAATGGGTGGCTTTATTGTGCTCATGATTGGTAGGTCAAGAAGTGATGGGTTTAATCCTATGCGTATTATATTAGCAGGTGCAGCCGTCAGTGCGCTATTGACTGCATTAAGTCAAGGTGTCGCATTGTTATTTAGATTAAATCAAAGTTTAACGTTTTGGAGTGCCGGTGGTGTTTCAGGTACGACTTGGAATCAATTAATGTGGGCAGCGCCATTTATTTTAATTGCACTTGTCATTATCATTTCAATGAGTAAGCAATTAACAATATTAAATTTAGGCGAAACCCTTGCTAAAGGCCTTGGTCAAAATGTAGCATTCACGCGCGCAATTACGTTGATTTTATCTATGATTATGGCAGGTATAGCCGTAGCGATGGTTGGTCAAATAGCATTTGTCGGTTTAATGGTACCGCATATAGTGAGATATTTAGTAGGAACAGATTATGCTCGTGTTATTCCACTTACGGCAGTTGTTGGTGGCTTGTTACTACTTGTTGCGGATACAGTTGCACGTATGCTAGGAGAAGCTCCAGTTGGTGCAATTATTTCCTTTATTGGTGTACCTTACTTCTTATACTTAGTTAAAAGAGGGGGACGCTTCTCATGATAGATCCAAGATTAAAACATAAACAATGGATCACAATGGTGATTCTAACTATCTTAGTATTGTTGGCATGTGCTTGGAGTATGACTTCAGGTGAGTATAAGATGTCAGTTGGCACGTTTTTAAAGACGCTAATTGGTCAAGGAGCCTATACAGATACCTTAATACTCATGGAGTTTAGATTACCACGAATGATTATTACAATTTTAGCAGGCGCAGCATTAGCTATGAGTGGGGCTATTATACAAAGTGTGACTAAGAACCCATTAGCGGAACCGGGTATTCTTGGAATCAACGCAGGTAGTGGCTTTGTTATTGCGTTATTTATAGTTGTAGGTCAGGTTGATGCAGCCAATTTTGTTTACGTCCTCCCTATTATAAGTATGATCGGTGGCGTACTGACTGCGCTCATTATATTTTCATTCAGTTATAACAAAGGTGAAGGTATTACGCCTGCAAGTATGGTGCTAGTTGGTGTTGGTATGGCCTCAGCACTAAGCGGTGGTTCATTAACATTAATGTCTACATTCGATGAAGATCAATCAGAGTTTATTGCTTCATGGCTTGCTGGTAATATTTGGGGAGATGAGTGGGCATTTGTTATTGCCTTCTTACCATGGATTATTGTACTTATACCATTTTTACTATTTAAAGCGAATGTCTTAAACTTATTGAATACACATCAGCATATTGCACAAGGTGTCGGTGTGAAAATCGGTAGAGAACGTATTATCCTTCTACTTGTCGCAGTCTTACTTTCATCTGCCGCAGTATCGGTTGTAGGTGCAATAGGTTTTATAGGATTATTAGGGCCTCATATTGCTAAATCAATTGTCGGACCAAGACACCAGTTGTTCTTACCAATTTCTATATTAATTGGTGCTTTCTTACTTGTATTGGCAGATACTTTAGGACAAGTTATCTTACAGCCATCTGGTATTCCAGCAGGAATTGTTGTTGCAATTATCGGAGCACCTTATTTCTTATACTTAATGTACAAAACAAAATCAGTTTAATAGATGAAATATTGAGACGAATACTTGTTGAAGTTGATACAAGTATTCGTTTTTTATGCTCAATTTTAGAAGGTAACCATAATGTTGGAAAAATTAGAAGAATCAACGCTTATATGTTAGCGTTTACATTTGTGAGTGGGGTATACTAAGAATAAATAGATAAATGAGGAGGTCGTCGTTATGAAAAAATTGATTAAAGAAAAAACACATTTTTTAAATGATATGTTAGATGGACTTTCAATCACAAATAAAGAAATTGAGATTATTTCAGATACCGTTGTTGTTAGAAAACATAAAAAAGGAAAAGGTGTAGCGATTGTTTCTGGAGGTGGTAGTGGCCATGAACCAGCACATGCGGGTTACGTAGCACAAGGCATGTTGGATGCTGCAGTTTGTGGCGAAGTCTTTACATCACCAACACCTGATAAAATATTAAGTGCGATTAAAGCTGTAGACAATGGTGATGGCGTATTATTAGTAGTGAAAAACTATGCTGGTGACGTTATGAATTTTGAAATGGCACAAGAAATGGCTGAAATGGAAGACATTCACGTAGAAACAGTGGTTGTGAAAGATGATATTGCAGTAAGCGACGAAGAAAAACGTAGAGGTGTTGCGGGTACAGTACTCGTTCATAAATATGCGGGTCACTTAGCAGAGAATGGCGTGGTATTATCGGATATCAAAGAAAAGATAGAGAACTTTTTACCAAATATCAATACGATTGGTATGGCCATTACAGCGCCCATGGTACCAACAACAGGTCAATTTGGTTTTGACATAGCAGAGGATGAAATGGAAATAGGCATCGGTATACATGGTGAGAAAGGTCTATCAAGAGAAAAAATAGAAACCGTAGATAACATTGTAGAACGTTTATTAAATGAATTGTTCAAAGAAGTACAATCAGATGATTTGATCGTAATGGTCAATGGCATGGGTGCCACGCCGCTTTCAGAGCTTAATATAGTGGCAAAATATGTTGCTGAATATATGGATAAAAACGATAAAACAGTTGCTCAATGGTTAGTAGGCGATTATATGACAGCTTTAGATATGCAAGGATTTTCGTTAACGCTTGTACCGAATTCAGAAGCAATCCTAACTGCGATCAATACGCCAACCTCAAGTCATTATTTTAATTAAAATATCTTAAAACATAAACTGAAGGAGTGGAAGCATGAATATCTCTGAACTCAAAGCACGGTTATTAGAATTAGTAGAAGTATTTGAAGAAAAAGAAACACTACTTACGGATTTAGATAGAGCTATTGGTGATGGGGATCATGGTGTTAACATGGTAAGAGGCTTTAAAGCTTTACCTGATAATATTGATGACAGCTCTATGCAAAGTTTATTAAAGTCTACTGGAATGACTTTAATGTCTCATATCGGCGGTGCTTCAGGCCCTTTGTATGGCTTCAGCTTTGTAAAAATGTCTCAAGTGGTCAATGAAGAAATTGATCAAGACAATTTAAAAGCACTATTAAATTCATTTTCAGAAGCGATTGCGCAAAGAGGCAAAGTAGAATTAAATGAAAAAACCATGTTTGACGTTATCGAACGTGCTAATCAAGCCATACAACAAGGTGAAAACTTGACGCTTGATGTATTGCAATCATATGCTGATATGACAAAAGATATTGAAGCTACAAAAGGACGTGCTTCCTATTTCAAGGAAGATTCGAAAGGACACGTTGACCCAGGCGCACAGAGTAGTGTTTACATTTTAAATGCATTGATTGGAGATGAATCATAATGACTCAAATCGTAATCATTAGTCATAGTAAAGCAATTGCGGCTGGTACAAAAGATTTATTAAAACAAATGGCACCGGGTGTGACAGTAATTGATCAAGGTGGTGTAGGCGATGATATCGGTACGTCATATGACCATATACAAGCGTTAATTAATCAAGTAGATGATGATACGTTATGTTTTTATGATATCGGGTCTGCAGAAATGAACTTAGATTTAGCAATTGAGATGTATGAAGGGCAACATCGAGTAGAGAAAGTTGATGCACCTATTGTTGAAGGGAGTTTTACTGCAGCAGTTAAATTATCAGTTGGTGGATCTATTGATGAGACCATAGAAGCGTTAAATAAAACATTTGGCTAAAGCGCATAGCTATTGTTAAAAACTATAAAAAGTAAGTTAAATATGAAAGTAGCAACTAATTTGACAAAAAACTTCTTTTTTAAATGAATATAGAGATAGATTATGGTAGAATAAAAGCTAACTGTTATAGAAATCTGGATACCTAGGAGGACATTGCCATGAAAGATTTAATACAAAAGCATGTCTTAAACGGCGAATTTGAGTCAGTCAAACGTTTAATGTCCCAGTCAGATTTTATGGAATTTGAAGAAGCTTATATTTCAAGTGCTCATGAAGTGGAAAATATTATGTTTTATACATGTATTTTAGATATGATGAAAGAAGAAGAAACGGCAGAAATGCACGATTTAGCGTTCCTCTTATTAGTCTATCCATTAAGTGAACTCCATGGGGCTTTGGATTCTGCATTTTATCATGCAGAAGCATCCATAAAAATCACTGAGGGCAAAGAAGTAAAAAGCTTGTTACAAATGTTATTATTACATGCAGTTCCGGAACCAGTCATTTCTGATAAAAAAGCATTCGACGTATCACGCCAAATACTTAAATTAGATCCTACGAATAGTGTTGCGCGTAATGTGCTTAAAGAAACTGCTAAACGTATGGATAATGTGGTTGTTGAATTTAACGAGTTAAATCGTTTTAAAAATGCCCATTAATGCGTTAGTTAATTTAGGTGAAGCATTAAAAATATTAGATTTTGACAAATAATCCAATCTATTTTAAATAGAACCAAGTAAACTACATTTATCTGTAATGTGTTTCACTTGGTTCTTTGTGTTTGTAATCTCATATCTAGATATTATATCCTCACGAAAAATTTTAAAGGGATATTAAATGTATTCTTGGAAAGTAGTCATGTATAAAGTTGCAAAAAATGCTCGAATCAAGCGGTTTTAACGGTTGTTATTTTATGTAAATAGTATATTTAATACACTGATTGAATTTTTAATAATATTAAGTTGAATGTATATTTGTGTTAAAAATAATGTATAGTGTAAAATTTTATGGTGTGCTGTTGCAAAATATATTCAGTAAGTTATAATAACTCAATGTGTTAACTATGAGGAGGTTAAATTTACATGGGGTTGAATAAAGAAGCGGTAAAAATTGGATTCGCTTATGTTGGTATCGTTGTAGGTGCCGGCTTTTCAACAGGACAGGAAGTAATGCAATTCTTCTCACCATATGGCTTATGGTCATACATCGGTGTTATACTTTCGGGTCTGATTTTAGGATTTATAGGTAGACAAGTTGCGAAAATCGGAACTGCTTTTGATGCACAAAATCATGAGTCTACTTTAGATTACTTATTTGGAAATAAGTTCAGTAAAATTGTCGATTACTTATTAATATTTTTCTTATTTGGTATTTCAGTCACAATGATTGCTGGCGCAGGATCAACGTTTGAAGAAAGTTTTGGCGTACCAACATGGTTGGGTGCATTGATAATGGTTATTGTAATTTATATCACTTTATTAATGGACTTTAACAAAATTGTACGTGCTTTAGGCGTAGTCACACCATTCTTAATAATTTTAGTTGTTATTATTGCTGCGTATTACTTATTTAATGGAAGTATTTCGTTTGGTGAAGTCAATGACTCAGTTCCAGATGCAAGTCTCGTAAAAGGTATCTTATATGGTATCAACTATGGTGGTTTAGCATTTGCAGTTGGGTTTAGTACGATTGTTGCAATTGGTGGCGATGCTTCGAGACGTAGAGTTTCAGGCGCAGGTGCATTATTTGGTGGTATCGTTTATATGATATTATTAGCACTTATCAACTTTGCATTACAATCAGAATTTACAAAAATCGAAGATGCATCTATTCCAATGTTAATGTTAGCTAATGATATCCATCCTTGGATTGGTTTAGTGTTATCTATCATTATGTTAGCGGTAATGTATAATACAATTCTTGGTTTAATGTACTCATTTGCGGCAAGATTTACAGAACCATATAGTAAAAAATATCACATATTTATCGTGGTTATGGTAATTGTTGCATTCGCATTAAGCTTTGTAGGTTTCGCTGGGCTTATCAACTTCTTATATCCAATTATGGGTGTTGTAGGTTTAGTTGTTGTAATAGGCGTACTTGTGAAATATTATAGTAGAAAACGTCAGAACAAGAAATTTATTGCTTAAATAAAAAGATATATTAAATAATTATCATTAGGGAAGGGACTTTATTTCTACTTCCCATTGAGTAAAAGTCTGAGGCATCTTACTTATTGATGTCTCAGACTTTTTCATTCATCTATATTTGTTAGCCAATTCACACTACTGTATGAATTATGGTACAATGCTTCCGAAAGGAAAGGTCATGCATGAAGAAAAATTACAAGTGGACGATAATTACTGTGATTGTATTTATTGTGGTAGCGTTAGTTACTGCGTTGTTGTTAAAACAGCAGTATGATCGACAGCATTCTAGAGAAATAAAAGAAAAAGTACAAATTAATAATAGAAACGTCAATGCATTTACCAATATAACTTATAGTACAGGCGTACCAAACAGTAGATTAGATATTTTAACGCCTACTGATTTAGATAAAGATAATAAATTGCCGGTCGTATTTTGGATGCATGGTGGTGGTTTTATAGCAGGGGATAAACAATATAAGAATCCGTTACTATCAAAAATTGCTGAACAGGGATATATCGTAGTAAATATTAACTATGCACTTGCACCTGACTATAAATATCCAACGCAACTTCATCAAATTGACCAAGCGGTACAATTTATTAAAAAAAATAAACATGAGTTACCTATGGATTTTGATCAAGTGATTTTTGGTGGTGATTCAGCAGGTGCTCAGCTATCAAGTCAATATACTGCAATGCAAACGAATAAATCTCTAAGAGATGATATGGGATTTGAACAGCAATTTGAACCAGATAAAATAAAAGCGGCAATCTTCTTTGGAGGCTTTTACGATATGAAAACCGTTAAAGCCACTGAATTTCCAAGGATACAACTGTTTATGGAAAGTTATACTGGTAAGAGAGACTGGGAGACACAGTTTAAATATATTAGTGAAATGTCCACGATTAATCAAGTTACAAAAGACTATCCACCTACATTTTTATCAGTAGGTGATGCAGATCCGTTTTATAGCCAAAACATTGAGTTTTATAAAAAATTAAAATCTAAAGGTATACCTACAGATAAACTATTTTATGATGGAACGCACAATTTAAGACATCAATATCAATTCCATTTAGAGTTACCAGAATCGAAACAAAATATGAAAAAAGTGCAAAGTTTCTTAAGTAGAAATACAAATTCTTCAGGTGTAGAAACTGAAGTGGATGAAGAAACATCGAATCCTAATGGTATCGAATTAAATCCATATTAATAAATTAATGCATCATATACATTGGTATGTATGTTGAAGATTTAAGTGTAAATCTAAAGAGCTTGCCAATGACTATGCTCAAAAAAGCTAATCCGTTTATCGGATTAGCTTTTTATTTTAATAACTTACAATATTTACGATTTATCATACGATTCGAGTAGCTCATTTCTTGTGTATGCACTTTGTCACATATATCAAAACGTTATAAATTACTATATAACATGAGTTAGAGTACAACAGATAAGACAATTAGTAATTAGATAATACATTCTACTTAACTGAAAAAGATGACCAAGTTCCATTCTTCCAGGTTAATCTAACAGAAAATGATAAAAAACTGACATCTACGCGCATTACTGCTGCTACAATGTGAAATTGAGACAATAAATAGTGAAGTTAGTTTACTGTTTGACATGTTTTTCATTTACAAAAAACATAGATATAAGCGACGTTTAGATAAATAGTTGAGAGGTAAATTAAAGTAGTAACTTCGACATGACATATTTGTTAAAGTATTTACCATCTATATACAATTTGTCACGTAATTCACCATCAATTTGGTATCCTGCAGTTTTAAATAAATCTACTGCTGTTTCATTTTCAGGAACGACCGAAGCTTCAATACGACGGATATGATGATTTAAACACCATGCTTCAACAGAGTTGATTAATGATTGACCGAGCCCTTTCTCTCGATAATGTCTGATAACGCCCATAGAAAATATAGCTTCGTGGCGTGTGCGTTCAAAATTACCTGTCGTAACAATAGCAAAGCCAACGAGTTCATCGTTATTCTCTGCTACGTAAATGGCGTTAGAAGGTGATGTGATGTAATGTTCCAAGTTTGCAATGGCGTCATTGTTAGACGGTGCATATTCCCCAGGATTATATATTAAGTAATCAGATTCATCATAAATTGTCGTTAATAACTTTACAAATGAATCTATATCATTGATACCAATTTCACGTATTTGATGAACCATGTATGAACACTCCTTATATCTATTTTGCTAATACTCAGTTATAGTATAACTTAACATCATTAGCATGATATTACTAGGTATTATTTAAATAGAGTCAAACTAATAAAAAGGAAGTATGCTTATGAAGCCCAATATTTTACTCGCTGGTGTCACAGGTTATATAGGGAAAAACTTGATTCATTCTATAAAAGATGAAGGCAATCTATATACATTATCCAAATATCCTAAAGAGAAAGATTTCCAAGAAGTGATATGGTTGAAAAAAGATATTTATAATTATGATGATGTATTAAATGCGATGGAAGACATGGATATTGCCATTTATTATTTGGATCCAACCAAACATTCAGCTAAATTAACACAAGCAACAGCAAGAGATTTAAACTTAATTGCTTCTGACAATTTTGGAAGAGCGGCTGCTGAGAACGGTATAGGTAAAATTATTTATATTAGCGGTAGTCGATTTGATCATGAAACCATTCAACGTTTGTCAGCATACGGTGTACCAGTAGAACAAACGGAAGCGATCGTTTCACGCCCACATGTGTCAGTTGAATTACAAGTCTCTAAATATGATGATGTACGCAGTGCGTTGAGTATTCAATTACCGATGAATTGGACATTAGACCAAATGGTTGAATATTATTTTAATTGGTTAAATGAAACAAAAGGAACGATGCTGCATGCGTACAAAGACAAGGATAATTATGTAATCTACATAAAAGATAAGCAGAAACCTGTGTTAGTACTTCATAAAATGCAAGTCGAATATGATATGATTGTGCTACATTTAGTAAGTGGTTCTATTGTTAAACCCAATGTAATAAAGCAAGGTAAGCTGGAGTTCCGTATGCTGAAAGGGACACAAACTGTCTTAGTGCATCTATATGACTATATACCTAAATTAGTTTGGCCTGTGTATTACTTATTTCAATCGCCGTTTCAAGGTTTAATGCTGCGTGGCTTTGAAATCGATTGTCGAATTAAGCATTTTAATGGACGAATCCAGTCAGGTGAAGATATAAAATATACAAAATAAAAAGGTGACTTTATGGATATACTATTAGTAGAAGATGATATGACATTATTTAAAGAATTAAGTGAAGAGTTGGAACAATGGGATTTCAATGTAAATGGTATAGATGATTTTAATGATGTGATGACTAAATTTGAATCTGTTAATCCCGCAATCATCATTATGGATGTTAAATTACCCAAATATGATGGATTTTATTGGACAAGAAAAATTAGGGAAGTCTCTAATACACCCATTTTATTTTTATCATCTAGGGACAATCCAATGGATCAAGTGATGAGTATGGAACTTGGCGCGGATGATTATGTTCAAAAACCATTTAATACCAATGTATTAATAGCGAAACTCCAAGCCATATACAGACGTGTCTATCAATTTAGCTTAGATGAAAAGCGTGTGCTATCATGGCAAGATGCGATATTAGACTTATCAAAAGGTAGTATAAGTAAAGAGGATCATCAAATATATTTATCTAAAACGGAAATGATTATATTAGAAATGCTTGTGAAAAAACAAGATCAAATTGTTACGAGAGATACACTCATCACTGCGTTGTGGGATGATGAAGCTTTTGTTAGTGACAATACATTAACCGTTAATGTGAATAGATTAAGAAAGAAATTAGTAGATATAGATATGAATGATGCCATTGAAACGAAAATTGGCAAAGGATATATGGCGCATGGCTAATTTAAAATGGTTTTTTATCTTTTTACGCTCGCGCATATATTGGATACTATGGCTATTATTTCTGCATTTCATTTTCTTAGGTATTGCTTATTTAGATTATGATATTAGTGTATATAGCATTTTATATATTATTATTTTAAATATAGGCCTATCGGTGTTGTTCTTAATATTTACTTATTTAAAAGAAGTGAAATTTTATAAGCATCTTGACGAAAATATAGAACCAGAAGCTTTGAAACATAAATCATTAGCAGACACACCGTTTCAACAAGAAATGGTGAATTACTTATATGGACAAATCACGAATCAAAAAGCATTAGTTACACATCAAAAGCAACAAATTCAATCTACGGAAGCGGCGTTGACTGATTTTGTACATGATATTAAGACACCTGTAACAGCAATGAAACTGTTAATAGAAAAAGAACAAGATTTATCTAGGAAGCACGCCTTACTTTATGAATGGTCGCGTATCAATGATATGTTAGATAGGCAGTTATTTTTAACGCGACTTGAATCTCAGAATAAAGATATGTATTTCGAACATGTGCCATTGAAACGGCTTGTAATAGAAGAAATACAGATTACAAGATACATCAGCCAGTCTAAAGGCATTGGTTATGACTTAGATTTTGAGGATACATTGAATGTATATACAGATACAAAGTGGTGTCGCATGATGATTAGACAAGTGTTATCTAACGCTGTTAAATATAGTGAAGAAAGTATGATACATATACGTGCATTAAAAGAAAGTGGACACGTTGTACTCGAAATTAAAGATGAAGGCAAAGGTATCAGTGAAAAGGATTTACCTAGAATTTTTGATAAAGGATTTACGTCTACTTCAAATAGAAATAATACGGCATCATCAGGTTTAGGTTTATATTTGGTTAATCACGTTAAAGAAAAACTGAGCATATGCGTGCGTATTCATTCAGAATTAGATAAAGGAACAGTAGTTAAATTTATTTTCCCGAATCAAAATGAAATTGTAGCAAAATTATCACAAAATATATAAGCATTACTTATGAGATTAGATTGACATCAAATTTTAAAAAAAAGAATTTCATCTTATACTGTAGCAATATCAGATTGCGTTGCTTATATATAATCTAGAGGCATTGTCGGCAAATGACTATATTTGTCGACAATTTTTTATTGAAAGCATCATTGTGTACAGATGAAGTGTTAACAGAAACTATGAAATCATTTGCGTATTTATAAAAGTAATTGTTGAATCCGAAAAGTAAATGTGCAATTATATCTAATGTGAGTTTTATTTAAAAATCTCATTAGATACAATGCGATATTATAAAGCATAAGTACAAATCATCATTTTTGATAGAGATGTATTCTGTATTCATAATGTATGAAAATCATTTTATTAAATTAATGAAAATGAAATGTTAAGAATTTGTAAATGCAATTGTAGTATTGTAAATTTTGTGCTATTTTCAAATAAGGATAAATCAACATTTGTGAGATTTTTTAAACTAATATAAGCAAATGCTCATTTACATATAATTAACAAATGCTGTTATACTGGCAAAAAAATGAGCAAATTGTAAATCTTGCCAATCTTAATTTGTCTTAAAGGATTTTAAATTTTTTTAAATTTATTGAAGGTGATTGAGGACAATCGCTGTAAATGGAGGATTTTTTGAATGTTTAACAAGAAAAAAGATAAGTTCATGGTGAAACTTGAAGAAATGGTTTTCAACTTAGACAGAGCAGCAATTGAATTTGGGAAAATGGAGTTTAATACGCATTTAGACCTTAAAGCATACTCAGACAATATTAAAACGTATGAATCACACGGCGATGAATTAATGCATCAAGTGATTTCAGACTTAAACCAAACTTTTATTACACCAATTGAACGTGAGGATATCCTCTCTTTATGTAACGCTATTGATGATGTTTTAGATGCAATTGAAGAAACATCAGGCATGTTCGAAATGTATTCTATTGAATATACAGATGAATACATGGCTGAATTTGTAGATAATATCCAAAAAGCAATCGCAGAAATGAAATTAGCTGTTGGTTTGCTTGTAGAGAAAAAATTATCGCATATGCGTATCCATTCTATTAACATAAAAGAATTTGAAACAAATTGTGACGGTATTTTACGTCAATCAATTAAACACATATTTAATAGTGAAACAGATCCAATCACACTTATTAAAATAAAAGAAATATATGAAAGCATGGAAGAGATTGCAGATAAATGTCAAGCTGTAGCAAATAACTTTGAAACAATAATCATGAAAAATAGCTAAGGAGTCCTAACTTATGGAATATATTTTGATCATCACAGTAGCTATCGTTATTTTTTCACTTATATTTGACTTTATCAATGGTTTCCATGATACAGCCAATGCTGTTGCTACTGCTGTTTCTACTCGTGCCTTAACGCCTAGAACTGCGATACTTTTAGCATCAGTGATGAATTTTATTGGTGCTTTAACTTTCACTGGGGTTGCAGGGACAATTACGAAAGATATTGTAGACCCATTTAAATTAGAAAATGGTCTTGTTGTCGTATTAGCAGCCATCATCGCAGCTATTTTATGGAATTTAATCACATGGTATTACGGTATACCAAGTTCGTCATCACACGCATTAATTGGTTCTATCGCCGGGGCAGCAATTGCTTCGCAAGGTTCATTTGCAGTATTACATTATGAAGGATTCACGAAAATCATCGTTGTTTTACTCGTATCACCGATTATTGCATTTTGTGTTGGTTTTATCATGTATTCAATTGTAAAAGTTGTATTTAAAAATGCAAATCTTACAAAGTCTAATCGTAATTTTAGATTTTTCCAAATTTTCACAGCATCACTGCAATCATTTTCTCATGGTACAAATGATGCGCAAAAATCAATGGGGATTATTACATTGGCTTTAATAGTTGCTAATATTCAAACAGGTACAAGCGTTGAACCGCAATTATGGGTTAAAGTTGCCTGTGCTACTGCAATGGGACTAGGTACAGCTGTTGGTGGTTGGAAAATTATCAAAACAGTTGGTGGTAATATTATGAAAATACGTCCAGCTAATGGTGCAGCTGCAGATTTATCATCTGCATTAACAATATTTGTTGCATCATCTTTACATTTCCCATTATCCACAACACATGTTGTATCTTCATCTATTCTAGGTGTTGGTTCATCTAACCGTATTAAAGGTGTGAAATGGAATACAGCACAACGTATGATTATCACATGGGTAATTACATTACCAATTTCTGCACTTGTTGCAGCAATTATTTACTACATTATAAATATTTTCTTATAGATAGTAATTTTCTTACACTATAGGCACTTGTTGATTGGTATTTACATACATTAGATAGATATCAATTGATTTACTAAAAGAACGAGCGAAAACCAATTGTTTAACAATTGTGTTTATCTGCTCGTTCTTTTTATTTATACAGCGATAGGGCGCATAGGTGGGAATATTAATAATAAATAAGAGGAGAAAAAACGGGAGTGTGACAGAAATCAAATTTTCTAATAGAGATTTCGTAGTCCTACCTCGGCAAGGATGACTAGGATTGAAAAAAGCTTGATATAAGCGATTTTTTAATTCAGACATCTACTGCCTAAATGAAAAAGAGCCTGTGACATCTATTTATGTCCCAGACTCGCTTGAATATATACTTAGTGAATGTAGTTATAGCTTGAAGCTTGTGAAGCTGGGATTGTACGGTAATCAACTGTACCTGGTGGTGTATTATAGTTCATTTCTGAAATTAAAATACTACCATCTGGATTAACGCGTTCAACATAAGCTACGTGACCTACAGGTCCTTCGAAGTTTTGCATGATTGAACCTGCTGTAGGTGCATTATTAACTGTATAACCATCTGCTGCTGCATTTTCAGCCCAGTGATCAGCGTTCCACCAGTAAGTACTGATTGGTTGACCAGTTTCTGCTCTACGGTTAAATACATGCCAAGTACATTGTCCCCAGTCATATAGGTTAGCATCACTTGCTGTAGAACCACCTGTATTTGAACTTGGTGTTTCTGTAGCAGTTCCACCTGAACCACCTGTTCCTGTAGTATCTGGAATTGTTAGTGTTTGATTAGGATGTATTAAATATCCATTTAAATTATTAGCTGCAATGATTTCATCAACTGACACGCCATATTGATTCGCAATAATGTTTAGTGATTCACCAGATTGAACTGTATGTGATGAACCATTTGAAGTGTTATTTGATGTAGATCCACTTTCTTGTGAGCTACTTCCACCAATTTCAATAACTTGTCCCGGGAATACCATATTATTATTGATGTTATTGCTTTGTTTGATTTCGTCTACTGAAACACCGTATTGTTGTGAAATTGACCAAAGTGACTCACCAGATTTTACTGTATGTTGTGTTGACGCATCGGCTTCATGATTGGCGATAACGGCTGCCGCGCCTGAAGCTGCTGTAACTGCAAATGCTAACTTTTTCAAAAGAACTCCTCCTTCAATTCCTATATATCTAACCGTAAATATGTATTAAATATATTCGTTAGTGTTTTTAATCTGAATTCACATTCCATACTAACAAAAATCATTTGCTTTGTGTACGTTGTTATCAAGATGTAATATTATTAAAATTTCGTAATGCCATGTTTATATGAAATAAATACTTTTACTGCGCCATTTACAAGTCTTTCTGTTATTTCAAGTAAGATGATATTTATTTCAAATGTAACATAAGCGGATATAAAAAAAGTCTATAAATAATAAATTTTAAAAATATTGTATATTCAATGTTTGTTTATTTGAAAAAACGTGAACATTAAAGTATTACGCATTAATTTTGTGGAAAATTTAAAAAGTACATGCTATTAATATAGACGTTTAATGTTATGATTAAACGCATATGTTTTATTTATTTTATAGTAGCTTTTGGAATTAAGGAGTGATTGCGTTGGCTGAAACAGCACAACATGTTAATAACCAGCAAAAAAAGACTAAAGAACAATCAAAATCACATGCATACGGAAAAGTATGGCTCTTTTTTGTATATTATTGGATTATTTTTGGAATAGGTTGTTATTTTGGACAATACCTACCAATGTCATGGAGACAACCACTTTCTTTTGTACTGCTCGGTTTAGTATTAATAACTTTAATTTTTAATAGAGCGCGTAAGTATGGGCTTGTGATTTCTCATATCTATGCCATTATACTTGGGTTGCTATCCTATGCAACGTTTACGGTGTATTTACAGAATTTAGGGCCAGAGGTTTTTTATAAGAATATTATATTAGCCATATCTGCCTTTATTGTATTTGGATTGATTGGATTTTTCGTTATTGGAAATGCAGCGAGCATGGGTAAATACCTTTTTGTAACACTCATTGCATTAATTGTTGCAAGTTTAATAGGTATGTTTATCCAGAATCCAATTTTCCATACAATTATTACAGTTGTAGGATTATTGCTATTTTTACTCTATACGTTATATGACTTTAACCGCATGAAACGGGGTCAGTTCTCACCGAGAGAAATGGGTTTCAACTTGTTTATTAACTTACTTCATATTATAAAATATGTATTAAGACTTGCCAACAGAATGAGAAAATAGTTAAATAAAGTATATATAATCCAAAAATGTTATTACACCCTTAAAATTACTTTCTACAGTAATTTATAAGGGTTTTTTTAAAATCTAGTGTAATTTTAAATTTTGTGAACTATTTAAAAGTTTAATAATACTATAGCTGTATTTTAAAATTTAGTTCGATTAATACAAAAAATGTTGACAAAATTAATTATTTTATTCAAAATTACCTAAAGACTAAAAACATGTTAATTGAAATTTTGGGGTATGACGTGATTAAGCTAGAATTAATAGTGAAGTGAGCGTTTAATGCATAGCGTATGACAATATTCGAAAGAGGTTAAATTATGAAAGCGTAATGCTTAAATATTATTTCTAAGGACAAGTATCCTACTAAGCGCGTGACAGACGGTATATTATTATTATTTCCTTTAAAGGATGCCGTTGAAGTACAGCATTTTATAACAAATGTAGAAGTTGAAGAAGATTTACTTATCGTGAATAATACAGAAATATTTAGAATCAAAAGAAACGAAATGTCGTTATTATTATATATTTCTAGTGATTGGTTTCATGAGCGAGGGTATTCATTTTTTGAGTATCAATATACATCTAAGTTGATACGATTTTCGAGCAGATTATTTGAGGCTTTATTAAATTTAGCTAAGCATCATTTAGATCAAACACTGACAAATGAACTATATGAAACTTATATGTATAAAATCGTTGATATTATTGCGACAGAAGCTAAGATTGATGTTAATTATTTAAAACAACAAACAGATTATTCATTTTATGGTATTACAGGTGAAATGTTAGATTATGTAAATACACATTTACATAAAAGGCTAACATTGAAAGCAATTGCTAATAAAGTGTTTATATCGCAATCAAATATATCAAGCCAATTTTATAATACACTAGGCATGCGATTCAAAACTTATGTAGATACATTAAAATTACCAGTATCAATCGGCCCATTATTAGAAGGGAAACTTACGATTTCTGAAATTTCAGATGCATATGGTTTTAGTAGTTTTGCGAGTTATAGTAAAAAATTTAAACATTATTTTGGATATTCACCTAAAGAAAATTGACAACTTACAAAATCAGATAAAGTCTTTAATGTAGTAAACCAAAGATGATGAGCAAAACTTTGAGGAAACACAACAAATCATTGCTAAAAAATTACAGAAACTAAATGTCCAAAATAATTATATTTGTTTAGATATCAATGAAATGGCAGAATCGAACAACGATGCAATTGTCATTCAAATTCATTCTTTAGAAGAATTTCGTAATTTATTTGATAACCAAAGTATGCGCTACATCTTTGAAGGCACACAAAAAGTATTAGTTTATTGCATGATAGATGTTGAATCATTACGAGATGCTTTTACAACAGATGTGGATTGCGGTTTTATAAAATTTGTGTTGAATACGAATGTTAATATAGCATTTCAAATTCAAACAGATGAAGAAGTGAATATTTATATAGATGAGATCTATAGTCAATACAAATCATATGTACAATCACACCCTGAGTTGTTAGAAGATAGCATGCACTCGGTCAGCTACGTCTTTGATCCTTCAACGATGCCCCTTAAAGAAATATATCGCAATATCATTAAAATACAACTTTATAGAAAAAATGTGAAATTTGGTGTTGATATTACACATTTATTCAATTAGCCAGAAGTTTTTAAAAATATGGAGCCTCAATTGAAGCGCATTGGATTTGATTACTATTTTATTGATAATCATAAATTATCATCACCTTATCTTAATGAAGATTATGAAGAGTTACTTACCAAAGAAGTGTTTAAATTCAGTAATATTAAAAAATTAATGAGTGAAATGCAGTTAGAAGAAAGAAAATATTATCTTTTAAATGTTCATAATAATTTTTTATTAAATGATGATCATATGGAGTTAATAGAAAGTCCGCCATTATTGATGAGTATGTTTAAGAAAGCGCGTGGAAACTTCTTTGGTGTCGGTATAGATTTAGTTAAACAAGAGGATAAGAAACATGCATTGTATTTATATGATAGAAATGGATTCCGTTCTATTCTAGGTAATATATATGAAAGATTAATGGGAAAGAGTAAATCTAGCGTGAAAGAATATGATTATTATACGGTAGCACATCACCCACACAAAATCACAATTTTTGTGGGTGACTGGCGTGTAGTTGAGAGTGAAAATGCTTTAGATCACGAAGAATAAAACATCCAAATTCATATCAACTTTAAGGATATGATGTTGCGACGTGCTTATGTTATTTTTTATGAAACTATAAGCAACGTGTACGGTAATATTAATTACGCGATTCCTGAGCACTTACGTAACCATTATCAATGGTCAAATGAATGTATTAAGAAAATAGATGAATATAATAAACCTGAATTCAGTGTGTTTGAGCATCATTTTGAAGAAGAAACTTTGACATTAAATTTAGATTATAATACAGTGCACATTATTGATATATATAAATGATCAACACATAATAAAATTTATAAAATGCAATATTGAAAAAGCGTTATGAAACTTAATTTATTATTGTTTGCAATTTTGACAAACCTATAATTACAAATGATAAGGACAAGCAATTACATTTTATGGATAATTATATTGTATTGCTTACTAGCATTTGGAGGTGTAACAACAATGAATGAAGAGAAAAAAGCGCAATTTTTAAATGTTTATAAAAAGTATAAACGTGTGATGCATTACGTTGAAGAAACCTATAAGTTAACAATGAATGATGTAGCTATCTTAGAGCTTATACGCCATAACTGTAGGAACAAAAACATGCTAATGCAACCATTTTTAAAAATTGCAACAACGGAATTAGAGTTGAGTAGAACGAAGGTGCTTGCATCTATCCGTCGCTTAATCGATCAAGACAGAGTAAGTAAAATACGTTCAACAGAAGATGAACGTAAAGTCTACTTATTTATGAATGACGACAACGCAGAAAAATATGAGACTCTTCTTGATGATATTGAAGCATATGTAAAATAATCATTCATTATTAACACGAAATTTTTATGTGAAAATAGAATATAAATATAACGACGAGCCTGAGACATAAATAGATGTCTTGGGCTCGTTTTCAATTAGGGAGTAGATGGCTATATTCAAAATGCAATGTTCTCACTTGTTTAAAGAAAAGATGTTTATATTTTTATAGAATAGCGTCGTCTTTATGCATAAGCTAAAACATAGATATGACACGTAAAAATGCTTGTGAGACATATGCGTGAGCGTTAGCCCAGGTAAACCCACGCCTGTTTTTTAGTATATAAGGTGAATAAACAAAATGGATGTTATGGGCTTACATCTATATTCTCTGTGGAAATTATTGTATAATATAACATGTTAATCAATGTAGTTATTGAGAAAGTGAGATGGAAATATGGGACGTAAATGGAATAATATTAAGGAAAAAAAGGCCCAAAAGGATAAAAATACAAGTAGAATTTATGCTAAATTTGGTAAAGAAATTTATGTGGCTGCTAAATCTGGAGAACCAGATCCTGAGTCAAACCAAGCATTGCGTCTAACTTTAGAACGCGCGAAGACATATTCAGTGCCTAACCATATTATTGAAAAAGCGATTGAAAAAGCAAAAGGTTCTGGTGAAGAGAACTACGACGAACTACGATACGAGGGATTCGGTCCAAGTGGTTCAATGATTATCGTAGATGCTTTGACTGATAATGTGAATAGAACAGCTTCTGATGTTCGTGCAGCTTTTGGTAAAAACGGTGGCAACATGGGTGTCTCTGGTTCGGTTGCGTATATGTTTGAATACACGGCAGTCTTTGGTATAGAAGATAAATCAGCGGATGATATATTGGAAGCATTAATGGAACAAGATATAGATGTGAGAGATGTTATAGATGAGAATGGATTAACGATTGTCTATGCTGAACCGGATCAATTCGCTCAGGTGCAAGATGTATTACGTGAAACAGGCGTTGATACATTTAAAGTAGCTGAATTTGAAATGTTACCACAAACAGATATTGAGTTATCAGCAGAAGACCAAGAAACATTTGAAACATTAGTAGAAGCGTTAGAAGATTTAGACGATGTACAAAATGTATTCCATAATGTGGATTTGAAGTAGTATGGAACAAACAGTACAACGTTGGATTTCACAATTAGCATTGCAACCGCATCCAGAAGGTGGCTATTATAAAGAAGTTATCAAAGGTAACCTTGATAAAGACATGGATAGAGCAGCTTACACAAGTATTTATTTTTTGTTAACTTATCATAATATTTCACATTTTCATCGTATCGATGCTGATGAAATTTGGTATCATCATGAGGGTGATTCACTCACAATTCACATGATTTCTCCGAATGGTCAATATGAAAAGGTGACATTAGGTAAGCATATTGAAGCGGGTGACGTATTACAATACGTCGTTCCTAAAGGTACGATTTTTGCATCTAGCGTAGAAGATGAAAATGCATATGCTTTGGTTGGCTGTATGTGTCAACCAGGCTTTGAATTTGAACATTTTGAGTTGCTTAGTAAAGAGTGGCTAAATAAACATTATCCAGAATTAACAGAGATAAATGAACGCTATGCTTTAACGGCAGATGAAATAGAAAAAAATAATAAATAAGTGAAAGAGTCTGGGACATAAATAGATGCCCCAGACTCTTTTTTGAATTAAGCAGTAGATGATTGAATTGAAAATGTAATGTCTCATTTATTTAAAGAAACGTAGCTTAATTTATGATATATCTAAGATCACATCGCCATAAAATGGGTTGTTTTAATATGCAATCTCTTCATTTATCATATTTGCGTAAGACAAGATATTTAAAATTACTTCGCAGTGCCAAAGACTTCATTTGCAATTTCGACAACGTAAGCTAATTTTTTCCATTGCGCGTCTTCAGTCAATTTATTTCCTTCTTCTGTAGAAGCAAAGCCACATTGAGGGCTTAAGCATATTTGATCTAAAGTAATGTATTTTTGTGCTTCTTCAATACGCTTAAGAATCGTTGCTTTATCTTCTAAGTCACCATTTTTTGATGTAAATAATCCTAACACTGCTGCAGATTTGTCTTTAGGGAAGAAACGTAAAGGTTCAAAGTCACCAGAACGTTCATCATCATATTCTAAGAAAAACCCACCAAGTTGTTCTTGGAATAAATAAGGTGCTACAGGTTCATAGCCACCTGAAATTGCCCAAGTAGATTGATAGTTACCACGGCAAATGTGTGTGGTAATGAGTAAATCTTCTGGTAAATCTTTAACAGCTTCATTGACAACTTGATAGGCAAGTTGACGTGCAGCTTCTTTTTCTTCTTCAGTTCGATCACGACCACGCGTCTTTTGTGTACCTGAAGTTAGGTTTGCCCAATAAACATCGTCTAATTGAATGTAACGTGCGCCTAATTCGTAAAATTTAAGTAGGCTATCATGATAGGCTTTTGCGACGTCATGCGCAAAGTCTTCGATATCTGGATAAATCTCTTCATTTAAAATATTAGGATGAAATAATTGATTAGGGCTTGGTATAGAGACTTTAGATGTAGCACGTCCATCTACTTTGTCATGTAAAAATTTGAAATGCTCAAAGTGAGGATGATCTGGATTGAATTGTACTTTGCTAATGATTTTAACATTGTGATTTCGTGTCTCTACACCTTCGAATTCTAAACCACGGTCTGAGGTATAACCTTCTACGCCATTTAAATTTTCTAGGAAATCGAAATGCCACCAACTTCTGCGAAACTCTCCATCAGTGATACTATGTAATCCAATTTCAAGTTGTTTTTCAATGATGTGCTCAATTTCCTCATCTTCAACTTGTTTCAATGCCTGTGCATCGATAATGTTGTTTTGGTAATCCTGGCGTGCTTGTTTTAAGCGTTCAGGACGTAATAAACTACCGACATGATCGGCTCTAAATGGTCTTTGAATAACTGCCATGGTTCTATCTCCTTTATTTATAGAATTTTCAGAAAAATATAGATAAAATTTAACAGAATTCATAAAGATTGTCAATTTCGCTTTTACGCTATGAAATATAGTACAATAATAATAATCAAATTTTCTGCAGTGCAAATTGAATGCTGACAATATAATTCATGAGATGACATAAAGAAGACAGTTTTATATAATAATGTTAAGGAGTTGGTGACAGTGAAAGTAAAATATATCGATAAGCGTCACTGGCGTCGCATCATTGATAGAGAATATACTGAGGTCAAGGTGAACAATAATAAGTTCAAAGGAATCATTGGTTTGGTCACAATGAATAAAGTACGAGAACCATTAGAGGTTTCAGTTGTAGGTCAAAATATTATTGTTGCTGATGATAACTATCAATGGTTACAAATCTTACCTGAGAAAAAGCGCTATAGTATTACAGTGATGATAGATGACAAGGGCAATCCGTTGGAATATTATTTTGATATAAATATAAAAAATGTTACACAAAAAGGTAATGCACGCACAATTGATTTATGTCTGGATGTACTTGTATTACCCAATGGCGAATATGAACTTGTAGACCAAGACGATTTAGAACGCGCTTTAGAGTCAGGGCAAATTACGAGAAAGCAGTATCACGAAGCTTATGTAATTGCACATCAATTAATGATTAAAATTGATGCAGATTTTCAATCGATGCAAGATAAGATTATGTATTGCTTTTATAAAATTAAACAAAAGGCAAAGCAACATAAGCAAGGTGTTACAAAAACGCAAGCACAGCATAAACCGAAAGATCATAAAGCTAAAACACACAAGCATAAGCCCTCGCACAAACAAGAAAAACACATCAAACAAGCGAAAAATGAAAGATCTGAAACAAAATCTCAGCATAAAAAAGCTACATTTGAACAATGGAGTCAGAAGTCTTCATCTATATCCAAAGAAAATTAGAAACTGATTAATATGCATAACAAACTTAATCGCTCATTATGCAGTATGTAATCCTTTGAAAAATAGTATAGGAGTCATTAAAAAAACGTGTTATAGTGAACCATACACATAGAATAAAAGACATTTGAAACATAACTTGAATGTCTTTTATTTATTTTAATTGCTGAACTATAGTGAAAGTAGCGAGGACGAACTGAAAAGGTGATTGTGGTTAGTATGAAATGAAATATTGAGATAAAACGTGCGTATTGAAGTATGAGTCAGTTTGTTTACAGGTTACATTATGGGCATAATGGAAAACATGTGTAATGAAATGGAAGCGGCTACAGAAACGTGCATAAAAAATAGGGGGATAATTATGAAGATAGACGATTATCGCTTGTTAACTACGCTTGATGAAACTAAAACACTTAGGAAAGCAGCAGAAATATTATATATTTCTCAACCTGCAGTCACGCAACGTCTAAAGGCCATTGAGAATGCTTTTGGCGTAAATGTATTTATTCGAACAAAGAAACAATTGATTACGACTACTGAAGGCGCAATGATTATTGAGCATGCTAGAGAAATGCTTAATAGAGAACGTCTATTCTTAGACAAAATGCAAGCGCATATTGGCGAAGTAAATGGTACGATATCGATTGGTTGTTCATCTTTAATTGGACAAACATTATTGCCAGAAGTTTTAAACTTATATACACGACAATTTCCAAACGTAGAAATTCAAGTTCAAGTAGGTTCAAGTGAACAGATAAAAGCAAATCATAGAGATTACCATGTCATGATTATTCGTGGTAATAAAATGATGAATTTAAGTAATACGCATCTTTTCAATGATGAACATTTCTTTATTCATCCCAAAAATCGCAATGATGAAGTAGATAAGATGCCATTTATTGAATTTCAAGCTGATCCAATTTATATTAATCAGATAAAAGAATGGTATGGTAGTCAAATAGGTCAAGATTATCATGCGATGATTACTGTTGACCAAGTTGCTACATGTAAAGAAATGTTATTGAATGGTGTAGGCGTTACGATTTTACCTGAAATTATGATGAAACATCTCGATCGAGAGCAATTTGAATTCCAACGTGTAAATATTGATGAAAAACCATTGATTCGTTCAACATTTTTAAGCTACGATGCGAGTATGAAGCAATTACCTCAAGTAGAATCATTTATCAATTTAATGATGGAATATGTTGAATCATAAACGACAAACCATCTCAACTTTCTTATAGTTAGAAATATTTCCATATTGGAATACTTACTTTCACACTGTTGAACATATTATTTATTGAATAGAGGTTGGCTATATGTTTAGTGCCTTATTACATATCAAGAATTACAAATTATTTGTAATTAATATGATGCTATTGGGAATGGGAATTGCGATTACCGTACCTTATTTAGTGTTATTTGCTACAAATGATTTAGGAATGACGTCCTCTCAATACGGGTTATTATTAGCTTTAGCAGCAATAAGTCAATTTATTGTAAATACAATTGTGGCACGATTTTCAGATACGCGAAATATAAATAGGAAATTGATTATTGTTGCTGCCCTGTTTATGGGGGCCGTAAGTTTTTCTATTTATTTTTATATTCATGAAATTTGGATTTTTATAGCGATGTATGCGATTTTTCAAGGGTGTTTTGCACCTGCAATGCCACAAATGTATGCCTCGGCAAGAGAATCAATTAATGCCTCCGCGTCTAAAAATAAAGCCAAATTTGCAAATGCTGTTTTGAGATCAATGTTTTCATTTGGATTTTTATTCGGTCCTTTAATAGGTGCTTTGCTATTAAGCGCAAATGGTTATTCTGGGCTGTTTGGGGGCACCATTACAATTATAATCTTCACTTTACTACTGCAAGTTTTCTTTTTTAAAGATATTAAAACGGAACACACTGTTTCCGATGTGAACCATGTAGAAGCAGCTGCACCAAATATGTTAAAAGATAAAGTATTATTAGTTCCATTTTTAGCGTTTATCTTATTGCATATTGGGCAATGGATGTATACGTTGAATATGCCATTGTTCGTTACAAACTATTTAAATGAACCTGAAGGGTTTGTCGGCGGTTTGGCAAGTTTATGTGCAGGATTAGAAGTACCATTTATGGTATTACTCGGTATTTTATCTGCTAAATTAACAACGCGCACACTATTAATATTAGGCGGCTTATTTGGTGGATTATTTTACTTTAGCATTGGGGTATTCGAAAGCCTTGTAATGATGTTTGTTAGCCAAGTATTCTTAGCCATATTTTTAGCAATTTTACTTGGGCTAGGTATTAGCTATTTCCAAGATATATTACCAGATTTTCCGGGTTATGCATCGACATTATTTGCTAATGCGATGGTTATTGGTCAATTATGTGGGAATTTATTAGGTGGTATCATGAGTCAATGGGTTGGTTTAGGCAATGTATTTTATGTCTCAGCAGCTTCAATATTTGTTGGCATGATACTGATTTTCTTTACTAAAGATCAAAAATTTACAGAAGAAAGTATGGAGTAGATAATCATGACAGTAATTTTATGGCTATGTATTATAGCAGCATTTGTTTTAGCATTTATTGGATTAATTAAACCCATTATTCCTTCAGTATTAGTGTTATGGGTCGGTTTTTTAATTTATCAATTTGGTTTTCATAATGGCAACTTATCATGGGTATTTTATGTTTCTATGATATTATTCACGGTATTTATTCTTGTTGCTGATTTTATTATGAATAAATACTTTGTAAATAAATTTGGTGGTTCAAAGTTAAGTGAACTGGTTGCACTTGTCGGTGTCATCGTCGGTTGTTTTGTCTTTCCACCTTTTGGCATTATTATAGTTCCATTTGTTGCAGTGCTTGTTGTAGAAATGATTCAAGAGCCTAACTTAACTAAAGCGCTAAAAGCGAGCTTTGGTTCGGTCGTTGCCTTTTTAACAAGCTCAGTAGCACAGGCAATCATTATGATTATTATGGTGATTTGGTTCTTTGTAGATGCCTTACTTATAAACTAAATCAGTATACCTTCGTGTTGATGGTTCATTTTTAAAATAACTTTTGTAAGATGTTATTTTAGATTTGAATGATCAACATTTTTTATATGTGCGATTAATTTTAACTACACATATAATGTAAGCGGATTTATATAAAAAAACAGTAAAAATTAGGCAATACCCTTGTTTTAAGCAATCGCATTTTAGTATAATCACAATCATGTTTAAAAAATACGTAATGGGAGGTAAGTCGAAAATGAAATATCCTATAGCGATATGGATGCTTGCAATTGGGGCGTTTGCAATTGGCATGACTGAGTTTGTTATTATGGGGTTATTGCCTAATATTGCACGAGATTTTGACGTGACGGTGAGTCAAGCAGGACAATTGATCACTGGTTATGCATTGGGTGTAGCAATCGGTGGACCTATCATAGTTATGTTGACAATAAAATGGAATAGAAAATATTTGTTGATTGTATTGATGGGAATATTTATTATAGGGAATCTTACAGCATCGTTTAGTCCTAATTATGGGTTTATGATGACAAGTCGAATTATTACCTCTTTAGCACATGGTTCGTTCTTTGGTATTGGTTCTATACTTGCGGCAAGTATGGTAAGACCTGAAAAGCGTGCGAGCGCAATGGCACTCATGTTTATGGGGTTAAGTATGAGTAATATATTAGGTGTACCTTTTGGTACATTAATTGGTCAAAACTTTGGTTGGCCTATGACGTTTATTATTATTTCGATTATTGGGGCACTTGCACTGATTGGCATCATTATTTTTGTTCCTATGCAACGTGAAACGATTAAGTCATCTGTCTTAAATGAATTACAAATTTTAAAAGAAAAGCGCTTGTGGCTAACGCTTGCAGTGACATTGTTTGGTTTTAGTAGTGTGTTTGCATACTTTACTTATATTTCTACTGTGCTCATAGATGTCTCCAATGTACAAGAAAACTTAATCTCTTATCTGTTAATTATATTTGGTATAGGGGTTACTCTTGGTAATGTCGTTGGTGGTAAGCTGGCAGATTGGAATTTAAATAAAGCTTTAAAAATCATTTTTATCGTCTTTATTCTATATTTCATCTTATTATACTTCGTTCAAATGAATAGTATTTTAATGGTAGCAGGCATCTTCTTCTTTGGTTTGATTGGCTTTAGTATGAGCCCGTCATTACAATTTAAGAGTACTTTAATCTCTCAAGATGCACCAACACTTGCAAGTACGTTGAATCAATCTGCATTTAATTTAGGTAATGCTTTAGGTGCCTTCATAGGAGGCGTCGTGGTTACGAATTTACCTATAGCATCATTAAGTTTAATAGCACCTATATTAACGGTTATTGGACTCATTTTCTTATTAGTGAGTATTCGTGTTGAGAAAAAAGAAGGACTAAATATTTAATATAGACATATTAAATAATAGATAAAAGTAGGGCGATGAAATCATATTTTAAATAAGATTTCGTTGTCCTACTTTTTTATCACTATGCACTGTTTATAAAGAAGTGTTGGCATCTTTATTGATAAAGTGATGATCGATATAGAGTGAAACTGGAATAACGATAAAAGAAATAATGATAAAGGTCCAATTACTAATTAAGAGATAAGGGCCTATCGCTAAAAAAGATTGTGGAACAAAAAATACATAGAAAGTTGCAAATAATAAAAGGATAATGCTGATATAAGTGCCAATCGATGTCCAATGTGATTTAGTAAAACATTGCATTTGCACAGTTTTAAATATTACCCAAATAAATAAGAAAATGATAATGAAACCGACAATTAACATAAGAGGGAAGGTATAAATATATAAACGTTTTGCGCCAATGAAAAATCCAATAAAACCTTTTAAAAAACAAAAAATACCTATAAATAATAAGATATGTTGAAATATATATTTGAATATATTAGTTATAGTTTCATTAGGTAACTTTTTGATTTCGTTTTTAGCATGCGCTTTAGGATCATGGTTAAAGAAATCCATTGCGAGGGTGCCTTCCTTTTCGGCCTGTAATAACTGATGTAAAATGCGATTTAACATTTTTTCAGATGCATGTGGATTTACGCTTAAATCAGCTCGTACATAAGTCATATAATTTTCAAACGTTTCTCTATCTGTATTATTTAATCTAAGTGATTTCACATTATTTTCACGCATTAATTTATCAGTGGATTTCATTTGAATTTCGCTACCTTTTTTTAGAATATATTTATAAGATAAGAATTATTATGACTAATATCATAATATAAATCAACAAGCTTTTATAAGGAGTATATATGAATCGATTAACAATTAAACAGACACAATATATTAACCGAATTGCTGAAGTGCATGAAGCAGAACTGGAACGGCAAAATACTACATATAAAAGGACTAAACTTTCTGTTGCTTTGCGTATTGAAATGATTGAACATGGTTTAAGATACAGTGACGATACAATATTGATTCAAACACAAGGTGAACAGTTGATTGGTTTTATTTGGGCACGATATGATAAAACACTGAAAACAGCATTAATTGAAATGTTATATGTTGAATCTACTCACCGTAATCAGGGTGTTGCAACTAAGTTAAAAAAAGAGATTGAAGCATGGGCACGAGATAAAGGGGCGCATACAATAGAAAGTACTGTAGCTTATTCGAACCAAAAAATGCAAAAAATGAATTTTAATATGGGGTATGATATGGATAAGGTCGTTATGGTCAAAAACTTATTGGTAAATAATGAAGATAAGCATAAATAATGATAAAATATATATTATTATGAAAAAGGAGATATTACATGAAAAAATGGCTGGCACTCATAATAGCATCAACCATTACTCTAACAGCATGTGGTAAAGATGATGAGAAAGCGTCTTTAGAAAAAGATATCGATAAACTTGAAAAGCAAAATAAAGACTTGAAAAAGCAAAAAGAAAAATTAGAAAAAGAGCAAGACAAACTTAAAGATAAATCGGACGACTTAGAAAAAGATATTAATGCCAAGACATAAAGTAGTCGTAGGGTATCACGCATCATAATTTATATATCATCTTATTTAAACATCCTTAAATAGTATTTCCTAGGAAATCATTGTAAACTGGTTTTAGTAATTGTTATAATGGGTATCGTTATAAGATATTACAAGTTTTAATCGTCACATATAAAAATATTTAAAATAAAAAGTTGGAATACAAGTTAATTGATAAATATGTTTTATCGTTTATGTGAATATAAAGATAAAGTGAATTAACAATTTCCTTGAATAGAAGAGAGGTTACCGTTATGCATGAACAAGATTTCAATTTATTAGAAGGCCGTTCAATTACTTTGCCAGAATTAGGTAGAGAAATTGAAAGCATTACTGGCAGACAAATTAAAGATTCAACGGGTGAAATTAAACGTGTTATTGCACATTTGCCAAATTTCGAATCAGATACGGATACATTTGTAGCGACGTATAAACTAGATCATCAGAATGATTTTATCGATGCAACATTTACTGCACCGAAAAGCGAACGCAATCGTTTAAAAGAAATTGCGGTAAACGTTGAATTAATTAGCTATATTTCAAGAACGTAATGGATATTCTTTGAAATACTAAAAAAGTAACGCGATATGAGTGCGCTCATAACGCGTTACTTTTCTATATAAATTTACTTTAAGTATAGAGGTGTAATGAATGACAGTTTATATTGAAACTGAACGGTTGAGATTACGTGATTGGCGAGAAACAGACTTATTACCATTTCAACAAATGAATGCCAATCGGCAAGTTCGGAGATATTTTCCTAGTTTATTAAGCTATAAACGTTCAGAACACGATATGAAAAAAATGGATGAAGCGATCCAATCAAATGGCATAGGATTATTCGCTGTAGAACTTAAAGAAACAAATGGCTGGCTAGGGTTTATTGGCTTGAATTATGTTCCTAAAGAAAGTAAATACACATTTGAAGAATTGCCATTTTATGAAATTGGGTGGCGCTTAATTCCAGAAGTATGGGGCAATGGCTTTGCAACTGAGGGCGCAGCTGCGGTATTGAAATATGCTAAAGAACAAGGCATTGAAGAAGTATATGCTTTCACTTCAGAAAATAACGAAGCTTCACGCAAAGTTATGGAGAAAATTGGTATGAAACGTTTTGATCATTTTGAATACCCAGAACTTAGTAAGTATCATCCACTGAAAAAACATGTTCGATATTATAAAGATTTAACAATAAATGTCTGAGAAGTGTTGTTTTGATAATGTATATGATCATCTATACAAATGTATATAGATTAAGTTAAATAGAGGCTGAGGCAAATTTAATTGTTTCAGCCTTTATCAATTTTTTAAAGTTAGAAAGATTTATGCATGTACCACAGTTCAGAAACACTTTTTATACTTATCAACCGTGATTACCTTTGCCAATGTGGGAAGACGGTGGCGTAAAACGTGTTTGGATAATTTTGCTTAAATGCTTTAAAGTTGCATCGATATCTTCGGCATCGATATAAGCATATGAGAAACGGATACAATCACGCGCATCTTTATCATATACTTCACCAGGGTTAATCAGTATGTTTTCTGCAATCGCTTCATCGAAAAGTCTTTTCATATCGATGGAGAACTTAAATTGGAACCAAATATAAAATGATCCTTCGGGCGTTGACCATGAACCGAAATCACTAAAATATCTCTTCAGAGATTCTAAAAATAAATTTCTCTTAATTAAAAGTTGGTTCTTTAACATTTTGAGGTGTTGGTCATGATATTGAGGATGTGTTAACCATTGTATTGCGATATATTGTGATATAGAACTTGCGCCATAGTCATTTTGCATTTTTAAATCAGCTAAATGTGCTGCGACAGAAGGCTTGGCAACAATCCACCCGACACGTAAACCAGGACTTACTGTTTTAGATAAGCTATTCATATATAAAATATTGTCTTTTGTATCAAACGATTTTAATGGTTTAGGTCGTTCATGATTGAAATATAAGTCACCATACACATCGTCTTCTACGATTGGTATACCATGTTGTTCACATTGCATGATGATTTTTTGTTTTTCTTCTGTTGAATAACTATGTTGTGTTGGATTGTGTAAAGTCGGTATACAATAAAAGATACTGTTTGTATATTGTGATTGTACTTTAAAAATATTATTAATATTACTTTTAATATCAGAAATGCTTATTTGCTGAATATCGGCCCTCATATTATGCCACGTGCGTATTGAATTAATGTATGAAGGTGATTCAACAATAATCTTGGATTGTAGAATGAGTAAGCCATCTGCAATGAGTTTTAACCCTTGTAATGCACCTGATGTAATACAAATGTGGTCAACAGTACATGCGACACCTAATTTTTGCATATATTGTGCCACTGCTTCTCTAAGCTTAAGGTTGCCTTGGGGTGGTTCATAATTAGTATTTAACACAGGAGTATGACACTTGCTCAAAATTTCTTTGAACTGTTCATTAGGTATAAGATCGGGAGCAAGTTCACCAGTACCCAATCGTATCATGTTAGTGTGAAATTCTAGTTTATTAATTTGTTGAACAAAGTATTGGTTATTTTTAGTCGTACTATGGCTAATATAGTTTTGCCAATTAATATTGTTTTTAATATAAGTATGCCAAGTATTTCCAGATACATATAAGCGTTGTTTTTCTCTACCTTCTATGATTCCCTGGCTTTTTAGAATATCGAGTGCTTGTATAACGGTGGAACGGTTCACTTGATATAACGAGGCCATATCTCGTTGAGAAGGTAATTGCATGCCTTGTTCTAAATCTCCAGAATCTATTTGTGAAATGATATCATCTATAATTTACTTGTATTTTGGTTTGAACATAAAATAGCTCCTATATTATCTGGTTGGTATTTTAATTTGCATCTGGTGGGTCCAATTTCTGTGCATATAGTATAGCATAGTTAAAATAGACGTAATAATTAAAGGAGCGTAGTTTTGTATGTTGCAATCAGCCGTTCACGGATTACTATTAGCGCTAGGGCTCATATTGCCTTTAGGGGCGCAAAACGTATTTGTATTTAATCAAGGTGCAAACCATAAAAGTATTACCAAATCATTACCAGTTATTATAACAGCAGGGTTATGTGATACATTTTTAATCGTGTTAGCCGTCATAGGTATTTCTGTGATATTGTTATCGATGCCTGTGCTACAAATTACAATTTATTGTATTGGACTGGTATTTTTATTATATATGGCATGGTCATTATGGCGCACACGTCCAGTTACACTACAATCATATCGACCGATGTCCGCTAAAAAGCAAATTGGTTTTGCACTGTCTGTATCATTACTTAATCCCCATGCAATCATGGATACCATAGGCGTAATAGGGACAAGTGGTGCAGTTTATGAAGGTACTGAAAAAATGGTCTTTACTATAGCTACTGTTATTGTTTCTTGGCTATGGTTTATTTTCTTGGCAGTAGTTGGAAAAATGATTGGAAACATAGATAAAACAGGGAAATATATCATGCTATTGAACAAATTGTCATCAGTCATTATTTTAATCGTAGCTATAATGATTTTAAAACAACTCTTAGCAATTTTGTTATAAGTCAAAGGCTAACTATTCAATGATAGATTTCAAGTTAGATTATATTAAATGTTTGGGATATAAATAGATATTGTCAAATTGAGGGATAAGGCGAAATAATGCTTCATTATTAAAAAGCGTCTGGGACAAAAATAAATGTCTCAGACGCTTTCCTACGATTAGTCATCCCTTTTTCGCGGATTATATAAGCTAGTGCTTGTGTATAATAGCTGCTTAATTTTATTAACATGATTTAGTCATAAGTTCTAATGCCAAGAGGTTGGTAATTGTTTAATGTTTCAAAAAGTGATTCTGGCGTAGCGCATAAAGGTGCAAGTGCTTTATATTTTGGATCGATAAAGCCTTCTTTAATCATATGATTTATTAATGTTTGTAAAGGTTCAAAAAAGGCATTGATGTTAAAAATGGCTATCGGTTTCTGGTGTATACCAATTTGCGCCCAACTATACATTTCGAAAAATTCCTCTAGTGAGCCAGCGCCACCAGGTGCCATCACGAATGCATCGGCAAGCTCTGCCATTTTATTTTTTCTCTCATGCATGGAATCCACTAAAATAAGCTTCGTTAATTTAGTACTCGTAATTTCTTTTTCATCTAACATTTTAGGCATGACACCAATTGCAGTGCCGCCATGATCCAATACACCATCTTGAATTGCGCCCATAATCCCTACAGAACCTGCACCGAAAATGAGTTCATAGCCTTGTTCTGCCATGTACTTACCTAATTGATAAGCTTCGTTCATATATGTAACATCATTGCCTTTACTGGCACCACAATAGATAGCAATTTTTTTCATGATTAATCCTCCGTTTCTAAAAAATATTTATGAATTAAATTTGAAAATATAGACTCGAATTTTGATACATCTTCTTCTGTAAAAGTAGCCGGCCCTTTTGTTCGACCACCACTTTTTCTAAACTGTGCACTTGCATGTCGTTGTTCGAGTAGCGTATTGATATTTTCTTGATTATATATAAATCCTTTGTGATGCATAACAATTTTAGCTTTGTTTAATAATAAACTAGCGAGTCCATAATCTTGTGTTACAACAAGATCATCAGAGTGAACCAGTTTTACTATTCTATAATCGACAGCATCAGGCCCATCATCAACATAAATAATATTGACATGTTCAGGTTGAATGACGGTAGAGAAGTGGCTAAAGCTACGGACGACGGTAACAAAAATGCCTGTCCCTTTCGTCAATTCAATAATTGAATTGGTTACAGGACAAGCATCTCCATCTATAATGACTTGTGTCATTTGCTTATTTGCCTTTATCTTCGTTGTTTTGTTTTACAACGCTTTTTGCCACATAGTCTTTATATTTTTTGAATTCAGATAAACGTGCTTTTTTATTTTTTTCTTGCACTTTCTCTTCTTCTTTATGACGTTTGTCGATGTTTTTTTGTAACAATTTGTTTAATTTATTTACATCTTTACGATTATCTTTTTCAAGCTTTTCGCCTTTTTTCTCAGTTTCGTCATCAAGTTTACCTGGTGTTAATCCAACTTTTTCCATGTGCTTGTTAGATTTTTTCATATCTTTGATACGTTGTTTTTCATTTTCTTGACGTGCTTTCTCTTCTTCTTTATGACGTTTATCGATATTTTTTTGCAGAATTTTGTTCATTTTATCTGCTTCTTTGCGATTTTCTTTTTCTAATTTTTCGCCTTTTTTCTCGATATAAGCAGGATCATTTTCTTTTGCAATGCGTTTAAGTTCGCGCTTTTGATCCATGTTGTGTTTTTTATCTACAACATATGCTTTCGCATTAGAAGATTTTTCAACTACATTATCTTTCAAATGTACAGATTTATCTGCAACTGTTTTAGAAGCGCTAACTGTCGCATCGCTAGCTTTTTTAACATCTGGATGATCTTTGATGCGTTTACGTTCGACGATTAGCGGTACTAGAAACACAGGCGCTACTGTGATAATTGTTTTAATTAATTGCTTTTTGTCCATACTCGTTGCCTCCATTTAATTTATACTATCTTCACCATACCCTATATTACATGAAAATAAACGGTAAATATAGCGTATACATAGGATTTATTATCTGTTGTTTTATTCAACATAACAAACACTACGACTGCCCAATTTATATATTATATTATTTTCTATATATTATTGGCAGTGATTTAGATCGATACCTGGGAAAGCAACACTAGCCGAAACCTACACGCTAAGATACTGTCTGCGAAAACCATACACAAAAAAACTGCCAACAAAATCGGAGACTTTGTCGACAGTTTGTGATAAACCCCGTTGATCGGGGAGTTACCTGTTTTTTATTAAATTATTCACCAGTGATACCTTGACCAATACCAAAGCCAAAATAAAGAATAGCGATAATGATTACTAAGACAATTCTATAAATAGCGAATGGAATCAGTTTGATTTTACTAATTAAGTATAAGAAAGTTTTAATGGCAATTAGACCAACAATAAATGCGGCTAAGAAACCTAAAACATAAAAGCCAATATCACTCATGTGGATATATTCCATATTTTTAACTAAAGATAAACCACTTGCAGCAAGCATTACTGGCACTGCCATGATAAATGTAAAGTCAGATGCTGATTTATGATTCATTTTCATTAAGACACCAGTGGAAATCGTAGATCCTGATCTACTAAAACCTGGCCACATAGCTATGGCTTGCGATAAACCAATGACAAATGCTTGGAAATAATTGATTTGGTCCACGTTTCGTGGATTGGTAACTTTTTTGCTGTAAATATCAGCAATAATCATATATATAGCACCGATAAATAGTCCTATCATTACAGTAGGCACACTGAAAAGATATTCTTGGATGACATCATCGAAGAGTAATCCTAAGACACCAGCAGGTATCATACCAACGATAATATGCAATAAGTTTAAACGTTTTGGTTTTTGGCCAATACCGTCAATGGGTTCATGTCTGTATTTGCCAATATGTAACATTTCGAAATAACGTTCACGGAATACCCAAGCACCTGCGAACACAGAACCGAGTTGGATTACAATTTTAAATGTAAAAGCGGATTGTGAACCTAAAAATTCACTAGATTTTAGCCACATGTCATCGACAAGTATCATATGGCCAGTAGAAGAAACGGGTGCAAATTCCGTTAATCCTTCAACGATACCTAGAATAATACCTTTAATTAATTCAAGTATTAACATAATTTACCTACTTTCATAGTACTTATTAAATTTTATGCATTTTCATCTAACAATAATAGCACAATAAAAATATAATACGCTACTTAAAACCGTAATATGAGACCAAAGAATGAGATAATATAAAATATATATATTTTAGTAGCTTTGTCAGAGTAATAAAAAATCAATTTTAAATTTATGTCAGAAATATGAAATTAACATAAAAAATGTTACTTGATAATGAGCGAAATCATTTAAATTTCATATAATGTGTTTATAATATGTGGCAGGTGATATTTTGTGAAAAGATTAACAAATTTAGCTTTAAAATTTAAAGTATATCCTATATGGATGTTTATTATTAGTACATTATTAGCCATAACCGTAGTAGTTCAAAATATTTCTATTGCTGAAATTTTAAATATCATGTTATTAAAAACCAATCAAGATGTATTGGCTTTATTATTTATAACATTGGTGATTTTAATTGCACGTGCGACACTTAATACAGTGAACCAAATGATAGGTAATCGTATGGCTTCAAAAGTCAAACGAGATTTGCGACGTCAGCTCATATTACAACGCTCAAAAGAACCAATTGGTGCGCAAATAAACACATTGACAGAAAGTATAGATGGCATTGTTCCTTTCTTTAACAGTTATTTTCCACAGGTATTTAAATCGATGATGATTCCACTGATGATCATTGTGGCAATGTGTTTTATACATTTAAATACTGCATTAATTATGATTGTTACAGCACCATTTATTCCTATTTTCTATATTATATTTGGCTTGAAAACACGTGATGAATCTAAAGATAAAATGACATATTTAAATCAATTTAGTCAGCAATTTCTAAATAAAATTAAAGGTCTTATTACATTAAAGCTTTTTAATAGAACAGATAAGACTGAAGCGGCATTATATGAAGAAAGTACAACATTTAGAGATTTGACAATGCGCATCTTAAAGAGTGCATTTTTATCAGGCCTCATGCTTGAATTTATTAGTATGTTAGGTATTGGCTTGGTTGCATTAGAAGCAGGTTTAGGATTGATTTTATTTCATAACATTGATTTTAAAACAGCAGCAATTGCAATTATCTTAGCGCCAGAATTTTATAATTCAATTAAAGATCTTGGACAATCGTTTCATACCGGTAAACAAAGTGAAGGTTCAAGTGATGTCGTATTTGATGTCTTAGATAAAGGAACCGCAGAACATAAGATTCAAAAACAGATTGATACGTATCAAACACCCATTGTTCAATTATCGCAGGTTGATTTCAAATATGATGCAGCTGACACCTATGCTTTGAAAAATATTAATCTAAGTATTTATCAAGGCGAGAAAATTGCACTAGTTGGTAAAAGTGGTGCGGGTAAATCAACGTTAGCACAATTGATAACACAAAATTACAAACCCCAATCCGGTTCAGTAACGTTTAAGGATCCATCTTTAAGTATTGGCTTTTTGAGCCAATCACCTTATATTTTTAATGCTTCTATACGTGATAACATTACGATGTTCCAAGACGTTGATGATGCTAGAATATTAAAGGTATTAGATGATGTAGGACTGAAAGAAAAAGTACTGAGCTTAGCGGATGGTTTAGATACATGGATAGGTGAAGGTGGAGAAATGCTCTCAGGAGGGCAAATGAGACGTATAGAACTCTCAAGAGTATTAATGACACAACCAGAGCTCATCATCTTTGATGAGCCCGCTACCGGCTTAGATGTGAAAACAGAACAAACCATTCAAGATGTGATTGCACATGAATTTGAAAGTGCGACCATTATTACGATTGCCCATAGATCACATACGATTAACAAAGCAGATAAACGCATATTAATAGAAAATGGTTATGCAACATCTGTTGAGCAAACGACAATGAAAAATTCATCTCAAGGTGGTGATGCAACATGAAACCACATATTCAATTTAAAATAGACAAAGATTTGATTTTATCAATACTAGTTGGTGTCGTTGGTAGTTTGGTAGCGTTGGGTATGTTCTTCTTAAGCGGGTACATGATTACACAAAGTGCATTAGGTGCGCCTTTATTCGCTTTAATGATCCTGATTGTATCTGTTAAAATGTTTGGATTTCTAAGAGCGATTGCACGTTATATCGAAAGACTTTTATCTCACAGAGCGACATTTACGATGTTGAGAAATGTGAGAGTTCAGTTTTTCAAGAAATTATTACCCGTCATACCCGATGTATATCGTAAATTTAATTCTAGCGATTTGATTGCGCGTATGATTGGTAGGGTGGAAGCACTACAAAATATTTATCTGAGAGTGTATTATCCTCCAGTAGTTATTGGCATTACAGCAACGATAACTGTTTTAACAATGATTTATTTTTCATATGTACATGCAATTATTATCTGTGTGAGTATGATTGCAACTTTATTAGTTATACCTTGGTTGAGTGCTAAAAAAGCGCGACAACTAAAAAAACAAGTCAATCAAGTACAAAGTGGCTTTTTAAATCATTTTTACGATTATAAAGAAGGTTACGAAGAACTCGTTCGTTTTGATAGAACAACATATTATAAAACAGCATTGTTAGATCAATTAGATCAATATGAAGACGCACAAGCGAAAGAGCAACGATTTTTATCGCTGTATGAGTATAGTTTAAATATTGTCTCAATGGTTGCACTGTTTTTTACCTTATATTTGGGTGTTGTCCAAGTGCAAAATCACCAATTAGACGTCGTTTATTTAACGAGTATCGTGCTCATGATGTTAACGTTGTTTGAACAAGCCATTCCGATGAGTAATGTGGCTTACTATAAAGGTGATACAGATGAAGCAATTGAAAATATAAATGAAGTGATTGCGCATCCGATGATACAAGGTACTGAACAAATGCAAAGAGATTTGAATGAAGCTAATTTGTTATTCGATATTCAAGCAGTAGATTTTAAATATTGGAATCAATCAAGTAATGTGTTATCCAATATTCAATGTACTATTAACAAAGGTGAACATGTTGCAATCGTTGGTCCTTCTGGTTCAGGGAAAAGCTCATTACTTCAACTCATGCTAGGTTTGTATCAAAGTGAAAAAGGGAGCATATTATTTAACCAACAAGATATAGTGAAAATTAAGGATAAGGAAAAATATGGTCATATAAATGCCTTATTACAATCACAACAACTTTTTGATGGAACAGTTCGTGAGAATTTATTTGCTGAAAAGCGTGATAATGAAATGAGAGAAGTACTTGATGACTTGGGATTAGCGCATATTGATTTGGATAGAATGATTACACTTTCAGGTCAAACATTATCTGGTGGAGAGGTTCAAAGATTGGCAATAGCAAGGTTGTTTTTAAAACATGCGCCTATTTGGATATTAGATGAGCCGACAACGGCATTGGATATATATCATACCGATAAAGTGATGGAAGCAATTCATCAAACTGTGCAAACCTTGATAGTGGCAACACATGATTTAAGACTATTGCCACATTTTGATAGAATTATAGTTATGCAAGATGGCGTTATTTTAGAAGATGGCAGTTATCAGGCGCTATTGAATAAAACGAATGGTTATTTACACCAAATGGTAGCCATTAATGCTGATTAAAATAAACGTGGAAACCAAGACATCTAAAATAAATAATAAATCTTTAGTTATTCATTTAAACCGCGGTAGATAGAGCTGTTGAATATGAGTTATGATTTATTATGAAAAAACGAGCTCAAACACATAAGTGTTTGAGCTCGCTTTATAAATCAAGTATATTAAAGGAATAATTTTTAATAGCTAGTACCTAAACTTTTGTTGTGAAAAATTATTTAGATTTTTCTTCAGTGAAGGCATTGATTACTTTTGAAAGTAATCGATTTAACTCTTGAGATTCATCTGGGCTTAATGATGATGCAACAGCAACATCTTGACAAGCCGTGTCTAATTCTGGACGAATTGCTTCACTCTTGTCAGTTAAATGAATAAACACTTCACGTTGATCTACTTCAGAACGTTCACGTTTGATTAAATCAACTTGTTCCATTCTCTTGAGTAATGGAGATACAGTACCTGTATCTAATGCTAATTCTGTTACGACTTTCTTTACATTGACAGGTGAATCAGCCCATAAAATTGTTAATACTAAAAATTGTGGGTAAGTCAGTTTGTATTTCTTAAAGACATTATTTGAGTAGTAGCGATTTACTTGTCTTTGAGCATTATACAAACTAAAGCAAAGTTGTTCCTTTAAATTAAGTGGTTCAGACATAAGTTCTCCTCCAGACATTCTATCCGTTTTGTTCTCTCTGTATCGGACCTGAATCCGTCTTGCGTTGTGTTTGACACTTCTTCCATCATACTTTTGCACTGTGCCATGCTAAAATAAAGTGTGTATAAAGTTTAGAAGATATCTAATATTTTATCAAGTAAAATTTAATTATATGTATAAATTAAATTTTACACAAACATTTGTGTTTAAGAAATGAGTGATTTTATGAAAAATATTAAACAACCTAACACGCCTATTACAATTGTAACAGGTTTTTTAGGTAGTGGGAAAACAACTTTCCTTAGCAATTATGTGAAATATTTATTAAGAAAAAATGAAAACCCAAGTATCATCGTAAATGAATACGGCAATTTAGATGTAGATAGCGCTGCATTAAGCGACGATGTTGAAGTCGCATCGGTATTAAATGGTTGCGTCTGTTGTGACTTGCAACAAGATTTAATAAAACAATTAAAACATTTTCTTAACAAAAGTGCAATGCACCATATTATAATTGAGGCGACGGGTATTGCACATCCGATAGAAATTATTGCGGCATGCCAAGATCCTGAAATTGTCGCTAATGTCCAAACACCTATGGTAATAGGATTATTAGACGCACCAAGATTTTTGACCAGAACCCAATATACCCATAGTACAACACAATTGATGGAAGAACAATTAGAAGTAAGTCATGCAATTGTAGTCAATAAAATGGATTTATTAAAAAGTGATGCGTATGATGATCTTAAAGCTATTGATAAAATTAATTCAGAAGCGCCCAAATTTTATACAACTTATGCAGATATGCACATGGATCCTTTTGATACGATTACAAATACATCATTGCCAACTAAAGAAAGCCATATGCATCATCATGGTATAAATAGTGTACAATACCATTTTTCTGGGCCGATTGATCGTCAATTATTTTATCAATTTATTTTACGGCTCCCAGATAATGTTCTAAGATTAAAGGGATATGTTAAATTTCGTGATATGCCTCATGAAACTTATGAATTTCAATATGCATTTGGTCTCCCAGATTATCAAATTATTGATGATGAAATGCCATTAACGATTGTGATGATTGGTGAACAGATTGATGAAAATCAAATACACAACAAATTAGACATGTTACAGTTCACTTAATTATCTAATAAAATAAAAGGTGTTGGTTTTTAAATGGATAAAGTAAAAATAAATCAGTATGTCTCGTTTTCAAAAGTGATACAAGGGTTTTGGAGAGCACAAGATTGGCAGTGGACACCACAACAATTGAATCGTTATTTAAATGAGTTAGTAGAGCGCGGGGTCACAACGATGGACCATGCCGATATTTACGGTAATTATACATGCGAAGGTATTTTTGGTGAGGCTTTAAAATTATCACCTCAATTACGAGATGAAATTGAGATTGTGACGAAATGTGGTATCGTACTACCATCAAGCCCTGAACAAGACATTCAGGGACACAGATATGATCATAGTAAAACACATATTCAAAAAGCGGTAGACCGTTCATTACAACAATTAAATGTTGATTATTTAGATAGTTTGCTTATCCATCGACCATCACCGTTGATGGATCCCCATGAAGTAACAGAAGCTTTAAAGGCTTTAGTAAGCGAGGGGAAAGTGAGATCGTTTGGTGTCTCGAATTTTAATAAACCGCAATATGATTTGTTAAGTAAATGCCTTGTGTGTGACAAATTACACATTACAATAAATCAATTAGAAGTGTCACCGTACACATTAGATGCAATTGACAATGGTGTCATTAATCATATGTATAAAGATGATGTTAAAATTATGTCATGGAGCCCTATGGCTGGTGGCAAGCTCTTTGATCTAGCTGATGAAAAGGCTGCAAGAATTATGGCAATTGTTTCACCATTAGCACAGAAATATAATGTGACAACGAATGGCATCATCATGGCTTGGTTAGATAAACATCCTGCCGCAATCATGCCAGTGTTGGGTACGCATAAGATAGAACGGATTGATGACGCAATCGCTGGACTTGAGGTAACATTAACAGACCAAGAATGGTTTGATATTTATACGGCTTCATTAGGCCACGATATCCCTTAATTTAATTTTAAAAGGAGTGTAAATAATGAATACTCAGAACGAACAACACCATAGAAAAGAACTCAAGTTTCAAAAACGCTTTATTACTTTTCCATTTTTAGGATTTGCTTTGATTATTGCTATATTGAACATCGTTTTTCCTGACATTACTGTGATGGTAACTTTATTTGGTTTGTTTTTCCTTTATAATGCTGCGATTTTATTCGTTGTTTTTATTCATCATTTTAAACGGATAATGATTTTATCATTAATATTAACTATACTTTCCTTAGTATTATTTGGACTTACATTTTATTTATATGGTTTGACTAACCATTTTTTTAACTAGTCACGAGTAAATGACTTATAGAGCAAGCGTGATTATAACGAGGAGGTAATGCATGGAACAGTGGATTACACACTTTATGGAACAATATGGTTATTGGGGTATTGCTTTTTTAATTTTTCTAGAAAATGTCTTTCCGCCTATACCGTCTGAAATTATTTTAACTTTTGGTGGTTTTATGACTACTAAATCTGATTTAAGTTTTATTGGTGTGAGCATTACGTCTACAATTGGTTCAGTTGTCGGTGCAATCGTCTTATACGGAATAGGAGCTTGGATTGGTGAACGTAATTTATATCGTTTTGTTAATCGATATGGAAAGTTTCTTCGTGTAAAAACGAAGGATATTGATAGAACAATACAGTGGTTTGATAAATATGGTTATTGGACTATTTTCTTCTGTCGTTTCGTGCCTTTGTTGAGAAGTTTAATCTCTATACCTGCTGGTTTAACAAGAATGAATCTACCATTATTTATGCTATTTACAACGATAGGAACATTAATATGGAATATTGTTTTAATTTATTTAGGTCAAGCAGTCGGCGGTAATTGGCATGCAATTGTGTACTATATGGATATTTATTCTCGCATTATATATATTGTACTGATTATCCTCGCCATTTTCATTATATGGAAATGGTTTAAGCGCCAACGCAAACATAAGTAAAGATGATAACTTAAGTTTATGAATTGCAATCATTGTTTAAAATGAATGCGTGTTATAATTTAATTGAGATATAAATTGCTTGATTAAGGGGATGTTTTTATGACCAAAAAGAAAATTTCCATAATAGGTGCTGGTAACACAGGCGCTACATTAGCATTTATTGTTGCGCAGCATGAGTTAGCTGATGTAGTGCTCATTGATCGACCAGATAACGAAGGACAAGTGAAGGGTAAGGCGCTAGATATATTCGAAAGCAGTCCGGTATATGGTTTTGATGCGAAAGTGACGGGTTCCGTGAATTACGCTGATACAGCCGATTCAGATATTGTTGTGATAACTGCAGGAAGTCCTCGTAAACCAGGTATGAGTAGAGATGACTTAGTACAAATTAATGAAAAAGTGATGTTCGATGTTACGAAGGAAATTGTAAAGTATTCACCGGATTGCAAAATTATCGTACTTACTAATCCAGTAGATGCGATGACCTATTCTGTGTTAAAAGCGTCAGGTTTTCCGAAAGAACGCGTGATTGGACAGTCTGGTGTATTAGATACTGCACGATATCAATCCTTTATTGCAGAAGCTTTAAATGTGTCAATAAAAGATATTAGAGGGCTTGTATTAGGCGGCCACGGTGATACAATGGTACCTTTAGTAAATTCAACCAATGTCAATGGTGTCCCTTTACATCAATTGTTGAATCAAACGCAAATAGAGCAAATTGTAGAACGTACAAGAAAGGGTGGCGCTGAAATTGTTGCTTTGCTTGGCAATGGTTCTGCATATTATGCCCCTGCGTCTGCAGTTTTTGAAATGATTGAAGCAATTCTAAAGGATCAACATCGTTTATTACCAAGTATCGCATTGTTAGAAGGAGAATATGGATTCTCTGATATCTGTTTAGGTGTACCAACTGTTTTAAGTGAAAAAGGTATCGAAAATATTGTTGAACTAGCACTTTCAGACAATGAACAGGCACAATTGCGCATCTCTGCAGACTCTGTAGAAGAAGTGAAACAAGCTTTGAAAAATCAATGATAAATAGATGAGATACTTTAAAATAGAAGTATTTAGACAGCAGTTAAGTAGTAGTAAATGTAGTATTTTACAGCATCAATTGAGTCTTTTATTGAGAATAAGATTTATTATCTAAGTCATATAAATAACTCCCGTTAAAGTTGACATTGAAAAATGAAAACTTAGACGGGAGCTTTTTTATATCAGTATTTTTAACTAGCACCTAAAAGTAGGCGAAATATCTATTTATATCTCAGACACGTATACTTAATCCTTAGCACATGTAATATTAGAACTGATGATACAATTCATTAACTGTTTACTATGTAAACGATAAATGATTACATTCTAAAGATACAAATGTATAGCGCAACATATTCGAAGAAAGTGAGTATATACATGTATTTTAGTCTGATCTTAACATGGATGGGTATATTCCACTTAGGGAAGCGACGCTCGTAATAAAATAATTGTAGGTAAAACAAACCGATTCCTAAGGGAAGGCACATCAAGATAATGCTGTGCGTATATGAGAATCCTACATCATGTAATAGATGACCAATGATTAGCTGCAATAAAATGAGTATAATAATTAAAATAATAATATTGAAAGTCATTTTGCACTACGCACTCCTTTCGCAAATGCATATATGATAATTTGCAATGCTACAAGTAATAAAATGAAGCACAAAGTATCAAATTTCAGGCTTGCCGCAACTTCATTAAAAATACGGAGTGGTTCATTAATAAGATAAACGGAATGTAAACGCAAGAAGCGACCGATGTAAATACCGAGTCCATTAAGGAACATCATTGCTACGATGATGAGTCGATTTAACCACATACGGTGTGTAAATTGCTCAATTTCTAAAAACATTAAAATTAATAGATACAGTGCGAGTAATACGGCTGCAACTAAAAATGCGAAATAGGCCCATTCAGTGATTAATAAACCCTGATAAAAATTAAATCTAAATTGATTTAAATGGATTAAGTCTGTAACCATATATAATGTATTAGGAACCATAAATACAAAAATAAGTGCAAATATAATAAAGAGCGGCCATTCGTATTTATAAATAGGTTTAAATAAATTCAAGAGTAAGCATAGTTCAAATGGCACATATGCTAGAAATAAATTTAATGTCATAAACGGAAAATAATGATTAAAAAAATTGAAATAATGATTAGAATAAAGAACACAGTTCTAGCAATATATCGAGCCGACATCAATACACCTACTTTCTTTTTAGTATGTCGTTGCTGATGAATGTATTAGTTTAAATGCTTATTATATACAATAATAAATATATCTCTACCTTAAATCGCATAACTTAAGAGAGGTGTTAGTTCAATTTGTTGAAATACAAGACTACATGATACATTTTTTGAAAATAAAATTCAACGAAAAGTACAAGTTGGATTCATAAAGATAAAATGTATAATTAAATAGTTGGAGAATGAATTCATATAAATTAATTAAACACCATAACATAGCAACTTATGACACGGTTGGATTAAAGCAGTAACGGTTAAATGCTAAATCATGTTTAAATCATATCCCAAATCATCATATTATATATTATAAAAGTAAAGTAAATTTTAATATTAACAAGATCTAAGTCAATAGAGGAGCATATTGCGTATTTTCTGAATTTACACTTTTAAGTGAATTTATGTAAAATAAATGGAAATACAGAAAATACGTGTAGTTCAGACAACTACTCCTTAATGGATAAAAGAGTCTGAGACAGCTATTTATGTCTCAGACTCAAATTAAGCATAATGAATAGTTGCGTATAGCACTTACATTCTTATTGGGTTGCATAGTTAGTGAATGATTTAAAAATAAAGGTAAACACATTTTATTTATAAATCTAACAGATTCAAACCAATGGTTTCATTGTGTTTACGATTGATGTCTAGGTTAGTCATTGTAATGATAATTTCAGCAGTTGCAGATACAACGGCTTTTGTTAAATGACCACTAAGTGTTTCATATTGATTGGTTCCAAATGTTGCGTGTAAATGTGCAAAGGGCTGTTCATCAATATGAGAAATGTTGCCCATTAAACCGATTAATTCTAATGGTTCATCAATTAATTTCTTCTTATATGTTTGTGTTTCTAGATTATAAAAGTTGAGCTCTGCGCTTGAACAAGCGCCAATACCACTGACTGTGCCAAACTTACCATTTTGTTCTCTAGCAATATCTGTTACAGCTTCTACAATATCTTCACCCTGTTCCAATACTAAAACAATCGTTTTGCCGTCTACTTGATAAATCATAAGAAACCTCCGTTCTGAAAATGGATTACAACACTATTATACAAGTTCTTATTAAGAGTTTGTATAATAGTGTTTATAGTAAATATTTTTTATTGTCATTTGCTATAGAACTGTTATAGAATGTTGTAATATTAAGGTTTTATCAATGTTATAAATAGCCAGCAATTTATATATTAAAAAAGAATGGAGTGAGAAACGTGAATAAGCAATTTATTATATTATATTTTAATATTTTTCTTGTCTTTTTAGGTATTGGTTTAGTTGTTCCGGTATTACCGGTTTATTTGAAAGACTTAGGCTTAAAAGGTAGTGACTTAGGTATACTCGTTGCTGTCTTTGCTTTAGCACAAATGATCATTTCACCATTTGGTGGTACGCTGGCAGATAAATTAGGTAAAAAACTGATTATTTGTATAGGTTTGGGTCTTTTTGCTATTTCAGAATTCTTATTCGCTGCAAGTCATACGTTCTCACTTTTAATCGTTTCTAGAATACTAGGTGGATTTAGTGCTGGTATGGTTATGCCGGGGGTAACAGGAATGATTGCTGATATTTCTGTAGGTAGAGATAAAGCGAAAAATTTCGGCTATATGTCAGCAATTATTAATTCGGGATTCATTTTAGGACCAGGGATGGGTGGATTTCTAGCAGAATTTTCACATAGATTACCGTTTTATGTGGCTGGTTTTAGTGGATGTGTGGCATTAATCTTATCGATTGCATTAATCAAAAATCCAAAGAACAGTACGCAAGATGGTTTCACTCAATATCAACCAGAATTACTATCAAAAATTAATTGGAAAGTATTTCTGACACCGATTATCTTGACGCTTGTACTCGCGTTTGGCCTATCTGCTTTTGAAACGCTATTCCCATTATACACAGCAGATAAAGCACACTATTCACCATTAGATATTTCATTCGCGATTACTGGTGGTGGGATAGCCGGCGCAATATTCCAAGTGTTTTTCTTTGATAAATTCATGAAACATTTCAAAGAGTTAACATTTATCACTTATGCATTACTTTATTCTGCTATCATTTTATTGGCACTGACATTTGTTCATAGCTATTGGTCAATTATGATTATTAGTTTCATCGTGTTTATCGGATTCGATATGATCCGACCAGCGATTACAAACTATTTTTCTAATATTGCTGGAAATCGACAAGGTTTCGCAGGTGGGCTGAATTCTACATTTACCAGTATGGGCAACTTTATCGGGCCTCTTGTAGCAGGCACATTATATGATATCAATTTCGAATTTCCCTTATATATGTCAGTATTAGTAATGGTATTAGGTATGTTCGTTATATTTATAGAAAAAATGATTAGATCACGCTTCAGTAATATTTAAATTTTAAACAAGAACAAGTTGAATATGCAGATGTACCCTTCAGAGTTGACGTTAAAAAGTGGAAACTGTGAAGGGTTTATTTATGTAAAAAGGGGATAGTGAATGACTGTTTTCAGAAATAAATCATTTAAGTGTTTATGTCATAAGGCTAATACTAAAAACTGAAAACGAATATGACACTTGTATTAAATAAGCTAGACTTACGTAATATTCATGTAACAAAGATTACATTTGTTTTAAATTGTGTTCTATTTAAGTGTTTATAGAATAATCTGTGCTAACATGATAAGAAATGTAATAAATGTAAGTAAGGGGATGAACTTGAAAAATTTAATGTTAACGATTATGGCGTTCCTTCTTGCTTGCTGTTTAGGTTTTCTTCTTTTTATAGCTACAAACCAACAAGCGCTTGCAAAAGTACATGAAACGATTTCTAGTATTTCAGTTGGAGAACAAAATGCTGTAGCTAAGGACAAAGCAAAACAAAAAGATAAGAATTCAATTAAGGCAGCGATGAAAGAAGAAAAAAATGAAGCGCCATATAATGCAACAAACTACCAACCTATTGCCAAATTAACGACGCACGATTTAAAAGAGAACGAAACGGGACAAGCGAACTTACCGCAATTTTCTAAAGCACTAAATAAAGCACAGACGCTTGTGAATCATGACAATCATAAATCTAATCCATATAACGATTATGGTATCGATAGCACTTGCCAAGGTGTATATTATTATATTTTTACATTTAAAAATGAAGCAAAACCAAATACGTATTACAGAGTAACTGTAAGTGAAGACAATCAAGCGAGTATATTTGATAAATCGTATGTAGTGAATGACAATCAATCACCGTTACATTCGAGTATCTCTCCTCAAGAATCTGAAGTGATTGCACAAAAGCATGCTGTAGATAAGCTAGGAGAAAATGTCGTTTTGAAAAAGGTTAAAGAATCTAAGGACGGCATGTACTATACTTTTCATGAATATAAAACACAAAGAGATTATAAAGTTGTTGTTAGTAAATCCGGGGATGTTATACAGCAACCTTCATTAAATTAGATATAGAAGTCTGGGACAAATATAGATGTCTCAGGCTTTTTTCATTTAGGCAGTAGATGACTGAATTGAAAATGTAAAGTCCTACTTCTTTAAAGAACTACTTATTTAATTTATGAAAATTAGTAGTTCTTATGCATGTGCTTTAGCTCAAGTAAACCATTACCCTAGTCACCCTTGTCTTGTTTACATAAGTAGGACTACGAATTCTCAATTAAAAAATTTGTTTTCTGTCTCACTTCCTTCTATATTAGGGAAATCAGTATAAAGACACTCATATCAATGTTATGATGATAGTAATGAATAAAAAATAAATTGAATAGTTTATTTTCTGTAGTAGTCATAAATATTAATAGGAAAAGGATGAGCGTTTTGAGAAAAATAAAGAAAGCAATCATACCAGCTGCTGGATTGGGTACACGTTTTTTACCAGCTACGAAAGCGATGCCCAAAGAGATGTTGCCTATTTTAGATAAACCTACGATTCAATACATAGTAGAAGAAGCGGCACGAGCAGGCATCGAAGATATTATTATAGTGACAGGTAAACACAAACGTGCTATTGAAGATCATTTTGATAATCAAAAGGAATTAGAAATGATTCTTCAGGAAAAAGGTAAAACAGATTTATTAGAAAAAGTTAAATATTCTACAGAACTTGCAAACATTTTTTATGTTCGACAAAAAGAACAAAAAGGACTAGGTCATGCAATATATTCGGCAAGACAATTTATTGGTGATGAACCATTTGCTGTCTTATTAGGTGATGACATCGTTGAATCAGATAATCCAGCTATTAAGCAACTGATTGAAGCTTATGAAGAAACGGGGAAATCTGTCATCGGTGTTCAAGAGGTGGATGAAGCACAAACACATCGTTATGGTATTATTGATCCACTACAAAAGTTTGGTAGAAAATATGAAGTGAATGAATTTGTAGAAAAACCAAAACAAGGCACTGCGCCTTCTAATTTAGCTATTATGGGGCGTTATGTTCTAACGCCTGATATTTTTGATTACTTAGCTACGCAAGGCGAGGGTGCAGGCGGAGAAATTCAACTCACTGATGCCATAGAACGCTTGAACAGAGCAGATCAAGTCTATGCATATGATTTTGAGGGTGACCGTTATGATGTTGGTGAAAAATTAGGTTTTGTAAAAACGACGATAGAGTACGCTTTAAAAGATGAATCAATGCATGATGAGTTAGTTGAGTTTATAAAAAAACTGAAGCTAAATTAAATGACGATGAATTTAAAAAAGTATTAGCTAAAAAGTTTAATGTAATGACGTCTTTTTAAAAGTCATATGGAGTGATTGATAATGAAGCAAAAGAAAACCAATGCAATGAGAATGCTTGACCGAAGTAAAATACCGTATGAAGTTAATACTTATGAAGTTTCAGAAATACATATGGATGGTGAAAGTGTAGCTGAAAAGGTAGGCGTGGATCCCGGTCTTGTATATAAAACTCTTGTACTTGAGAATACAAATCACGCTCATTTTGTGTTTGTTATTCCAGTTCGCGAATCTTTAGATATGAAAGCGGCAGCGCACGCGGTGGGAGAGAAGAAACTGCATTTAATGCCACTTGATGATTTGAAAAAAATTACTGGATATATCAGGGGTGGTTGCTCACCTATTGGTATGAAACGCGCATTTCCAACGATAATAGATCAACAAGCAATGGACATCGATACCCTTTATGTAAGTGGTGGTGAACGGGGCACACAGATTAAAATAGATGTTAGAGACTTAATTAATGTGACGAAGGCAAAGATTGTCGAAGTCATACATAAATAAAAGCATGTAATAACAAAGCGGCAGACAGGAATCTGATTATATAGATTGCTGTCTGTCATTTTTTTGTATATAAGTATTTAAGATAACTCAATTTGCAACCACATGATGAACTACAAACGAGTATTAGATTTTAGATGAATAAATAACGTGTTTGTTCATATTATACAAACGATAAAAGATTAAGTTTGTGATGATAAAATTTAACGTAGCGCTTTATTTACAAATAACTAAAAATGACAATTAATAGAACTTTTAAGGTTGTATATGACTGTTTTTGATTGTTTTTGACGAAAAATGATTGAAAAAAGAAAGCGTAAACATTATAATGACATTGAGATGAGGTGAAGCGATGATAACGGAAAAACGCCATGAACTAATTTTGACTGAATTGTCAAAACAAGATTTTTTAACGTTACAAGAATTAATTGAACGCACAGGTTATAGTGCTTCAACAATTCGGCGTGATTTATCAAAATTGCAGAAATTCGGGAAACTCAAAAGAGTACATGGAGGTGCAACGCTAAATCAATCATCTGCATTAGAACCTAACTTGGCGGATAAAAGAAGTACCAATTTAAGGGAGAAACAAGAAATTGGTAGGCTGGCAGCAAGTCAAATTGAAAATCGAGATTGTGTGTTTTTAGATGCCGGTTCAACAACATTGGAAATGATTCCTTATATCAAAGCGAGTGACATTATTGTTGTTACAAACGGCCTAACACATGTTGAAGAACTATTAAAACATGGCATCAGAACACTGATTATAGGTGGGGAAGTCAAATCTACCACATTTGCAACCGTTGGTGCGAGCGCTTTAGAAACATTGCGTCGTTATCGATTTGATAAAGTGTTTTTAGGAATGAATGGTATTGATTTGAAATATGGTTTGACGACACCAGATGAACAAGAAGCAATTATAAAGCATCATGCCATGCAATTAGGCACACAAGTTTATGTATTGATAGACCACGATAAATACGAAAAAGTTTATTTTGCACATGTACCTTTAGAAGAAGGGATTTCAATCATTACTTCCAAAAAGGCACAATCACTTAAACAATTTCATCTGTTTGCTGGTCAATATAATTTTATTGGAGGCACATTATGATTTATACGGTAACTTTTAATCCTTCTATTGACTACATTATGTTCGCAAATGATTTTGAACTTAATGGATTAAATCGCGCCACGGAAACATATAAATTTGCAGGCGGTAAAGGCATTAATGTATCAAGAGTGCTTAAAACACTTGATGTATCATCAACGGCACTTGGATTTGCGGGTGGTTTTCCTGGTCAATTTATCGCAGAAACATTAGCTAAATCAGATATAGTTACGAACTTTGTACAAGTTAATGAAGATACAAGAATTAATGTTAAATTAAAAACTGGGAAAGAAACAGAAATTAATGCACCTGGACCGCAAATAACAGATGAACAGTTCGAAACATTGTTAACACAAATTAAAAAAACCACAAAAGAGGATACGGTTATAGTTGCTGGGAGCATTCCGAAAAGTGTACCGAATGATGCATATGAACAAATTGCTCAAATCACTAATGCAACGGGAGCCAAACTAGTGGTTGATGCAGAAAAAGATTTAGTTGAATCGGTATTGGGGTATCATCCTTTATTTATTAAACCGAATAAAGACGAGTTAGAAGTGATGTTTAATACTACGATTGAGACTGATCAAGATGTAATCAAGTATGCGACTGAAATATTAACAAGGGGTGCGCAATCGGTCATTATCTCGTTAGGCGGTGAAGGCGCAGTTTATGTCGATGCACAACAGAGCTTTAAAGCCATTGTGCCTAACGGTCACGTAGTTAATACAGTAGGATCAGGAGATAGTACGGTTGCTGGTATGGTTGCCGGTCTTGAGGCTGGATTGCCAATTAAAGAAGCATTTAAACAAGCAGTGTCTGCTGGAACCGCTACAGCATTTAACGAGGATTTGGCTACAGCAACTGCGATTGAAGATATTAAAAAGCAAGTCGTTATTACGACATTAGGTGGGAGGGAGTAATATGAGAATTACTGAGTTATTAACAAAAGATACAATTGCTATGGATTTATCAGCTTCAGACAAAAATGGTGTTATCGATGAATTAGTCAATCAGCTGAATCAGGCAGGTAAATTGAATGATTTAACAAGTTTTAAAGAAGCGATTCATAATCGTGAATCCCAAAGTACAACAGGTATTGGTGAAGGTATAGCGATTCCACATGCTAAAGTAGCTGCAGTTAATACACCTGCAATCGCATTTGGTAAGTCTAAAACAGGTGTGGATTATCAAAGTTTAGATATGCAACCAGCACATTTATTCTTTATGATTGCAGCACCTGAAGGCGGTGCTCAAACCCATTTAGATGCTTTAGCTAAATTATCTGGAATTCTGATGGATGAAAATGTCAGAGCATCATTATTACATGCGGAGTCACCAGAAGAAGTCCTTAACATTATCGATAAAGCTGATGATGAAGCAACGGAAGAAGAAGCCGCAGAAGCACAAGGCACGCCTGCTTCAACTACGGATTCAAACGAGCCATACATTTTAGCTGTAACAGCGTGTCCAACCGGTATCGCACATACGTATATGGCACGTGATGCTTTGAAAAAACAAGCTGAAAAAATGAACGTTAAAATAAAAGTAGAAACAAATGGCTCAGGTGGTATTAAGAATCACCTGACTGACGAGGATATCCAAAACGCAACAGGTGTCATCGTAGCAGCGGATGTACATGTAGAAACAGATCGTTTTGATGGTAAAAATGTCGTGGAAGTACCTGTAGCAGATGGGATTAAACGTCCAGAAGAATTAATTCATTTAGCGCAAGATACTTCGCGTAAACCATTTGTAGCTAAAGGTGGTAATACGGTAAATAAAGGCGCTGCAAGTAATGAAAAACAAGGTGTAGGTAAGACAATATATAAACACTTGATGAATGGTGTTTCTAATATGTTACCACTTGTTATTGCTGGTGGTATCTTAATGGCGATTGCTTTCTTATTTGGCGCAAATTCATTTGATCCAAAGAGTTCTGAATACAATGCCTTTGCTGAGCAATTGTGGAATATAGGTAACAAGAGCGCATTCATGTTTATTATTCCTATTCTTGCTGGTTACATTGCACGTAGTATTGCGGATAAACCAGGTTTTGCAGCAGGACTTGTAGGTGGTTTGCTTGCTAGTACAGGAGATTCTGGATTTATCGGTGGTATCATTGCAGGTTTCTTAGCAGGTTACTTAACATTAGGTATTAAGAAATTAACAAGTGGTATGCCACAATCATTAGAAGGATTGAAGCCAACGTTAATATTCCCAGTATTGTCTGTGTCTATTACTGGTTTGCTTATGATTTATGTGATTAATCCGCCTGCTTCTTGGTTGAATAATACATTATTGAATGGTTTACAAAGTTTATCTGGCACGAATATTATGTTACTCGGATTAGTCGTCGGTGCAATGATGGCAATTGATATGGGAGGACCGTTTAATAAAGCGGCCTATGTGTTCTCAGTAGCTGCATTAACAGAAGGAAATGCAGCACCTATCACGGCAGCAATGATTGGTGGTATGGTGCCACCACTTGCTATTGCAACAGCGATGTTAATCTTCCGTAAAAAATTCACCAAAGAACAAAAAGGTTCTATTGTACCAAACTATGTTATGGGCTTGTCCTTTATTACAGAGGGTGCCATTCCGTTTGCAGCCGCTGACCCACTTAGAGTTATCCCATCAATGATGGTTGGCTCAGGTGTAGCCGGTGCCATTGCATTAGGACTAGGCTCTTCAATTCAAGCACCACATGGTGGGATTATCGTCATCTTAGGTACGGACTTTAGTCATGTGTTGCAATCACTTATCGCAATAATTGTTGGCGCTATCGTGGCAGCAATCATTTATGGTTTATTAAAACCAAAATTAACGCAAGATGAAATACAATCTTCAGAAGCTATGAATGAGTAAAGTAGATTTATCGTAATAGCTTAGATTAAAAAAGTCAGAAACGTCTCATGTCATGAGTGCGATTTCTGGCTTTTTTTGTTTTATGAATTTTAGGATTAAAAACTTTTGAATATAATATTGACACTTGATTTGGTAAAATGTGAATAAAGACTGCAATAAAGATGCATAGAGTAAATAAACTTAAAGAAGGTTGAAAAAATGAGCGAATATGTTATTGAAAATGGACGGATTTATACTGAGACAGAGACAATAGAGCGAGGCTACCTCGTTATTAACAATGAGAAAATAACTGAAATTAAATCGGGAGACTATCACGGAGATTTAACAACAATTGATGCGCAAGGACAACATATTATACCTGGATTTATAGATATTCATATGCATGGTGGATATGGGGAAGATGCTATGGATGCTTCTTATGATGGGTTGAAACATTTATCTGAATCACTATTGTCAGAAGGAACTACGAGTTATCTAGCGACGACAATGACGCAATCTGATGAAAACATCACGAAAGCATTAGAAAATATAGTGAATTACCAAAAAGCGCAAGATCAATACAATGCAGCAACTATTGTCGGTGTACATTTAGAAGGACCGTTTATATCTGAACATAAAGTAGGCGCACAAAATCCAGCTTATGTTCAAAGACCTACTGTCGCAAAAGTTGAACAATTTCAAACCACAGCTAATAATCAAATAAAAGTAATTACCTTTGCACCAGAAGTTGAAGGTGCGCATGAAACACTAGAGGCATTACATAAAGAGATTCAATTTTCAATTGGACATACAGTCGCTACTTTTGATGAGGTAAATGATGCTGTTGCACATGGTGCCAAACATGTTACACATCTTTATAATGCTGGAACATCATTTGAACACCGAGAGCCAGGGGTCTTTGGTGCTGCTTGGTTGAATGATCAATTAAGTACGGAATTGATTGTTGATGGTATTCACTCACATCCTGCAGCCGTTAAAATTGCCTATAAACAAAAAGGGAATGCGCGCTTCTTTTTAATCACAGATGCTATGAGAGCTAAAGGCATGCTTGATGGAGAATATGATTTAGGTGGGCAAAATGTAATTGTTAAAGGGTCCGAGGCGCGTTTAGCTTCTGGCGCATTAGCGGGAAGTATATTGAAAATGAATACCGGCTTGAAAAACTTAATCAACTTTACAGGTGATACATTAGATCATTTATGGCGTGTAACGAGTCTAAACCAAGCGATAGCTTTAAATATTGATACACAAACAGGCAGTTTGGAAGTTGGGAAAGATGCAGATATTGTCATAGTCAATGACGATATCGACGTGCTAGCAACGATTAAATCTGGTAAGATTCACAAGTTTAAATCAGTACTTTAATGTAATAATAAATCTTTTTGAAAATTGATTTTAAGAATGGATTAATTACAAAAGTTGACTTAAGTTGTCATTTAGGTTTAAATGTTATGTTAGAATATTGATTTTTAAGCATGTAAATAACAAGAACTGTATCCATTATGATAAAATAAAAGAAATGCGTATTTTTAGGGAGGTGTCGCAATGGGGAGGATTTAGTATTCAACATAGTCATGCATAATAAAAAAAATACTTATGTTCGGTCACCTTTTGTGACACGAAATATGGAGGTGAATCCCTAGAAATAGGGAACTAATTGGAAACAGTGACCATAATGAATTTAGTAATATTTTTTCTTTTAATAGCATTAACAACGGTATTCGTAGGATCGGAATTTGCTTTAGTAAAAGTGCGTAGTACAAGAATCGATCAACTCGCTGCGGAAGGTAATGGTAGCGCACGCGTAGTTAAAAAAATGATAAAAAATCTAGACTATTACTTATCGGCATGTCAACTCGGTATAACAGTAACGTCATTAGGTTTAGGTTGGTTAGGTGAACCAACTTTCGACAAATTATTGCATCCATTATTTGAACTGATTCATTTACCAGATGCTTTAACTACTACAATTTCATTTATCGTATCCTTTATTATCGTGACATACTTGCACGTAGTATTGGGTGAGTTGGCACCGAAGACATTAGCGATTCAACATACTGAAAAATTAGCATTGTTATATTCAAGACCACTTTATTATTTTGGTGTCGTTATGAAACCATTAATTTGGTTAATGAATGGTTCAGCAAGGATGATTATTCGTATGTTCGGCGTTGACCCAGATGCGAATAACGATGCAATGTCAGAAGAAGAAATAAAAATCATAATTAATAATAGCTATAACGGTGGAGAAATCAATCAAACAGAATTAGCTTATATGCAAAATATCTTTTCATTCGATGAAAGACAGTCTAAAGATATCATGGTTCCCCGTACACAAATGATTACAATGAATGAGCCATTTAATGTAGACGAATTGTTAGAAACGATTAAAGAACATCAATTCACACGTTATCCAATCACAGCAGATGGAGATAAAGACCATGTGAAAGGCTTTATTAATGTTAAAGAATTTTTAACAGAATATGCTTCTGGTAAACAAATTAAAGTAAGTAACTACATTCATGATTTACCTATGATTTCAGAAACAACACGTATTAGTGATGCACTGGTACGTATGCAGCGTGAACATGTTCATATTAGTTTGATAATTGATGAATATGGCGGTACTGCTGGTATCTTGACAATGGAAGATATATTAGAAGAAATTGTTGGTGAAATCCGTGATGAGTTTGACGATGATGAAGTCAATGATATTGTTAAAGTAACGGAAAATAGATACCAAATTAATGGTCGTGTGTTATTAGATGATTTAAACGATCAACTTGGCATTGAATTTGAGGATTCAGAAGATATAGATACCATTGGCGGTTGGTTACAAGCACATAATACCAATTTACAGCAAAATGATTATGTGGATACTGAATACGATAGATGGGTTATTTCAGAAATTGATAATCATCAAATTATCACAGTTATTTTAGAATTAGAACATAATAAAACAAGACCAACTTTAGAAGAACTTGAAGAAGAAGAAGAAAACGATTAATCTAATTCCAGTTTCAGATGGAATAGTTATACGAAATCCTGACAAAGCATCAATGCTTTGTTGGGGTTTTTTGATTTTTACATATATGAAAAGATGATATAGTGTATTTTAGTAACAGTATTGGTAATATGTGCAGGATTTAGAAGCATAAATGAAAAGGGGTTTGAATTATGTTAGAAGACGTATATTATTTAAACAACGGTTATCCTATGCCGAAAGTTGGATTAGGTGTCTATAAAATTACTGATGACGAAATGAATGTTTCAGTAGCAACAGCACTAGATGCTGGTTATCGTGCATTTGATACTGCCTATTTTTATAAAAATGAAATAGCCTTAGGCAATGCATTAAAAAAAGCTGACATTCCGCGTGAAGATTTATTTATTACATCAAAATTATGGAATGATTATCAGGGTTATGACCGTACAATTGAATTTTTTACTAAATCTATTGAAAATTTAGGTACTGATTACCTAGATTTATTTTTAATACATTGGCCATGTGAAGCAGATGACTTATTTATAGAAAGTTATAAAGCTATGGAGGCATTATATGAAGCGGGTAGAATACGTGCGATTGGTGTATGTAACTTTAAACAACACCATTTAGAGAAATTAATGAGTGAAACAGATATCGTGCCAGCTGTGAATCAAATTGAAGTACATCCTTACTTTAATCAACAAGAACTGCAAGCATACTGTGATAGTAAAGATATTGCTGTTACAGCGTGGATGCCGTTGATGAGAAATCGAGGTTTACTTGAACATGAAGTCATTTTAAAACTAGCAGAACGCTATGAGAAGACACCGGCTCAAATTGTGTTACGTTGGCATCTTGCACATAACCGACTTATTATTCCAAAATCAAAGACACCTGAACGTATTAAAGAAAATTATGATATCTTCGATTTTAATCTTGAGCTCACAGATATCGCAGAAATTGATGCAATGAATCGTGATGAAAGACAAGGTAAAGATCCAGATGAAGTACGCATCGGTACATTAAAATAAACGAAAGATGAGTCTGGGACATAAATAGTTGTCTCAGACTCTTTTTCGTTTAGGCAGTAGATGACTGAATTGAAAATACGCTTATATCAAGCTTTTTTCAATCCTAGTCATCCTTGCCGGGGTGGGACTACGAAATCTCTATTAAAAAATTTGATTTCTGTCCCACTCCCTTTATTTATTGTTGCAATGGTTATTGTTTTCAAATAGTTCCAATAGTTGATAGACTTAATGTAACAATTTATATCTTTAATCATTTTAAATTTCAGTCAATATGATTGGTTGAGTAAAAATCGTTTTTACTGAGTTTATGAACATTAAATTGACATGAACGTGTTAATTTAAGCAAAGGCAGAAACTAAGCATATACATTAAGTTTTACCATTGAACATTAAGGCTATATAAAGATTGTGTAAATTTAATTGATTTAGATAGCATGATGTAGGTGGGAATTGATAAAGTAAAATTGAAGTAATTGAAATGAAGGTGTTTAGGTATGCAAATCAGAGTTATAGTACCTTGTTATAATGAAGGTGAAGTGATTTTAAAAACGTATGAAAAATTGACTGAGATTTTATCGAAAGATAGTCAGTACCATCACTATGACTACGATATATTATTTGTAGATGATGGTAGTAAAGACAAAACAATTAATTATATACAAGATATGGCTACAAAAGATCATCACGTAAAATTTATTTCATTTAGCCGAAACTTTGGTAAAGAATCTGCAATGATAGCTGGCTACCAACATAGTAAAGACTGTGATGGTGTGATTATGATAGATGCCGATTTACAACATCCGCCGGAACTCATCCCTCAGATGATTGAAGGTTATATGGACGGTTACGATCAAGTGATAGCTAAGCGTGATAGAATTGGTGAAAAACAATCCAGAAAAGTAATGACTAAAATTTATTATAAATTAATTAATCATTTTGTTGAAGATATTAAACTAGAAGACGGTATTGGAGACTTTAGATTACTGAGTCAACGTGCTGTTATATCACTCACACAATTAGATGAATATAATCGTTTTTCAAAAGGATTATATGAGTGGATTGGTTATAATACCAAAGTGTTTACGTATGAAAATGTAGAGCGTGAAGATGGCGAATCAAAATGGTCATTTAGTAAATTATTAAATTACGGTATAGATGGCTTAATTTCTTTTAATAATAAACCATTACGGGCCATGATATATCTCGGGCTTATCGTGTTCTTTATTAGTTTACTTTATATAGGATACATTTCAGTCGGTATTATGATTCGTGGTGTGGAAACGCCAGGTTATTTCTCTACGATTGCCGCTATCTTATTACTCGGTGGGATACAGTTGACATCCATTGGTATTGTAGGCGAATATATTGGACGTATTTATTATGAAGTGAAACAACGTCCAAAATACATCGTCCAAGCAACGAACTTTAACTATGCGTGTGATAATAATAAACAAAATATAAATCAAGACATTAACCATGAAATTGAACGCAACAATCGACAACATGAAATGTCTGAAAAAAGTAAATCAGAAAAAGAATTAATTAAAAACAGATGAGTTACCTGTTAATTGTTAAGCGTATTGAAAGTTAGTGTGCATAATGATTTTGCAACACACGCGATACAAGGTGGACACTTGATAAGTGGCTAGCTTGTATCGCTTTTTTATTTATATAAAGTGCAATTAGGACTAATAATATTATGATAAATGGTCAACAAAGACATAGAAAAAAAGCCAATTTCGATTATTCGAAATTGGCTTTTAAAAATTGCGATTATTTTTTACGTAATTTACCAAAAATAAATGATACAACTGCTACTAAGATAATTGTACCGATAAGTGCTGGGAACACAGCGATGCCACCTAAGTGCCAACCCCAATCTCCAAGTAGCCAAGAACCTAATGCTGAACCAACGATACCAGCAATAATATTACCTAAAATACCACCTGGAATATCTTTACCGACGATACCACCAGCAATCCAGCCGATTAAACCACCGACAATTAACATAAGAATAAAGCCCATAATGATTTACCTCCTTTAATAAAAACTTAATTAACTGTTATCATATACCACAAAATATAATATCTTAATCATTTATTAGAAAAAAATATATTCTGCCATAATAAAAACCCGATAAATAGTAAATGAATTATGATGAAAGCATACCAATAGGGTGTTAATAAGGTCATTATCGTAAAGGAAAGTATAATCAATAATTGCCCGACAAAGATAGGGCGCTTAATCCGATTCATAGGTTTAAGTTGTTCTTTTTCTTTTGGCTGAAAGGTACTATAAAATAGTAAAATTGCTCCAATAAGGAAAATAGCTGGCGCTAAATAAGGGATAGACATGTAATAAGAATCATGACTCGTACTATATGTAAGAATGAGTGAAGTACTCAAAATGATTGTGAGTACAACTGCGATAAATTTTTGGTCTGTTACCTTGAAAGCAGCTACTTTTCGGTCTAGATATAATTGTAATAATGTCCAAATTATTAGTTGACCACATGTATAAAATACGATGTAATCATATTCTCCAACTAGAAATATATTAATAAAACTGTTGAGACAGATTGCTATTAGTATAGAGCTAAACTTTAGTTGTTTAAAATTCTGACGATATAAATCAATACCAAGTATGATGCATATCGCAGCGATATTTATAATGATATTAATCAGCATGATGCTCTCCTAACCTAGATACTTCATTGAAACATTATATCAATTAAGTTAAAGTTAATCATTTAATTTCATGTCTTTAATTAAAAATTATCCAATATAGTTTGAATAAGAATAACTTGATATAAATGAATGAAATGATGTCTACAGTGATAATCCACTATATAATATTTGCATCACAAAAAAAGCGATTCGTTATATAGACAAAGAGCATTATACAACGGATCGCATTCAATACTCAATTTAAACACCTTTTTTGTTACTCCAAAGCAGTGTGTGTAATTGAGGTAATACATATACATTATTCATATCACTACTCACCATCACACGGTCTACCAATGTTTCATATAATGATAATAATTTTTCAGTGTGAGCTTCTACATGCTCACCATCTAAGTAGGGATTTCCGACCTGTAAATAGAAAGGCACAGTAGGATAACGATGATGAATCATCTTAGCGAATTGGTAGTCTTCGTCATCAAAGATTACAACTTTCAAGTTCAATGATTCCGGCACACATTGCTCGATGACTTCATCTAGAATAGGGAGATTAGGTTTCATTTTTGAACTTGGTGGTTTGGGGCTAATAGTTAAGTCATCAATTTGAGTCATCCATGGTTGGAATTTGCTACCTTGTGTTTCTAAAGCACTTTGAATCCCTTTGTCATCAAATAAATCTACTAATTGTTGAATGCCTTTAATTAAAGCAGGATTTCCACCTGAAATAGTGACATGATTAAATGAATCGCCAGCAATATGATAAAGTTGGTCATATATTTCTTCAGCTGACATCATTCTAATATCTTCTTTAGCACTACCGTCCCAAGTGAAACTTGAATCGCACCAACTACAACGATAATCACACCCTGCTGTACGCACAAACATGGTCTTTCTACCTATCACGCGTCCTTCACCTTGAATAGTTGGGCCAAATATTTCTAAAACGGGTATTTTACTCATGTTTTGTCTCCTTTGGTCGATAAACAACGTAACTGGTAGGTGTTTCTCTGACATAGACCTGTAAACATTTAGGTTGGTTGTCACGTTGATTCAACGAAGTTTGAACCATTTCATAAATAGTTTGGGCAACGATTTCGGTAGAAGGGCTTTTGCCTTCAAATTGAGGTAAATCATTAAGTAAATAATGATCAAATTGGCCATGAACCAATTGTTTCAATTCACTAAAATTCACTAAGAAACCATTGTGATCTAAAGTGTCACCAGCAATTGTTAAATTTACAAAGTATGTGTGACCATGTATACGCATGCATTTTCCTGCATCATCACTTGGTATGTAATGTGCAGCAGAAAAATTAAAGTCTTTATTTAGTTCGAAGCTATAGGGATGTTGTACGCTTGGATAATTTTGTTGGAACATATTAGTCCACTCCTTTTTCCGCTAGATAAGCATTTAAACCATTTGCTCTTAATTGACAAGCTGGACATTCTCCACAGCCATCTCCAATGACGCCGTTATAACAAGTTAACGTATTGTAACGGATATAATCTAAAACGCCTAAATCATCACTTAAAGCCCATGTGGCTTTTTTATCTAACCACATTAAAGGTGTATGAATGACGAAGTCTTTATCCATAGAAAGTGATAATGTGACATTCATTGATTTAACAAAGCTATCTCTACAGTCTGGATATCCTGAAAAGTCAGTTTCGCAAACGCCGGTAATAATATGTTTGGCATTGGTTTGGTAAGCTAATGCACCAGCAAATGAAAGGAATAATAAATTTCTTGCAGGTACAAAGGTATTTGGAATACCATCATCACCAACCTCGATGTCTAAGTCGTGTTGCGTTAATGCATTGGGTGTAAGTTGTGAAAGTAATGACATATCAAGTAGATGATGCTTCACACCTTGTTCATCTGCAATTTGCTTTGCGACTTCAATTTCGGTGTCATGTCTTTGACCATATGCGAATGTGACAAGTTCTACTGACTCAAAATGTTTTTTTGCCCAAAATAAGCACGTCGTACTATCTTGACCACCACTAAATACGACGATGGCTTTGTTATTGTCTAATGTTTGTTCTGACATTTGTCTTGCACTCCTTAAAAATAGTCGAACTAACTGGTACAGGGTATAGATAAGCGCATAAAAAAACGCCTATCTCTATAAAAAAGACAGACGTTATACATGTGTCTAGTTTTTTATAGAGGGTATCAGCTAGGAACCTCTTTATATTCATTTATAACGTGATTCAGAATAATATATTTAAACTGTAAAATCAAGCTAATATTTGTGATAATAAGTATAACAGACTATTAAACATTTTTAAAAAGAGGCGACAACATGATATTAATTATTGATAATAAAGATTCGTTTACTTATAACATTGTAGACTATGTAAAACAAAGTTATCGTGGCTTAATCGAAGTGATAGACGTTACGTATTTAACAGTAAATAAAATACATGAGCTAGCACCTAAAGCAATTATTATTTCTCCGGGGCCAGGTGCGCCCAGAGATTATCCATTATTAAATGAGGTTATTAAAACATTCTCTGAAGCAATGCCCATACTAGGTGTTTGCCTTGGCTTCCAACAAATTGTGACTTATTTTGGTGGCGATATTATCAAAAGTGATAAACCGATTCATGGGCATACTACTCAAATTCGACATAGTGGCAAAGGTCTATTTCATCAATTACCGGAAACTTTTAAAGTTATGCGCTATCATTCTTTAAAAGCTCATGCACAAAATTTTCCGAATACATTAGAAATTACTGCAATCAATGAAGACAATATTATTATGGGATTAGAACATAAAGTATTACCTATATATGGCGTTCAATATCATCCTGAATCAATCCTAAGTGAACATGGGTTAACACAAATACAAACATTTATAAATATAGTGGAGGCGTATCATGCAAATACACTTTAATTATCGTTATACATTAGATGAAGAAAATTATGAAATGCATCAATATTTACTCACACAGTGTACAGATAAAAAAGTAGCTCTGAACATTGAAACGGTTGGGGAAGTGATTTCTTTTGCAGAAGCTAAGCAAAAAGCAGGTTATTATGTTGCGCTTTATATAGCCTATGAAGCGGCACCGTATTTTAATCCTCAAATGTCTACAGTGAAAATTGAAGATGCGTATATATATGCAGCAGCTTATGCGTTTGATCAAGCTACGGATGCTGAAAAACAAAATGACAAACAACCACCGCAACAGAAATGTAATTTTAAATTTAAACACCCATCGTCTCAACTGGTAGAACATATTAAAATGATTCAATCGGCGATTATTGAAGGCAATACATATCAAGTAAACTACACAACACGTTTAACAGATCAAATACGACAACCCATTGCAGATTTATATTATACGTTATTACAACAAAATCATGGTTTTTATGCTGCACTTATAGATACAGAAGAAATACAAATTGCCTCTATGTCACCCGAATTATTTTTCCAACGAGGCCCTTTTAAAAACAAAGCAGATGTACTATTAAGTAAACCAATGAAAGGGACCATCGCACGAGGTAAAACGAAAGCAGAAGACCAACTTAACCAAATGACACTGGCAGAATCGGCAAAAGATAGAGCGGAGAACGTGATGATTGTAGATTTATTACGTAATGATATGAGTCGAATTGCAAAGACTGGAACCGTAAAGGTCTATAAACCTTTTCATATCGAAACGTATAGCACCGTTTTTCAAATGACTTCAATGGTAACAAGTGAACTTAGTAGCAAGACAGATTTAATAGATGTATTAACTGCTTTATTCCCTTGTGGTTCAATTACCGGTGCACCTAAATTGAATACGATGCAATATATTAAAGATTTAGAACAGACACCGAGACATGCTTATTGTGGCACAATCGGCTTATTATTGCCGGAGGGTAAATCTATTTTCAATGTGCCAATTCGCACAATACAATACTTAAATGATGAAGCAATTTATGGAGTGGGTTCAGGGATTACTATTGATTCTATACCTGAAAATGAAGTGCAAGAATTTAAAGATAAAACAAAAATACTGGAGAGATTATAATGCAGCTATTTGAAACTTTGCGTATGGAAGCAGGTAAATTACCAAGATTGTCTTATCATAAAGCACGAATGGAACGGTCAGCAGCACGATTAGGATTCAGGTTTGATGGTGATTTATGGAAAAATGAGATCAATACCATCATTGAAAAACATCCAGTAGGACATTTTAGAACGAAACTTATTCTAAATCCAGATGGCACAATGCAACATGTCGTTGCAGATTTATCAGATAAAAAGGCATTTACAGCAAAATTTCAACAATTACAAAATCATATACCTAGATCAGTAGTAATCAACAAAACAACGCAAAGAGACCACTTAGCGCACATGCATGAGACAGACCTTATACTACTTTATGATGAAAAGGGTAAAATATTAGAATTTGATATTGGGAATGTAGCTATTAAAGAAAATAATCAACTTTTTACACCTGTTTATGAAGCAGATTTTTTACTCGGTTGTAAGCGACAAGAGATGATCGACAATGGCGCATTGCTAGAAAAAAACTTTTATTTAAACGAATTAAAGGAAAAAGTTGCGCAAGGCAAGGTATCCCTTTTTCTGATAAATAGTTTGAGAGAGGTTGCCGACGTAGAAATTTATCTATAGAATATAAAAAGTATAAACATGGTGTAGTAAATAAAATCATAAAGTGGTTTAATCATGAATTGAGTAAATAAAATAAGGGCAAAATAACAGTAGAATGTGAGTGAAGCAAAATGATGATACTAGCTTGGATACTAGTAATTATTATAATTTCTGTCATTACCAAATGGGTAGTACATTTATTAACACAACGACAAAGCATTTACTTAACTAAGTTGGTCATTACGACATCATGTATCATTCAGTTTATTATTGTCTTTTTTTTGATGAAAGCAATCGTACATTATCTGGCACAAGCATTAGATGTGTTTTATCGATAGTAACAAATTACGAGGTGAGCCTATGAAAATATATAGTCAAGGGGACCAAGCTATTGTGGTTTCTATAGAAAAAGAGGTCTCTAAAGATTTAACTGAAGAGTTATTAGCTTTGAAAAAGTATTTAGCAGATAAACAATATCCATTTATTACTGAAATTGTGCCGACGGAATCAGATATGATGATTTGTTATGATGCACGTGACATGATCAAGCACCACCATATACAGTCTCCATTCTTATATATGAAAGCATTGATGCAAACTATACAATTAGAGATTAAACATGAAGACGCGCCCGCACCTTCAATAGAAATACCAGTTATTTATGGAGGAGAATATGGTCCGGATTTAGACGCTTTATTAGCACATTATAAATTGGACTTTGAAAAATTTGTAAAATTACATACGCAACCAACATATTTTGTTTCTATGATGGGCTATACACCAGGGTTCCCTTATTTGACTGGCATGTCTAAACGTTTATTCGTCAATCATACTGGAGGTAATAAAACCTTCATACCTGCAGGATCAGTTATTATCGAAGGCAAAAAGACGGGGATTACGACGACAGATACTTATGGTGACTGGTTAGTGATTGGTTATACACCTGTAAAATTATTTAATCCAGAATTAAAAGATTTCACCAAACTTAAGCTTGGTGATAATGTTGTATTTCAAGCAACGACAGAGGAATCGCTGGATTTAGGAGGCTTTGAACCATGTCAATCATAATAGAAGGCGAAGGGTTATTTTCTAGTTTTCAAGATTTTGGACGAAAAGGCTATGAACATGACGGTGTGATTCCAGGTGGTGCCTTAGATCCGCTTTCCCATGAAATAGCAAATAGATTAGTAGCCAATGATAAACATGAAGCTACATTGGAAATGACAAATAGAATGGCAAGCTTTCGTTTTACGGAGCCTACATTAATTGCTATGAGTGGTGGCAGCTTTAAAGCTGAGACAGCACATATGAAAGTCTTGCCAAACAAATTATATTTAATGGAAAAAGGTGACGTCCTAGCATTTACTGAAACGAAGCATACATCTCGGGTGTATTTGGCAATAGGTGGCGGTTTCGAGTTAGATGAATGGTTAGGTTCAACATCAACAGATTTTAAATCGAATATCGGTGGTTTCCATGGACGAAGTTTAAAAAAAGGTGACGAAATCAATATGAAACGTGATTATACCGAGCGTCATCATAAACTTTTTGAGAATTTAGAAGAAACACATCAAACTGACTGGGGAATTGATGGCTACGCATTGTCCTTTAATTATATGTCTGATGTGTTCCATGTTATTAAAAATAAAGGCACAGAAGACTTTGAACAAAAAGCATTAAGTCGATTTACATCTGGTGAATATAAAGTGACGAGTAAAGCGAACAGGGTCGGCATGTATGTAGAAGGTAAACCAGTAAAAGCTTTCTATGAAGATATGCCTGCGCATCAATCAGTACAAATTGGCACGATACAAGTTAAAAGAGATGGCACACCCATTATTTTACTGAACGATCATTATACATTGGGTAGTTACCCCCAAATTGGTACAATTGCAAGCTATCATTTAACTAAATTAGGACAAAAGCATCAAGGTACTAAATTGAAGTTCCAATTTATCGATGTAGAAAGCGCGGAGAAAAATTTAATTAAATACACAAATTGGTTGAATCAACTATTTCATGGTATTGAGTATCGTATGCAATTAGAAATGCTCAAATAACAGTGTTGAACTGAAATTGAACAATTAAACTTTAGTGAGCTGTAATCCACAAGTGTATCTTGTTGGATTGCAGTTTTTTTATTTATATCAGTATCTATCACTGGAGTGAAGATTAAATTATGATGACATACGACTCAAGCCTGATTAATATACATAATATGCAGTGTATAATTAAATGGCATATTAATAATTAATAACCAGTTAACATCGTTTTAATAAGCCGTTAACAAAGTATTTATTTAGTCCTTAAATACATAAAAAAGTGTGTTTTTACTTGATATTCAACTGGATTTGCTTTATATTTATTAATTGAACTGTGTGCGTTTTGTTACGAATGCATTACAAATGATTGAAGTTTGTAAATGACTCGTAAAACACGACGTTAATTAAATCAATATAGTTTAAATATGCCAACTTAATGGATATTTAAAAAATTAAATTTAAAAAATGAAGTAATACACTGACTTTACTATTAATAAATTATAATCTGATTTGAAGATTTTAATAAATATTAGCCAGAAGTATCATCAACAAAGCAAATAAGGACGCAGACTGAGTTAGAGATATCAACATCGCTAACAAGTTTATTGAAAAAGTAACTTAGCCATTCTATACGAGGTTTGGATTGTATTCTAGCCATTATTAATCTATATCGGGGGATAAAAACATGAAATTGCACAAAAAGAAATTGACTCTTTTTGCGTTTTTTATTTTAACAGTATTAACTGTCACTTTAAAAACGTATTTTTCATACTATGTTGATTTTTCTTTAGGTGTTAAAGGATTAGTTCAAAACTTAATCTTATTAATGAATCCATACAGTTTAATCGCATTAGTACTAAGTATTTTCTTATTTTTCAAAGGTAAGAAAGCATTTTGGTTCATCTTTATTGGTGGCTTTATATTAACGTTCTTACTATATGCAAATGTTGTATACTTCAGATTCTTTTCTGATTTCTTAACATTTAGTACATTGAATCAAGCTGGGAATGTTGAATCTATGGGTGGTGCAGTGACGGCATCATTCAAATGGTATGATTTTGTATACTTTATTGATACAATCATTTACTTATTCGTTTTAATCTTTAAACAAAAATGGCTTGATAAGCGCGTGTTCAGTAAGAAATTTGTTCCAGTCGTGATGGCTGCTTCAATCGCATTATTCTTCTTGAACTTAGCGTTTGCTGAATCAGATCGTCCAGAATTATTAACGCGTACATTTGACCATAAATATTTAGTTAAGTACTTAGGACCATATAACTTCACTGTTTATGATGGTGTTAAAACAATACAAAATAATCAACAAAAAGCATTGGCAAACGAAGATGATTTAACAAAAGTATTGAATTATACAAAACAAAAGCAAACTGAGCCTAATAAAGAATATTTTGGTGCAGCTAAGAAGAAAAATATTATTAAAATTCACTTAGAAAGTTTCCAAACGTTCCTAATTAATAAAAAAGTGAACGGTGAAGAAGTAACGCCTTTCTTAAACAAACTTTCAACAGGTAATGAAGGCTATAGATACTATCCAAACTTCTATCATCAAACTGGTCAAGGTAAAACATCGGATTCAGAGTTTACAATGGATAACAGTTTATTCGGCTTACCTCAAGGGTCAGCGTATTCTCTAAAAGGTGATAATACTTACCAATCGTTACCTGCTATATTAGATCAACAACAAGGTTATACATCTAGTGTTATGCATGGTGACTACAAAACATTCTGGAACCGTGATCAAGTATACAAACACTTTGGTATAGATAAATTCTATGATGCGACATATTATGATATGTCTGAAGATAATATTGAAAACTTAGGTCTTAAAGATAAAGAGTTCTTTAAAGAATCTGCTGACTATTTAGCTAAAGAAAAACAACCGTTCTACAATCATTTAATTACGTTAACAAACCATTATCCATTTACAGTGTCTCCTGAAGACGCATCAATTGAAAAACCAAACACTGGTGACTCAACGGTAGATGGTTATATACAAACAGCAAGATATTTAGATGAATCATTAGAAGAATTTGTAAATGAATTGAAGAAAAAAGGTCTATATGACGACTCAGTTATTATGATTTACGGTGACCACTATGGTATCTCTGAAAATCATAACAAAGCGATGGAAAAATTATTAGGCGAAGATATTACGCCAGCTAAATTCAACGATTTAAACCGAACTGGTTTCTGGTTGAAGATTCCTGGTAAAGAAGGTACCGTTGATAAGACTTATGCAGGTCAAGCAGACGTAATGCCTACAATCTTACACTTAATGGGTATCGACACGAAAAATTATCTCATGATGGGTACAGATTTATTATCTAAAGATCACAATGACACAGTACCATTTAGAAATGGTGACTTTGTAACCAAAGACTATAAATATGTTAATGGCAGAATTTATGATAATAAGAATAATGAACCTATGACTGAAAAACCTAAAGACTTCGAAAAACGTAAACAACAATCTGAAAAAGATTTACAGATGAGTGATGACGTGCTTAACGGAGACTTATTGAGATTCTATGACAACCCAGATTTCGATAAGATTAAACCATCAGAGTATGAATATAAAACAGGTCCAAAAGGACAAGAGAAAAAATAATTTTATTAAAGCGCTCGAGACACCAAAGTCTCGGGCGCTTATTTTTATAACGTAATCGATAAGTACGCGCATTGATTGCGTATGGTGAATGCGTCACAATGTGCTAAAAATTTTATAAAAGAAAAAACGTCAATTTCTATGTATAAAAAATAGAAATTGACGTTTTTTACTGGAAATCCTATAAAGTTTGAATAGGGTATGATCGTATGCCTTATCTCTTATCCTAGAGCTACATCAAGTATCATCATGATTGTGAAACCAACCATTAAACTTAACGTTGCAAGATCAGTGTTATTACTGGCTTGGGAATCAGGGATTAGTTCTTCAACCACAACGAATATCATTGCACCTGCAGCAAATGCTAACGCATATGGTAGCATGGGTGTAATAATTAATACGGCTGCTGCACCAATCGTTGCAAATATAGGTTCAACGATTGCGGATGCTTGTCCATAATTAAAAGCTTTCCATCTTGAGGCTCCTGCAGCTCGTATCGGCATAGATAGGGCAGCGCCTTCAGGAATATTCTGGATACCAATACCAATTGCGAGTCCAAGTGCACCTAAAAATGTCGCTTGTCCATTACCAGATACAATACCGCCAAATGCGACACCGATTGATAGGCCTTCAGGAATGTTATGGAGTGTAATAGCTAAAACAAGTAACGTGTTTTTATTGAGTTTTTTAGTACTTACACCTTCGTGGTATTGGTTTGTGTCTTGGGTGTTAGGGTGTATATGTGGGATGACTAAATCTAATCCACGAATGAAAAGACCGCCCAATAGAAAACCGATAGCAGCGGGTAACCATGCTACTGATGAACCTTCGCCATAGTCAATAGCTGGTTGTAAAAGAGACCAAAAACTTGCTGCAATCATTATACCTGCAGCAAACCCCTGCATAGAATTTAATATTTTGTCGTTTACTCTTTTAAAAATAAAGACCGCTGCTGCTCCTAATGCAGTTAGTAGCCAAGTGATAATACCTGCTATTAATGCTTGGATATAAGGAGGTAAGTTTTGGAAATTTTCCGACATAAGCTTCGCTCCTTTGTATCATTTGAGTTCAAAAAGGTGTATAATATATAGAACTGAAATTAAGTTTAACAGAAATAATTATAATTTTCGATATTTAAAAGGATGTTGGACAATGGAAGCATACAAAATTGAACATTTACATAAATCATATGCCGATAAAATCATTTTTGATGATTTGCAATTGTCTATTTCTGAAGGTGAAAAAATAGGACTTGTAGGTATAAACGGTACAGGAAAAAGTACACTACTCCAAGTGATAGCTGGATTAGATGAAGACTTTAATGCTGAAGTCTCGCATCCTAACGCCTATCGCATTAGATATTCTTCGCAAAAGCAAGAATTTGATCGTAATATGACTGTATTTGAAGCTGTATTAACTTCAGAAACGAAAACACTACAAGTGATTCGTGCATATGAATCAGCTTTAAATCAATATACTGCAACACAAAGCGATGATGATTTCAAAAAAATGATGCATGCACAAGAAGAGATGGATAATTATCAGGCGTGGGATTATAGTGCAGAAATTAAAACGATTCTGTCAAAATTAGGTATTAATGACACGACGAAAGAAGTGAGTGCACTTTCTGGTGGTCAACAAAAAAGGGTTGGCTTAGCTAAAACATTAATAGAACAACCTGATTTACTACTCTTAGATGAACCTACCAACCATTTAGATTTTGAATCTATCAATTGGTTAATCAATTATGTAAAACAATATCCGCATACAGTATTGTTTGTAACGCATGATCGTTACTTTTTAAATGAAGTATCGTCACGCATCATAGAACTTGATCGCGGTAAACTCACGACATATACAGGTAATTATGAAGCTTATATTGCTAAACGTGCTGAAAATGAAGTCATAGAACAAAAACAACAGGCTAAGCAACAATCCTTATATAAAAAAGAACTCGCATGGATGCGTGCTGGTGTTAAAGCCCGTTCTACTAAACAACAAGCTAGAAAGAACAGATTTAATGATTTGGAACAAGATGTGAAAGGACAACAACATCAAGATAAAGCATCGTTGAATTTGGCATATTCAAGACTTGGAAAACAAGTGTTTGAATTAGAGCATTTAACCAAACGGATAAATGATAAAACGCTATTTGAAGACATCACACAAATCATTCAAAGTGGCCAACAAATAGGTATTGTGGGGCCAAATGGCGCAGGTAAGACAACATTACTGAATATATTGAGCGGTGAAGATCAAAGTTATGAAGGTAATCTTAAAATTGGTCAAACCGTTAAGGTCGCATATTTTAAACAAACAGAAGAGCGTCTCGAGCGCGACATCAGGATGATTGACTATTTAAGAGAAGAAAGTGAAGTTGCTAAAGAAAAAGATGGCACTTCCGTATCTATAACGCAATTGCTTGAAAGATTTCTATTTCCAAGTGCAACACATGGTAAAAAAATCTATAAATTATCAGGTGGCGAGCAAAAAAGGTTATATCTTTTAAAATTATTAGTCCATCAACCGAATGTGCTACTACTAGATGAACCAACAAATGATTTAGATACAGAGACACTTACAATTCTTGAAGATTATGTTGAGACATTTGGTGGTGCCGTCATCACTGTCAGCCATGATCGATACTTTTTAAATAAAGTCGCTCAGGAATATTGGTATATTCATGACGGAAAAATGGAACGCATCATCGGTACGTTTGAGGATTACGAAGCATATAAAAAAGAGCAAGATCAAAAGATAGAACAACAGGCTAAACAACAATCAAAAGATAAAACAAATAATGAGAAGAAAAAGAAAAAAGGTTTATCATATAAAGAGCAAAAAGAATATGAAACTATCATTGAACGTATTGATACAACTGAACAGAGATTAGAAGAGATTGATGAAGAAATGGTTGCAGCAAGTTCAGATTACGCTAAGATAAAAGCGTTGAATGAAGAACAAAAGCAATTAAATGAACAGTATGAAACAGATATCTCAAGATGGAGCGAACTTGAAGAACTAAAAGAACAATGAGGGATTTTATAACATGGAGTCAACATTATCACATTATTTTGGCTATGACACTTATCGTCCTGGTCAAAAAGAAATCATAACTAGAGTCATGAACCATCAAAATGTGCTAGGTGTGTTACCAACTGGTGGGGGAAAATCAATTTGTTATCAAGTACCAGGATTAATGTTGGGTGGAACAACGATTGTCATCAGCCCATTAATTTCTTTGATGAAAGACCAAGTTGATCAATTAAAGGCCATGGGTATACATGCAGCTTACTTAAATAGTAGTTTGACGCAAAAGCAACAAAAAGAAATTGAGACCCAACTTCGAAAAGGTGAGATTCAATTTTTATATGTTGCACCGGAACGTTTTGATAATGTTTATTTTATAAGATTATTACAACAACTATCTATTCATTTAGTTGCATTTGACGAAGCACATTGTATTTCAAAATGGGGTCATGATTTTAGACCGAGTTATCAAGATGTTATTCATAAAGTGTTTGCATTACCACAAGATTTTACGATTGTAGCACTTACAGCGACAGCCACGATAGAAGTTCAAAAAGACATCATGGAACGTTTGAATATTGGTAAGCATGATGAGGTTAAAACAAGTACAAAACGACGTAATTTAGTTTTTAAAGTAAATCCGACTTATCAACGTCAGAAATTTGTGATGGAGTACGTCAAAGAACATAAAAATGCAGCGGGTATTATTTATTGTTCAACGCGTAAACAAGTAGAAGAATTACATGACGCTTTAGAAAACAACGGCGTAGATAGTACCATATACCACGCTGGGCTTTCTAATAAAGAACGTGAGGCAGCACAGAACGATTTTGTTTATGACCGTGTCCGTGTTGTAGTAGCTACCAACGCATTTGGTATGGGAATTGACAAATCTAATGTTCGTTTTGTGATCCATTACAATATGCCAGGTGATTTAGAATCTTATTATCAAGAAGCAGGACGTGCAGGACGTGATGGTTTAAATAGTGATTGTATATTGCTATTTAGTGAACGTGATATTGGCTTGCACCAATATTTTATTTCATCATCAAAAGCAGACGATGATTACAAAGATAAAATGGGTGAAAAGCTTAATAAAATGATACTTTATACTAAAACTAAGAAATGTCTGGAAGCGACGCTTGTTCATTATTTTGAGCCAAATGAAAAATTAGAAGAATGTGGCCAATGTAGTAATTGTGTCGTTGAAAATAAAACGTACAATATGACGGATGAAGCTAAGATGATTGTCAGTTGTATTGCACGTATGAAACAACAAGAAAGTTATAGTGTGATTATTCAAGTGTTGAGAGGCGAAGAGTCAGATTATATTCGCTATTGTGATTATCATCAGCTATCAACACATGGCATTATGAAAAATTATACAACATCTGATCTCAGTCACCTTATTGATGAACTTAGATTTAAAGGATTTTTAAATGAACACGATGAAATTTTAACTTGTGATAATTCAGTCAAAGAATTATTGAATAACCAAGTAGATGTATATACAACACCATTTAAACGTAAGTCAAAAGAGAAAGTAAATATCAATACGGTCGAAGGTGTAGACCGTGCATTGTTTGATGAATTAATTAACGTACGCAAGCAATTAAGTGAGTCGTTAAGTATTCCACCAGTCAGCATATTCTCAGATTTCACATTAGAAGAATTTGCAAAAAGAAAACCAGAATCTAAACAAGAGATGATTTTGATTGATGGTGTAGGAAGTTATAAATTAAAGCATTACTGTCCAATGTTTTTAGAAAAAATCCAAACATACAAAGCTAAAAGTTAAATGAGCAAAACATTTTAATTTTCAAAAATATATCTATATACTTAATAATAATATAAATGAAAATGTGTACTTATCATGAACAACATAACTGCGAAGTTAATTTGACAATAATTAATATTTCTATGCAACCATGTATGCCATAGATTTAGTTTTTGTTAAAAATTAACTTCGCTATTTTTATAAAAAGTTTTATAAGATGTATGTTTAATGTTGTTTTGAGTTTTTGATGAATAATACATAAATTATATATAAATAGGGAATAAACTATAATAATTGTAATTTGAGTATATTAAAGTGAAGGTGATAAAGTGATAGAATTTAAAAATGTAGTAAAACGTTATGGGGATAAAACAGCCGTAGATGATATCAGTTTCAATATACAAAAAGGGGAATTTTTTGTATTGATTGGGCCATCTGGTTGCGGTAAGACGACAACTTTAAAGATGATTAATAGATTAATCTCACTTTCAGAAGGTTACATCTATTTTAATGATAAGCCGATAAGTGACTATCCTGTTTATGAAATGAGATGGGATATTGGGTATGTGTTGCAACAAATTGCTTTATTTCCACATATGACAATTAAAGAAAACATTGCGCAAGTACCACAGATGAAAAAATGGAATGAACAAACAACGAATCAGCGTGTTGAAGAACTCATGGATATGGTTGGTTTAGAACCAGAAACATATAAAAATAGAAAACCTGATGAGCTATCTGGTGGTCAACAACAACGTGTAGGCGTTGTTCGAGCATTAGCAGCCGATCCACCAGTTATCTTAATGGATGAGCCATTTAGTGCGTTAGATCCCATTAGTCGAGAGAAATTACAAGATGATTTATTAGAACTTCAACAACAAATCAAGAAAACGATTATTTTTGTGACACATGATATTCAAGAAGCAATGAAATTGGGAGATAGAATTTGTTTGTTAAATAAAGGTCATGTAGAACAAATTGATACGCCAGAAGGATTCATCAATCATCCTAAAAATGACTTTGTGAAACAATTTATGGGAAATCAATTACAACGTACGGTTAATGATTTAAAATTATCAGAAATCATTGATGGACTTCCTATCCATGAGCAAGATGTGAAAGCAGGTTATCCTGTTATCGATAGTGACAAATACGTGAAAGATATCTATTCAGCGTTAGCAAGTCATGAAACAATTATCGTTCAAGATATTACAAATGCTACGCAACACGTGTTAAGTCGTCAGGACATTTTTGAAATATTATCGGAACGTAAAGGAGGTCATCATGAATGAATACCTTCATAGATACACTCATTCAACGTAGGGGAGAATTATTAACCACGATATTTGAACATATTCAAATTTCATTTATTGCTCTGTTGATTGCGGCTTTAATAGGTGTACCATTAGGTATTGCCTTAACAAAGACACGTAAATTGTCTGAAGTTATTATGAATATTGCTGCAGTGTTACAAACAATACCTTCTCTTGCTTTATTAGGTCTTATGATCCCGTTGTTCGGTATTGGTAAAGTACCAGCGGTGATTGCGTTAGTTGTATATGCATTATTACCTATTTTAAGAAATACATATACAGGTATAAACGAAGTGGATCCATCACTAGTGGAAGCGGCAAAAGGGATAGGTATGAAACCTGGACGACGTCTTTCGAAAGTCGAATTACCTATTGCTATGCCTGTTATTATGGCTGGTATTAGAACAGCGATGGTTTTAATTATTGGGACTGCTACACTTGCAGCATTAATAGGTGCTGGTGGTTTAGGTGATCTTATCTTGTTAGGTATCGACCGAAATGATACTTCATTAATACTAATTGGTGCCATTCCAGCAGCATTATTAGCTATACTATTTGATTTAGTTTTAAGATATATGCAAAACATGTCATATAAAAAATTACTTATTTCGCTTGGCGTCATTGTAATTATTTTATTATTAGTGATTATTGCGCCTATGCTAGGTCAAAAGGGTGACAAAGTGACTCTAGCAGGTAAATTAGGTTCTGAGCCATCTGTGATTACGAATATGTATAAGATTTTAATTGAACAAGATACCGAGGATACTGTAGAAGTTAAAGACGGTATGGGAAAAACATCATTCTTATTTAATGCATTAAAATCGGATGACATTGATGGCTATTTAGAGTTTACAGGTACGGTACTAGGTGAACTAACAAAAGAGGATTTAAAATCTAAAAAAGAAGCGCAAGTCTATCAACAAGCAAAATCTAGTCTGGAAGATAAATTTGATATGACAATGCTGAAACCAATGAAATACAACAATACGTATGCTTTAGCAGTTAAAAGAGACTTTGCAGAAGCACATCATATTAAGACGATTGGTGATTTAAATAAAGTAAGTGATCAGATTAAACCTGGCTTTACTTTAGAATTTAATGATCGTGGCGATGGTTATCCTGCCGTTAAAAAAGCATATGACCTTGATTTAGGTGACGTGAAAACAATGGAGCCTAAATTACGTTATCAAGCAATTGAAAATGGAGACATTAATTTGATTGATGCTTATTCAACAGATGCTGAACTTAAAGAATATGATATGGTTGTATTAGAAGATGATAAACATGTCTTCCCACCTTATCAAGGGGCACCTATGTTTAAGGAATCATACTTAAAAGAACATCCAGAAATTAAAAAACCACTGAATAAATTAGAAGGTAAAATTTCAGATGAAGATATGCAACAGATGAATTATGATGTAACCGTTAAGAATAAAGATCCATATCAAGTGGCAAAAGATTATTTAGAAAAACACAATTTAATAAAACATTAGTATACAAAAATATGAGGCTGAGACATCTAATGATGTACTGGCCTCATATTTTAAACTTAATTTGATGATAAGGATGCATTGATTTTCGTTGAACATTGGGTTTATAATGGTTATTAAGTTTTGAAATTTCTGTAAATTCAAGGAGGACCGATACAACAATGAAGAAACAAATAGACCAATTATCAGCATATGAACCTGGGTTATCACCTAGAGCATTAAAAGAAAATTATGGTATTAAAGGCGAATTACATAAATTAGCATCGAATGAGAATTTATATGGTCCGTCACCAAAAGTTAAAGAAGCAATTCAAGCACATTTAGATGAATTGCAATATTATCCAGAAACAGGTTCTCCATTAATCAAAGAGGCAATTAGCAAACATTTAAATATAGACCCAGCACGCATTTTATTTGGTGCAGGTTTAGATGAAGTCATTTTAATGATTTCGAGAGCAGTATTGACGCCTGGTGATAAAATTGTGACGAGCGAGATGACGTTTGGCCAATATTATCATAACGCAATTGTAGAATCTGCAAATGTGGTGCAAGTTCCATTACAAAACGGTGAATTTGATTTGGATGGCATCTTATCAGAAATAGATAATGATACTAAACTGGTATGGTTATGTAATCCAAATAATCCGACTGGTAGATATTTTACACATGATGCGCTTCGCAATTTCTTGGAACGTGTACCAAGTCATATTCCAGTGATTGTAGATGAAGCATACGTAGAATTCGCTACAGCCAAAGATTTTCCAGATACTTTAGCTTTACAACAAGAATTTGAAAACGCATTTTTATTGCGTACATTTTCAAAAGCATATGGCTTAGCAGGCATGCGTATTGGTTATGTAATTGCAGCAAAAGAAGCCATTGAAAAGTATAATATCATACGTCCACCATTTAACGTAGGACGTTTATCTGAATATGCTGCATTAGCTGCGTTGGAAGATCAAGAATACTTAGCTTCTATCCGTGAACGTAATGCAGAGGAAAGAGAAAAATTCTTTGAATTATCACAAAGTGATCACTTTTACCCAAGCCAAACTAATTTTGTCTTTGTTAAGACGGACAAACCACATGAATTATATGAAGCATTACTCAATGTGGGATGCATAACAAGAGAATTTCCGAATGGCGTAAGAATTACGATCGGTTTCCCAGAACAAAATGCAAAAATGCGTGAAGTATTAGCGCAGTTTACTTTATAAAAGGTGTATGAACGAAACGTTCTACGTTACTAAATGTGTAATTTTATTGCAATTTTGGTTTCGTTGAACGTTTTTGCTATACTTAAATAAATATTAACTATTAGATTTAGCCTGTATGACGATGTATCGTGTGCTATTTATTTTAGATTATGAATTGAAAAGGGAGTAGAGTGAGACATGACAAAAAAGAAGATTGCGATTGATATGGACGAAGTGCTTGCAGATACTGTAGGTGCATTGATTGAAGATGTCAATCAACGTACAGACTTAGGGATTACGATTGATATGTTAGATGGCATTAAGTTGAGACATGCCATGCCAGAGCATGATGGTTTGTTAACTGAAATTTTAAGGGAGCCTGGTTTTTTTAAGAAATTAAAAGTGATGTCAGATGCGCAAGATGTTGTTAAAAAATTAACAGAACACTATGATGTGTTTATCGCAACTGCAGCAATGGACGTTCCAACGTCATTTCATGATAAATACGCGTGGTTAAGAGAGTACTTCCCATTCTTAGATCCACAGCATTTTGTATTTTGTGGTAGAAAAGATATTGTATATGCAGATTATTTAATTGATGATAACCCAAGACAACTAAGTATTTTCAAGGGTACACCAATTATATATACGGCTACACATAATATTAATGATGATAGATTTACACGTGTTAATAACTGGAAAGAGGTAGAACAATATTTCCTAGGTGATAGTGCATATCATATCTAAACATTGTCATAAAATTGGGTAGAGACATAAATCATTTAGAAAAATAAAAAACGGTAATTTCTATTTTAATTCAATAGAAATTACCGTTTTATTTATTGCTATGAAATTGATCCATTATTTATAAGTTAGAGATGAATGTAAGTGAATTCATCTCATATCACTATATCATTTATTCACTTTCTGGTTGGTTCGTTGCTTGTGCTTCAGGCAATGTCAAGATTTGAATAGCATTTGGGATAACTTCAATTTCTAAAGGTGTTTTTAGATTAATTTCTCCATCAATATCCACCTTCATTTGTGGATCTGTTTCAATCGTTATTTTTTTTGCCGGTAAATGTTTAATGCCTTCTGTCATTTTGTTCCAATTCATGCTATCACGTTGTTTAAATACATCATTTAAAACACTTGAACTTTGTTCTTTGAAGATGAACGTATTTAAATAACCATCATTAGGTGATAAATCGGTTAATGGAATACGACTTCCACCTATAAAAGGTCCATTGGCTACGACGAGCATTGAAGTATTACCGTCTACGGTTTGATCATCAACTGAAATTTTATAATCAAAATGCTCTGGATTAAGTAACGTTTTAACTGTAGAACCTACATAACTTAACTTACCAAAGATATCTTTATTACCATTTTGTACATTTTCAGCATTTTGAACAATTAATCCAAGTCCAACAAAGTTGAGTGCATATTCATCATTGATCTTCATGACATCGTGAGGTCTTAATTCCGCATTCATCAGTTGTTGGCTGGCCATTTTATGACGTGGATTAAGATTTAAAGTTTTTACAAAATCATTAAATGTGCCTCCTGGAATGATACCAATAGGAAGATCTAATTCACTCTTCATAATGCCATTAACTAACTCATTGACCGTACCATCGCCGCCTAAAATAAAGATAATATCAACATCATCACTGTAACGTTTATCTTTAATTTTTTGGCAGAAGGTAATAATATCTCCTTCATTTTCACTGAGTTGTATTGATAAATGTTTACAAAATGTAGTTAAGGATGTTGCGACATCTCCTAGACCTCTATAGATGTCTTTAATCCCGGTATGTTCATGGTAAAATAATACGCCATGTTTAAATTGTTTTTTAGTCAAGGTGCTCACCATATTTCTTTGATTTTAGATTTATATCTATATCAGTATACCCGTTTTTAGTTAAAAATATGTTTAATGTCGTATATATGTATGTAGGGATTCATGTATTAATCAAGTTTATCTGCGAATTGTATTTGAGTATGGTGATAAAAATTTCCATATATGGGGCCGCAAATCAGCCATTCAATAAAAAATATCTCTATATAAGTGTCACATAGAGGTGAAAAGGGGCTTTCTTACTTTAATCTATGTTGTATCAATGGTTGATACCTAGGATCATTGTATGCGTGAGAGATTTCAAGCTCGAGCCATAAACCATAGACCAATAAGGACATTCAAAATCGTAAAACTTTAAAAAAAGAGGACTCATCCATTTATGGAAGTCCTCTTTTTGAGCATGGGTACGTATGACCCAGATGTTTTTAAAATGAAAATCATCAGAATAAATAGTTTTTTGAAATTGTAGAAACTATTTAATACCGCGCATGCCTTTTACAATTTTTGGTATGAAAGCAAGAATAACAAGGCTGACTACGATTGCAATACCACCTAAAAGTAGGAAGTAATTTTTATGGCCAAGAGGTTCAATCAATTTAACTAAGGTACCGTTAATTGCTTGCGCACATGCATTCGTTAATAACCATAAACTCATCATTTGTGTGTTAAATGCTTTTGGTGCTAATTTAACTGCTGCACTGTTACCTGTAGGAGATAAACATAATTCACCAATAACACAAATAATGTAGGAAAGAATAACCCAGTTAACACTTAAATTATTACCAGATGTGTGACCAATTAAACCAATCATAATGTAAGAAGCACCAGCTAGTGACGCACCGAGTACAAATTTAGTTGCTAAGCTTGGTTGGCGTCGTGCCATTTTCGCCCATATCAGTGAGATAACAGGTGCTAATAGCACGATGAATAATGGGTTAATGGATTGGAATAGTGCTGGACCGAAGTCTGTTTTCCAACCAAAGAGGTTTAATTTCATATCACTACTTTCAAACGCAAATAGGTTAAGCACGTTAGCACCTTGTTCTTGAATAGACCAGAATACGACACCTAAAAGGAACAATGGTATAAATGAAATGACACGTGAGCGCTCATCATCGGTAACGTCTTTACTGCGTATCATAATGGTGAAGTAGATAATTGGTAATGCGACACCAAGTATCAATACAGTTGTACTAACGATATTAAATGATAATGTACCAGTTAATCCTGTAATAACAAGCACTGCAGCAATAATTAAAATAGCCACGATAAATATCAATGCATATTTTTTCTTTTCGCTTTGGTTTAATGGATTCGTTGGTTTTGTACCTACATTACCGATATTTTTCTTGTTAAATATCATGTACCAAGCTAAACCAAGCGCCATACCTACGGCTGCAATTAAGAAACCAGCATGGAAATTACCAGTATTTACGAATTGATTTAGAATCAATGGTGAAATAAGTCCACCTAGATTGACAGACATATAGAAAATAACAAAGCCTGCATCAATACGTGTATCATTTTCTGGGTATAATCGACCAACGATATTAGAAATACTTGGTTTCATTAAACCAGATCCAACGATAATGAAGAACATTGAGATAAATAATCCGACAATATCTAATGGTAAACTTAAGAAAATATGCCCGATAATAATGAGTACACCACCATAGAAAGTAGCAGCACGTGTACCCGTAATTCTATCCGAAACCCAACCACCAAGTACCGATGTCATATATATTAGTGCACCGTAAACAGCCATAACTGACTGTGCGGTACCTTTATCCATACCTAGTCCGCCATCTTTTATAGCGAAATACATATAAAAGATAAGTAAAGCGCGCATACCATAGTAGCTAAATCTTTCCCAAAATTCTACAAAGAATAGCACCCCTAGTCCTTTAGGATGTCCAAAAAATCCTTTTTGAGGAATTGATTCTACTGCTGAGTCTTGCGCTATGTATTTGTCTTGCATAAAACATTCCCGTCCTTTCTTACTCCCAATAAAAATATATAAAAAAGATTTTACGCTTTATTAAATTAAATTGCAATAATATTCTAAAAATAAGAATATTGAGAATGTTCTGTTATTTTATGCAATCAATTTTATGCCATTTAATTTCCTCATTTAAATGATGATAATTAGATGTAATTATAAAATGAATAATATATAGCTTGCTTTGCATCAGTAATGAATGTGAAGAGGGGTATGTTTGTACTCAATGTCCTTATAATAAAAAACTATTAGGAAATAAAAAAACTGCTCATCCAGCTTTATAAGCTTGGATGAGCAATATTAATTCATTTAAAATCATAAGTTGATATTAAATAGTAATATGAACGATTAGTAAACGCCTTTCATGGCACGTTTTACTTTAGGTGAAATGATTAATAGAAGTATACCGATAACGACTGCAAATAAACCTGAATACATAAAATAGTCACTTTGATTTATTTTTGTATAGACAACAACAAGTTGTGCGTTAAGTCCTTGTGCAGTAGCATTACTTAACATCCACAAACTCATCATACGTGCTGTAAATGTCACAGGTGCTAATTTAGTCGTTGTAGACAAACCAACAGGTGATATACAAAGTTCACCAATTGTAATTAATAAGAAACTGAGTACAAGCCATAATGGATTTATTAATTCAACGCCTGTAGCTAAAGGAATAATCATAACTAAGTAAGACAAACCAGCAACGATTACACCGATAGCAAATTTATAAACGGTAGGTGGATTGTGTTTACCTAATTTCATCCAAAGTGTTGCAAATATTGGTGCAAGTACCACGATAAAGATTGGGTTGAGTGACTGTGCCCAAGCTGATGGTATCGAAAAGTCAATTAAACCATTTGTAAGCACTGACATTTCTAATTGTGTCTTTTTATCTGCGAATGTTGCTAAAATCGTTGAGCCTTGTTCTTGAATCATCCAAAAGGCAACAGATGTGATATATAAAGGTATGTAACTGTAAACACGTGAACGTTCATCTTTCGTTACATCTTTACTCGCAATCATATTAATAAAGATGTAAATCGGTAATACGATACCTAAAATAGTAATTAAGAAACTGAAATTTTCTAAAGTTAAAGCATTATTTAATTGCAGGATAAGTAAGTAAATTAAGAATAATAGAATGATACCACCAGATATCAAACCGAATTTTTTAAGTTCAGGCTTAGTTAGTGGATTAGGAACATTACGACCAGCTAATCCTAAGTTTTTCTTACGTTTAATTGCGTAAACGACTAAACCACAGAACATGCCAATTGCAGCAGCTAAGAAGCCAGCATGGAAACTAATTCTAGTTTGTAAGTAACCCGTTAATAACGGTGCAGTCAAACTACCTAAGTTAATACCCATGTAAAATAATGTGAATGCAGCATCACGACGGACATCGTTACGATCATATAATTCACCAACGGTCGTTGAGATATTAGGTTTTAATAACCCCGTACCAGCAATAATGACTGCGAGTGCTACCATGACTAATGTTAAGTTATTTGGTAGTGAAAGTAAGATATGACCTATCATAATCAAGAAGCCACCATAAAAGACGGCATTCTGGGTGCCGGTAATCCTGTCGGCAATCCAACCACCGATGACACCTGACATGTAGATTAATGTACCGTAGATAGCAACAATTTGCATTGCAACGGCTTGACTTAGACCGAAACCACCCTCAGCAACACTATAGTAAAGATAGTATATGAGTATCGCTTTCATACCATAGTAACTGAACCTCTCCCAAAATTCAGTGAAGAATAATGTACTTAGTCCTTTTGGATGGCCGAAGAAACCGGTTCTTGGAGTACTTTCCATAATTTCTTCGTGTGTATAATTAATTTTTTTCATAATTTCCCTCCCCCTAAATGGTTGGATTTATTTTATACTTTTTTAATAAAAATGACAAGTGTATATCTCAATAGTGCAAAATTAAGTTTGAAATCAATTTAATAAAAAATGAAATAATATAAAAATAAACTACCGGCAAGATACTTTAAGATCTTGTGGGTAGTTATTATAATGAAGAAAAATTAACGATTATCGATTTTTTCAGGGTAAAGATCATGATTCATTAAACGATGTTCTGCCATTTTTTCATATTTAGAATCTGGACGGCCATAATTGGTATATGGATCAATTGAGATGCCACCACGTGGTGTGAACTTGCCCCAAACTTCAATATAATGAGGGTCCATGAGTTCGATTAAATCATTCATTATGATGTTCATGCAGTCTTCGTGGAAATCACCGTGATTTCTAAAACTAAATAAATAAAGTTTTAAAGATTTTGATTCAACCATTTTGATATTTGGAATATAAGAAATATAAATTGTAGCGAAATCTGGTTGACCAGTAATAGGGCAGAGTGATGTGAACTCAGGGCAATTGAATTTAACAAAATAATCGCGTCCCTGATGCTTATTATCAAACGACTCTAAAACGTCAGGTCTATAATCAAAATCGTATTTGTTATTTTGATTACCGAGTAATGTAATATCTTCTAATTCTTCTTTATTACGTCCTTCTGTCATGGTAAAGCACTCCTTATGTTTTTGGTTTTTGTTCTTCTTTTTGAATTGATAGCGGTTGGCGTCTTGCTTTTTCAAACATGTAGTAGCTTGAAGCTATGATAATGACATAACCCAAGATTGCATAGAAATCTGGTGATTCTCCGAATAATATAAAACCGAAGAATGCAGTAAATATAATCGATGCATAAGTGAATATCGAAATGTCTTTAGCTGGAGCGTAACTATAGGCTAGTGTAATACCAATTTGACCAGCAGCTGCTGCGAGCCCAGCTCCAATTAAATAAATAACCTGCATCATACTCATGGGTTCGAATGTGAAGATCGTAAATGGAATCAATACTACAATAGAAAAGAATGAAAAATAAAATACAATTGTATAGGGTGCTTCGCGAGTGCTCAATGCACGTACACACGTATATGCACTTGCAGCAAAAATACCAGAGAATAAACCGCCAATAGCAGGAATCATAGAGGATGAGAATTCTGGTTTAACCACGAATAACATACCGAATATTGCAATGACCATCGCTATAATTTGATAGTTACGAACTTTTTCATTTAGAAATATCAAACTCAGCAAAATAGTCCAAAAAGGATTGAGTTTCATTAGCGTATCAGCGTCACTTAATATCATATGGTCTATCGCATAGATATTTAATAAAACACCGATTAGACCTAAAGTCGAACGTGAAATTAAAAGTGGCTGACTGCTAAGTTTACCAAATAGGGGTTGCTTATATTTATAAATGAAATATAAAGGGATAAACATAGCTACTAAATTTCGAGCGAGTGACTTTTGAAACACCGGCAAATCACCAGCTAATCTGAAGAAAACAGACATAAAGCTAAAGCCAATTGCTGAAACTAGGATAGCAATGATTCCTTTAACTTTAGGATTCATATGTATCGCCTCGATTATTTTAATTTTTAACGTATTCATATTAGCATAATTATATAGATTATGTATATATACTTGAAAGTAAAAGGGAAATGATATAACATAAAAATACGAACAAACGTTCTGTATTGGTTCAATGAAATTCAAGACATATTTCAAAGTATTTTATTGCTTAGATAATTTCAATTGTGAGCAATTTAGCATTAGATGATAAGCTGAGTGACGCTATATCAATAGTTACAAGGTTTTAGAAAAAAGCAACTAAAATAGCTTTAAATTCCGAAAAAAATTTTTTATAAATAGAAAAGTACGAGTTAACGTTGAATTGGTGCCATTTCTGTTTCGAATTCAAACTTTTGTCAAAAACAAAGCCCTTTAAATAACTTTCTGAGTTATGTATAATGAAACACATAATATAGTATTTGTGACCAGGACAAAACACAATATATTGTGTTTTGGGACGTAGTCAATTTATTTATAATAAATCAAATTTTAAGTAAAATCACACTATTTTGGACGTTTAATCATGACAAATCAAGCATTAATGCTTAATTATTGAGTTTTTACATAATCACATATAGTTAAAAGAAATCACTATATATTGTGGTTACCCAATATGTGCGCTACGGTTACTTATAATACATTTAAAATATAAATACGATGAAAGTACTATTTAATAACGTCAAAGTGAACTTAATAACATACTAGTATTAGAAAGAAGGTGATCCAATGAAGGTTGTTTATTTTTCATTCTCTGGTAATGTACGTAGATTTATTAAAAAAGCAGAAATTACTAACACTATGGAAATTACTCAAAATAATTGTACTGAGAAGATTGAAGAACCATTCATCTTGGTCACTGGAACGATAGGTTTTGGAGAAGTACCACAACCAGTTCAGTCATTTTTAGATATAAATCATGATTTACTAAGAGGCGTTGCAGCTAGTGGAAACCGCAATTGGGGACAAAACTTTGCGAAAGCTGGACGATTTATCGCGGAAAAATATCAAGTTCCTTTACTAATGAAATTTGAAGTTCAAGGTACACAAAATGATATTAGCGAATTTAAAGATAAGGTGGGACAGTTCAATGAAGATTATGGACGAGAAGAAATACAATCATATTGAGTTAAATAACGAAGTAACGAAACGTAAAGATAATGGCTTTTTTAATTTAGAAAAAGATCAAGAGGCGCTTGAAGTTTATTTAGAAGAAATTCAGGATAAAACAATTTATTTCGACACTGAAATTGAGCGTTTGCGCTATCTCGTTGACAATGACTTTTATTTTGATTTGTTTGCAAAATATTCAGAAGCTGATCTACAAGAAATTACAGATTATGCTAAAAGTATTCCGTTTAAATTTGCAAGTTACATGTCAGCAAGTAAATTCTTTAAAGATTACGCACTTAAAACAAACGATAAAAGTCAATATCTAGAAGATTATAAGCAACACGTAGCGATTGTTGCACTTTATTTAGCTAATGGCCATAAAGCGACTGCCAAACAATTTATTTCAGCAATGGTGGAACAACGATATCAACCAGCGACACCAACATTCTTAAATGCTGGCCGTGCACGTCGTGGAGAATTAGTATCTTGTTTCTTACTAGAAGCGGATGATAGTTTAAACTCTATTAATTTTATTGATTCAACTGCAAAGCAATTAAGTAAAATTGGGGGCGGCGTAGCCATTAATCTTTCTAAACTACGTGCGCGTGGAGAAGCAATCAAAGGAATTAAAGGTGTAGCGAAAGGTGTGCTACCTGTTGCAAAATCTCTTGAAGGCGGCTTTAGTTATGCAGATCAATTAGGTCAAAGACCTGGTGCAGGTGCTGTTTATTTAAATATTTTTCATTATGATGTGGAAGAGTTTTTAGATACGAAAAAAGTGAACGCCGATGAAGATTTACGTTTATCAACGATTTCAACTGGTTTAATTGTGCCATCTAAATTCTTTGATTTAGCAAAAGAAGGAAAAGATTTCCATATGTTTGCACCGCATACCATTTATAAAGAATACGGTGTAACGTTAGATGACATTAATTTAGATGAATACTATGATGAACTTGTTGCAAATCCTAATATTGATAAAAAGAAAAAAGATGCACGTGAAATGTTAAATACGATTGCACAAACACAATTGCAATCTGGTTATCCTTATTTAATGTTCAAAGATAATGCAAATAAGGTACATGCTAACTCAGACATTGGCCAAATTAAAATGAGTAATTTATGTACTGAAATTTTCCAATTACAAGAAACGTCTATCATTAACGATTACGGTACAGAAGATGAAATTAAACGTGACATTTCATGTAACCTTGGTTCTTTAAACATCGTTAATGTTATGGAATCAGGCAAGTTTAAAGATTCAGTTCATACAGGTATGGATGCATTGACAGTAGTGAGTGATGAAGCAGATATTCAAAATGCGCCAGGCGTTAGGAAAGCCAATAGAGAGTTACATTCTGTAGGTTTAGGTGTAATGAATTTACACGGTTATCTAGCTAAAAATAAAATTGGTTATGAATCAGAAGAAGCTAAAGACTTTGCCAATATTTTCTTTATGATGTTGAATTATTATTCTATAGAACGCTCTATGGAAATCGCTAAAGAAAGACAAGAAGTATACAAAGATTTTGAACAATCAGACTATGCTAATGGTAAGTATTTTGAATTTTACACTTCACAAACATTTGAACCTAAATATGAAAAAGTACGCAAATTATTTGATGGTTTAGAAATTCCGACACCAGAAGATTGGAAAGCACTGCAAGAGCAAGTGGAAACAAACGGTCTTTTCCATGCATATCGCTTAGCGATTGCACCGACACAAAGTATTTCATATGTCCAAAATGCTACGAGTTCTGTAATGCCAATCGTTGATCAAATCGAACGTCGTACGTATGGTAATGCGGAAACATTCTATCCAATGCCATTCCTATCACCAGAAACAATGTGGTATTACAAGTCAGCATTTAATACGGATCAAATGAAATTAATTGATTTAATCTCAACGATTCAAACGCATATTGACCAGGGTATCTCTACAATTCTTTATGTTAATTCTGAAATTTCTACGCGTGAATTATCAAGATTATATGTATATGCGCATCATAAAGGTCTAAAATCTTTATACTATACACGTAATAAATTATTAAGTGTAGAAGAGTGTACAAGTTGTTCAATTTAATAAATGAAATGTAAACGTGCAAAGTGAACAGCGGTGTTATGAGGCAGCCTTATCCAATGGTTAGATTAGGCTGCATATCACTGCTTAATTAAATATTTACTGGATAGGGGACGATAACTAAATGAAAGCAGTCAATTGGAATACGCAAGAAGACATGACGAATATGTTTTGGCGACAAAATATTTCACAGATGTGGGTAGAAACTGAATTTAAAGTATCTAAAGATATTGCAAGCTGGAAAACATTAACAGATCCTGAAAAAGAGGCTTTTAAAAAAGCATTAGCTGGTTTAACAGGATTAGATACACATCAAGCTGACGATGGCATGCCATTGATTATGTTACATACTACGGATTTAAGAAAAAAAGCCGTTTATTCATTTATGGCAATGATGGAACAAATCCATGCTAAAAGTTATTCACATATCTTTACAACGTTACTACCTTCCAGTGAAACAAACTATTTATTAGATAAATGGGTTATTGAAGAACCACATTTAAAATACAAATCAGATAAAATTATCAATAATTATCATAAATTATGGGGTAAAGAAGCTTCAATTTATGATCAATATATCGCACGAGTATCAAGTGTGTTCTTAGAAACATTTTTATTCTATTCAGGTTTCTATTATCCGCTTTATCTTGCTGGGCAAGGTAAAATGACGACTTCTGGAGAAATCATTCGTAAAATCTTATTAGATGAATCTATTCATGGTGTATTTACTGGTATGGATGCTCAATCTTTACGTAATGAACTTTCAGAAAGTGAAAAGCTGCAAGCAGATCAAGAAATGTATAAATTATTAGATGATTTATATAAAAATGAGGTAGCTTATACGCATTCACTTTATGATGATATTGGTTTAGCTGAAGATGTATTAAACTATGTGAGATACAATGGTAACAAAGCATTATCTAATTTAGGATTTGATCCGTACTTTGAAGAACGTGAATTCAATCCAATTATTGAAAATGCTTTAGATACAACGACTAAAAACCATGACTTCTTTTCAGTTAAAGGTGATGGTTATACATTAGCGTTAAATGTAGAAGCATTAAAAGATGAAGACTTCGTTTTTGACGAGTAGAAGCACTATTAATTATAAAAATGTCATGATGAAAGTACAATTTTAAGCAAGCATTAGTCAACCGTATATAATAAGTGAAAAGCCGAGACATTATGTCTCGGTTTTTTTACTTATGGATAAAATAAACAGGCATGATATTTAAATAGAGATATACATTATATAAAGTCCATTAGAATAAAATTACATAAAAATGAACAATTAAAATAAAAAAGTGTGTTTTTCAAGGTTTGATATTAAATATAACGCTATACATATATAGATTGTATTTAAATACTTTTGTTTAAATTGCTCAAGGCTATTGAATTTACCATTAAAAATGGTAAAATTTTATTATAGGTATTGATAATGATTATCATAACCAATATAGTTTGAGCATCGCATTTTATAGTGGAAGGGTTAGAGGTAGGTCATTTATGAAATTTTTATTAAATGGTATTGTCTTAGCTATTATATTACTGGTACTTACAATCCTTTCTTTATTTATAGGCGTAAGCAAGGTATCAATTACAGACATTTTCCATCTTACAGAATCACAGATGAATATTATTGTTTCAAGTAGAATTCCGAGAACGGTTAGTATCATCATATCGGGTAGTACGTTAGCGCTAGCTGGTTTAATTATGCAACAAATGATGCAGAATAAATTTGTCAGTCCTACTACTGCTGGAACGATGGAATGGGCGAAACTAGGTATTTTATTATCAATGATTTTCTTTCCACAGGAGAATATCATTATAAAGTTAATTTTTGCAGTAGTTTTAAGTATTGCAGGTACTTTCCTTTTCGTTAAATTAGTACAATATATTCGTTTTACAGACGTCATTTTCATACCACTATTAGGCATCATGTTAGGTGGTATCGTATCAAGTTTTGCAACATTTATCGCGTTGAGAACCAATAAAGTACAAAGTATAGGAAATTGGTTAAATGGTAACTTCGCCATTATTACAAGCGGTAGATATGAGATTTTATACTTAAGCATTCCTTTATTAATACTTACATATATATTCGCCAATCATTTTACTATTGCTGGTATGGGGAAAGATTTTAGTAATAACTTAGGAGTCAATTATGAAAAAATAATTAATATAGGATTGTTTATCACGGCTACGATTACAGCACTGGTTGTTGTAACTGTAGGCACGTTACCATTCTTAGGGCTTATTGTTCCTAATATTGTCTCAATTTTTAGGGGAGACCATCTGAAAAATGCATTGCCGCATACAGCGATGCTAGGTGCTATATTTGTAATGTTTTCTGATATTTTTGGCAGAATCATTGTATATCCATATGAAATTAATATCGGTTTAACGATTGGGGTCTTTGGCACTGTTATTTTCATAATCTTGTTAATGAAAGGACGACATAATTATGCAAATTAGTGCTAAGTCTAAATTATTTACGTTAATAGCAATTACTGTGGTTATCGCGGGATTGTATCTCATTATAGGTATTGATTTCGAAATATTCCAATATCAATTTACAAGTCGTTTGCGTAAATTGATCCTCATGATTTTAGTAGGTGGTGCCATTGCTGCGTCTGTCGTTATTTTCCAAGCGATTACCACGAACAGACTTTTAACACCATCTATTATGGGGTTGGACGCTGTATATATGTTTGTAAAAGTATTGATTGTTTTTGTATTCGGAGTACAATCCGTATTTGTTACAAATCTATACATTAGCTTCCTTATATCACTCATAGTCATGATTGGTTTTTCATTATTATTATTTCAAGGCATTTTTAGAATCGGAAATGTTTCAGTCTATTTAATATTACTTGTTGGTATTATTTTAGGCACATTCTTTAGAAGTATCACAGGCTTTTTAGAATTAATTATCAATCCAGAAGATTTTTTAGCTGTACAAAGCGCAATGTTTGCTAATTTTGATGCGTCAAATACGAAATTGGTCACTTTATGTGGTGTGATACTTATCATTTTAATTATGATTACTGTATACGCAATACCTTATTTAGACGTGTTGCTACTAGGTCGAGATCAAGCTATCAATTTAGGGATTTCTTATCAGACATTAACACGTATTTTATTAATTCTAGTTGCAATTTTGGTGTCTATTTCAACGGCATTAGTAGGACCAATTACATTTTTAGGGTTACTGACAGTAAACTTGGCTCATGAATTAATGAAAACGTATCAACACAAATATATTTTACCGGCAACCATTTGTATAAGTTGGATAAGTTTGTTTTTAGCGCAAGCAATTGTAGAGAATTTCTTTCAAGCAACAACGCAAGTTAGTATCATCATTGATTTAGTAGGTGGCAGTTACTTCATTTATTTATTAATTAAAAGGAGACATGCGAATTGATACGAGTACAAGGGCTTAATAAAACGATACAAGATAAAGTGATTTTGCAAGATATTGATGTAGAGATACGCAAGGGACGACTTACATCGATGATAGGGCCTAACGGTGCAGGTAAAAGTACGCTATTGTCTGCTATTACACGATTAATTGACTTTGAAGAAGGTACCATCGATATAGAGGGCAAAGCGATTACAGATTATAAAAGTAATGACTTGGCTAAAAAACTATCAATTTTAAAACAATCTAATCATACAGAATTGAATATAACGGTTGAAGAGTTGGTTAAATTTGGACGTTTTCCTCATTCCAAGGGGCGTTTGAAGCAAGAAGATAGAGATCAAGTTGAGTATGCACTCGAGTTATTACATCTTACTGAAATTAGAGGTCGTTATTTAAAAACACTTTCTGGTGGACAGCGTCAACGTGCTTATGTAGCAATGACTATTGCTCAAGATACGGATTATATTTTACTTGATGAACCGTTAAATAATATGGATATGAAACATTCAGTTCAAATTATGCAAACTTTGAGAAGATTAGCCAAAGAGTTGGATAAGACGATTGTAGTCGTTATTCATGATATTAATTTTGCCTCTTGCTATTCAGACGATATTATTGCTTTGAAAGATGGCCAACTTGTTAAGGCAAGTACGAAAAATGAAGTCATCCAAACAGATATTTTAAAAGAATTATATGATATGGATGTCAAAATTGAAGAGATTCGTGGACAACGTATTTGTATTTATTACGATGAAGTGACCGAAGTGCCGGAATTATCATTTGCACAGTCGATGTAAGATGATGCGTGGACTTTGAAGGGAGTGATGCAACCGTAACGTTGTTAAACTTTTAGGGACATAGAAGGTAGTACATATTAAAAATTCAGGAGGAGTTAAGCACATGAAAAAGTTAGGATTATTATTAGTAGTTGGGTTAATGTTTTTATTAGTAGCATGTAGTAATGGCGGATCAGAAGATAAAAAATCTTCAGACACTGATTCGAAGAGTAAAGATTCAAATGAAACTGTAAAAATTGAAAATAATTATAAAGCAAATGGTGAAAAGCGTGATGGTAGTGATGCCAAGACTGTTAAAGAAACAGTTGAAGTGCCTAAAAATCCTGAAAAGGCAGTTGTTTTAGATTATGGTGCATTAGATACAATGAAAGAACTTGGTCTTCAAGATAAAGTTAAAGCGCTTCCTAAAGGTGAAGGTAACAAGTCATTACCTGATTTCTTAAGTGATTTCAAAGATGATAAGTATTTAAATACTGGTAGTCTTAAAGAAGTTAATTTCGATAAAATTGCAGAAGCTAAACCAGACGTAATATACATATCTGGACGTACAGCAAATCAAAAAAACCTAGATGAATTTAAAAAAGCAGCACCTGATGCAAAAGTTGTTTATGTTGGTGCAGACGATAAAGATGAATTGAATTCATTGAAGAAAAATGCAGAAAATCTAGGGAAAATTTATGATAAAGAAGATAAAGCTAAATCATTAAATAAAGAATTAGATGATAAAATTGCTAGTATGAAAGAAAAAACAAAAGATCTAAAAAATGATAAAGCATTATTCTTATTAGTTAATGAAGGTGAATTATCAACATTTGGTTCTGGTGAACGTTTCGGTTCGATGATTTTCGATACAATGGGCTTCACTCCTGCAGATGATAACATTAAAGATAGCCAACATGGTCAAAACGTTACAAATGAATATATTGCTGAGAAAGATCCAAGTATTATTTTCGCAATGGACCGTGGTCAAGCAGTAAGTGATAACGCTACAGCTAAAAAAGCATTAGGTAATGACGTTATTAAAGATGTTAAAGCAATCAAAGATAATAAAGTGTATGAATTAGATCCAAAACTTTGGTATTTTGCTAGTGGATCAACAACAACAGCGATAAAACAAATCGATGAAGTTGAAAAAGCGATGGAAAAAATAAAAAAGCATTAAAATGTGGGGATATTGATTGAAAAAAGCGTCTGGAATTTATTCTAGGCGCTTTTTTGTTGAAAAGAAAATAAGTTAAAACGTTAAATTATTCATCACTATCATACTAATGTTATAATATTTTTATCATCATACTTTCGAGTAAATATATAAATGCTAGATAGAGCGTTTTAAAGAAATAGTAGGGGGACAAAGTACATGATATTAGATAATGTAAATCCAAATGATTTATTTCCAACTGAGAAAAAAGGACCAACTGTTCTAGGCACAATAGAGTATTCAGTACAAGGTTCGACTGAATTTGAGGGTGCTTTTATAGCTACAAATGAGAGAATCATTTTAAATGTTGATATGAACGGTGAATTTTATTATAGAAGTATTGCATATAATGAAGTTGAAAAAATTGAATATGATGGAGAAAAAATTAATTTCACTTTTAACATTGGGCCTATGCCTATGAAAAATATTCAAAAAGGTGACGTTGCTACATTTGTACAATATGTTAGTGATAAAATTGACCAATAGTTCACTGGGAATATGAGATACAAACAAATAAAGAAATAACAAAAAGCGTAGATGCACACCATGACATCTACGCTTTTTAATATGACAAAATTAAGTTTTATATCGTTTCTTTATTAAATTTCAAAGTATAAATGATAATGATACTTACAGCGATTATTAAAATGGGCATCGCATTTTGGACAAGCTTCTATCATCATGTAGTCATTAATTGTCATTTCATGATTACAGACACCACATAAAATAGCTTTTTCGTGAAATTCATTTGCTTGCCATCGCTGAATCTTATGTGATTCATGTTCATTGTGGCATTTATAACAAGGATAGTATTTATTACAACATTTAAACTTAATGGCAATAATATCTAAAGGTGTTTGATAATGTGTACAGCGTGACTCATTATCTACAGTGGATCCATATACTTTTACCATAGTGATTTCTCCTATTGTTCATTGAGTGGGTGTTCTCCAATAATTCTAACTTCAGGGTGCAGCTCAACATCAAATTTTTCTTGTACTATTTTTTGAACGTAATGAATTAAATCTTCATAATCTGTTGCCGTTCCTTTATCTACGTTAACCATAAAGCCAGCATGTTTTGTTGAAACTTCAACGCCACCAATGCGATGACCTTGCAAATGAGCATCTTGAATCAACTTACCAGCGAAATGACCAGGCGGACGTTGGAATACACTACCACATGAAGGATACTCTAGTGGTTGTTTTGATTCTCTTCTTTCTGTTAAATCATCCATAGAAGCTTGTATTTCTTGTTGATCGCCAGGTGCTAAGGTAAAGGCAGCTTCTAATACAACGAGATGTTCTTTCTGAACAATACTATTACGATAGTCCAACTCAAGTTCTTTATTGGTTAACGTGATTAATTCACCTTTGTTATTAACGCAAAGTGCATAATCAATACAGTCTTTTACTTCACCGCCATAAGCACCAGCATTCATAAATACAGCGCCACCGATGGAACCGGGTATGCCGCATGCGAATTCAAGACCAGTTAAGCCATGGTCTCTTGCAGCACGTGAAACATCGATGATTGCAGCGCCACTACCTGAAATGATAGCATCGTCGGACACATCAATGTAATCAAGTGAAAGTAAACTAATCACAATACCGCGAATACCACCTTCACGAATAATAATATTAGACCCATTACCTAAATACGTCACAGGTATATCATGTGTGTAAGCATAATGCACAATGGCTTGCACATGTTCGTTGTGGGTTGGGGAAAGATAATAATCGGCTTTACCCCCTGTTTGAGTGTATGTATATTTTTTTAGAGGTTCATCAATTTTAATAATTTCTTCTGGGACAATTGCTTTTAATTCTTTTAAGATGTCATCCTTATGCAACTATAGAACATCCTTTCCTGTTGAATTCATTTATTCATTATACCAATGATTTGGAGTCTTTGCTAAATACTATGGTAATTAATTTTGTTAAATTATTAATACAATGATCATCGTGTGTTTAATATTGATGTGAGGCTATATTTCATAATCCATATTTAAGTTAATTTACTGTGTGAGAGAATGAATCAAATAATTGTTGTTTCTTATTTTCATATGCACGTATAGATCGAACTTCATTAGCTAACATCAATTTCTTAGAACCAAATTGTGTAGCGGTGTGTTGATCATGAGACAATTGATGATGCGTTTGAATATACGCTTTGTATAGGTTAGAATCTTTTTGAATAATATGTAAACGTGCTATTTGTTTTAAATCTATTAAATTATTAAATTGTGCCATAATTACTTTTTTCTTATATGAATGGTGTAAACGATAAAAACCTTCATAATTCAAACGTTTTTCATCCAAAGCGGTGATATCATGTAAATTATCTACGCCTACTAATATATCTAAAATGGGTTCAGTAACGTAATTGAAATGTGATGTTCCACCGATATGAAGTGTAGTTTTAACAGGTGTGTCGAGCAGGTTAAAAAGCATTTTTTTCAAATTTTGATATTGCTCTGCAAAATAATTATCTTTGTCCTCAGAAATAAATGCTTGGATGTTTGAATTCATATAGGTTGTTCACTCCTTTCTTTATTGTGATATAACTGTTAAACTGTAAATTCTGAAATAATATATCACATATTATTTTCAAGTTAAATAAGTTTCTGTATAATACTGAATGATAAGGAGTGCAGAAATGAAAAAATTACTTTGCATTGTTTTGTTGTTTGGCTTTGTGATAACCCTTGGTGCATGCGGTAATGAAGGTGCTAACGAATTCAAAGATTTTGATAGCTCACTGAATGATGTGAAAAATAAGGAAAAAGAACTTAATCATGTCATGGATGACATTTCATTGAAGCAATTAGATGATTTAAGTAAAACAGATACGACTGATAAGGATAAAAAAGCATTTAATAACTTGCAAAATAACATTAATCGCAAATTAATCCCTAAGTTAGAGGAATATGAGACAGCAGCTAAAAAATTACCGGCAGAATCTGAAGAAACGAAAAACTTAAAATCTACCTACTTAAAGTCAGTCAAAGATAAGAAAGCAGCTATTAACGATTTGAAAGTATTTGTTGATTTATGCAATCAAGCAATTAAAGCAAATGAAGATATTTTAGAATATACGAAGTTATTTGAGAAAAGTAGATCTCAAGTTGAAGCGCACATGCAAGACGCAAATGATGCAGGCGCACGCACAGATGTTAATAATTTCAAACATAAATTAGAAGAAAACAACAAAGAACTGAGACATACAGCAGAAAAAGAGTTGGATTCAACAGATTCAGCTAAAGTTAAGCAATCGATTGAAAAAGACATCATGCCTTTAATTAATAAACAAATTAAAGATTTAAACAAAGCTGAAATTACGAATAACTATGTAAATAGTGCGCGTAAAAATGCGATTGAAATGTATTACAGCTTGCAAAATTATTATGAAACACGTGTAGAAACGATTGATATTAGTGATGAGTTATCAAAAATAGATCATAAAACTTTACCTAAAGAAAGTGAAGATTTAGAAAAATATGATGCCGTATTTGATAAACAATATAACAATATAAAAGAAGACTATAATTAACAAAGAAATTTGTATTGTTATAAAAATTTAAATAAACGGTTAACAACAAAAAGAGTATTGTGTATAATTGGAAACAATGATATGAGTATATCGTGGAGATTTCACACTTTTTGAAACAATTTGGGTGTGTTAAATATTTTTAGAGGTGAATAGAATGGCTATAAAGCTGAGTTCGATTGACCAGTTTGAGCAAATTATAAAAGAAAATAATTATGTATTTGTATTGAAGCACAGTGAAACGTGCCCAATTTCAGCAAATGCAATGGATCAATTTAATAAATTCTTATATGAACGTGATATGGATGGTTATTATTTAATTGTGCAACAAGAAAGAGACTTATCGAATTATATAGAAGAAAAAACAAATGTAAAACATGAATCGCCACAAGCATTTTATTTTGTTAAGGGACAGGCGATTTGGAATGCGAGTCACAGTGATATTAACGTTACGACTTTAGCTAACGCTGAAGAGTAAAACATAACAGAATATGCAAAAAAACGCTTGTTAACCGCTTCTCTAAATGAAAGTGATTAGCAAGCGTTTCTTATAATGTGAAAAATGTTCATCTGACATGTATAATAAATAGTTGAATATGAAATATAGACTACTACTTTATTGGGAATGACTATATGTGGCTACTTATAGATACAGGTAGTGAGGTTGGGATAGCGAACACATGCTATAAATAGACTTCGCAGACGATGGCCAACATATTTATCTGTTGCCTACTTCATTAACCAAGACCACAAATTTTTGTGGTTCAATCTGGTTGAAAATGACTTTATAATAGTTTATGTTTCATTATACAAAAATACAAAAATGAATTGATAAAATACTTGAGGTGACAATATGAAAGTTTTAGTGGCGATGGATGAATTTAATGGAATTATTTCGAGTTATCAAGCAAACCGCTATGTGGAAGAAGCGGTAGCAAGCCAAATTGAGAAAGCAGATATCGTTCAAGTGCCATTGTTTAACGGACGCCATGAATTAATGGATTCTGTCTTTTTATGGCAATCAGGAACCAAATATAGAGTGCCTACACATGATGCTGATATGAATGAAGTAGAAGCCATTTACGGTATTACAGATAGTGGTATGACTGTGATTGAAGGTAATTTATTTTTAAGTGGTCAAAAACCGATAAATGAACGCACGAGTTTTGGTATGGGTGAAATCATTGCTGATGCACTTGAAAATGATGCAGACCATATTGTTATATCATTAGGCGGTATCGCAAGTTTTGATGGTGGTGCAGGCATGTTACAGGCCTTAGGTGCTAAATTTTATGATGATGAAGCTCAAGAAGTTGATATGCGTGAAGGTAGTCGTATGTTGAAGTACATTCGAAAAATAGATACTTCTGCATTAAACTCAAAATTAAAAGATGTTCGTTTTCAAGTAATGTCAGATTTTGATAGTAAATTATATGGTAAACATAGTGAGATTATGCAAACCTATGAAACTTATGGTTTAAGTAGAGAAAATGCAGCAGAAATTGATAATTTAATTTGGTATTTAAGTGAAATATTTAAAAGCGAACTCAAACTCGCGCTTGGACCGATTCAAAGAGGTGGTGCAGGAGGCGGTATTGCTGCGGTGCTAAAAGCGCTTTTTGATGCAGAAATTATGACAAGTCATGCATTAGTTGACCAAATAACACATTTAGATTCATTGATTAAACAGGCGGATTTAATTATTTTTGGAGAAGGTGTCAATGAAGAAGACCAAATATTAGAAACTACAACTGTTCGCCTTGCAGAGTTAGCTACGAAATATGACAAACCATCGATTGCAATTTGTGCAACACCAGATAAATTTGATTTATTTGAATCAATGGGTGTTACATCAATGTTTAATACATTTATTGAAATGCCTGAAAGTTTTACTGATTTTAAAATGGGGATTCAAATTAGACATTATACAGTTCAGGCAATTAAATTACTGAAAACACAATTCAGTACAAATTAAACGTAAAGTGAAACAAGCATATCTTATTTTAAGTCGTATAAACTACCATTTATAGCAATTTAATCAGGAACTAATACTTAGATTAGTTGCATAATGGGGCGTATACTGACAGGATGTATATTTTAGATATGTGGCCATGTTCAAAGTAATAAAAATAGAGCTAATCCATATCGGATTAGCTCTATTTTTTGTATTTGTGTCATAGGCGCTACATGTTTAAAAGTAAAAACAACTACTTTTAGTATTACTTATCGTAAGTATTTACAACTTCTTCAGCTATACCGACTACAACTTGTACTGCTTTTTCCATGACATCAATAGACGCGTATTCGAATGGTCCATGGAAATTGTCACAACCTGTGAAAATGTTTGGTGTAGGTAGTCCCATATATGAAAGTTGAGAACCATCAGTACCACCGCGTATTGGTGCGGTATTTGCTGGAATGCCTAATTTTTCGAAAACACGTTTAGGTATATCAATCACGTGTGGGTTAGGTTCGATTTTTTCACCCATATTGTAATATTGGTCATTAATTTCTACTTCAATAGGTTCATCTTCGAAATGTGAGTTAATATCATTTTTTATTTCGACGAGACGTTTTTTACGTAATTCAAATTCGTTTCTATCATGATCACGAATAATATATTGTAAGGTTGTTTTTTCAACATCGCCATTTATTTTCATTAAATGATAAAATCCTTCATAGCCTTCCGTTCTTTCTGGAACTTCATTTTGTGGTAATAAAGCATTAAATTGCTGACCTAATAATACAGCGTTTATCATAGCATCTTTCGCTGATCCAGGATGAACGTTCACGCCATGGCATGTCACGATCGCTTCTGCAGCATTAAAGCTTTCATACTGTAATTCTCCGTACTCACTACCATCCATCGTGTATGCGAAATCAGCATTAAAACGTTCTACATCAAATTCATGTGGACCTCTTCCAATTTCTTCATCGGGCGTAAAGGCTACTCGAATTTTACCGTGTTTAATTTCAGGATGTGAAGTTAAGTATTTTAAAGCTTCCATAATTTCAACTACACCGGCTTTATCGTCAGCACCTAACAAAGAAGTACCATCTGTAATCATTAATGTATGACCTTCAACGTTTTTCATAGCAGGGAATACATCTTGGCTTAATGTACGGTTCGTCTTACCTAATTGAATCGGTGTCCCATCATAGTTGTCAATAATTTGAGGATTTACATGAGACGCGTTGAAGTCAGGTGAAGTATCAATATGTGCCAAAAATCCGACAGTAGGTAAATCGATGTCTACATTACTGTCTAAAGTAGCAAATAAGTAACCTTGTTCGTCAATATCAGTTTCTAATCCCAAATCAGTCAATTCGTCATTTAATAAATTTAATAAATCCCATTGTTTCTCAGTTGAAGGCGTCGTTGTAGATTCTGGATTGGATTGTGTGTCGATTGTTACATATCTTGTAAGTCGATCAATTATGTCTTGTTTCATTTAAAAACACCCCTTAAGCTCTATTATTTATATTATAAGATTTTTTATATGTTTTGCCTTTCATTTTACCATAATGCTGTTTAACACGTGTATAGATATAATAAATGATTTCAGCACATAAGATACCGAATGCAATAGCTCCAGAGATTAACGTGACCTCAAGGAAGGTATTCACCGCATGCGTATACTGATTACTTACAAGAAAACGTGTGGCTTCGTAAGCTAAACCACCAGGTACAAGAGGTATAATTCCTGGAACGATAAAGATAATAACAGGACGTTTATAACGTCTACTCATGACATGACTCATAATTGCTAAAATAAAACTACCTAAAAATGACGCTAACACTTTACCTAAATCAGCATCAAAGGATAATTTATAAATAATCCATCCCATGGCACCAACAAAACCACAGGCTAAAAGGAGGCGTCTAGGTGCATTAAAAAGAATAGAAAATAACATTGATGCGAAAAAGCTAATCACAAACTGTAAAAAGTAATAAACAATGAACATTATCAGCACTCCTTTTCTAAAAGATTAATAAGACGATAGCAACACCGGCACCAATTGCAAATGAGGTTAGTGCAGCTTCAACGCCACGTGACATGCCTGCAATTAATTCACCAGCCATTAGATCACGAATTGCATTTGTAATCAATATACCGGGTACTAAGGGCATAACACCGGCAATGGTTATGATATCTTGGTTGTGTGCCCAACCTATTTTAGTGAAGAAAGCAGCGATAGCTATAACAACAGCTGCACTGATAAATTCAGAAAAGAATTTAATTTGAATATAGCGTTGTACATAGCTGAAAGTTAAAAAGGCACCAGCACCAGTGATGATTGCAAATATAAAATCATTAATGACGCCACCAAACATAAATAGGAAAAAGCCACAGGCAATTGCTGCTGCAACAAAATTGGTAATTGATGAATACTGCAAGGAAGCATGGTGTAAATGGATAAGTTCAGATTTTGCTTGATCAATATCTAGCTTGTTACTAGATATTTTACGAGACAAACTATTTGTTAATGCAATTTTTTCTAAATCTGTAGTACGTTCACGAATTCTAATGAGTCGTGTATTTGTACGATTATTTAACGAAAAAATGATTGCAGTTGATGTTACAAAGCTATATGTATCATCTAAACCATAACTTGCAGCGATTCTTGTCATTGTATCTTCAACACGATACGTTTCAGCACCGCTTTCTAGTAAAATTCTGCCTGCGATTAATACGACATCAATGACTTTATCTTCATCAATGATGGTAATTGAATCTGACATAGCTTCGCACCTCCTGAATTGTTAATAGAACAATTGAAAGTTTACATTGTCGAATAAAAACTTTCAATAGCGTATCTTACGGTAATTAATGTTTTATATAACATTATATATTGTAACAAACTCATTTTAATTACTATAATTATTCAATGCTTTAATTGAAACTTTATTTAGAAAAAGTAAAACATATGGATGAATCGCGCTGTGTGAAGGGCATGGTAGGTGAAAGAAACGTTACATTTATTTATACGAAAAAAAGAGTTTGGGACAAAAATAGATGTCTCAAACTCTTTTTCATTTAGGTAGTAGGTGGCTGCATTGAAAATGTAAAGTCCCACTCCCTATAATTTAACAATTGGGTTAAACATGACTTGGTTACGGCCTTCGTTTTTAGCCATATGCAACATATCGTCAGCAATTTTAAACACTTTTCGTTGTGATTTGTAATCATCTGTTGTCAAGTATCCAACGCCAATAGATACGGATAATTTAATGACTTCTTTGTTTGGTAAATGGAATGTAGATTGTTCTACACCGCCACGAATACTCTCACTTAATTTGACACATTGGTCTAAAGTATAATCATACAAAACAATAGAAAATTCTTCACCGCCATTACGATAAATACTAAACTGTTGTGGCACATAGTTTTTAAGTAATTGAGCCACTTGTCTGAGTACAGCGTCGCCCGATTTATGTGAATACATATCGTTCACATCTTTGAAACCGTCGATATCAATCAGTAATAAACCTAAACTTTGGTTATTTTCTTCAGATAAACGAGCTGTTTCATTTAAATGTCTATCGAATTCTTTAACATTACCTAATCCAGTTAAGTAATCTACTTTATCTTCGTTCTCATATCGATTGACTAATGAGAAGAAATGCCAAATATCAACAAAGGTAATAGACGAAGTTATTGTTAAGACAAATGAAATCGGAATTAAAAATAAGACTTCTGTAATCTCGTAATATGGGCTGATTAATGATAAAATTGCAAAAATAACTAATGCAATGACATTTAGTATTTGCAATGAAATGATATCACTTTGTTTTAAGAATGGACCTATCGCACCAATGATGCCTGCTATTACGATAAATATCATAGCAGTAATTATTGTATAATCCCCAATCAGAACATTGACTAAGCCGACAATAAAGGCGGATAGAACAGTGTAAAACATATTCGTATATCTACCTAAAAATAGGATAGGTACAAAGGATAAATAGAGTGTATACTCATTGAATATTGGGACAGGGTACGCAGATAGTAAAAGCGCTACTATCGTCATTAAAACAGTGACATATTCTTTTGAAAATACCATAATTCTATTTTCTGAGTATTGTAGACGATGGAATAAATAAATTCCAGCTACGGTAACAGAAATATTATAGATAATAGCTTCAAACATTTTTACTTTACACTCCTTTAAATAAACACTTAGTTATTGTAAGTGAAAACTTACAATTTGTCATCATGGGGTGAATAGAAAATTCTAACATTCACTTAATATTCATGTTAAAATTATTTTTTAGTGAAAAATTAAAAATTCACTAAAATTGATTTAATAAATAATATCCCTAAATATAACGCATTTATTATCGCACTTCTAGTTGTATAAGTAAAAGCGTATAAGGTATTATAAAGTTATGTAAAAATATCAATTGTGTAATGAGACTATATTTTTATTAGGAAGTATTAAAATAGTCATTTTTGAAGTGAATTCACAATTTAATGAAACAAATATTTTCAACATAGACTTTGAAATTTAAAATAATTAAGAACCATATTAATGAAGGTGAACTGATGTATACATTATTACTAATCATTTTTTCAATGATAGTCAGTTTAATACTTACACCAATAGTCATAAAAGTTTCTCATAAATTAGGGATTGTAGATCAACCGAATTTTAGAAAGGTACATACTAAACCTATTTCAGTACTTGGTGGAACTGTGATACTCTTATCGTTTTTAGTTGGAATTTGGCTTGGACATCCTATAGAAACTGAGGTCAAACCGCTTGTTATTGGATCTGTATTAATCTATTTGGTTGGTTTGATAGATGATATCTATGACTTAAAACCAATTATGAAATTACTTGGCCAAGTAATTGCGGCGTTAGTCGTTGTTTACTATGGTGTTACAATTGACTTTATTTCATTACCTATTGGTCCAACGATACATTTTGGTATATTTGGTATTCCAATAACGGTCATTTGGATTGTTGCCATTACGAATGCGATAAATTTAATCGATGGATTAGATGGTCTAGCGTCAGGCGTTTCAATGATTGCACTGATGACAATTGGCTTTATAGCAATATTACAAGCCAATATATTTATTATAATGATATGTAGTGTATTGATAGGTGCACTTTTAGGATTTTTATTCTTCAATTTCCATCCAGCAAAAATCTTTTTAGGTGACAGTGGCGCGCTATTAGTTGGATTTATTGTAGGCTTTCTATCATTACTCGGGTTTAAAAACATTACATTTGTATCCTTATTCTTCCCAATCGTTATTTTAGCAGTACCATTTATCGATACACTATTCGCTATGATACGTCGAGTGAAGAAAGGTCAACATATTATGCAGGCCGATAAATCTCATTTGCATCATAAATTTTTAGAATTAGGCTATTCGCATCGACAAACCGTGTTATTGATATATTCAATTGCGATACTGTTTAGTCTCTCTAGTATTATATTATACTTATCCCAACCTTGGGGTGTATTCATGATGCTCATACTCATATTCATTACAATTGAATTGATTGTAGAATTTACAGGATTAATTGATGATGATTACAGACCTCTATTGAAATTAATAGAAAATAAAGAGCATAATAAAGATGAACAGTGATAGCAATGAAATTGTGAAACTATAAAACCGACAAGTCAGAGGTTACTGACTTGTCGGTTTTTTTGTACGATTCGGTTTGTTTAAGTACTTGTAAAATAAGACATATATCTATCATTTATATTTAATCTGTTGGTATATCAAACGGTAACCTCATGACTTCGCCTTCTTCTAAATCATAATTACCAGACGTTGTTCTATTTAAAAATGCAATAAATTCATCATAGTCAGACGCGACAACATCTATTTGATAACTTACTTTGTCTGTATAATTTTGATCACGTAATAAATAGGACGTGCTTTCAAGTTCATATTCGAATTTCCCTGTTAAATCATAATTAATGGTTACAGTTGTAGGTATAGCGGGTTTAAGTTCTACACGACCAATATCGTAAATAACGTCTCTAACGGCACCACTATAAGCGCGAATAAGGCCGCCGCCACCTAGTTTAATGCCACCAAAATAACGTGTAACAACCACGCAAGCATTATGTATTTCTAATTTTTTTAAAATACCTAACATTGGTACGCCAGCAGTACCGCTTGGTTCACCATTGTCATTGGCTTTTTGTATATTCATTTGATCGCCAATTGTATATGCAAAACAATTATGTGTTGCTTCACGGTGTTTTGTAGACACTTGATTAATAAAGGCTTTCGCATCTTCTTCTGATTCTACTGGTTTAATATGTGCAATAAAACGAGATTTATTGATTACATTTTCAATTATATGTTCTGCTTTTATCGTTATAATTGTGTCTTCCATGTGTAACCCTCCAAATGTCTATAGATTTTATCCATTGTAATAATGTTTATCATCATCGCTACCTTTGTATTATACACTGTATTGAATACAAGCATAAATGTAAAAATAAATTTTCTTTTGGTTGAAAATAAGGTATCATAGTTGTGAGTATAATTGAGGAGGATTAGGATGAAGATTGCTGTCTTGACAGATTCAACGAGTTATCTATCTCAAACATTAATAGACAAATATAATATCAAAGTTGCACCACTTAGTGTCACATTTGATAGTGGTGAGAATTACGTTGAGAATGCATCCATTTCAACAGACGAATTTTATGAACGTATGAAGACCTCAGCTACAATTCCAACAACGAGTCAACCTGCAATCGGAGATTTTCTGGAGAATTTCGAGCAACTTCGCGAAGAAGGCTATACAGATGTCATTTGTGTATTTCTTTCTTCTGGAATCAGTGGGTGCTATCAAACTGCGACACAAGCAGGTGAAATGGTCTCAGACATTAATGTCCATACGTTTGATTCTAAATTAGCTGCGATGGTTGAAGGTGGATATGTCCTTAAAGCGATAGAAATGATTGAACAAGGCTATGAACCTAAAGCTATCATTGAAGCATTACATGCAATCCGTGAAGTAACAGGTGCAGTACTCATGGTAGATGATTTGAAAAATTTACAAAAAAGTGGTCGAATTACAGGTGCGCAAGCTTGGATTGGAACGATGTTGAAGATGAAGCCAGTGTTAAAGTTCGAAGATGGCAAAATTGTTCCAGATGAAAAAGTAAGAACTAAAAAACGTGCTTTGCGTAAAATGGTTGAAAAAGTGATAAATGAAGTCAAAAATCTAGATGAAGTTACGTTATTTGTAATTGAGGGTGATATTCCTGAAGATTCAGATTGGATTCAACAAGAATTAGAAACTAACTATCCTCAGTACAATATTTATCGTTCTAGCTTTGGACCAGTCATTGCTGCACATTTAGGATCTGGTGGTATTGGTTTAGGGTATATTGGAAGTACCATTCGCACAGATTAAATTAATGAATAAATTAGAGACATGTCACGCCTATTGGGTGTTACATGTCTTTTTTTGGAGGTAAGGCAAATAAAATATTATGGTCGACTTATGTTAGATAAAACGTTACTGACCGATGAAATCATTGATAAGACTTCAACTGGCATTATAAAAAAACATAATCAATGGCAGTGTATGCAATGTCATACGAAAGAACCGCGTCATTTTTATAATTATTATTCAACTATATTAAAAAAAGAAATAGTCTATTGTAGAAATTGTATCAATTTAGGAAGAATGGATAATATAAAGCCAATCTTTATTACAAAATCTAAAAATGTTGCGTCTCAGGGCATATATCAGTTAGATTTCAAACTGTCTGAACAACAAACTTTTGCATCGATAGCAATTCTAAAGGCAATTAAAGATTATGAAACTAAAATTTTATATGCAGTCACTGGTGCTGGAAAAACAGAAATGATATTTGAAGGTATTCATTATGCGCGTAGTAGAGGGGATAATGTCGCGATTGTATCCCCTAGGGTAGATGTTGTGATAGAAATTAGTATGAGGATTAAAAAGGCATTTTCTTCAGATCAGATTGATGTACTTTACCAAGGTCAAACACAGCGCTTTGATGGGCACTTTATCATTTCAACCGTACATCAATTATATCGATTCAAGCATCATTTTGATTTAATTATTGTTGACGAAGTAGATGCATTTCCTTTAGTAATGGATCATTCATTACAAGAAGCGATTACTCATGCATCAAAAGCGACACACTGTCATATATTTATGACGGCTACACCGCCTAGACATTTATTAAAGAAGATGAATCCATCTGATGTCATCACACTACCTGCGAGATATCATAGACAGCCATTACCTGTACCGCGTTTTAAATATTTCAAATTAAAGCAACATAAAATACAATATGCATTGCTGAAGATACTAAAAAAACAAATCTTAACAGAGCGTTATACACTCGTGTTTTTCGATAATATCAATTTAATGAAAACAGCATATCATCGCTATAAAAAGGAAATAACGTCATTAACTTATGTATATAGCGAAGATGCCTTAAGATTTGAAAAAGTCAAAGCTTTAAGAAATGGGGATTACCAAGTCATTTTTACTACAACAATATTAGAAAGAGGATTTACCATGGCCAAATTAGATGTCATCGTCTGTAATAGCCAAATTTTTAATAAGAGTGCGTTAATACAAATCGCTGGTAGAGTTGGAAGAAAGATAGAGGAACCAACAGGGCTCGTATTATTTTTACATGAAGGTATTACTTTGCCTATGTTAAAAGCTCGAAAAGCAATTATAGATATGAATCAGTTAGCACTAAAAAAGAAGTGGATTGATGGCTAGATGTATACAATGTGATGCCAAGTTAACAGAAATGTTCGATGCGCTTAATTTTTATAAAAAGCCTGTAAAGATGTGTGTAAATTGTATAGAACTATGGGAAGAAAACAAAATCGTATTGGAAGGGCGTTGTACAAAATGTCTAAAAAAACTTGATCAAGGGGAGCATAAATGTCTAGATTGTGCGTTCTTAGCAGTTAAATTTCCGTTAATGAATCAATTATATTGTAATTATCAATATAAAGGCGTAGTGAAACAACTGATACATCAATACAAATTGTTAAAAGATGTAGCAATTTGTGAAATTTTGGCAGAACAACTCACACTACCGAAACAGTCTTACGATTTAATTATTCCAATTCCATCTCCTGTAGAAAGAGATATCAATCGCACCTTTAATCCAGTTACTTGTGTGTTAGATAAACAGCAAGTACCATATGAATCTATACTTCAAACTAAGGTGAGGCCTAAACAATCATTATTAGGCAAGCTACATAGAGCGCGACTTGATAATCCATTTGAAGTATCAAAAGATATCAATTTAGAAGATAAAAGTATTTTACTTGTGGATGACATTTATACTACTGGCTTAACGGTTCATCATGCGATTGAAAAAGTATATGTTAGAAAAATCAGAAAATTCGATGTGTTTACGTTTGCACGGTAGACTAAACGTGGTATTATATTAGTAAGCAATATTACCAATATAGAGGTTTTAAAGGAGTCGATGATTATGATCAGATTTGAAATTCACGGAGAGAACCTCACTATTACTGATGCGATTCGCAACTATATTGAGGAGAAAATTGGTAAATTAGAGCGTTATTTTAATGATGTGCCAAATGCAACAGCACACGTTAAAGTGAAAACGTATCAAAACTCAGCTACTAAGATCGAAGTAACAATTCCATTGAAAAATGTTACATTAAGAGCTGAAGAACGTAACGATGATTTGTATGCAGGTATTGATTTAATTAATAACAAACTTGAAAGACAAGTTAGAAAATACAAAACACGTGTAAATCGTAGAAATAGAAATCGTGGTGAGCAAGAAGCGTTTGCTTCACTACCAGAAGAAAAAGAAGCAGTTGAAATTCAAAATGATGAAAATGAAGCGGATAATGAAATCGAAATTATTCGTGCAAAAAATTTCAGTTTGAAACCAATGGATTCTGAAGAAGCAGTGCTTCAAATGGATTTATTAGGACATGATTTCTTCATCTTTACGGATCGTGAAACAGACGGTACTAGTATTGTATATAAAAGAAAAGATGGAAAATATGGTTTGATTGAAACAACTGAATAAGACGTTTGATGTAAGTTAAGTAGCATTTATACTATAGCGTTCACGATGATGTTAAATCGTGGACGCTTAATTTTTGCTATGTTACTATGTAATAATTTGAAAGTGATATAGCTATTTGTGTATATTTTTATTGAACAAGATTATAATCAATTATTTTAAAATAAATAGAAATGTAAGTGGACAAGAAATATAATTTCAATGTAAGACACTTTAGACAAGTCAATAAGTGTAAATTTAAGCTTATAAATGATATCATAAGTTGTTGTAAGCGAAGAGTTAAAAAGCTAAAGGAGCGAACAGAATGGGTTTTTTATCAAAAATTGCAGATGGCAATAAAAAAGAAATAAAACGCCTTGGTAAATTAGCCGACAAGGTCCTCGCACTTGAAGAGGATATGTCGATATTAACTGATGAAGAAATTAAAGCCAAAACAAGCGCATTCCAAGAAAAATTACAGAGCGAAGAAGATATAAAAAAACAAAACAAAATATTGGATGATATTTTACCGGAAGCATTTGCACTAGTACGAGAAGGGTCAAAACGTGTGTTTAATATGATTCCTTACAAAGTGCAAGTTATGGGTGGAATCGCGATTCATGGCGGCGATATTTCCGAAATGAGAACAGGTGAAGGTAAAACGTTGACAGCGACAATGCCCGTATATTTAAATGCGTTAACTGGTCGCGGTGTACATGTCATAACAGTCAATGAATATTTATCAAGTGTTCAGAGTCAAGAAATGGCTGAACTGTATGAATTTTTAGGACTTTCTGTAGGTTTAAATTTAAATAGTAAAACAACTACTGAAAAACGTGAAGCATATGCGTGTGATATTACGTATTGTACAAATAATGAATTAGGTTTCGATTACTTGCGTGACAACATGGTAAATTATGCAGAAGAACGTGTAATGAGACCATTAAACTTTGCGATTATCGATGAGGTTGACTCCATCTTAATTGATGAAGCACGTACACCTTTAATTATTTCTGGTGAAGCAGAGAAATCGACATCACTTTATACACAAGCAAATGTGTTTGCAAAAATGCTTAAGAGTGAAGATGATTATAATTATGACGAAAAAACAAAAGCGGTACAATTAACTGAACAAGGTATCGATAAAGCAGAGCGCATGTTTAAAATTGATAATTTATATGATGTAAATAATGTAGATGTTATCAGTCATATCAATACGGCACTACGTGCGCACGTGACATTACAAAGAGATGTTGACTACATGGTTAATAACGGTGAAGTCCTTATTGTAGACCAATTTACGGGTCGTACAATGCCTGGACGTCGTTTCTCTGAAGGCTTGCACCAAGCGATTGAAGCTAAAGAGGGTGTGAAAATTCAAAATGAATCTAAAACAATGGCCTCAATCACATTCCAAAACTATTTCAGAATGTATAATAAGTTATCTGGTATGACAGGTACAGCGAAGACCGAAGAAGAAGAGTTTAGAAACATTTATAATATGACGGTTACACAAATTCCTACGAACAAACCAGTGCAACGTGTTGATAAACCAGACTTAATTTATATTAGTCAAAAGGGTAAATTTGATGCAGTTGTTCAAGACGTTATTGAAAAACATAAAGCTGGCCAACCGGTATTACTTGGTACAGTTGCAGTTGAAACCAGTGAATACATTTCAAATTTATTGAAGAAAAATGGCGTGCGTCATGATGTTTTAAATGCTAAAAACCATGAACGTGAAGCCGATATTGTTGCAGGTGCTGGTCAACGAGGCGCAGTAACTATAGCTACCAACATGGCTGGTCGTGGTACGGATATCAAACTAGGTGATGGTGTTCAAGAACTTGGTGGTTTAGCTGTTATCGGCACAGAACGTCATGAGTCACGTCGTATTGATGATCAATTACGTGGTCGTTCAGGACGTCAAGGTGATAAAGGGGACAGTCGTTTCTACTTATCACTTCAAGATGAACTGATGGTGCGCTTTGGTTCAGAACGTTTGCAAAACATGATGAACCGTTTAGGTATGGATGATTCCACACCAATTGAATCTAAAATGGTTTCACGTGCGGTTGAATCTGCGCAAAAACGTGTTGAGGGTAATAACTTCGACGCACGTAAACGTGTACTTGAATATGATGATGTTTTACGTAAACAACGTGAAATTATTTATGGTGAACGTAATAGTATCATCGATAGTGATGAAAGTGGTGGTTTAGTTAATGACATGCTACGCTCAACACTTGAAAGAAGCGTGAACTACTATGTAAATGAAGAAGCGGACGATCCAGATTATAAACCATTCATTAACTATGTAGACGATGTATTCTTAAATGAAGGCGATATAAAAGTTGAAGATATTAAAGGTAAAGACAACGAGGATATCTTCGAATTCGTTTGGAATAAAGTTGAAATTGCATTAAAAGACCAAAAAGAAAAAATTGGAACACAATTTGATGAATTTGAACGAATGATTTTACTTCGTTCTATAGATACGCATTGGACAGATCATATTGATACGATGGATCAATTAAGACAAGGTATTCATCTGCGTTCTTATGGTCAACAAAATCCTTTACGCGATTATCAAAATGAAGGTCATCAACTTTTCGATACGATGATGCAAAATATCGAAGAAGATGTTAGTAAGTATATCTTGAAATCGGTTGTTTCAGTAGAAGATGATCTTGAAAGAGATAAAACAACAGACTTTGGTAAAGCAGAGCACGTTTCAGCCGAAGATGGTAAAGAAAAAGCTAAAGCAGAACCTTATGTGAAAGATGAACATATTGGTAGAAATGACCCTTGCCCTTGTGGAAGCGGGAAAAAATATAAAAACTGTCACGGTGCATAGTTCATAGTGACAGGTTATAAAACCGGAAGTTTTGATGAGCAGTCATTAACTTTCGGTTTTATTTTGTAATTAAGTTTGGTTAGGTATTTATTTGAATTAGATAAAGTTGTAATTAAACCGCAAACTTCTGTAGAATAGAGTTATTAACTTCAAATAAATGAAATACGTTATAGTTTATTATTTCATTCAAATAATCATAGGAGAGATGCATGATGGAATTGTCAGAGATAAAACGTAATATAGATACGTATAATGAAAAACTAGAACAACTTAGGGGGTCTCTTTGACTTAGAAGCAAAAGAGACGAACATACAAGAATATGAAGAAATGATGACCGATCCAACATTTTGGGATAACCAAGAAAAGGCTCAGGACGTTATTGATAAGAATAATGCTTTAAAATCAGTAGTGAATGCATATAGAACATTAGAGTCTGAACTTGAAGATATGGATACTACGAGAGCTTTGTTACTCGAAGAAGATGATGAAACGATGAAGCAAGATTTAGAGCAAAGCGTTCAAGATTTTAAAAATGAATTAGATCAGTTCGAGTTACAATTATTACTTGATGGGCCTTATGACGCGAATAATGCCATTATGGAATTACATCCAGGTGCAGGCGGCACAGAGTCACAGGATTGGACGAATATGCTCTTGAGAATGTATCAACGTTATTGTGAACAGAAAGGATTCAACGTCGAAATTGCGGACTATTTACCTGGTGATGAAGCAGGTGTTAAAAGTGTGACGCTTATCGTTAAGGGACATAACGCATATGGTTATTTAAAAGCTGAAAAAGGCGTGCATCGTCTTGTGCGTATTTCACCTTTCGATTCATCTGGTCGAAGACATACATCATTTGCATCATGTGATGTTATACCTCAATTCAATAATACTGAGATTGAAATTGATATTAATCCAGATGATATCACAGTCGATACATTTAGAGCTTCTGGTGCTGGTGGGCAACACATTAACAAAACTGAATCAGCGATTAGAATTACACACCATCCAACAGGGATCGTAGTAAATAACCAAAATGAACGTTCACAAATCAAAAACAGAGAAGCAGCAATGAAAACATTGAAATCTAAACTATATCAATTAAAAATTGAAGAGCAAGAACAAGAAATGGCAGAAATTCGTGGTGAGCAAAAAGAAATCGGCTGGGGTAGTCAAATTAGATCTTACGTATTCCATCCTTATGCTATGGTTAAAGATCACCGTACAAACGAAGAAACGGGTAAAGTAGATGCTGTTATGGATGGCAACATTGGTCCATTTATTGAAGCATTCTTACGCAGTCAAATGGATCAACATGAAAATGAAGGTTAAGTAGCCATTAAACAGCTATTTTAATGAAACATAATATAAGAAAGATATATTTAAATATGTAGAGTCAGCGCGCAATCTTATTAAAAGTTCAGATTGTGATCTGGCTCTTTTTGTTTGATAAAGGACAGATAAATATTTAATTAAATATGTAAAATGCAATTTTTAATATTACGAGTAAGTTTTCAAATCTATCATATCAAACATGTTAAATACTTTAATGGCAAGGTTTGTGGCGTTTTTATCGACTTGTAATATAGGTGTTTGAAATATAAAGTTGACTGTTATGTTACAAAACCATAACAATAGAAAATCTTTGTTTTTATTATGCTATAGTATGTTTGATTAAAATTAAGACAGTAAAGGATGAAAACTTAATGAAGAAAGGTTTAACATTTTCTATCACCTCGGCAGCCTTGTTTTTTGGTTTGAACCATGTTGCATCAGCAGACCAAATACACACAGTAAAAGAAGATGCTAATTTGACAGATATAGCACAAACATTTGCAACTACTACGACAGAAATACAAAATTTAAATCACTTACAGAATAGAGACTATGTTCAAGTTGGGGAAACCATCGTATTACCGGATTCTGACATTGTAGAAGTTAAGGATGGAGATACGATTAAAGCAATTGCTGAAAGACATCAAATGACAATGAGTCAATTGTATCAATTGAATCCAAATTTAGGTGAAGTCATTTATCCAGGTCAATTAGTTGCGGTATCAGAAAAAGGTTCAGCGCATCTTAATAACCAATTACAGCAAATATTTAATAGTCATGAAGCAGTTCAACCAACAGCACAAATAAATCATGACGAACACAATACAGCAGAAAATAATACTATGCGTAATGTGCGTACGTCAGGGAATATCACGCCAAATGCAACGCAAACATGGCAGAACAATGATTATTCCGCTTCGGATAGACAGCAAGTTTCGAATACAACTGCAAATGAACAGGTAACTTCAAATTATCAGTATAGCCCAGTGTCACACGCATCTAACGGAAGTAACTATTATGATTGGGGCCAATGTACATATTATGCTTTTGATCGTCGACAACAATTAGGGAAATCAGTTGGAAACTTATGGGGAAATGCGAATAATTGGGCTTCAGCAGCACAGCAAAGTGGCTATCAAGTGAACAATACGCCTGAAGTAGGTGCTATATTCCAAAGTACTGCAGGTAACTATGGTCATGTAGGTGTTGTTGAAAGTAAAAATGCAGATGGTTCAATTGTCGTATCTGAAATGAATTGGCAAGGTGTAGGTCAAAAATCATATAGAACAATCCATAACACAGGCCAATATAATTATATTCACTAAAACAAATCTATCCTTCTATGTAGAAAATGATTTGATTTGAAGTGACGCTATCTAAATAAGAGTTCGGGATATGAGGCAATATCTCGAACTTTTAATGTATAGATAACAAGCAGAGTAGCTTAAATAAACGATTGTAGCAGTCTTTCAATCAGCATCGTTTTTGATGCGTCATCAATCACCAACGTCATAGAAACAAATCCAATATTTTTGTACTACGCCCAGACTATACCTAAATCATTGATAACTATACCGTTGAAATATAACCTATTTTTATTATATGAGTTAAATTAAATGATTATTATTTTTCAATGATATTGATAAGACATTTAACGCGTTGAATGATATTATAAAATCAAGAATAATCAATTTTTAATAAACTAGGAGGCGATGTCATGGGTGTACATCAATATTTTAAACGTTTATCTGATTTGGAAAAATTAATTAGATTGCCGGGTAAATTTAAATATTTTGAGCATAACGTCGCTGCTCATTCATTCAAAGTGACAAAAATCGCTCAATATTTAGGTACTGTAGAGGAATATCATGGTAATGAAGTCGATTGGAAAAGTTTATATGAGAAAGCATTAAATCATGATTTTGCCGAAATATTTACTGGCGATATTAAGACACCGGTGAAATATGCAAGTGGAGAATTGAAAAAATTATTTTCTCAAGTAGAAGAAGAAATGGTAGACCATTTTATAAATGAGGAAATTCCAGAGCCATATCAAGCTATTTATCGTGAGCGATTACAAGAAGGTAAAGATGATTCCTTAGAAGGACAATTGTTGTCGGTTGCTGATAAAATTGACTTATTATATGAAACTTTCGGAGAAATACAAAAACGTAATCCAGAACAGTTATTTTTTGAAATTTATGAAATGTCACTAGAGACAATCATGCAATTTGATCATCTTAGCTCAGTTCAAGATTTTATCGAGAATATCATCCCAGAGATGCTAACAGAGAAATTCATACCAAGATCTGAATTGCGTGAAACAACAATGGCAATTTTAAATAATAGGAATGGGTGAACTCCATGATTTGGTATATATTGGCATCCTTTTTCCCATGTGTTTTTGTTATATTGTTCAGTGTGCTAACAAGAAGCAAATGGGTAGGTACAATATTGACTTTAATTTTAATAGGTGCATCAGTTGAAAAGGGGTTCTTTCATAATGAATGGATCATTTTCATAGATGTCGTTTCATTATTAGCGGGGTATCTTATCATCGACCAATTAGAGTTGCATAAAAAAGATGATGATTGAATAATAAGCATTGAGCAACCTAATTGCTATAATTAAATAAGAGATTTATAATAATATAACTTCAAAAATAAAGAAGTTTTTATGATATAAAATCAAATGGATGCAAACATGGTGACATACTATGTTTGTTTTTTCTTTATAAAAAGAAGTATTAAAACTACGAACAAATGTTTGTTTTTGTATTCATAAATCTGTTAATATATATAACGAGTATAGAACCATTCATCTGAATAAATGATATGTAAAGAATCAATATATGAACGTTTTAAGATAAACAAATTGTAATAGGTTCGAAATAAGAGATATAGACTTAATTAGGAGGCATGTGTCGCCATGGAACATTATCCGTTCAAACTGCATTCTGAATTTGAACCTCAAGGGGATCAGCCAGAAGCAATTCAAAAAATTGTAAATGGTGTTAATGAAGGGAAAAGACACCAAACGCTATTAGGCGCAACTGGTACTGGTAAGACATTTACGATGAGTAATGTAATCAAACAGGTTGGTAAACCAACACTGATTATCGCACATAATAAGACCTTAGCAGGCCAATTATATAGTGAGTTCAAAGAATTTTTTCCTGAAAATAGAGTGGAATACTTTGTAAGTTACTATGACTATTATCAACCAGAAGCCTATGTGCCTTCAACTGACACTTTTATAGAAAAAGACGCTTCAATCAATGATGAGATTGACCAGTTACGACATTCAGCTACCAGTGCGTTGTTTGAGAGAGATGACGTGATTGTGATTGCCAGTGTCAGTTGTATCTACGGTTTGGGTAATCCAGAAGAATACCGTGATTTAGTCGTTAGTATACGTGCTGGCATGGAGATGGATAGAAGTGAATTACTTAAAAAATTAGTGGACGTCCAATATACAAGAAATGATATAGATTTTAGACGCGGTACGTTTAGAGTTAGAGGAGATGTCGTTGAGATTTTCCCTGCATCTAGAGAAGAAATGTGTATCCGTGTAGAATTCTTTGGTGATGAGATTGATCGTATTCGTGAAGTAAATTACTTAACTGGAGAAGTATTAAGAGAACGCGATCATTTTGCAATCTTCCCAGCATCTCACTTCGTAACACGTGAAGAAAAAATGAAATCAGCAATTCAAAGAATTGAGAACGAATTAGAAGAACGTTTAGCTGAATTAAATGCAGAAAATAAATTGTTAGAAGCGCAACGTTTAGAGCAACGTACCAATTATGATTTAGAAATGATGAGAGAAATGGGATTCTGTTCGGGTATAGAAAATTATTCCGTTCACTTAACATTACGTCCTATGGGGTCAACACCTTATACATTACTTGATTATTTCGGAGATGACTGGTTAGTCATGATTGATGAGTCGCACGTAACTTTGCCGCAGATTAGAGGTATGTATAATGGTGACCGTGCTCGTAAACAAGTATTAGTCGACCACGGATTCCGTTTGCCGAGTGCACTAGATAATAGACCTTTAAAATTCGAGGAATTCGAAGAAAAAACGAAACAGTTGGTTTATGTTTCAGCCACACCAGGACCATTTGAACTTGAGCATACAGATGAGATGGTTCAACAAATCATACGTCCAACCGGTCTGTTAGATCCTAAGATTGAAGTGCGCCCTACAGAAAATCAAATTGATGATTTACTTGGTGAGATACAGGATCGAATCGATCGAAATGAGCGTGTACTTGTTACAACGTTGACTAAGAAAATGAGTGAAGATTTAACGACATATTTAAAAGAAGCAGGCATCAAAGTAAATTATCTGCATTCTGAAATTAAAACACTCGAACGTATAGAAATCATTAGAGATTTAAGAATGGGTACGTATGATGTCATTGTTGGAATTAACTTGTTAAGAGAGGGTATTGATATACCAGAAGTGTCTCTTGTTGTTATTTTAGATGCTGACAAAGAAGGATTTTTACGTTCTCAAAGATCACTTGTTCAGACAATTGGACGTGCCGCACGTAATAGTCGCGGGGAAGTTATCATGTATGGAGATAAAATTACTGACTCCATGCGCTATGCGTTAGATGAGACGGAACGTCGTCGTACGATACAAGAAGCATATAATGAAAAATATAACATTACGCCTACTACAATTAATAAAAAAATACATGACGTGATTAGTGCTACTGTTGAAAACGATGAAACAAATGAGCAACAACAAACAGAAGTACCGAAGAAAATGACGAAGAAAGAACGCGAAAAAACAATTGCAAATATAGAAAAAGAAATGAAGCAAGCCGCAAAAGATTTAGATTTCGAAAAAGCCACAGAGCTTAGAGATATGCTATTTGAATTAAAAGCAGAAGGGTGACACAAATGAAGCAACCATCCATTGTAGTTAAAGGGGCACGTGCCCACAATTTAAAAAATGTAGATATTGAAATACCAAAAGATAAATTAATAGTTATGACAGGGCTTTCCGGTTCAGGAAAGTCATCACTTGCTTTCGATACAATATATGCAGAAGGTCAACGCAGATATGTTGAATCTCTCAGTGCCTATGCACGACAATTTTTAGGTCAAATGGATAAACCGGATGTCGATACGATTGAAGGTTTATCACCAGCGATTTCAATTGATCAAAAAACAACTAGTAAAAACCCAAGATCTACTGTGGCGACAGTCACAGAAATTTATGATTATATTCGTTTACTATATGCGCGTATCGGTAAACCTTTTTGCCCTAACCATGGTATTGAAATAGAATCACAAACAGTTCAACAAATGGTTGACCAAGTGATGAAATTAGAAGCACGTTCTAAAATTCAAATCTTAGCACCTGTGGTTTCTCATAGAAAGGGCGCTCAAGAAAAACTGATAGACGATATAACAAAAAAAGGTTATGTACGTGTACGTGTTGATGGAGAAATATTAGATGTCAATGAAGTACCAGCCTTAGATAAAAATAAAAATCATACAATTGAGGTAGTAGTTGACCGTCTTGTTGTCAAAGAGGGTATCGAAACGCGTTTAGCTGACTCCATTGAGACGGCGTTACAATTGTCAGAAGGAACGCTCATTGTCGATATCATTGACGGTGAAGAATTGAAGTTCTCAGAAAATCATGCTTGTCCGATTTGTGGTTTTTCAATTGGTGAGTTAGAGCCACGTATGTTTAGTTTTAATAGTCCGTTTGGTGCTTGCCCTACATGTGATGGATTAGGTCAGAAATTAACGGTTGATTTAGAGTTAGTCGTACCAGATACGAGTAAAACCTTAAATGAAGGTGCAATCGTTGCTTGGGAATCATCGAGTTCGGATTTTTATCCTACGATATTAAAACGCGTGTGCGAAGTGTTTAAAATTAACATGGACAAACCATTTAAAAAATTAACTGACAGACAAAAAGATATTATTTTATACGGATCTAAAGGTAAAGAAATAGACTTCACATTTACGCAACGTAACGGCCAATCTCGTAAACGTACGATGGCGTTTGAAGGTGTTATAAATAATATCAGTAGACGATACCATGATTCTCCTTCTGAATTAGTAAGAGAAATGATGAGTAAGTACATGACTGAGTTACCTTGTGAAACGTGTCATGGTAAACGTTTAAGTCGCGAAGCTTTATCAGTTTATGTAGATGGGAAAAATATTGGTGACGTCGTTGAGCGTTCAATTAAAGACGCATTAGATGCCTATAATCATATTGCGCTTTCAGAACAAGACCAAAAAATTGCCAATCAAATATTGAAAGAAATTAATTCTAGATTAGAATTTTTATATAATGTAGGACTAGAATACTTAACTTTAAATCGTGCATCTGGTTCTTTATCTGGTGGCGAAGCGCAACGTATCCGTCTAGCAACACAAATTGGTTCTAGACTTTCTGGCGTCTTATATGTATTAGATGAACCATCCATAGGTTTACATCAAAGAGATAACGATAGATTAATTAGCACTTTAAAAGAAATGCGTGATTTAGGTAATACGTTAATCGTTGTTGAACACGATGATGATACCATGCGTGCAGCAGACTATTTAGTGGATGTTGGTCCTGGCGCTGGTGAGCATGGTGGTGAGATTGTTGCAAGTGGTACACCTAAACAAGTTATGAGCAACAAACACTCTTTAACCGGACAATATTTAAGCGGCAAAAAACGCATTGAAGTGCCAGAAGCAAGAAGAGACATTACTGATCGCAAAATTATTGTTAAAGGTGCGCGTAGTAATAATTTAAAAGGCATTGATGTAGATTTCCCATTATCAACGATGACTGTTGTATCGGGTGTTTCAGGTTCTGGTAAGAGTACTTTAGTTAATGAAGTGCTTTATAAATCTTTAGCGAAACAAATCAATAAATCTAAAGTGAAACCAGGTGAATATGATGAAATTAATGGTATAGATCAATTAGACCGAATTATAGATATTGATCAATCGCCTATTGGACGTACGCCAAGATCAAATCCAGCTACGTATACTGGGGTTTTTGATAATATTAGAGATATATTTGCACAAACAAATGAATCTAAAGTCAGAGGTTATACCAAAGGTCGTTTTAGTTTTAATGTTAAAGGTGGTCGCTGTGAAGCTTGTAAAGGCGATGGTATCATTAAAATTGAAATGCACTTTTTACCAGATGTCTACGTACCGTGTGAAGTTTGTGGTGGCACGAGATATAATCGTGAAACGCTTGAAGTAACTTATAAAGGGAAAAATATTGCAGAAATCCTAGCGATGACTGCTGAAGAAGCGACGGCATTTTTCGAAAATGTTCCGAAAATTCATCGTAAGTTAAAAACGTTAGTAGATGTTGGTTTAGGTTATGTTACATTAGGTCAACCTGCGACAACGTTATCTGGTGGTGAAGCACAGCGTGTGAAACTTGCATCAGAATTACACAAACGTTCAACAGGACGCTCCATTTATATACTCGACGAACCTACAACAGGTTTACATGTGGATGACATCAGTAGATTACTGAAAGTTTTAAACAAGTTAGTTGAGAATGGTGACACTGTGGTTATTATTGAACATAATTTAGATGTCATTAAAATGGCAGACCATATTATTGATTTAGGTCCAGAAGGTGGCGACGGTGGAGGTACTGTTGTTGCAACGGGTACACCTGAAAAGATTGCAGAAGTAGAAGCAAGTTATACTGGTAAATATTTAAAACCAGTCTTAGAAAGAGACACGGTAAAACAATAGCAATTATATCGTCTCTATTTTCCAACAGCATAACAAAGCTCTTGCGACACCATGTAACATGTGTGAAGCAAGAGCTTTTTTGTGATTGTTAACCTTTGATAACATGTCGCACACATTAAATGTTAAGTTTATCGTTAATTTTAAAATGAATCAGCTTTTAATAAGAAATATCGTATATAATTTATATAAGGCATATATTAAAATATACTTCGTCTGCACTTTTTAATATAGATTATTAGTTCTTTTTGATATGATATGAACATAGTACAAATGCAGAAGAAAGAATGATAGAGGTGAACGCATGTTAACTACACAGAGTTTAGTAGAACGCTTTAAGCTTGAAGTAATCACAGGTGAAGCGGGTTTAAATAAACAAATTAAAAATACTGATATATCAAGACCGGGTTTAGAAATGGCAGGTTATTTCTCTCATTATGCCTCTGACCGTATTCAATTATTAGGAACTACTGAGTTATCTTTCTATAATTTATTGCCTGATGAAGAACGGAAAGGACGTATGAGAAAATTATGTCGTCCAGAAACACCAGCGATTATAGTGACAAGAGATTTAGAACCTCCGGAAGAACTTATAGAAGCTGCGAAAGAACACGAAACGCCATTGATCACGTCCACAATTGCCACAACTCAATTGATGAGTCGTTTGACTACCTTTTTAGAGCATGAACTCGCTAGAACGACTTCATTGCATGGTGTGCTTGTTGATGTTTACGGTGTTGGTGTGTTAATCACAGGCGATTCTGGTATAGGTAAAAGTGAAACAGCGCTGGAATTAATCAAACGCGGTCACAGACTTGTAGCTGATGATAATGTTGAAATCAGAGAAATTAGTAAAGATGAATTAATAGGTCGTGCACCTAAATTAATTGAACATTTGTTAGAAATTAGAGGACTAGGCATTATAAATGTTATGACTTTATTTGGTGCCGGTTCAATTCTGACTGAGAAGCGCCTGCGTTTAAATATTCACTTAGAAAATTGGCATAAAGAAAAACTATACGACCGTGTAGGGCTAAACGAAGAAACATTACGTATTTTAGACACAGAAATAACGAAAAAAACCATTCCAGTAAGACCAGGTCGTAACGTGGCGGTGATTATTGAAGTAGCTGCGATGAACTATAGACTGAATATCATGGGTATCAATACAGCAGAAGAATTTAATGACCGTTTAAATGCGGAAATTTTGCGTAATGGTAATCATAGTGAGGGGAATAATCAATGATGACGTTAAGCTATATCGATCCGATTGCGTTTGAATTAGGACCGATTTCAGTACGTTGGTATGGCATTATTATTGCTATGGGCATACTGCTAGGTTACTTTATTGCACAAGCAAGCGTGAAACGTATTGGATTCCATCAAGACACACTCGTCGATATTATATTTTGGAGTGCCATATTTGGTTTTATTGTTGCTAGAATATATTTCGTTATTTTTCAGTGGCCGTATTATGTACAACATCCAATTGAAATCCCAATGATTTGGCAGGGTGGTATTGCCATACATGGTGGTCTTATTGGTGGATTCGTAACGGGTATTATTATTTGTAAACAAAAAAATATTAATCCATTTCAAATTGGTGATGTGATTGCGCCAAGTATGATTTTAGGACAAGGTATTGGAAGATGGGGAAACTTTATGAACCATGAAGCGCATGGGGGCACAGTTTCTAAATCTTTCCTTGAAAACTTACATATTCCTGACTTTATAATTAATAATATGTATATTGATGGAAAATACTATCAACCAACATTCCTTTATGAGTCTATTTGGGATGTGTTAGGATTTGTTATCTTAATTCTATTAAGAAAACACTTACGTATTGGTGATACCTTCTGTCTCTATTTAATTTGGTATTCCATTGGCAGATTCTTTGTAGAAGGCATGCGTACGGATAGTTTAATGCTTGCAGGTGATATCCGAATTGCCCAATTAATGTCCATTATTTTAATCATAATAGGTGTCGTCATAATGATTGTTAGACGTGTTAAATATGATGCGCCACGTTATAAAGCTGTTGGTCCATTATCATGGCCAAGTAAAGAAGTGAAGTGATAGTCATTTATGCGTAATTTAAAGAAACAACAAGTTCAAGGTAAAAATCCTTTATGGCATATGTATCGTTTTGTCAAAGGAATGAAAATGTTTAAACAAACGTTAATTATTGAAGTTTGCCGTTATTTGCCTAATGTGAAATTAAAACATTGGGCATATCGTAAATTATTGAAAATGGATATCGGGGCTCATACAGCATTCGCTTTCAAAGTAGTTCCTGATTTATTGTATCCTGAATACATCACGATTGGTAAAAATTGTGTGATTGGCTATAATTCAACGATTTTAACACATGAATTTTTAGTAGATGCATTTACTACAGGCCCTGTGAAAATTGGGGATCATACCTTGATTGGTGCAAATGTGACCATCCTACCAGGCGTTACCATTGGTAATCATGTTAAGATTGGTGCGGGTTCTATTGTATCCAAAGATATTCCAGATCATGCATTAGCGTATGGGAATCCCATACTAATAATAAAATAAAGAAACATTTAGGAGGTGACGAAGGATGGCGCATAAAGACAATGTAATACCAATGAAATTAGATAGTCAATTTTATAAAAAATTAGGTGATCAAAAATTTCATCAACAAGAATATAAAAAAGCGGCATCTTACTTCGCTAAAGTGCTTGAAATGTCACCTCAGGATTTTGAAACAAAAGTAAAATATTCGGAGTGTTTAGTTAGTTTAGGTATAGGTAGCAAGGCTGAACATCTTTTTTATGAAAGTATTGCACAAGGTGAAGAAGTTGAAGAAAGTTATTTTCAATTAAGCCAGTTAAATATAACGATGAATGAAGCCAATAAAGCATTTTTATTTGGTATTAACTATGTAACAATATCTGGTGATGAGGATTATAAAGAAGAACTTGAAGAAATGTTTGAAGTCTCATATCATACACCTGAAAAAATAGAGACAGAAAGTAAATTATTTGCGATTCAACTTATTTTCCAATATTTATTTTCACAAGGCCGCTTACCAGAGGCTCGAAATTTTATTTTAAATCAAAGTACTGACATTCAAGAACACCGCGTCGTACGTAATTTATTAGCAATGTGTTATTTATATTTAAACGAATACGAAACTGCTAAAGAAATGTTTGAACGTTTATTAAGCGAGGACAACACAGATGTGCATGCTTTATGTCATTATACATTGTTGCTATATAACACGAATGATAGTGAAAAATATCATCGCTACTTAAAAATATTAAACAAAGTAATGCCGATGAATGAAGATGAGTCATTTAAATTAGGTATCGTGCTCTGTTATTTAAAACAATATGAAGCTTCGCAAAAGATTCTACAACCACTCTATAGAAGAGGAAAGTTCCTTTCGATTCAAATGTATAATGCACTCAGCTATAATCATTATCATTTAGGCAATCTTGAAGAAAGTAAATTCTTTTGGACAAAATTACAAGAAATTTCTAAAGTTGATGTTGGCCATGCACCTTGGGTTATTGAAGAGAGCAAAGCGTATTTTGACCAACAAGTATTGCCGTTATTGTTGAATGATAATAGCCACCATAGATTATATGGCATCTTTTTATTAAACCAATTAAAGGGTCGTGAAGTACTCTTAACCCAAGAAATTTGGGGTGTACTAGAATCTATGAATGATTATGAGAAACTCTATTTGACTTATTTAATTCAAGATTTAAAATTAAATAAATTAGATTTTATTCACAAAGGCATGTTAATGCTTTATGATATTGAGGCATTGAAAAATAATGAAGATTTATTTATAGTATGGATTGATCAAGCAGAAGCGATTATTTCGGAAAAAGTTGACCTAGCAAATGTTAGTGATTATGTTGCTGCATTTGTATATATGTATTTTCGTCATTCTGAAATCAAAGTTACAAAGCAACAAGTTTTAGAGTGGTTTAAAATTTCATCTTACCGTTTAAATAAGACGATAGATTATTTAGTGAGCATATAAGTTTATAAAATGCAAGTAATCATATATACTTCGCATATTGAATTAATAAACAGGAGGCAATTAAAATGGCTGAACAAGTGGATTTTGATATTGCAATTATTGGTGCAGGCCCAGCAGGTATGACTGCAGCAGTTTATGCATCTCGCGCAAACTTAAGTACTGTAATGATAGAACGTGGCATGCCTGGTGGACAAATGGCAAATACGGAAGAAGTTGAAAACTTTCCAGGATTTGAAATGGTAACAGGTCCGGACTTATCTACAAAAATGTTTGAACATGCGAAAAAATTTGGTGCACAATATCAATATGGTGACATTAAATCAATCGAAGATAAAGGCGCATATAAAGAAGTGAACCTAGGAAATAAAGTAATCACTGCACATGCAGTTATTATCTCAACAGGTGCAGAATATAAAAAAATTGGTGTGCCAGGTGAACAAGAACTTGGTGGCCGTGGTGTAAGTTATTGTGCAGTTTGTGATGGTGCATTCTTTAAAGGTAAAAAATTATTTGTTATTGGTGGCGGTGATTCAGCCGTTGAGGAAGGCACATTCCTTACAAAATTTGCGGATAGCGTAACCATTGTACACCGTAGAGATGAATTACGTGCGCAAAAAATATTACAAGATCGCGCATTTAAAAATGAAAAAATTGATTTTATCTGGAGCCACACACTAAAAACAATTAACGACAAAGATGGTAAAGTAGGATCAGTCACATTAGAATCAACAAAAGATGGTTCTGAACAAACATTAGATGCGGATGGTGTATTTATTTATATTGGTATGAAACCACTGACAGTACCTTTCCAAGATTTAGGTATTACAAATGAAGTCGGTTATGTCTTAACGAATGAAGATATGAGTACAAGCATTCCTGGTATTTACGCAGCAGGCGATGTACGTGAAAAAGGTTTACGTCAAATCGTTACTGCAACAGGTGATGGTAGTATTGCAGCACAAAGTGCTATCGCATATATTGAACACATCAAAGATACAATAGAAGCATAATCAATCGTGTGATTGTGTTGTATAATAGAATTTAGTTAAAGCTAGAACATGATGCTCAGACATAACTGAAAGCATTGTGCTCTAGCTTTTTACATAAGGATATATATTTATCTATGTTTATAATTGAAGTCTTATGGTTATAGGAGTTAAATTGCAGCCACAGCTAACTTCAATATTAAAGTGATAATGCTACTACCTAAGACCTTTTTCATGTAAAATGAAATATGATAGCATAAGATTGTTAGACTTATTTGAAGTGAAATGAATCACATCACTTTAAAATATGAACTGTTAACAACGAAGTAACATTTTATGATTAAATAAATCAACGAATGGTGTGAAAAGATGCAACCGGATGAAAAAGAAATAGTAAAAAGTGAATTATTAGTCGTTACAGGTTTATCAGGTGCTGGGAAATCTGTAGTCATTCAAAGTCTAGAAGATATCGGTTATTTCTGTGTAGACAACTTACCGCCGATACTTTTACCTAAATTTGTAGAATTGATGGGGCAAGGTAATCCATCATTACAAAAAGTTGCAATTGCAATCGATTTAAGAGGTAAAGAATTGTTTAAATCATTAATCCACGAAATGGATTTAATTAAAAGTAACTCTGATGTGATTGTGGATATGATGTTCTTGGAAGCATCTAATGAGCGTTTAATTTCTAGATATAAAGAAACAAGACGTGCGCATCCGTTAAATGGAAATGGACAACGTTCATTGATAGAATCGATAAATGAAGAACGTGAGTTATTAACAGAAATTAAAAGTCTAGCGAACTATACGATTGATACGACGCAAATGAAACCAAAAGAATTGCGTAAACGCATTGGTGACTATTTCAATAAGAGCAATGTACAAACATTTAACATTAATGTAACGAGTTTTGGATTTAAGCATGGTATTCAAATGGATGCAGACTTAGTATTCGATGTGAGATTTTTACCGAATCCACACTATGTTGATGAGTTAAGACCACTCACAGGAGAAGATGAAGCGGTTTATAAATATGTTATGAAATGGAAAGAAACAAATATATTTTATGAAAAATTAATAGATTTATTGAAATTTATGGTACCAGGATATAAAAAAGAAGGTAAATCACAACTGGTTATCGCAATCGGTTGTACTGGTGGTCAACACCGTTCAGTCGCATTAGCCAAACGTATCGGAGCAGAACTTAACGAAAGTTTTAATTACAATGTGTATGTGCATCACAGGGATGCACATGTTGAAAGTGGCGTGAAACATAAAGATGAGAAGAATTAAACTTGTACTAATAGGTGGCGGTACAGGCTTATCCGTTTTAGCTCGAGGCCTTAAAGATTACCCAATAGATATTACGACAATTGTCACAGTTGCCGATGATGGTGGGAGCACAGGAAAAATAAGAAATGAAATGGATATACCTGCACCTGGAGATATAAGAAATGTAATTTCTGCATTAAGTGAAACTGAGTCAACTTTAGAACAACTTTTCCAATATCGTTTTAAAGAAAACCAAGTTGAAGGTCATTCGCTTGGCAATTTACTGATTGCCGCGTTAACGAATATTACGGATGATTTTGGACATGCAGTTAAAGAATTAAGTAAGATTTTAAATATTAGAGGTCGTGTTATTCCGTCCACTAATACAAGTGTGCGTTTAAGTGCAGTCATGGAAGACGGAGAAATCGTATATGGCGAGTCTAAGATTCCTAAAAAAAATAAAAAAATCGAACGTGTATTTTTAGAACCTGAAGATGTAAAACCGATGGAAGAAGCAGTTCAAGCGATTGAAGAGGCAGATTTAATTGTTATGGGGCCAGGTTCTTTATATACAAGTGTCATTTCAAATTTATGCGTAAAAGGTATCGCAGATGCATTACTTAAAGTAGATGCCCCTAAATTGTATGTTTCAAATGTAATGACACAGCCAGGTGAAACGAATAATTATTCTGCTGTCGATCATGTCAATGCTATCCATGATCACATGGGTGCGAAATGTATTAACTATGTTATTTGTAGCACGCAAAATTTTCACGGTAATGTATTAGAACGCTATAGAGAAGAAAATGCAGAACCTGTAAAATGCAACACGACAGATATGGAAGCACAGAATATTAAAGTCTTTACACATCCTGATTTAGTAGAAGTGTCTTCAGAAGATTACGTGCGCCATAACACTGAAGTACTTTCAAAAATGATCTATGAAATCGCTATGAGAGAAACGGCGACAATTGAGTTTAATCGAGATAAAGATCATAACGAATAAGCCAGACAATAAACTTATAAGAAGGGACTGATTGAATCATGAGCTTTGCATCAGATATGAAAAATGAACTTACTAGAATTGAAGTAGATGAAAAAAATGCAAAAGCAGAGCTCAGTGCGCTTATTCGAATGAATGGTGCACTCAGTCTATCCAATCAACAGTTTGTTATTAACGTTCAAACCGAAAATGCAACAACAGCAAGACGGATTTATTCGTTAATAAAAAAAGTGTTTAATGTGGAAGTGGAACTACTCGTACGCAAGAAAATGAAATTGAAAAAGAATAATATCTATATTTGTCGTATTAAGGCAAGAGCCAGAGAAATATTAGATGATTTAGGTATTTTAAAAAATGGTGTCTTTACCCATGAAATCGATGAAACTATGATTCATGATGATGAAATGCGTCGCAGTTATTTGAGAGGTGCCTTTCTAGCTGGTGGTTCTGTCAATAATCCAGAAACGTCATCTTATCATTTAGAGGTTTTTTCGTTATATGAAGACCATTCTGAAGGTATCACACAATTAATGAATGCATATGAATTAAATGCAAAACATCTAGAACGTAAGAAAGGCAGCATTGCTTACTTAAAAGAAGCAGAAAAAATATCCGATTTTTTAAGTTTGATAGGTGGTTATCAAGCACTTTTGAAATTTGAAGATGTTCGTATTGTTCGAGATATGAGAAATTCTGTGAATCGATTGGTTAATTGTGAGACAGCCAATTTAAATAAAACTGTAAGCGCAGCCATGAAACATGTAGAAAGTATACATTTAATTGATAAAGAAATTGGTTTAGACAACCTTCCAGATAGATTGCGTGAGATCGCAAAATTAAGAATTGAGCATCAAGAAGTTTCATTAAAAGAATTAGGTGAAATGATGTCCACGGGAAAAATATCTAAATCTGGTGTGAATCATAGATTAAGAAAGTTAAATGAGATGGCTGATAAATTAAGAAGCGGTGAGCCTATCGAACTATAGCACATAAGGTGTATCATCAGTTTTGCATGGTTATCTCTTAATTTGAAAAAGAATTAAGTGTAAATTGAATTTCTTCTCGTCACACATAAAATAAATATGCTAATATAATGAAAAGTATGAATTTCAATTAATGACGCCTCATGGAGGTGTCTTTTTTAATATTTAGGCATTACTTGATGAATATTGAACATATTATTTATAAACCACAATAATAAAATAGTGAAAAGGGAGGGTATTTATGAAAAATTTGATAAACAAGCATTATAAAAACATTATATTCTGTTTAATTGGTACATTCATAAATGCGATTGGCGTAAACTGTTTTTTACTTGGATCAAACCTAGGTGATGGCGGCACAGTAGGGATATCATTATCTCTTATGTATGCATTCGGTTTATCGCCAGCGTGGACCTCATTTATTATCAATACCGTTGTCGTATTTGTAGGGTGGAAATTTTTAAGTAAAACGGTAGCGGTCTACACCGTTATTTCCAACACTGCGTTGTCTCTATTTTTACATTTAACTGAAAATATTAATCTAGGTGTAGATAATTTTGTTATTAATTCTTTATTTGGGGGCGCTGTGATTGGTATCGGTGCAGGGCTAGTAATTTCTACTGGTAGTACACTGGGTGGTACATCAGTCATTGCGAAAATTGTAAATAAATATTCCGAGATCAAAACGTCACAAGGTATTTTTATACTAGATGCGCTCGTTGTTCTTTCATTCTTAATGGTACTACCATTAGAAAATGTGCTGTTTACGATTATTATGTTATTTGTTACGGAACGTGCCACGTCCTTCATTATCGAAGGTTTCAATCCGAAAAAAGCAGTTACAGTGATTTCTAGCAAAAGTGATTTAATTAGTGATAAAATCAATGCGTTTACCGGTAGAGGGTCAACCATATTAACTGGTAAAGGTGGTTATGGAAAGTCAGAAACACATATGTTGTACGTCGTTGTACCGCAATCACAAGTTACAAGAGTCAAGAAACTGGTAAATGAAGTGGATGAAAATGCATTCCTAGTGATTCACGATGTACGTGATGTTTTAGGCAGTACCTTTATAAATATGAATTAAGAGGCAAAAAAAAAACGATATTTCGGTTTCAATACCGAAATATCGTTTCTTTAATGTTAAGTTTAATTAAGTCCCATCAACAATAATTAAAGTTGAATTAGGGCTTTAGAAGTTCACTATTTATCTAATTGATCAATAGCGTATTGCGCTTGTTCGTCCGTGAATCGTTCAATATCTGATGTTAATTTATTGTATATTGCATCGTTTGACATATCCTGTGTATCAGCATAATCTTTAGCTTTTTCGAGAGCATTCTTTTTATAATTCGCTTTTAAATTATCTACTGCGTATTGTGCATCTGATTCTTTAAAACCATCAGCTTCAGACGTTAATTGATTATAGATGCCATCTTTTGACATGTGCATAACGTTCGAATAGGTTTTCGCTTTATTTAATGCAGATTTTTCTTCTCTAGAAGCACTACTGTTGTTTGAATTGTTTGATGAATTATCATTAGTGTCTACGTTGCCTAGGTTTGCAGTACATGCTGAGATGCCTATAATGATAATTACTAACAAAATTAAACAACCGCAACCAGATCCACAACCCCAAAACCAACCTTTACTAATTTTTTCGATTTTTGTTGATTTTGATGCGCTTGGTATTCTATCCACTGCGCATCACTAATTTGCTTGTCTGCCAATGTCTCATTTCCCCTTTGTAAAATAATCTAATCTTTACAAGTGTATCAAATGATTGTAAATTTAAAATGAATTTTGTATTACTAATTATCTTTACGTTTATATATTGTTCAATATAAAAAGCGTGAATTTTGTGTATATATTAAGAATTGATTTTTAAGTATCTCATTTAGATAAGGATGTATTTTTAATAATTAAGATAATTTGGTACTTAATATCATAATCAGTGTGGAAAATTACATTTCTCAGTGTAATCCATTTTTTATTAATAGAATTTTAAAAAATGAAAAAATCAGATCGAGAATCATTTTTTGATGTCTCGGTCTGATTGATTGTACAAGTAGGGGATGACTTAAGTAGGAATATAAAATACATGAGATTGAACTCGTGTGCGCATTATATTGGTTATCTTCCCTTTTTAATTTGAAAAGTATACTTTTATTACTTATTAGTCCCCTCGAAGGGAATCGAACCCCTATCTTAAGAACCGGAATCTTACGTGTTATCCATTACACTACGAGGGGGTAAAGACGCATTAATATAAGTGTACAAATCTTAACGAAAACGGTCAATAAGAATAATTCAACTTTCATAAAATTTTTGAGCGTTATTTTTTGACCATGTTTGACTTTTAGGTTAAAATAAGTTTATCAGTTAGAAATAAGGAGGCAATATTAATGAATTTAATACCTACAGTAATTGAAACAACAAACCGTGGGGAACGTGCATATGACATTTACTCACGTTTATTAAAAGACCGTATTATAATGTTAGGTTCTCAAATCGATGATAATGTAGCAAACTCTATTGTTTCTCAATTATTATTCTTACAAGCACAAGATGCAGAAAAAGATATCTATCTTTATATCAATTCACCAGGTGGTAGTGTAACTGCTGGTTTCGCTATTTACGATACAATCCAACACATCAAACCAGATGTACAAACAATTTGTATCGGTATGGCTGCATCAATGGGGTCATTCTTACTTGCAGCAGGTGCAAAAGGTAAACGTTTTGCATTACCAAACGCTGAAGTAATGATCCACCAACCATTAGGTGGCGCGCAAGGACAAGCGACTGAAATTGAAATTGCTGCTAATCATATTCTTAAAACACGTGCTAAATTAAACCAAATTTTAGCTGAACGTACTGGTCAATCAATTGAAAAAATTGAGCAAGATACAGATCGTGATAATTTCTTATCAGCTGAAGAAGCTAAAGACTATGGTCTTGTTGACCAAGTTATGGTACCAGAATCATAAGATTTAATTTCATTAAAAAAGCCAAGCTACATAATTAGTAGCTTGGCTTTTCTATTTATCTCACATTATGAATTGTTATTAACTTTAAGTCTACGATAGTTGTGCCAAATTAATTTAATGGCTACAAATGTTACACAGATACCACTTATTACCAATATTGATGATATAAATAGCATAGTTAAATTTTGTTCAAAAGCACAGATACCATTAATTAATAATAACAATCCAGCGATAAATAATAAGGCATGTGTTAATCGATCTGTCTTCATGATTCATTTCGCTTCCTATTCACTTAATGTACTAAATCTTCGAGTGCGATTTTTAAATCAGGGTATTTAAATTTGAAATGAGTTGCTTGTAATTTATTAGGTATTACTTTTTGTGTATCGAGCACAACAGTCGACATTTGACCTAAAGCTAATCTAATGGCTAACGATGGGACCCATGTATGATGAGGGCGATGAGAAACGCGTGCAAGTGTATACCCAAACATGTTTTGATGTTCTACAATCGGTGCAGTAAAGTTAAATACACCTCGTGCACTTTCCGTATTGATAGTATGGAGCAAGGCTCTCACTAAATCATCTATATGAATCCAAGAATACCATTGTCTTCCTGAACCTAATTTTCCACCAAGATAAAAGTCATAAGGCAATTTCATCATTGGTAGTGCGCCGCCATCATTAGACAAGACCATTCCAAACCGACCAATAACGACACGCGTACCAAGCGTTTCAAATTGGCGAGCCATTCTTTCCCATTGATATACGACTTCCGATAAAAAATCAAAAGGAAGTGTTTTATATAATTCAGTATACGTACGATATAAGTCTGGTTTATAGTAACCAACAGCACTCGCATTGAATAATACTTCTGGTTTATGTTTACGATTTTGAAATAATTCGAATAAAGCTTGTGTAGCTTGTATACGACTTAGCATAATGGTTTGTTTATAGGATTTAGTCCATCGTTTATTTAAACTAGCACCTGCAAGGTTAATGACGATATCGATATCAGGTATTTCATTTTCCCAATTTGATTGAGACCAATTGACGTAGGAAATCTTAGGGTGTGATGAAGTCATATCCTGTCTAGTTAAAATCGTTATATGCGCATCACTTTGTATGATAGCTTTAACTAATTGCGATCCTATCATACCTGTACCACCTGTAATTAAATAATGTTTCATTTTATCACCTCATAATTTAGTAATGCCTAATGTTGGAATGATTAGAGAGAATCAATCGAATCACATTTGAAGGTCATAATTTTTTCATTGTTTGTTCAATAATATGTCATTTACTCGTATTAAGAACTATTTAAAATAAAGAGCATTCATTTTATAATTGAGATACCTTCGATATTAATTAATCATCTCTTAATTATTTCGAGTATACCCCATAATATACTAACGAAGGTAAAATTTTGACTCCCTTTAGTAGTGGCCTGTACGCATTGCGTATAGGCCTATATTTATATGTTAACGCAATTTGCTTTGTGTAACTATCTTTTTACATTTAAGTCAAAACATTTTATAAGGATATGAAGGTCGTTATGCCCTATAAAGTAAGTATAGAAATTATTCCAGTGGCTATGAATAACAAAATAATAATCATCATAAAGAAGGGGAAGCGCTTTTTATCTCGGTCTTTTGATTCGTAATGATCGTTATCGATCATAATTTGACGCAGACCTCTTTTTTGAGATGATTTTTGCTCCACTAATTCATCAAATGGATCATGCTTTTTCAATTTTAGAACACATCCTGTTATATTAATGTTATAGCTTATTCATATTAATAATAAAAATTTACAAAAGTATTGAAAACGAAGATTACTATAGATCAATATTAAACTATAGTATTAAATTTTAAGTTATATATGTATTTTACTATACATATGTCGTTAAGATAACATCTAGGTTAAAAAATAGTTAATGAGTTTAATTAATAAATGAAATAGTGTAAAATATACATTTGTTATTGAAAGCATGCGCATAAATGAAAACAAATGTTATGATATAAATTGAAGTGAGGGGAGCATATGCCAAACCATAATCCGAACAACAAGAAAATGAGTGGTTTTGCGAAAATTGTAAGTGGATTAATCGTATTATTATTAGTAGGTGGATTAATTTTTGCTATTTTTGCATTTGTAGATCATTCAAACAAAGCGAATGAACGTTTAGCAGATCAGAAACAAGAAGAAAAAGATAAGAAAGAAAAACAGAAGACAAAAGAAGAAAAAGACAAAAAAGATAAAGAGAAATCTACACAAGAGTCTCAACAAACACAACAAACGCAGCAAACAGTTCAAACGCAACAACAAACACAGCAAACGCAACAGACGCAGCAAACACAACAGCCAGCAACGACTGAGCCTCGTACAACAGAAGAAAAATCACCTGAAAAAACGAAAGAAGCTACCACAGAAGAAAAAACAACTGAAGAACGTTCTACTGAAGAAAAAACACGTGAGCCTTCAACAGAAGAAAAAACAACCGAGGAGAAAACTTCTGAACCTTCAACGGAAGAAAAAACATCTGAACCATCGACTGAAGAGAAAAAACCAGAACCATCAACTCAACAAAGAAGTTCTCAAAATAATACACAAGAAAGATCAGCACAAAGCAACAATAATGGTTCAAGTACCAATGAACGCTCAAGCGAGTCATCTTCAGAAGATGACTAAATATAATTAATAGGACTGCGAAATCGATGTTAATCATATGATTTCAAGGTCCTATTTTTATAGCGTTAAAAACACGTGTTATACGGTTTGTTTTATAGTATTTAAGCACACAGACTAAAATAAGAAATTTAATAAGAAAGTAATGAGTGAGGATAATAGTATGAGTGTGATACAACCGCTAAGACAACCAAAAGGTCCACAGCCACATCCTATGTTTTTAGAATAGTGAAATGTTTGATTTGAATGCGAATGATCTGGTTGTTTAGGATTTTTGAAATAATCTTCATCTTTATAACGTCGATCGTTTGGATCAATGACTTCTGGATGATCGTTCTGTGACATGTATTTTCCTCCCAATTGATAATCTATACTTTTATTTTATAGATTAAAGATAATAGAAGCAATGATTCTACAAGTGTATTTAAGCCGCTATCATAAGTGGGTGGTTACTAATTTTTAAGAATCGGAAAATATAATGATTTATGATTAGTAAATGATTAATCGGGTAATACAACAATGCAAGACATTTTAGAGGAACGAATAGAATATATAAAGGTAATAAGTAAAAATTAAGAGAAGTGTATTTCTCTTGCAATTTCAAATCGATAGTAGTATTATTGCAAATATAAGAGGTTATATTTTTTTGTCCCGCTAGGGACGTAAAAAGTCAACCTATGGTTGGAACTTGACCCTTTATAATGAAACGGAGGAGGATAGTAGTGAATGATTTGATAAAAGTTCAACAAAAACTTGTGCCAGAACTTGTTGAAAAAATGTATCGACGTTTTTCAATTCTCACTACTATTGCTAAGCACCAACCCGTAGGTAGACGTAGCTTAAGTGAATATATGGATTTAACTGAACGTGTATTACGTACAGAAACAGACACATTGAAGCAACAAGAACTAATCAAGGTTAAGCCAACAGGCATGGAAATCACTGAAGAAGGTGAAGCAACTGTTCGTCAGCTAAATAGTTATTTTAATGTTTTTTCTGATGACCATCATCTTTCACAGTTGATTAAGGAACAATATGACATTAAAGACGTCTATGTGATACCAGGTGATTCTGAAACTGATAAAGCAGTAAAAATCGAACTATCACGACAGGCAGGACAGTTGGTTGAAGATGTTCTTTATGATCATGCCATTGTAGCAGTCACTGGTGGGTCTACGATGGCCTACGTGAGTGAGGCAATGCATAAACAGCCACATGATGTTTTCTTTGTTCCAGCAAGAGGCGGACTGGGTGAAAATGTTGTATATCAAGCAAATACCATTGCAGCGAGTATGGCACAACAAACGAATGGTGATTATACGACATTATATGTCCCAGATAATGTGAGTGAAACGACATACAATACACTTATGTTAGAGCCTTCAGTTATTCACACCCTAGAAAAAATTAGAGAATCCAATATTACAATCCACGGCATTGGTGATGCGCTGAAGATGGCGCGAAGACGTCAATCACCAAACGAAGTTATAGAAAAACTTCAACATCACAATGCCTCGGGAGAAGCATTTGGATATTATTTCGATGATCAAGGCGATATCGTCCATAAAGTGAAAACAATTGGACTACAATTAGAAGACCTTGAATCGAAAAAGTTTATATTTGCTGTAGCTGGGGGTAAATCTAAAGGAGAAGCAATTAAAGCTTACCTTTCTATTGCTCCAAAAAACACTGTATTAATTACAGACGAAGGTGCAGCAAGTGCAATCGTAAATAACAGTAATAAAAAGTGATTACACTTTTTAAATATCATTTTTAAAGGAGGCCATTTTAATGGCAGTAAAAGTAGCAATTAATGGTTTTGGTAGAATTGGTCGTTTAGCATTCAGAAGAATTCAAAACGTTGACGGAATCGACGTAGTAGCAGTAAACGATTTAACAGATGACGAAATGTTAGCTCATTTATTAAAATATGATACTATGCAAGGACGCTTCACAGGAGAAGTTGAAGTAGAAAAAGACGGTTTCCGCGTAAACGGACAAGAAGTAAAATCATTCTCTGAGCCTGAACCAAGTAAATTACCTTGGAAAGACTTAGACATCGATGTTGTATTAGAATGTACTGGTTTCTTCGCTGATAAAGAAAAAGCAGAAGCACACATCAATGCAGGTGCTAAAAAAGTATTAATCTCTGCACCAGCTACAGGCGATTTAAAAACAATCGTTTATAATACAAACCACCAAGAATTAGACGGTTCAGAAACTGTTGTTTCAGGTGCTTCATGTACTACTAACTCATTAGCTCCTGTTGCTAAAGTGTTAAATGATGACTTCGGTTTAGTAGAAGGTTTCATGACTACTATACACGCATACACTGGTGACCAAAGCACACAAGATGCACCACACAGAAAAGGCGACAAACGTCGTGCGCGTGCAGCTGCTGAAAACATCATCCCTAACTCAACTGGTGCTGCTAAAGCAATTGGCTTAGTAATTCCTGAAATTGATGGTAAATTAGATGGAGGAGCGCAACGTGTTCCTGTTGCAACTGGTTCATTAACTGAATTAACAGTTGTTTTAGAAAAAAATGTAAGCATTGAAGATGTAAATGCTGCAATGAAAAATGCTTCAAACGAATCATTCGGTTACACAGAAGACGAAATCGTATCTTCAGACGTAATCGGTATGACTTATGGTTCATTATTTGATGCAACACAAACTCGTGTAATGACTGTTGGCGACCGTCAATTAGTTAAAGTAGCAGCTTGGTACGATAACGAAATGTCTTACACTTCACAATTAGTACGTACATTAGAACACTTAGCAACTCAAGCTAAATAATTTGATGTAAAAATGAATTTAACAACTTTAATGTGCTGTTAAATTTAAACAATAAGCTTAGGAGTAAGCGGGGAGCACAACGCTTCTCCGCTTATTTTAATTTGTTGTTCCATTTAGAGGAGGAAGCTTACATGGCTAAAAAAATTGTAACTGACTTAGAATTAAAAGGTAAAACTGTACTTGTTCGCGCAGATTTTAACGTGCCGATGAAAGATGGAGAAATCACTGACGACAACCGTATCGTTCAAGCTTTACCAACAATTAAATACATCATTGAACAAGGTGGAAAAGTTGTATTATTTTCACATCTAGGTAAAGTGAAAGAAGAAAGTGATAAAGCAGCATTAACTTTAAAACCTGTTGCTAATGCATTAACAGAAAAATTAGGTGAAGAAGTTACTTTTGTACCTGAAACACGTGGAGAAACACTAGAACAATCTGTCAAAGATCTTAATGAAGGCGATGTTTTACTAGTTGAAAATACACGTTTTGAAGATGTAGACGGCAAAAAAGAATCTAAAAATGATCCTGAATTAGGAAAATACTGGGCTTCACTTGGCGATGTATTTGTAAATGATGCATTTGGTACTGCGCATCGTGAGCACGCTTCAAATGTGGGTATTGCATCTAATTTAGAAACAGTTGCAGGATTCTTAATGGAAAAAGAAATTAAATATATCGGTGGCGTAGTTGAAAACCCTGATAAACCTGTAGTTGCAATTCTAGGTGGTGCCAAAGTTTCTGACAAAATTGGCGTTATCACAAACTTATTGAAGATTGCTGACAAAGTACTGATCGGTGGCGGCATGTCATATACGTTCTTTAAAGCACAAGGTAAAGAAATTGGTTTATCTTTATTAGAAAAAGATAAAGTTGATTTTGCAAAAGAATTATTAGACCGTGCAGGCGATCAAATCGTCTTACCAGTTGATTGTAAAGTTGCAAAAGAATTCTCAAATGACGCTGAAATCACTGAGGTTTCTGTTGATGATATCCCAGCAGACCAAGAAGCTATGGATATTGGACCAAAATCAGTTGAATTATTTAAAGAACAATTACAAGGTGCGCATACGGTAGTATGGAATGGACCAATGGGCGTATTTGAATTAAGTAATTTTGCTAAAGGTACAATCGGCGTTTGTGAAGCAATCGCTGAATTAAAAGACGCTAATACAATTATTGGTGGTGGAGATTCAGCAGCTGCAGCTATTTCATTAGGTTATGGTGATGACTTCAGTCACATTTCTACTGGTGGCGGTGCATCATTAGAATACCTTGAAGGTAAAGAACTACCAGGTGTAGTAGCAATCGCAAACAAATAAGCGCACGACTAAAAACAGCTATCCATGATTATCAGTGGCAACACATTTAATCATAAATTACTAATAGGAGTGTAATATAATGAGAAAACCAATTATCGCAGGTAACTGGAAGATGAATAAAACAGTTAAAGAAGCAAAAGATTTTATCAATGAATTACCAACATTACCTGATACAAAAGAAGTAGAATCAGTAATTTGTGCACCAACAATTCAATTAGATGCATTAGTTACTTTAGTAAATGATGGTAAAGCACAAGGCTTACAAATCGGTGCTCAAAATGCTTACTTTGAAGATAACGGCGCATTCACTGGTGAAACATCTCCAGTTGCATTAGCAGACCTAGGCGTTAAATATGTCGTTATCGGACATTCTGAACGTCGTGAAATCTTCCATGAAACAGATGAAGAAATTAACAAAAAAGCACACGCTATTTTCAATCACGGTATGACACCAATCGTTTGTGTAGGTGAAACAGATGAAGAGCGTGAAAGTGGTAAAGCTAATGAAGTTGTTGGCAACCAAGTTAAAAAAGCTGTAGAGGGTTTATCTGAAGCACAATTACAACAACTTGTGATTGCTTACGAACCAATCTGGGCAATCGGTACTGGTAAATCATCAACTGCTAAAGATGCAAATGAAATGTGTGCATTTGTAAGACAAACAGTTGCAGAATTATCAAGTCAAACTGTAGCTGACGCAACACGTATTCAATATGGTGGTAGTGTGAAACCTAACAACATTAAAGAATACATGGCAGAATCAGACATTGATGGTGCACTTGTAGGCGGCGCATCACTTAAAGTGGATGATTTTGTACAATTGTTAGAAGGTGCAAAATAATATGGCTAAACAACCAACTGCATTAATTATTTTAGATGGTTTTGCAAACAGAGAGAGCGAACACGGTAATGCTGTGAAACTAGCTAATAAACCTAACTTTGATCGTTATTACAGTAAGTATCCAACTACTCAAATCGAAGCTAGTGGTTTAGATGTTGGACTTCCAGAAGGTCAAATGGGTAATTCAGAAGTTGGGCATATGAACATTGGCGCTGGACGTGTCGTTTATCAAAGTTTAACGCGTATCAATAAATCTATTGAAGACGGCGATTTCTTTGAAAATGATGTATTAAACAATGCAATCAATCATGTTAAGAAAAATGATTCAGTGCTACATGTTTTTGGTTTATTATCAGATGGTGGCGTACACAGCCATTACAAACACCTTTTCGCGTTATTAGATTTAGCTAAAAAACAAGGTTTAGAAAAAGTATATGTTCATGCCTTTTTAGATGGACGTGACGTTGATCAAAAATCAGCATTAAAATATATTGAAGAAACTGAAGCGAAGTTTAAAGAACTAGGTATTGGTCAATTCGCATCTGTATCAGGTCGTTATTACGCAATGGATCGTGACAAACGTTGGGACAGAGAAGAAAAAGCATACAATGCTATCCGCAATTTTGGTGGAACAACATTCGAATCTGCTAAAGCAGGTGTCAAAGCGAATTACGATAAAGATTTAACAGATGAATTTGTTGAACCATTTATCGTCCAAGACCAAAACGAAGGTGTCAATGATGGCGATGCAGTCATCTTTTATAACTTCCGTCCTGACAGAGCTGGACAACTTTCTGAAATATTTACTGATAAAGCATTCGAAGGCTTTAAAGTAGAACAAATCAACGACTTATTTTATGCAACGTTTACTAAATATAATGATAACGTGAATGCAGATATTGTTTTTGAAAAAGTTGATTTAACGAATACAATCGGTGAAGTTGCACAAGATAACGGACTTAAACAATTACGTATTGCTGAAACAGAAAAATTCCCTCACGTGACTTATTTCATGAGTGGTGGTCGTAATGAAGAATTTGAAGGTGAACGTCGTCGTTTAATCGATTCACCTAAAGTCGCAACCTATGACCTTAAACCTGAAATGAGCGCATATGAAGTTAAAGATGCTTTAATTGAAGAATTAAATAAAGGTGACTTAGATTTAATTCTTTTAAACTTTGCTAACCCAGACATGGTTGGACACAGTGGTATGTTAGAACCAACAATTAAAGCAATTGAAGCCGTGGACGAATGTCTAGGCGAAGTTGTTGATAAAATTACTGAAATGGGCGGTCATGCAATCATTACTGCCGATCACGGTAATTCAGACATGGTCCTTACAGATGATGATCAACCAATGACTACGCATACGACAAACCCAGTTCCAGTCATTGTGACAAAAGATGGCGTTACTTTACGTGAAACGGGTCGTCTTGGTGATTTAGCACCAACATTATTAGATTTATTAAATGTAGATCAACCAGAAGATATGACTGGTGAATCACTCATTAATCACTAATCAAAGTTTGATCGCTTTGAGCAAGATTGAGAAGCTAACGATTTCGAAATTGAGATATTTTCATTAAAATGGTTAGTTGCTTATAAACAACACAAGAGAATTAAATTACTTTGTATTTATAGTATTTAAAGCTATAATGAAGATGAAATTTAATATTTCTAAACTACTTATTTATAAAGGAGATTATAAACATGCCAATTATTACAGATGTTTACGCTCGCGAAGTCCTTGACTCTCGTGGTAACCCAACAGTTGAAGTAGAAGTATTAACAGAAAGTGGTGCATTCGGACGTGCATTAGTACCATCAGGTGCTTCTACTGGTGAACATGAAGCAGTAGAATTACGTGACGGAGATAAATCACGTTACTTAGGTAAAGGTGTAACGAAAGCAGTTGACAACGTTAACGAAATTATTGCACCAGAGCTTATTGAAGGTGAATTTTCAGTATTAGAACAAGTTTCAATCGATAAAATGATGATCCAATTAGACGGTACTGAAAACAAAGGTAAATTAGGTGCTAACGCTATTCTTGGTGTTTCTATTGCAGTAGCTCGTGCAGCAGCTGATTTATTAGGACAACCACTTTACAAATACTTAGGTGGATTTAATGGTAAACAATTACCAGTACCAATGATGAACATCGTTAACGGCGGTTCTCACTCTGATGCTCCTATCGCATTCCAAGAATTTATGGTGTTGCCAGTAGGCGCTGAATCATTCAAAGAATCATTACGTTGGGGAGCAGAAATCTTCCACAACTTAAAATCAATCCTTAAAAATCGTGGTTTAGAAACAGCAGTAGGTGACGAAGGTGGTTTCGCTCCTAAATTCGAAGGTACTGAAGATGCTGTTGAAACAATCTTAGAAGCTATTAAAGCCGTTGGTTTAGAGCCAGGTAAAGATGTATTCTTAGGCTTCGACTGTGCTTCTTCTGAATTCTTTGAAGATGGTGTATACAACTACGCTAAATTCGAAGGTGAAAATGGTGCGAAACGTTCAGCTGAAGAACAAGTTGATTACCTTGAAGAATTAGTTAACAAATACCCAATTATCACTATCGAAGACGGTATGGACGAAAATGACTGGGATGGTTGGAAAGTATTAACTGATCGTATCGGTGATAAAGTACAATTAGTTGGTGACGATTTGTTCGTTACAAACACAGTTAAATTATCTGAAGGTATTGAAAAAGGTATCGGTAACTCAATCTTAATCAAAGTTAACCAAATCGGTACATTAACTGAAACATTTGACGCTATCGAAATGGCTCAAAAAGCTGGCTACACAGCAGTTGTATCTCACCGTTCTGGTGAAACAGAAGATACTACAATTTCTGACATTGCAGTTGCTACAAATGCAGGTCAAATTAAAACAGGTTCATTATCAAGAACTGACCGTATTGCGAAATATAACCAATTATTACGCATTGAAGATGAATTATACGAAACTGGCAAGTTCGACGGACTTAAATCTTTCTATAACTTATCTAAATAATACAGCATAAAAAATTTAAGAGTTCACGCGCTAAACGCAGATTATTGAGGATCTGTGTTAAACTGCCAACAAAGTCTCCGATTTTGTTGGCAGTTTTTTTGTGCTCTTTTTTGTACTCGCTTTTCTTGGATACAGATACGGCCCGTAGTCTTCGGCTAGTGTTTTCATGCTCGAGTCGATCCAAATTACTGCCTAATAAGTTAATAAATAAATTAAAAAGTAATGGTTCTTATCGTTTATTCTGTGGTACTTAGACTTTTATATTTGAAGTATCATATTGCTGTTCTAATAGGCAATCCATAGAGCCACTGCCCACAGTCCGACTTGCTCATTTTAAAAAGTATAAATTTATTGAGACAAATACATAAATCATACGAAGCGAATGAACTCGGCGTGTTACTTTATAATGATGATTAACTTAAATTGTTCATCTTTTACAATTAAACTGATATAATTAAAGATGTAAAATAAAGAAGGAGTCTTAACGAATTATGGAAGTAAAACCTAAGTCTAAAGAAATTAAAACGGCTCATCTGATTGCATATAGTTCAGTCATCATTGCGATTCTTTATGTTATACATTTATTCGTAGTTTTAGATGATAGTGTTATTAAACAACTATTATCAAATAGCGGACAGACAACATCTGAAAATGCTGTGGGTACAATTAAAAATAGTTTCCAATTTACAGGAATAATGTATATTTTTGCGAATTTAGCAGGTGTCTTCGCAATCTGGAACAGACATACCTATTTATGGTGGTTTATGTTTGCGGTATTCGTATCACAAATATTGTATAATTTAATTAACATTAGTGCAGTTTATGGCGCGATATTAGATATCAAATCTAGCGTGAATATCATTCCTTTAACACTGGTACTCGTTTTATCATTTGTGTTAGCTGTTTATATGTTAATTGTTTCGATTAAACGTAAAAGCACGTTCAATAGATAGAAGTTTGCTAAAGACGACAAACGTATGATATAATGCGTTTCGTATATAATGAATGGAGGACAATTTTCATGCATACATTAATAATGGTACTTTTGATTTTAGATTGTATTGCATTAGTAACTGTTGTATTACTCCAAGAAGGTAAAAGTAATGGACTTTCAGGCGCAATTAGTGGTGGCGCCGAGCAGTTATTTGGTAAACAAAAGCAACGCGGTATTGATTTATTCTTGCATAGATTAACAATTGTATTGTCTGTCATTTTCTTCTTGTTAATGTTAGGCATAAGTTATTTTGGTTTATAAGGTCCGACAATGTTAAAGTCGGGCTTTTTTATTTATAATAGTTAATATAGCTTTTAAAAATAATTGAGATAAATAAAAGATGAATTTAAATAAACGACACGTACTAAAGCATAAGCGAAAGGATTGAAACACAATGCAGATTAAACTTCCAGAACCATTCTTCTTTGAAGAAGGTAATAGAGCTGTGTTACTGTTACATGGCTTTACAGGGAATTCCTCAGATGTGAGACAATTAGGGCGTTACTTGCAGAAGAAAGGCTACACATCGTATGCACCACAATATGAAGGACATGCAGCACCACCTGAAGAAATATTAAGTTCAAGTCCATTTGTATGGTTTAAAGATGCACTAGATGGCTATGATTTCTTAGTAGACAAAGGTTATGATGAAATCGTTGTTGCAGGATTGTCACTTGGTGGATGTTATGCGTTGAAATTAAGCTTAAACAGAGATGTAAAGGGTATTATAACAATGTGTTCACCTATGTACATTAAGACGGAAGGGTCTATGTTTAACGGTGTTCTAGAATATGCGCGTAATTTTAAAAAGTATGAAGGTAAAGATGAAGCTACCATTGAAAAAGAAATGACAAACTTTAAACCTACAGACACTTTAAAAGAGTTACAAGGACAAATACAGGATGTCAGAGATCACATAGATGAAGTAATGGATCCATTATTAGTTGTCCAAGCAGAACAAGATCAAATGATTAATACAGATTCTGCAAATGTTATATACAATGAGAGCGAATCTGATGAAAAAGATATCAAATGGTATGCGAATTCAGGACATGTCATTACAATTGATAAAGAAAAAGAATTAGTATTCGAAGACGTATACAATTTCTTAGAATCATTAGATTGGTCGAATTAAAAATTTAGAAGTATTTAAAAATAGAAAGGAGGGGCATAATGAATTTAAAGCAATCCATTGAAGAAATAATTAAACAACCAGATTATGAACCCATGTCTGTGTCTGATTTTCAAGATGCATTAGGTTTAAATAGTGCCGACTCATTTAGAGATTTAATCAAGGTGCTTGTTGAATTAGAACAAACAGGTTTGATTCAACGTACAAAAACAGATAGATATCAACGTAAAGCATCTAACAATGCCAAACAATCCAAATTAATCAAAGGTAAGTTAAGTCAAAATAAAAAAGGTTTTGCTTTCTTACGTCCTGAAGAAGAGGATATGGATGACATTTTCATCCCACCAACGAAAATCAATAGAGCCATGGATGGTGATACTGTCCTTGTGGAAGTACATCAATCTAAAGGTGAACACAAAGGGAAATTAGAAGGCGAAGTTAAGACGATTGAAACACATTCAGTCACACAAGTCGTTGGTACTTATAGTGAAGCACGTCACTTCGGCTTTGTATTACCAGATGATAAACGTATTATGCAAGACATCTTTATTCCTAAAGGTCAAAATTTAGGTGCAGTAGATGGACATAAAGTACTCGTACAAATTACGAAATACGCAGATGGTACAGATAATCCTGAAGGTATCGTATCGGCAATTTTAGGCCATAAGAATGACCCAGGTGTAGATATTCTATCTATCATCTATCAACATGGTATCGAAATTGAATTCCCTGACAATGTGCTCGCAGAAGCTGAAGCAGTACCAGATCATATCGAGCCATCACAAATTGAAGGTCGTCGCGATTTGCGCGATGAACTAACGATTACCATTGATGGTGCAGATGCTAAAGACTTAGATGACGCGATTAGTGTTAAAAAGTTAAGCAATGGTCATACACAATTAACAGTCAGTATAGCTGATGTAAGTTACTATGTAACTGAAGATTCAGCGCTTGATAAAGAAGCATACAGTCGTGCAACAAGTGTCTACTTAGTAGACCGAGTGATACCGATGATTCCACACCGTCTAAGTAATGGTATATGTTCATTAAACCCGCAAGTGGACCGACTTACATTAAGTTGCCAAATGGAAATAGATGAACGTGGCGATGTTGTTGGCCATGAAATCTTTGATAGTGTGATTCATTCTAATTATCGTATGACATACGATGAAGTAAATGAAATTATTACTGATCAAAATACGGAAACACGTAATCAATATAGTGAAATCACACCGATGTTAGATTTAGCGCAAGATTTATCTCAGCGCTTAATCCATATGAGAAGACGTCGTGGTGAAATCGATTTTGATATTAATGAGGCTAAAGTACTTGTTAATGAAGAAGGTATCCCAACGGATGTAGAAATGAGACAACGTGGTGAAGGCGAACGCTTAATTGAATCATTTATGTTAGCGGCTAATGAAACTATCGCGGAACATTTTGATCGTTTAGAAGTACCATTTATCTATCGTGTCCATGAACAACCTAAATCAGAGCGCTTACGTCAATTCTTTGATTTCGTGACTAATTTTGGATTAATGATTAAAGGTACAGGTGAAGATATTCACCCGTCTACTTTACAAAAAATTCAACAAGAAGTTGAAGGTCAACCAGAACAAATGGTGATTTCAACGATGATGTTACGTTCAATGCAACAAGCACGTTATGATGATGTGAACTTAGGACACTTTGGCTTATCAGCTGAATACTATACACATTTCACGTCACCTATACGTAGATATCCCGATTTAATTGTTCATAGATTAATTCGCAAATATATTATTGAACAATCCATGGACAGAAAAGAAAGAAATAAATGGGAAGCATTGTTACCTGAAATTGCTGAACATACGTCTCAAAGAGAACGTAGAGCAATCGAAGCAGAACGTGATACAGATGAATTGAAAAAAGCAGAATACATGGTGCAACATATTGGCGAAGAATTCGAAGGGATTATTAGTTCAGTTGCGAATTTCGGTATGTTTATTGAATTACCAAACACAATTGAAGGTATGGTGCATGTATCTAACATGACGGATGATTATTACCATTTTGATGAACGTCAAATGGCAATGATAGGTGAACGCCAAGCGAAAGTATTCCGCATCGGTGATCCTGTTCAAATTAAAGTCATTAACGTAGATGTTGATGAACGTATGATTGATTTCCAAATCGTCGGTATGCCAACACCAAATAGAGATCGCGGTCAAAGACCATCACGTGGTAAGACAATCCAAGCCAAACCACGTGGCAATTCATCAGATAAATCTAAAGATGATAAAAATGGTAAAGGCGGACGTGGACGTACTAAACAGAAACAACGTAAAGGTAAAAACAAACGTCAAAGCGACCAAAGTAAAGGCAACACAAAGCATAAACCATTTTATAAAGATAAAAATGTAAAAAATAAAGCACGTAAGAAGAAAAAATAACTCAACGAAGAGGTGAAACTCAATGCCAAAGAAAAAATCACCAGGAACACTAGCAGAAAATCGTAAAGCCAGACATGATTATAATATAGAAGATACGATTGAAGCGGGCATTGTGTTACAAGGAACAGAAATCAAGTCAATTCGTCGTGGTAGTGCAAACCTTAAAGATAGTTATGCGCAAGTGAATCGTGGCGAGATGTTTCTAAACAATATGCACATTGCGCCGTATGAAGAAGGTAACAGATTCAACCATGATCCACGACGTTCACGTAAGCTCTTACTACACAAACGTGAAATAGCGAAGTTAGGTGAGCGTACACGTGAAGTTGGCTACTCTATCGTACCTTTGAAACTCTATCTCAAACATGGGCACTGTAAGGTCTTACTTGGCGTTGCACGTGGTAAGAAAAAATACGACAAACGTCAAGCATTAAAAGAAAAAGCAGTACAACGTGATGTAGCTAGAGAGATGAAAGCCTGTTATTAAGCGGATATATTGCCAAAGATATGAATCTTTGGTAATATAATATGTGCTTTCTGAAAAAGCGCTGTAACAGATACAGCCTACCAGAAAGTACATTTAATATTATTCAGGGGGCGTTTTTGGATTCGACAGGGGTTCCATGAGCTAGTTAAGCGTGTCGGAGGGCTGTCTCCGTCACTAACACACACAGTTATAATAACTGGCAAAGAAAACAATAATTTCGCAGTAGCTGCGTAATAGCACTCTGCATCGCCTAACAGCATCTCCTATGTGCTGTTAACGCGATTCAACCTTTAGTAGGATACGCTAGGCACTGCCGTTTGAAGTCTGCCTAGAAGAGATGAATCAAACTAGCATAATGACGGATGTCTATCACCTCCCATTATGCGAAACTCATTGATAGACTACGCACGTAGAAGTGCTAGTATCAGAACCTCTGGACGCGGGTTCGAATCCCGCCGTCTCCACTATATAGTCTGCAACCCATGTGGTTGTAGGCTTTTTTATTTTTGGGTACACAAATAACAACTATTTTAAGATCAGTGAAAATTTATGATATATATGTATAATTTGGACGTAAGAGGGCAATTAAGACGATTGATAAGTTACAGGTAGATTTATATAAAGTGCATCATCATTAGTGTGTAGAACGCAATAAACAGCGTCAAAAAGAGAGTGAAGTTAAAATACAACAGATTATAAAGCTCACGTGGTGGGATGATAAGAAGTATACAGATGAAGTGATTGCTGATGTAATAGGTGTGAGTGAGTTAACATTAAGACATGCTAGAGAGGTTATATTAAAACGTGTTGCAAAGGCAGTAGAATATGTATGAAGTATGATAAAGCTACTGTTAAAGAATTTATATTAAACTACCACAAGACAATAGAGAATAACGATACACGTGATGAAGAAGTTGGTATTGATGAATTCTTTAATGTAAGTGATCAACCAGTAAATAACGTGATAGATAATAACAATTTTGAAGATGCGATATTTTTCAATGAATTAGAAACTATAGTAGAAAGAGTAGGGACGGATAAAGAGTTTTGTTTGTTCCTACTACTTTGTAAAGGCGTTAGTTATGAAAAGATAGGAAGTATATTTGATGTGAGGCACAACGAGTTAGGCAGATGTTTAATGCGTTGTTGGATAAGTTGGAATGAAAAAAGGGCTATTTTAAAGCCCTTTTTAAGTTACTATCTTTCATTAATTATGAAGTAAATGAATATAGTGATTATTATTAGCATAATCAAAGTACCAATAAATGGTACAGAGCTTAAAGATAATGTTGCAATGATAAAACCAATAGAAATTAATATTTGAAAAATCGCCGTAAGTGAAAAATCGCCCTTTAATATCAAATATGAGAAAAAAATAGTGGCACATAGTAATACTAAAGTAATAAAAATAAGACCTAAGATGCTTAAAGTTCCACTAAGATAACCGTCAACAAATAAATTTTTAACTTTTACTTTTGCACCATATTGAGAAACAAATGAATCAACAGTAGATTTCAAAGTAAAAAATAAAAAGACTGAAATAATCAGTGTAATAAAGTTCCAAGCACTTTTTTTAATATCTTCTAAAATTTCATCCAAGTAAATCCCTCCAAATATTTTTATAAATAATTTATCATAATACTCTAAAAATAAAATGTTATAATTCCTAAATGTTGTATTTTTTATTCTTAAATGTAATGTTTATTTATTAAAAAAACGATTGGGATATTAAAATGCACAAATATATGTTTGTTTAAAATCCAATCAAAAAAAAGAATTTTTGCAGCAATTCCTAGATCTATTATTTTATGGAGTATTATAGAGGGGAAGTAAAAATTAATATAAAATCATTAGAGCACAGGCACTTATGTGCTCGCCCTATTTTTTTATGGTATAATGTATTTACATATGAATCGCTAGCCTTTTCTCAAATATCTTTTTATATCCACCACCCACACATGTCACTGGGTGGTTATTTGATGATTTTATACGTAGGTAGTACGAAATGTTAAAAAATCTACAAAAATATCAAATTAAATGTTATGATTAAACCCCTACTACTGTCTCCTAAAAATTAAAAAAGGAGATTTAATATGATAAATATTATTTCAGCAATTGGATCACTAGGAACTTTTATTATGGCGTTATTTTATTTTGTATCGGTATCAGTTCAACTTTATCAAATGAAAATTAGTTTTATACCAGCTCTAGGGTTTAATCAAATCCTTTTAGAAAAAGATGAAAATAAAAATTTGAATTTAAGAAATACGACTTCAAATTCTGAAGAACACGAAGATTATTTAAAGTTATATAACCTTGGTGGAGGAGCTGCTAAAAACATAACTGTTGAAGTTATGTTAGGTAAAGATAACGTAATTCAAAAGAAATATATAAATATGTTACCTAGCAAAGAAAGCTATATGTTACCTATTAATAAAACTGTATTTGATGAATTGGATGATACTATTCAAAATAACGGTTACGAATCAGATATGAATATTAGGCTTACATATTATCACAATGTGAGTAGAAAGAAACAAGAAATATTATTAAAAGGTCATATTGATAGTTTTAATACTTATGAATATAAAGAGATATATGAACTACAATTTATATAACTTTTATAGCTATGATTTGTTTCCAATAAGAAAATTGGGGTATTTAACTATCAAGCGACGTGGAACGCTTAACAAACTGTAATAAATTAGCCTATCTGATTAGATAGGCTGTTTTTTTTATTTATTTAAAAACTCGTTGAGTATTGGATTATTATTTTCTTTTTCAACAACCACTGATAGATCCTCGGTTACTTCTTCTTTTATATCTATTACTTTTTCTTCTATTAAACTTTCGACTCGATTAGTTACTTCTTTTGTATTCCAACCCATTTTTTCAATTTCTTTTTTATAATCCATATGTATTCTCCTAGATTGTCTGATTTTATCTAACGATTAATTATAATTGGTTATAAGAAAAATAGATATTAAGTTGATTTATACGAACAAATGTTCTAAAATATTTATGAGGTGATTATATGATTCCAAATTTAGATTGGAATAAAAACTTTCAAGAATTTCAAGAAATATTAAATTCTGGTATTAATCCAGAGTGGTTGTACAATGCCAAAGCGAATATGATTTTAAATCCTGCATACACAGGAGAAGGTAAACAATTTTTCTTCACAAAAGATATTATAAAAGCTAGTAAAACGATTCCATTTTTTTGAGGTGATTATATGAAAGTAATAAATCCAAATGGACCAGATGAATATAAATACACAAGTGACTATCGAGAAATACCTAGCGAATACCTTAATCCATGTATACCCAAAGGACGTGGAATTGTTAAGTGGCAACCCTTTGTTATATATACTATCTTTTTAAAAAAGCTATTATATCCAATAAATTCACATAATTTATATGTACATTATGTATATTTATATTTAATACATAAACTTATATTTTCTCTCAAAAGAATAATAAATCAATTTACTCTTTTGAGTTTACATTGTAATACTAAGGTGATTTAAATGAAAGCAGTTACTTATCAAGGTCATAAAAATATGGAAGTGCGTGAAGTACATGATCCAATAATAGAAGAATCAACGGATGCAATTATAAAAATAACAGCTTCAGGTATATGTGGTTCTGATTTACATCTTTACCATCAAGGTGATTTATTTATGGATCCTGATTTTGTTATTGGACATGAGCCAATGGGAATTGTAGAAGAAGTAGGAAAAGAGGTTAAAACCTTAAAAAAGGGAGATAGAGTAGTTATACCTTTTAACATAGGTTGTGGCGATTGTTTCTATTGTAATAATGAAATGGAGTCTCAGTGTGATAATTCTAATCCATCACCGGCAAGTTGGAAAATGAATAATGGTGGACTCTTCGGTTTTGGCAATGCTATGCATGGAAACCACTGGGCAGCCAAGCAAAGTATTTAAGAGTTCCATTTGCTGACTTTTCATCCTTCAAGGTTCCAGATAGTGATTTGAAAGACGAACAAGTATTATTTTTATCTGATGTGGTCCCAACAGCTTATTGGAGTGTTGAACATGCAGGCGTAAAATCTGGAGATACCGTTATTGTTCTCGGTTGTGGCCCAATCGGTTTAATGGCACAAAAATTTGCCAAATTACAAGGAGCTGAACGTGTAATTGCCATTGAATCTCTTTTGTCTAATCGTCATTGCTACAGGAAGATTCTTAATTTCTTTTACTTTTGGTTTGGGTAATTGTAATAACTGTTCGCAACTTTCTTGCTGGTTAACATCTTGTTTGTGATTGCTGTTCAAGATATAGAAAAACGTGCAAAAGAATTAGACGAAATGGGTGCTGATTATATTGCAGTACACACCGATTATAATTTACAAGCACAAGGACAATCACCATTAGAGAACTTACGCAATGTTAAATCTGTAATTAAAAATTCTAAGGTAGCGGTGGCTGGTGGTATCAAACTCGATACTATCGAAAGTATAGTTTCTTAAAATCCAGATTTAGTTATTGTGATCGGAGGTATTGCTAATACTGATGATCCAAAAGCACCAGAAAACAATGTAGAGATGCTATTGAAGGTAGATAATTATGACAGAATTTAATAATTTTGATCTTACTGTTAAGGAGTTAGAAAGCACATTTTCACACCTTGAAGACAATGATTACCAATCTTTTGAAGAATCAGTAACACAAGCGCCTCGTGTTTTTGTTGCTGATAAAGGCCGTTCTGGATTTATTGCTAATAGTTTTGCTATGCGATTAAACCCATTAGGTAAACTGTCCTACGTTGTAGGAGAAACTACAACACCATCTATTAGCAGTAATGATTTATTATCCTTTCGAGATCAGGTTCAACTGAGCATCTGCGTTTACTTGCAGAAAAAGCAAATTCAATCGGCGCGCAAGTAGCGCTTATTACTACGAAATCAGATTCAAAAATTGGTCAACTATCCGACTTATCGGTAATTCTACCTGCAGGAACAAAACATGACGTAGAAGGTTCAATGCAGCCACTTGGAAGCTTGTTTGAATAATCTTCTCTAATGTTTTTAGATAGTGTGGTTTTATGATTAATGTCTGAAGATGACATTGATGAAACTACGATACAACAAAATCATGCCAACTTAGAATAAAATTTTTATGGATAGTGAAATAATACATTGAACTTTTTATATTATTTCACATAACAAAAAGAACCTTAACTATGAGTTATGGTTCTTTTTGTTATAGTATATCACACGCTATGTAACTCTAAACTTTATATTAATTTATCTAAAACCATCATTTCATCATAATTTATAGATTTACTAACTTGAAGAGCTATATTTTCACTTACTTCTCCTGACTCAATAAGTTGATTAAGAACATTTCTTTGTTCGTTCAATGCAGTTAATTTAATGCGATATACAATTACATGGTTATGATCTTTATAATTAATTAAGTTGGAATTTGCTAATGTTAAACTATCATTTCGCATTAAATAACTATCACAAACTTGCATGACTTCCAATTCATTATCATTTGTCATCTCATTAGACAAACGTTTAGCGATATTATAATAAATTATTCTCATTATATTTGCTGTTTTTTCCGAGATTTCTCCTTTATTTAAATTTCGTTTATTTTTTGACTGGTCTGTAAACTGCATCAACTATACATATCCTTAAAAAATAAATTATTAGTTTAATTGTACTGCACTTAAAGAATAAATATGACATTAAAATGTTATTTTTAATAATTTATATTTACCGATACCTATTACTTATTTTATGTTAAGGTTTAGATATAATGAATTATTTTTAAAGGGAGAATCATAAGGATAATTATGGTGAGCGTTTTTAAAGGAGGCATCTTATGAAAACGATCGGAAAACATTTTTTGAATTTTCTTTATTTCTTTTTATCTTATTTCTGTTTTCTATATTTGTTTGAATTAATTTTTGGTCAAAAAGAGATTTTCTTTCAAACATTACATGCAGCCTTAATATTTGCATCTTTAATGACATTTTTCAGTATGTTTATTAAAAATAATAATGCGATTTTAAATATTTATAATTTGTTTTCCAAAAGGGAGAATAGGAAGTAGAGAGATTAGAATTAATTAACTTTTTATATAAAGGCACTATTAAAAATAGAGAAAAATATTACTATAAAATATCTAGAAATCTATAAGCATATACAAAAGTCTAGGTAAATAAATTCATTTTATTCACAAAACTTAACTTCTTTGGTATTATAAGAAAAAATAAATAAATATGCTGAATATTTGTCCCCGGATAAATGTTCTAAAGGCATTATCTTTATTCTACTAGGGCGCATCTTTGATGTGATGAATAAGGGTAATGCCTTTTTATTTTGAGGAGGAAACTTAAATGAAATTAATAGTAAAAGAAACAGACCAATTGTCAGTAACCGAATTAATGAATATTTTTCAAGAGAGGGTAAAAGTGTTTGTGGTCGAACAAAATTGTCCATATCAAGAAATTGATGAATTTGATATTAACGCAAAACATGTACTTTTAAAAGATGATAATACAATAGTGGCGTATACAAGAATTATTGAACAAGAAAAAGGTATTAGTTTTGGAAGAGTTTTAGTTACAAAAAAATTCCGTGGAAAAGATTATGGAAGAAAAATTGTTCAAGAAACGATACATTATATAAATAGATATAGTTCAGGAAAACAAATTCACATATCAGCTCAAGCATATTTAAAAGAATTTTATGAATCATTTGGTTTCAAAGCAGTTTCTGAAATATATTTGGAAGATGATATACCACACATAGATATGTTATTAAATATAGAAAGCTCATTTTAATGTTCATTATCTACATAAATTTGGTTATAAAGCATTTAAAAGTCTTAATATGCCAGATGTATTGATTTACAACGTGAGTAATAAATCAGTTGAAAAGATAAAATTATAATAAGATATGAATTTCATTTGCATTTTATTGCTATTGAGTTTGAGTTGAAAAATTAGAAATTTCGATTCATTTATAAATAATTTGGAAACATATTGATATTTGTTTAATTGCTAATGTGATCTCTATCTCACAAAATCGTTTTTAGGTTTACATCAACTAAGTTATATTGTACTATTGTCTAGCACACCCTAGGGTGTAGTCGGATAGAGTAGGTCTAATATACGCCCTAGGGTGTATATTCAGACTATTCTCAGACATAGCCACCCAATCATGGGTGGTTATTTTTTTGTAGAAAAATAAATTTTTTTTCATTTTGAACCAACCTTTTGGTTGCGAATGAAATAGGTGGATTTAGTTTAAATAAGCATTACATTTGAAAAAATACTAGTACGCAAAAGCCCACCTAGATGAATAGGCTGGCTTTTAAAATAAAATCAGTTACATATACTAATTATAATTAATAGAACTGAACGAATTTTTTCCAATTATATGAAACTATCATACTGATACTCATAACTAATAAAGTTAATACAAATTCAGATGCCATATAACCTTCTTTTAAATGAACGGTAAACAAAGCACCTAGCATAATTATTATAAAACCACTAGCAATATAATTAGTTAGAATACCAAAGAATAATAAGATACCTCCAATAAGTTCAAACAGTCCTAAGACAATGCCAAAGAACGCAGGGAAACCAAGGCCATCCATCATAGCCATAGGTTCACTGAAGCCACCTAAGACTTTTTGGCCGCCGTGTACTATAAAAACAATCCCTAACATTAATCTTATGAGTAAGATTCCAAACTTCATTATTTCACCACCTTTCAATAAATATTTAGGTAATTCATTTCCTTTTAGTTTGTTATATATAACATAAATAATTAATCTCATAGTTCATAAGAAATTGAGGTAAAAATGTAAAACGTTAACGTTAAATTTATTATTGGAATGTTTGTCTATATATTATTGGCATATTTTATGAGATCAGGTATTTCATTTAAATTTTTAATACTATTATTTACATTGTGAGTATCATTTTCGTTGTTTAATCTATATATACTATGCATTCCAGCAAGTCTTGAGGCCTCATAATCATTTTTAAAACTATCACCAATGAACACACATTCACATAGAGCTACTTTCAAATTTTCCGCAGCTTTTTCAAAAATTAGAGGATTTGGCTTTTTGATATTTTCTTTTTCAGAAACTAAAATTATATCCATGTATGGTTCAATATCTAATGATTTAATATTATTGTATTGAAAAGAATATTTACCATTTGTGATGATACCTAGTTTGAAATTATTTGTTTTAAGTATTTCTAGTGTTTCTTTTAAATTGGGATATGGTACACAATGGTTACAAAAATTATTAATATAATCATCTAGTAGTGTATTGGCATTGATATGTTTAATATCAAAATTTTTGATTAACTCTGCATAAACTTTATCCTTCCACACATAGCCATTATGATCTACTTCAATAAATTTATGCTTAAACGTTATTTTATCAACATGGTTAAAGTAACTATGAAACTTATCATATTGGTAATCAATAAAATTTCTTAAAGAAGATGCTCTGTCTAAAATTGTTCCATCTAAATCAAATAAAATTGCTTTTATCATAATATAAAATCGCCTCAATCATTTTTGGAATATTCAATTAATTTTAATAATGATATCATGAATTTAATGTAATAAATATTATTAGAGAAAGATTGTGATGTATTAAATGAATGGTTTGATAAATCATATAGAAATATATTTAGAAAATTTAGAAGAAACAAGAGAATTCTATGAATGGTTACTAACTAAATTAGGCTATAAACTTTTCCAAGATTGGAAAAAGGAGTTTAGTTTTAAACTTGATAAAATGTATATAGTATTCGTAGAAGTTGAAAATGATTATAGAAGCTATGGTTATCATAGAAAGAGAATTGGATTAAATCATTTAGCATTTAGTGTAGATGAAAAGTCACTTGTAGATCGTATAACAAATGAATTGTTAGATAAAAATTGGGGGATGCTATATAGTGAATCACATCCTTATGCAGGAGGAGAAGGACATTACGCGGTTTATTTTGAAGATCCAAATAGGATAAAACTTGAAATTCAAAGTATAGAGTCTTAATTAAGAGTGAAGTGATTAGCTGGTTGGCTTAAAAGTATGATTTCTATTTAACGTTAATTAATAAAGGTCCATATTAGAATCTTAATCCTAATATGGACCTTATTTTAATAATTTAGCTGATCTGAATTTATTTTAAACAATATCTAACTAATCTTTAAAAGCTTTCAATCAATGCTCTTTATATGTAACACGTAAGTAATCACACTGATCAAAATTAAACTCGGCTTTCAAATCGTTTAATTGAGTTTGTAAGGGTATAGTTTTAAGTTTAGCTATTCTATAACCATTTATTAATAGTAATGGTGCTGTTTCTGAATGGTTTTGAATATCTAATTTGATATTTTCATAATTAGTGTATATCCATTCAACTTTATTCTTATTACGTTTCAAATCTTCTGTGTCTAATTCTAGATATTTTCTATCATCGTAATTGAACTCATCCATCATTGTTCTCCTTTTAATATCTTTTCTGCAATCATTAAAGATAATAAGTCATTTTGTCTGATAGCTTCTAATTTTAAATGAAATAGAGAAGTTACATATTTATCTGAACTTCTAGGCACTTGATTCATTGTTTTAGAGAGATAATCTAACCATTCAATTTTGTCTTTGTAATCAAGATTACTTAACGCAAAATGCTTCTGTTGTCCATGTCGAAACAGTCTTGTAGTATATTTACCTGCCAATTTATCACGTGTTTCTTTATCTTTATAAATTTTACTACTATAAATAGCTTTGTATATTTCAGATATTGTAGAAAAGTATGATTTAGGCTTACTTTTGTTTGTAGATAAGTGATTTTTATTAGAAAAATCATTAACGACAATATAATATTCGTAATCTGTTTTAATTGAATATTTTTTTGAATTCATTAAAAACTCTATTGTAAATAGTTGATCTTCAGCGGTCTTAGCATTTGTTTTAAACATGAATTTTTGTTTTACGATTACACTACGTTTGAACATTTTTAGCACTGAAAGTGTATAAAATAAGCTGTTTTCTATAATATCTGCTTGTGGAATATTTCCTTTTTCAAATGCTGCTTTAGATACGCCTCTACCTTTGCCCTGAACGCCATATTTGCCAATAATCAAATCACTATTATGTTTGAGGCCATAATGATATAAATCACTAAGCGTATTGGGATGAAGTAAGTCATCGGAATCTAAGAAAAATATGTATTCTGCTTTACTCATTTTTATACCATGATTTCTTGGAATACTTGCATTACCACTATTTTTTCTTAATTGTTTAAACTTAATAAGTTCTGGATATTTCACTAAATAATGTCTAATTATTTCCACTGTTTTATTATCATTTGAATGATCATCAATAATGATAAATTCAAAATCACTTTTATCCATGGTTTGTTGTAATACAGAGTGAATTGTATGCTCTAGCTTACTTCCATTATTGTAAGTAGGCATAATGATACTAACTTTTTTAATAATAAAACCTCCTTTAAAATATAGCTACTTGTATTTTATGTATTTAAAGAAAGAGAATAATATGATGATTAATTGGTAATATAGCGCCCAAAATACATGGAATAAATATGCTGCATTAAAATATAATTAAATATTATCATTTATTTATTGTATTTTGTTTGTGTGTAAAACTAAATTCGTGAACAAAAAAGTAACTTTAAATAATTATTTTATTTATAGAGAAATGCTTATTTTTTGAAAATTTGAGTAATAAAGGTGACTTAACACGATAAATGTTTTCTAATATCAATAAAATGGGTATGGTGTATGTATCAAAATGGAGGAGTTATATACTGATGGAAAAATTAAATCAAGTAATGTTATATGTCGATGATCAAACAAAAGCGGTAGAATTTTGGGTAGATACAATGGGATTTGTAGTAATTTCAGAAGAAGAGTTGGCAGAGGGGATTTAAAGCTATTGAAGTTGCACCTAATACATCTGTCGAAACGTCTCTTTCAATTATTGAAAAAGAATTTATGAATCAATATAGTCCAGAAGTGAACCTTGGTACACCATCATTAATGTTCAAGGAGAAAGATTTCGATGCGTTGTACGAGAAATTAAAGGAAAAAGGCTTAACTGGTCATGAAATTATTGAAATGTCATGCGTACGTGTCTTTAACTTCCAAGATGGGCAGGGAAATTATTTTGCGGTTAGTGATTAATTGCGGAAAATAAGTAGAAGTCGAACTGTATCAAATTAAGATGTTTTTAAAAAGGGGTTATTTAGTAAATAACCATTGTTATTTTCAATAATCTAAAGGGCATAAAATGTTGTAGACTGAGACGTATATTGACGTTTCGGTCTGTTTTTTATGTGCTTGGTAAACTACTTTTACATATATTAAGTGATTGTTTGTGATTTGAATTTAAGATAAGTTTTAATTTGATGGTTTATCATATTCATTTTAGTGAAAAATAAAATGAATGTCTTATAAAGTTGATGAAAGGAATTTATATGTTTCGTTATATAGTTAAAAGTTTTATATTTATATTGTTAATGACGTTAGGCGTCATTTTTAATAGTCATGTCAATAGTGTTTCAGCAGCAACGCAGTATACACAGGATGAAGCAATACAACATGTTGAATCTCTTAATGGTCAAGGCTGGGATTATGATGATGCTTATGGTTGGCAGTGTTTTGATTTAGTCAATGAGCAGTGGGACTATTTATACGGTCATGGCCTAAAAGGTGATTATGCTAAAGATATTCCTGAAGAAAATAATTTTATCGGTGAAGCGCAAGTTTATGAAAACACTGAAGATTTTAAAGCAACTGCGGGTGATATCGTTGTATTTAATGACGCATATGGTAATGGTGCAGGGCACACTGCAATTGTGACTAATGGGAATTACGACGGTAATTACACTCAATTTCAATCCTTAGATCAAAATTGGGAAGGCGGCGGCATGGATAAAACGGAAGTAGCCCATAAAGTCACTCATGATTATGAACCAGAAATGATATTTATTAGACCTGAATATAGTCAATAAATTATTGAAATGACACATCTAATGATAGATGTGTTTTTTTGTGTGAAAAAAGATATTTAAAAGCGTCTGCATTGGCAATAATCATCTCAACTATAAGTTTAAATTGAGGTCGAAGGAAATTTAAAATAAAGATCGCATTGTGTCGTTAAATTTCACTATTTTTAAATGTGCTAACGATATAATAACTTACTTATGAGTTGGCGATTTTAATTAATAAGGTATTTTCGATATAATACAATAATGACTAAAGAAAATATGATGACAAATTGCTCTTTTTGAAAGGAGTCTTATGCCTTACTTATACTTATTAATCGCAATTATCACTGAAATTACGGGTACAGTTTCACTTAAATCATCAGTTGGGTTTAGTAAGCTGTTTCCAAGTATTACCGCAATCATTTCTTTTATTATATGTTTTTACTTCTTTAGTTTAGCTATGAAGTATTTGCCTTTGAGTATTAGCTATGCGACTTGGGCAGGTTTAGGCTTGGTATTGAGTACGATTTTATCAGTAGTTATTTTTAAAGAAACACTCAATATGATAGGTTTAATTTCAATGATTTTTATTACGTTAGGTATTGTGCTACTTAATACTGTTGGCACTACAAAGTAAGTTTTATTACATAAAACATAGACATTAATTTTTATTAAAACAGTAATCATAACGAGGATCGCTGTTTTTTATTTGAAATACATAAAATATAGGATAATGAATTTAATAAAAGCTTTAGGGTAGTATGAATAGTATTATTCCTGACCGTGAATATGAGTTCGAAATTTTAACCTTTGAATATAAAATCTTAGGAGGTCTTAATATGTTTGTGACGATATCTTTAATATTTATTATAGTAGGAATATTACAATTTTTAATTATACTATTAGATATATTTAAAAATCCACAACGTCAAATGATGATTATGAATATTGTGTGGCCATTAACCGGCTTGTACTTTCCGATTTTAGGATTAATCGCTTATTATCGTTTAGGCAAAGAAAAAGAAGTTGATCACATGTCAAACCAGCATGATCATCACCATGACACGATGCATCATCATGAACATCATAGTAATAAGCCATTTTGGAAAAGTGTCGTTGTTTCTACAACACACTGTAGTGCTGGTTGCTCATTTGGGGACTTAATTGGTGCGCCTGTTGTTTTCTTTACGGGGTTATTGTTTTTTAATAATCAAATGGTGACAGAGTTTATTATCGAATTTATATTAGCCTATATCTTCGGTTTAATGTTCCAATACTTCCACATGGAAATTAAACATGACCATCCAGGTAGAGATTTAGTAGACGCAATCAAAGCCGATACGCTATCGTTAATTGCTTTTGAAATTGGTATGTTTGGTTTTATGATTATTATGCATCTCTTTGTTAGTCCAACTTACATGCAGCCTAATCATGTTGAATATTGGTTCTTAATGCAAATTGCGATGTTAATCGGATTTATGACAAGTTATCCAATCAATTGGTATTTAGTTAAAAAGGGTATAAAACATGCAATGTAAATTTTATCTTATTAAAAATTTAAGTGTAGTTGCAAAAAAGAAATGAGAAGTTAACGCAAAGAAATGAAGCTGTTAAATATGAAAGGTAGAAAATATTTTATCTTATTCATGTTTTAAGTATGACTCATTATTTATCGATATCAACAGGGGGTTCGTATACTATGAGTACACATGAATGTAAAGGGTTTTTTAAAGCTGCGGGAGCTAATATTTATTTTGAATCGAAAGGTCATGGTGAAAATATATTATTACTGCATGCTGGAATTGCAGATTCGCGCATGTGGGATAAAGAATTCCATTTACTATCAGAAAAATATCGAGTAGTTAGATTTGATCTTCCTGGCTTTGGCTTTAGTGATTTTACTGAAGGGAATTATGCTCATAGTAATATTATTAATGAACTACTGACACATTTGGACATCAAAACAACTCATATTTTAGCTGCTTCATTTAGTGGAAAATTAGCTATTGATTTTATTTAGAAAATCCGGAAAAGTGTCTGAGCTTAGCATTATTGTCACCAGCTTTAGGTGGATGGAAAGGTTCATCTTTTCTCCAAAAATATGAGGAAGATAAAGAACGATTATTACAAGAAGGAAAAATTGAAGAAACAGCAAAGTTAAACTATAAAACTTGGATACCAAGAAATAGGGATGCAGAACTTATCAACGCAGATGTAAAACAATTAGTGGTTGATATGCAGTTGAAATTTTTAATTAAACCTGAAGCAAAAAATTCCTGTGAGGAAATAAAAAACGAAGATCATATTTTACAGTTAAAAAATATACGAATTCCTGTATTAATTATTAATGGTGAGTATGATGTTGAAGATTTTCATGATATTTCGGAGGTAATGATTAAAGAAATACCATATGTAAAAAAGATTACAATGCCTAATACAGCACATTTAGCTAACTTAGAATCGCCAAAGCAATTTTTAAATTTAATTTCAGACTTCTTTTTAGATAATGCTAATTAATTTTGAAAATAGCATTTAATATGATTTTGTTTATATACTTATTCAAAATCACCTAAGTATTTACTTTAATATTGAATGACAAGCGAAAAAGGATATATTGATAACATTTTGAACCACTATATTATTAAGGCGACAATAGATAAATAAAGATATTCAATCTACAACAGTTTAAAAAAGAGAGAGTTCCTCCAATTATAATGGACGAACTCTCTTTTTATATTTTGAACTTATTGAAATTTGATTTGGTTTTGTGTCCCTTTTGCTTATGGTCATTAGTATGGTTTTATAACACAACTATCCCTAGTATAAATATATATTTTAATCCGAATAGAGCTTTCCGCTATCTAGATCTCTGCTTTTCGTTCATCAACATTGGTAGATAGTAGCTTTAAATAACGTTCTACATTGTTAGATGGCGTGTCTTTCGGAAATGAATGTGTAAATATATGACCTTTAATTGTTTCAACTGTATATCTTATGTCGATAGCGCCAATTTCATAGTTAATAATTTTCATAGAAATCCCCTTAAAATTGCATTTTGTAAAATTGAAGCTAGTGCTATGAAACTACAATGATACAATATTTGTGTTAGTCATCATTAACTATATGACATATAGAAATGATAAGATTTGTTCAATTGTACTATATATAAACTTATTTGCAACTAAAAAGTGGGCAATATTTAGTTTTATCTATTTTAGCGTGTCCTTTGTAGTATATTGATTCAAAAATATCGACAAAGATGATTACTTTGCCGATATAGGATAGCTACAAATAGCTGTAGACACAATATTATTTTTTAATTTGTCTATAAAATCATTAACTTTATCTTTTGTATTTTCAGTTACTTCTTTTGCTTTGCCAGAAGCTTTATCTTCTTTACCTTCTTGTTCCAAATCTTTGTTATCCATAACATTGCCTGCTGTCTCTTTTACGTTACCTTTAACTTGTTCAAATTTACTTTCATCTGCCAAGTTATTCACCTCAAAAATATATTTTTAAAAATTCTTATACTTATAATATACAAAATAATAAAATTTAACGCAATTAAAATCTATTTTGATGGCATGTTGTACATTTATTTATCGTTTTTCGATAAAAAAGTATTGATAATTGATAAATAGTTGTTATAATGAGTTTAATCTTAAATAAAGGGGTTTTAAGCATGAATACGTTTAATAGTAAATCTTTCAACTTGTTGCTAAAGCTTTTGATAATTATTGTGACTATTGCATTAGTTGTAACATCATTAAGTATATTACCTTTGTTAATTAGTATAATAGTTATAATTATTATTCCAACGTCATTTATAAATGATATAATAAATGAAAATCAAGATAGTTTATATGATGCTTTTAATGTTTCAAGCAATGTAGTTTCTAAGCATGATTTAAATGATGTCACTTTTTATAAACCCTCAGTGATTATCTTATTAGCGTTATTAATTGGTTTAATTTGTATTTATATAATTGGAATTTACTTTTTGAGGAAATGGTTGAAAAATATTAGTCAAAAAAGAATATTTACTTTAAAGAATGCAAATTTAATTGAAAAAATAGCTTACTGCTTTATTGTTATCGGTATTTATAATGCTATTTTGGGATTGGCTCGTTATTACGTATCGTATAGTATTGTTAGCGGTAATAGTAAACTACTATCTTTAATGGATAATGAAGTTGAATCATTGTCAGATTTTATATTTAGTTTTAATTTTGCATTTATATTTGCAGGAATCATTATTTGGATAATAGGTAGAGTTTTCAAATATGGAATGTTTTTACAAGATGAATACGATAGTACGATTTAGGAGATCATTTTATGATAATTATTAGGTTAGATAGGATATTAGCAGATAGAAAAGTTAAACTTAGTGAACTTGCAAATGAAATAGATATAACTATTGCAAATTTATCCAATCTAAAAACTGGAAAGGTTAAGGCAATTAGATTTTCAACGCTAGATGCTATTTGTAAAGCGCTTGATTGTCAGCCAGCAGACATTATTGAATATGTAGATGATAATGACATATAGAATATTTATCTTCGTCAAGTTTATATGATTTATGCAACATAATAAACACCACTATGTGTTTAATTTATATATTATATTTTTTTGTAATATTGGCAGTGATTTATGCCGACTCCTGCGGGAATAGCACTAGCCGAAGACTACAGGCTAAGGCAGTGCCCGCGGAAAGCGTGCATAAAAAAACTGACAACAAAGTCGGAGACTTTATCGACAGTCTGAAAGATTCCATTAATATGGAATCTTTTTTATTTTACTCATCAAGTAGTTGCAGAATTTCGTTATACTTTTGTTCACTTAACGTACCTAATGGACTTTGTTCAATTTCAAATATTAGAAAATCATCGGTAGAAGTAAAGTAAGTTTTGATGCTTTCACAAATTGTAGTTTTGTCTAAATTATTTTTTAAAAGCCATAAGCCTCTGTATATAAATAAAGCACTTCCTAAATTATTTAATTGAGACGGTAATTTTTCATAACCGTATGAAATGGAATTTAAATTATAAGACAATATATATTTTGACATCTATATCACGCTCCTATTTAAGCATATCATTAACCGATATTAAAAAGTTGGGAGAACTATGATATTTTAACGATTTCCATTGCAAGAGTGATTCATTAAAGAATTAATCTTCAACAGTCATTAACTTTTTCAGTAAATGTAAGTCAGTGGTGTGTGTTAGATCAATGAAATATTGCGTTTGCCATTTTTGAGATTTTTGAGCTGATGGGTTTAAATTGACCTCCCAAGGTGGGTAAACGCGCATTGCCATTTTCCCTTTATTATTTTCCGAATATAGTAAGCGTTGTGCAAGTAATTCAGATTTGGGGATAATAAAGAGACCTTTGTGTGTATGATCAAGCACCGTAATGATTAAGATATCTTTAGCTTCTTGATATGTAAATGGCCTATTGTTGTTATCGTAGTCTTTAGTCCAGAAAACAACAAAGTAACCAGATTTTGTTGGTGTTTTTTTAGCTAATCTGTGTCTATAGCTACAATGATTAATTTGAAAACAATAGCTTTCGTATTCTGCATTATAGGTTTCGTATGTTAAGTGATCTAAAGCACTTATATTTAATGAATTAAATAATGTACGCACTAATGTGATTGATTTATACATGGTTATCCTTTGGAATATGTATTTTGTATAAATAAGTATAGCATTCAAATAGATGATATATAAGTAAATGCTATATATGTTTAACGTATGAATTATTTGAAAAAAGGGTAATAAGTAACGTATGAATAATTTCAATAAAATGGAGTGATTAATATGAATTATATTAAATATGTGAAGTCTAAAGATAATACGAAACTCTATATGAAAGTGAATGATGTTCAAGAAGCAAAAGCAAATATTATTATCGTGCATGGAGTAGCAGAACATTTAGATCGCTATGATGAGATTACAGGCTATTTAAATGACAATGGTTTTAATGTCATAAGATATGATCAAAGAGGGCACGGGCGTTCAGAAGGAAAACAAACATTTTACAGCAATAGTGATGAAATTGTTGAAGATTTAGAAGCGGTCACAAATGATGTTAAGACACATATGGACGGTAAAGTATATCTAATTGGACATAGTATGGGCGGTTATACCGTTGCGTTATATGGAACACAACATCCAAATAAAGTAGATGGCGTGATAACTTCAGGTGCGTTAACACGTTATAATAATGAACTTTTTGGTAATCCTGATAAAAACATCTCACCGGACACTTATTTAGAAAATAGTTTAGGTGAAGGGGTATGTTCAGAAAAAGAAGTAATGGAAAAATATGAACTTGATGACTTAAATGCGAAGCAAATTTCAATGGGGCTTATCTTTTCATTAATGGATGGTATTGAATACCTAAAAGCGCATGCTCAAAATTTTACAGATAATGTATTAATTTTACATGGAAAAGAAGATGGTTTAGTAAGTTATCAAGATTCTATACAATTTTTTCAAGAAATAGGTTCAGTACATAAGTCATTACATATCTACGATCGCTTACAACATGAAATATTTAATGAAAAATCTCAAAATAAATTTATTTTTGAAGAAATCGTTGAATGGCTTGAAAATGAATTAAATAAAAATTAAAAAAGTAAGGTTACAACAATTGAATTAAATAAAACTGATGTGATTTTGTTTGATTTGTTTTAGAAAAATGAAGAATTTATAATAAATAAAATAGAGGAGTGATTAATATGGAAATAAAAACATTGCATATGGAATATGAAGAAAGTTTTAGTGATTTTGATAAACGTGTCAATGAATTTTTACAATACGTCAATGATAAGCAACACTGGGAATTAGTAAGTGTGACACCATCTGTCACGAACAGTGTTGAAGGTATAGACTATATCATAACAGTTATCTTTAAAAATTAAGCATAATAAAAAGTGGGGAACGGACATGCGTTTCCCACTTAAATATATAAATAATTAAGTTCCCTTAAAATTAATGCATGAATTCTTTTTCAGAAACATTAAAGTAATCAGCTAAAATTGATGCGTTTTTATTTGAAACATTGCGATAGCCATTTTCCCAGTCCCAAATTTGGCAAATTCTAATATCTGTATTATAGTTCGCGTTTAAATTAATTGCTAGTTTTGAAATACTTAAATTAGATTTTTCGCGCAATTCCATAAGGTTTTTCATAACGAGTCACTCCTAAAAGAAATAGATAATCAACATCCATGTGCCATTGTAGTATATATATTTCTGTAATACAAACTTATATTTTATTGAAAAATCCCACCGTATCATATAATGTTTTTTTGATTTTATTGTGTATACAAACAAAAAGTTGTTATTTTAGATGTAAACCATATATTTGATGTAAAAATGATTTCATAGATAAGGAGAAAATAAATGAGAATTATAGCGACAAGCAATTTTGTAGATGATCAAGACAAGGCGCAACAATTTTATACTGAAAAACTAGGGCTTAAGACAAAACATAATATTGAAATTGGCGGTGGTTTTAGATGGGTAACAGTTACAGAAAAAGATTCGACTAACCCCGTTGAAATCGTATTAGAGCCTAATGTCAGTCCTATATCTAAAGACTATCAAGAAGGACTATATGCGGCAGGGATTCCTGTCACAATGTTCGGCGTGGATAACTTGGATGGTGAACATCAAGCATTGATTGATAACGGCATTACATTTCACACTGAACCAAAAGAAGTTGAAGGTATAAGATATGCTATTTTTGATGATACATGTGGTAATTTGATTCAAATCGTTGAGCAATAAATATAAATAAGTGATACATTACTGCTATAAATAATTACTAAGGTTATGGTTTGTGTACGTGTGCTTTTGGGAGGTAAATAATGGAATTAAATATAAAACATACGAGGGATGTAACTAGTCAAGAACTTATACAAATTTATCAAGCTCGGATTCGCGTGTTTGTCGTAGAACAAAAATGTATATATCAAGAGGTTGATGATTATGATCTAGATGCAATTCATGTCATATTGAGCAACGAGAATGACATTGTGGCTTATACAAGAATTATAACGTTTGAACAGCATGTAAGTTTTGGAAGAGTTTTGGTTTCCGAAAATTATAGAAATCAAGGCTATGGACGCAAAATAATCAATGAGACAATCAATAAAATAAATGAATTGTATCAAAACACGACAATAAAAATTTCAGGGCAAGCACATTTAAAGCCATTTTATGAATCATTTGGTTTTCACAGTGTTTCGGATACATATATGGAAGATGGTATACCACATATTGCGTTTAAAATGCGTACACAAATTTAAATATAATATGGGTAGTGATGTAATAATCGTTATATTTAAAAATCTACTTTGAATTTTTATTATAATCATATAATCTACAAAACAAAACGCCAACTAAGAAAAATCATTTTCTAGTTGGCGCTAATAATTAATTGGATTAAATAGACGCAGTGTTCTATATTGAATTAAAATTGAAGCCCCTTGATTTTGAGGTTGGTGACAACATTGAAATGTTAATTGTTTTGCGATTATTTTTTCATTTTGTCAACATCTTGCGAAACGAGTAATAGTAGTTCCTCGGTTTCTGAATCTGTTAAATCATCAGATCCTTTGATTCTAATAACTAAGCCTTTATCTGTTTTGACATGATAAACAGGTTCGCCATCCTTATAAACTTTACGTAATACTTCCATTCCATCACCCTTTTTTATAAAAACATTTCAATGCAAATATCCATAATTTATCGAAATGTATGATATCTAATACTAAATTCAACTAGATAATTAATCTGTTTTTTTGTTAATGCTTTATCTATAGGATAACTTTTTATTAAATTGTTTTCCAACAGTATGATTGATTTTATTAAAATTAATTTATTATCAACTGCCATTATTAAGTATTGAAAGTTAAATGTTTTCAAAGTAGCAAAAAATAAATTGTAGTTATTTTGATATTATTAGTTATTTGTGTTTTTATTTAATAAAAGTGGGTATATATAACTAAGCACAAGAAGTCCTCCAAACTCTAGTGCAGATTATATTTTCGAGGTTGACGCCACTTTTCGAAGTGGCGTGTTTTAATTTTAAAAAGGGATGTAACATATGAAATTATTAAATATATTTTCGCTTATTTGCAGTATATTCATCGGTATGATTATTATTTATGGTGTCGTTATGATGGTCGGAGATGCTTTAGGTATCACAACATTTAATAATCAATTATTAATAGTAGGTTTGTCTCTGGTCTTACTTAGTGGATTGTTAGGGAAAAGTAAACCAAGATTATCAACGTTTGTATTATTTATAGGATTTATTATTGTCATAATAAATTAATAAAAAACTAAGCAGCAACACTAAAATAACTTTAAAAAGTATATTTTAGCATTGCTGCTTTATATCATTATCGAAGTCATTCAACATTTTGTCTAAGTTTATCGTCCATTTCTTTAGATACGCTTTGTAATAGGTTATTTGTTTGATATTGGGATAAGCTAGCATCTGTTTTTACTTTAATGATAAGTCCTAAATCTGTCTGTATATGATAAATAATGAAGTTATTTTCGTTTATTTTTCTTAAAGTTTTCATATCATCACCTCAGGGTAAAATTTGCGAGGTCACATAAGTGTAAAAAGTAAATATATGATTATTTTAAATCATTAGCGTATAAAAAGAAATAAATTGAATTATCAAATGAGAACAGTGACGTGGATCATTACTTCGATATTGTTATGGCGACGATATAAACAAGTTCTCATTAAAAAGACAAGGCTTCAACGGATGTCTTGTCTTTTGGTATGTATATACTAAGTGAAAATGTATTAAAACTGACTCGTTGTTCTATCTTCATCAACGACATCTTCTTCTAATTCGTCATCAATGACAATGTTTAATAGTGGCTTAATCAAAAAACTCAGACTAACAATCCCCAATAATACTAAAATAATTTTTTTCATCATGCTCATCTCCTAAGTTAATTTAAGTATTTGAAAATGAAAAACATAGCGCTTATATGTCATTTTATATTATAAAGTAACATTTTACGATTCATATCAATTATACCAAATAATTTAGTTGTATCATGTTAAATTATATAATAATAAAAAAATATACGCTTTATTTTAATTTTGGTGCTAAGAGAATAAGCAGGAATCAATGTATTACGATTTAATCAGCGAAGGTATCATTTTTATATAAAAAAGTTCACCTATCAATTCAATTAAAGTCTGTGTGATGATCACTGTTGTGGTTATTGTAACCCACTGATCTGGTAATGATAATGCTAGGGGAAGTACGACTAAGGCATTTCTAGTGCTTGTACTAAAGGCTAATGTCCGTAAAATGGATGGTTTTAAATGGAAAAGTTTACCCGTGAAATATCCGATAAAAGGAGCGATTAGCATAAAGATAATATATATAGGCGCTACTTTGACAACAACCGATAAGTCATTAGCGATTTTATTAATTTGTGAACCTACCACGGTAAATAATACCAGTGACATAAAGAGTTCAGGTAGCCAAGAAGTGGCCTTTAAAGTCTGTGACATCACATAATATTTTTTACTCAATAATTGTAAAGTCAATACGAGTAGTAATGGAATAATTATAAATGTGAAAAAAGAATGTATAAACGGCTCTATATCAATTATTGTAAGTATAGATTTATCTAAAAACATTGTTAAATACAGTGGTAATAATAAAATTTGTAAAACAAATAAAATGGGTGTTGAGATAAGCATATATTGAGCGTTGCCTTTACCTAAAGCAGTGAAAACAATGACGTAATCAATACATGGTGTTAATAGTACTAGAAATAGCCCAATTAATATTGCAGATGAGCTTATATTGAAAATAGAAATTAAAAAGTAAACGAAAATAGGTAGAATGACAAAATTAGCAATGATAAGTGCTGTCACAAATTTTAAGTTTAGGACACGCTTTTGTAATTCGAAAAAGGGGATCTGTGAAAACATACTAAACATAAGTATTGCGATACATATAGCTACAAAAGTTTCTAAAATGCCAGATATACCTGGGAAATTGGTCCCTATCAGTATGCCAAGTATTATTGCAGAAAAATAAATATAGATTTGAAAGTGTTCAATTTTTGTTTTGAAATGTTGCATAGTAACCTCACTTTACTGTATATATGATTGAAAATATGAATGGACATAGATTAAAATAAACCTCACAATTCTAAAGTTGATTGAACGAAAGAATGAGGTTTATTTAGTGTTACAGGTTATGATTTTTGTTCCGCTTGCACATTTACTTTATTTTCAATTTTATCTTCATTTGAATTGTCGACACTCAATAATAAAGCGCGAACGACAAGTACACCAGTTAGCAATAGTAATAGATTTTTGAATAATTTCATTCCCATCACACACCTATCTTATTAAACTGAGTTACGCACTGTTTCATGACATGAGGTACCACAACTATAAAGTTATAACGATTATTAAATATATACCCGTTTTTAGTAATTATAAAGGCGTTTAAATATCCTTAATAACAATTTGTTTATTGGCTTTTTTGACTTCGGCAACAAGGGATTGACTATTGTTTTCAACTGACGTATCAGTAACTTCGTCATTTTTAATAGTAAAAAATACTTGGCTTAAAATGCCCATAGCATAGTCGTTAATTGGACTGACTAAGGAAATTGAATTTTCATCTTCTTGAATAGCAAATGCTTGTTTACTTTGATTGATTAGCTGCCATTCAGGTAAATAAGTTAATTTCATAAATAACACTCCCTAAGGTGAATCTAAATGGTTAAATTGTATTGATTATATTATAAACTAAATGTATCAATGAATATACAATTTCAAGAGATTTACAATAGCGCAGTTAAATTGAATTTTTAAGGGAATAACATAGTGAAAATAAAAATCATTAGAGGTGATGTTATGAATTTTCTTATTATTGTAATACTTAGCCTCATTTTTGCATTTTTAGCAACGATGCCATTCTTATTTATTAATACCAGGTTGCATGAAAATACTAATCACTCAAAAGATGAGGTTCAACATGAGAGGGTGCGAGCAGTTAAACGCTTTGTTTACTTTTTTATTTTAGCAATAGTGATTTTGTTAATTTACACTTTTTTAACTGATTAAAGATTAAAATATAGGATGAACGTATGAATTATAGCTGGATGCTTAAGTTAAACTAGCAAAAGTCATGCTATAGAAAGTATATTTTTAAATAATTTAACTATGCTAGATTATAAAAAAGCCCTGCAAAGTCGTTTTCATTTAGTAAATGTCTACTTTGAAGGGCGCATCCGTATTAAATTAGAGATTCTTTGGTACAATATTTAACTAAATATGAGTGCAAATAGGATACCTACAACACCAAAAATAAGCAACATTACTGTAACGCCTAGTAATGATTCTTTTGCTTGTTCAGAACCTCTTAATTTGTATGTGATAAGTGAAACGATACCACAAATTAAAAAGACAAGAGATAGCCAAAAAACAATCATGAAATGTAGATTCAAATCACTACACCTCCTTTAATATGTTTAAATGTTTATAGTGAGTTCAATAAAATTAAATCATTGAACAAGTTTTGTTATATCTCATAGCCTTATCATCTTATCACTAATTAACAAACAGCAATAGGGAAAATATTGAAATTACTGTTTTATATTTAAGTGTAAGCAGCAATAATACAAATTATAGTGAAGTTTGAAAAAAGGGAAAATAGGTAATTTAAAACTGTGACAAGCTTTTATAGGGGGATATCGAATTCAATGGAAGATAATAATTTAAAACAATTGATACAAAGCATCGAATCACTACAATCCAAAAATATTGATGAATATCAAGAATCATTCGAAAAAGTTGAATCTGAAATTGTACAACAAAAAGTTGAGGTAAGAAATTCATTAATGCCTGATAATAATCAAGAAGATGAACGAATTAAGGATATTGCAAATAAGCTAAACGAACATATTAAGACTGGCTTTAGTGAGTTTGAAAAGGTAGATGAAATTCTGAATTATTTAGAACCTGCTTTTCAAAGAGGGAAGGTAGATAAAGCATATGGACGTGCACTTGTACTTTTAGTAGAAAATACAATGATTGAACAAGTGAAAATACATTTTGAACATTCAAAAGATAATGCCAGATTAATGGATTTTATCTTAGATAAGTTAATAGAATTAAGTGAAGAAATCATGCCAGATAATTATACAGAAATTTTGAGATTAGAAAAAAGATTCTTTGAGTTACGATATAGTGAAAAGTAATATACTTTAAATTAAGTAGCTGATTAATGTATAATATGAGTAATATAATGAAGATAGGAGATAGAACGATGAATGAAGTAAATAAAGTAATTTACATTGTTTTAGCCGTTTTCTTGGGTAGTTTTGGTATTCACAAATTTTACGCAAGAAAAACAGGTATGGGTATTCTTTTCCTAGTATTTTGTTGGACAGGTATTCCACAAATTTTAGCGATTATTGGCGCAATTTTAACATTATTCAAACCAGCAGATCAAAACGGTAATGTCTTAGTCTAAAACCAATACAATTTAGGCTGAGTAAAACGAAATGAAATTTAGTTTTTGGATACAAGTAAACCCTACGCATATGAATGCGTAGGGTTTGTTTTGTTAATATATTAATATATGACAATAAAAAGTGGGCTGATACGCATATTTCACTCAGCTTTAAAATATATTGTTAGAGATTAACATATAATTAAAAAAACTTTATAAAATTTACAATTCTTAATTAAATCTTGTGGCGACAGTATACAATTAAAAAACTTTTAAATTTTAAAATGTATCGTAATAGACAAATAGTTATTATTTGTTATGATTAAATAAAGATTTGAAAAAGATTAACAGTGTAACGAATAAAATAAAGATGGTCGAGGTAACGCTTATGACATTTTATGATTTTGTAATTGGTTTTATTGAAGACGATACACCGTTAGGGCAACTTGCACATAATATCATGAGAGATAAAAATTTCCCTAGATATGAAACAAGTTCTATTAAGTTAAACTCGTATTTTTATAGTCATTATTTTGATCACGAAGTATTAGCATCCGCAAAAAGAGCATTGAGTTTATACCTTAATAATATTGAACTTAGATAATTAAAAAGAAGTTTACTTATCGTAATACCAATTTTGTTTTCTCAAAGCGTCTCTAATGTCTTGAGTTTTAAAATTTATTTCGTTATTTCTGATCGAGAAAGGTTCAATTATATTTTGAGCCATCCATGAGTTAATGAGTTCCTTAGGTAAACCATCTAGTTCCATATCACTTTTACTTACAACAAAGCATTCCCAATCAAGTGAAACTTTAGATGGATTAACGTAATTACATTCATTAAGTTGATTCATAAAAACACTCCTTAATATTGTAAATCCGACGTTAACTTTTACCCATGTATGTTGAAAATGAAACGATATTCAAAAAATAAATTATTATTATGTCATTTTTTGAATCATTCATAAAGCATATATAAATTTGAAAGTATTTTATAGAATAGTGCTGTTGCGGTTTAAAGAAATATAAGCTTAAATATAACTCATTTTGTGAACTTATTATAAAAAAATGACCCGAAAAATTTCGACATCTTAATAGTTGTAATTCAAACTGTCGGCAAAGTCTTGGCTTTGTTGGCAGTTTTTTACGCACTCTTTACGCAATCACTGTCTTAGTTTGTAGATTTCGGCTAGCGCTGTTTCCATGGAAATTGGGTCAAATGACTGCCAATGCAATATGAAAAATATGTCCTGCACGATCTACATATATGAATAAATATAAAAAATAGACAAATCTTCCACAAATTAATGTAGTAGATTTGTCTATATCCTAACCTACGCTATCATAATAGTCGTAGGTATTTAAAATCTATTTTTTTGCTACTGTGTATGCTTTACCAAGGTATAATACCGAGGATACAGGCTACAATAATCATAAATAAACTGGAACCAATAGCCCATTTTATGACGATTCTTTGGTTTTGTCCGTATTCAATATCTAACATACCGACAAGTAAGTAACCTGCAGCATATAGTGGACTTAATACATGAAGCGGTTGTCCTAATACCGAAGCTCTTGCCATGTCAACTTTAGAGATACCAAATTGTTGCGCTGATTCAGCAAGTATTGGTAATACACCATAATAAAATGGATCATTTGCCATAAAGTAGGTGAATGGGCCACTAAGTATCGCAGTGATTAAAGCAAAATGGTTGCCCATTGCATCAGGAATAATGTGTACCAAGGCGTTAGCCATTTCATTGACCATCTTAGTACCATTCATTACACCAGTAAAGATACCAGAGGCAAATACTAAACTAATAACAGATAGTACATCGCCAGCGTGTTTTTTTACAACTGAATTTTGAATACTGAGATTTGGATAATTGAGTAAAATTGCAACGCCAAACCAAAGCATAAACATAACTGGAATAGGCATGATACTAATGACCAAACATATGATCAACGAAATGGTAAGCAAGGCATTTGGTATAAGCATTTTAGGTCTTTTAAGTAATGATTCTTCTTTTGTATCTGTAGGTTTAATATCATCTAAGTCAATATCTGTATAAGATGTGATATGTTTTTTGGCACGTTTACCTAATATGTATGCAACGCCAAAAGCAAAAACAATTCCGGCAATCATAGCAGGAATAATTGGTACGAATACTTCTTCAGTAGTGACTTGCAGTGAAGAAATTGCTCGTGCCGTCGGGCCACCCCAAGGTAACATATTCATAACACCTATGGATAGTAGTGCCAGCGTCGATAGTGTATATAAACTCATGCCGATTTTTTTATAAAGTGGCATCATTGCAGTAACAGTGATAATGAAAGTCGTTGTCCCATCGCCATCTAATGCTACCATTGATGCTAAGATAACAGTACCAAAAGTGATTTTAACTGGGTCCCCTTTAACGACTTTTATAATTTGATTAATGACAGGTTCGAATAATCCCGCGTCAATCATCACACCAAAATAGAGTATTGCGAAAGTAAGCATAATTCCTGTTGGTGCAACGGTTTCAATACCATCTAGCATAAATTTACCGAGACCTGCATAAAAACCACCAATCAATGCAAAAATTGTTGGTATAACAATTAACGCAGTTAAGGCTGACATTTTACGTGTCATAATTAATACCATGAATATAATAATCATGATAAAACCTAATATAGCTAAATTCATTTGTAATCCCCCCTATTTTTTATATTATAGCGCTTTCAGAAGATTTGTAAAATTAAAATATGAAAAAACTTTATATTAATTAATAGGGCATATAATTTGAAAATAAAAAAGCCTCTATAATTAACTAAATAACTTTAGAATTATAGAGGTTTAAATATTATATTGAATTGATATGTAAGAGATTAAGCTATAAATCCAGAAATATAAGCTGTCCATATTGGATAACTTAATAAAATAAATGAAAAAATAGATACGCACATTGCAAAAATGTTCGCAATACGATCGCCACGTAGACAAGCGTAAATGTTAATTAATAAGACACCTAAGATAAATAAGCCACCTGTTAAAATAGGTAGGTTACCTTCTAAAACTTTTCCAATTGCAAGTAAAGGTGTTGCTAACGTAATTAACGACAAGAATAGTGACAATAAGGTTGTAGCATATTTCAAAGTATTCAGTCCTCTCTTGTATTTTAAAATGATATCAATTTAAAAAAATTAAAACTGTTTTGTACTTACTTAAAAATAATATTTGCTTATGCGTAGGATTGCAGGTTATTTTAAAATATTAAGAGGTAGAATGATATATTCATGTTAAATGAAACACAGTCAATCATTAATACAAACGCTTTATTCACCAATATATGGCGTATTTTAATTAATAGGTATCAACGGTATGATTTATTCGAATAACTCGATATCTTGCTTGTTAAAGTAGTAAATGAGCCAATGTTCATCTACGTAATAGTCTTCATATTTTCTAGCGTGTTGTTCCAAAACCAGTGTCTCAAAATTGAGATTGCTGAAAAATACTTTGCCACTAATATTATTTGAAACAAGAGAAGTCATTAAAATCTCAATTTGTTTTTCATTACATATTTCGAAGACTTTACGCATTAACAAGTTTGATATAGATGCTCGTGCGTTGTGATTTTCACCTTTTACACACATGTTTTCCAATGTAGCTTTATGCGCTATACTATATCGATTTGTATGAATTAATGTGACAGCACCAATTAATTCCTCACCATCAAATGCACCGATAATATTGTAGTCCGTAGTCTCCGGTGATAGGATTCTAGAAATATTTGCCTCTTCAAGACATTTTTTATTTTGCAGTTTCCATGCCATAACCTCAAGTTTCTTATCAATACCTTGTAGTAAAAGCGCGTGATATATAGGAAGATCTTCAATTGTTAAATAACGAATATGAGTCATTTATTCCCTCCTTATCCAGAAAACTAAATTATTAAGTATAAGTACTGTAGTTAAGCGATTTATATATAATACTAAAGGAAAAAATTTATTTGAGCAATACTATATTTAATTTTTTGTAAAGATATGTATAAATTTAGAGTTCAAGTTATAAAAAAATATATTTTTATAAAGTTTAAACCATTCCTTAATATAATTTTTAAGTAACGAAATTAAATAGGATAATTATGCTATAATATGGTGAGTTATATAAATGAAAGCGGAGGCATAAATTATGGGGGCTTTAGTAACAATCATAGTTTCTTTAATCGTGCTTATTCTTATTTCTTTTTCAATATTAATTGTATGTCTGTATAACCAATATAAAGACAATTAAAAGTATTTAAAACATGAGACTTCAAGAACAAGCAACAAGAACTGAATAGCAAAGAAAACCCCCGAAATTCAATTTAGAATTTCGGGGGAATTACATATTAATATTAATCTACAACTGCTACATTTAAGTCAACTTCTATATTACCACGTGTCGCTTTTGAATAAGGACAAAACTCATGCGCATCTTGTAAATATTTCTCTGCTTCTTCTTGAGATAATACGTTTTTAACTTTTGCATCAATAGAAACACTTAATTTAGGGCTCTCTGCTTCTGGATCATCTTCTAAACGAACAGTCAAAGTAACTTCTGGCTCAGCGCCTCTTACTTTATTTTGTTTTAAGATTAAATCGAAAGCACCATTAAAGCATGAAGCGTAACCTGCTGCGAACAATTGCTCTGGGTTCGTACCTTTTTCAGCATCGGCTTGAGCTGGTGGTACAATCGCTACATCAATTGCTTTATCATCAGTTTGAACGTGTCCATTACGTCCACCTGTATTTGTCGCTTTTGTTTCATAATTTACTGCCATACTTATTACCTCCTAAAATTTTCATATTTATTCTTTACCCAACAAATAAAATTTAAATCATTCTAAGATATCAAGAAAATATAATTTAAGGATTATTTGTAATTTTTTTCGAAGTTGTTATACAATTATAAATATTATTAAAAAGAGGGCGTTTTTAAATGACTGAAGTAAAAGTTGCTGTAACCATTGCACCAGAACAAGAACTCTCACAATCAACGATAGATGATTTAATACAGTTTCAAGATTCAATTGATATTATTGAATTACGAATCGATCAATGGACAAATCTAAACGAAATTGCTATCGAAAAAGTTGTTGAAGATCTTCAAAGTTTAAAACTAAATAAAAAGCTATTAGTGACGTATCGAACTTCAAATCAAGGTGGTTTAGGTGATTTTGGGGAGGATGACTATATACAAATTCTAAGGAAAATTTCTAATTGCCAAAATATAGATATGTTAGATATAGAATTTGATCAAACTAGATCACTCAATATTTTACAAGAACTGATTGAACTAGCTCATAAAAATCAAGTTCAAGTCGTACTGTCTCACCATAATTTTAAGGAAACACCAAAGCTTGAAGCGTTAAAGCATTTATTTTATAAAATGCAGCAGCTTGATTCGGATTATATAAAAGTTGCTGTGATGCCTCATGGTAAACAGGATGTACTAAACCTATTGAATGCAATGTCTGATACTGCAGATGTTGTTACGCAACATGTAGTGGGCATTGCCATGTCTAAGATTGGTTTAATATCAAGAACAGCACAGGGTGTATTTGGAGGGTCGATTTCATATGGCTGTTTAGACACACCCAAAGCGCCGGGACAAATACATGTTTCCACGTTAAAAAAGCAACTTAGTATGTACGAGTAATTTGAAAATATATTGTACCTGTCTTATAATTGAAAATAGTTATCATTGACGAAAGGGCGATATATAATGGAACTACAAGAAGCAATTGCGAATCGTAGAAGTGTTAAAATTTTTAAAAGAGATATGACTATAGATGACGACGCTTTATACAAAGCAATCAAACAGGCTACAGATGCGCCTAACCATGGTCTAAGAGAACCTTGGAGAGTAGTTCATATTGCAAAAGATAGATTAGGAGATATGAGTAAACAATTATCAGAAATAGCATTTCCTAATTTACAGAAAAAACAGCAAAACCATTATGAAGTAGCCACACATTTAGGTGGTATGCTTGCTTTAATTGTCAAAGAAGATCCTAGACAAAAAGAAAACTTGGAAAATCATATGGCTTTTGGTGCATTTGCTCAAAATTTAATGCTCTTATTACACGAAGCAGGTATAGGTACATGTTGGAAATCACCTGCATATATTTTTACACCAGAAATTAGAGAACTCTTTGGGGTTAAAGATGATGAAAAATTAGTGGGGTTGTTATATTTAACAGATTTAGAAGACGAGTTACCTCATAGAGAGCGTCACTTTAATGAAATAATAGAAAAATTTTAATTGCTATAAGTACTGTGATGCATTGCATCATATTAAAAAGGAAGCTGAAACATAACTAAAGATGTTTCAGCTTCCTTTTATTGTTTAAAAATTAAGTGATTATTTAAACGTTTCTTCTAAAAATGATTCAACTTGATCTGGTGATTTCGCATTAGCAGAATGTAGGTGTGCTAATTTTTCACCATTTTTGAATACGAGTAAACTAGGGATGCCCATAACGTCATTTTCTGCTGCAACATCTTCTAATTCATCACGGTTAACAGTGAACCAACCATAATCATTGTATTTTTCTTGAATTGGATCAATCCACATATCCATTGCTTTACAATCAGGGCACCAACCAGCTTCGAATTTTACAATCACTGGATTATCGCTTTGAATTGTTTCTTTAAATGCATCATTTGTGTTAATAGGTTTCATTGATTTTGCTCCTTTTTTTGATATTAGTAATACCATTATAACGGACGATTGTATGTTATAAAAAAAATCAGCTTATTAATTAGAGCGTTTTTGTAACAAATTTGATATATTAGTGATAACTAGTTATAGGAGGTACAGAATCATGATAAAATTTTACCAGTATCCTAATTGTACAACTTGTAAAAAAGCAGCTAAATTTTTACAAGATTACGGTGTGAGTTTTGAACCCATAGATATCGTACAGCATACACCAACTAAAAATGAGTTTAAAGAAATACTAGAAGTAACTGATATCGATATTAATAAATTGTTCAATACGCATGGCGCTAAATATCGTGAATTAGGTTTAAAAGATAAACTTAAAGATTTAACAGATGATGAAAAGTTAGATTTATTATCTGCCAATGGCATGTTGGTTAAAAGACCGCTAGCGATTTCAGGTGACAAAGTAACTGTTGGATTTAAAGAAGACGAATATAAAGCAACTTGGTTGTCATAAAATAATAAAGGCGATTAAATTACGTTGGACTATTATTTTGACAAAATAATGAAAACGCTTTACCGGTGTTTTTCGAAAACATTATAATAATTTAAAGATGCCATTAAATAGTTGATTGTATGCTATTCATATGGCATCATTAATATGTAAAAACATTTAGGAGGGGATTCTCGTGGCAGTACCGAGTGAATTAAAATATTCTAAAGAACATGAGTGGGTAAAAGTTGAAGGTAATACAGTAACAATTGGTATCACTGAATATGCACAAGGTGAACTTGGCGATATCGTATTCGTTGAATTACCAGAAGTTGATGATGAAATTAATGAAGGCGACACGTTTGGTAGTGTTGAGTCCGTAAAAACAGTTTCAGAACTTTATGCGCCAGTATCAGGTAAAGTTTTAGAATCTAATGAAGAACTAGAAGACAGTCCAGAATTCGTAAATGAATCACCTTACGAAAAAGCTTGGATGGTAAAAGTTGAATTAAGTGACGAAAGTCAATTAGATGAATTAATGTCAGCAGAACAATATTCTGAAATGATTGGTGAATAATATTACATAGAACTCCATGATATAACTATCTTGGAGTTTTTATTTTACCTTTTTTTATCTATATTCAAATGAGACTAATCAAAAAATTGTTAAGACTTTGTAAATGCAGACGTTGTCATTTGTTGTAGGTAAGTGTATTTAGCTGACAAAAATGGATTGCCATAATAAGATGAAATTAGAAAACTGTAAAGGATGTTTATGGTCACTCAGTATTGTGAAGAACTAAATAGAGAAATTTACTATCAACATTTAGAGGGTGGATGTCATGGCGATACTAAACCAAGTAATTATTGTAGAAGGAAAGTCAGACAAAAAGCGGGTAAAACAAGTAATCGATCAACCAATCGATATTATTTGTACTAATGGTACGATGGGTGTCGATAAAATTGATGAAATGATTGATACATTATACGATAAACAAGTGTATATACTTGTCGATGCCGATGATGAAGGTGAAAAAATTCGAAAATGGTTTAAACGATATTTAAGTGAAAGTAGACATATAAGAATTGATAAACAATATTGTGAGGTTGCACGTTGTCCTAAACGATATTTATCCAGAGTGCTTGAAAAGCATGGGTTTACGGTAAAGGATGAAGAAAAAGTAGCTAAAGCGAAATTGGATTATATAGCTGAAAGGGTAAGTTTATTAACATGAAGTTAACAAATCAACAACGCGTCAATATAGATGAACATATAAATCAGGAAAAATATCTTATATTTGGATACACACCGACATGTGGTACCTGTAAAGTTTCTGAAAGAATGTTAGACATTGCTAATGAAATATTAAAATTACCAATTACTAAAATCGATTTGAATTTTCATCCAGATTTTAGTCAGGAACATGAAATACAATCTGTACCTGTGTTGATGTTGATGTCAAAAGGTGAAGAGCAAAAAAGAATTTACGCATTTCAATCCGTCCCTAATTTGTTAGAAAATTTAAAATAATTATTGACGAATCATTAGTGCGATGGTAGGATTAAAAATAATTAAATAACGAAACTCTTATCACGAGAGGTGGAGGGATGTGCCCTTTGAAGCCCGGCAACCGTCTGTAACAGAAATGGTGCCAATTCACATAAAGTTCATAGAAACTTTAGAAGATGAGAGAAGCAAACGTTGCTTTCTCTATTCTTCAATGAACATAGGGAAAGCATTTTTTATTTAATTGAAACAAAGCAATACGAGGAGGCAACAGAATGATTGAGTTAAATCAAATAGTCAAAAGGTACAAAACGAAAAAACAGGACGTACTTGCTGTAGATCATGTTGATTTAAGTATTCAATCAGGCTCAATTTTTGGTGTTGTTGGTTTTTCAGGTGCGGGGAAAAGTACATTAATAAGACTTTTAAATCATCTTGAGCAACCAACATCAGGAGACGTTATTATAGATGGTGACACTATAGGTAAGCTATCAAAATCGGACTTAAGAAAAAAACGTCAAAAAGTGAGTATGATTTTTCAACATTTCAATTTATTATGGTCACGTACTGTATTAAACAATATTACATTCCCATTAGAAATCGCAGGGATTTCACGACAAGAAGCCAAGCAACGTGCGCTTGAGTTAGTGGAATTGGTCGGATTGAAAGGGAGAGAAGATGCTTATCCTTCAGAATTATCAGGTGGGCAAAAACAACGTGTGGGTATTGCGAGAGCATTAGCTAACGAACCATCTGTATTATTATGTGATGAAGCGACAAGTGCATTAGATCCACAGACAACAGATGAAATATTAGAACTATTATTGAAAATAAAAGAAGAAAGAAACTTAACCATCGTTATTATTACACATGAAATGCATGTCATTAGACGTATTTGCGATGAAGTTGCAGTAATGGAAAATGGTAAAGTGATAGAACAAGGCAAAGTTTCAAGTGTATTCGAAAATCCACAACACGATGTGACAAAACGCTTTGTGAAGGATGACTTAAATGATGACTTCGACGAATCAATTAGTGAACTCGTGTCACTTAATGAAAATGATTACGTTGTGCGTTTGAATTTTACTGGGAACAACGCAACGGAACCATTAGTGTCATACATAACGAAGACACACAATTTAGATGTCAATATTTTGGAAGCTAATATTAAACATACAAAAGACGGTTCTATCGGATTTTTAATCATACAATTTGCCGTTGCAAATTCAGAAAAATTTGAAAAATTCAAGAATGATTTAGAGGCACAACATGTATCTGTGGAGGTGGTTAGACATGGGTAATTCATTAAGCGATATCCTCCGAGAAATGTTTACAATGCCAAACGTAAGCTGGGAAGAAGTTTGGGTTGCAACATATGAAACCATCTATATGACGGTAATAGCAACAATATTTGCATTTGTTTTAGGAATTATTTTAGGTGTCTTGCTCTTTTTATCAGCTAAAAGTAAGTCGCCAGTCGCTAGAGTATTTTATAGCATTGTTTCATTCATTGTGAATTTATTCAGAGCGATTCCGTTTATCATTTTAATCTTATTGTTAATTCCATTTACAAGTTTAGTATTAGGCACAATCAGTGGTCCTACAGGTGCATTGCCAGCATTAATCATCAGTGCAGCACCATTCTATGCAAGATTAGTGGAAATCGCATTTAAAGAAATTGATAAAGGTGTAATCGAAGCGGCTTGGTCAATGGGAGCGAGTACTTGGACTGTAGTGAGAAAAGTACTTTTACCAGAAGCAATGCCAGCATTAGTATCTGGCATCACAGTGACAGCCATCGCATTAGTTGGTTCTACAGCAGTTGCAGGTGTCATCGGTGCAGGTGGTTTAGGTAACTTAGCTTATTTAACAGGATTCACACGTAATCAAAATGATGTCATATTTGTTTCAACTATTTTAATACTTATTATTGTGTTCATTATTCAATTTATTGGTGATTGGGCAACAAATAAAATTGATAAAAGATAAATTCATAAAGGGGAGATTTTTATATGAAAAAGTTATTAAGTTTAGCTTCGGTCGTTGTGCTTGCACTTGTTCTAGCAGCATGTGGTAATGGTGGTGGCGGTAAAGATAAGACGATTACTGTCGGTGCTTCACCAGCGCCACACGCTGAAATTCTTGAAAAAGCAAAACCGTTATTAAAAGATAAAGGTTATGATTTAAAGATTAAAACAATCAATGATTATACAACACCTAATAAATTATTAGATAAAGGAGAAATTGACGCAAATTTCTTCCAACATACACCTTACTTAAACACTGAGAAAAAAGATAAAGGCTATAAGATTGAATCTGCAGGTAATGTTCATTTAGAACCTATGGCCGTATATTCTAAAAAATATAAAAGTTTAAAAGATTTACCTAAAGGTGCTACTGTCTATGTTTCAAATAATCCTGCTGAAGAAGGTCGTTTCTTAAAATTCTTCCAAGACGCTGGACTTATTAAAATTAAAAAAGGTGTTAAAATTGAAGATGCTAAATTTGATGATATTGTAGAAAATAAAAAAGATATCAAATTTAACAACAAACAATCAGCAGAATATTTACCAAAAATTTATCAAAATGAAGATGCGGATGCCGTCATCATTAACTCTAACTTTGCTATTGATCAAAAATTAAGCCCTAAAGATGATTCTATTGTCTTAGAAAAAGCGAAAGATAATCCATATGCAAACCTAATTGCAGTTAAAGATGGACATAAAAACGATAAAAAAATCAAAGCTTTAATGGATGTATTACAATCTAAAGAAATTAAAGATTACATCAACGATCATTACGATGGTGCAGTTGTACCAGCAAAATAATATTGAATATATTAACAAACCCTTTAACTCAAATAGTTAGAGGGTTGTTTTTATGTTTGGAATATTGTGAAACGGCATTATTTAAAACTAAAACTACAAAGTAAAAGACGAGTGATAGTTATTTTTTACGTTACACATGTAAAAGAAGTATAGTTACTATACGTTTGTTTTTCGTTATTATTACTAAACGCGCTATAGTTTGTTGTATTTGCGATACAGAAAAGTTCAAATGAATCGCTAAATTTAATTTTAATGTCTTTCAAAAAATTTGATGTTTGGAAACTAATATTAAATTTTGCTCTGTAATGTTCATTAATTCCTAAAATTTAAATACAAATTAAAAACACTTTAGTTTTTCAATTTTTAAATCAAATTAACCATTGGAAACTTTGTATAATGTCTTTACTTAAATTAAATGAGTTCGGTTGATGCTTTAATCGTTTTTTATATAATTTGCCTGCATCTTCTTCTTTGATTAGCATGTCCATACCCGCTTTTGTTACTAAAGTGGAAGAAAATTGAATAATAAGTATATCGGAATCTAAATAAATAATACGCCACTTGCTAGAGAAACATCGTAACAATCCTTTGCCTGTCCAAGTAAATTGATCGTCCTTTAATTTATCATAACCTAAGATAGATTTTGTTTTGTATTTTGTTTGATACTGTACTTTGTCTAGCAATATTAATGGTTCCTTTTCTATTATTGAATAAGAGATAGAAGGATTTGCTTTTTTGCCAGAAGTCCACATATTAAACGTTGACGCAATAATCTTCCATTTTCCAGGCAAATGTTTAATGTATTGAATATTGATCGCTCCTCTGCATAAGTTATTTTGTCATATAGAATTAAATTTACAAAAAAGCGCAATAGGTCACGTCTTATGATATGTGCCTATTGCGCCTATGTTTTATTATTTTATGTTAATCGTGTTCATCTTTAATATCGCCGACGATATTTTCTAAAATGTTTTCCATTGTAATGATACCTATAGCTTGTTGATTTTCATCTTCAACAAGGGCGATATGAATTTGTTGCGATTTCATTTGTTCAAGTACCTGATGATATTTTGTAGTCAATTTAATTTTAAGGATATCGTGTGTGATTTCCTGAACTGAAGTGACACTGTCATTTAATAAATCTTTTGAATGAATGTAGCCAACAATGTTCGTTGGATTATCTTTGATTACCGGAAATCTAGTATAGTTTGCATTGTTTACATAAGATTTTGTTTCATTTATATCGCTATTTATATCGATAACAGAAACTTTTTCTAAAGGTAGATAACCGTCTTTTATTTTCATTTCATCAAAAGCGAAGGCACGATTAATATGAGTTAATTCGTTTTCAGAGATCTCTCCACCTTCGTGACTTTCTTTAATTAATAGCTTTAACTCTTCTTCTGAATGATACAATTCACTTTCTTTAGCAGGTTGCATGCCGAACATTTTTAAAATTAAACGCGCCGAACCGTTAAGGATATATATAAATGGATAAAATATTTTGTAAAACATAATGATTGGTTTGGCAATGATTAATGTGATTTGTTCAGCTTTTTGAATTGCAATGGTCTTAGGTGCCATTTCTCCAACAACAACGTGTAAGTAAGTCGCAATAACAAAAGCACTGATTAAGGTGAATATATGGATCATTGTTTCAGAAAGTCCAATACTACTAAATAAGGGATGTAATAAAAATTCGAAAGTGGATTCACCGACCATACCTATTCCTAGAGCGGTAATTGTGATACCTAATTGACAAGCAGCTAGGTATTCATCTAAATGCGTTACGACTTTTTTAGCGGCAATCGCATTTTTATTATTTCCACTAGCAAGTGAATTGATACGAGATGAACGTACTTTGACGATTGCGAATTCTGTCGCAACAAAGAATGCAGTTAATGCAAGTAATACTATAAATGTGATTAAACTAATAAGGGTTCCCAAAAATTAATTAATTCCTCCATTGATTTGTTATTCAATCTATACCGATTGATATTCTATTATATAAAAATTAAGAATTCATGGCTAGTGTAACGTATTACACTGAGTGATTTTTTGAAGCATGATTATAATTTAGGTTGAAACGGTTAATCGGCGGTCACCCTACCTAATCTATAACTGATCACAAAACCTAATAACAGTGTAACGATTGATATAATCCAAATCATTATTGTACTTGGTAAACCGGGGAATACAGCATATAGTGAACCGATTACAAATCCTATGATTAATGCGTATGTTAAATAAGTATAATAAGACAATAAATATTGGATTAATTTACTAGAACACAAGAATCCGAATAATACGCCACAACCGACAGTAATTAAAATAGGTAAAGCTGCAAAGTTAAGTGAAACAAATTCAGAAATAGCATACATGATTGTACCGTAAACACCGAATACGAGTAACATAAATGAACCTGAAATGCCTGGTAATAACATTGCACTAGAAGCACATGCGCCAGCAATAAAATATTTTAATATAAGTCCTGTTGAAAGTGATAGTGTTTCTCCCGCATGCTTATCACCACTATTCATCACAGTCATCATTACTATGATGATAATGCCTACAACTAATAATAAATAATGCGGTGTTGTAAAAGTGTGTTTAAAACGAGAAGTTTTCAATAAATAGGGGATGATACCACCAATTAAACCTACAAAAAAGAACATTGTTGGAACAGTATGCGTATTAAGTAAATAGTTGATTAGTTTACTAAGTAAACCGATTGCAACTACCATGCCGATACCGATAGGCAGTAAAAACTTTAAACTTTCCCAAAAACGTTTTGAAAAAAGACCACTGATAGAACGTATAAAATCATCGTATATACCCAGTAAGAGCGCGATTGTACCGCCACTAACACCAGGTACGAGATCTGTCGTTCCCATCGCAAAACCTTTCCAAAGATTTGACCATTTGATTTTTGACATATTCAATTCCTTTCTTAAATAAAATGTATTAATGATAATAGCATAATATGGCCTATTACAATAATGAAACACGTAAAATAAAAAGGATGTAAAAAATATATTTTTGATTATATTGCGGAAAATTACCATTGAGAACATGATATCGTTTTTTATCAGTTAAGAAATACTTACTATTATTATCGAAAATGATTGTGTTTTAATAACGATTTTAATTTAGCACTTGAAAAGGTTTATATTCACCTATAACTACGTTATAATGAGATGATGTAACAAGGGCTCAGTCTTTTGACTGTAGATTAAAATTATTATAAACTAGATAGGAAAACATATCATATAATACGGAGGGAATATGTATGCCATCAACATTAGAAATTAAAGACCTACATGTGTCTATAGAAGATAAAGAAATCTTAAAAGGTGTTAACTTAACAATTAACACTGGTGAAATACACGCAATTATGGGGCCAAATGGTACGGGTAAATCAACATTATCATCTGCAATCATGGGACACCCTAGCTTTGAAGTAACTCAAGGGGAAGTTATCTTAGATGGCGTCAACATCTTAGAATTAGAAGTTGACGAACGTGCGAAAGCAGGTCTTTTCTTAGCAATGCAATATCCATCAGAAATCACTGGTGTAACTAATGCAGATTTCATGCGTTCAGCAATTAATGCAAAGCGTGAAGAAGGCGAAGAAATTAACTTAATGCAATTCATTAAGAAACTTGATAAAGAAATGGACTATTTAGATATAGATCAAGATATGGCTCAACGTTATTTAAATGAAGGTTTCTCAGGCGGAGAGAAAAAACGTAATGAGATTTTACAATTAATGATGTTAGAACCTAAATTTGCTATTTTAGATGAAATTGACTCTGGTTTAGATATCGATGCGCTAAAAGTTGTTTCTAAAGGTATCAACCAAATGCGTGGTAAAGAGTTCGGTTCATTAATCATTACGCACTATCAACGTCTATTAAACTACATCACACCTGATCACGTTCATGTAATGTATGGTGGTAAAGTAGTTACTTCAGGCGGTCCTGAATTAGCGAAACGCCTTGAAGAAGAAGGTTACGAATGGGTTAAAGAAGAGTTCGGTGCTGCAGAATAAGTCTCAACTCATATTAAATATATTAATTTAGATGAAGATTTAAGGTCTTGATTTAAGCCGATGAATTAAATCATATAATCATCAAATGGGAGGAAAATAGTATGACGACTGAAACTTTGAACATTTCTGAAGCGCAACTTGTTGAGTATTCACAAGCCCATAATGAACCAGCTTGGTTAACAGAATTACGTAAAGAAGCGTTGAAATTAACTGAAACTTTAGAAATGCCAAAACCAGATAAAACAAAAATTAATAGATGGGATTTTGACTCATTTAAACAACATGAAACGACAGGCGATGTATATCAATCATTAGAAGCATTGCCAGAAGCTGTTAAAGAGATTATTGATATTGAGAACTCAGAAAATTTAATTATCCAACATAATAATACACTTGCTTTTTCTAAAGTTTCTGACTCTGCAAAAAATGACGGTGTCATTGTAGAAGGCTTAGCAGATGCGTTAGTAAATCACCCAGATTTAGTGAAACAATATTTCATGAAAGAAGCAGTAGTTGTAGATGAGCATAGATTGACTGCGTTACACACAGCGTTATTAAACGGTGGTATGTTTGTTTACGTACCTAAAAACGTTGTCGTGGAGCACCCTATTCAATATGTTGTGTTACATGATGACAACCAAGCAAGTTTTTACAATCATGTTATTATTGCTGCTGAAGAAAGTGCAGAAGTAACATACGTAGAAAACTATTTATCAAATGCAGACGGTGAAGGCAATCAACTAAACATTATTTCAGAAGTAATTGCTGGTGCTAACTCAAAAATCACTTACGGATCAGTTGATTATTTAGATAAAGGCTTTACGGGTCATATCATTCGTCGTGGTACAGCAGATGCTGATGCGAAGATTAATTGGGCTTTAGGTCTAATGAATGAAGGTAGTCAAATTATTGATAATACAACTAACTTAATCGGTGATCGTTCTGAAAGTGAATTGAAGTCCGTGGTAGTTGGAACTGGAAGTCAAAAAATCAATTTAACTTCTAAAATTGTTCAATATGGTAAAGAAACGATTGGTTATATTTTAAAACACGGTGTTATGCTTGAAAGTGCTTCAACTGTATTTAATGGTATTGGTTATATTAAACATGGTGGTACGAAATCAAATGCAAACCAAGAATCTCGTGTATTAATGCTATCTGAAAATGCTCGAGGAGATGCTAACCCAATCTTATTAATTGATGAAGACGATGTAGAGGCTGGACATGCAGCTTCTGTTGGTCGTGTAGACCCAGAACAACTTTATTACTTAATGAGTCGTGGTATTTCTCGTCAAGAAGCTGAACGTTTAGTTATTCACGGCTTCTTAGATCCAGTAGTACGTGAATTACCTATCGAAGATGTAAAACGCCAATTACGTGAAGTAATTGAACTTAAAGTAAACAAATAATTAACAAAAATAAATGTAGTCAAGGACAGTAGTAATTAAATTGTGATGTCAAAATTTGAACGTATGTAAATGGTTATTAAATACGTTTTACAAGTTATGATTGAACCTTTACTAAGGTCTGATTATTGATTCTTAATTAAGGAAGGCCTGTGAATAATTTGACTGATACATTAAATGTTACTGAAATTATAAAAGATTTTCCGATTCTCAACCAACAAGTGAATGGCAAAAGATTAGCGTATTTAGATACAACGGCCACTAGCCAAACGCCTGTTCAAGTGATTGATGTTATGGCGGATTATTACAAACGTTATAACTCAAATGTGCATCGTGGTGTTCACACACTTGGTTCATTAGCAACAGATGGTTACGAGAGTGCACGTGAAACGGTCAGACGTTTCATTAATGCTAAATATTTTGAGGAAGTCATTTTTACAAGAGGTACAACGGCTTCTATTAATATTGTTGCACATAGTTATGGTGACGCACATGTTTCTGAAGGTGATGAGATTGTTGTTACTGAAATGGAACATCATGCAAATATTGTGCCGTGGCAACAATTAGCTAAACGTAAAAATGCACATTTGAAATTTATACCAATGACTGAAGATGGGCAATTAGCGTTAGAAGATGTTAAGGCAACAATCAATGATAATACTAAAATTGTTGCGATTGCACATGTTTCTAATGTCTTAGGTACGATTAATGATATTAAAGCAATTACTGAAATCGCACACCAACACGGTGCAATTATCAGTGTTGATGGTGCACAAGCTGCGCCTCATATGGCACTAGATATGCAAGCGTTAGATGTCGATTTCTATAGCTTTAGTGGCCATAAAATGCTAGGGCCAACAGGTATTGGTGTTCTGTATGGTAAACGTACGCTACTTAATAAAATGGAGCCTACCGAATTCGGCGGTGACATGATAGATTTTGTAAGTAAGTACGATGCTTCATGGGCAGATTTACCGACTAAATTTGAAGCTGGTACACCATTAATTGCACAGGCAATTGGTTTGGCCGAAGCAATTAGATATTTACAAAATATTGGCTTCGAAGCGATTCATCAACATGAATCAGAATTAACTGCATACGCTTATGATAAAATGTCAGAAGTAGATGGTATTGAAATTTATGGACCTGCCAAAGACAAACGTGCAGGTGTCATTACTTTTAATATGGTTGATGTTCATGCACATGACGTTGCGACTGCAGTAGATACTGAAGGCGTAGCAGTAAGAGCAGGGCATCATTGTGCACAACCACTTATGAAATGGTTAAATCAATCTTCTACAGCGCGTGCAAGTTTTTACATTTATAACACGAAAGAAGATATTGACCAATTCGTTGAAGCATTGAAACAAACGAAGGAGTTTTTCTCATATGAATTTTAATAATTTAAATCAGTTGTATCGTTCAGTTATAATGGATCATTATAAAAGTCCTAGAAATAAAGGTACTTTAGACAATGGTTCTATGACGGTAGACATGAACAATCCAACTTGTGGGGATCGCATTCATCTAACGTTTGACATCGAAGATGGTTTCATTAAAGATGCTAAATTTGATGGTGAAGGTTGTTCTATTTCTATGTCGAGCGCTTCTATGATGACAGAAGCGGTCAAAGGTCACACATTGGCTGACGCTATGAAAATGAGCCAAGAATTTTCAAAAATGATGCTTGGTGAAGAATATGAAATTAGCGAAGATATGGGCGACATTGAAGCGTTACAAGGTGTTGCGCAATTTCCAGCAAGAATTAAATGTGCCACATTAGCTTGGAAAGCACTTGAAAAGGGTACAGTTGAAAAGGAAGGCAATACAGAAGAGTAAAGATTCATTCGAATTGATACGTTGACATTGTGTAAAATTCCATTCAAACTGGAAAGAACAACAAGATAAATAAACGTGAATATGTATAGATAGAATAACAGTCTCTATGAGATAAAGTAAAAAATGCAAATAACAGACAAATCAATTAGCACGTTAGTCGTTTTTTAATATATAAAAGGAGTGATTTAAATGGCTAAAAAAGCACCTGATGTTGGGAATTATCAATATGGTTTCCACGATGAAGATGTTTCCATTTTTAGATCAGAACGCGGTTTGACGGAAAATATTGTCCGTGAAATTTCAAATATGAAAGAAGAACCAGAATGGATGCTAAATTATAGATTGAAATCATTAAAACAATTTTATAAAATGCCTATGCCACAATGGGGTGGGGATTTATCAGAATTGGATTTTGATGATATCACTTACTATGTTAAGCCATCAGAGAACACTGAACGTTCTTGGGATGAAGTGCCAGAAGAAATCAAACGTACATTTGATAAACTTGGTATTCCAGAAGCAGAGCAAAAATATCTTGCTGGTGTTTCAGCACAATATGAGTCAGAAGTTGTTTACCATAATATGGAAAAAGAACTTGAAGATAAAGGCATTATCTTTAAAGATACAGACAGTGCTTTAAGAGAAAACGAAGAGTTATTTAAGCAGTATTTCTCAACGGTTGTGCCAGCTGCAGATAACAAATTCTCAGCGTTAAACTCAGCTGTATGGTCAGGTGGTTCATTCATCTACGTACCTAAAAATATTAAATTAGATACACCATTACAAGCTTATTTCCGTATTAACTCAGAAAATATGGGACAATTCGAACGTACTTTAATCATTGCAGATGAAGGTGCTTCAGTGAACTATGTTGAAGGTTGTACTGCCCCTGTTTACTCAACAAGCTCATTACACTCAGCTGTTGTTGAAATTATTGTTCATAAAGATGCACACGTGCGTTATACAACAATCCAAAACTGGGCAAACAATGTTTATAACTTAGTAACGAAACGTACATTAGTATACGAAAATGGTAACATGGAATGGGTTGATGGTAACTTAGGTTCTAAATTAACTATGAAATATCCAAACTGTGTACTAATGGGCGAAGGCGCTAAAGGTAGCACATTATCGATTGCATTTGCTGGTAAAGGACAAGTTCAAGATGCAGGCGCTAAAATGATTCATAAAGCACCTAATACTTCTTCAACGATTGTCTCTAAATCTATTTCTAAAGATGGCGGTAAAGTTGTTTATCGTGGTATCGTTCATTTTGGTCGTAAAGCGAAAGGTGCGCGTTCAAACATCGAATGTGATACTTTAATTTTAGATAATGAGTCAACTTCAGATACAATTCCTTATAATGAAGTATTCAATGATAATATTTCTTTAGAGCATGAAGCGAAAGTTTCAAAAGTTTCTGAAGAACAATTATTCTACTTGATGAGTCGTGGTATTTCTGAAGAAGAAGCTACAGAAATGATCGTAATGGGCTTCATTGAACCATTCACGAAAGAACTTCCAATGGAATATGCTGTTGAAATGAACCGTTTAATTAAATTCGAAATGGAAGGAAGTATTGGTTAAGATTTTCTAATCTCTAACTTTCTTTTATAAAATAATAAAACACGAGTAATACCTATGGTTAAAGTGTGCATCAAGTGATACTTTAACTATAGTGTATACTCGTGTTTTTTTGATATGATTTCAGTGTAAACATACAGGTTCAATGTTGGAAGTAATCATATACATTGCTTGCCATATTACATAGTGTATAAACTTAGTGTCATTTACGCCAACGATCTAATTTTGCCATGAATTTTTTTGTGTACATTTTGTTTAAAAAGAATTTTTGAACTTTATTCATATCGGATTATTGGAATCTTTTCAGGTTATATGCGTACATTGCATCAAAATCTAGGTTCATTGTAAAAGCACCATCTTGGTAACAATGAAGACAGTATTTTTTCGATAAAATACCATCACTTTCTGTACCAACTGGTGTTTTTTTATCAAGTGGCATACCACAACTTTGGCATTATTGAACTTTGGCCATAGAAATACTCTTGTCTGTTATTTAAATTTGTAGAGCAAATTATGGTGATAAAGTACTTTAACATGAGGATGATGAAAAAGTGAAGCTACACCGTATAAACTTTATTTCGGTTTTAGATATATGCTATATCATTTAATTTATCAAGTGGAAGCGTGTTTATCATATATAGGATTAGGGAATAAAATATCAAAATATAAAGTTTTTTAATAATGATTGCTAAAGGAGTCTTGCACTGATGATTATTGCTATAATCATACTTTTGTTTGCTTCATTTTTCTTTTCAGGAAGTGAAACAGCTTTAACTGCTGCAAACAGGATGAAGATACAAACAGATGCACAACACGGAAACAAAAAAGCCGGAAAACTCGCAAAGTTATTAAGTAAACCGAGCGAATTTATAACTACGATTTTAATAGGTAATAATATTGCAAATATTATTTTACCGACACTTGTAACAATTCTTGCAGTTGATATGGGGATTAATGTTGGGTTAGCTACAGCAGTAACTACGATAGCAATTATCATTATTTCGGAAGTTATACCCAAATCTATCGCTGCCACTTATCCTGACAGAATGTCGCGTTTGATTTATACACCAATTTCATTTTTTGTATTTATTTTTAAACCAATCACTAAGATATTAAATGCATTAACAGATTTGATAAATAAAGCACTATCAAATGGTACAGATGAGACAAAGCGCTTTTCTAAAGAAGAAATTAGACAGATGGTGACGATTGCAGGCAGTGAAGGTGCGTTTAATGAAATAGAACGAAATCGCATACAAGGTGTCATGGATTTTGAGCAATTAAAGATTACAGATATAGATACAACACCACGCATCAATGTTACAGCTTTTCCATCAGATGTTTCATACGAAGATGCATATGAGACAGTCGTATCAAAGCCTTACACTAGATATCCAGTCTATGATGAAGATATAGATGATGTGATAGGTATTTTCCATTCTAAATACTTACTTGCATGGAGTCGTGAACCAGATAATGATATTTTAAACTATACATCTGAACCTTTATTTGTGAATGAGCACAATAGAGCCGAGTGGGTGTTAAGAAAAATGACAGTTTCAAGAAAGCATTTAGCGATTGTGTTAGATGAATATGGTGGCACCGATGCGATTGTTTCTCATGAAGATCTGATTGAAGAGATGCTCGGAATGGAAATTGAAGATGAAATGGACGAAGAAGAAAAGGAAAAATTAGAATTACAGAAAAAAGCATATAGTGAAAAATAGTTTTTGAGGAAGTATCTATCTAGTGTGAATTTGAGTTGGTTGCTGATCAAATCAAAACGGATAAGGTAGTCTGCGTCTCGACTTGCCTTAGACGTGTATTAAAGGAGTATGTTGGTATGAAATTATCTACAAGAGTTACTGGGTTATTGAATGTAAAATATCCAATTATTCAAGCGGGCATGGCTGGTTCAACGACACCTGAATTAGTTGCAACTGTGAGTAATGCTGGTGGATTAGGTACAATTGGAGCTGGATATTTTAGATCAGATAGATTAGAACAAGAAATTACTTATGTTCAAGAATTAACGGATTTACCTTATGCAGTCAATTTATTCGTACCAAGTGATAAATTATACATCCCTGAAAAAGTGGAACATATGAATGCATGGTTAAAGCCCTATAGACGTGCATTTAATATAGAAGAGCCTGTAATCAATATGACTGAAAAACAGCAATTTGAAGATGCGATTGACCTAGTTATTGAAAAAGGTGTGCCTGCGGTTTCATTTACATTTGGTATTCCGGAACAAACAGTTATTGAAAAATTAAAAGAACGTCATATTAAATTAATTGGCACAGCAACAAGTGTTGAAGAGGCAATAGCCAATGAATCTGCAGGAATGGATATGGTCATTGCGCAAGGTAGTGAAGCAGGTGGTCATAGAGGCGCGTTTTCTGAAACTGCAAGCCAACTTACACCGCTTATTGGCACCATGTCTTTAGTTCCTCAAATGGTTGATCAAATCAATATCCCAGTCGTAGCAGCAGGCGGGATTATGGATGGTAGAGGATTAGTGGCTAGTATGGTATTAGGCGCAGAAGGTGTTCAAATGGGCACAGCATTTTTAACATCAGATGAAAGTGGTGCAAGTCAACTATATAAGCATGCAATTAGTCAAAGTAAAGAAACGGATACAGTTGTCACTAATGTTATTACTGGTAAACCAGCAAGAGGCATAGATAATGAATTTATTCATAAAATGAATGAATATGATGATGAAATTCCAGATTATCCGATACAAAATCAACTGACAAATGCATTGCGCAAAGAAGCCGCAAATAAAGGTAATGCGCAGTGGACACATTTATGGAGTGGTCAAAGTCCAAGGCTTGTACAACATATGTCGGCTTGGGCACTAATAGAAAATGTGGTTAAACAAGCAAATGAAATAATGAATCGATAACTGCAACGCCATATATGAAAAATTATCAAAGACGAGACTAGAAGGCTTAATGAATTATTAAGTTGCTAGTCTCATTTTTTATGATACATAGTAAATCATTTGAAATAAAAATCTTTAGTTTTTTAAAGTTATCGTAAATTGAATTTAATCAAGTGAATATCATAAATCATCTGTGGTATCATTAATTTGGTGATAGATATGATAAATATTGGATTAACAGGTTGGGGCGACCACGATACATTATATGAGGATTTGCAACGAAAAACAGATAAATTAATTACATACGCAAGTCACTTTCCAATAGTGGAACTTGATGCAACTTATTATGCCATACAACCTGAAAGGAATATAAGAAAGTGGATTAAAGAAACACCAGAACGCTTTGAATTTATTGTTAAAATACATCAAGCACTAACACTTCATGCTGATTTTCATGATTATGCAGAAACAAGACAAAGCCTTTTTGATCAATTTAAGGATATGTTACAACCGCTAATAGATGAAAGTAAACTCGCTATGATATTAGTTCAATTTCCACCATGGTTTGATTGTACCGTACCGAATATTACATATATAAGATACGTGCGAGAACAATTAAAAGACTTTCCGATATGTGTCGAGTTTAGGCATCAATCGTGGTTTAATGATCAATTTAAAGAAGAAACATTGGCGTTTTTAACGCAACAACGCATCATCCATGCTGTTTGTGATGAACCACAAGCAGGTCAAGGGTCTATACCGCTCGTCAATAGAATCACGCATGAAAAAGCATTTGTACGTTATCATGGTCGGAATGTTCACGGGTGGACGAAAAAGGACATGACCGACGAGGCATGGCGCGACGTGAGATATCTATATGATTACAGTGAATCTGAACTACAAGATTTAGTGAATAAAGTTAAAGTATTAGAACATAAAGCCAAAAAAATTTATGTTGTATTTAATAATAATTCTGGTGGTCATGCAGCACAAAATGCTAAAACATACCAACGCTTGTTGGGCATAGATTACGAAGGATTAGCACCACAGCAATTAAAATTATTCTAGGAGCGATAAGATGTTAACAATTATATTATTGATTTTAATTGGTGGTTTGTCAGCGGTCATAGGCTCTTTAGTAGGTATTGGTGGCGGCATAATAATAGTTCCGACAATTGTATACTTAGGTGTGGATAATGATTTGTTACACGGCATAACACCTCAAATTGCTATCGGAACATCTTCTGTTATATTAATTGTAACCGGCTTATCTTCCACACTTGGTTATCTTAAGACAAAACAAGTTGATGTTAAGAATGGATCGATATTTTTATTTGGCTTACTACCAGGTTCATTAATTGGTTCAATCATAAGTCGTTATCTGACATTAGAATCATTTAATTTATATTTTGGTATATTTTTAATCTTAGTTGCCATCCTATTGATGGTGAGAAATAAAATTAAGCCTTTAAAAGTATTTGCGAAACCACAATATGAAAAAACCTATGTGGATGGTCATGGGGAAACATATCACTATCACGTACCACCATTGGTTGCATTTGTGGCTACATTATTTATTGGTATTTTAACAGGACTCTTTGGTATTGGTGGCGGTGCTTTAATGACACCACTAATGCTCATTGTATTTAGATTCCCACCGCATGTTGCGGTAGGTACGAGTATGATGATGATTTTCTTTTCAAGTGTTGTCAGTTCAGCAGGTCATATCGTACAAGGTCACGTAGCCTGGGGTTATGCAATCATCTTAATTATAGCAAGTTATTTTGGTGCTAAATTAGGTGTCAAAATTAATCGATCCATTCAATCGAATACTGTCGTTACATTATTGCGTGCAGTCATGCTCATAATGGGTATATATCTAATCATTAAATCATTTTTATAAAATAAGAGGAGGGAAAACATAGATGAAATTAACAATTTATCATACGAATGATATACACAGTCATCTACATGAATACGCACGTATCACTGAGTATTTAGCTCAAGAGAGACCTAAATTGAATCATCCCTCGCTCTACTTAGATATAGGTGATCACGTTGATTTGTCAGCGCCTGTGACTGAGGCAACGATGGGTATCAAAAATGTTGAATTATTAAATGATGCACATTGTGATTTGGCTACGATTGGTAATAACGAAGGTATGACGATATCTCATGATGCATTAAACACATTATACGATAATGCAAAATTTGATGTGACTTGTGCCAATGTTTTTGATGAACGCGGTCAATTACCAAATAATATCTCTTCATCATTTATTAAGGTAATAGATGGTGTGCGTATATTATTTGTGGCTGCTACAGCTCCATTTACGCCGTTTTATAGAGCGCTAGACTGGGTTGTGACGAATCCATTAGAAGCAATTAAAGACGAGATAAGTGCTAATGAAGGTGCTTATGATTTATTAATTATTATGAGTCATGTAGGGGTCTTTTTTGACGAAAAGTTATGTCAAGAAATACCTGAAATTGATTTGATTTTAGGAAGTCATACGCATCATTATTTCGAAAATGGTGAATTTAATCATGGCGTGCTTATGGCAGCTGCAGGTAAATATGGTTATTTCTTAGGTGAGGTTACTTTAGAGATTGAAGATAATGTTGTAGTGCATAAAGAAGCAACGATTCACCCTATAGAAAAGCTGCCTGAAGTAGAAACACATTTTGAAGCGGAAGGCAAGGCACTCCTTAGTGACGCTGTCATAGATTATCCCATCCAATTACCTAGAAGAACGAACATGATTTCACAAACATCTTATATGCTAGCAGAGAGTTTGTTTGAATTTACGAATGCAGATTGTACGATTATTAATGCTGGTTTAATTGTACAAGGAATTGATGGTAATCAAATTACAGAATATGATATTCATCAAATGTTACCGCATCCAATTAACGCAGTGCGTATTAAATTAAGTGGTCAAGAATTAAAGCAAGTAATTATTAAAAGTCAAAAGCAAGAATATTTGAATGAACATGCGCAAGGTTTGGGTTTTAGGGGTGATATTTTTGGCGGTTATATTTTATATAACCTTGGATTTATCGAATCGGAATCACGTTATTTTATCAATGGTGAAGAAATAGATAATGATGGCACGTATATCTTAGGAACAGTTGATATGTATACATTTGGTAGATATTTCCCAATGTTAAAAGACCAAGCCATAGATTACTTAATGCCAGAGTTTTTACGAGATATTTTCAAGGAAAAATTGTTAGAATATTAAATTGTTGTAATAATACGTTTTAATTTGTTGGAAATTTCGTTATAATGATTAGAGATTTCAAATCGGGAGGATTGTCATGTTATGGCTACTAAAAATGAAGAAATTTTACGTAAACCAGATTGGTTAAAAATAAAACTAAATACTAACGAAAATTATACTGGTCTTAAGAAAATGATGCGCGAAAAGAATTTACATACAGTTTGTGAAGAAGCAAAGTGTCCTAATATACACGAGTGTTGGGGTGAGCGTCGTACTGCAACATTTATGATTCTTGGTGCAGTTTGTACACGAGCTTGTCGTTTCTGTGCAGTTAAGACTGGTTTACCTAACGAATTAGATTTAGATGAGCCAGAACGCGTGGCAGAATCTGTAGAGTTAATGAATTTAAAACATGTTGTTATTACTGCAGTTGCGCGTGATGATTTAAGAGATGCAGGTTCAAATGTATACGCTGAAACAGTGCGTAAAGTACGTGAACGTAATCCATTTACATCAATTGAAATCTTACCTTCAGATATGGGCGGAGATTATGATGCATTAGAAACATTAATGGCATCAAAACCGGATATCTTAAACCATAACATCGAGACAGTTCGCCGTTTGACACCGAGAGTTCGTGCTAGAGCGACTTACGATCGTACATTAGAGTTCTTGAGACGTTCTAAAGAATTACAACCTGATATTCCTACAAAATCAAGTTTAATGGTGGGATTAGGTGAAACACACGAGGAAATTTATGAAACAATGGATGACCTTCGTGCTAATGATGTGGATATTTTGACAATAGGTCAATATTTACAACCTTCACGTAAACACTTAAAAGTTGAAAAATATTACACACCTTTAGAATTTGGTAAATTAAGAAAAGTAGCAATGGATAAAGGTTTTAAACATTGCCAAGCTGGTCCACTTGTAAGAAGTTCTTATCATGCAGATGAACAAGTAAATGAAGCTGCAAAAGAAAGACACCGCATCGGAGAAGAAAAACTTGGTAATGAAATTGGTACAGATACGAATAACTAATTAAAATAAGGCTTAGTTCATTTTAGATGATTGCGTGTATCGCACTATATGAACTAAGTCTTTATTAGAAATATGATATAAATATGTGAGTCATTTTAATATTTTATTATTTATAATTGAGTTTATGAAATGACATAGATTAGGTGAATGATATGATAAAAGTAAATGGACAATACTTTGAGATAATAGAGGAATATAGAGCGTGTTTTGAAGAAGAAACATTTGCCAACAGATACTCAGATATTTTGGATAAGTATGATTTCATTGTTGGTGATTTTGGATATGACCAATTGAGATTAAAAGGGTTTTATAATGATAATAATAAAAAGGCAGAGTTAAGTAAACGATTCTCAACAATACAAGATTATCTATTAGAGTATTGTAATTTTGGCTGTCCTTACTTTATTTTAAGACGTATTCCAGAAAGTGAAATTAAGACACAGTTAGATGAAAGCGAAACAACAGAAAGTGACGCGATACTTGAAGAAGATAAACTGCATGATGTTAAAATTCAGCCCAGTATCCAACAATCAGAGAAATAATATAAGCTGGCAAACAGTGAATAGATATTTCCATTTTAACAAAACAAACCAAAGGCGATTATACGCTTTTGGTTTGTTTTTATTGATTAATATTTTGAGGCATAGTGCAAGTACTATGGCATCATGTTATTGAATGACTTCATTTAAATATGCTGTAATCTCGTTACCTTCGATTTCAGACACACCAAGAATATGTGCGATATAGCCTTCTTCTTCTAAGTCATCTGTGCCAATAATGCCAAATTTATTTGTTTGCATATTAAGGACGATTGTTTTCCCAAAATGGCGGTTGGTTTGAACTAGCATTAAATCATAACGGCTGTGTTCACCAACAAAACCAACAAATTGGGCTTGTGCAGATTCATCATCATCATATAGATACATATCAATCATGTTTAGGCTCCTAACAATATAAGTATTTAGTTTAAATTAGCTTATTTAAAGCAATTTTGATCTTACTAAAAGTCTTGATTTACAGTATAACCATAAATGAATTTGTCTGCAAAGTTATGGTATGATGAGATGGATAGGGGTGACTAAAATGTATTTTGTTAATAAAGAACAATTGAATACTAAATTAAATTATTTACAACAATTAATTCAAGATTATCCTAGCCATAAAGATAATCATTATGCATTTGAACGTATTGCGCAAATGTTTATTGAATCAGCGGTAGACATTGGTAATATGATTATAGACGGCTTTATACTTAGAGATCCTGGTAATTATAAGGATGTTATAGATATTTTAGCGTTAGAAAAAGTGATATCTAAAGATACACAACATCAAATTAATCAAACCGTTGATGTAAGAAAGCAATTTGTTCATTATTATGATGAACTTAATACGACGACATTGATACCCATCTTTGATGAAGCAGTGCCATTTTATCAAAGTTATATTGATGAAGTAATTCAGTTTTTAAAAAATGAAAATGTTCCAATCACAGCTTTTGGTAAAAAAGGAGAATAAGTCATAATGAAAAATTATAAAGCGTATTTAATCGATTTAGATGGAACGATGTATAAAGGGAATGAAGAAATTGATGGAGCAGCCAAATTTATTTCTTACTTAAATAATCAAGATATTCCACATTTATACGTGACAAATAATTCAACGAAAGAACCAGAAGAAGTAGTATCAAAATTAAATACAATGGGTATTGTCGCACAAGCTGATGAAGTTGTTACATCAGCTTTGGCAACCGCAGAATTTATCGCAGAAGAATCACCTGGAGCAACTGTATACATGTTAGGTGGAAGCGGGTTATCCAATGCTTTAACTGCACAAGGATTGGTACTCAAAGACGATGAATTCGTGGATTACGTAGTGGTTGGTTTAGATGAGCAAGTTACCTACGAAAAGCTTTCAACTGCAACGTTAGGTGTGCGAAATGGTGCTAAGTTTATCTCAACAAACCAAGATGTCTCTATACCAAAAGAGAGAGGATTTTTACCAGGTAATGGAGCGATTACAAGTGTCGTGTCAGTTTCGACAGGTGTCCAACCCGTATTTATTGGCAAACCAGAGCCGATTATTATGAATAAAGCCTTAGAAATTTTAGACTTAGACCGTTCAGATGTAGCGATGGTAGGAGATTTATATGATACAGATATTATGTCTGGTATTAATGTTGATATAGACACGATTCATGTACAAACTGGTGTCACAACTAAAGAAGAAATAGAGAAAAAATCAGTACCACCGACTTATACTTTTAAGGATTTAAATGAAGTGATTAAAGAACTTGAAAAATAGGAGTGTTCGTATGGATAAAATCATTGTTACTCGAAAAATTCCGCAACCTTTTATAGAACAATTAGAAGCGCTTGGACAAGTAGAAATGTGGGATGAGTCACTTATTCCGATGCCTAGAGCGCAATTTTTAGATGCCATCAAAGATGCAACGGCTTGCTTTATAACTTTGAGTGAAAAAATAGATGAAGAAGCCCTGGAAGCAGCACCTAACCTGAAAATTATTGCAAATATGGCAGTTGGTTTTGACAATATTGATATTGATCTCGTAAATAATAAAGGTATTATCGCAACGAATACACCGAGTGTCTTAACTGAAACGACTGCAGAATTAGGATTCACATTAATGTTGGCAGTAGCAAGACGAATTGTAGAAGCTGAGAAATATGTTCAAAATGGCGAGTGGCAAAGTTGGGGCCCATATTTGTTTGCGGGCAAAGACTTGATTAATGCGAATGTGGGTATTTATGGCATGGGTGATATTGGTAAAGCTTTTGCTAGAAGATTAAAGGGCTTTAATACTAAAATCATGTATCATAATCGCTCTAGACATGAAGATGCCGAAAAAGAGTTAGGGGCATTGTATGTACCATTTGATACATTATTAGAACATAGCGATTTTATAATATGTACAGCACCACTCACAAAGGAAACTCAAAATAAATTTAATGCTACAGCATTTAAAAAAATGAAAAACGATGCGATTTTTATCAACATAGGACGCGGCGCAGTTGTCGATGAACAAGCACTAATCGCTGCTTTAGAAAATGGTGACATCGCAGCTTGTGGTTTAGATGTTCTACGTGAAGAACCGATAGATATGAAACATCCACTCTTAGCGATGGCTAATGCCGTGATTGTACCTCATATTGGTAGTGCGTCTGTAATAACAAGAAATCGTATGATTCAACTATGCGTTGATAATATTCGATTAGTATTAAACAATTTACATCCTAAAACACCAATAAAATAATAAAAAGTATCTTGTATTTAGGGATTGGGACTTTCAATACATACGTCCCAATTAAAAAGAGTCTGCGAACATCTATGGATGTTTGCGGGCTCTTTTTTTGATAGCAAAAAACTGATGTATAAAGATAACTGATTTTTAAACCGTTTAGTTTCACTGATTATAAGTGCATTAAATATAATTGTATTTTGAGCATTTTAATATTTTAAACCATCTAACATTTTTGTTATATATAAAATACTTTATTCGATTGTCAGACCATCATAAAAAATGTATAATAAGTTGGTAAAATGTTAAAATATTGTAAATAGCCTTACAATCAAAAAATATTATTATGTAATAAAAAAATAATAGTATAAATAATAAAAGAGGTGGATGATGAGTAAAGAAATGAATAAAAAACCTACCTATCAAAAAATGAAGCCATGGTTATTAACATTATTATATCTTGCTATTTTTATAGCCTTATACTTAATTTACGGTTCTGGAGATACGCATAATAACTTTATTTATAATGAATTTTAATCGAGGAGAAAATTATGAAAGATATTGTATATTCATTAATTGAAAATGAAAAGAATTACCCCGACCATATTGCAATAAGACATAATGATGAAACAATCAATTATCGAGAACTTAATCAATATACGAATGGACTAGCAGAATTAATAAAAGACAGTCAAAGTCCATTGATCGTATATGGACATATGTCGCCTTATATGATTGTAGGGATGCTTGCAAGTTTAAAAGCAGGTTGTGGTTATGTACCCATAGATGTTTCAATGCCTGAAGATCGAATTAGTTCTATTATTGAAAAAGTAGAACCTGACTATATTTTAAATACGACAGAAAGTTTATTAGACATAAAACATAATCATATTTTTGATTTGAATATATTTAATGACATGGATACATCTATTAAATTTAATGCGCTGATTGAAGATAAAAATATTGCTTATACGATTTTTACTTCTGGTTCAACAGGTGAACCTAAAGGTGTACAAATTCGTTATGATAGTTTAAATCAGTTTACGCAGTGGATGGTCGACCTCAATCAATTAGGTGAAAACCAACAGTGGTTAAATCAAGCGCCTTTTTCATTTGATTTATCAGTAATGGCGATTTATCCATGTTTAGCTACGGCAGGCACGTTAAATTTAGTAGACAAAGCAATGATTAATAAGCCTAAACTATTAAACCAAATGCTAGAAGTAACACGCATTAATGTATGGGTCTCAACGCCTTCATTTATGGAAATGTGTTTAATGTTACCAAATCTTTCAGAAAATCAATATGATAGTTTGAAAGAATTTTTCTTCTGTGGTGAAATTTTGCCACATAGAACGGCAAAAACGTTATTACAGCGATTCCCATCTGCGTATATTTACAATACATACGGGCCTACTGAAGCAACGGTTGCAGTTACAAGCATACGGATTACTGAAGATATCATAAATCAATATAATCCATTACCTGTTGGCGTACCGAGACCAGGCACAATATTGTCTTTAGCTGAGAATGACGAGTTAGTGATAACTGGTCAATGTGTGAGTGCTGGATACGTTAAAGATGAAATGTGCACTAAGGCGGTATTTAAAACATCCAATGGACAGCCAAGTTATTACACAGGTGACAAAGCTACGAAGAAGCATGAGCAATGGTTTATCAATGGTCGCATAGATTTTCAAGTTAAACTTAATGGTTACCGTATGGAATTAGAAGAGATTGAATTTCAATTACGACAGGTTAATGTAATAAAAGAAGCGGTTGTTGTTCCAATTTATAAAAATAGTAAAGTTGTGCAATTGCAAGGTGTAGTCATTTTAAATGAGGAAGTAGATATCGATGCTGAACAAGCTATGATACATAACATTAAACAAGCGCTTAAAAAATCAATTCCAGATTATATGATTCCTAAAAAAATAATATTTAAAGATAAATTTCCATTAACGGCAAATGGAAAACTAGATAGAAAACAAATCGCTGAGGATATACAAGCATGATTCCATATGGCACATTTACATTTTTTCTCATAGCGTTCATTGTACTATTACCTGTCATTATCATGGGGTTAGTTGGCAAGAGAAGTCGAATTTATAATGGTATCAGTACCATGGTGATGATTGTTGTCATTTTTTCTTCAGAAAAACACAATCTTTTTGGACTATCATTTTTAAGTGTACAGTTAATTAATTTTATCTTATACATTCTCTGGCAAGTAGCCATTATCATGTTTTACTGGAAATCACGTGCAAAAAATAATACATTCAGTAAATTTTTTGTCGTTATTGTTTTATCGATATTGCCGTTAGTGGTTGTCAAAGTCATGCAAAGCTCGTGGTTTGGTGCAGCACAATTGAAATTACATGAAAATAAAGTTATTGAATTTATTGGTTTTTTAGGTATTTCATACGTCACGTTCAAAAGTGTACAACTATTAATGGAAATACGAGATGGTTCGATTAAAGAAGTTAAAGTATCGAAAGTATTTCAATTTATATCGTTCTTTCCAACCATTTCATCAGGTCCGATAGATCGTTATAAACGATTTGTTAAAGATGAAGCAAAGATTCCATCCAGTGACCAATATCAAGAATTATTACATAAGGCAATTCATTATATTATGCTTGGATTTTTATATAAATATATCATTGCCTATTTAATTCAAGTTTATGCTATAAACCCACTGTTGTTGGATTTTAATAGTTTTACTGCTAAATGGCTTTATATGTATGCGTATAGTCTGTATTTATTTTTTGACTTTGCTGGTTATTCTTTATTTGCTATGGCCTTTAGTTATTTATATGGAATACAAACACCGCAAAACTTTAAACAACCCTTTAAAGCAAAGAATATTAAAGATTTTTGGAATAGATGGCATATGTCATTGTCATTCTGGTTTAGAGATTGTATTTATATGAGATCGTTATTCTTTATGTCGAAAAAGAGATTGTTAAAAAGTCAGTTCACGATGTCTAATATTGCCTTTTCATTAAACTTTTTAATAATGGGAATTTGGCATGGCATTGAAGTTTATTATATTTTGTATGGCTTATATCATGCAGTTTTATTTATTGGTTATGGTTATTATGAAAAATGGCGTAAAAAACATCCGCCAAAATGGTCAAATCAATTTACGGCACTATTAAGTATTATCGTTACATTCCATTTTGTAACATTTGGCTTTTTCATCTTTTCTGGGAAATTGTTTTAAAATTTAGGAGGAAAATATTATGGAATTTAGAGATCAAGTATTAGATTTATTAACTGAAGTAGCTGAGACTAATGTGATTAAGGAAAATCCTGATGTGGAATTATTCGAGGAAGGTATTATTGATTCATTCCAAACGGTAGGGTTATTACTAGAAATTCAAAATAAATTAGATATTGAAGTTTCAATTATGGATTTTGACAGAGATGAGTGGGCGACACCTAATAAGATTGTAGCGGTATTAGAAGAATTACGATGAAACTAAAACCATTTATACCAATCATTGTAAGTCTTGTGCTATTTGGCATCTTTGTAATGTTGCCAGCGAGTTGGTTTACTGGTTTAATCAATTCCAAAACATTAGCTACGCAACGTGTTGCTCTGACTGATCAAGTATTAAAAGGTACTTTAATACAAGATAAAATGTATCAATCCAATGCATATTATCCTATTTATGGGTCCAGTGAATTAGAAAAAGATGATCCATTTAACCCGGCGTTTTTACTAAATGGTAGAAAAGATGTTCCGAAGCAACCGTTTTTAATTGGGACAGGTGGATCAACCGACTTAGTCAATGCCGTGGAACTTGGTTCGCAATATGAAAACTTAAGAGGCAAAAAGATGGCCTTTATTGTGTCACCACAGTGGTTTACAAAACATGGATTAACACATGATAATTTCAAAGCACGAATTTCAAAGGGACAATTAAATAGATTATTTAATCAAAATCAATTAAGCCCTAAGTTGAAACAACGTTATGCGAAACGTTTATTACAGTTCAAAGATGTTGAAAACAGACCTTATTTAGAAAAAGTAGCAGCAGGCCATATGCCAAAAGAAACTCAATATCTTTCAAAATTTCAAGATAATCAATTGAAAAAAATTGAAGCAATTAAATCAATATATCCATTAAGAACGTCTCCTTTATCACATATCGATCCTGTTACACATAAAAATAGTTCGTGGCATAACATTGAGTCAGCAGCGGAATCATACGGTGAAGCGCGTACCAAGTCAAATCAATTTGGTATTCGAGATGAATATTGGGGTTTAATCAAACAGCATAAACGTAAAATTAACCGAAATTACGAATTCAGACAAAATTCTCCTGAATTTAATGATTTAAAATTACTTGTAGATACGTTACGTGAAGGTGGCGCAGATGTTGAATATGTGATTTTACCTTCTAATGGTAAATGGTATGATCACATCGGAATCAAACAAGAGAGACGTCAAAAAATATATGACAAGATTGACAATACGATTATTGATCATGGTGGACATACCTATAATATGACCGATAAAGATTATGAACCATATGTGGTAAGTGATGCGGTGCATATTGGCTGGAAAGGCTGGGTTGATATCGCAGAACGTATTGAACAACACATGCATAAAAAATAACGTATAAAATTAAACAATCCTTTCAAATTTCACAGTTTATGTGAATTTTTGAAAGGATTATTTAATGGGTTTAAAACGTAAAATAAGCTAAATAATGTCATATTATAAGTGTATAAAACATTTAGTTTAAAATGGATGGTGAAATATTAAAATTAAAAAACCTAGTACACAGTTTTCGTGTTCTAGGTTAAAAAGTGTTCGAAAGCCATTCAATTTTTGATGTTATTATATATATAGTAAGTCTATCAATTAGAATACTTGTTCTACTTCGATTACTCCTGGTACTTCTTCATGCAAAGCACGTTCGATACCTGCTTTTAATGTGATAGTTGAACTTGGGCATGTACCACATGCGCCATGTAATTGTAATTTAACAATACCATCCTCTACATCTACAAGTGAACAGTCGCCACCATCGCGTAATAGGAAGGGACGTAGTTTTTCGATAACTTCTGCTACTTGATCAAACATCGTTACGTTTTCAGTTGGCATAAAAATGCCTCCTTTCAAGTAAATTATTTCATTTTCTACTTATCTTTTTATTATAATAGAAAAATAGGGAAAAATCTATAAATCAAAACAAAAGGGGAGAAAGATATATGGATAAAGTGAGCGTCGTTGTTTATGGAGCAGATGTTGTATGTGCGAGTTGTGTCAATGCACCTACTTCTCGTAACACATTTGATTGGTTACAGCCTTTATTAAAACGTAAATATCCGGACAAACAATTTGAATTTACGTATATCGATATAGAAAAAGATGTAGAAAATCTAACAGATCATGATCAACAATATATTGAACGCATCCAAGAGGATGAATTATTTTATCCCTTAGTTACGATGAATGACGAATATGTTTCAGATGGTTATGTTCAGTTAAAAGATATTACTAAATTTATGGAATTACAGTAAAAAAAGAAGGCGTCTAGGTCATTTGATGATGTGTCCTAGACGCCTCTAAAATTAGCTGTAAATATATTGATCTCAGTGATCATTAGCATATTTGATAAAAAACTAAGCCAAGATAAAAGGCTTAGTTTGGAGCTTCAAAACGATTTAACCGTTATGGTATTTATACATCCATAGGACGCCTGATTTTAAGATAGAAGCTAGACGACCAGTAACGGTGCGGTCCATAATGTATGCGAACCCTTTTTTATCACCAAGTGATCCAAGGAAACCTTGAATTTTAATTTCTGGCATTTTTTCAGGAAGTGGTTTGTTTTGCCATTGTAATTTCATCACATCAGCAATTTGATCACCTTGAGCTTCCGCCAATTGCGCGCTTGGTGCATGAGGTAAATCTGCACAATCGCCGACCACGTAAACATTTTTGTAAGTAGGCACCTGATGATATTGATTTAAAATGACGCGCCCGCCTTTACTGATATCAATAGGTAGGTTTCTAACTAATTCTACTGGTTGGATACCTGCAGTCCACACGATTAAATCAAGTTCTTCTGGTACGTCATTATTGTAAATACAACCGGGTTCAACACGGTTGATATCAGAGTTTGGTACAACTGTGACATCATGTTTTTTGAACCATTTCTCTATATATTTACTTAATTTTTCAGGGAAACGACGTAAAATACGTTCTCCTCTATCATACAGGAAAATTTGTAAATCACTGCGACTTTCACGTAATTCACTAGCTAATTCGATACCGCTTAAACCTGCACCTACAATACCTACTTTAGCACCATTTGGAAGTTCACTAATATGATGGAATGTTTCACGCGATTTAGAAAGTGTTTGAATACTATGTGTGTATTCTTCTGCACCTGGCACATTATGATATTTATCTTCACAACCAAGTCCGATAACAAGTTCATCATAATCAACCTTGGTGTGCCCTACAGATACGATTTGGTCATCCAAATTAATATCAGTAATTTCGCCATAAACGTTATTGATTCTATCTGAATCAGGAAAACTCATGCGGATATCTTTGTCAGATTTTGTTCCCGCAGCTAATTCATAAAATTCTGGTTTTAAACCATGGTATGGCATGCGATCAATTAATGTAATTGAATAATTTTCTGGAAGTGCTGATGGTAAAATATGAGACATGATGCGCATATTACCATAGCCACCACCTAGTAATACTAAGTTTTTCATTTGTGATACCCCTCTAATAAAAATTGTATTGAGCAGAAAAGATATGATAAATTTTTAAATCATTGTAGAACATGTCCATTGCACTTCAATGTAAATAAAATGTGATTAAATCATGTTTTATTCTGCATCGATATACCAATTTTCTATAATCAGCTTACTTAGATATATTATATGCTTTTTTGTTTACTACTACAAATAAAGTAGACGCATTCTAATTTGTCATTACAAAATTTTTAGATAAGTAAATATTAACTTTGAAAATCAAATAATCAAATGTGATTGAGACTGGGCATACATTGATAAAGGTCAACTCAATGATGAATTGAAGCGTTAATCAAAATTTCTGTAAGCTAGTATGTAGATATAGCCCCAGTGTTTTTGTTATAATTGTCTAACTGATAATTAATGAGAGGGTGTAATATGAATCCAATAGTTGAGTTCTGCATTTCGAATTTAGCGAAGGGCGGAGATTATGTATACAATCAGCTTGAAAATGATCCAGGCATAGATGTTTTAGAATATGGGTGTTTACAAAATTGTGGTATATGTTCTAGCGGCTTGTATGCATTAGTGAATGGTGATATCGTTGAAGGTGAATCTCCAGATGATTTATTACAAAAAATATACGCACATATAGAAGAAACATGGATTTTTTAGGAGGTAATTGTTATGACAGTGATTAATATGACAGAGTCAGCAGCTTATGAAGTTAAAGACATGTTACAACAGAACGATATGCCTGATGGCTATTTAAAAGTGAAAGTAAATGGTGGTGGGTGTACAGGCCTAACTTATGGCATGTCTGCTGAAGAAGAACCTGGCGAGAACGATGAAATATTCGAATTTCATGGTTTGAAAGTATTAGTTGATAAGTACGATAAACCAGTATTAGATGGTACGACAATCGATTTTAAACAATCTTTAATGGGAGGCGGCTTCCAAATAGATAACCCGAATGCCATTGCAGCATGTGGTTGCGGTAGTTCGTTTAGAACTGCTAAAGTGGCTGGGACGCCTGAAGATTGCTAATTAAATAAATTGATAAAAAGGCTATGGTTCACTTAAACAATAAGTGTAAACTATAGTCTTTTGTACGTTTATGTGAAATAATAAACAATATGGTCGTTAGCGCTTGAAAATCAACGATAAAAACTATAAAATTGGTATTGGATGAAAATTGTCTTTTTTGTGAATTACTTTTTAAAGATTGGGTAAATAAAAGACGATTGCAACAAAAAAATTATGAAAGCTTAGGTGAATGAAATGGCTCAAGATCGTAAAAAAGTATTAGTTCTAGGCGCTGGTTACGCTGGTTTACAAACTATTACAAAATTACAAAAGCAAATTTCAGCAGATGAGGCTGAGGTTACATTAATTAATAAAAATGACTACCACTATGAAGCAACTTGGTTACATGAAGCTTCAGCAGGTACAATTAGCTATGAAGATTTACTATATCCAGTTGAAAGTGTTGTTAACAAAGATAAAGTTAACTTTGTAAAAGCAGAAGTAACTAAAATTGATCGCAATGCTAAAAAAGTTGAAACTGACGCTGGAATCTTTGATTTTGATATTTTAGTAGTTTCATTAGGTTTCGAAAGTGAAACATTTGGTATCAAAGGTATGAAAGATTATGCTTTCCAAATTGAAAATGTATTAACTGCACGTAAATTATCTCGTCACATTGAAGACAAGTTTGCTAATTATGCATCTTCAAAACAAAAAGATGATAAAGATTTAGCTATTATTGTTGGTGGTGCTGGATTTACTGGTGTGGAATTCTTAGGTGAATTAACAGACCGTATTCCTGAATTATGTAACAAATATGGTGTAGAACAAAGCAAAGTGAAAATCACTTGTGTTGAAGCAGCACCAAAAATGTTACCAATGTTCTCTGATGAATTAGTTAATCATGCGGTAAATTACTTAGAAAACAAAGGTGTAGAATTTAAAATTGGTACACCAATCGTTGCTGCTAACGAAAAAGGTTTCGTAGTAAAAGTAAATGATGAAGAACAACAATTAGAAGCTAATACAGTAGTATGGGCTGCTGGTGTGCGTGGTAGCAAATTAATGGAAGAGTCATTTGAAGGCGTTAAACGTGGACGTATTGTTACTAAACAAGATTTAACAATTGAAGGATACGATGATATCTTTGTTATTGGTGATTGTTCTGCGTTTATTCCTGCAGGAGAAGAACGTCCATTACCAACTACAGCACAAATTGCTATGCAACAAGGTGAACACACAGCTAAAAATGTTAAAAACATTTTAGAAGGTCAACCTACAAACGAATTTGAATACGTTGATCGCGGTACTGTATGTTCATTAGGCGCTCATGATGGCGTTGGTGTTGTTTATGGCAGAGATATTCAAGGTAAAAAAGCTGCCTTCATGAAGAAAGTAATCGATACACGTGCGGTATTCAAACTTGGCGGTATTGGTTTAGCGTTTAAAAAAGGTAAATTTTAATAAATAAATCCATTGAGATACATTTTTGAATGTGTCGTATGAGATGCAATGAGGCCGGGACATATCATTATGTTCCGGCCTCATTAAGCATATAGATGTTTTTATTTGAATTACATAAGCAGTATCAAGAAATTACTTTAGACAAATATAATTTCTGTTTTTAATCTACAGAAAATAGAAATTTTGAAAATTACATAAACAATATAAGATATTAATTAAGCAGAAAAGAGGAGAAACTATTATGAAATTTAATATTAGTAATCATCAAGAAAGTGACACGGATACATTAGTAATCGGAGTACCTGAGCATTTAAATCAACTAGAAACAGTAGTCGTTGGAAATGAAAACTTAAATGACAAGCTTAAAACATTAAAGCAACATCAAATTATAAGTACAAATATTGCTGCTATTTCTACAACAATGATCAATTTAAATGATAAATTTGTAAAATTAATTACGGTTGGCTTAGGTAATGTAAAATCAACCCATCACAGTGATTATTTAAAAGTATTTGGTCATTTATTTCAATATTTAAAGAAAAACAGAATTAGTCATGTTTCATTATTGTTTGATACATTTCAAGCGCATGAGTTACCAAGAGAAACAATTGCTGAAATATTAGGTCAACAAAGTATGCAGTCAATTTATGAATTTGATAATTATAAAACCGATAAATCTGCACCATATCAAATCGATTTAGATATCAGTACTTCCAAAGAAGGGGGTATAGAAGCTGCAATTGAACATGGACAAGCTATTGCATCAGCCATCAATATTGCTAGAGATTATAGTAATATACCCCCTAATATATTGACACCAAGCTTTTATGCTGAAATGATACAGAAACATTTCAATCATACTGAGGTTAGCGTTGATATAAAAGATAGTAAAACACTTCAAGAAGAAGGATTTGGCTTAATACATGCTGTTGGAAAAGGCTCTAAGCATGGTCCTAGAGTCATTACTTTGTCATATAACGGTGGCAACGTAAATGATGCTCCGATTGCATTGGTTGGAAAAGGTATTACATATGATTCTGGCGGTTATTCTATTAAATCTAAATTAGGTATGCAAACTATGAAATATGACATGTGTGGCTCTGCAAATGTCGTAGCCATGATTGACGCAGCACGTAAACTTGAACTAAAGGTTAATATTGTTGGTGTTATTGCTGCTGCTGAAAATATGGTTAATGAAATCGCGATGAAACCGGATGATGTATATACTGCATTGAGTGGTGAATCGGTTGAAGTATTAAATACGGATGCTGAAGGTCGTTTAGTATTAGGAGATGCAGTATTTTATGCGAATCAATTCCGACCTAAATTGATTCTTGATTTTGCAACATTAACTGGTGCTGCAGTAGCGGCATTAGGCGATGATAAAGCGGCTGTGTTTAATCATAATGCAGATGAAACTTTACAACATATACTAAACTGCGCACGTCAAATGGATGAATTTGTTTTTGAATTACCAATGACTTCAACAGAGCAAAAATTAATTAGAAATAGTGATGTTGCAGACCTCGTTAACCATACGAATGGTCAAGGAAAGGCATTATTTGCGGCAACATTTATTAATCATTTTGCGGGAGAAACGCCACATATGCACTTTGATATAGCTGGTCCAGCAACGATAAATAAACATACACATAAAGGTCCTAAAGGGCCGACAGGTTATCTTGTTCCTACTATTGTAGAATGGATGCGTCATCTGAAATAGTAAGATTTGTAATATTTTAATACTATAAAAAATGGGCAACATGATGTAATTAACGTTAATGGTTGTCCATTTTTTTGTTATTAATGTCTATAAAAGACAATGACTTAAAGATAGATTTATAAACCAAGTTTACATAGTCTTTTAAATAATAATATTAAAGTTAATAATGTGTTTGACAAGTACTATCGTTATTGATATTATAAATCACATGATACTTTAGTTCGATAACGTGATAAAGGAGTTATGCTTTGTGATAAATGCAGTTGTTATAGCCGTTGTACTGATGATTGTCTTATGTTTATGTAGATTAAATGTAGTTATTAGTTTATTTGTCAGTGCACTTGTAGGTGGATTAATAGCGGGTATGAGTGTTTCTGAAATTGTATCCGTATTTGGTAAAAATATAGTAGATGGTGCAGAGGTGGCACTTAGTTATGCATTGCTTGGTGGGTTTGCAGCATTGATTTCTTATAGTGGTATTACTGACTTCTTAGTGAATAAAATTATAGATGGAATTCATGCAGAAAACAGTAAGATGTCACGAGTTAAAGTGAAAATCATTATTATCATTGCTTTACTTGTCATGAGCATAATGAGTCAGAATTTAATTCCCGTACATATTGCATTTATTCCAATTGTCATACCTCCATTAATTAGTTTATTTAATGAACTTAATGTGGACAGAAGACAAATCGCTATTATCATTGGTTTTGGTTTGTGTTGGCCTTATGTATTATTACCTTTTGGTTTTGGTCAAATTTTCCACCAAATCATACAAAATGGCTTTACCAAAGCACATCACCCAATTGAGATGGGTATGATTTGGAAGGCTATGATTATCCCATCGTTAGGTTATATTGTTGGGTTGATATTAGGTATTTATTATTATAGAAAACCAAGAAAATATATCCAACATAAAAAAATTAAAAATAATGATTCAATTGTCATCAAACCTTACGTACTTATAGTAACTGTGATTTCAATCTTAGCTACTTTTTTAGTACAACTCGTTACGGATTCAATGATATTTGGCGCGCTCGCAGGTGTGCTTGTATTCTTTGTTTCAAGAGCGTATAAATGGACGGAATTGGATAAACAGTTTGTTGATGGAATCAAAATTATGTCATTTATCGGCGTAGTCATATTATCTGCAAATGGTTTTGCAGGTGTAATGAATGAAACAGGGGATATCAGCAAATTAGTGGATAGTCTAAGTGGTGTTGTAGGAGACAATAAATTATTGAGCATTATTGTTATGTATATTATTGGATTAGTGGTCACATTAGGTATAGGTTCTTCATTTGCCACAATACCGATCATTGCCACATTGTTTGTGCCACTAGGAGAGTCATTAGGTTTAAGTACGATGGCGCTTATTGCATTAATAGGTACTGCGAGTGCCTTAGGTGATTCAGGGTCACCAGCGAGTGATTCAACACTTGGACCGACAGCAGGTTTAGATATTGATGGACAGCATGATCATATTAGAGATACATGTATACCTAATTTTGTGTTCTATAATATACCATTGATTATTTTTGGAACAATTGCAGCTATGATATTATAGTATTAATTCTATGCAAAGGAGGTATACGTTATGGAAAATATGCTAGATGCTTTAGATATTAAAGTAGAAAAGCAAGAACGTGGATTAATGGTGATGTCAATGCCGGTAACAGATAAGGTGAAACAACCTTTTGGCTATTTACACGGTGGTGCGAGTCTTGCGCTCGGAGAATCTGCTTGTTCTATGGGAGCTGCTTATTTAATCGATACTGAAAAGTATGTTCCCCTTGGATTGGAAATGAATGGTAACCATATTGGTTCAACAACCGAGGGAACCATATATGCGACAGCAACAATTATTCATGAAGGAAAAACAACACAAGTTTGGAATATAGATATTAAAGATGACACAGATAGATTGATTTGTGTGATGCGTGGAACGATTGCGATTAAACCGCTTAAACGCTAAAAGATATTTTACAATAAAATTGAAAAACAAACACAAATCATTTTATTTTCTAATCAAATCATAGCAATAATAATGAAAGCGTCCGAGACAAAATACATGTCTTGGACGCTTTTTTATATTTCAGGATTAAAGTAAATCAATATATTTAGATGACATAGTTTTATGTTTTAAATAAATGTGGCGTCGTTTGAAGTTGTCTTTTCATAGACTTCTGAAATACGTAAAGCAGCTTCTCGTCCGCCCATAATATTTCTAGCAAATGGACCTAATTCCAAATCAGCTAAGCCGCCACTGACAAAAAGATTTGGCAGCCATTCTAAATTAGCATTAATGGATGGCAAACCACAGTGAGTAATGGGGGCTTGGTAACTATCGACAAGTTGTTTGATCACTGGCTGTTGCATGATACTTTCTTTAAAACCCGTAGCAAGTAGTAAATGGTCATAATACATACAATATTGTTTCGTATGTATAGCATGGTTGGCTATATCTGTGATTTCATTTTTATGAATGATTAAGCGACCTTGTGCAATATATTTTTTTAATCTTAGTTCCAGTTCTTTTGGCATAGAGCCTTTGTGTCTTTCTTGTTTAATCAAATTAAAGCGCGCCTTTGAAGATGTCATTTGGCTAAAGTATTTCATATTTTTGGGGCCTAACCAGCCTGGATCAGCATCAAAGTCATGTATGGTAATGTCTTTTTTCATCCATAAATGTATTGGTTCAGTGTTATTCTTTTTTAATAATTTTAATGTAAGGTGTGCAGCAGAAATGCCACTACCTATAATTTGAGATGCATGATGGGTCGAACAATGCTCGTTTTGAAATATATGCGTAACATCTGGTTGATTATGGAATAATTCAGGTATAAAGGGGTCATGATTGCAACCAAATGCGATAACTAAATGTGTTGATTTGATCCATTGATTATGACACAGTATGTGCCATTGCGATTGTACGCGTTTAATTTGAGAAACAGTACCCTGAACGTGACAATCATTTAAATTGTAGCTATGTATTAAATCGTGTGTATGTTCCATAAAGATGTCGCGATTCGGTCTCTTATATGGACCATATGAAGCATGGGTGTATTGTTTTTTCTTACCATACTGTTTTAAGTGAAAAGGGTCGGGATGTACATGATGTACACATGGTGAGCGTAAATAAGGCATATCAATGCTTTTTGTGAAATGATCAAATTGCTCACACAAATTGGTATGTGGGTCTATAATTGTTAACTTTGTGCAATCTAGACCAAGCGATCTTAATTTGATTGCAATTGTCACGGCGTGGATGCCACCGCCGATAATTGTCCATGATGACAAATAAAAACACTCCTTTTTTAATCGTAATAATTACGATTTAATATATCATGGACTGCTAACGATGACAATAGTATGTTATAAACATTTTTGAACATTTACATGCATCTTATTACGACTAGACAAAGTGTCGATGCATAGACGCGTAATTTGAGCACGAGCATTTTAGTTCGATACATAACTTTGATAACCATGCGATGCGTGGTCAAGTGCATAAGATTTTAAAAACAAAGAGGGGAGTGGGACAGAAATCAAATTTTTTAATAGAGATTTCGTAGTCCCACCTATGCAATCAAGGCAAGTATGATTAGGATAAAGGTTTACCTGAGCTAACGCTCATGTATAAGTCTCACTAGCATTTTTATGTGACATACCTCATATACTTTTGTATAAGAACTACTCATTTTCATAAAATAAGTAATTCTTTAAAGCAGTGAGACTTTACATTTTCAATTCAGTCATATACTGCCTAAACGAAAAAGAGTCTGAGACAACTATTTATGTCCCAGACTCCTCAATTTTAAGAATAGGTATATTCCAAGTTCTAAAAATACCTTGTATTATAATTTTGTATTTTTTAAATCTTTTTTGATTTCATCGTGCTTCGTTCTTTTTGAAGCGGGTGTATTTAAATTATATGCAGATTTAATAATAAGGTGACTGGCTAATGGTCCGGTAATTAAAATAAACAAGATACCGATGATTAATTGCATATTAACGTACCCTTCACGTCCAATAAAGAATAAGAACACACCACTGATTAATAACATTGCGCCTAATGTTGCAGCTTTACCTGCCGCGTGCGCTCTAGCATAGACATCATCCAGACGTAAGATACCAATGGCAGCAAGAGCACTGATGAGTGAACCTATTATAACCAAGATAAGCGCTATGCTAATGACGATCGTTGTTATCATGTTCAATCACCTTACCTTTATCCATATACTTAGCAAATACTGCTGTACCAAGGAATGCAAGTATACCTATTAATAAAATAGCAACCATCATATATTTAGTACCTAAGAAAATACTAAATAAGGCGACAATGGCCATTAATTGAATACCCATCGCATCGAGTGCAACAACCCTATCAGCTAGAGAAGGGCCGATAATTACACGAACTAACATGCCTAGCATTGACAACGCAACGATAACTAATGCAATTACTAATATGATATTATAGTTCATTCATTTTCTCCTACCTCTCTGACCACTTTTTCAAGGGAAGACTTGATGCTTACAACTTCTTCTTCTTTCGTACTGAAATCGATACTATGAATATAAATTTTTGTCCGATCATCACTAATTCCTAAAACAATTGTACCAGGCGTTAGTGTAATTAAATTGGACAGTAATACAATTTGCCAATCTTTTTTTAAATCTGTGTTGTAAGTAAAGAATGCAGGTTCATTATCAATGTTAGGTTTAACGACAATACGTATGACATCGATATTGGCTTTGATGAGTTCTATTAAAAATACAAGGAAAAGTTTTATGATTTTATATACTGTAATGAGATAAAATCTACCCGGTAATACACCACGCATAATATAAACTAAAAGTAATGCGAATAAATAGCCTAAAATGAAGTTATTAAAATTATAACTACCTGTAACAAATAACCAAAATACAGACAAAATTAAATTCACTAATATTTGAATCGCCATTTTATTTTCCCCCCAATACGCTGTCAGTGTATACACTTGGATTGTAAAACGTTTCTGCTGCATCTTTAATGATTGGTTGTAACCAATCTGCAGAAAGTCCAAATATTACAGAAATAACGACAGCAACAATGGATACAGTAAGAATCCCTTTATATTGTAATTTAGGATTTACTTGATAACCTTCTGATTTACCGAAGAACCCTTGTAAAAAGATTCGTATCACAGAATAAAGTACAACCAGACTTGAAAGTAAGACTACAATACCACTTAAATAAAATCCTTTTTCAAAAGTAGCTTGAACGATATAGTACTTACCATAAAATCCACTAAGAGGGGGAATACCAGCTAGACTAAGTGCTGCTATAAAGAAAGTCCAACCTAGCACTGGGTAGTCTTTAATAAGACCGCCATATTTACGTAAGTCATGTGTTTTTGTAATTTTATACATGACACCAATTAGGAAAAATAAGGCTGCTTTGATTAACATATCATGTAGCGTATAGTAAATCGCACCCATCATACCAGTTTGATTCATCATCGCTACACCGACAAGAATGACACCTACAGCAATCATGATATTATAGAGTATGATTTTTTTAGTATCAAAGTAACTTATGGCGCCAACACAACCAAAGATGATTGTGAGTAGGGCGAGAAACAGTATAGTATAGAATGAAAAGTTCGATGTATCTCTAAAAAATAGGCTGGCAGTTCTAGCAATGGCATATATGCCTACTTTAGTTAATAAGGCACCGAAGAAGGCAATAATTGCAATAGGTGGTGCGTAATAAGCACCTGGCAACCAAATATACATTGGAAAAGCACCAGCTTTTGTAGCAAATACAAAGATAAATAAAATAAATATAATGGTTACAATGCCACTATCTTGTGATGGTAGTTGACTTAACTTTTCGCTGATATCAGCAAGGTTCAACGTGCCTACTACCGAATAAAGCATAGCTACAGCAATAACGAAGAATGCTGAAGAAGTCACATTTACAAGAACATATTTAATCGTTTCACTCAATTGTACTTTTGTGCCGCCAATAACTAAGAGAATATAGGAAGCCATCAAGAATACCTCGAAGAATACGAACAAGTTAAATATATCGCCGGTAATAAATGAGCCTATGACTCCAGTTAGCATAAACATAACAGCGAAGTAATAGTAATATGTTTCGCGTTCAATACCTACAGATTGATAGGAATATAAAATGATGAGCATTGTGACGATGAGGCTTGTGATGACAAGTAATGTACTGAATATATCAAGTACAAAGACAATACTATAAGGTGCATCCCATGAACCAAGCTCTAAAGTAATTGGACCATCTTTTAAAACATTATTTAAATTAATAAAAGCGAATATTAAAGTTAATGCCGTACCTGCTAAGGCAACATAACGTTTGATTTTAGGACGTTTACCAATGAAAATGAGTGCGATAATAGTAATCATTGGTATGACGAGTAATGAAATGATTAAGTTACTCTCTATCATCTTCTAGCACTCCTTTCATACTTTCTACGTTGTCTGTGCCTAATTCTTTATAACTTCTAAAAGCAAGTACTAAGAAAAACGCTGTGACTGAAAATGAAATAACAATAGCGGTTAAAATTAATGCCTGTGGTATAGGATCAACGTAAGAAGTAATACCTTTCTCATATATAGGTACTTCACCTTTTTTTAAACCGCCCATTGTAATTAAAAATAAGTTTGCAGTATGTGTTTGTAATGTAGTCCCAATAATAATGCGTATCAAACTCTTAGAAAGAATGAGATAGACACTCATTGCAGTGAGAATACCACATACGAAAATCATCAATATTTCCATTACTCATTCTCTCCAATCGATAAGATTATAGTCATTACTGTACCTACAACTGCACACATAACACCTAAATCAAAGAAAGTAGCTGTGTGCATCTCCATTGGTGGTAAAATACCTAATGGAATTTCAAACGGCGTATGCGTGAAGAAGTTTTTATTATAAAACCAACTTGCCATTGGTGTTGCTAAACAAAATAATAAGCCGATACCGATTAATATTTTAAAATCCCAAGGGAATATCTTACGCATTGTTTTAATATCAAAAGCGACCGTAATAATAACGAGGGCACTTGATAACAATAGACCACCAACGAAACCACCACCTGGTGTATAGTGTCCGGCCAAGAATAAAGATAGACCAAACATTACTATGAGGAAGAAGATAACAACTGCTGAATATTGAAAAATTAAATTATTCTTCTGTCTGTTCAACGTTTTTACCCCCTTCATCAGATTTATCATTTTTCGCACGTAATTTAATCATGGTATAAACACCTAATCCAGCAATACCCAACACGGAAGACTCAAATAATGTATCGGTACCACGGAAGTCAACCAATATGACGTTAACCATGTTTGTACCATGTGCTAAGTCATAGACATGCGTTTTATAAAATTCTGCGATAGAACCGAAGTGTCTGTTACCATAAGCGATTAATCCAAGTACGGTAACGACAATACCAGCACCAACAGAAATAACAATATTAACCAATTTGAATGAACGTGTTTCTTTATGTCTATTTAGATTAGGTAAATGATAGAAACATAATAAGAATAATGCAGTAGAAATGGATTCAACTACAAATTGTGTAAGTGCTAAGTCTGGCGCACCGAAGAAAATAAAGAATATAGCAACAGAATAACCGACAGCACTGGCCATAATTATACTGAATAGTCTGGATTTAGCGAAAATAATCATTGAAGCTGCTGTAATAATGAGCACTACAATAATTAATTCGAAAGGACGTATCGCACTGACATCTTTAAAATCAATATTGAAAGGTGTAACTAATAATGTAACTAAGGCAATAACAATGAGAGATGCAAAGATAATGACTAAATTATTACGTGTGAATCCAGTAACATACGTATCTGTAAATTTGCTAGAGTATCTAGGTGTTACATCTCCTAATTTATTATACCAGTAATTAATTGTCAGTTTAGTTGGTTGTTTTTGTAATAAATAAATCCAATAACTGAATGTAATGATTAATACAATACCAACAATATAAATGCCTAATGTAGAGAAGAAGGCTGGTGTAAAGCCATAGAACATATGAAATTCCGCTGTCGAATTTGTTGTTTGACCAATTGCATTCACCGCGGGTTCTATAATAGAACCTGAAAGTATCGCAGGGAATAACCCAAATACGATAACTAAAATGGCTAAAATTGACGGAGAAATGAGCATTAATGGTGAAACTTCATGTGCTTTTTTAGGTAATTTATCTTCTTTATAACTACCTAAGAAAATTTGGCCAATAAACCTTACTGAATATACAAATGTAAACACACTACCGATAATAGCGGTAATTGGAATTAAAATACCGAGTGTATCTAAACTAAATAAGTTTACATTAGTAACTTCGATCATACTTTCTAAAAATTTTTCTTTAGATAAAAAACCATTAAATGGCGGTATGCCTGCCATACTTAAAGAAGTGATTAATGTGATGGTAAACGAAATAGGCATAATGGTTAATAAACCGCCCAGTTTTTTGACATCACGGGTACCAGTTGAATGGTCAACAGCACCAGTAATCATAAATAGTGCACCTTTAAAGGTAGCATGGTTAATCAAGTGGAAGATGGCTGCCGTAAATGCTGCGATGTAAATTTGACTTTCAGCACCTTCAAAATGAAAGCTTACTGCGCCTATACCGAGCATTGCCATAATCATACCTAGTTGAGATACAGTAGAAAATGCGAGTATCCCTTTCAAATCTTGTTGTTTTGTTGCATTTAATGATGCCCAAAATAGTGTGATGAGGCCAACAGCAGTCACTGTCCAAATCCAACCTTGAGACACTGCGAATATAGGTGTCATACGTGCCACTAAGTAAAGCCCAGCTTTAACCATAGTTGCTGAGTGAAGATATGCACTAACAGGCGTTGGTGCTTCCATCGCATCTGGTAACCAAACATAAAATGGAAATTGTGCAGATTTAGTCATTGCACCAATTAATACCAGAATCATAGAGAAAATAAAAAATGGACTTGTTTGGATTTCTGAGGCATTACTTATCAATTCTTGAATACTTGTTGTTCCACCGGCAATGGAAAGTAAGATAATACCACCCAAAAGTGATAAACCGCCAAATACAGTAACGAGCATTGATTTTTGTGCTCCGTAAATTGAGGCTTGTTTATCACGCCAAAATGAAATAAGAAGGAAACTTGAAAATGAAGTTAATTCCCAGAATAAATATAAGATAATTAAATTATCTGATAATACAATACCTAACATTGCACCCATAAAAAGCAATAGGTAACAATAAAAATGTCCTAATTGCTCTTGTCGACTTAAATAGCTTATAGAATACAGTATAATTAAACAGCCAATGCCAGTTATAAGTAAACTGAATAATAAACCAAGACCATCTACATACAAATTAAAGTTCATACCAAAATGCGGCATCCAATTTGCTTTTTCCATAATGGTATTGCCTGACATCGTTGTTGAAATATATGATAAAAAATATATAAATAAGACGACGGGGATAGGTAACACAAACCATCCTAAATGTATCCGTTTATAGAACCGATATACAAATGGAATAATGAGTGCAAATATCAACGGTAATAGTACCGCTATATGTAACAAACTCATTATATTATCCTCCTTTTAAAATTTATTATAAATTCATTATACATGAATTGAAGAGTTCTGAAAAACGTGTTTAAGCCTTGAAGGACTTGAAATATATGTGTTGTTAAATAAGAAGAAACACGGTATTTTTATTCAAAATTTTGTTTATATTGAAGTGAATAATCTGCTTTGAGACGCTGTAGATTTTCAAGCGACATTGTTGCGTGCAATGTATTTTCAGCTTTTAATTTTTCTTCTAAATGTGTAATAGCTTGTTGTAAAGATACTTTATATGGTAATGGTTCTACATTAAAAGGTCTTAAATGAGATTTTTTAGTGTAACGCTTTTCATATTGGCTCAGTGCTTTTCTTTCGTGAAAGAAAACATTTTCTGTTTCTGTTGGATTATGCAAATCCCCTTGTTTAGGGTGTTTAATGACTTGTTCAACTTGTACGAGTACTTGATTTTCATCTTCTTCCTTAATGGTAACGCCGTAACTGCCAGTTTTATGTGAAAAACGATATAACATGATTCATTCCATCCCTTCTTTTATGTTAGAATACATATATCATCTTAACATGAAATGGAGAATAAAAATGACGAACTATCCTCAGTTAAATACAGAAATTAACGGTAATGAAATTAAATTGATTATGCACACAAATAAAGGAGATATGACCTTTAAACTATTACCTGATGTAGCACCAAAAACTGTAGAAAATTTTGTGACACATGCGAAAAATGGTTACTATAATGGTGTAACATTCCATCGTGTCATTAATGATTTTATGGTACAAGGTGGCGACCCAACAGCTACAGGTATGGGTGGAGAAAGTATTTATGGTGAACCTTTTGAAGATGAATTTTCAAAAGAAGCCTTTAATATTTATGGTGCGTTATCTATGGCAAATGCTGGTCCACATACGAATGGTTCACAATTCTTTATAGTACAAATGAATGAAGTACCCGAATCAATGTTGAGTCAGTTAGCTGACGGTGGTTGGCCAGAGCCAATCGTTAAAGCATATGCTGAAACGGGTGGCACACCATGGTTAGATCAAAAACATACAGTGTTTGGTCAACTGATTGAAGGTAAGGATACTTTAGAAGACATAGCAAACACTAAAGTAGGGCCACAAGATAAACCATTACATGATATAACAATCGATTCAATTGAAATAGTCGAATAATACGAATGACATTGTAAATTAAAGTACGAATTGAAAGCCTAGATCAACCCAATAAATCGTATGGGTATATCTAGGTTTTTTTTTTATCGACGAATTTTAAAGGCATAGACATCGTTGGCAGTAATATATCAATGCAATAATAATCAGCGTGGCATACGTATGTTTTATCCATTGCTGTAATCATGATGAACCACTGATTTATGTCTGCCTATGAATGAAATGTGAAATTTTTCTACTATAATATTAGTGCCATCGTATAATGTATGCTATTATAATAGTGTTAAGAAAAACGAAATAAGGGGTTATCACGTTGAATAATCACTATAAAGTAGGTCAACATGTCAAAGTTCGTGTGACTGGTATTCAACCGTATGGCGCTTTTGTAGAAACCCCTGACAATGCTGAAGGTTTAATTCATATTTCTGAAATTATGGATGATTACGTCCATAATTTAAAAAAGTTTTTATCAGAAGGGCAAATTGTAAGAGCGAAAGTGATTTCAATTGATGATGAAGGTAAACTGAATCTTTCTTTAAAAGATAATGACTATTTTAAAAATTATGAACGTAAGAAAGAAAAACAGTCAGTGTTAGATGAAATTAAAGAGACCGAACGATATGGGTTTCAAACAATTAAAGAACGCTTACCGGTTTGGATAAAGCAGTCCAAAAACGCGATTAAAGATGAGTAATTTATCTTTTGAAAAAGCTGCCATTTCATGATTGAAATGGCAGCTTTTTTGTTTATAACATTTTAGTAAATATGACAATAAAGTGAGTATTTGTTTTAAAGTATGCGAATATGGCTATACAAAAATATATGCGTGAGCATATTTATTTTAAATTAAAACTGAGGTAGCTAAAATAAAAAAGTATTAAAAATTATCCAAACTTTTTAAAAGTACATTTAGGAGGAACAGTAAACATGAATCAAAAATTCCAACCATTATTTGAAAAATTAACTTTACCGAATAAAGTTGAATTAGATAATCGTTTTGTATTAGCGCCATTAACACATGTATCATCTAATGATGATGGCTCTATTTCTAATGAAGAAGTCGTATATATGGAACAACGCTCAAAAGATGTAGGATTAGCCATTTCCGCAGCGAGTAACGTTACCGATTTAGGAAAAGCATTCCCTGGTCAACCATCTGTTGCACATGATTCGAATTTAGAAGGTTTAAAACGTTTAGCGCAAGCTATGAAGAAAAATGGTGCTAAAGCAATTGTTCAAATTCATCACGGTGGTGCACAATCATTACCTAATTTAACACCGGGTGGAGATGTTGCTGGACCTAGTCCGATTTCAATGAAAAGTTTTGGTGAGCAAGAAGAACACCATGCACGTGAAATTACAGTAGATGAAATTAAAGAAACAATTAAAGCATTTGGAGAGGCAACGAAGAGAGTCATTGATGCTGGATTCGATGGCGTAGAAATTCATGGTGCCAACCATTATTTAATTCATCAATTTGTTTCACCTTATTACAACCGTCGTGATGATGAATGGGGAGAAGACCGTTTGAAATTCGCTTCAGAAGTGATTGATGAAGTAACCGAAACGGTTAAAAAGTATGGTAGTAAAGATTTTATTGTTGGCTATAGACTTTCACCAGAAGAAGTAGAATCTCCAGGTATAAGCATGGAAATTACTGAAACATTGGTTAAGCATTTAATTGAAAAACCATTAGACTATCTACATGTATCATTAATGGATATACATTCTAAAACACGTGAAGGTAAATATAAAGGTCAAGAACGTGTACAATTATTATTAGAATGGATGGACGGCCGTATGCCATTAATTGGAATTGGTTCAATCTTTACTGCTGATCAAGCAATTGAAGCAATTGAGTCTACGAAAGTTGATCTTATTGCTTTAGGTAGAGAAATATTACTAGATCACAACTTTATTAGTAAAATTAAAGACGGTAAAGAAGATGAAATCATTTCACAATTTGATCCTGAAAGAAAAGATAGACATCATTTACCACCAAATTTATGGGATCAATTCAATCGAGGATTCTACCCATTACCAAGAACAGATAACAAATAAATAACACATTTGAACGCATAAATTTTCTGATGAATGAATCCAGAAGATTTATGCGTTTTTTACGAATATAATGCTTAAACATACAATTAAATTTAAAAATAATAATAGTTAATTTTATTTTTAAATTTAAGGAAATTTTCTTGTAATCATAGTTAGGGTTATGTCATTATATATGTAAGGGCTTACATAATTTTGACAATTGTATATATGAATTTAACAATACAAAAAATAGCGTATTTAAGACGTTGAACAGTGATTGAGTAAGCTGTTTTAGAAAATAGTTTCAGTTCACGTGTAAATACGTTATGCTATGAGTGAGTATTGCTTAGGAGTCATTTTTGCTCTTAAATTTTTACAAAGGGGAGATATCATGTCAAGATCAGAAGAAATCATTGAAGTAACAAATCATTATGGTGCACAAAACTATGTACCACTTCCAATTGTTATCTCGGAAGCGGAAGGCGTATGGGTCAAAGACCCTGAAGGAAATAAATATATGGATATGTTATCTGCATATTCAGCTGTAAACCAAGGTCATAGACACCCTAAAATTATCCAAGCTTTGAAAGAACAAGCGGATAAAGTTACATTAGTTTCACGCGCTTTCCATAGTGAAAATCTAGGTGAATGGTATGAAAAAATTTGTAAGCTTTCTGGCAAAGCAAAAGCTTTACCGATGAACACTGGTGCGGAAGCAGTTGAGACTGCATTAAAAGCAGCACGTCGTTGGGCTTATGATGTTAAAAATATACAACCAGATAAGGCAGAAATTATTGCTTTCAATGGTAACTTCCATGGTCGAACAATGGCGCCTGTTTCCTTATCGTCTGAACCTGAATACCAACGTGGGTATGGCCCGTTATTAGATGGTTTCCGTAAAGTAGATTTTGGCGATATTGAGGCTGTTAAAGCAGCAATTAATGAAAATACTGCAGCTATTCTGATTGAGCCGATACAGGGAGAAGCAGGTATTAATGTACCTCCAGAAGGTTATTTGAAACAAATTAGAGAATTATGTGATGAGCATAACGTTTTATTTATCGCTGATGAAATTCAAGCTGGTCTTGGACGTTCAGGTAAATTATTTGCAACAGATTGGGATAATGTAAAACCGGATGTTTATATTCTAGGTAAAGCTTTAGGTGGCGGTGTATTGCCAATTTCAGTGGTATTAGCAGATGAAGAAGTATTAGGTGTATTCACACCTGGTTCACACGGATCAACATTTGGTGGTAATCCACTTGCTTGTGCAGTCTCAAATGCAGCGCTAGATGTCATTATCGATGAAGATTTACCAGGACGTTCTTTAGAGTTAGGTGATTATTTTAAATCAGAATTAGAAAAAATAGACCACCCAGCAATCAAAGAAGTACGTGGACGTGGATTGTTTATCGGAATTGAACTTAATGAAGCAGCAAGACCATTCTGTGAATCTTTAAAAGAGCAAGGTTTATTATGTAAAGAAACGCATGATACGGTAATTAGATTTGCACCACCACTTATTATTTCTAAGGAAGAATTAGACTTTGCATTAGACAAAGTTAGAAGTGTTTTTGAGTAAATTCACATTTCTGTAACATATGTTCTGAAACCCCTTTAAAAAGGTAAATCTTATGTTACAATTATCATGAAAGCGAAATCATTAGTAACGAAAAAGAGGCGAAATGAATCATGACTGAGAATAATAATTTAGTTACTTCTACGCAACAAATTATTAAGGAAGCATTGCATAAATTGGGATTTGACGATGGTATGTATGATTTGGTAAAGGAACCTTTACGTTTCCTACAAGTTAGAATTCCTGTACGTATGGATGATGGTACTGTACAAACATTTACTGGTTATCGTGCACAGCATAACGACGCTGTTGGACCAACAAAAGGTGGGGTTCGTTTCCACCCAGACGTTGATGAAGAAGAAGTTAAAGCATTATCAATGTGGATGACATTGAAATGTGGCATTGTAGATTTACCATACGGTGGTGGTAAAGGTGGTATCGTGTGCGATCCACGTCAAATGAGTATTCATGAGGTAGAGCGTCTATCTCGCGGATATGTTCGTTCAATTTCTCAATTTGTTGGACCGACAAAAGATATTCCAGCACCAGACGTATTTACAAACTCTCAAATTATGGCATGGATGATGGATGAGTATAGTTCGCTAGATAAATTTAACTCTCCAGGGTTTATCACTGGTAAACCGATTGTATTAGGTGGTTCACAAGGACGTGACCGTGCTACTGCACTAGGTGTTGTCATTGCTATCGAACAAGCGGCACAAAGAAGAGGACTAAATCTTAAAGGTGTGCGTATTGTCATCCAAGGATTTGGTAACGCTGGTAGTTTCTTAGCTAAGTTCTTGTATGATATGGGTGCAACAATTGTTGGGATTTCAGATGCGTATGGTGCATTACATGATCCAGAAGGTTTAGATATTGATTACCTATTAGATAGAAGAGATAGTTTTGGTACGGTTACGAACTTATTTGATGAAACAATTTCAAATAAAGAATTATTTGAAATTGATTGTGATATTTTAGTTCCTGCAGCCATTGCGAATCAAATTACTGAAGACAATGCTCATGATATTAAAGCTGATATTGTTGTTGAAGCGGCAAATGGACCAACTACACCAGCTGCAACACGCATATTAACTGAACGTGATATTCTACTCGTACCTGATGTATTAGCAAGTGCTGGTGGAGTTACAGTTTCATACTTTGAATGGGTGCAAAATAACCAAGGTTATTATTGGACTGAAGAAGAAGTTAACACGAAAATGCGTGAAAAGCTTACAACAGCCTTTGACACAATTTATGAATTATCTCAAAATAGAAAAATTGATATGCGCTTAGCTGCATATATTGTAGGTGTTAAACGTACGGCAGAAGCTGCACGTTACCGTGGTTGGGCATAAGCCAATACAGATATAACAAAAACGACAATTGCTGTTTTTATCAGCAATTGTCGTTTTTTCGTATGTTGTTTAATGGATTTAAAAATAAAGGAATAAACAAAAATTAATATTTATTCTGTTCTCCTTCATTTATTACTTGTTTGTATAGATCTGGATAATTTGTAAATACACCGTCAACACCATAATGATTCAATCGCTTCATATCTTCTGGGTCATTAACTGTAAATGGGTGTACAAGTAAACCAGCTTTTTTAAGATTTTTAACATTTTGTGTTGTTAAATCAGAGGCTTCAGGACCTACACCAATTGCATAATTTCTAATTTCATTAAAATCTTGCTGAGATAAAGCTAATAATTCACCTTTATCAAGTAAACGGATTAATGGCACATTTGAGTTTAGTTTCTGCATTTTAAGTAAACTTTCTTGTGAAAAAGATTGTACTAAAACATGACCATTATTAAGTGATTGTTTATTTAACATATGATGTTTATTAAGGGAATCCAATAATTTTTCTTCCATACCTGGATAAACATCAGGCGATTTTGTCTCAATGTAGTAATTAGCTGATGTTCCATAACGCTCTAAAATTTCATCTAGGGTTGGAATTTTTGCACCTTTATAATTTGAATTAGCATATTGCGGATTTTGACTATTAAATTTACTGCCTGCATCTAATTGTTTTAATTCTTTTAATGTATATTGATCCACTCTACCTGTTCCATTTGTTGTACGATCTACTGTTTCATCATGCATTGCAACTAAATGGCCATCTTTAGTCATCTGTAAATCAATTTCTATGTATGAGGCACCTATGGCATTATGACTCTTATCATATGAGAAAAAAGTATGTTCCGGTGCATAGCCGCTCGCACCTCTGTGTGCAATTGTCGTGAATTTTTCGGCTGTCAAATTTTGTACTTTCTTTTGGCTTTGTTGTGATTGATTACTAGACCCGCTTTGTTGCTTTGTAGTGTTTGACTGTTCCGTATAGGCATTACCGTTTCCCGAAGCTTCAATAAATGATGAAGTACACAAACCCGATAATGTTAAAGCAGTTATACTAGAAACGATTAGCTTATGTGTATGTTTCATAATGACGACACTCCTTAATATGAACTATATACTCACAGTACATAAAAAAGAGGGGGATGAGAATAGAATTTACAGTATTATAATTCAAAATAAATAAAATTAATTTTAAGCTTACAATTTTAAAAGAAATATATAGTTATAGAATCTAAAGTGAAGACAATGGAAACTTTTAAAATAAAGATGAAACTGAACCCCAAATTTCTAATAGAGTTTTCCTAGTCATCTATTACCTAATTGAAGAAGAGTCTGGAACATCTATTTTTGTCCCAGACTCTAACTATTATATGCGACCTAATGACATATTAAAAATCTATGCATGTTTAGTCATTGAGTTGTTTATGAATGATATCGAGTTGTTGTTGTACCGATGATTGACCCGTCGAACCGTAACTAATTCTTCTGCTTACACAATTTTCTGGTTTTAAATAATCATAGATATCCGCTTCTATCAGTTCATTTGTACTCTGATATTGTTCTAAAGGTACATCTAATAAATATATATTATGTTGAATAGACCAAAGCACAATTTTACCAACAACCTCGTGTGCGCTCCTAAAAGGGACACCTTTATTCACAAGATAGTCTGCGAGTTCAGTCGCATTTGAAAAATCATTGTATACCGTTTGTTGTAGACGTTCAACATTAACGGTCATTGAATCTATCATACCGTCAAATATGCGTAAGGATCCTTTTAAGGTGTGAACGGCATCAAATAATCCTTCTTTATCTTCTTGCATATCTTTATTGTATGCTAAAGGTAGACCTTTGAGTGTCATCAACATACTCATCAAGTGACCAGTTGTACGTCCAACTTTGCCTCTTATAAGTTCAGCCATATCTGGGTTCTTTTTTTGAGGCATAATGGATGAACCAGTTGAAAAAGCATCTGATAAGGTAATAAAATTTGCTTCAGCTGAAGACCAAAAAATAATTTCCTCAGCAAAACGTGACAAATGTACCATCGTTAATGAAATATTGTGCAATGTTTCAACAATATAATCTCTATCACTCACGGCATCCATACTATTTTCATATATGGCACTAAAATCCAAAAGTGATTGCGTTTCATGACGATCAATCGGATAGGTAGTACCACTTAATGCGGCCGCACCTAAAGGAGAAATATCAATGCGTTTTAAACTATCTTGAAAACGTGATTTATCTCTTTCCAACATCCAATAATAAGTTAGTATATGGTGCGCGAATGAAATAGGTTGTGCTCTTTGTAAATGTGTATAGCCTGGCATAATAGTGTTAATATGCGATTCAGCAGTATTTACAATTGTATGTTGAAATTGTGTAATTAATTCAATCAAAGCATTGACTTCAGCTTTTGTATAGAGATGCATATCTGTAGCAACCTGATCATTTCTACTACGACCAGTGTGTAATCTACCTCCAGCATCACCAATACGCTTAATTAATTCATGTTCAATATTTAAATGAATATCTTCTAACGAAGCATCCAATTCTAAATTATCTTGTTCATAATCCTTCAATATAGCATTTAAACTTTCAATAATTTGCTCGCAGTCTGAATCTGTAATGATATCTTGTTTCGCTAACATTTTTGCATGTGCAATACTCCCTTGCACATCATACTGAATTAACGTCTTATCGAAGTGGATAGAGGCATTGAATTCATCAACCCAATCCTCAGGTTGCTCGCTAAATCTACCACCCCATGCTTTATTGCTCATCTTTATAGCCACCGTGTAACATTGAATTGACTTTTGTAGGTAATCCAAAGATATCAATAAAACCAACTGCAGATTCTTGATTAAATGCGTCTTCTTTTGTATAAGTTGCTAATTTTTCGTTGTATAACGTATAAGGTGATTGTCTACCATTGACGATAGCATTGCCTTTGTACAATTTAAGACGTACATCACCAGTAACGTGTGCTTGTGTACTATCAACAAATATTTTTAAACTATCTGTAAGCGGAGAGAACCATAGGCCATTATATATTTGTTCAGAAAATTGTTTTTCAATAACTGGTTTGAAATGTGCAACATCTTTTGTCAGTGTAATTGTTTCTAGCGCTTTATGTGCATTCATAATTACTTCTGCTGCGGGTGTCTCATAGACTTCTCTTGATTTAATACCAACGAGTCTATTTTCTACGTGATCTACTCTACCAATCCCATGTTTACCTGCGAGTTTGTTCAATTCTAAGATGAGTTCACTTAATTTATAAGCTGTGCCATCTAAAGCGACAGGGATACCTTTTTCAAAAGAGAGTACAATTTCTTCGGCTTCATCTGGCGCGTCTTCTAATTCGTTTGTTAAATCATATGCATCTTTTGGTGGTGCAGCATAAGGATCCTCAAGAATGCCACATTCATTACTTCTACCCCATAAATTTTGGTCAATTGAATAAGGAGAATCATGTTGAATAGGGACTGGAATATTATGCTTAATTGCATAATCGATTTCTTCTTCACGGCTCCATGCCCATTCTCTTACTGGTGCAAATACTTTTAATTCAGGGTCTAATGCTTTAATTGCAACTTCAAAACGTACCTGGTCATTTCCTTTACCTGTACATCCATGCGCAATACCTACTGAGTTTGTTTTGCTAGCAATTTCAACGAGTTTTTTTGAAATTAAAGGTCTTGATAATGCTGATACTAAAGGATATGTTCCTTCATACATTAGATTGCCTTTGATTGCATACGATACATAATCTTGGCTGAATTCTTCTGTAGCATCAATAATATGACATTCTATAGCCCCCATATCTAATGCTTTTTGATGTACTAATTCTAAATCTTTACCCTCACCGACATCTAAGCAACATGCAACCACATCATAACCTTTATCTAATAACCATTTAACTGCCACACTAGTGTCTAAACCACCTGAATATGCTAATACGATTTTCTCTTTCATACTGCCACCTCATTTAATTTGATTGAATTTGTCTTTTTTTATGAATTTGATATGGATAGTATAGCAGATTATGAATGAAAATAAAACCATTATTTTACATAAATATACATATAATATTTTGATCTTTAGTATGAAAGTTGATTTATAGGGCTTTAAATATGAATTTATGTTATAGGAAGGGGAAATGTAATGTATATAATAGTGAATAAATTATAAAGCTCATTATTCTTGGATGATAAGGTTTAACTATTATTTTTGATAAACGATAGGCTAGTTGTTTGAATAGTCAAAATAAACTTAGTAAAATAATAATGAAATTAAAAACACTGGAGGCAATTCAATATGACGCATATTCAATTAGATTATGGTAAAACTTTAGAATTTTTTGGCGAACATGAACTACAACAACAAAAAGATATAGTTAAATCAATTCATAATACTATCCATAAAGGTACTGGCGCAGGCAGCGACTTTCTTGGTTGGATTGATCTTCCTGTTGATTATGATAAAGAAGAATTCTCACGTATTTTAGAAGCTTCAAAACGTGTCAAAGACAACTCGGAAGTATTCGTAGTTATTGGTATTGGTGGTTCTTATTTAGGTGCACGTGCTGCGATTGAAATGCTAACTTCTTCATTTAGAAATAGCGATGAATATCCTGAAATTGTATTTGTTGGCAATCACTTATCATCTACTTATACTCAAGAATTAATAGATTATCTAGACGGTAAAGATTTTTCAGTAAACGTTATTTCTAAATCTGGTACTACGACTGAACCAGCCGTATCATTCAGATTGTTTAAACAACTTTTAGAAAATAAATATGGTAAAGAAGAAGCGAAAAAACGTATCTTTGCTACTACAGATAAAGAAAAAGGTGCATTGAAGCAATTAGCTACAAATGAAGGTTATGAAACATTTGTAGTGCCTGATGATATCGGTGGCCGTTATTCAGTATTGACAGCTGTTGGTTTATTACCAATTGCAGTTGCTGGTATTGACATTAAAGCAATGATGGAAGGTGCAGCGAAAGCACGTGAAGAATTGTCATCTGAGAATTTAGAAGATAATATTGCTTATCAATATGCAACGATTCGTAACGTTTTATATGCAAAAGGTTATGATACAGAAATGTTAATTAACTATGAACCATCAATGCAATATTTCAATGAATGGTGGAAACAATTATTTGGTGAATCTGAAGGTAAAGACTACAAAGGTATTTATCCATCAAGTGCAAACTACACAACAGATTTACACTCACTTGGACAATATGTACAAGAAGGTCGTCGTTTCTTATTTGAAACTGTTGTTAAAGTAAATAATCCAAAACATGATATTACGATTGAAGAAGATAGTGATAATTTAGATGGTTTAAATTATTTAGCTGGAAAAACAATCGATGAAGTAAATACAAAAGCGTTTGAAGGTACATTATTAGCGCATACTGACGGTGGTGTACCTAATATCGTTGTAAATATACCTTGTCTTGATGAAGAAACATTTGGTTACGTTGTTTACTTCTTTGAATTAGCTTGTTCAATGAGTGGTTACCAATTGGGTGTTAATCCATTTAACCAACCTGGCGTAGAAGCATATAAACAAAATATGTTCGCTTTATTAGGTAAACAAGGATTTGAAGATAAAAAAGAAGCATTAGAAAAACGTTTATAATATTTTCTAGTAGTTTGAAGTTAGATTGCTTACATTAAAATATGTAATGACAATGAAAAAGAGTGTGACGTTTATAGCGTCGCACTCTTTTTATGCATTTTTATCGTATGCATAAATCTAATACATGATAGCAAGCTCATTCCTGAGACCGATTTATCACATGCTGAATACTTTATAGTTTTAAATAAGCAACTTTACACTTATAATTATATAGAATAGTTATAATGAGGGTTGATTTAATGACAGAGGAGCAAGTACAGCATTGGTTTGATATGTTTGGTAGTTTAGGTTATATTGCAGGTTTCCTGCTACCTTTTATTGAAGCTTTTATTCCGATTTTACCAATCATTGTGTTTATCATTGTAAACGTCAATGCTTTTGGGTGGTTTATAGGTACTGTATTAGCTTGGGCTGGGACAGTTGCAGGGAGTTATATTGTCTTCTTGTTTTTCAGAAGATTAAATAATACAAAGTATATGAAAAAGGTTCAGCAACGTACTTCTGTGCAGAGGTTGATTCATTTTATCGATCGAAGAGGCGTTATTCCTATCTTTATTTTAATGTGCTTTCCATTTACACCAAGTGCACTCGTAAATATCGTTGCAAGTATGTCCCATATTAAAGCGCATGCTTATCTAACTGTGCTGATTATTTCTAAGTTTATCATGATTGGACTCGTTGGTTGGTTAGGCAATGATATTACGACTTTATTCTCTAATCCAACACGATTGATTACAATTGTGGTTGTCATTATCATCGTTTGGTTCGTTGGAAGGAAGATTGAGAAACATTTTATGAGTTCGTCGGAGGAGTGACAACTTGCGAAAAATATTAAAACATTTGATTTCAATTATAATTGCGATTATTATAGTACTGTTGATTCAAGCTTTTGTTATTACTGGTTCGGTGGTGAAAGATAATACAATGTCTCCGAATCTAAAGGAAAATGATCGTATATTTGTAAATAAAATACAATCAACATTTGATTTGTTAGATAATAATGATATTATAATGTATCGTAATGGTGATGATATTCAATATAGTAGGATTATTGGCAAACCTGGGCAGTCGATTGCTTTTAAAGGCGGTAAGCTTATTAGAGATGATAGGCAAGTTGATGAACCTTATACCCAAAACAGCATAGAAAATTTATCACTTAGGGATATAAAAAATTCTGAAAGTGATATCATACCACCAAATGCTTATTTTGTGCTCAATGATCAACGTACGAATAAGCATGATTCTAGGACATTGGGCTATATTAAGAAAGAAGATATTATCGGTAATGTTAGTATGAGATATTACCCATTTAAAAAATTCACGGTAGACTTCAATTAAATAGACGAGGTGTAAAAATTGAGAAAAGAGATAATCGAATGGATTGTATCCATTGTAGTAGCAGTTGCATTAGTATTGCTGATTGTTAACTTTGTGGCTAAACCGTATACAGTTAAAGGTGACTCTATGGATCCGACATTGAAAGATGGAGAACGTGTGATTGTAAATTTATTTTCTAAAAATTTAAGTGGCATTGAAAAAGGAAATGTTGTTGTATTCCATGCTACAAAAGAAAATGATTATGTAAAACGTGTGATTGGTACAGAAGGTGACAACGTAGAGTACAAGAAAGATGAATTGTACGTTAACGGTAAAAAAGTAGATGAACCTTACTTGGATTATAATAAGAAGCATAAACAATATAATTACATTACAGGAAGCTTTGAAACTAAAGATATCAATCAAGTAGATGAAAAGAATAAAATTCCTAAAGGTAAGTTGTTAGTGTTAGGAGACAACCGTGAAGTAAGTAAAGATAGTCGTTCGTTTGGTTTAATTGACGAAGATCAAATAGTCGGTAAGGTATCATTCAGTTTCTGGCCACTAAATGAAATGAAATTTGGATTCAATCCTGATACAGATTATGGAAAGTAGATAAATTGTGTAAGAGATAGAACGCTCGTACCAATAGATGATTTCATTGTCTATTACAATAATTAAAAAATGAACTGTAGACCAAGTAGGTTTCCAGTTCATTTTTTATATTTTAAGTTTGTACAGTCTTATAATAAAGTGAATAAAAAAATAGTGAATGGTAAGTAGATATGTAAATATTACGACATTGCTTATAGACGTATATAATAAGTAAAATGCTTATGGTAATTAATTAACTATGATAGGTGTAAGAAGTCATAACAGATAGCTTTATATGTTAAAATGTGAGTCAAAGGAGTTGGCGTAGATAATGGAATTAAATGCGTATATCGGTAGAGCAGGTACTGGGAAATCAAAAGCGATTATTGAAGAAATTAAAGAAAAAATGAAACAAGATCCATTAGGAGATCCGATAGTATTAATTGCGCCTACGCAAAATACGTTTCAACTTGAACAAGCATTTGTAAACGACAAAACATTAAATGGTAGTTTGAGAACAGAGGTATTGCACTTTGAACGTTTGAGCTATCGTGTATTTCAAGAAGTCGGCGGATTGATGGAACAACAATTATCAAAAGCAGGCACAGAAATGATGATATATGACATCATACAACAACATCAGTCTGAATTAAGGTTATATCAATCACAGGTAAAATATTATGGTTTTAGCGAGAAACTATATGAACAAATACAGGATTTTAAAAAATATGCGGTATCGCCACAACAACTAGAAATGTATATTGCGGAAAATAATTTACAAACGAGAACAAAGCATAAATTACAAGATATAGCATTGGTATACAAACACTTAGAAGATAGAATCAATGGTGAATATGTATCAACAGAGGATAGTTTGCAGCGGTTTATAGAAATGATGGACCAATCTGAGTGGCTTAAACGCGCAGAAATTTATATAGACGGTTTCCACAACTTTTCAACATTAGAGTATCAAATCATACAAAGTTTAGTAAAATATGCGAAAAAAGTGACGATTGTATTAACGACTGATGGTGATAGAGATCTTTTTAGTTTGTTTAGAAAACCCTCTGAATCATTGACGCATATAGAAGAAATTGCGAATAATTTAAATATACAATTACATAGTAGACAGTTTTTGGATGTGCAGCGATTCATACACAAAGACTTGAAACACTTGGAACACAATTTCAATGCATTACAGTTTGAGCCTATTCCAACAGAAGGTAATGTTGAAATTCTAGAAGCTTCTGGCATGCGTGAAGAAATTAACGAAGTTGCGCGACGTATCTTAAGAGAAAATCGTGAACAAGGTCGTCGTTTCCAAGATATTGCTATTTTATATAGAGACGAATCATATGCTTATTTAATGGAATCTATATTGCCACAGTACGATATACCATACAACATAGATGTTAAGTCATCTATGACGCATCATCCAATAATGGAAATGATACGTTCACTTATAGAAGTTATCCAAACTGGATGGCAATTTGATCCATTAATGCGTTTGTTTAAAACAAATGTTTTAACTAAAAAATTTAAAGATAGCCAATATCTTATTGATATATTAGAGAACTTTGTATTAGAGCGCGGTATATATGGCAAGCGTTGGATAGACGACAAATACTTTGATATAGAACAATTTAGAAAAATGGGTTTGAAACGCCAGCCATTAACAGATGAAGAACGCGAAACCTTTGAGCGTGTCATTCAATTAAAAAATGACGTAATGAAAAAAGTCATGTTATTTGAGGAGAAAATAAATAATGCTAGCACAGCGATCGCTTTTGCAACTGCATTTTATGAAGCGATGGAAGCATTTGATTTGCCAAGTCAATTAATGACAGATAGAGATGCATTAGACTTTAATGGTGAACATAAAAAAGCCGAAGAGATAGATCAAATATGGAATGGTCTTATACAAACACTAGATGATTTAGTGACAGTATTTGATGATCAAAGCATGTCAAAAACGCGCTTCTTAGAACTCTTTGATATTGGATTAGAACAACTAGAATTTATTATGATTCCGCAGACATTAGACCAAGTGAGTATTGGAACTATGGATTTAGCGAAAGTGGATAATAAACAACATGTTTACCTTGTAGGGGCTAATGATGGCGTGTTGCCACAAACGGTGACTGCATCTAGTTTAATTACAGATGAAGAGAAAAAGTATTTCCAAGAGCAGTCATCAATCGAATTAAGTCCCACAGCTGATATTTTACAAATGGATGAAGCATTTGTTTGTTATATTGCTATGACAAGAAGTCGTGCGCATGTCACATTTTCATATGCATTGATGGGAGCGAGTGGTGATGTGAAAGAGCCGAGTCCATTCTTACATCAAATTCAGCAATTGTATACAAATTTAGAAGTACAAAATATTCATCATCAACATCAAGCAGAGCCTTTAAGGTTAATGGAACATCCTCATCAAACTAAGATTGCGCTTTTTGAATCTTTGAAGGCATGGCTAGATGATGAATTGGTAGCTGAAACTTGGTTAGATACGTATCAAGTGATGAGAGATGATACGCGCTTAAATGATGGTTTAAGCTATTTACTTTCTGCTTTAACATACGATAATCAGACAGTTCAACTCAATCCATCATTATCTAAAGCATTATATGGCTCAACCATTAATGCAAGTGTGTCTCGTTTTGAAGGATATCAGGCGTGCCCATTTAAACATTTTGCTTCTCATGGTTTAAGACTTAATGAACGTACAAAATATAAACTAGAAAATTTTGACTTAGGCGACATATTTCATCGGGTTTTAAAATTCATTTCAGAAAAAGTAAATGGTGATTTTAAGAATTTAAATCCAAAACAAATACACAAGTTAACGACAGAAGCATTGAGTGAAATATTACCAGAAGTTCAATTTAATTTACTTAATTCAACGGCGTATTATCGCTATTTGTCGCAACGCATTGGTGCCATTGTTGAGACGACATTGACTGCACTTAAATACCAAGGAAGTCATACTAAGTTTACACCACAACGTTTTGAAGCTAGCTTTAGAAGAAAACCTAAAGATCAAAGTGAGTTATTAGCAGCACCATTGCAAACGAAACAAGGTATACCAATCAATATTCGCGGGCAAATCGACCGTATCGACACATACCAACAAGGCGATGAAAGTTTTGTAAATATTATAGATTATAAGTCTTCCAAGTACAGTGGTACGTTAGATTTAACTAAAGTATATTATGGCATGCAAATGCAAATGATGACTTATATGGATATTGTTCTGCAAAATAAATCAAGACTTGGTTTAACAGATATGACTAAACCAGGAGGTCTACTATATTTTCACGTACATGAACCACGTATTAAATTAGCTTGGAATCAATTAAGTGAAGATAAAAGAAACACCGAATTTATTAATTCGTTTAAACTCAGTGGTTTATTAAATAGTGACACATCTGTCTTAGATGCGTTTGATACACGATTAGAACCAAGTTACAATTCCGATATTGTACCGTTAGGTTTGAAAAAGGATGGCGGAATTAAAAGTAATAGTAAAGTTGCCGATGAACAGACAATTTATAAATTAATTAAGCATAATAAGCAGAACTTTATTGAAACAGCGTCAAATATCATGGATGGTCATACCGAAGTTGCGCCAATGAAATATAACCAAACATTACCATGTGATTTTTGTAATTATAAATCAGTCTGTCATGTAGATGGCATGATTGATAGTAAACGATATCGTACAGTTGACGAATCAATCAATCCACTTGAAGCAATCCAAGATGTAGATTTAGAAAGTGAGGGTGAGTAATGATGAATGACATACCAGTGAAACCAACAGGGACACGATGGACTGATAACCAATGGCAGAGTATCTATGCCAAAGGCCAGGATATTCTTGTTGCAGCTGCAGCCGGTTCTGGTAAAACAGCAGTACTTGTTGAACGTATCATTCAACGCATTATCAGAGATGAAATTGATGTTGATAAATTGCTTGTGGTTACTTTTACAAATGCAAGTGCACGTGAAATGAAACAACGTGTAGATCAACGCATTCAAGAAGCTTCAATTGAAAATCCGGACAATGCACATTTGAAAAATCAACGTGTCAAAATACATCAAGCACAGATATCTACATTACATAGCTTTTGCTTGAAACTCATTCAACAACATTATGATGTCTTAGATATTGATCCTAATTTTAGAACAAGCAGTGAAGCGGAAAATATATTATTACTAGAGCAAACAATCGATGAAGTGCTCGAACGCCATTACGATATATTGGATCCTCATTTTGTTGATTTAACAGAGCAATTATCATCTGACCGTAATGATGATCAATTAAGGAATACCATTAAAGAAATGTATTACTTTAGTGTTGCTAACCCAAATCCATTAAATTGGCTACAACATTTGTCAACACCATACGAAGATGAATCACAGCAAGAAACATTATTCAATTTGCTTAATGATTTAGCGATGATATTTATGAATTCTGCGTTAGAGGCACTCAATAAGAGTTACGATTTATTTATGATGTTGGAAGAAGTAGATAAACAAGTCGCTGTATTAGATAAAGAACGCCGTTTCTTAGCAGAAGCGATGGAAGGTGGCTTGTTAAATACGCAAAAAATTGCTGAACATCAATTTGAATCACGTTTTCCTGCAAAAAATAAAAAGATAAAAGAAGCTAATGAAATGATGATGGATGCATATGATGATGGTAAAAAGCATTATGATGATTACAAAGCGTTAGTGAGTAAAGTCCAAGAAGATTATTTTTCACGTGAAGCCGCTGACTTAAAAACAGATATGCAACGTTTAGCGCCAAGAGTCGCTTATTTAGCGCAAGTTACAGCAGATGTGATTGAACAATTTAATCATAAAAAGCGAAGTCGTAACTTACTGGATTTTTCGGATTATGAACATTTCGCCTTGCGTATTTTGATGGACTCAGACGGTAATCCGTCAGAAATTGCAGATATGTATCGCAAGCAATTTGAGGAAATCCTTGTAGATGAATATCAAGACACCAATCGTGTTCAAGAAAAAATCATTGCCTGCATTAAACGTGGTGGCGAAGCGGATGGTAATTTGTTTATGGTTGGTGATGTGAAACAGTCTATTTATAAATTTAGACAAGCAGATCCAAGTCTTTTTATAGGGAAATATAATCGCTTTACGCTTGATGGGTCTGAACACGGTATGCGCATAGATTTGTCTCAGAACTTTCGATCAAGGGAAGAAATATTAACAACGACGAATTATTTATTTAAGCATATGATGGACGAGGCAGTAGGAGAAATTGTTTACGACGATGCAGCACAGTTATATTATGGGGCGCCGTTTGATCATAAACCACATGATGTACAGTTGAATATGTTAATTGAAGATGCAACATCAGACTTAAATGGATCAGAACAAGAGGCAGAATATATTGTACAGCAAGTTGAAAAAATAATGTCGCAACATGAAATTTATGATATTAAAATGGAACAATATCGAAAACCGAGCTATAAAGATATTGTGATTTTAGAAAGATCATATGGACAAGCGCGTAAAATTCAACAAGCATTTAAGGATCATAATATTCCATTTCATGTGAACAGCAAGGAAGGCTATTTTGAACAAACTGAAGTGCAATTGATTTTATCGTTTTTAAGAACCATAGATAACCCTTTACAAGATATTTATTTAGTCGGTCTCATGCGTTCGGTTATTTATCAATTTACTGAGGATGAGTTATCTAATATACGTGTATTTAGCCCAAACGATGATTACTTTTATCAATCGATAAAGCATTACATGGCCAATGATGTAGCTAATAAAAAATTAGTAGCTAAACTTGCGTCATTCCTTGAAGATATCGAACAATATCAAGACTATAGTCAAAGTCATCCAGTTTATCAACTCATCGATAAATTTTATAATGATCACTACGTCATACAGTACTTTAGCGGCATTATTGGTGGTAAAGGTCGTCGTGCGAATTTATATGGATTATTTAACAAAGCGGTCGAATTTGAAAACTCAAGTTTTCGTGGATTGTATCAATTTATTCGTTTTATTGATGAACTTATTGAACGTGGTAAAGATTTTGGTGAAGAGAATATAGTCGGACCGAACGATGATGTTGTTAGAATGATGACAATTCATAGCAGTAAAGGGCTAGAGTTTCCATTTGTTATATATTCTGGGCTTTCTCGTAAGTTTAGACGTGATGATTTACATCGGCCGGTTATATTAAATCAGAGTTATGGTTTAGGTATGGCGTATTATGATGTTGAAAGTAATTTATCTTATCCGTCGTTATCTTCAGTGACATATAAAGCGATTGCTGAAAAAGAGATGGTTTCAGAAGAAATGCGACTCATTTATGTTGCTTTAACACGCGCAAAAGAACAACTTTTTTTAATTGGTAGAGTTAAAGATGAAAAAACACTTTCACAGTTTGAACAAGTATCCGTATCGGAATCCCATTTACCGGTGAGTTATCGCATAACAGCACAACGACCGATTGATATGATTTATCCAATACTAGCCAAATACCAGTCTTCATCATTGCCAAATGAGTTGCGCTTTGAACAGACGATAGAGGGCGTTGATCAAGCCATGCGACCATATGTACAATTAAACACTGATTTTTATGAAGATATTGCGTCAGAAACAGTCACTGATGTAAGCGAACAGCGCACGGTAGCAGATATAGAAATGAATCATTCGAAAAATGAAGCACTTCAAGCTCAAATTCGTAATCAATTAAGCTATGAATATCCATATCAATCAGCTATAGAAAAGCCCTCAAAGCAGTCGGTTTCGGAGTTGAAGCGTCAGCATGAGACGGAACAATCAGATACGAACTATGATAGAGTTAGACAATATCGTATTGGTTCTACTTCATATGAGAGACCGGCATTTTTAAGCCGTAGTAAGCAAAGAAAAGCGAATGAAATAGGTACATTAATGCATACAGTTATGCAACACTTACCTTTTAATAAGGATAGATTAACCGAAGAAGATGTAAACCGTCTCGTAGATCATCTGATAGCGCAACATATTATTCCTGAAGATGCCAAACAAGATATCCGATTTGATGATATCTACAATTTTATAGCAAGTGACTTGTATCAATTAATTGCTGAAAGTGACGAAATATATCGCGAGTTGCCATTTGTTGTTAATCAAAATGAGGTTGACCATAACAAGCATAGTGAAGAAGATGCTTCAATTATTCAAGGGATGATTGACCTTATATTTGTTAAAGAGGGACAATATTATTTTGTAGATTATAAGACAGATGCCTTTAATAGACGAAGAAATATGTCAGATGAAGAGATTGGTGCTCAATTGAGAGAACGCTATAAGGTTCAAATGAATCATTATCGTAATACATTAGAAACAATATTGAAGACCGATGTGAAAGGATTCTTGTATTTCTTTAAATTTGGTCAGTTATCTATAGAAGGATAAAAAGGAGCGTTACACGTGCCTGTGAAACAAAGAATATTTGAATTAGATGCTTTGCGAGGAATAAGTCTTTTCGGCATTATTTTAATGAATATTTTAGTTTTTAGTCTTCCGTACGAGATGGCTTCAATGTCTCAGACAGTAAAAGGCTTTAATGCTGTATTACTTCATTTGATTACACTGTTTGTTATAGGTTCATTTTATCCAATATTCACTTTTTTATTTGGGTATGGACTTGGTATGATGTTTGAGCATAGTCGAATCAGAAAAATTCGATTTTATCCGATGATCTACAGAAGACTTAGCTTTTTATTAGTCATCGGCGTAATTCACGGTATGTTTATCTTTTCAGGTGATATCCTATTTGGTTATGCATTTACAGGGCTATTCGCAGTACTGTTTATTAAAATGAAAGCCCAAAAGCTAATTAAAATAGCTAGTATTTTATTTGTGTTTAAAATCCTTATCTTTGTGGTGCCTTTTGCCATTTTAAATTATACGCAAGGTGTTTATGAGAAAAATAACTATCTAGGTATATCTCTGCAACAATTTATCGATGTTAAACAGAATGGACACTATGATTCATTTTTAAAGTTGAACGTTCTTGAGAATCTATATAGTATGTTGGATATTTTAATGGGATCTGCATTTCTGGAATTTTTACCTTATGCCCTTTTCGGTATTGCTGCATATAAGATGAATTTAATTGAACTTATTCGAACAAAAAGCTCATCCTTTTTGAAATGGGGGAGTTTAATAGCTATTTTAGGCTATTGTATTAAAATGCCTTTTGCTATTGATTATGATAATGGTTCATTCGCTGTTATCAATGCTGTAGGTGGCCCGATTGTATCTGCAGGATATATTATACTCATAGTATATTTATGTCAAAGTGTTCATGGTGCACAAATCATGCGTATATTTAAGTATCCCGGTAAATTGAGCTTATCGGTTTATATTACTCAAAGTATCATGTTTACATTTATTTTTATGGGCTTTGGCTTAGGGTTATATAACAAGTTGCCATTATATCAATCCTATCTCATTGTTATCATTTTTTATAGCTTACAAGTCATTGGTTGCTATTTTTATTTGAAAAAATTCAGTAAAGGTCCAATAGAATGGTTATGGCGAAAAGTCACATATTTGAAGTAATCGTTTTAGTTTAGGTAAAAGGCCTGAATTTTTGGCTTATGCTAGTTATATATTTGTTATTTAGTGGTAAATATAGTTATAATATGAAATAAGATATAGATGAGGAGCTGATAATGAATGAAATTCCTATCATTCAAACATGAAGGACAGACATCATATGGTGTGAAAGTAAAACGTGAAGAAGCTGCATGGGACTTGAAGAAAGTATTTGCAGATTTTGCTGAAGGTTCATTTCACCCTAAAACGTTATTAAATGGTCTTCAACAAAATCAAGTCGTAGATTTTCAAGAACAAGTTCGTAAAGCGGTTGTTGCAGCGGAAGACAGTGGTAAAGGTGAAGATTACAAAGTTCAGTTTAGCGACATTGAATTTTTACCGCCGGTCACGCCAACTAATAATGTAATTGCCTTTGGACGTAATTATCAAGATCATGCGAATGAGTTAAATCACGAAGTACAACGTTTGTATGTTTTTACTAAAGCTGCTTCGTCATTAACTGGTGATAATAGCACGATACCAAATCATAAAGATATTACGGATCAACTAGACTATGAAGGTGAGCTTGGTATTGTCATTGGCAAATCTGGTGAGAAAATACCTAAAGGTCTCGCTTTAGATTATGTTTATGGTTATACAATTATTAATGATATAACAGACCGTAAAGCTCAAAATGCACAGGACCAAGCATTCTTATCTAAAAGTTTAACAGGGGGTTGCCCTGTAGGACCATATATTGTAACAAAAGATGAATTACCAACGCCAGAAGATGTCAATATTGTAACCAAAGTTAACAATGATATTCGTCAAGATGGCAATACAGGTCAAATGATTCTTAAAATTGATGAATTAATAGAAGAAATTTCAAAATATGTAGCATTACATCCAGGAGATATTATTGCGACTGGCACACCAGCGGGTGTTGGTGCAGGTATGAATCCACCGCAATTCTTACAACCTGGTGATGAAATTAAGGTAACAATAGATAATATTGGTACGTTAACAAACTTTATTGCAGATAAATAATCATTGATTATTGTTAACTGGTTAGTCCATGGCGGGTTAACCAGTTTTATTTTTTGTAAATTAGTAATGTAGTTTTTTTGAATTGTACAGTTATATTGAGTATGATAAGAGATGTAATCTTTTGACTTCAAAGTTAAAAGGGGACAACAATACTTCTGTTTTATATATTTTTGAAGTAAAAATTGTGTGGGGGTAATCAAGTATGTTACATATGCATATTGCTAGTTGGGTTTTATTAATCATCTTGTTCTTTGCTGCTTATTTTAATTTTTCAGAAAAACAAGGTGCATCACCATATTTCAAACCAATTCATATGCTATTAAGACTATTTATGCTATTAGTCTTAATTTCTGGATTTTGGGTTTGGATTCAATCATTTTCATCAGGAGCTGCTGGTGGGCACATGTTACTTACATTGAAAATGATATGTGGTGTGGCTGTAGTTGCATTAATGGAAGTAACAATTACTAAACGTAAAAAAGGGCAACCTAGTCATGGCTTAATGTGGACGACGATTGTAGTAATCATCTTAACGATGATTATAGGTATTATTTTACCTATGGGTCCAATTACGCAAATGTTTGGTTTATAAACGTAAGTGTATAACAATAATAAAAGCCGTACAATTCCATTAGGAAATGTACGGCTTTTATTTATATAGTTATTTATTTCGTGCTTTATAACCTATCATATTAATAATATCTTTGGGTCTACTGTATGGTGGTGCATAAGCTACTTCAAATTCAACTAATTCATCGATAGTGAGTTTATGCATCATAGCCATTGATAGTACATCAATACGTTTGTCGACACCTTTCATACCTACTGCTGCAGCACGAATGATACGTCGATTTGTCTTATCAAAGTAAACGCGTAAGTGCAGCTTGGTATTTCCTGGGTAATAACCGGCATGTTCACCTTGATTTGCTTCGACCATTGCATAATCAAAATTTGAAAGCTCTTTCGGTGATACACCGACACTAGCAAATGTATAATCGAAGAATTTTACGATATTTGAGCCTAAATAACCTTTAAAGTGTATCTTGTGATCACCAGCTAATTGTTCGGCGATGACACTAGCACCACGATGTGCACCCCAAGCTAAAGGAACGTGTGCATTTAAATCAACATGGCGATAATGGGACGTAATGATATCACCTAGTGCATAAATATTTGGAATGTTCGTTTGAAATTGGTCGTTTACTGGAATATAGCCTTTATCATCTAAAGTAACGTTTGAATTTTTTATAAATTCTGAGTTTGGTTTAACACCAACGCCTTCGATAATTAGGTCATAATTTTCAACTTTACCAGATTCAAAATGCACTGCATTGCCCACAACTTTTGAAATTTCTTCGTTGAATCTATAATGAATATCTCTCTTATCCATTTCATCGAGGATTGCTTGATTCATGTCTTGATCCATTAGTTTATTAATATGTGTTGAACGATGGATGAGTGTAGGGGAGATACCTCTTTCATATAGATTGTCTAAAATTTCAAGACCAATATATCCAGTACCTACGACAAGTGCGTTTTTAACTTGATTTTCTTTGATGAATGTTTCAATTGCATCTGTATCTTCCATGTTTCTTAATGTAAACGCAATAGGACTATCTAAATTTAATGAATTGGCACTACAGCCAGGACTTAATATTAAAGTATCATAATGTGTCTCAAAATACGTATCCTGTATACGATCATAGACAGTAATTGTATTCTCTGTGTCATTGATTGATGTTACTTTGTGACAAGGTTTGACAACAATATTTTTAGCTTCATAAAATGATTCAGGTGTTGCTTCAAGCACCTTATTGCGCGAATCTACCACGTTACCTAAATAATAAGGCAGGGCACAATTAGCAAAACTCATATCTCTATCTTTTTCAAAGACAACAATTTCGCTTTCTTGATCAAGTCTTCTAATTTGACTGGCTACCGTTGCACCACCTGCAACTGCACCTACTACTACAATTTTATTCATAATGAAAAGCCTCCTTAAGTATCTATCTATGATTCTATACTAGATTTTACTGTTTCTTCATAAGGCATATTTAATTGGAAATAGTCGTTTAAATAACGTCCAATGCCATCCTCATTATTAGAATATGTAGTTTGATTTGCAACGTGTTTAAGTTCATCTAAACCATTGTCCATCGCGATACCGTGTTTCGCATATTTAATCATTTCCAAATCGTTATCTTCGTCTCCAAAAGCAATGATATGATTTCTATCAATATTTAAATACGATTTCACATAATCAATCCCACGTGCTTTGCTAATACCTTGCTTAACAATTTCTATTACTGGGAATGGTGAACCCCATCGACGATGTTCAATATTTTCAGCGTAAAAACGTGTGAGCATTTGTTTGACTCTAGGAATCATAAATTCTTCTGCTTCAACTAAAATCGATGTTGGAGACTCAGTTAATGAGTTAAGTAAATCGCCTGTTTCAACTTTTGGATTTCCCATAGAGAACCCATCGAATAATTTTTGATCGTAATTATTAATAAAAACATAATCTTTAACTTCAGCAATCATGTTTGTTACGCCATAATCATTCAGTGATTCAATGATGTTTTTAGATAAATCTAAGTCCAATACTTCATGCATTGGCTCAAACTGATCGTCTTTTGGATGATGAACAAAGGCACCATTGAAATTAACAACGGGTGTATCCATATTTAATTCATGGTAATATATTTGACTGGCTCTATGAGGTCTACCAGTAGCAATCATTAATTTATGACCTTGTTGTTGTAGTGTTGTTAAAACGTTTTTTGTATATGGTGAGATTACTTTTTCATCTGTTAATAACGTGCCGTCTAGATCTAGACAAATTAAATAAGATTCCATTTAATTCTCCTTAATGTTTTTTATTGATGTATGAATATCATAGCATTTTATTGGCGTTTTGTAAGATATTTGATATATTGTTAGTATCATTAAATTCGAAGAGGTGATATGAATGGATGAAGGATTAAAAGATAGCATATTAAATGCGTTAGAAATGGTTATTGACCCTGAGTTAGGTATTGATATTGTCAACTTAGGTTTAGTATATAATGTTGATGTTAATGACGAAGGTTTATGTACAGTTGAAATGACATTAACATCTATGGGATGCCCAATGGGACCACAAATTGTTAACCAAGTTAAAATGGTTTTAGCTGAGATTCCAGAAATAGCAGATACAGAAGTGAATATTGTTTGGAGTCCACCATGGGGTAAAGACATGATGTCTCGTTATGCTAAAATTGCATTAGGCATCGGCTAACGCTACTAATAGTAATTGAAAATACTAGCTTAAAGATCGATAATGGTCTATAGGCTAGTATTTTTTTGAAAATTTAAAGCATGCTGACAATCTTAAAATAAAAATTTTCTATAGTGCAAATCATTAAAATAATTGCAGTTATGTTACGAAAGTATTACAATGGCTTGGTGTAAAACATTAAAAAGCAAAAGTAATATATTCGGAGATGAAAGTATGGTAGTAAATGAACAGAAATTCTAATAATCGTAATCAAACCAACCGTCACACGCGTTATATGCCTGGTTTAGATGGACTTAGAGCAATTGCAGTTATAGGTATTATTATTTATCATTTAAATAAGCAATGGTTATCTGGTGGGTTTCTTGGTGTAGATACATTTTTTGTAATTTCGGGCTACTTAATTACAAGTTTACTTTTGTTTGAGTATGAAAGTACCGGCATTATCAATTTGAAGCAGTTTTGGTTACGGCGAATTAAACGTTTGATACCGGCCGTATTGGTATTAGTTGTTACAGTAACTTTAGCGACACTCATTTTTAAGCCTGAACAAATTATAAGTATAAAGCATGATGCATTTGCAGCCATTTTTTATGTATCAAATTGGTGGTATATTGCAACTGATGTAAATTATTTTGAACAGTTTGCCTTTATGCCATTAAAACATTTGTGGTCATTAGCAATTGAAGAGCAATTCTACATAGTTTTTCCAATCGTTTTGATAGCATTATTATTAACAATTAAGAAATACCGAAATGTAACACTTATTTTTTGGATTATTTCACTGATTTCATTACTTTTAATGGTTTGGATTTCTCAACCACATATGCAACATTCTCGTGTTTATTTTGGAACAGATACAAGGTTACAAACGATGTTGCTCGGTGTTATATTAGCCTTTATTTGGCCGCCATTTAAATTAAAGCAGAACCCTAATCCTAGTCTCAGGTTCATTATTGATAGTATAGGTGCAATAGGGATTTTAATACTCTTATTACTTTTCATTAAAGTCGATGATAATAGTGATTGGATCTATAATGGTGGTTTTTACCTTATTTCCGGTATCACTTTATTTGTTATCATTAGTGTAGTGCATCCATCGGGGTATTTCGCTAAATTAATAGGAAATCCTTTCTTTGTTTATATTGGTAAACGCTCTTATAGTTTATATTTATGGCATTTCCCAGTCATAAGCTTTTTACATTCCTATTATGTTGAAGGTCAAGTCCCATTATATGTATATGCTCTAGACATCTTATTGACTATTTTCTTTGCTGAAATATCATATAGATTCATTGAAACACAGTTTAGAAAACAAGGATTCAAGGCCTTAAGTATTAATAAATATAAAAAGTCCACATTAATCAGAACTATACTACTAGGCGTGATACTGCTACCAACCATTTTTATTTTTGCGGGGACATTTGATCGTTTAGGAAAAGGCCAAATTAATAATAAATCAACGTCATATAATACAGCAGAAATTGATAAGTATATGGTTAGACCCATACCGGTCGACGATGTTAACTTTTTAGGAGATTCAAATTTTAAAAAAGATAAAGATAATGAGGTATATACTGATTTGAGTCCACTGCTTATTGGTGATTCGGTTATGGTTGATATTGGAGAAACTTTTAAAACGCACGTTCCCAATGCAACCATTGATGGTAAAGTCGGACGTAATTTATATGAAGCTATACCATTAACAGATGAAAAATATAAATCTTACAATTATAAGTCTAAGCAAGTGATTTTAGAATTAGGAACGAATGGAGATTTTTCTGAAGCACAGCTGGACGAACTGATAGGCAAATATGGTAAAGCCAATGTGTATTTGATTAACACGCGTGTACCAAGAAGCTATGAAGGTCATGTCAACCAAGTTATGTCAGACGCAGCTAAAAAGCATCATAATGTAACATTGATTGATTGGTATCAACGTTCGAAAGGCCATAGCGAGTACTTTGCACCAGATGGTATTCATTTAGAGCCTTCAGGTGTAAAAGCATTAACAGATGAAATTTTAAAACATATTGCAACGAAATCAACCGCTAAGTAGCAAAATTAAATATGAAATTGAGTCAATTTAATAAATTTAATTAGAGTGTGATTTGCATGAAATAGACTGCTAAAACACAATAAAAGGCATAACCGCTTAATGAACAAGCGGTTATGCCTTTTAATTTATTGAGTGTCATGAATATTCATATCTAAGGGGTGTTTATATATCATGTTTAAAATGAACAAAGTCATTGTTTAGAATATAAAAATTATGGGCAAAACATAGGTATATAAGGCATTGCACGCAGCTAAAATAATTTAAAATTTATAGTCATATTGGTTGATAAAAGTGAACAATAGGATTATAATAAAATTAAGGTCAAAGAAAGTCAAAGTCAAACTTACTTTGTTCTTGATCAAAGACTAAATGGTGAGGTGAATCATTTTGGATATTAATCAAATGACCTATGCAGTTCAAGGTGCTTTGCAAAAAGCAATAGAGCTAGCAAAAGATAACGAAAATCAAAATATCGAAATAGAAGCAATATTAAAAGCAGCACTTGAAGAAAGTGAAAGTTTATTTAAAAGTGTATTGGAAAGAGCAAACATAGAGACCGAACTTTTAAATAAGGCTTACGATGAAAAATTGAAAAATTATCCTTCAGTACAAGGGGATAACGTGCAATATGGTCAATATATTAGCCAGAAAGCAAATGAATTAATAAATAAAGCTGAAACGTATATGAATACTTATGAAGATGAGTATATTTCTATGGAACATATCATTTTAGCTGCAATGGACATAGATGATACAACAATTAAATTTGTCGATAATAAAAAAGAAGTTATTGTAGAAATCATTAAAAAAATTAGAGGAGGAAATCATGTGACGTCACAAAACCCAGAAGCAAATTATGAAGCTTTAGAAAAATATGGTAGAGATTTAGTTGAAGAAGTCCGTCAAGGTAATATGGATCCTGTCATTGGACGTGATGAAGAAATAAGAAATACTGTGAGAATCTTAAGTAGAAAGACTAAGAATAATCCAGTATTAATCGGTGAACCAGGTGTAGGTAAAACAGCAATTGTTGAAGGCCTTGCACAACGTATTGTGCGTAAAGACGTGCCTGAATCACTTTTAGATAAAACAATATTTGAATTAGATTTAAGTGCGCTTGTTGCAGGTGCAAAATATCGTGGTGAATTCGAAGAACGTTTAAAAGCAGTACTTAAAGAAGTGAAAGACTCAGACGGTAGAATTATATTATTTATAGATGAAATTCACATGCTTGTTGGTGCAGGTAAAACAGAAGGCGCGATGGATGCAGGTAATATGCTAAAACCAATGCTTGCACGTGGCGAATTACACTGTATCGGTGCAACAACACTCAATGAATATAGAGAATATATTGAAAAAGACTCTGCATTAGAGCGTCGTTTCCAAAAAGTAAATGTGTCTGAGCCAGATGTAGAAGATACAATTTCCATTTTACGTGGACTGAAAGAACGTTATGAAGTTTATCATGGTGTACGTATTCAAGATAAAGCATTAGTAGCTGCGGCAGAACTATCAGATCGTTATATTACTGATCGCTTCTTACCGGATAAAGCGATTGATCTTGTGGACCAAGCGTGTGCAACGATTCGTACTGAAATGGGTTCAAATCCAACAGAGTTAGACCAAGTTAATCGTCGCGTCATGCAATTAGAAATTGAAGAAAGCGCATTGAAAAACGAATCAGATAACGCGAGTAAACAACGCTTACAAGAATTACAACAAGAATTGTCTAATGAAAAAGAAAAACAAAACGCAATTCAATCACGCGTAGAAGAAGAAAAAGGCAAAATTGCAAAACTACAAGAAAAACGTACTGAATTAGACGAAAGTAGAAAAGCCTTAGAAGATGCAGAAAACAATTATAATTTGGAAAAAGCGGCAGAATTACAACATGGTAAAATTCCTGAATTAGAAAAAGAATTACGCGAGTTAGAAGCTGCATTCCAAAATGAGCAAAATAGTGACAATGAGCGCATTATACGTGAGATTGTATCAGATGAAGAAATTGGTGATATTGTTAGTTCATGGACAGGTATCCCTGTTTCTAAACTTGTAGAAACAGAAAGAGAGAAGTTATTAAATCTTTCAGACATTTTACACGAACGTGTCGTTGGTCAAGATAAAGCTGTAGATTTAGTTTCTGATGCTGTTGTCAGAGCGCGCGCTGGCATTAAAGATCCAAATAGACCAATAGGTAGTTTCTTGTTCTTAGGACCTACAGGTGTTGGTAAAACAGAATTAGCCAAATCCTTAGCGTCAACTTTATTTGATTCAGAAAAACATATGATACGAATTGATATGAGTGAGTACATGGAAAAACATTCAGTTTCCCGTTTAATTGGTGCACCTCCAGGCTATGTAGGTCACGATGAAGGTGGACAATTAACTGAAGCGGTTCGTCGTAATCCATATTCTGTTATATTATTAGATGAAATTGAAAAAGCACATTCAGACGTATTTAATGTATTGTTACAAATACTTGAAGAAGGTAGACTTACTGATTCTAAAGGTCGTGAAGTTGATTTTAAAAATACAATTATCATTATGACTAGTAACATTGGCTCACAAATCCTATTAGAAAACGTAAAAGATGCTGGTGTGATTACTGATGATACAGAAAAAGCTGTTATGAATAGCTTAAACCAATACTTTAAACCAGAAATTATTAACCGTATGGATGATATTGTATTATTTAAACCATTAACAATCAGTGATATGAGTTCTATAGTAGATAAAATATTAACTGAATTGAATATTAGATTAATGGCACAACGTATTTCAATTAATGTGTCAGATGAAGCTAAAGCGTGGTTAGGTGAAGAAGCATACGAACCACAATTCGGTGCAAGACCGTTGAAACGTTTTGTGCAAAGACAAATAGAAACACCACTTGCACGTAAAATGATTAGAGAAAATTTACCTGAAGGCACAACAATAGACATCGACCTATCAGAAGATGGTTTAAGATTTACTGAAAACAAACCAGAAATCGATTAGTAAGTATAATTGAATTTAACAAAACGGTGTGGCGCAGAAACCTTAATTTTTACATTGGTTTCTGCGCCACTTTTTTAATTATAAAATCGGGGAACAAGATTGTAAGTTGATATATCATATCTCAACAAACCAATAAGTTTATTTTTTAATATTGAAAATAAAAAAACTGCCAACGTCAGTCAGAAGACTTTGTTGACAGTTTAAAGATTCTAGGATATAAATCAATGTTTCAAACTTTACATTTCATTAAAATGATTCGTTCTTAAACATAAGCTAAACCATTATCCTAGTCATCTAATGTTGTTCATTTGTATTATTATGTTTAGGTTTAATTACCAAATCAAATAAGATAATAATAATCGTAAATACAACAGCGCCTATGACTGGTGTAATGAGGTTCAGTGCACCGCCACCATTTAAGCTGTTAAGTACGAAATTAATCATTTGTAATAAGACAATAGACCAAAATAAAACTGCGAGGTATTTCATTATGTAATGCCTCCAATATCGTATATATATCTACATTATAAATAAAAAAGTGTAGTTTGTATAGTAGGTTAGTAATAATTGTGGTTATACTTTGTGATAATGAGCTAAGTCATTTATAATTATTTGTGGAAAATACGCAATGAAATATGTATAGTTCTTGTATTTGAAATGTGTATTATGTTAAATTAATACCTGGTATTAAAATTAAATTTAAGAAGGTGTACAACCATGGACGTGGGTATTAAAGGTTTTGGTGCATACGCACCTGAAAAAGTTGTAGAAAATACCTATTTTGAATCATTTTTAGAAACATCAGACGAATGGATTTCTCAAATGACTGGTATTAAAGAACGTAGATGGGCTGGTGAAGACGAAGAAACTTCAGACATGGCTTATCAAGCTAGTTTAAAAGCAATTGAAGATGCAGGTATAGAAGCATCAGAAATAGATATGATTATTGTTGCGACATCAACAGGGGATTTTCCATTCCCAACAGTTGCCAATATATTACAAGAAAGATTAGGCATCGGCAAAGTTGCTTCTATGGATCAATTAGCCGCTTGTAGTGGTTTCATGTATTCAATGATAAATGCTAAACAATTTGTTCAATCTGGTGATTATAAAAATATTTTAGTAGTTGGAGTGGACAAATTATCTAAAATCACAGATTTGACAGACCGTTCAACAGCCATTTTATTTGGTGATGGAGCTGGAGCTGTAGTAATCGGTGAAGTATCTGAAGGTCGAGGTATCTTAAGTTATGAATTAGGTTCAGACGGCTCAGGTGCTAAGCATTTATATTTAAATCCAGAAAACGGAAAAATATTTATGAATGGCCGTGAAGTTTTTAAATTTGCTGTAAGAATTATGGGTGAAGCATCTAACAACGCAGTAGCAAAAGCTAATTTAACTGCAGATGATGTAGATATGTTTGTACCTCATCAAGCAAATATAAGAATTATGGAGTCAGCGAGAGAACGTTTAGGTATACCAAAAGAAAAAATGAGTGTATCTGTTGATCGCTTTGGTAATACTTCAGCAGCGTCAATCCCATTAAGTATAGGACAAGAGTTAGAAAATGGTAGGATTAAAGATGATGATGTCTTAGTGTTAGTAGGTTTTGGTGGCGGCTTAACATGGGGCGCTGTGACACTAAGATGGGGAAAATAGGAGGATAAATTATGAGCAAAGAACAACGTGTTGTTATTACAGGAATTGGCGCATTATCACCTATAGGAAATAATGCTAAGTCTACTTGGGACAATGCATTAAAAGGTGTAAGTGGTATAGATTCGATTACACGCATAGATACAACGGATTACAATGTCCATTTAGCTGGAGAGTTAAAAGACTTTGATATTGAAGAGCATATTCCTAAAAAAGAAGCGAGACGCATGGATCGCTTTACACAATATGCAGTTGTAGCTGCAAGAGAAGCCGTTAATGATGCTAAACTTGAAATTAATGATAGTACTGCGGATAAAATTGGCGTATGGATTGGTTCAGGTATTGGTGGTATGGAAACATTTGAAATTTCACATAGCCAATTATTAAATCGTGGACCAAGACGTGTGAGTCCATTCTTCGTACCTATGCTGATCCCAGATATGGCGACAGGTCAAGTATCAATAGATTTAGGTGCTAAAGGGCCGAATGGTTCGACGGTTACTGCTTGTGCAACTGGTACGAACTCAATAGGTGAAGCATTCAAGATTATACAACGTGGCGATGCAGATGCAATGATTACTGGTGGTACAGAAGCACCGATTACACATATGGCATTAGCTGGCTTTAGTGCGAGTCGTGCATTATCTACAAATGATGATAAAGAAACTGCATGTCGTCCTTTCCAAGAAGGTCGTGATGGATTTATCATGGGTGAAGGTGCAGGTATTGTCGTTTTAGAATCACTTGAATCAGCGAAAGCTCGTGGTGCGCAAATTTACGCTGAAGTCGTAGGTTATGGATCAACTGGTGACGCATATCATATAACAGCCCCAGCTCCAGAAGGTGAAGGCGGTTCACGTGCTATGCAAGCGGCAATAGATGATGCTGGTATTGAAGCGAAAGACATTCAATATTTAAATGCACATGGAACAAGCACTCCAGTAGGTGACTTAACTGAAATTCAAGCTATTAAGAATACTTTCGGTGAAGCGGCGAAATCATTGAAAGTAAGTTCAACTAAATCAATGACAGGTCATTTACTAGGGGCTACAGGTGGATTAGAAGCTATTTTCTCTGCACTTTCAATTAGAGATAGTCGTATTGCACCAACGATTCATGCTGATTCACCAGATCCTGAATGCGATTTAGATATCGTTCCAAACAAAGCAGAAGATTTAGATATTACCTATGCAATGAGTAATAGTTTAGGTTTTGGTGGACACAATGCTGTACTTGTATTGAAAAAATTTACTGATTAATGTAGATAAGTTATATTTTGAAAAGCAAGATCATCTCAACCGGATGCTCTTGCTTTTTTTGTAAATATCGAACTTAAGAAAGTTAGAGAAATGATAACAATAATAGAGAGGCTTATAGTTTATTATAATAACTTTTTAACGGTTGAATATTTAAAATTCTTGTAAAACATAAAATTTATATTGTGAAATGTTTAGAAAAAGTTAAAATATAAAGTGAAGATAATTTTATATTTATAAAATGTCTATTCAAGACATACATTTAGTGTATAATGTAAATTATTGGATTATAAAGTGGGGTGTAATTAAGATGAAGCAATTTCTAACATTATCTACAACGTTGAAAACAAGAATGATAGCAGATTTCATCTTAATTATAGCGAGCCAAGCGATTTTACCCTTTATGGCATTATATTTAACGAGTAAAGTAAATGCTGTATTTGCTGGTACATTTTTAATTGCCAATATCATTGTAAGTTTTGTAGTGTCCTTCGTAGGTGGATATTTAGGAGACAATTATAATAGGAAGAAAGTAGTCAATTTAATACATTTTATCTACGCTGTGTGTCTGATTATTTTAAGTATTACGGTGACTATGGATGGTTTAGGTTTAATCATATTTTGTATAACGGTATTTATCTTTGAATTATTGTTTGCTGCGAGTGAACCTATTTTTGAAGCAGCAATTATGGATGCCATTTATGAAGAAGTTCGCGAGTACGTTTATCAATTAAATTATTGGATGTTTAATATTGGTACGGCGATTGGCATGGCATTAGGCGCGTTGTTATATTTAGGACATAAGCATTTATTATTTGTATTATTTTTCATTGCTATGCTGATAAGTTGGTATTTATTTGAAAAATATTATGACGTGGAGCAAGTTATTACTAAAAAAGAAGATCTAACCTCTAAATTTAAACATTTCGTAGATAGTTATCATGTTGTCATTAAGGATAAATACTATATGTTGCTTAATATTGGGTTTATGATGGTCATCATGGCTGAACTCAGTTTGAATTCTTATGTAGTTGTAAGACTAAAAGAAGCGTTTGAACCTTTACATTTTTTAGGCTTTTATATTGATGGTGTCCGAATGTTTACAGTAATTATGATCATCAATACACTTGTAGTGGCGACATTAACTTTTACGGTTAATAGAATTGTAGATAACACCTCAAAGAAAATTGCATTTATGATAGGTATTGTTTTATATACCGTTGGTTACAGTGTTTTGATGTCAGCTTCTGAATTTTGGATATTATGCTTATTTTCTATTATAGCTACATTAGGTGAATTGATTTATTCCCCAATTCAAAATGCGCAACGTTTCTTGATGATTCCTGAAGATAAACGAAGTACTTATAATACATTTGGGATGATTTCATTCTATGGAGGGAATATATTGGCACGTTTGGGATTAATAATTGGTGCGTTTATTCTGCCTTGGATGATGTCAGTATATGTAGCTGTTATAGTACTATTAGGATTTATCCTCTTGTATTACGCATTATTTCATAACCCTAATATTGAAACAAAATAATGAAAAGACTGTATTCGTTTATTGTGAATCATCACAATAGCTAATACAGTCTTTTTTATATAATAAATGAAATGGCAATCGAAATAAGTAAATATAGCAAATTAAAAACAAAGCCCACTTTAATCCATGGATTTACAAAGTAGGATGATTTTTTGGCTTGTGTAGGTTTAAAAAAATCATCATTTTCTAGCGTATCTTTGTGTTTTTTATTCGTTAGCTGATACTTTAGTCTTCTAAAACCGTAACTCGTAGGATCTAATATACCTTCTTGAACAATGATTAAACTAAATAGGATAATCACAAATATAAAAGATACATAGAATATGATATTTAAATACTGAGTTAATTGATGTGAGGCAAAGAGCCAACATAAGAATGAAATCAATGGTGTAAATAATAGCCAAAATAGATAAGTGGTAAATTTCCTCATATTTATTGTCTCCTTTATTTAATAAATTTATTGTAACTTAAAATAACTAAAAAATGAATAATTTGCCTTATAAATTCTTTTATATCAACACTTTTAAAGAGAAAGAAAATTAAATAAAATTCATTTACTTTAATAAAGTAAAGCAAAACAATATTGATTAAAATATGAACTATAAGTATACTATTATTAAATATTTCTGAATATTTCGAAGGGAATGTTTATTCTGAAATTAAAGGGGGATAAAAAATGCTTAAGTATGTTTTGAAGCGTTTAGGCTACATGATTTTATCACTGTTCATTATCATTTCGATAACATTTTTCTTAATGAAGCTGATGCCCGGTTCACCATTTAATGATGAAAAATTAAATGAAGAGCAAAAGCAGATTTTAAATGAAAAATATGGTCTCAATGATCCAGTACCAGTGCAGTATGTTAGTTATTTGAAGAATGTCGTTACGGGGGACTTTGGTAACTCATTTCAATATGATAACCAACCTGTATGGGAGTTAATTAAACCGAGATTAGTTCCGTCGCTTGAGATGGGGTTAACGGCAATGGTGATAGGTGTAATTATAGGTTTGATACTAGGCGTTATTGCAGCAGTACGGCAAAATACTTGGGTTGATTATACAGCAACGGTCATCTCAGTTATTGCAGTTTCAGTACCATCGTTCGTGTTAGCGGTATTGTTACAATACGTATTTTCAGTTAGATTACAGTGGTTTCCAGTCGCAGGTTGGGAAGGTATATCGACAGCTGTACTACCTTCACTGGCATTGTCAGCAGCAGTATTAGCAACAGTTGCAAGATACATAAGAGCGGAAATGATAGAAGTTTTAAGTTCAGATTATATCTTGTTAGCACGTGCAAAAGGGAATTCAACGATGAGAGTGTTGTTTGGTCATGCATTAAGAAATGCATTAATCCCAGTCATCACAATTATTGTACCGATGTTAGCAAGTATATTAACGGGTACATTGACAATTGAAAATATATTCGGTGTGCCTGGTTTAGGGGATCAATTTGTACGTTCAATTACGACAAATGATTTCCCAGTAATTATGGCGACAACGATTTTATTCAGTACACTATTTATTGTTTCTATTTTCCTTGTAGATATTTTATATGGTGTGATTGATCCACGTATTCGTGTACAAGGAGGTAAAAAATAATGGCTGATAAAAGAGATGAAAAATACAATGATGACCATTCAAATGCAGTTATGACACATACCTCAGAAGCGATACCAGCTTCGGATTTTATTAGAAGTAAAAACAATTTAGAAAAAGAACCAGAAATGCAAAGAGAAAGTAAAAACTTTTGGCAAGACGCTTGGGCACAGCTTAAAAGAAACAAGCTTGCCGTCGTAGGGATGATAGGTTTAATCATCATTATCTTACTAGCATTGATTGGACCTTTATTAAGTTCTCATGATTATGCAGAGCAAGATGTAGAGAGACGTAACTTACCTGCAAAAATTCCTGTATTGGATCAAATTCCATTTTTACCTTTTGATGGTGAAGGAGCACAGGGCGTAGATGCATATAAAGAAGCAGGTGTGAAAGAAAACTTCTGGTTCGGTACAGACCAACTTGGAAGAGATTTATGGTCTAGAACTTGGCAAGGTGCACAAGTATCCTTATTCATTGGTGTTGTAGCAGCGTTACTAGATATATTCATAGGCGTTGTATATGGCGCAATATCCGGTTTCTTTGGGGGACGGATAGATAATGTCATGCAACGTATTATTGAAGTCGTTGCGTCTATACCTACACTAATTGTTGTTATTTTATTCGTACTAATATTCGAACCGTCTATTTGGACAATTATATTAGCCATGGCAATTACAGGATGGATTGGCATGAGTCGTGTGGTTCGTGGTGAATTCCTAAAGTTAAAAAACCAAGAATTTGTATTAGCATCTAAAACTTTGGGAGCATCTAAAATAAAATTAATATTCAAACATATTTTACCTAATACATTAGGTGTTATCGTAGTTACATCTATGTTTACAGTACCTAATGCAATATTCTTCGAGGCTTTCTTAAGTTTCATTGGTATTGGGGTACCAGCACCTAGAACATCATTAGGTTCTTTAGTGAATGAAGGTAGAGCCATGTTATTAATTCATCCGCATGAATTATTTATTCCAGCACTTGTATTAAGTTTATTAATCTTATTCTTCTATCTATTTAGTGATGGATTACGTGATGCATTTGATCCTAAAATGCGTAGATAACAAAAGGGGGCAACATATATGTCAGAAAGAGTATTGGAAGTTAGTAATTTGCATGTTTCCTTTGATATCGATGCAGGGGAAGTGCAAGCGGTAAGAGGCGTGGACTTCTTTATCAATAAAGGAGAAACCCTTGCAATTGTTGGTGAATCTGGTTCTGGGAAGTCAGTTACAACCAAAGCGATCACTAAGTTATTCCAAGGAGACGCTGGACGTATTAAAAAAGGTGAAATTAATTTTTTAGGGGAAGACTTAGCTAAAAAATCAGAGCAAGAATTAATCAAATTACGTGGAAAAGACATTTCAATGATTTTCCAAGATCCAATGACATCATTAAATCCAACAATGAAAATTGGGAAACAAGTCATGGAACCACTTATGAAACATAAGAATTACAGTAAAACAGAAGCTAAAAAAAGAGCGTTAGACATATTGAATTTAGTTGGGTTACCAAATGCAGATAAAAGATTTAATGCATATCCTCATCAATTTTCAGGCGGACAACGTCAAAGAATTGTTATCGCAACCGCGCTTGCTTGTGAACCTAAAGTGCTTATTGCAGATGAACCAACAACAGCGCTTGATGTAACAATGCAAGCTCAAATATTGGAATTAATGAAAGAACTACAAGATAAGATTAGTACCTCCATTATATTTATCACGCATGACTTAGGGGTCGTTGCGAATATTGCTGACCGAGTAGCGGTCATGTATGGAGGACAAATGGTAGAAACAGGGGATGTGGATGAAATATTTTATGATCCTAAACATCCATATACATGGGGATTATTATCATCTATGCCAGATTTGACAACTGGTACAGAGACTGAATTATTAGCTATTCCAGGTACACCACCCGACTTGTTACATCCACCTAAAGGTGATTCGTTTGCAGAAAGAAGTCAATTTGCTTTAGATATTGATTTTAAAACGCCACCGCCATGGTACCAAGTGTCACCAACACATTTTGCAAAATCTTGGTTATTAGATGAACGCGCACCACATGTGGAACCACCGGAAATGGTGAAAAAACGTTTGCGTAACATGCCAAATAATTTCGATAAGCCACAACAGGTAGAAAGGGTGTCGTTCGATGGAAAATAAAAATGAACTGTTATTACAAGTGAAAAATTTAAAACAGTATTTTAACGAAGGTAAACGCAATGAAGTAAGAGCAATTGAAAATATTTCATTTGACGTTTATAAAGGTGAAACTTTCGGCCTAGTTGGAGAATCTGGTTGTGGTAAATCAACGACAGGTAAAGCGATTATTAAACTAAATGATATTACTGATGGTGAAATTTTATATGAAGGTATAGATATTCAAAAAATTAAAAATCGTAAAGATTCATTGAAATTTAATAAAAAGATACAAATGATTTTTCAAGATCCATACGCATCGCTCAATCCAAGACTTAAAGTAATGGATATTGTGGCAGAGGGGATTGATATTCATAAACTTTCTACAGGTGTCAAAGATCGTAAAAGACGTGTCTACGATTTATTAGAAACTGTGGGACTAAGTAAAGAACACGCCAATCGTTATCCACATGAGTTCTCTGGAGGACAAAGACAACGTATTGGAATTGCACGTGCACTTGCCGTTGAACCTGAGTTTATTATTGCGGATGAACCTATTTCAGCATTAGACGTTTCAATACAAGCACAAGTTGTAAATTTATTACTTAAATTGCAAAAAGAACGAGGCATTACGTTTTTATTCATCGCTCATGACCTTTCCATGGTTAAATACATTTCGGACAGAATTGCAGTGATGCACTTTGGTAAAATTGTCGAAATTGGTAGTGCGGATGAAATTTATAATCATCCTATGCACCCTTATACGCAATCACTACTGTCGGCTGTACCTCAGCCAGACCCAGAAAGTGAACGTGTGAGAAAGAGAACACTTTTTAAAGAAGACGAGACTAAAAATGACCAACGTACATTGCATGAAATCAGACCGAATCATTTTGTATTTACAACAGATGACGAAGCGGAAGATTTGAAATCACATACACAAGAAGCATCTGTATAACATGGGAAAGGGGGATTACGATGAGAAAATTCAAATTATTTATTATTCTGATTGCACTATCGGTTGTATTAGCTGGTTGTGGTAGTGCGGAAGGGGTATATTCTGATAAAGGACAAGTTTTTAGGAAAGTACTGCCATCAGATATTTCAACATTAGATTCTGCATTAGCTACAGATACGGTGTCATTCGATATTTTCAATCAAATATACGAAGGCTTATATACATTAGATAAAGATGATAAAGCACAACCAGGGGTAGCAAAAGCAATGCCAAAAGAAAGTAATGGGGGAAAAACACTTACAATCAAGTTACGTAAAGATGCCAAGTGGTCAAATGGGGATCCAGTAACTGCACATGATTTTGAGTACGCTTGGAAACGTGTGGTGAATCCAGATACGGCATCTGAGTATGCTTATATCATGTATGATTTGAAAAATGCTGAAGCAATTAATATGGGTAAAAAGGATGTCGATGAGCTAGGTGTGAAAGCGGTTGATGACCATACATTAAAAGTTGAGTTAACAAAACCGATTCCATATATTAATGAAATGTTCGCATTTGGTACGTTTATGCCACTGAACGAAAAAGTAGTGAAGAAAAATGGTGACCAATATGGGACAACAGCAGCTAAAACAGTATTTAATGGGCCGTTCAAAGTGAAAGAATGGAAAGTAGAAGATAAGATACAACTTGTAAAAAACGAAGATTATTGGGATAAAAAGCAAGTACACTTAGATCGTGTAAACTATAAAGTATTAAAAGATCAGCAAGCTGGTGCCTCACTTTATGATACTGGTTCAGTTGATGATACGACGATTACAGCAGATCAAGTGGATAAATATGCTGACAACCCAGGCTTGAAAAAACGTTTATTAGCAAGTACATTCTACATTAAAATGAACCAAGATAATGTACCTGAATTTAAAAATAAAGACTTAAGACTGGCAATTGCACAATCTATTGATAAAGAAGGATATGTTAATTCAGTTAAAAACAATGGGTCAGAAGCAACAAATGGTTTCACTGCGAAACTAACAGCAGAGACACCTGATGCTAAAGATTTTTCTGAGTCTATTGATTCGCCATTAACTTATAATCCAAAAGCAGCAAAAAAACATTTTGAAAAAGCTAAAAAGGATTTAGGCGTTAAAAATATAACCTTTACGATGAACACTGAAGATACACCAGATGCTAAAATATCTGCTGAATATATTAAATCACAGGTGGAAAGCACTTTACCTGGTGTTACTTTGAAAATTAAACAATTACCATTTAAACAGCGTTTAAATCAAGAATCAACAGAAACGTTTGAAGCTTCATTATCTGGTTGGGGTCCTGATTATCCTGATCCACTAACATTCTTAAATATTATGACAACAGGTAACTCTAATAATAATACAGCATGGAGTAGTAAGGAATACGATAAACTTGTTAAAGATGCTAATGGAAAACTATTGAAAAAACCTGAAGAACGTAATGCAGCTATGAAACAAGCTGAAGAATTAATGTTAAATGATGCCCCAGTTGCACCAATTTATCAAAAAGGGGAAGCGCATTTAACAAATCCACAAGTTAAAGGTTTGGTATATCACCAAATCGGTGGTGATACAACACTTAAAGATGTAACCATTGATAAAGATATCGATCCTAAAACTGGTAAAAAGAAAGACTAATAAAAAATTAAAAAGTAACATAAAAGGAGCATCCAACTTAATGGATGCTCCTTTTTAACTTGCGGGATTTGAGATAAATAACTTATCTTTTACGACCTAAGCCCATTGCTTTTTCCATTTTTTTCAACGTTTTGAATGATACTTGTTGTGCTTTGTCTCTACCATTATCTAAAATAGTGTCAAGTTCTTCTGAATTTAAATAGTATTCATATTTTTCTTGGAAAGCAGTTAAGAAATCACTCACGATTTCTGCTAAGTCTGCTTTAAACACACCATAATTCGAATCTTTGTATTTTTCTTGAAGCGCATCAATTGATTCGTCAGTTAAACTTGAATAAATAGATAATAAATTAGAGATACCTGGTTTATTGTCGCGATCGAATTTAATAATACCATCTGAATCAGTTACAGCACTTTTTATTTTTTTAGCCGCAACGCTTGGTTGGTCTAGTAAAGAAATGAAGTTTTTTTGATTATCATCACTCTTACTCATTTTTTTCGTTGGATCTTGGAGACTCATTACGCGGCCGCCAACTTTAGGCATACGAATCTCAGGCTTAACTAAAATGTCGTTGTAGCGAGAATTAAATCTATCAACTAAGTTTCTTGTTAATTCCATGTGTTGCTTTTGGTCATCACCAACGGGTACGATATTTGTGTTGTATATAACGATATCCGCTGCCATTAAAGGAGGATATGTTAATAAGCCGGCAGGGACACCTTCCGTTTGTTTAACGGCTTTATCTTTAAACTGAGTCATACGTTCCAATTCACCGATAGAAGAAATGGTTGTTAACATCCAACTTGCCTGAACATGCGCTGGCACTTCTGATTGAATAAATAAAGTTGATTTTTCTGGATCGATGCCAGAAGCTAAATAAATTGCAGCTAGTTGTCTTGTTTGTTTACGTAATTTCAAACGATCTTGTGGTACCGTAATTGCATGCTGATCTACGATACAAAAGAAACAATTGTAATCGTCTTGAACTTCACCGAATTGTTTTAAAGCACCAATATAATTACCAATTGTAGGAATACCACTAGGCTGGATACCCGAAAATAATGTTTCCATATTACAATGCCTACTTTCTTAAATTTAATTTTTTACATAATAGGTTTATTATAACAGTATTTCAATCATTTGTAAGTTATGTTATACTATAGACATATCAATATTTTTAATTGAATTTATTGAGAAATACTTTTAATTTAAAATTTTTGAAAAAATTAGAGAATTCTCATTTAATTTTAATGTTGAAAGGGTATACTTTCATTGTAAGGTTAAGGAAGACGAAATTACTTAAGCAATTTCTTAATCATATAAATATTGAAATCAAATGAATTTACATTCATGAAAAATAGGAGAGTGAGATGTATGGTAACATTATTTACTTCACCAAGTTGCACATCTTGCCGTAAAGCGAAAGCATGGTTACAAGAACATGACATTCCGTATACGGAGCGTAACATTTTTTCAGAACACTTAACAATCGACGAAATCAAACAAATTTTAAAAATGACTGAAGATGGTACAGATGAAATTATATCTACACGTTCTAAAACTTACCAAAAATTAAATGTGGATATTGACGCATTACCACTTCAAGATTTATATTCAATTATTCAAGATAATCCTGGTTTATTACGTCGCCCAATTATTTTAGACGAAAAACGTTTACAAGTTGGTTATAATGAAGACGAAATTAGACGTTTCTTACCAAGAAAAGTTCGTACGTTCCAATTGCAAGAAGCACAACGTATGGTTGACTAATTAATACATTAAATACATGAAATAGACGAGCCATAAAGCGATATTTAAGCATGTTGCTTTGTGGTTTTGTTATATTTTTAACATAACAAACAATTGGGTATGCACGTCAAATGATAAGGTGATATCATCTTATTGTTATGATGTGGCTAGCTATTTGTAAATAAGTAATGACATGATTGCAACAGCACTTTCTTAGTTTAGTGCTGTTTTTTTGGCTAATTCAAAGGTATATGTTAATATTAGAGACCAAATAGGATTTAGTAAAAATTAATCAAACAAATCAATTGTAATTCTTACTACGTTCTAATACAATATGATTACTATTCATCGACTGTAAGGAGTGAGATGATATGAGAATAGAGCGCGTTGACGCTACAACTGTTAAATTATTTATAACTTATAGTGATATTGAGGCTAGAGGATTTAAACGAGAAGATTTATGGACAAACCGCAAACGTGGAGAAGAATTCTTTTGGAATATGATGGAAGAAATCAATGAAGAAGAAGACTTTGTAGTAGAAGGCCCATTATGGATACAAGTGCATGCGTTTGAAAAAGGCGTTGAAGTTACGATATCTAAATCTAAAAATGAAGATCTTATTAATATGTCAGATGAAGACAATGAACAACTTGATTATCAGGTAAATGATTTATTGTCACAAACATTTGATCAAGATGATAGTTTAGAAGATTTATTTGATCAACGTCAACAACAAAAAGATAACAAGCAAAATCAAGATCAAAATGAGCGCAATCGTCAAAATACACGTACTGTGATTGTTAAATTCAATGATTTAGAAGAAGTTATTGAATATGCACACTATAATAATCAAGTGACAGATGAGTTCGAAGATTTATTATATAGTCTTAACAATGTATATTATTATGCTGTCCATTATGATGAAACAGTAGATCAAGAAACAATTAATGATAGTTATAGTCAATTACTTGAGTTCGCATATCCTACTGATAAATCAGAAGTGTATTTAAACGACTATGCCAAAATTATCATGAGTCATAATGTTGCATCACAAGTACGTCGTTATTTCCCAAACACAGAAGCATAAAATACAAGTCAAAATTAACGTATTTAATTTATAAAAGCACGTTAGATAACAAATGCATTATAAGATGTTGAAACCAGCTATGGGTCATTACCCTTAGCTGGTTTTTTTATAGAGCAATTGCGTTTTTAAATAAATAGGCAATATTTTATCTAGTAGTAGAAGTAATTTATTGATTAATAAGGTGTAATTATTATGAGGTGAAGAAGCGTGTTGTTAGCGTATGACCATCATAAACATTTAGTTTTTGCAAATCATGCTGTTAAAGGTGCCGAATATACATGTCCACATTGTAAAAATAAAATGATTTTAAAAAAAGGTGAAATAATCACACCACATTTTGCTCATTTAAAAGTAGCTTCTATTTTTTGTAGTAAAGGTGAAACTCAGGCACATTACTCACTTAAATATCAGCTTGCACTGAAATTGTCATGTATCGGTTATCATGTACAAATCGAGCCTTATATTGCTGGGATTTATCAATATCCTGATTTAATTATTGATAAAAAGATCGCCATAGAAATACAATTTTCAAAAATCACAATTTCTAGTGTGAAAAAACGTAGTAACGGTTTGTTACATATTGGTTATAGATTAATATGGATTATTCCAAACCCATATTACGATAAACTTAGGCATATTTTAATATTAACGAAGTACGAAAGAACTTTTATAGATTTTAAATCTAAACGCTTGCTCACATGGGACAGTAGTAACAAGCAGTTATATATGTATCAAATTTATAATTTTATTGGTGGCAATCGCTATATTGCACATAAATTTAAACTGGAGATTAAAGATTTTGACTATGTGTTTAGTCAAATTGAAACTGAAGATTTTACGCGTGATATCAAATTAAACAAAAATACGATTCAGCAATATATAAATCGTTGTCGATGTACACGCTCTGTTAAAGAACCAAGTTTAAGCGTTATGTATAATTTAGGTCTATCTGATAATTGGGTAAGTACGTATTTAGGAATCATATATCCAGAACAATTATACATTCAATCCCATCCTATTTATTGGCAATTGCAATTATTATATTTACTTGTTAAAACACCGCAAAATTTAAACGAATTTAATGAAAAAATAATGCTTAATCACTTTTATAACATAGAAAATACAAAGGATGTCATAGTTAATGAGCTTATAAATAAATTCAGAAATTCTTACAGTAAAATGGAATACAATAACGTGCAAAATTAGGCCGGACGTGAGAAAATTAAAGTATTGAAAAACATAGGAGGTTTACTAAAAATGACACAACAATTAACAAGAGAAGAACAAGAACGTAAATATCCTGAATATACATGGGATTTAACAACTATATTTGAATCAGATGAAGCTTTTGAACAAGCTTTCAAAGAGGTTGAGGATAACCTCGGTCAAGAGCAACAATTTCAAGGACATTTAGGAGATAATGCTGAAACTTTATATAAAGCGTTAGCATTAGAAGATGAACTAGGTTCAAAATTAGAAAAAGTATATGTATATGCACATTTAAAACAAGACCAAGACACTGCCAATGATAAATATACAGGATACGAATCACGTGCACATCAATTAATTATAAAATTTAGTTCAGGTTGGAGTTTCTTAGTACCTGAAATCTTACAAATAGATGAAGAAACAATTCAATCATTCATTGAAGAAAATGATGATTTAAAACAATATGCATTTGATTTGAAATTAATTAATGAAAAACGTCCTCATGTATTAACTGCAGATAAAGAAAAGTTACTAACAGAAGCGCAAGATGCATTATCAACACCAGATAATGTATATGGTATGTTTAGTAACGCTGATTTAGAGTTTGAAGACGCTGTCGATAAGGATGGTAATACGCATTCACTCACTCAAGGTACATTTATTAAATGTTTAGAATCAGATGATCGCGTGTTACGTAAATCTGCATTCGAAAACTTATACAAAGCATACGGCGCATACAATAATACGCTAAGTGCTACATTGGCTGGAGAAGTTAAAAAGAATGTATTTAATGCAAGAACACATCATTATGAATCGGCAAGAGCAGCGGCGTTAAGTAATAACCATATACCAGAGACAGTATATGATAATTTGGTGAAAACAGTACATGAATACTTACCATTGTTACATCGCTATACCAAATTACGTAAAGAGTTATTAGGTTTAGATGATATGAAAATGTATGATCTTTATACACCATTAGTTAAAGATGTGAAATTTGAAATGCCATATGAGGAAGCAAAAGACTGGATGGTAAAAGCGTTGCAACCAATGGGTGAAGAATATATGAAAGTAGTACATGAAGGCTTAAACAATCGCTGGGTTGATGTGTTTGAAAACAAAGGCAAACGTTCAGGCGGTTATTCTTCAGGTGCGCACTTAACCAACCCATTTATTCTCTTAAATTGGTCGAATACAGTTTCTGATTTATATACTTTAGTGCATGAATTTGGACATTCAGCGCATAGTTATTTTAGTCGTCAAAATCAGCCTTCTAATTCAAGTGATTATACGATTTTTGTTGCTGAAGTTGCGTCTACTTGTAATGAAGCTTTATTAAGTGACTATATGGATAAGCATTTAGACGATGAAAGAAGACTATTGTTACTAAATCAAGAGTTAGAACGTTTCCGTGCTACATTATTTAGACAAACAATGTTTGCAGAATTTGAACATAAAATTCACCAAATTGAAGAGGCGGGTGAGCCGTTAACAGCTAATCGTATGAACGAAGAGTATGCAGAATTAAACAGATTATACTTTGGCGATTCAGTTGAAACTGATGAAGATATTAGTAAAGAATGGTCTAGAATTCCTCATTTCTATATGAACTATTATGTGTATCAATATGCAACCGGATACAGTGCAGCACAAAGTTTAAGTCATCAAATATTAACTGAAGGACAACCTGCTGTTGATCGTTATATTAATGAATTTCTGAAAAAAGGTAGTTCAAATTATCCTATAGAAATATTGAAAAATGCTGGGGTAGATATGACAACACCAGAACCAATTGAACAAGCTTGTAAAGTCTTTGAACAAAAATTAGACGCTTTTGAAAAGCTAATGAAAGCTTAATGTGAATGTATTCGTTTACAATATGACAAGTTTGTGACAAACTAAAATTATTTAATTCAAATGGTTGAAAGGTCTATTTTAGCGTGTTATATTATAAACATGAAATTAATCACATAACAAACATACCCCTTTGTTTGAAGTGAAAAATTTCTCCCATCCCCTTTGTTTAGCGCCGTGTAATCAGACACGGCGTTTTTTTATGCTCTTTTTAAATAAATTTCCAAGATGCGTTTAAATGAATAACTATTCAATTGACTTTATTCCGAAAAAGCGTTATCCTAAACTTGTATCTAAAATAAATACAAGAAAGAAGTGTTTTCATGAAAATTGCAGTAGTAGCAGCAAATGGGAAAGCCGGTCAACTTATTACTAAGGAAGCGGTAGAAAGATCGCTAGATGTTACAGCAATTGTTAGAAGTGAGAATAAAACAGTTGCGCATCAAGTCTTACAAAAAGATTTGTTTGATTTGACTAAAGAAGATATTGCACCTTTTGATGTCATTGTTGATGCATTTGGACAAATGAATAAAGATAAGTTGAATGAGCACAGTCAATCGCTAGAACATCTTAGTAATTTGGTTAGTGACAGTCAAAAACGACTCATTATTATAGGTGGCGCAGGTAGTTTATACGTAGATAAAGCACATACAGAAAGATTGATTGATTCTCCTGATATGCCAGAAGAAGTAAAACCTATTAGCATGGCGCAAGTCAAAACATTTGAAGAAATTAAAAAGCGTGATGATGTGCAATGGACTTTTGTGTGTCCAGCACCAGATTTTCAATTTGATGGTGAGAAAACAGGCACTTATAAAGTGAGTGATGATGAAGTAATAGGTACACATGTAAGTTATGCAGATTTTGCTAAAGCAATTGTAGATGAGGCAATGGGCCCTGAACATATTCAAAGTCGCTTTGCGGTATTTGCAAAGTAATTTTCAAAAAACAAAAAAGTAGTAAGCCATTCATAATAAAGCACTATCATAAAATGGGCTGGTGAGCAAAAGCGCACTAGTCCATTTTTTATGAACATACTAAGTAGTGCAAATATCTCTGCAATTAAAAAGATGTCATCGTAATAAAGGAAAATAGTTTGACTATGAATAGCTTAATAACTAAATATTTGTAAGATTAAAGGACAAAATATAGGAATTCACGTTTTGTTTACATTAATATAATTTTCTAATGTATTAAGTAATCTTTTTACTATAGTGTCATTAGGACAATTTCAAGTTCTTATTTATGAATAGCGTGAAAATCAAGTGCATTTTAAATTGTATGTATTTATCGTTTCTACACGAAATCTTCACGTGCTGATATACAGAGAAATTGTATGAGTTAAGGACTATGGGTTGGTCTATATCTCTAGAGTAGCAAGTACAATCTAAATGGTGTAATGAATATAAATAAAGAGGGCTAATCCATTTACATAGTGATTAGTCCTCTTTATTTGAACATGGGACTGTATGTCCCAACTTCATGTTTTTGAAATTAATACATTTATACTATATCGTACGTGTTAAAAAGATTAATTTTTTGCTTTCCAGAATTTGCCATCTGGTGATTTAAGTTTTTCAATTTTTTGCTGTAGTGCTAGCTTTTTAAGTTCTTTATTCATTAGTTTTTCCGGCCATTCATAAATCGTAAGTAGCTCTTCTTTGGTAACCAATTGTTGTTGTTGAATATAGTCTTCTAAACTTGGTGGTAATTCTTTTTCTATTGTTGAACCAATAAGCTCATTAATAATATATGTGTATATATGGTAAGGATATAAGCCTTCCACTTTTAAGCCTTCTTCATGAACATCTTCATTAAAAAATACGAGAGAGGGCGCTTCCTCAATTTCCATTTCTCGAGCAATATGCAAGTCTACTTGTAAACTTTCTTTTAAGCAAGAACTATTTAAATCTTCTTTAAATACTTCGTAATCTAAACCTGCGTTACTGATACAACTATTTACCATTGATTCAGTAATAATATCACGCTTAGGAATAATTTCATTTTGAACGAGATGTATAAATCGTTCAGCACGAATACGTCCTTGAAGTTCCGCAGCCTTATAGGCTAATGCGATATTATCTAAATCAGAGGTGCTCTGAGCTTGGCATTTTGTTAAAACACGTAATGAAGGGTTCAATATATGTCTAATACTAATATATTGCTTATATTCAATACGTAATTTAGAAAGGATAGCCGATAGCTTAAAGCATTCCTTACTGAATGGATCGAAAAAGGAATAAATTTCTATCTTGCTCACAGGTGAAAGATTTGCATCTTCACGACTATTAGGTTGTATTAATATTAATTCTTCAGTCATGTCTATTCCACCTACAATTAATTTTCGGAATTAACCATGTGATTTGCCGTTAAACGTAATCGTTCATATAAGTAATCACCAACACCAGCTGGAAATTGTGCATGCGCGATTGCATGTGCCATATTTTCAAGCCACGCATCTCGTTCGTGATTTGTGATTATGAAATCCATATGCCGTTTTTTTAGCATTGGGTGACCATGTTCCTGTGTATAAAGGTTTGGACCACCTAAAAATTGCGTCAAGAATTGCTTTTGTTTTCTACTCGTTTCTTCAAAATCCCCAGGAAACAAATGGTTAATTCTATCGTCGCGTTTAACTAAATAATAAAAATGATCAATCATCTTGTATAAGGCGTCATGTCCAATGATTTCATAAGGTGTTTGAGTCATAATATCACCGTATCCTGTTAATATATTACTAATATAACATGAATTTTTACATTTGGAAGTAATTCGACTTCTTGCTATTGTGCTTGATTAATTGCCAGATAAATTTGATTTACGTTTAAAAAATCTTTGGACTTTATTATCTGGTATTTCATGTTGCATATTAAATTGTTCAAGAATATTTTTAAATTGTTTGAACCCTTCATCGTAATCATCAACTTCAAATTCTAGTTCAAAATCTTCGAAAGCAAGATAGCGACTTTTATCTAATACAAGTAAATTCCCATTAACTTCTTTTTCGAGTCGTTCTGTCGTTAATGCGCCAAGAATAACTAATTGATTTAAGTCAAAGTCCATTTTTTCAAGTTGTTCTATGATTTCAGCAGGCAACATTTGTGTCGTGATTGATTTGTTTAATTCAGGCACGACCCGAGTTTCAAAATTATATTCCATCAGACCAACTTCAGCAGGTATTTTTAAAGTCATCTCATTATAATCATCTTTCACACGAATTCTTAAGGCTGACTGGTTTGCCTTCAAGTCAAATTGTGGTGTATCAATATAGTAGTTAGTTTGACTAAAGGTACCGACATCCTGAAAATAGGTTTTATAAATGGATTGGTATTGTGATTGGGTTAATAATTGTTTAAATTCAATTTCATTATTCGTAGCCATGCATACACTCCTTTTTTACATATAATAACTTATTTTAAATCACTTTTTCCTTATTTTAAATTGAACTGCATTTGTAAAATTTGAATTAAGTAAAAGTTATGTATATATGTTGGTAAAACATGTAAGTTGTGACGTGTTATGTACGATAGAATTATGTTAAAATGATGAGGAATAAGGAGGAACAAGCATGCGTATTTATGTAAATGAAATTAAAGTTACAGAAGACAGTATAAATTGTTATACAGAGCAATCTACAGAAGGCTTACAAGAAGCAGGACAAATGCTTGTTGATAGCGATAATTATAGTTTTGCATATATTTTAGACGATGGACAATCATATTCTTATTTAATATTTGTCCAAGAAACTTGGTCTATGTTACATGAAAATAAAGGCAAGAAATTGATTATTAATGATGAACTAGAATTAAAACAATTCGAAAATGAATTTAACTATATATTGGATAACATACAAGGTAATTCAAATTATGGTAAGGAGTTTGTGTCCGTTGTTGAAAATACTTTCGAATTAGATTGAAGCGGAGTGAAGCACAATGAATCAGTGGGATCAGTTTTTATCTCCATATAAGCAAGCAGTCGACGAACTGAAGATTAAATTAAAAGGGCTTAGAAAACAATATGAAGTAGAAGATAATGCTTCTCCTATAGAATTTGTAACGGGCCGTGTGAAACCAATGACGAGTATTATTGATAAGGCAAATAAGCGCCAAATATCATTTGATCGTTTACATGAAGAAATGTACGATATCGCTGGTTTACGTTTAATGTGTCAATTTGTTGATGATATAGATATCGTGGTTAATTTATTGAGACAACGTAAAGACTTTAAAGTTGTCGAAGAAAGAGATTATATTAGTAATACGAAACAAAGTGGTTATCGTTCATTCCATGTGATTATTGAATATCCTATAGAAACACTTAATGGAGAAAAGAGCATTTTAGCAGAAATTCAAATCAGAACGTTAGCGATGAATTTTTGGGCAACGATAGAACATACACTGAGATATAAATATGATGGAGACTATCCACCTGAGATTCAACATCGTTTAGAGCGAGCGGCAGAAGCAGCTTTCTTATTAGACGAAGAAATGTCTGAAATAAAAGAAGAAATTCAAGAAGCACAGAAATATTATTCTAAAAAGCGTGCGAAAAAGCATAATAATGACTAGGGGATGTTACGATGCGTTACACGATATTATCTAAAGGTGATTCAAAATCAAATGCTTTAAAACATAAGATGATTAACCATATGAAAGATTTTCAAATGGTTGAAGACCCAGATAATCCAGAGATTGTCATTTCTGTAGGGGGAGATGGCACATTGTTACAAGCGTTTCACCAGTATAGTTACATGCTTTCTCGTTGTGCATTTGTTGGGATTCATACAGGACATTTAGGTTTTTATGCTGATTGGCTACCACATGAAGTGGAAAAGTTAATTATTGAAATTAATAATTCCGAATTTCAAGTCATTGAGTATCCCTTATTAGAAATCATCGTTCGTTATAATGATAATGGTTATGAAACTCGCCATTTAGCTTTAAATGAGGCTACTATGAAAACGGAAAATGGGTCTACGCTTGTTGTGGATGTAAATATAAGGGGTAACCAGTTTGAGCGTTTTAGAGGTGATGGTTTGTGTATATCCACACCATCAGGTTCAACTGCTTATAACAAAGCGTTAGGTGGGGCATTGATACATCCTTCATTAGAAGCAATGCAAATTGCAGAAATCGCATCGATTAATAATAGAGTCTTTAGAACGGTAGGTTCTCCCTTAGTCTTACCTAAACATCATACGTGTTTGATAACACCAGTTAATCAGGACACAATTTTAACTACCATTGATCATGTGAGTATTAAACATAAGAATGTGAATGCAATACAATATAGAGTAGCCAATGAGAAGATACGATTTGCTCGATTTAGACCATTTCCTTTTTGGAAAAGAGTTCATGATTCATTTATTTCCAGTGGAGAGGATGAATAATGAAGTTTACTTTTAATATTACTGCTTCAGAAATGTTACGTTCTTTTTTACAACGACATCATTTCTCTAAGCGAACGATAAGCGCCATTAAACATAATGGCGCTTTAGTAGTTAATGGTCAAACTGTTACGGTTAGAAAACAATTGGCTATTGGTGATATTTTGGAAGTATACCTTGGTAAAGAAATCCCAAGTACAAATCTTAAACCTTATCAACAACCATTAAATATTTTATTCGAAGATGACTATTTAATTGTTGTATCAAAACCACCGTATCAGAACTGCGCACCTTCAAGAGACCATTTGCATTATAGTATAGTAGAACAAGTATTAGGCTATTTAAATGAAAAACAGCCTGGCATCAATCCCCATATAGTGACACGACTAGATCGTAATACCTCTGGAATTGTTATATTGGCTAAACATGGGTTTATTCATCATTTAATGTCTAACCTTAATATAGATAAAAAATATCTTTGTATCTGTTATGGTAAGACTGAAAAAGAAGGCGTGATAGATGCGCCCATTGCAAGACACCCAGAAAGTATTATTCAACGTCGTGTCGATGCAGCTGGAAAAACAGCGCAAACACGGTTTAAGCGAGTGGAATATAAGGAAGGATTTAGTATGTGTGAAGTAACATTACTAACTGGAAGAACACATCAAATACGTGTGCACTTTCAGCATATCGGTCATTCTATCGTAGGCGATGCGCTTTATGGTGGCAAGCATGAAAGCTATCATCATCAACTATTGAGATGTACCCAGGTGGCATTCATACATCCTATAAAAAATCAAAATATTGTAATTAATGATAAATATGATGCAATAGAAACGCTATTTAATATGATATAATTTTAAACATACATGGAGGTGTACGAATGGCTAATGAGAAAGATTCAATCGTTTTAGAGGATGAACAAGTTTATGACCAAACATTATTAGACAATTTGTTGTTAAATAATCATATAGATGAATTTAGAGATGAATTCTTATCCATGCATACATATGAACAAAGTGAATACTTTGAGGATAGCAATGAAGATATACGCCAACGTATGTATGAAGTACTATCGCCAGAAGAAGTAGCGGATTTCTTTGAACAATTAGAAATTGATGAAGATGAATACGAATCACTTTTTGATGCGATGAATGCTAATTATGCAAGCAAGGTACTAGAAGAAATGTCTTACGATAATGCAGTTGACATTATGAACCAGCTATCTAAGCAAAAAATAGTTAGTCTCCTCACGTTAATGAATAGAGAAGATGCAAAAGAAATAAAAGCATTATTACATTATGATGAAGATACTGCCGGCGGTATTATGACAACTGAATATATTTCTTTAAAGGCAACCATGCCAGTAAAAGAAGCGCTCATGCATGTCAAAGAACAAGCGCCAGACGCTGAGACAATTTATGTTATTTTTGCAGTTAATGATAACAAACAATTGGCTGGGGTACTCTCTCTTAGAGATTTAATTATTGCTGAAAATGATGCATACATAGAAGACATAATGAGTGAACGTGTCATTAGTGCAAATGCTGCAGATGACCAAGAAGATGTAGCTCAAAAGATGAGAGACTATGATTTTATTGCAATGCCAGTTGTCGATTATCAAGATCATTTGCTAGGTATTATAACAATCGATGATATCTTGGATGTTATGGACGAAGAAGCAAGTGAAGACTACTCTCGTTTGGCTGGTGTATCAGACGTAGATGCAACAAATGATTCAGTGTTTACGACAGCTAAAAAGAGATTGCCATGGTTAATTATTTTAACATTTTTAGGGATGATTACAGCAACAATATTAGGTTCATTTGAAGATACTTTATCAAAAGTAGCATTATTAGCAGCATTTATTCCTATTATCAGCGGGATGTCCGGGAACTCTGGGACACAATCACTCGCCGTATCCGTACGTAATATTTCTACTGGTGAAATATATGAACAAAGTAAATTTAAAGTCGCTTTAAGAGAAGCGGGTAGTGGATTTTTAAGTGGTCTTGTATGTGCTTTGTTACTATTTATTATTATAATGGTGCTGTACGGACAAGCAATACTAGCTATCATTGTTGGTGGAAGTTTGACGATTGCAATGACGGTAGGTACTTTAGTGGGATCCATGATTCCCTTAGTAATGAATAAATTGAAAATTGATCCAGCGGTTGCTAGCGGACCATTTATCACAACAATCAATGATATTGTCAGTATGCTAATTTATTTTGGATTAGCTACATCATTTATGTCTTATTTAACTTAAGGGGGTTATATGGAATTTTTATCGCTTGTTGTCGTAGTGTTAGCGGCATTTTTTACACCAATATTAGTCAATCGACTCAGAATCACATTTTTACCTATAGTGGTAGCTGAAATTTTAATGGGCATTGTCATTGGGCACTCATTTTTAAATTTAGTAGAACGAGATGCAATGCTCAATATATTATCAACTTTAGGATTTATTTTCTTGATGTTCTTAAGTGGTTTGGAAATAGATTTTAAAGCTTTTAAAAGAGATAAAAGTTCAGCGAATAAAGAACAAAAATTGAAGAAACAAGAACCTGGCCATTTACAATTAGCAGTTGTTGTTTTCATGTTTATTATGATTATTTCTATTATTTTCGCATATATGTTTAAGTGGTTTGGACTTATTGATGATGTCTTACTAATGGTTATTATTATTTCTACGATCTCATTAGGTGTAGTCGTGCCGACACTTAAAGAAATGAATATTATGCGTACGACGATAGGTCAGTTTATCTTATTAGTAGCTGTACTTGCAGACTTAGTTACAATGATTCTATTAACAGCTTATGGTACATTACATGCTTCGGGTAATACATCGTTATGGCTAATTGGTAGTTTAGTCGTCTTTACCATTATTTTTTATTTGTTAGGCGGCATTTTCAAAAAAGCACAATTTTTACAGAAATTAATGGATGGTACGACTCAAATCGGTATACGTGCAGTATTTGCCCTGATTATTTTGTTAGTTGCTTTAGCTGAAGGGGTAGGGGCAGAAAATATTTTAGGTGCATTTTTAGCAGGTGTGGTTGTCTCATTACTTGGTCCAGATGAAGATATGGTTGAAAAGCTAGACTCTTTTGGCTATGGCTTTTTTATTCCAATCTTTTTCATAATGGTCGGCGTAGATTTGAATATTCCACAACTCATTAAAGAACCAGCATTATTATTAATTATTCCATTTTTAATTTTAGCATTTTTAATTTCTAAATTAATTCCATTGTTTTACATACGAAAATGGTTTGATATGAAAACAACGATTTCTTCCGCATTTTTACTAACATCAACTTTATCGTTAGTTATTGCTTCTGCAAAAATAGCAGAACAATTAGGTACAATTTCACCAGAAATTTCAGGTATTTTGATATTAAGTGCAGTGATTACATGTGTATTTGTACCTATTGTATTTAAAAAAATGTTTCCTATGCCTGATGAGGCCACTAGACAAATTGAAGTTAGTTTGATTGGGAAAAATCAATTAACGATTCCAATTGCCCAAAATTTATCATCACAACTTTATCAAGTATCGCTTTATTATAGAAATGATTTAAGTGATAAACGTAAATTGTCTGATGCCATTTCAATGATTGAAATTTCGGATTACGAAGAAGAGTTGTTAGAACGTCTAGGACTATTCGAAAGAAATATCGTAGTATGTTCTACAAATGATGATGAAATTAACCGTAAAGTAGCATTGATGGCTAAGGCGTATGGTGTGAAACGTGTTATCTGTCGATTGGAGTCTAGTTCGTCAGATGAAACGTTACAAAAAGCGGGTATTGAAATCTTCAGTAGTTATATGAGTAACAAAATTTTGTTAAAAGGTCTCATTGAAACACCAAATATGCTTAATCTTTTAAGTAATGTTGAAACATCATTATATGAAATTGCGATGTTAAATCATCAATATGATCAAATCCAATTACGTAATTTCCCATTTGGTGGAGATATTATCTTTGTACGAATTATTAGAAATAATGAATCTATCGTGCCACATGGTGATACACAATTACGTTACAGAGATAGAGTAATCGTTACTGGTTCAAAAGAATATGTAGACGAATTAAAACGCGAATTAGAATTCTATTATTAAGTTAGTGAAAAATAGAGCGAAGGACATTGCATGGTATGCAATGTCGTTTGCTTTATTTTTATGTTTTTTTTGTACGAAAGCGCGTTATACTGACAAATTTGGAAGTGAAAACGTATTAAATTTATGAGTATAGTAAAATAAATTGTTTATTCAATCAAACCAATGTTAAAATAGGGAATGCTTATATTGGCATAGAGCAAAGTGATCGTTCGTAGCTTCATAACTACTCGAACCAATTAAAAATGGAAATTTAAATAAAGGAGTTATATTCATGTTAAATTTAGAGAATAAAACATTCGTCATTATGGGTATTGCGAACAAACGTAGTATCGGTTTTGGTGTAGCTAAAGTATTGGACCAACTTGGTGCAAAATTAGTATTTACATACCGTAAGGATCGCAGTAAAAATGAATTAGAAAAATTAGTTGAACAATTAAACCAATCAGAACATCATATGTATCAAATTGATGTTCAACAAGATGAAGATGTCATTAATGGTTTTGCTAAAATTGGTGAAGATATCGGACATATTGATGGCGTATACCACTCAATTGCTTTTGCAAATATGGAAGATTTACGTGGTCGCTTTAGTGATACATCACGTGATGGTTTCTTATTAGCGCAAGATATTAGTTCTTATTCATTAACACTTGTAGCGCGTGAAGCAAAAAAATTAATGCCTGAAGGTGGTAGCATTGTAGCTACAACATATCTAGGCGGAGAATTTGCAGTACAAAACTACAATGTGATGGGTGTTGCTAAAGCAAGTTTAGAAGCAAATGTACGTTATTTAGCTTTAGACTTAGGTGAAGATAACATTCGTGTTAATGCGATATCAGCTGGTCCTATCCGTACATTAAGTGCGAAAGGTGTTGGCGGCTTTAACACTATCTTAAAAGAGATTGCAGAACGTGCGCCTCTAAAACGTAACATTGATCAAGAAGAAGTAGGTAAGACAGCGGCATACTTGTTAAGTGATTTTTCAAGTGGTGTAACGGGTGAAAATATCCATGTAGATAGTGGTTACCATATCGTTAAATAAAGAAACACAAAATACGCATGACCATCGTTACAATTCAACGATGGTCATGCGTATTTTTATATAAATAAGACCGAGACATAGATTATTGTCTCGGTCTCAAACTTTATTTTCAAAAAAGGAAGATGAGCGCATTTTATATAACCATGAGTTCATCTTCCCACTTATTTTTTGATGATTATTCTTTTACATCACTATTCGCTTTTTCCATAATCTTTTCTCGATAATGGAATACATTTCGAACAATTGTTTTAATGACTGCATATAATGGAACGGCTACTAGGATGAGTACGAAACCACCTAAATTACCAGCAGCAAGAATAACAACAATAATCGTTAGTGGGTGAATATTTAATGATTTACCCATAACGTTTGGTGTGATGACATTACCTTCTAATTGTTGAGCGATTAGTGTAATGATACATACCCAAATGAAAATTGTAGGACTTTGAATAATACCAATAATACCTGCTGGTGCAAATGCCATCCAAGGACCTAAGAACGGTATCATATTGGCAACACATGCAAATATAACAAGTAATAATGTGTAATTTAAACCTACAATAGAATAGCCTATATATAAAATGATACCTAAGATAATACTTACTGTCACTTGACCTTGAATATAAGATTTTAAAGTGTCATTTAAGTCTTTTAATAAATCAACAATAAATACTTTTCTTTCGCCTTTAAATAATTTAGCGATAAATGGAATAAAACGTTCGTGATCTTTTAACATATAGATCAAGAAGAATGGCACCATGATGAGTAAGAATAAAGTTGAAATAAATGAAGTCAAGTAACTTAATGAGTTAGATAAAACATTTGCAGTACTATCACTCATAGATTGAACCATTTTATTAATTCTATCTGTGACATCATTAGGTAGTCTTTCCATTTGGTCTAATGAAAAGTTAATGATGTGTTGAACTTCGTGCTGTAATGCTGGAATTTGATTAATTAAATTTTCAATTTGCTCGGCAATCAGTGGTCCTATATAACCAATGACAACACCAATGATGATAATTAAGCCAATGAAAATTAAAGTGATACTTCCCCAACGAGGGATTTTATTTTTTTCAAGTATTTTTTGAAAAGGTAAGCAAATATAGAATAAGAAGCTACTTAATAAGAGTGGTAACAACACCGATTGTAAAATAATAATAAATGGCGTGAACACACTATGGACTTCCATTACTAATTTGATTAGTAAAAACAGGATTAATAGTGCAATACCTGTTCTAAACCAAACCTTATTTAGCATAGAACGGTTCCTCCTAAAATTCATTATTTAAGTACAATTCAGTATATCTTAAATGAAGACATAACAAAAGATGAAATTAAAATTATTGAAGCCAATAGAGTATATTGTGATAAATAAAGAAATCTAAAAACGATATACGCGTGACGTCATATTAAATAGTGTGAAATTATTTTCCTTTGATATAAAGTCATTGTAAATATTTTATATTAATTATAACTTGAAATATATAAATTGTGAAAATGATTACTTATGAAATACGTTGCACGGAATATTTTATAAGTGTATAATGATAAAAAATATATCATTTTACATAATGGTACTACAAGGGGGATACATTATGTTAGAGGGGTTACTTACTTGGTTTTATGATATTGTTTGGAGCAAACCGTTAGTTTATGGGTTACTGATTACAGGTGTACTTTTTTCATTAATGATGCGCTTTTTCCAAGTTAGGCATTTTAAAGAAATGATCAGATTAATGTTTCAAGGGGAAAAATCACCTACGGGGATATCGAGTTTCCAAGCCATTGCACTGTCACTCGCTGGCCGTGTCGGTACTGGTAACATAGTGGGTGTATCAACTGCAATCTTTATTGGTGGACCAGGTGCTGTATTTTGGATGTGGGCAACGGCTTTCTTAGGGGCAAGTAGTGCATTTATAGAATCAACACTAGGTCAAATATATAAGCGAGAAGAAAAGGGACAATACCGTGGTGGACCAGCATTCTATATTGAATATGGGATTAAGGGCAAATTAGGAAAAGTCTATGGCTTAATTTTTGCTATTGTCACAGTCATTTCTGTAGGACTCCTATTACCAGGTGTTCAGTCTAATGCGATTGCCAGCTCTATGAAAAATGCATTTAGATTGGAACCATGGATTATTGCAATATTTTTAGCGGTGCTTTTAGCCTTAATTATTTTTGGAGGTATTAAATGGATAGCGAATGCAGCAACCGCTATTGTTCCATTTATGGCAATTGCATATATTATAATGGCTGTTATCATTATATTCTTGAATATTGAACAAGTTCCAGGATTGATTGCACTTATTTTCAAATCTGCTTTTGGTATGCAAGCGGCTTTTGGTGGTATCTTAGGTGCCATGATTGAAATCGGTGTTAAACGTGGATTGTATTCTAATGAGGCTGGACAAGGAACTGGACCACATGCAGCTTCAGCAGCAGAGGTGTCACACCCAGCTAAGCAAGGGTTAGTTCAAGCGTTTTCTGTCTATGTAGATACATTGTTTGTATGTTCGGCAACGGCTTTAATTATATTACTTTCAGGTACATATAATGTGACAGATGGAGAGACAACCTCAAGTGGTAAACCGAGTATGATTAAAGATAATGGCATTTTTGTAGAAATGTCAAATGGTGATAAAGATTATTCGGGTACAGCGATGTATGCACAAGCTGGTATTGATAAGGCCTTTCAAGGTGGTAGTTATCATTTTGATCCTGCATTTTCAGGCATTGGCTCATACTTTATTGCATTTGCGTTATTCTTCTTTGCATTTACAACGATATTAGCGTATTACTATATTGCAGAAACCAATATTACTTATTTGACTCGGAAGGGAACAGGAAGGACAACATTCTTCTGGATTAATGTCACGAGAGTCGTATTAATTGCTGCCACAGTATATGGTGCAGTGAAGACGGCGGATATCGCTTGGATGATGGGTGATTTGGGAGTTGGTATGATGGCTTGGTTGAATATCATAGCTATTTGGATATTGCACAAACCAGCTATTCAAGCATTGAAAGATTATGAATTACAGAAAAAACAACTAGGTTCTGGTAAAAAAGCAATTTACAAACCAGACCCCAAAAAAGTACCAAATGCCGTCTTTTGGCTAAAAGACTATCCACAACGGTTGGCCAAACAGAAAACAGATGAGTCATAGAGGTATTTACACCACAAATAATAAGATTTCAACATTTTAAAATAATGCGTCTCTTGGTACAATGTCATTAAGACTACGAGGGGGCGCATTATTTATGTATGATTTTAAACCAGGATGTATCACTAAAATTAATTTTCCTAGTAAAATATTAGATAGAGATGTCACACTATCTATTTATTTACCAAAAGATTTTACCGAATTATTTAAATATAAAATCGTATTTTGTTTTGATGGTGCTGATTTTTTCAGTTTTGGTAGAATTCATCGAACTTATGAGCAGTTACGAGAGGCCAATGAGGTAGAAAGAGCTATATTTGTTGGATTTCACTATGAAGATGTTGATAAACGGCGCGCAGAATTTCATCCACAGGGTGCACGTACACATTTAACTGTAAAAGCAATGGCCAATGAAATATTGCCATATATTGATCAAACATTTCCTACATTTAAAGTAGGTAACGCACGCATTTTATTAGGTGATAGTTTAGGGGGGAGTGCTGCGTTAATTACGGCGTTATCTTATCCGCGTATCTTCAGTCAAGTTGGTTTATTAAGTCCACAACATGATGAAGCGATTGAAATGTTAATTGAACGTTGTCAGTTTAAAGAACAATTATCCATTTGGCATGCTGTAGGATTAGAGGAAGAAGACTTTAAATTGCCAACAACAGGCAAATCTGCAGACTTTTTAACACCTAATCGAAAACTAAATCAAGTCATTGAAAAAAATGATTTCACATACCATTATTTAGAATTTGAAGGTGGCCATATGTGGAAGTCATGGAAACCATTATTAGGAGATCTGTTAAAATATTTTTTATCAGATAATATTTCTTTTTAATAATCTGAACTAAGATGACTTTAGAGTAACGAATTTTTCAGAAATTTGCTATAATGAAAATATGTTAAACAAAGGAGGAATTTAAATGATTTTAGGATTAGCATTAATTCCGTCAAAAGCATTTCAAGATGAAGTGAACGCATATCGTAAGCGTTATGATGCACATTATGCGACAATTATGCCGCACATTACGATTAAGGGGCAATTTAAAATAAACGATGGTGATTTAGAATCTGTTAAAGAGACAATTAAATCTAAAATCGAAGGCATTCCAACGATTGATATACATGCGACAAAAGCATCAAATTTTGCGCCAATCACTAATGTTATTTATTTTAAAGTTGAAAAAACTGAAACTTTAGAAAGACTATTTAATCAATTTAACAATGGTGATTTTTATGGTGTAGCAGATCATACATTCGTGCCTCACTTTACTATTGCTCAAGGCTTGACTAGTCAAGAATTTGAAGATATTTATGGTCAATTAAAGTTAGCGGGAATTGATTACAAAGAAACAATTGAGCAGCTTTCACTTGTTTATTATGATGAAAAAGAAGAAAAATGGAAAGTACTTGAGAACTATAACTTAGCTTAAGATTAAACTATAAAATATGAGTCATAACATACGATAAAAACTTGGAATGAATAAAAGCGCCACTCGCAATACTAGAAATAAATTTTCTAATATGCGAGTGGCGCTTTTTTATATTATTTAGTTAAGAAGTTTTAGTTTTATTGTTCACTTTTACAAAATAAATACCATAAAAGATGGCTAAGAATAAGAATACAAGTGCTGAGAAATAAAAAGTATTGTTAACTGATTTGGTGAATTCAGTAATGAGTCCACCTACAAGGGGACCGATCATTGAACCGAAACCTTGTACACTATTGAATACCCCCCAAGTTTCTTCTTGTTCATCTGAATGGATATGACTTGCCATAAACGTATTCCACGCTGGCAGTAAAATACCGTACATAAGACCTATAAATACTGCTAGCACCCAAACGATTGTAATATTTGTAATAAGTGAAAGTGCAAATATCATCAGCGTGTATAAGACAAAGCCACCAAAAATAACCCAGTACATAAATAAGGTGCCATGTTTATCTATTATTTTAGATAAGAAGAGCATTGAAATAGCACAACCGATACCGCCGAACACAATTGCCATAGTATATTCTAATGTGGAGACACCAACAACTTTAGTAGCGTATGTAGGTAATATGGGTACCAATGCAGTGATTGAAGCACCTTGTAATAATATACCAGGGAATAATATCATGTGACGTTTAGTCACATCGACAATTTGCCCTAATTGTTGTTTGACTGGGCGTGTATTGTAATTCGTCAATCTTATTTTCACGAAGTAGTATAATATCCAAGCGATTAATACAACGAGTGACATTAAAAATGCAAATTGAGTTGGATGGAATTTAAAAATGATATTCATACCAACCATACCGACTAGCAGGCCTAACAGCCAAGAGAAATATACATATCCCATTTGCTTACCACGATTATTCTCATCTACACTTGCTAACATAATCACCCAAATTGGACTCACAGCGATACCAAGTAAAATGGCACTGGCTATTAAAACAAAGGGCGATGTAGGGAACCAAATGACTAAAAATAAACTTGCAAAGGCAAGTAAGAAACCTAGTGTTAGCACTAATTTAGTACCTAAACGCTTAAGTAAAAAGCCAATCACAAAATTGGTAGTTGCATCAGCAATAAAATGTATAGAAATAGCGATAGATGTAATACCTACCGCGATAGATGTTGCTGTTGGAAGTAGCGCTAAATAACTGAGTATGTACATTCCGCGAGCGAATTCCATTAAGAATAAGATGATGAGCATGATTATGAAATTTTTATTTGAGTTGTAATTATTTAACGAAGAGCTTTGCATATAAAGGAACCTTTCCATATACTTCTTCATAATGAGATGAATGATTAAGTAAGTTTAATAAATCTTTACATAATTTATAAGTTGAATATGGAATTCTTGACGCGTCCATAGATTCTGACATCGAAGCTAATTTGGTCGGTGCATTCGTTAGAGCAGCGACTTGCTCAATAGCAGCTTCAGGTGTATTGGCAATACGACCATAGCCTTTTTCTTCAAAGTAAACTGCGTTCTCAAGTTCTTGACCTGGCGCAGGATCTAAGAAAATCATAGGGATTTGACGCGTTAATGCTTCTGAGATCGTGATGCCACCTGGTTTAGTAATCATCAATTGACTCGAAGCCATCCATTCATTCATATGTTTGGTATAACCTAAAATCAAGACGTTGTTATAATCTTTAAATTGCGATGTTAATGAACGTTTTAAATCTTTATTTTTACCACATATCATGACAACTTGTGCATGCGGACTGCGATTTAAAATTTCTTGAATCATTTGACCAAAACCTTTAGAAACACCAAAAGCACCCGCAGACATTAGAATTGTCGGTTTGTCAGGGTCTAAGTGATTTTGACTTAGCCATGCCGTTTTATCAATGTCTGTTTCGAATTTATCAGATATAGGAATACCTGTAACCTTCAATTTATCTTTAGGAATGCCAATACTTGCAAACTCATCTTTCAGTTCCTCTGTAGCAAGATAGTATCGTTGAGAGAAAGGTGTAATCCAATTCTTTTGCATACGATAGTCAGTCATGACAGTAGCGATTGGTATATTCATATCAAATTGCTCAGTTAATACAGACATGACTGGTGTAGGAAATGTGAGTAAGATAAGGTCTGGCTTTTCTTTCAAAAGTAAATTCATTAATTTATTTAATCCGTAATATTTATAGAAACATTTATCTAATTGATCTGGTTGGCTATAATAAAAAGCTTTATACATATTTCTAAAGTATTTAAAGCTGTTAATGTACCATTTTTTACAAATAGAAGTGAGGATAGGGTGTGCTTCTAAAAATAAATCGTGTTCGATAACTGTTAAATTGTCTAGATTCATTTCTTTGAATTGGTTCACTACACTCTGAGTAACTTGTAAATGCCCATTACCAAAAGATCCAGTAATTATCAGTATTTTTTTATTTTGAGTAACCATTAAAAGCCACCCTCCAATAGATTATATTTAGCTCATGTTAAGTTTAACGTATTTTTTTAACGTGTGAAAGAAAAAACACAATTAATAATGATTATATCATTTTACAATCAGATAAGAAATGCTACATACTGTATTGGAAATTAATACATATTAAAATAAGATTGTTGTATATCTATACCATACCACTATTAATCTAGAAGTAAGCTTGCAAAATGGTAATTTAAGCAAATATATAGAAAATATTAACAATTATATAACATGGGGTTAATATTTAACAGATTTTAAATGTATAAAATAGCTATATACAATAGGAAGAAATTATTAGCATCTCATCTTTAGATTCTATAAAATAAGTTGAAAATGTGTATAATAGAACTATTGGAAATAAAGGAGCGATAAATGTTGGATGCAAATGTGTTGTTTGAAAAAATAAGAGTGAAACAAGTTATCGGCACACTAGAAAAAAATATAACAGATATAACGACCGATTCACGTACGGCACAACATGGCAGTGTGTTTGTTGCCTCAAAAGGTTATACAGTGGATAGTCATAAATTCTGCCAAGATGTCGTTAATCAAGGATGCCAAGTGATTATCGTTAGCCATCAGCAAGAAATAACAGGCGATGTAACTCAAGTTATCGTACCTGATACTTTGCGTGTGGCTAGTTTATTGGCAAATACATTGTACAATTACCCTAGTAAACAATTGATAACTTATGGTGTAACTGGAACAAATGGTAAAACGTCAATTGCAACAATGATACACCACATATATAGAAAGTTAGGTAAAGGAAGTGCTTATTTAGGTACGAACGGCTTTCAAATTAATGAGGATAAATCAAAAGGTGCTAATACGACGCCTGAAACAGTCTCACTGACTAAAAAAATAAATGAAGCAGTAGAAAAAAATGCAGAAGCCATGACTTTGGAAGTGTCAAGTCATGGATTATCATTAGGTAGATTACGAGGCGTTGATTTTGACGTAGCAATCTTTTCAAACTTAACACAAGATCATTTGGACTTTCATGGTACTATGGAAGCCTATGGACATGCCAAATCATTATTATTTAGTCAATTAGGAGAAGACTTATCACAAGAAAAGTTTGTAGTATTGAATAAGGATGACGCTTTTTCAGAATATCTTGCCTCTGTTACACCATTTGAAGTATTTACATATGGAGTGACAAATGATGCACAATTTACAGCACATCATATCAATGAATCATTACAAGGTGTGCAGTTTACCTTTAAAACCCCTGAAGGTGAGTTTCAAGTGAAATCACCTTACGTTGGTTTATTCAATGTCTCTAATATTATGGCAGCAATGATTGCTGTGTGGAGTAAAGGTATTGCGTTAAATGATATCGTTGATGCGGTAGAAAATCTAGAACCAGTTGAAGGACGATTGGAAGTACTTGATCCGTCATTACCTATAGATTTGATTATAGATTATGCACACACGGCTGATGGTATGGATAAACTGATAGATGCGGTTAAACCATTTGCTAAACAAAAATTGATATTCTTATGTGGTATGGCTGGAGAACGAGATTTAACGAAGACGCCAGAAATGGGCCGGGTCGCTTGTCGTGCAGACTATGTTATTTTTACACCTGATAATCCAGCTAATGATGACCCTAAGACACTAACTCAAGAATTAGCAAAAGGTGCTACACATGATAATTATATTGAATTTGAAGACAGAGCTGAAGGTATTCGTCATGCAATCAATATAGCGGAACCAGGAGATACTGTCGTATTAGCTTCTAAAGGGCGTGAGCCTTATCAAATTATGCCTGGACATGTCAAAGTGCCACATCGCGATGATTTAATTGGTCTTGAAGCGGCTTATGATAAATTCGGTGGTGGTCCAATTGAAGATTAAAAATTTACATTTTAATGAAATAGCTGGTCATGTGTATATTTATGAAAACAAAGTGAATCAATGTATGTTAATCGCAATTCCTGATATGCTTTGGTCATTAGAAATCGATTCATCTTTAAATGAAGATGATATGAACGAGGAACTTGTGATACACTTGTTTACGTTACTTGATGAGTCAACAGCTTCACAAATTGCTGATGACATCGTTAAATGGATATTTGAAAGTTAAAGGAGAGTATAAATGAGTATAAAGGAAGAAGTAGAATCAAGAAAAACCTTTGCGATTATATCTCACCCAGATGCTGGGAAGACTACATTAACAGAAAAGTTATTACTATTCGGTGGTGCGATAAGAGAAGCAGGTACGGTTAAAGGTAAAAAAAGTGGCAAATTTGCGACGAGTGACTGGATGAAAGTTGAGCAGGAGAGAGGGATTTCTGTTACAAGTTCAGTGATGCAATTTGATTATGACCACTATAAAATCAACATTTTAGATACGCCAGGACATGAAGACTTCTCAGAGGACACATATAGAACACTGATGGCAGTTGATAGTGCTGTAATGGTGATTGACTGTGCTAAAGGTATCGAACCTCAAACATTGAAACTATTCAAAGTATGTAAAATGAGAGGTATACCTATTTTCACATTTATTAACAAATTAGATAGAGTCGGTAAAGAACCTTTTGAATTATTAGATGAAATAGAATCTACATTAGAAATCGAAACATACCCAATGAATTGGCCAGTAGGTATGGGGCAAAATTTCTTTGGTATTATCGATCGTGAATCTCACACAATAGAGCCTTTTAGAGATGAAGAAAATGTACTGCATTTAAATGATGATTATGAGTTGGAAGAAGACCATGCAATGAAAAACGATAGTGCATTTACTCAAGCAATCGAAGAGTTAATGCTTGTCGAAGAAGCGGGCGAAACGTTTGATAATGAAGCATTATTAAGCGGTGATTTGACACCTGTATTTTTCGGATCTGCACTAGCGAATTTTGGTGTTCAAAATTTCTTGAATGCTTATGTTGATCATGCGCCAATGCCGAATGCTCGTCAAACTAATGAAGATATAGAAGTTAGTCCATTTGATCTTGATTTTTCAGGATTTATCTTTAAAATTCAAGCTAATATGGATCCTAAACATAGAGATAGAATTGCATTTATGCGAGTTGTAAGTGGTGCTTTTGAACGTGGTATGGATGTAACCCTTCAACGTACACATAAAAAACAAAAGATAACACGTTCAACTTCGTTTATGGCAGATGATAAAGAAACCGTTAATCATGCTGTTGCAGGCGATATTATTGGACTTTATGACACAGGAAATTACCAAATTGGTGACACGCTCGTAGGTGGTAATCAGAAATTCAGTTTCCAAGAACTACCGCAATTTACACCGGAATTGTTTATGAAAGTTTCTGCAAAAAATGTTATGAAGCAAAAACATTTTCATAAAGGTATTGAACAGCTTGTTCAAGAAGGTGCTATTCAATATTATAAAGCATTGCATACAAATCAAATTATTATTGGTGCAGTTGGACAATTACAATTTGAAGTATTCGAACATCGTTTGAAAAATGAATATAATGTTGACGTAGTGATGGAACCGGTGGGTCAGAAAATTGCACGTTGGATTGAAAACGAAGAAGACATAAAAGATAAAATGAGTACATCACGTTCAATCTTAGTAAAAGATATATACGATAACTATGTATTCTTGTTTGAAAATGAATTTGCTACAAGATGGTTTGAAGAGAAGTTCCCAGAAATTAAATTATATGGATTGTTATAAATTTTATTTTTGTGTATAATAACTATATTAATAGAATACCTATGACTCAGTTGTCAGAGGGGAGTAACTTAACTTTAGTTGAAAATATATGAGTTTCGCATACAATCGTTTATATATGGAAAGTAATGCAACTTGTTTATCTTTTAACTTAGTCATTTTATCGTCATTACGAAGTATCAAACTTCCGGTAAAGTGGGCAGAATAAAACTGTCGAGTGAGACCTTTGCTAATAGTGAATATGGATTGCCAGTTGGTTCTTAACATCATTATAAATGATGAAGACAAGTGCAAGTTACGTAAACACTAGCTTAGCTTAGGTCTCTATTTTTATTCTTAAAAAATTAAAGGAGTTGTCCTATATGGATCCAAGTTTGATCTTACCTTATCTATGGGTACTATTAGTGCTCGTATTTTTAGAAGGTTTACTCGCTGCAGATAATGCAGTTGTAATGGCTGTTATGGTGAAACATTTACCACCAGAGCAACGTAAAAAAGCACTGTTTTATGGTTTGCTTGGTGCATTTGCATTTCGTTTTATTTCTTTATTCTTAATCAGTATCATAGCGCATTTCTGGTGGATACAAGCACTAGGTGCGATATATCTACTTTATATGTCAATACGGAACTTGATAACCTTCTTTAAAGAGAAAGATCAGCAAGAGCATGATGGTACCGACGATCATCATTTTGATGATGATGGAGAAGAAATTCATGCCAGTGCTAAATCATTCTGGGGTACAGTATTGAAAGTTGAATTTGCAGATATTGCTTTTGCAATAGACTCAATGCTTGCAGCACTTGCAATAGCAGTTACGTTACCAGCGGTTGGTATACACTTTGGTGGTATGGACTTAGGTCAATTTGCTGTGATGTTCTTAGGCGGTATGATAGGTGTTATCATTATGCGTTTTGCAGCAACATGGTTTGTCAACTTATTAAACAAATATCCAGGTTTAGAAGGCGCGGCATTTGCCATTGTTGGTTGGGTTGGTATTAAACTTGTTGTTATGGTGTTAGCACACCCAGACATTTTAATTTTACCTGAACACTTCCCACACAGTATTTTATGGCAATCTATCTTCTGGACAGTTATGATATTATTAGTTCTAATTGGTTGGTTGACGTCAGTTCGTCAAAATAAAAAAGAAGAGAAAAAATAATCATTTATTATTAGACTGGAAAGCCATTGTGCTTTTCAGTTTTTTGTTTGCAGAAAATAGTTTATTTTAAATAATGATTGTTTAAGTAAATTTAAAAATATCTGCTTAAATTATTTAAAGAGAAAATGAGATAAAGTTAGAAATTTGTATAAAAAGTGCTTATAATCAAAGCTAAGGTATAAATGATAAAATATTTGAAAATATAATAGCTAAATAGTAAATTTGGCGATTTATGCAATACATTTACACACTCAATCAAAATAGAATTCAGTATGAATATTTGTGTGTACTAGTAAAATAAATCGGAAAAATCCTTAATGATATGTCATAATGGATAGTATAAAAAATATGTAGTTTAGGGGGGCGTTTTTGTGGCGAATGATAAAAAACATGTGATCCCAAGAGAGAAATATGGTCGTAAAAGACGAGAATATTTTCACAATGAAGAACGGGAACAACGTGTCCAAATGGAACGTAAAGCTAGAAAACAACGGGCTGAAAAAGCGGAAAAATTAGCAAAGAATAACGAAGAACGTGTTAAAGAAAATTTAAGAAAAGCACGCATAGAAAAACTAACACAAGAAGAAATTCAGCAGCAACAAGCAATGGCTGCGAAACGAAATAGCAGTAATTCAGAAAGTGAATTTGAACCATCTGAAGATAACGCTCTGAATCATGTATCTAAGCAACAACCAGAAGAAGTTTCGCCTACATCGGATATAGCCAAAGATGATGTTGAAGTGGCATCAACGACAAATGAAACAAATGGTTATTTAAAAACCAACGAAACATCAAATGATTCAGATATAGATGTAAATGCGTCTACTAACAAAGACCGTTTACATGATGATCATTTTTATTCTGAAGAAGCGCAACAGTCAAGGGTTAATCAGTATATTGAAGAAGATAACTCAGATAAGGTTCATAACAATATTGCCAGAAATCATAAGTCTGGACAGACAGATGATAAATCTGACCAACACAGACATAGTGACCAACCAACTTTAATAGATAAAGTTAAGTATTTCTTCAAAGAACACTGGGCGAAAGTACTAATTGTATTGGCAGTTATTTTGTTAATTGTCTTAATTAATGCCATCTTTAATAATGTAGATCATAATGGAAACACGAAGGATAATATATTCCAAAGCAACGATAATGCTAATAAAGAAAAAACATATACAGATACAATGAAAAGTGCGAATAGTGCCATTCATTCCATCGTAACAGTCGAAAATGATACAAGTAATAATAGTTCATCTGCGGAGAAAGAGACACAAGAAGCAGGAAAAGAAAATGAATTAGGATCAGGTGTCGTCTACAAAAAAGTGGGCGACTCTATTTTTATCATGACGAATGCACATGTTGTAGGTGATAAAAAGGAACAAAAAATTACATACGGTAATAATGATACATCTATTGGTAAGGTCATTGGAACGGACAAATTTTCTGATATTGCAGTAGTTAAAACCAAAATAAAATCAGGTAGTGATGTTAAATCAATTAAAATGGGTGATTCCAGTACATTAGTCCTCGGTGAGCCTATTATTGTCGTAGGGAACCCACTAGGTGTTGACTTTAAAGGTAGTGTTTCAGAAGGTATTGTGTCTGGTTTAAATCGTCATGTGCCAGTTGATATCGATAAAGATAATCAATATGATGTGCTCATGAGCGCTTTTCAAATGGATGCACCTGTTAATCCTGGTAATTCAGGTGGTGGTGTTATTGATAAAAATGGTAAATTGATTGGTATAGCTTCTTTAAAAATTGATATGGATCATGTTGAAGGAATTGCATTTGCAATCCCAGTCAATGACGCTGAATCTATTGCCAAACAACTTGAAGCAAAAGGCGAAGTTAAATATCCTAATACTGGCATAAAAATCGCGAATGTTAAAGATATGGATGAAGCTACGCATCAATCCCTTAACTTACCTGAAGAGGTTAATAAAGGTGTTATCATTGGAGATGTAAAAGATAATAGTTTAGGTGAAAAATCTGGGTTGCAAAAAAATGATGTAATAGTAGAATTAGATGGTAAAGAAGTTGAAGATAATCTAAGATATAGACAGATTATTTTTAGTCATAAAGATGATTTAGATACATTGCCAGCAAAAATATATAGAGATGGTAAAGAGCAAGATATCAAGATTAAATTGAAGTAGCGTTGGGGTGAGTACGCGTTGTCCATTTTCAATCAATTATTTAAAAAATCAAGTCCTCAACAAGGTATTGTGATGTATTATATAGTCGCGATTATCGTGGCATTCTTACTGTTGAACTTACCTTATGTTCATAAAGCAGGTGTCTCTGTAGACCCAATCGATTCATTGTTTGTTGCTGTTTCAGGTGTGAGTGTTACAGGGTTATCACCAGTTAATATTGTAGAAACATATACGACGTTTGGACAAATTATCATCATGATCATCCTAAACATTGGCGGTATTGGTGTAATGGCAATTGGAACAATGTTGTGGGTAGTACTTGGTAAACATATTGGTATGCGTGAAAGACAGTTAATTATGTTGGATAATAATAAAGATACAATGAGTGGTACAGTTAAATTAATTCTCGATATCGTGCGTACCATTTTAATAATCGAAGTGGTTGGTGCAGCATTATTAACGTTCTATTTTTATCGAGATAACCCTGATTTGCAGTATGCTATCATGCAAGGGTTATTTGTTGCAGTATCAGCAACGACGAATGGTGGTTTAGATATTACCGGTCAATCCTTGATTCCATATGCTAATGATTATTTTGTGCAAACCATTGTAATGTTTTTAATTATATTAGGTTCGATTGGCTTCCCTGTGTTAATTGAAGTGAAGGCATATATTAAAAATAGAATCCCTAATTTTAGATTTTCATTATTTGCTAAAATAACAACAGTAACGTATTTAGTACTATTTGTATTTGGTGTCATTATCATTTTACTATTTGAATATAACCATGCATTCCAAAATATGTCTTGGCACAAATCGTTATTCTATGCTTTGTTCCAATCTGCAACGACGAGAAGTGCTGGATTACAGACAATTGATGTAAGTCATTTTGGTGAAGGTACGAACGTGATTATGAGCATCTTGATGTTTATTGGGTCATCACCAAGCTCGGTCGGTGGTGGTATTAGAACAACAACATTTGCAATTTTAATCTTATTTTTATTAAACTTTAATAATAATAGCGAGAAATTGTCAATTAAAGTATTTAATCGTGAGATACATACAACAGATGTTCAACGATCATTTGCAGTGTTCACAATGGCAGGTATTTTAACTTTTGCAGCGACGATTTTTATATTAGTTGTTGAGAATGGTAAAATTTCATTTCTTCAAGGCTTTTTTGAGGTGATGTCTGCGTTCGGAACGTGTGGGTTATCATTAGGTGTCACTGGCGATTTTAATGATATGTCGAAAGTTACACTTATGATATTAATGTTTATCGGACGTGTAGGTTTAATTAGCTTTATTATAATGATTGGTGGACGTAGAGAACCAGATAAATTCCATTATCCAAAAGAACGTGTGCAAATTGGATAATGTGATGAGCATAGAATCCTAAAAAAACACTTAGTTGAACGACAAATTCAATTAAGTGTTTTTTAATTATCTATTTTTAATATTAGTTATAAATAATGAAGATAAGATATTAGTATCGACGTAATTTAAAAACATGTTAAACTGTGATTAACGAGGAGAGAGGCATATGAAAAAAAGTGAAAAGATTGCAATTGATGTTATTGCTACTTCAGATATGCATAGTTATTTTCTAAATGGAGATAATGGTTCTAATATCTATCGAGCTGGTACGTATGTTAAATCGAAAAGAGAAGAAAATGAACATGTCATTTTACTAGATAGTGGCGGGAGTTTAGCGGGTTCTCTGGCTGCGTTTTACTACGCTGTGGTAGCGCCATATAAACGCCATCCAATGATAAAATTAATGAACGCCATGCAATATGATGCAAGTGGCATTAGTCCTAATGAATTCAAATTTGGATTATCCTTCTTTTCTAGAGCAGTTTCATTATCGAGATTTCCATGGCTTTCTGCCAATATTGAATATAAGAAAACACGTGAGCCTTATTTTTCAACGCCTTATACAATTAAAGAAATAGAAGGTGTTAAAATTGCAATCGTTGGATTAACTTCGGACGGTTTAATGGAGAGAGAGCATTTTGAAATGGAGAATGATGTACAAATTGAAAAAACCTTGCTGTCTTCTAAGCGATGGATTCGATTTATTCACGAAACAGAGATGCCAGAATTTCTAATTGTCATTTATCATGGGGGATTAGATCAGCTTAATAAGTCATCAAATGAACGTGAGCAAAATGTGAATGAAGCAGAAAAACTAATGCAAACCTTAGGTGTCATCGATTTGCTTATTACTGGTCATCAGCATCAAACATTTATTGGAAAAGATGAAAAAACTTTATATGTTCAAGCTGGCCAAAATGCAGAACAGTTAATCCACGTGAAAATCAATTTTAAAAAGCGAACGAATTCATTCGAATTAGAAAATGTAGAATCAAAAATCGTTGATTTAAATGAATATAAAGAAGATGAAGCGTTATTAGATTTAACTTATTATGATCGAAAAACAGTTGAACATTGGGGAAAAGAAATTTTAACAAATAAAGATATAGATGCACATATTGATGGGTTAGATGACGTGATTACCAAACCTCATGCATTTACCCAACTATTACATGATAGTATACGTCGCAAATTTGATTATGATATTTCCTGTGTCCATTTGCCTACAAGCGGCGAAACTGGATTATCTGGACAAATTACTAATGAGGCATTATATAATGCATATCCTCATCCAGATGTACCAATTGATTTAACTTTGAAAGGTCAACAAATAAAAGATATTTTAGAATATTGTTATGCACATATTGAATTTAGTGGAGGTTCGTTAAGCTTAACTATTGTGGATGAAACACTCTGTACATTTTGGCAAGGTGTGGACTATACAATTGATATGAATGCATTGCCATTTGAAAGGGTTCAATTAAATAATATAACATTAGATCATATGTATCGCGTAAGTATGACAGATTATTGCTACAGAAATTATAAACAATATTTAGAGCAAGCAGTTATTCATGAAACAGGTGAAATTACGATGGTTGAATTGATTTCACGAAATTTGAAAGATGACCAATATAAAATAAAACAAAAACAGACATTTGAAGTTTTAATATAAGCACGTCTAGTATATAAGTAACTTTGACTAAAAATAAACGTCAATTTCTATTGAGATAATATAGAAATTGACGTTTTCTTTACTTTTTGCAAAATTATACGAAAGTATCTTTATTTAGAATATTAAATTAAAGATTATATGATGTTGTAACATCCTGACTCTCGGGCGCATTGTATAAATATCGTTTTGTATCGCTAACTTTCAATAGCTTGAATGAATCTCCAAAAGTGCAAAATGTTAATAACGAAAGGGGAGTGGGACAGAAATCAAATTTTTTAATAGAGATTTCGTAGTCCCACCTATGCAATCAAGGCAAGGATGACTAGGATTGAAATGTTTATCTGAGCTAAAGCCCATGCATAAGTCTCCTAGAATTTTATGCAGAATACATAAGCTTTGGCTTATGCATAAGAACTACTGATTTTCATAAATTGAAAAAGTAGTTCTTTAAATCAGTGAGACTTTACATTTTCAATTCAGTCATCTGCTGCCTAAATGAAAAGGAGTCTGAGACAACTATTTATGTCTCAGACTCCTTTTCATTTGAGAAGGGTATTGAAGTCCCAACGTTTATTAATAATCGTATAGGTTTATACGTTGAATATTAATAAGATAACAACTGCTACAATTTGAGCTACAACAGTTGTTGCTATTCTGCGTGTATAGAAATAACTTAATGAAAGTGCCATTTGTACAATAAATACAAAGAAAACAATCCATAAGTTGTCAAGATAGTAAAATAATGAAGCAGAACATAATGCTGTAATTATAATACTTAACCAACTTGGGATATTTAATTTGATTAATTCTTTTTGTAAAACAGTTCTCATGTAAAGCTCATGACAAGGTATAACAAAGACTAATGTTACTAACATTTGCCATTTATAATAGACACCCGTACGTGTGAGTTCTTTGATTAATTCAGCATATTTTATATCAGAAGCAATTGCTGCGATAATAAGTTGAATAATAATCAATACAATACCAGTAATAATGCCCACACCTAGTGATGTGAGTAAACGTTTAGATTCAATATCTCTCTGATAAAAGATATAACTGATACCAGCAATTAGCATAATGCCCGTATAAAGATACCAATATTCTTGTTTCTCGCCCCACATTACCAAAAGAATAATGTGGAATACTATGAAACTTACGACAAACCAAATTAGTGCCTTAGAAATTCTATTCATTTTAACTATCCTTCTTGTTCGACGATTGTGTATCGTTTGTGATTAATGACAGTTTTTTCTGGCAAGTCTAGTTCTTCGAAGTTCTCCATAATTGTTAAATCAACAATTACTGAGTTGTCATTAATTTTTTCAACTCGACCTTTTAAGCCGTCATAAAATTCTACGATATTTCCCACTTCTGCAACAGTCATTTTTAGTCCTCCCTAGAAATGCTAACTAGATAGTATTATACAAAAAATCGGCAGACAAATAAACAAAAAACCATTAAATTGCATGATGTAAAACAATTTTCAATTTTTAGCAAAATATCAAAGTGAATGATTGGCAATTTTTGTGAAAATATAGCATAAATAGGGTAAGGGCATATATTTATGGAAAAGGAGTGCAGTAGATGAAGTTTATTAGTAACAACGACATTACAGATCCAACATTAAATTTGGCAATGGAAGAATATGTTTTAAAAAATATGCCAAAAGATGATAGTTATTTTTTGTTTTATGTAAATAGACCTTCGATTATTATTGGGAAAAATCAAAATACAATTGAAGAAGTGAATCAACCATATATAGACGAACACGGCATTGATGTCGTTAGACGTATATCTGGTGGAGGAGCAGTATACCATGACACAGGCAATTTAAACTTTAGTTTTGTAACTGATGATGATGGTAACAGTTTCCATAATTTCAAAAAATTCACAGAGCCGATTGTTGAGGCATTACAATCATTAGGCGTTGATGCTGACATGAGTGGTAGAAATGACATTCAAGTAGGTAGTGCAAAAATATCAGGTAATGCTATGGTCAAAGTAAAGGATCGTATGTTTAGTCATGGCACATTAATGCTAAATAGTGAATTGAATGAAGTCCAAAATGCATTGAAAGTTAATCCAGCAAAGATTAAATCGAAAGGTATCAAATCAGTAAGAAGCAGAGTAGCCAATATTTCTGAGTTTTTAGATGAACCTTTAGATATTGATCGATTTAAGGAAATAATTTTAAAAACAATTTTTGGAGAAGCTACGCAAGTAGAAGAATATATATTAACTGATGACGATTGGAAAAAAATTGAACAACTAAGTAATGAAAAATACCGTACATGGGAATGGAATTACGGTAGGAATCCAAAATATAATTTTGAAAGAGAAGAAAAATTTGAAAAAGGTTTCGTTCAAATAAAATTAGATGTAAAAAAAGGTCGGATTGAGCATGCAAAAATTTTCGGTGACTTTTTCGGTGAAGGCGACATAACTGAATTAGAAAATGCACTAGAGGGTACAATGCATGAATTCGATAGTATAGAAGAAGCACTTTCAAATTACGATATTTATCATTATTTTGGTGATATTGAACGCTACGAATTAATCAGATTAATGTCATAATAAATAACATATAAAAAGGTCTATTCTCTATCTTAATTTTAAGTAGGGAATAGACCTTATTTTAAGTAACAAAACAATAAATTAACCAACGAGAAATTCCTCCAAATTTTTGTATTCTTCAGTATAGCGTTTGAAATCATTCTCGTTTTTATTTTTTAAAGCATTATCAATGAGTTGTTCCAATTTTTGCTTACGAACGTTGCGCAATGATTCATCTATGATCAATTCAATGCCTAAATCATTAATCGTAGATACAAATGATTCTAGTGTATTGTACTTTACATGTGTATTATGTTTCATAATCAACACAGCCCCTCTATCTATATTTATATACAGTATACAAGGTTTTAATTTTTAAATCAATGAATATTCAGACTTTTCCGAAAAAAATAAGTGTAAAATGCAACTTTACAAAAAATAAATTAATGCAAAAGTATAGATACTAAAAATTAATTGTAGAAAATTTATAAAAATTATTATTATATAAGTTGATTTTAAGATGCTTGTATTATATTATTTGGTTGTCGCCATAATATATAAGGAGGTAAAAATATGATTCAACCCTATATCATTAAAAAAGGGGATATGGTTTTACAACCATGCAGTTTATCAACTGGTAAGTATGAAGGTAGTTATCTTTTAAAGTATAAGGATGACAGCAAAGTTCTAAAAGAACGTGTTCCAAAGATTATTGATCGATCGTGTAGATTTTATGGTAGTAGTTATCATTTTAAGAAAGAAGATACGATGAGAATTACTGGCATAAGCAGTAAACCCCCAATTTTATTTACTCCACTTTTTCCTACTTATTTTTTCCCAACGCACTCTGATAGAAAAGAAGAAAATACTTGGATTAATATTCATTATGTTCACCAAATCAAACCACTAAAAGAAAAGAAATGTAAAGTGACATTTGTAGATAATCAAACAATTGTAGCTAACATTTCAGCACATAGCATGCATCATCAATACCTAAATGGTATTTATTATTACTATATGATGGATAGGGCAGCAAGAGTTGCTACCTTTGATCCAGAATCTCCTATTGATTATACAAAACCTCAATTAAATATTTATGAAGCATTAGCAAAATATTCATTATTTGAAAATAAATCGTAGTAAATTTGGCGACGTAAGCATGTAAAAATGATATATGTGGAATATTATATTAATTTAGTGTAAATATTCCGCATATTTTTTTACGTTTACTACTTGAAAATTTAACGAGAGTTGATATAATAATATTTGTGCTTGATTAGAGCAACCCATTATTCCACAGTAGCTCAGTGGTAGAGCTATCGGCTGTTAACCGATCGGTCGTAGGTTCGAGTCCTACCTGTGGAGCCATTGGAAACGTACTCAAGTTGGCTGAAGAGGCGCCCCTGCTAAGGGTGTAGGTCGCGAGAGCGGCGCGAGGGTTCGAATCCCTCCGTTTCCGTAATATAAAACTTTGTTTTAAACACCGTAATCCTTTTTGGGATTGCGGTGTTTTTTTGTGCGTTTAAAGTAAGTGAATTAAGTAGTTTTTGTAATTCTATAAAATAGCTCAAATCATATTTTTGTTAATCACAAAAAAATAATGTTATATTATTAATGAATTAATGTTTATTGTATAAAAAAATAATATAATTTTAAAAGGAGATTTTAAGATGGTCAAACCTTTATATGAAACAAAAGTGATTAGCAATGGTGGAAGAGATGGTAAAGTATTTAGTGAAGATAATACATTTTATCAGGATTTAGCAGTGCCGAAAGAGATGGGTGGTAATGGCGTAACAGAATCTAATCCCGAGCAGCTATTTGCAGCAGGTTACAGTGCATGTTTTAACAATGCACTTATGCATATTTTAAAAAGCGATAGTAAAGGCACGATTGAACCAGAAGTAAGTGTGACAGCTTATTTATTACCAGACAAGAATGACGGTGGTGTTAAATTAGCTGCAGAATTAGATGTAACGTTAACTGATATGACTCAGGAAGAAGCAGAAACTTATGTTGAAAAAGCGCATAACTATTGTCCATATTCTAAGGCTTTAAAAGAATCAATCGATATTGAAATTCAAGTCAGTGTCAACTAAATTAACGAAGATAGAAAAAGCTTATAACCCTTAAAGTACAAGGCGTTATAAGCTTTTTTGATTTATACAATTTGCGATTAGCTTTATTATTTATTTTTACTTATTAAATTTCTAATTGCTTTAACAATATAACCTACAGCTAAAGCTCTGAATACACGTTGAATAATATTTTTCATCCTAAGACCTCCCAAAATACAATTGAAATGTTTTAATTTGCGTTATTTTTCTATTTACCCAATTTTAAGACAAAATATAGATGATTTTGCAAATTCATAAATTTTATAAGAGGTTAAAGTCTATTTCTCGAGGATAATCAATCCATCTTCATCAGCTTTGTTGAAAAATATTGTTAACAATCCACTAATAATCGCAATGATATAGGGGATACCAGTCCAAAAGAAAATAAGGTGAAGTATTCCTTGTAAAAGCTGATTTGAATAAAATTTGTGTATACCACACCAGCCTAAAATAAACGCAAGTACGACGTAAATGACTTTATTTACTTTCATTATTCCATATCCTTTCATAAATTATAGTTAATACGGTAATTATCTCTTATCTTTTACGATACAACAATTGAAAACAATTGATTTAAAAGAGAAAAATTAAATAGTATTAACTTCGAAATTTTAGATTTTATCATTTATAATTAAAATAAATAATTAACGAAGCTGAGGAGATTATATATGATTAGAAAAGCAAATCCAAACGATATTCAAAAAATTGCAGAATTGTGTTACATCATTTGGCAAGAACTAGAAGTTGATATGGTAAAAGGTATTGAAAAGGAACGTTTACTGAAAGTAATGGAGCAAAGTATGATTGAGGTACCTTACAGAGGTCATTATAGCAATACATGGATATATGAAATAGATGGAGAGGTAGCAGGGTGCTTAATTGCATATCCTGGCAATAAGGAATTAGAAATGGAACGTGCGTGGCTAGATATGACGTTAGACGATGATATTAGAGCATACGGGTCGCCGATGCCGATGAAAGAGGCTAATGATGATGAATGGTATATAGAGACAGTCGCAACATTTCCACAATATCGTGGAAGAGGTGTTGCCACACAGTTAGTTAAACATGTGCTAAATGCATATAAAGATGAAAAATGGAGTTTAAATTGTGATGTAACTAATGAAGGCGCATTAAGTGTGTATAAAAAGTTGGGATTTGAAGCGAATAGTAAATTTGATCTATATGGTCATATACATTATCACATGGTTTATAAAGCGAATTAAAAAAGCCGAGACATGAATATATGTCTCGACTTAATTCAGCTTATTTACAGTGGTTAACAGGGACGAAAATGTATACGTCCGAGTCATGGTAATGTGACACTAGCACGTTCTTAAATACCACCAAGTAATGCGCTAATATAAATACCTAATGCATATAGTAAACCAAAGAATGTATTGGTTTTACCTGTCGCTGCCATCGCTGGCATCATTGTTTGAGGTGTATCGTTTTTCTTGAATCTACGCACGGCTTTAATTGGCATTGGGAATGAAAGCAATGCTAATAAAAAGAAGATTGAACCACCAGGGATAAAGAAAGTGATATAAATAACAAGTACATAGGCAATAATATACATGAGACCTAAGAAGCGTACTGAATTATTTTTGCCTAATAAGATTGGTAGTGTCTTTCGACCACTTTCTTTATCTTTAACACGATCTCGAATATTGTTGGCCATATTGATAAGACCAATAGTGATTACAATTGGAATGCTTATCCAAACAACAAGGCTTTGTAAATTGCCAGTTTGAATAAAGAATGCAATTAATATAATGATCATACCCATAAACACGCCAGAAAACAGTTCGCCGAATGGTGTCCATGAGATTGGTAAAGGACCACCAGTATACAAATAACCAACTGACATACAAACTAGACCAATTGGCAGTAACCAGAATGAGCTTTGTATTGCAATGAAAATACCTAATAACGCGGCTATAATATAGAATGCAATGGCTAAATTCATTACTAATTTGGGACTCATACCATTTCGAACAATGGCGCCTCCGATACCAACTGAAGTATGATCATCTAAGCCTTTTTTGAAATCATAGTATTCGTTGAACATGTTCGTTGCAGCTTGTATTAATAGACAGGCAATTAACATAGCTAATAAGAGACTTAGTTTTAAATGATCTTCACTCCCCAGTAAGAAGAGCTTAGCTGAAGCAGTACCAACGAGTACAGGTACGACAGCAGCAGTCAATGTATGTGGTCTCATTAACTGCCAGTACTTTTTGACAGTTGAATATTGTTGATATTGAGATGACATAATGATTTACCTCGAATTCTTTAAATTTATGATATTTTTTATCTAATATATTTTAATAGAATAAGGTGTAAAGGTCAAATTACGTAAAAATTTGTAGTAACGAAATAAGCTAGAAACCATACACACATTGTGAAAAGTGGTACAATATTATAATGAGTGTAAACTGATAAATGAAAGAAGTGAAATAGATGACATTAGACCTCAGGGAAAGTGAAATTGTCGAAGCGGTATACGAAAGTAATCATACTTGGGTTTCAGTAGAAGCAAAAATAGACTATGAATTAGATCCTACAGTGTTATTCCATTTGACTGAAGAAAATGCTGGAGACCGTTTTTATTACAAGAAAAATGACAACAAAACTTCATTCTTTGGCTATCATGCTATTACTAGATTTAAAAATGATTTTGAAAATAAACAATCTATTTTTCGAGAATGGCAAAAATACAAAAGTGATATTGAATTAATACATCCGAGCTCCGATAAACATCATCTGAAGATTTGCGGAGGTTTCCAATTCTCAATGCATAAATCTGGTGATGAGTGGCGAGAATTTGGTATTAATCATTTTATACTACCAGAAGTATTAATAACTATGGAAAATGGTGTTTCTTATATTACTTATACTGTAAAAGCAGAACAATTTGAAATTGAACAATTTAAAGCGTTGATTGTACATTTAACTCAAAATACAATAGATTCTGAGTCTGAAATTGGTAATATTAAACGCATTGAAGATATATATAAAGATGAATGGCGTGATTTAGTTAAGGATACAATTGATGTATTAGATGAACATAAAAAAATTGTATTAGCGAGAAAACGTTTGGTTATGTTTGATAAAAATATCAATATACCGTATATCTTACAAAAAGCATCACAAGGTGAACATAATAGTTACTTATTTGTCTTAGAGTCACAGGATAGTATATTCTTCTCGCAAACACCGGAACAATTAATGGAAGTTAACAATGGTATATTATCTACCAAGGCTGTTGCTGGAACAATCAAACGTACACATCAAGATGAAGTAGATAAAGAAAATATACAGGCTTTCTTAAATGATGATAAAAATTTAAACGAACATCGTTTCGTAGTAGAAAGTATATTAAACGATATAGCACCTTATGTTAGAGATATTACTTTTAACGAAACACCGCAGATATTAACCAATGATCATTTATATCACCTATATACAAAAATTAAGGGTCAATTAGAAAATGATTCATATATTGGATTGTTAGACAATTTACATCCAACACCAGCGCTTGGAGGCTATCCAAAAGCTGAAGCAATTGAATACATTGAACAAAATGAATTCGGTACGCGTGGATTATATGGTGCACCTGTTGGATATATAGATATGAATGATGATTGCGAGTTTATTGTAGCAATTAGATCCATGCTAATTAAGAAAAACCAGGCCACATTATTTGCTGGTTGTGGCATTGTGAAAAATTCTGATGCGGATAGTGAAGTCGAAGAAACTGCAGTTAAATTTAACCCTATGATGAAAGCTTTAGGAGTCGAGGAATATGAATAATCATACAGATGCATTAACAAAGCAGGTTTTTACAATTGTTTCTGAATTATATGCTTATGGCATTAGAGAAGTAGTTATAAGTCCTGGATCGCGTTCTACACCACTAGCAATTGCTATAGAAGCGCATCCCAAATTGAAATCGTGGATTCATCCAGATGAAAGAAGTGCAGCCTTTTTTGCAATGGGTTTGACGAAAGGTAGTGAAAAACCAGTCGCTATCCTTTGTACATCAGGAAGTGCAGCTGCTAACTATACACCTGCGATTTCCGAAAGCAGTTTGAGTCACTTACCATTAGTTGTACTTACAAGTGATCGACCTCATGAATTAAGAGGCATTGGTGCACCTCAGGCAATAAATCAAACGAATATGTTTGCTAATTATGTGCAGTATCAGTTTGATTTTCCAATTGCTGAAAAGAATGATAATGAAGATATAATGGCGAATACAATTAAATTCCAATTGCAAAAAGCGAGTCAATTTCTTTATGGCCCACATCGAGGACCCATACATCTTAATTTACCTTTTAGAGAACCATTAACACCAAATACTGAAAAAGTAGAATGGTTAACTTCAGATACAAAGATATTGCCACACTATCAAAAAACAACGAGTTTAAATGAAATTAGTGCAATGATGAAAAAAAGAAAAGGTTTAATCATTGTTGGTGATATGCAACATCAAGATGTGGATCAAATTCTTACATTTTCAACAATCCATGATATGCCAATTTTAGCTGATCCATTGAGTCAATTAAGACGTGAACACCATCCGAATGTGGTTACGACTTATGATCTATTGTTGAGATCAGGTTTAGAATTAGAGGCTGATTTTGTCATTCGTGTTGGTAAACCTGTAATTTCGAAAAAATTAAATCAATGGTTAAAAGTAACAGAAGCATTCCAAATATTAGTACAAAATAATGATCGTCCGGATGCATTTCCGATCACCCCACACGTATCATATGAAATGTCTGCTAATGATTTCTTTAGACAATTATCAGAGATGCCAACAGTTGAGCGTAAGCAATGGTTAGAGAAATGGCAAACAGTGGAAAAACATGCAATAGTAGAAATCAAAGATCATTTAAGAACTGCTACAGATGAAGCTGCTTATGTGGGTAATGTATTAGATAAATTAACCAAGGATGATGCTATGTTTGTGAGCAATAGTATGCCAATTCGTGATGTTGATAATCTATTTATTGATTGTGAGGCAGAAGTATTCGCGAATCGTGGTGCGAACGGTATAGATGGTGTCACATCTACGGCGTTAGGTATGGCCGTGCATAAAAAGATTACATTGTTGATTGGAGATTTAGCATTTTACCATGATATGAATGGCTTATTAATGTCTAAATTGAATGATATACAACTCAATATCGTCTTACTTAATAATGATGGTGGCGGTATCTTTTCATATTTACCTCAAAAAAATGAGGCAGATGCATATTTTGAAAGATTGTTCGGTACACCAACTGGATTGAATTTTGAACATACGGCGTTATTATATGATTTTGCATTTGATCGATTTGATACGATTGAAGCCTTTAAATATGCAGATTTATCGCAATTTGGTTCACATATTTACGAAATCATGACACATCGAGAAGATAACAAACAGCAACATCTTAAACTCTATAAAAAGTTGAGTGATATTATCGATGTTACATTATAAATTTCATCAATCAACCGCCCCAACAGACAAATTGTTAGTCATGTTGCATGGCTTTATTAGTGATCAACAGACATTTGATCAACATATTCATAGTCTAAATAAAAATATAAATATTTTAACTATTGATTTACCAGGTCATGGTGCAGATCAGTCTGATTTAGAGCATAAATGGGATTTTCCTTTTATTAGTCATGAGTTAGATCAAACGTTGCGATTATTTACAAATTATCAAATTTACTTACATGGTTATTCCATGGGTGGTAGAATTGGACTTTACTATGCTTTATATGGTCAAGCGCAATTAACAGGGCTTATACTAGAAAGTACATCTCCTGGAATTGAAAACAGTGATGAGCGACAAGAAAGACAGCTAGTTGATCAAGCAAGAGCAAAAGTGCTTGAAATAGCTGGCTTAGAGGTGTTTGTGAATGATTGGGAAAAATTACCGTTGTTTTATACGCAGTATGAGTTAGATAAATCAACAAGAAACGCAATTCGTGATATGAGATTACGTCAAAATCCAATGCGTTTAGCCAAAGCTTTGCGTGATTATGGAACTGGACAAATGCCGAACTTATGGCCACAATTAAATCAAATTCAAATACCAACGTGTATCATAGTAGGTGAATTAGATGGTAAGTTCTGTAAAATAGCTAGAAATATCATTTCAGTTATGCCAAATTTTGAAATGCATGTTGTTGCTAATAGTGGGCATACAATTCATGTGGAAGAAATGGCAGAATTTGATAGAATAGTAATAGGTTTTATTAATAAGGAGGAGCAAAATGACTAGACAGTGGGAAACAATTAGAGAATATAAAGAAATTAAATATGAATTATATGATGGTATTGCAAAAGTTACAATTAATCGTCCTGAAGTACGTAATGCATTCACACCAAATACGGTACAAGAAATGATTGATGCATTTACAAGAGCACGTGACGACCAACGTATTTCTGTCATTATTTTGACAGGTGAAGGAGATAAAGCGTTTTGTTCTGGCGGAGACCAAAAAGTCCGTGGCCATGGTGGTTATGTAGGCGATGATCAAATTCCACGTTTAAACGTTTTAGATTTACAAAGACTTATTCGTGTAATCCCTAAACCTGTAGTTGCAATGGTTAGAGGTTATGCTATCGGTGGCGGTAACGTATTGAACGTTGTATGTGATTTAACAATTGCTGCTGATAATGCTATTTTTGGCCAAACAGGACCTAAAGTAGGTTCGTTTGATGCTGGCTATGGTTCAGGTTATTTAGCTCGTATCGTAGGACATAAAAAAGCACGTGAAATTTGGTACTTATGTCGTCAATATAATGCTCAGGAAGCATTGGACATGGGCTTAGTCAATACGGTTGTTCCTTTAGATCAAGTTGAAGATGAAACAGTACAATGGTGTCAAGAAATGAAACAACATTCTCCTACAGCATTAAGATTCTTAAAAGCAGCTATGAATGCTGATACGGATGGATTAGCTGGTTTACAACAAATGGCAGGAGACGCTACTTTACTTTATTACACAACGGATGAAGCTAAAGAAGGTAGAGATGCGTTTAAAGAAAAACGTGATCCTGATTTTGATCAATTCCCTAAATTCCCATAAAAATTTAGGATGTGAAAGTAGTGTATAAGGATTACCTGAGCTAACCTCATGCATAAGAATTACTAATTCACATAAAATGTGAAAGTAGTTCTAAGTTGTACTTTATATCTACTGGTAATTAAGAAAAGAGTCTGGACATTTTGACATGTGCCAGGCTCTTTTTTATTAATTTTAGAATATCAATTGTATTTAATAATTAATAATAATATTAATATTCAAGCGTACTAATATTGGTAGATTATGATTTGTTATTGTGAGATAGTTAAAAATTTTAGAATGTAAATTCAAAATATTTACCTTAATGTTTTAGTGTTTCTTTTCAAAATAATAAATGGCGGTATACCTTTATATGTGAAAACTTTTTTACAATTAATTATTAAATTTGACCATTATTAAAACATCTATTAATATTATTATTAATAGATTGGGGGAGACAGATGACTTCAAACGATTATGATCAAATGAGAAAAGAAATGTGCTATTTATTTTATATTACTAGCAAAGAAGTAGTAAATAGATTTAATAAGTATTTAAAGCAATTTGATATTAGCTTTCCGAATTATATTGTCTTACTTTATATTGAAAATGATAAACCTATATATATTAAAACCTTGTGTGATGAACTTTATTTAGATTCAGGTACAATCAGTCCAATTATTAAACGTTTAGAAAAAAAATCACTTATTGAGCGTATGAGAACGGAAGAAGATGAGCGCAGAGTGAAGGTTCGATTAACTGAAAAAGGATTAGAATTGAAAGATCATTTTCCAAAAATATCAGAGGATGTCATTCAACAGTTTAATATGAAGAGGGAAGATTCTCTTGCTTATCATGAAATTTTAAAAACGTTCGCTGAACAAAATATATATATAAATGATGAAGAAAGATAAATATAACAGGATTGAATAGCTGACGAGCAGCACTTGTTTATAAAAAACCGAGTAAAAGTTATTAATAGACATAACTTTTACTCGGTTTTTATTTTAATTATATTTATTTTTAAGGTAATCTTCTAATCTTCTCATGGCTTCTTTTAAAGCATCAAGTTCGTATGCGTAAGATATACGAACATGCCCCTTTCCAATATCAGTAAAAGATGAACCAGGTACAATTGCAACATGAGCATTTTCCAGAACATCTACACAAAAGTCAAAATCGTTTTCTGTAAAGCGTTGAATACTTGGGAAAATATAAAAAGCACCTTCAGGTTTGGCATCGAGTTCAAAACCTAATGATTCAAGTTTTTGTATAAGGAAATTACGGCGTTCAATATATGCTTCGTTCATATATTGTGGTGCTTCAAGTCCTTCGTTCAATGCAGCGATACAAGCAATTTGTGCTGGTACATTTGCACAAATACAATTGTAGGCATGCATAAAAGTTAATTTTTCAATAAGATATTCTGGACCTATTAAGAATCCAATGCGAATACCTGTAGCAGAGTGAGATTTACTTAAACCACCAACTAATAATAATTGTTCTCTAATAGATGGGAATTCAGCGAATGATGTATGTTTGCCAGTAAAAGTGTTTTCAGCATATATCTCATCACTAATAACAAATATAGGCATATGCTTTAAAGTTTCAGTTAGTGCTTGAACCTCATTGTGGTTCAAAATGACGCCCGTTGGATTAGTAGGGTAGTTTAGTAATATGGCTTTGGTCTTCGCAGTTAAATGTGCCTCTATAGCTTCAGGTATGACTTTATAATTCGTCTCTGTGGTATCAATATAAACCGGCACGCCACCTAATGTTTTGATAAGTGGAATATAGCCAGAATATACTGGACCTGGTATTAATATTTCATCACCTTCATCAATGATGCTTCTTAATGCAGTATCTAATGCTTCACTAGCACCGTTGGTAATAATAATTTCTTCGGAACTATATTTAAATCCATAACGTTGATGGAAATATTGGCTAACTGCATTTCTTGTTTCCTCTAGACCTTTATTATGTGAATAGCTTGTTTGATTTTCATTTATTGCCTGGATATAAGCAGATTTAACAACATCAGGCATTGGAAAATCTGGTTGACCAATTGTTAAATTAATACAGTCTTTTATACCGCTAATACGGCTTGAAAATTGACGAATACTTGGTGCACTTAAATGTTTTGAATTATTATTTAATGATAGTTTCATTGTATAAATCACCTCAAGATTTAAAAATACCAAATTTAATTTTATATGTAGAGTTAGAGCGAGAATCAAAGATAGCTTTGGCTTTTGATTCTCGCTCCACAAGCATGTCGATATAAAGTTATAATGGATAGCAAAAATTTATATCATGCTTATTTTTTAATGATACTTGCTATAAAGCGATTGCGTTAATTAATGGTTACGCATCATTACTTTAAATATATCATATCGCGTTTCACAGTACCTTTATTCTTTGAATTTAGAAGGGGATTGTAGATTAATAATTGGATTTGTCCATTTTGATACAAAACGTGTTGATAATGCATAGACAATAATCGTCGTAAAGAGCAGTAAATAGACATAAGTTAATATCGATACTGAATCTTTAAATGGATAAATACCGAATCCACGTATAACCCCGATGACTAAACCATGTAATAAATAAACATACATTGTTCTACGTCCAATATAAGTGTAAAACTTTTCTTTTTCTGGTATTAGATTTAAGAAAGAGAAAAGTGTTATTAAAATTATGAAATAAAGTAATAACCTTTTAATAGGACTGTATAAGTCTGGTTTACCTTCGAGTGACATATAGGGTGAGTCACCTAATAACCAATCTGCATTAATAGGATGATATGTATAAGTAACATAAAATACAATCAAAATGATGATAGAGATTGGAACAAGTTTTTTATTTTTTAAAGTTTGGATATGCTTATTCGTAAACAGATAACCTAAATAAAATATTGGAAAGAACATGATGGTTCTTGAAAAGCTTAGATAATTATCGATATTTGATGAATAACCCGCAAATAATGAGATAATTATGGCAATCGGTAAAACATAGTATGGTTTATAGTCCTTCACGATTACTAATATAACGTGGAAAAAGAATAATGTAAGTAAAAACCATAATGCAAATACTGGATCGAATGGATCAAATTTCACACTATCTTCTTTACCAGTTAAATAATAGTAAAAAGAGAAAAAGCCAAAGAAAACAACGTAAGGAATTAATAGTTTTTTAGAGACTTTTTCTAAATAACCAGCTTGGCCTGCTTTTTTTGCAAAATAACCAGAAATAAATAAAAAGCCCGGCATATGAAAGCTGTATATTGTTAAATACAATGAAGAAAGATGTTTACTGGCTTCTGTATATGGCTGTAATAAATGGCCAAACACAACAAGAAAGATTAACATTGCTCTAGCATTATCGAAAAAGTAATCTCTCTCTTTCAATTGTGACATTATTTTGCTCCTTTTATATATGCGATAAATTTTATATGCGCTACTTCTAATTTATTATAAAACATATGAGAAATGCAACAAAATAGTACAATTTGTCTTTTATCATTGTATATTAGGAAGAATACTATTATAATATTAGAAAATAAAATAGTGTATTTAACCTCTTAAGAATTTAATTTAAAGTAGTGGAGATGACCAACATGTATAAACAACTAGAACAATTAATTACACTGACGAGCAATGATCTTAATTTAGTAAGTAGACGATTTGGACAACGTACAGATTTAACTTCAGAGCAATTGGAGATGCTAAGAATTTTATATAATTATAAAAAGTTATCTCAATATGATTTAACAATGAAGATTAATAAAGAACAATCTATCGTATCACGTTGGATCAAGAAGTTATGTCAAATGGGTTATATCACGAGCAAACAATCCAATAAGGATATGAGATGCAAAGATTTAATGGTGACAGAGAAGTCAAAAGCTTTAGTCGAACAAATAAATGAAGTTAGGATAGCGCTAATCGAAGCACGATGTCAAAATTTAACAGCTAAAGATATTGAAAGCTTAAATCAGTTATTAAAAAAATTAAATGCACATCATACATATTTTATTAAATGAAATATAAAATAAACGAAGCGTAGGTGATATATAGCACTTTTTTGAAAAGTGATGTATTACCTACGCTTCGTTTAATATCTTTTGTTATTTATAAAGCATAAAGTGATTTTTACTTTTTAGTCATCAAATACCAAAAATTGGGATACAGGTAAAGCTGATAAACATTTAATAATGCCTCTAAAAAGTAGTGCGATTATTTATAAGTATCTACGTCAAAGTATTTACCTAATTTACCCATTGAATCATAAAACCCTTTAATACGTGTAGCATTATGTGCTGCCCATGCTACATCTGTTGCATATTGATGAACACCTGGATTTTCAGGGTTCCAACGCATTTTGTAAAGTGTGTTTTGACCTTGATTGATATATGAGCCAGCAATGAATTTAGCACCACCAACAATTGCTTTTTTAACAGTATTCCAACCATTATTTTTGGCTGTAGCGAAACCTTGTTTAACAGCATCGCTGTCAACAGCACCAATACCAAACATATTATAGTATTTATCTTTGCCATTAGTTACAACTTTACCGTTAACAACATCTCCGCCATTAGCTAGTTTAGATGTACCATTACCAGTTTCAAGTAGGGCATGTGAAATTAAATATACTTCATTGATATTATACGCTTTGGCAGCTTCGCTAAATGCTTCACCTTGGCCTTCTAAAATACCTTTACCAACTAATAGTTTATCCAAATCAGCTGAAGAAATATTTTGTGATTTATCTAAACGTAAGAATTGATATTTTTGAGTTGGATCTTTAATTAATTTGCTAGAATCCATAGCATTTTTAATTTCAGTTGCAGAAGCATCTTGCCATTTACCAGCTGTATGTTGAATTTGTGGTTTGAATTTCAATCCTTTTTGGATAGCAACTGCTTGATCAAGTGTAAGACCTGATTTGTAATATTTCACTAATTCTTTACGTAAGTCATCTTCTTTTACCCAAACGACTTTACCATTAGCTAATTTACCATGGTACCAAGTGACACCATTAATGACTTGTTTTTCAAATACAGTGAAAATACCTTCATAAAAGTCTTTCAATGAACCAGCAGCTTTTCCTGTTAATGGATCAATATAATAACTACCTTTTTGGTTATGAATGATGTAATCATATTTTATAGGTGTTACAGCTGATTTTGTAACGCTAGGTGTCTTCGTGGTACTATTTAAATCTTTTGCAGCAATCCAACCAGTTTTATTATTAACAATACCGTAGATATATTCATCTTTGTCAACGTAGACTGATTTTGATGCATTAAATTGATTGTTTTTTACATTTTTTAAAGTATCTAGTTGTTGTGATTTTGTACCCCAAGGGACAGCATAAAGACCATTATTTGTAGCTTTAACAGTATATTGACCATTTTTAGCCGTTGTCTTACTTAAGTTACGTGTATTGATATCTTTTGTATTAACCCAACCGATTGGTGTGTTTTGATTTGTATTTTGGATTAAGACATATGTGTTATTGCCTTGTGTACATTGTTTAGTAACAGTAAATGTTTTACCTGAGAATTTAGATGCATCTTTACCTTTTGGATCATAAACTGTTGTTTTAATTCCAGAGTTAGTAGCATTTAATTGACCAATCTTACTTACAGTTTGTGTTTGAGTTGCTGCTGGTTTCTTAGCAGTCTCTTTAACTGTTATATCTCCAGTTTGCATCCAACCTAAATTAGTATTGGTTTTATTATCAGTAATTAAATAAAATGCATTGCTACCTAAAGTTGCTTTTTTACTTAATTTGTATGTTTGACCATTCACATATGATTTTTGTACACCTTGCTTATCATATACAGATGTATATACACCATGATTAGATTTAGCAACTGTACCTTGTTGATTAGTTAAATTAGATACAACTAACTTGGCAGTCGTAGACGGCTTGCTTGGCGTCGTAGGTGGTGCCGTTAATTTACTTAAGCTAACCCATCCAGTTAAATTATTTACAGTACCATAAATATAGTTTGTTTTACCAATTTGTTGTTGCTTAGTTGCTTTAAATGTTTGAGCTGATTTACCTGAAACAGAACCTGCTTTTTGACTACTTGTTCCCCAAGGAACTGTATAAATCACTTCTCCAGGATTAATTTTATAAGTTTTATTGATTTTTGCAGCGGCTTTAGCGGCGTTATAACTCACATCACCTTGATGTACCCAACCAATTAAAGTGCCTTTGTTATAGTCAGAAACTAAATAGTATTGTTCTTTACCTAAAGTAGCAGATTTAGTTACTTTAAGTGTTTGGTTTACGCGATCAGTCTTTTTACCTTTTTGGTCATAAACGGTTGTATATAAACCATCATTTTTTGAGTTGATACGGCCTACGCCATTATTTTCAGTAACTTTAACGGTACCTAATTTTGATGGGGTAGTTGTGCCTGTGTTTCCAGAACCAGTGCTACCACCAGTACCACCTGTACTGCCAGAAGAAGTAGTACCCCATGCTGCTGCTTGACCAGTTTTAATTAAATATTTTTCATAAATTAAATCGTAAAGTTCATCATAGCTATAATTATGTGCTGCTAAGTAACCATGAGGGTCAGAGTGGTCAGAACCACCTAAATAATTGCTGACTGCTTGGTGAGTCCATACCGTACCAACACCATCATATTCAGCACTGTCTGGGACTAAACCATAATATTGTAGGTTAGTTGCTGCGTAGTCTGCATAATTATTTATTGAACGTGCAAAAGAGTCATAGTCATGCGTATGAACTAATTCAACATGTATAAAACGATCATTTGCTTGTGGACCGGCACCCCATGCTAAGTAGTCAGTATTTGCAGTTTCAATAATACGATCACCATCTACATATGCATGAACAAAAGCGCTCGTGTAATTATTCTTCATATAGTTAATCTCACCAGTGATAGTTGAATTATCATTAGCAGTATCATGCATTACAATACCTTCAGGTTTGCCATAACGGTAATTATATTGAGGTAAGTAATTTGCTATATCTTGTTCGTAATTTGGTGCTTTAAAATTATTTTTACGAATATAGTTATTAATTGATGAATTAACTTTTGGTGAATATTTAGGTAATGCCGCACGTGTTGTTGCTTCTTTAGTTACTGCAGAACGTGTTGCTACTGCAGTATTAGCACTAGTAGTAGCTACTCTAAGCTTAGGTGTTACTTTTGCACTAAATGTAGCTGGCTGTACTTTGTTTTCTGCTGTAGAAGCTTCTTTAGATGATGTAGATACTTTGGCATTATCTTGCTTGTCATTAGAAGCAACGTCATCTTCTTTAGAAGTTGCTTTGTCATCTTGAGTGGCAGATTCATTTTGATCTGCTATATCAGAAGCGCTATCGTTACTATGAGTGTCGTCTTGTTTATCACTAGAAGCAACGTCTTCATTAGAAGATTCTGCTTTATCATTTTGAGTTTCAGATTCGTTTTGATCTTTTACATCATCAGAAGCGTTAGCGTCACTTTGAGTGTCATCTTGTTTAACATCAGAAGAAGCAACGTCATCTTCATTAGAAGATTCTGCTTTATCATTTTGAGTCTCAGATTCGTTTTGATCTTTTACATCATCAGAAGCGTTAGCGTCACTTTGAGTGTCATCTTGTTTAACATCAGAAGAAGCAACGTCTTCATTAGAAGTTTCTGCTTTGTCATTTTGAGCAACAGATTCGTTTTGATCTGTTACGTCAGAAGCGTTATCGTCACTATGAGTGCCGTCTTGCTTAACGTCAGAAGAAGCAACGTCTTCATTAGAAGTTTCTGCTTTGTCATCTTGAGTGGCAGATTCATTTTGATCTGCTATATCAGAAGCGTTAGCGTCACTGTGAGTGTCGTCTTGTTTATCACTAGAAGCAACGTCTTCATTAGAAGTTTCTGCTTTATCATTTTGAGTTTCTGATTCGTTTTGATCTTTCACATCATCAGAAGCGTTAGCGTCACTATGAGTGTCGTCTTGCTTAACATCAAAAGAAGCAATGTCATCTTCATTAGAAGATTCTGCTTTATCATTTTGAGTCTCAGATTCGTTTTGATCTTTTACATCATCAGAAGCGTTAGCGTCACTTTGAGTGTCATCTTGTTTAACATCAGAAGAAGCAACGTCATCTTCTTTAGAAGTTTCTGCATTGTCATTTTGAGTCTCTGATTCATTTTGATCTGCTACATCAGAAGTGTTAGCGTCACTTTGAGTGTCGTCTTGCTTAACGTCAGAAGAAGCAACGTCTTCATTAGAAGTTTCTGCTTTGTCATTTTGAGCAACAGGTTCATTTTGATTTGCTACATCAGACGAATTTTCATCTGTATTTGTTTCTTCAGCATTCGAACTCACATCATTAGATGTCTGTGATGCTTCATTAGTTGAATTTGTTTCTGATTGTATTGAGTCAGTGTTGTTTTCTTCATTCTCTTGGTTGTTATCTTCAACAGAAGTTTGCTCAGTATCTAAAGATTTCGTGTCATTATCTGATGAAACATCTTGTTGATCTTCTTGAACGTCTGTCTCCTGATTATATGTATCTTGATTTGATGTTTGTTCAGAAGTTTGATCATTCAACTCATCTAACTGTGCATCATAATTTGTATCTTCATTTGAAGATGCATCTTTTACTTGTGTAGGGTCTTGGTATGTTTGTGTACCTGAAATGTTAGTTGTTGGTTTGCTAATTTCAGATTTAATTTGTTCACTTTGGTTAAGTGCTTTTTCATCATCCAATACATTTTTATTCGGAGTTTGATCTTGTGTATTACTTGCTGCTTGAGCATGATGAGTTGTCAAAGCTGTACCTGCTAATGTAAGTGCTACAATCGAAGGTACCTTATAAGTGTTCTTTTTCTTAGCCATTTAACTGCCCCTTTAACTATATATTTTGTATCCTATTATAATACGACGAAAGACCTAGAGGCTGGTTTTTACTGTTTTGTAATATAAAATTAATCTAAAGCCAGTATTAAAAAATTATAAAGCTAATAGAAAAGCGTTATAACGCCTAATTTACATTATATTAAAATATTACACTTTCTGAAATATTACAAAATTTAAATGAAGAATAACTGTAATATTCGGATGAAAAATTTTTAAATTATTTTTGTCATAGCAATGTGTTCGATATTTTCTTCCATAAAGATATCACCAGTAGATTTATAACCAAGCGCTTCATAAAAGGGCTTGGCATGATATTGTGCATTTAACGTCATTTTATTATAACCTTGTTGTTTTGCAGATGTTTCAAGAAATTGCATAAGTAATTGACCATATCCTGATTTACGGTGCGTCGCTCTAACAGCTACACGTTCTATTTTTACACTATTATTTACAGGACGAAATCTTCCAGTAGCAAAAGGTATATGATTTGAATCATAACCAATGACATGAGTGGCAACGTCTTCAAATTGATCAATTTCATTTTCTAATGGAACACCTTGTTCTTTCACAAATACTTCTTTACGAATTTCTAATGCATCGTCCATCATTTTAGGTGTAGTCACAATATTAAACATATATTTACCTCTTTTCTCATTTTAGATATTAAAAATACCCTACCATAAAATAGATGGTAGGGTAGAGTTATTTGAATTTATTGTGCTTCTTTTCTTACGATTGCTGTATACTGCCAAAAAATACGCATTTGTGCAATATTCCAGTTATTCATTCCCATGGTAAAGCCAGAAGGTTTGAATAGGTTTACATCGGTTACTTCTAACGCTGCAGCAATCAAGTATTGGATAGGTACACTGATTTGCTTCATAGTATCAGTGATACCATTTTGATCATATACCCAAGTAAATGGTAACTCAGATTCAAAAACATCAACTTTTTCAAATATTTCTGGGAGTGCAACGATGTAACACGCACCATCAACTACAGGATTAAGGTCACTATCTTTATAGTAAATGCGTAAGGCCTCATAATTCTCACGATGTTCATGATTAACGTAGAAAAATTCATTTCTGTATAGCGCCATATCTTTGCTGTGAATCAATTGCTGCTCTAAAACATTAAACATGCCATTCACATGTGCTAGTTTTTCATAAGTTTTGCGTGACATATTACGAGCTCCTTTCTAGATTAATATTGATTCGTTGGTACTTCTTGAGCGTTCTGTTGTTGGTTTGGATCAATTTGCTGTTGGTTAGGATCGTTTTGTTGTTGATTAGAATCGTTCTGGGGTTGATTCACGTTATTTTGTTCGTTACCAAACTGATCCGTTTGTTGCTGATTATTATAATCTTCAGCGTTATTTGTTTCTGAGTTGCTATTGTCATTCTCATTTGATTGATTTTCATTACTATTTTCATCTTCCGAGCTATCTTTTTGTGATTTCGTTAGAAGACTATCATCTAACTCGGTTAATGGTACGAGTGTACCATAATAATCAATCACGCGTTGATTTAATAATTCATCTTTATCTTTAATTTTAGGTAAATCTAAGTCACTTCGCAACATATTTGTCGTTGACAGGATATTTTTTATATCTGGATTATAGTAATAAATGCCATTTAAATAATCATCGTCACCTTCAAGTTGTGAACTTTTTATTTTTATATCATCTTTTAAATAAGAAGTAGCAAGTACTTTTATTTCATCATAACTTAAATTATGTTTGGCATTTTTTCCGACAATTTCAACAACATCATCTAGTTTATTAAATGAGTCTGCTTTTTGTGCTTTTGCAAATAGTTTTTTAATTAAATCCATTTGTCTCTGACCACGTTTTAAATCTGAGTCTTGATGACGTGTTCTAGCTACAGCCAATGCTTCATCGCCATTAAGATTTTGATAGCCTTTTTTGACTTTAATTTTACCAGTATCGTTTGTATTTGGTTCATTAATGTTGTAAGGGACGTCATATTTAATGCCGCCCAATTCATCAACTGCATCAACAAACGCTTCCATATTAATTCTGACATAGTAATCGACTGGTAAATCTAATGTAGCCTCTACCGAGTCCATTGAAGCAGTAGGGCCTCCGTATGCATGTGCATGCGTAATTTTATCATAATAACCAACTTTTGGTATGTAGCTGATTGTATCACGCGGAATACTTAACATTCTAATTTGTTCCTTATCTGCATTAAAAGTAGATAATATCATTGCATCGGTTCTAGATTTTTCAGCTGTTTGTCCATTTTTTTCACGGCCACTATTATCATCAATTCCCAAAAATAGGATAGATATAGGATCTTTTGAAGGATTTACTTTAGAGTCACGTATATTTGACTTCCTAGAGGAATCACTATCATTAAAGGAAGACTCAAAAGCGCCTTGAGAAGATTTTAGCAATATGATCGCAAAAATAATTGGAACAACGACAAGAACTAATGAAAGAAATATTAAGAAATATTTTAAAAATTTATTCATGTTTGAAGCTCCCAAATTATTAGATTTTTTGTACATGTAACTATATTTATATTTTGATTATACTTCTTTTTAACTTTGTAAATTATTTGTAAAGAAGAAAATGCACTATAAATTATAATTTTATTACTATCACTAAAAAATATCAACTATGAAGTTGTTAATTGTAATTTTATTGGCAATGTGTAATAAAATGATGAAACAATATGCACGCAGAAGTTATGTGTTAATCATAAATATACAATGCACTTGTCATGTATGATTAAGTAAATATGATTGTATTTAATAAAATCATCATTTATGAAATGATTTAAATCATTGAAAGTGGCAAGGTTAATAAACATAAAAATAGTATTACAATAATGTCATTTGATAAAATATGATTTATTTAAAGACATAGGATATAATATATATTGGAAATATCATCTTGTAGACGATTATAATTAAAAGATGTTAGAAATTTTAGATTGCCTTTGTACTTAATTATAGCAAGCGTTGAAACAAATTTAATCATATTCCAGCATAAAGATAGAATAAACGTACTAGGAATGAATGATTTGAGGAGGAAATATAATAGTGAAAGCACTTTGGTTAGAAAATATAAATGAAAGTTTAGTAAAGGATTTTTACGAAACACAAACAGAAGAAGAACAGAATGCTGGTTTTGAAGGGGTCTTATCATTTGGTACTGCAGGTATTAGAAGTACATTTGGTTTAGGACCAGCAAGGTTAAATGCTTTTACAGTCCGCAAAGTAGCGCTAGGTTTAGCTCAATATTTAAATCATAATGTTGATGACGCATCTGTTGTCATACATTTTGATACAAGATTTTTATCAAAAGCATTTTCACAAGAGATGGCAAGTGTGTTGGCAAATAATGGTATCACAGCTATTATTTCAGACAATTATAAATCGACACCAGAATTATCCTTTGCCGTAAGACATCTACAAGTAAATGCAGGCATCATGATTACAGCAAGTCATAATCCTAAAAATTATAATGGTATAAAGATTTATAATGAAAAGGGTGGCCAATTATTACCTGAAGCTTCAGAGCAATTAAGTGAATATATAAATTCAATTGAAACTCCGTTAAATATTGAAAAAGGTGATTTTAATGCGTTCGTAGAAAACGGTAAAATAAAATATATGTCGAATGAAGTAACAGAAAGTTATAAAAAAGAAGTTAAGTCATTAGTAGGATCAATAGATGCACATGACGCAAAAGTCATATTGACGAGTTTACATGGTACGAGCCTACCTTTGGTATCTGACATTTTAACTGAATTAGATTATCATAATTTTGTTATAGAAAAAGAACAGTCAGAACCTAATGGTAATTTTCCAACAGTAGCTATTGCTAATCCTGAAGATGAAGCAGCTTTTGCACTTGGCAAACAGCTAGCAGATAAAACAGATGCACAGCTTATTATTGCAACTGATCCTGATGCGGATCGATTAGGATTTATAGAACGTTATGGTGATAATGATTTTAGATATTTTAATGGCAATGAAATAGGGCTATTATTAATGAAATTAAGGTTCCAAGATTTAACTGAAGATAGTACGCCGCAATATATGATCAAATCAATAGTTACGAGCGAGCTAGCAGAAAGGTTAGCAACATCTCTCAATGTAGAAGTTAACGATGTTCTGACAGGTTTTAAATTCATTTCAGATTTAATAGAACACAAACAGAAAGATGATGATAAGCAATTACTGCTTGCATTTGAAGAAAGTCATGGGTACTTAGCACAACCTATTTCAAGAGATAAAGATGCTATACAAATGGTACCATTATTAGTTAAATATAAGAATTTACTTGATAAAAACGGTATAACATTTAAGGAAACAATTGAAGATATTTACGAAAATATCGGTTATTTCAAGGACAGAACACTTGCGCCTACATTTGAAGGAAAAGCCGGTGTTAAAAAAATAGAAAGTATTATGGCGCAATTTAGAAATGAACAGGTATTTTCTATATGTGGTATGGATGTACTAAAAATTGAGGACTACCATGTTGGAGAAGTTAGAGACATGATAACAGGTCATACTGAGAAATTAACATTACCAAAGACAAATTTAATTAGATTTATTTTTGAAAATGGTTTTATTGCGTTAAGACCTTCTGGTACAGAGCCAAAAATTAAATTATATTTTTCACTTGAAGTTGAAAATATTGATGAAATTACACAACAGTTTGAAGCAAACTATATTAATAATATAGTTTAAACAAATATAGAGGCAACATTATGACAACAAAGATACTCAAAAAAATAACAATCATTTTAATTATATTATTAATAGTAATTATTATTACAATCGCCTATAAGCTATATCATCGTAGTCATCAAGAAACGCCAATGTTACAAAATGAGACGAAACAAGAAACTACGAATAAACAAATGGGGCATTTACAGACTATTGTCGATAATCAAAATCCACAGATGATGCAGATTAATCAATATCTTGAACAAGTTAAATTTAACGGTACTGCAACTGTGTTCGAAAATGGTCAACTCAAATTAAATAAAGGATACGGTTTGCAAAACATTCAAGAAAATAAACAGAATCAAGCAGATACTTTATATTTAATTGGATCTTCTCAAAAGTTTGCAACAGGATTAATGTTGAAACAATTAGAAAGCGAAAATAAAATTAACATGAACGATTCTGTAACTAAATATTTGCCATGGTTTAAAACGAAGCAGCCAATTACTTTAAATCAACTCATGTTGCATAAAAGTGGATTGTTTAAATATAAAGCTTCTCCAAATTATAAAAATTTAAACGAAGCGGTACATGCGATTCAACAAAAAGGCATTGAGCCTAAATTTTACAATAAAAATAGGTACAACGACGGAAATTATTTAGTATTATCGCGTGTGATTGAAGAAGTGACAAACAAGTCGTATAAGAAAAATTTTGAGGATAGAATTTCAAAACCGCAACATCTAAATTTCACTGCATTTTTTGATGATCCAAATTTTCAAGCATATATGGCTAAGGGTTATAAAAAGGATGGTAAATCTGGCAAACCACTACAACAGTATCCCAACGTTTTAGAACAGTATTATGGGGCGGGTAATTTATACATGACGCCGAGTGATATGGGAAAATTGATTTTAGGATTACAGAATAATGGAATATTAAATAGCCATATATCAAAACCACTGATACATGAGAGTAAGACGTCTAAATATCCTCAACCTTATCGCTATGGGTTTTATTCCTTTGCAGATAAAAATAGAATTAATGGTGGTTTTTTTGGTCAAGTTTTTACGTCATATTTTAATGACAAGTATATTGTAATCCTAGGAACTAATTATGAAAATAGTGACGTGAATAATGAACAGAAAATCCAACATATTTACAATCAGATTTTAAAACAGGGTGGACCTTATAATCATGTGGGTAAATCATATTAATTGAAATTTTAAAACACACGCCATGGAAATGGGCGTGTGTTTTTTACTAAGATTATATACAGTATTTTAAAGCTTCAATAAATAGTTTTTTGAAATCGTTTGTTTCGATAGACATAACAACTGAGCAGTTAGGGAAGTGCGTGTTAAAATCTGTAACAGTTGCACCTTTTGTAAGTGTTCCAGTGGTCTCAATTTGTACATCTGCCTCTTTCACATCAAATTTTTCAGGATGTAATAAATAAAGTATCGTATATGCATCATAGATATTGATTCCTTTTTCAAAATCGTCGCCCTTATAATGTTTGAAAAGTTGATGCAACATGTCACCGGTTTTGTTTAAACTTTGTAATTCATTCACCGTTGCGTGACTAAGTGTAGAACTTCTAGCTACATCCAAGCCAACCATAGTAATTGGTAATCCAGAGTTAAATACAATGTGTGCTGCTTCTGGATCACAATAAATATTAAATTCTGCTAATGGTGTGACATTGCCTCGAGCTGCCGAACCACCCATTAATACAATTTCTTTAATATAATCTTTTACTTCTGGATAGGTTGAGAGTAATAGGGCAATATTTGTTAAAGGTCCTATTGGTATTAAAGTAATAGGGTCTTCACTTGATTGAAGTTCTTTGCGCATGGCTTCTACAGCATGAGTGGATGATAAATCACTGTAATTAATCTTAGGAAAATCATATCCTCCCATCCCAGATTCACCATGTACTGCACTAGCATCTACGATTTCTGATAATAATGGTTGAGAGGAACCTCTATGTACAGGAACGGTACTCGAGAAAAAGCGTTTAAGTTTCAAAGCGTTCGCAGTTGTTTTTTCAATACCCACATTTCCATTAACTGTAGTAATCATTCGCAAATCAAAATTAGGATGATTTAATGCAATGCTAATCGCAGCAGCATCATCAATTCCAGGATCTGAATCTATGATAATAGGTTGTTTCATAATTGAATTTCCTCCTAAAAATAAATAATCATTTAAATATAGTGTACATTGTTTTACCTAGAAAATGTTGTATAGCAATTGAAAAATTAAGCGACTATTGATAGGAATATGAGCAAATAATGTTGTAAAGACATTCCATAGAGCCTAAGTTTAGTTTATTAGTATTTATTTTGAATAATCTAGGTTAGTTTTTAATATTCGTGAAGTATTTTCATTAGAAATCAGCGTCATCTAATGAAAATACTATTTGAAAATAGGGGGGATATGAAGAAGGAAAAGTGACGGTCAGTTGCATGTTTGGTTTACCATAGTTAATATAAACGATTAATTTAGTACTTTCTTTTCATACGAAAAATTTATAACAACAAAACATACATATTTTGAAATTAACGAAATCAATATATAAAGAGACCCCCTACACAAATGAATGCGTAGGGGGTCTCTATGTTCTAAGGCTTCTCAGAAGAGAAGTCTATATTGATTATAAGTGGCTTGAGTGTCCACCTTGCATTACCCAATAAGTACCGATAACAGTAATTAAAGTAATGATAATCGCAAATAAAACTTTAAAGGTTTGTAAATTACCACCTTTACCTTCAGTTAAGTGCATGAACATTAATAATTGAACTGCAGCTTGTATAAAAGCAAAACCAAAGATGATGGTAATCTTAGCATTAAGTGCCATAGATGTGTATAAGGTTACAAATACAGCTAAGATCGTTAAAACGATTGAGGCGATAAAACCTACAGTATGTTTTACTATTGTATTCATCCGCTAAACACCATCCCTATCATATATACGGCAGTGAAGATGAAAATCCATACAACATCTAAAAAGTGCCAGTATAAACTAACTATAAATAATTTAGGAGCATTGTCTTTATTTAATCCGCGCATTGCTACTTGAATTAATAGGCAAATAATCCAAACAATACCTAATGACACGTGGGCACCATGTGTTCCTAATAGAATAAAGAAACTAGACCAATAAGAACCGATAGTTAGATTAACACCTTCATGTACGTAGTGCGCAAACTCATAAATCTCGAAGCCTACGAATACCATACCAAGTAATACAGTGATAATCATCCAAATCAGCATTAATTTTTCTTTTTCTTTTCTCATATAGTAAATTGCAATACCACATGTATAAGAACTAATTAATAATGCAAATGTCATAATTAAAACTAATGGTAATTCAAACAATTCAGTCGTCATTTTTCCAGCATAATCGCCACCGTGTTGAAGTGTTAATAATGTTGCGAATAACGTACCGAATAATGAGAATTCTGCTGTAAGGAATACCCAAAAGCCAAGTTTATTTAAATTACCTTCATGCGAACGTTGATCAATTGTGTTTGCATCATGACTCATGACTTACAGCCTCCCTTTCTTTTATACGTGCATCACGTAAACGTTTTTCAGTTTCAGCAACTTCAGACGCTGGTATATGATAACCATGGTCGATTTGGAAACTGCGATAAACCATAGTTGCGAAGATACCAATTAAACAAATAATAGCTGGAACGAGTGTTTCAAAGATAAGGAAGAATCCACCAATAGTGAAGAGAATTCCCATCCAGAATCCAACAGGAGTATTATTTGGCATATGGATATCTGTATAGTTATGGTTGTCTAAATAATGACGACCATGTTCTTTCATATCTACAAATGTATCATAGTCATTCCAGTCTGGTGTGATAGCAAAGTTGTATTTAGGTGGCATTGCTCCAGCAGTTGCCCATTCTAAAGTACGTCCTAAACCATCCCAGTTGTCGCCAGTTGCTTCACGTGGTGCTTTGAAGAAGCTGTATACGATACTTGCAACTAAGAACATAAATCCTAATGCCATTAATAGGGCACCGACAGTTGAGATTGCGTTTAGTAACCACCAACCATCTTCTGGCATATAAGTGTATAAACGACGTGGCATACCATCTAATCCAAGGATGAATTGTGGTATGAAACAAACGTTAAATCCGATCATGAATAACCAGAAACACCATTTGTTTAATGTTTCGTTTAACTTGAAGCCAGTCATCTTAGGCCACCAGAATATTAAAGCTCCAAGACAGGCAAATACTACACCAGCTACTAGCGTATAGTGGAAATGCGCTACTAAGAAGTAAGTATTATGATATTGATAATCTGCTGCCGCCATTGAAAGCATAACACCTGTTACCCCACCGATTAAGAAGTTCGGTATGAACCCTAATGCGAATAGCATTGGAGATTCGAAGGTAACACGACCTTTATAAAGCGTGAACAACCAGTTAAAGATTTTAACACCAGTTGGTATACCAATTAACATGGTTGAAATTGAGAAGAATGAGTTAATTAATGCACCATTACCCATTGTGAAGAAATGGTGAACCCAAACTAAGAAACTTAAGAATGCGATACCTGCAGTCGCCCAGACCATGCTTTGATGTCCGAATAGGCGTTTACGTGCAAATGTCGGAATAATTTCAGAGTAGATACCGAATGCTGGCAAGATAACGATATACACTTCAGGGTGCCCCCATACCCAGAAGAAGTTAGCCCAAAGCATTGGCATACCACCATTTGCAACTGAGAAGAATGCTGTGTCGAAAATTCTATCAGTTGTAAATAGCGCTAATGTAACTGTTAATACTGGGAAAGCCAAGATAACGATTAATGCTGTAATAAAAGTCGTAACCGTAAACATTGGCATTTCCATAAATTTCATTGTTGGTGTTTTACATCTAAGTATAGTAACAAAGAAGTTAATACCAGTCATCAGTGTACCAATACCGGAAATTTGTATCGCTATTAAGTAATAGTTGACACCAGGTCCTGGACTGAATTCTCCTGCGAGTGGTGCGTAGTTTGTCCAACCAGCTGCAGGTGAGCCTCCGACTATAAATGAAAGGTTGAATAAAATCATACCTGAGAAGAATAACCAGAAACTTACGTTATTTAATACAGGGAATGCAACGTCACGCGCACCAATTTGTAGTGGTACGACAACATTCCATAAACCAAAGATGAAAGGCATAGCCATAAAGATAATCATTATTACGCCGTGCGTACTAAAGACTTCATTATAATGGTTTCCTTCTAAAAATGTATTGTCTGGAATGGCTAATTGCGTACGCATCATTAGCGCGTCAATACCACCACGTACGAACATTAATACCGCACAGATTAAGTACATTGCACCAATTTTTTTATGGTCAATAGATGTGAACCATTCTCTGTATAGATATTTCCATAATTTGAAATAGCTAATTACTGCGATCACGGCAATAACTGCGAAAGGAGCACCAATTTGTCCCATTGTTATCATCCAGTTACCTTGAACGAGTAATTGATCCCATGGAAAATTCATTAATGTCCACCTCCATTTTCATGGTCTTTTTTCTCAATTTTAGATGCTTTTTCATCTTTAGCACCTTCAGAGATTTTTTCCATTTCATCCATATTATGTGATTCTTCATCTTTGAATTCACTATCATATGGTTCATTATTGCCTAAAATCATGGCTTTCATTCCATGACGTTCGTAGTTAGCATTTGTGATTTGCGGCTTACGTGCAGGTTGATCTGGTTTATCTAACACATCTGCTGTACGTTCTTCTTCAGTGTTAAAGTTTGGATCTTTTTGAACGAAATTATAACGATCATAAGCATAGAAAATATACTCAGGATCTGCTGCAGGATCAACAAATGCTAAATGCGTACCACTGAAAGTTAAATTTTTGTTTTCAGTAGTTGGTAAAAGTTGCTTATCAAATGTATCTTGATCCAATACTTTTTGTTTTTTGGCATCTTTTACCCAATCCTCGAATTTGCTTTGGCTTACTGAATTCACATCAAATGTCTGACGACTGAAGCCTTCACCATTGAAGTTTGAGTTACGTCCACGGAACGTACCTTCTTCACTAGCTGTTAAAGTCCAGTCCATAGTCATACCTGTCATCGCATATTTTTGACCACCTAATTGTGGAATCCAGAAACTTGTCATCATATCCATTGATTGGAGCTTGAAGACAACTGGGCGATCTTTCGGAATAGTTAAATGGTTAACTGTTTCGATTTTCTCTTCAGGATAACTAAAGAACCACTTATAACCAGCACTTGTAGCATAAACAACAAGTGGATCGTCTTCTTTCTGTGGTTTTTCCTCGTAATTATAAAGTGAATTAACTGTTGGAATAGCTAATGCAATTACAATAATTACTGGAATAATAAACCAAATTGTTTCTAATAAAGAATTGTGGTGCATCTTACCTGATTCATCAGTGTTTCCAATTCTATATTTATATAGAAAAACTGTGAATAGAATAAGTACAGCGGCAATAATAACAAGCATGAAGATAATTGAATACATAATCAAAAACTTCGAATCACTTGCCATCGGCCCTTTTGGGTTTAAAACTTCTACGTTAGAACAGCCACTAAGTAAAATTAGCGAGCCAAAGAGTAGAAGCAAAGACTTAAATTTTGACACTTTTTTGACCTCCTAATACTACAAATGTAGGGCTTAACATCAATTTTAAGATATTACGTAATATTTACAAGTGTTTGTGCGAAAAAAAATATTGTAAAATTAAAAGAAACCCAACAAACTCAACGTCTGGTGGGCTTTCAAAGATTTGTTAAAATTATGTGTACATTTTGTGAAAAGTGTCATATTTAAGGCGAAAGGGTGATTTTATCAAAAAAGTAGTGATAAAGGTTATCATTTAGCTTGATTTTTGCTATGTATGGAATTTTAATTTATTTAACTTCTATATAACGTATCGATTTACTTGATGCGCCGTTTGAATCTTCCACTTTATACTCAATTTTGTATTTTCCAGCTTGGTTGATATTAACATTACCATCAACTTTAATTTTATGTGTTAAATCGCCGTCTTCTTTATCGTATGCATGTACACCATTTAAAAGATTATATTCTTCACCTTTATCTATGATTGTATCATTCGTACCTTTAAGCTCTGGAATTGAATTGTCAGTGGCTTCTGCACTTAGGTTTGGGGATACAAGAGTTGCAGAAACGCCAATTGCTGATAACGATTGTATAAGTTTATTCATTTATTGACCTCCAAGAAGAGACTTTAATTGATTTATCTATACTATACTGTAATGCGCTGTGTATTACATCATACTATAGTCCTAATATACCTTATTTATTTAAATATAATTGTAATTTTTAGTTAAAAATAAGTAAAATGAACTTTTTGTGAATTTTATCACAAATTTGTTTTGAAATACTATAATTTGTAATAAAATAAAGTAGAAATGATAAAGCTATATTTGAAGAAATGGAAGTGCTTATTATGTTGAATGAAAAAGAAAAAGCGATTATTAAAGAAACGGTTCCGGTATTGCAAGAAAGAGGGGTAGAAATCACATCGTTTTTCTATAATAGAATGTTTACACAACACCCTGAATTAAGAAATATGTTTAATCAAACAAACCAAAAGAAAGGATTGCAATCAACAGCGCTAGCACAGAGTGTATTAGCTGCAGCGATGAATATTGATGATTTGACACGTATTTTACCAGTTGTGAAAGAAATTGCATTTAAACATTGTGCATTACAGGTGCCGCCAGCTGGTTATGATATTGTAGGTGAAAATTTATTAGCTGCCATCCAAAATGTTTTAAAATTATCGGATGATGATGCAATATTAGACACTTGGGCTAAAGCATACGGAGAAATTGCTAAAGTATTTATTGAAGTTGAAAAAGATATTTATAAAACAATGGCATGGGATGGTTTCCAAGCATTTGTAATTAAAAATATAGAAACTGTAGCTACAGACATCAAAGCATTTACAGTTAAATCTGATGAAATAGACATGAGTAAATTTAAACCAGGTCAATATGTCACGGTCGATGTGAAGAGTGCGTCACTACCATACCGTGCTAAACGCCATTATTCAATTGTAGAAGGTGATAGTGAAACACTGACTTTTGCAGTTAAACATGATGTAACAACAACACATGAAGGGGAAGTGTCTACGATACTTCATAGTGAATACAAAGAAGGCGATACGATTCAATTATCAGCACCAGTAGGTCCGTTTTCCGTGGTCAACAGTGAGTCACCACAGCTATTTATTGGATCCGGTATCGGGGTTACACCTTTAATTCCAATGTTTAATCAAGTGGCTAAGTCAGAAGCGCCAATTCAATTTATTCAAAATATTATTAATGATACAGATATACCATTCTCAAATAAACTAGAGGCAATAGCTGAAAGTAAAGAGAATAACGATTATATTATTTATGATAAGCATAAAATGGGTTATATGGATGCATCGTATTTGAATCAATTTATAACAAAAGATACTGAAATTTATGTTTGTGGTGGTGTTAATTTCCTTCAATCTATCATCACTACCTTAAAAGAAATGGAAGTTGATGAAACGAAAATTCATTTCGAATCGTTTATCCCTAAATTAAGTGTTGGTGTATAAAGTGTTATATGATTGAATGAAATAATATAAATTAACAAAAAACAAGACACGTTAAGTCGTATTGAACTTAACGTGTCTTGTTTTTTGTTAATGAAGCAGTAAAGCATTTTATTTATATAAATATCAAAAAAATTGATTCTTTATCTCGCGAGTTTATTCAATCCCTCTACGCATTTTTTCAGCTATAAGTGTGTTATTTAATACCATTGTAATTGTCATTGGGCCAACGCCACCAGGTACGGGTGTAATTGCACCTGCCACTTCTTTAACTTCATCGTATTCGATATCACCTTTTAATTTACCATTTTCATCAGGTGTATTCCCTACATCGATTACAACCGCGCCTTCTTTAACGTCTTCTTTTGTTACTAATCCAGGACGACCCACAGCACTAACAATGATGTCAGCATTTTTTAAATAACGCTTCATATCTTTAGTTCTTGAATGAAGAATCGTTACGGAAGCATTTTTTTGAAGTAATAATTTAGAAACTGGTTGACCTACAATGTGACTACGTCCGATAACAACAGCGTCTTTTCCTTCTAAATCAATATCGGCATGATTTAAAAGTTCCATGATGCCTAATGGTGTACAAGGTACAAATGTTTGTTGATCAATATAAAGCTTACCAATATTTTCAGGATGGAAGCCATCGACATCTTTTGCTGGGTTAATAGATTCTAATACTTTTTGTTCACTTACTTGATCAGGAAGTGGTACTTGGACTAATATACCGCTCACACTATCATCTTCATTTAAGCGTTTTAATTCGTTTAAAACGTCTGCTTCAGAAGTAGATTCGTCGAGATGAACAATTTCTGAAATCATTCCAATCTTTTCCGCAGCTTTCTTTTTAGAGTTGACATAACTTTGACTTGCACCATCATTACCGACTAGAATAACAGATAATTTTGGTGTATACCCCTCAGCTTGTAAAGCTTCAACTTGATCTTTAAGTCCTTGTCTGTAATCTTTAGCGATTTGTTTCCCGTCTAAAATTTTTGCGACCATGAAAAAATCCTCCTTGAATGTTTGAACTTTACTTAACATTAACACAAATGATGGGATAATTAACAACCAAAAGACGTAGATTAAACAAAAAAAAAGTATTAAAGTTCGATTTTTGATTGAAAAAGCATCATTTACTTGTTATGCTATATCTGTAATATACATCTAATAGTAGTATCATTTCAAATTTCTGAAAGGGTGTTCATTTTGAAAGTAGTAGTCATTATGGGAAGTTCTTCTGATTGGGAAACAATGAAAGAAAGTTGTTCGATGTTAGACCAATTTGAAATTCCGTATGATAAAAAAGTAGTTTCAGCACATCGTACGCCTGAATTAATGTTTGAATTTTCAAGAGAAGCGAGAGATGCAGGATATGATGTCATTATCGCTGGTGCAGGCGGTGCTGCGCATTTACCAGGTATGGTTGCGTCAATGACGACTTTACCAGTAATTGGCGTTCCTATTGAGTCTAAAAGTTTAAAAGGAATGGATTCGCTATTGTCAATCGTACAAATGCCAGGTGGTATTCCAGTAGCAACGACAGCAATAGGTAAAGCTGGCGCTAAAAATGCGGGTATCTTGGCTGCAAGAATACTTAGTATTGGTAATCAAACAGTGCAAAAGAATTTGGAAAATTATGAGAAATCTTTAGTTGAGAAAGTGAGTGATATGCAAGATGAACTTGAGTAAATTAAAATTCGGCTCAACCATAGGTATCATAGGAGGCGGTCAACTGGGCAAAATGATGGCGCAGTCTGCCCAACAAATGGGATACAAAGTGATTGTGTTAGATCCCGATTCATCATGTCCTTGCCAGTATGTTGCCAACGAGTTCATCAACGCTGCGTATGACGACCAAATAGCACTAGATCGACTTGGAGCATTATCAGATGTAATAACGTACGAATTTGAAAATATCTCGGCTAATCAATTACAAGCATTAGCTTCAAAATATAATATTCCTCAAGGCTATCAAGCGATTCAATTACTTCAAGATCGCCTGACGGAGAAACAAACTTTACAAGATTCTGGCAGTAATATAGCGCCGTTCTTCCAATTAACTGACTATGACGATCTAGTTAAAGCGGTTGATTCAATTGGATATCCTTTTATTGTTAAAACACGTTTCGGTGGATATGACGGTAAAGGTCAAGTGCTTGTTAAAGACGCCACTCATTTAGATGAAGCGCATCAACTGATTCAAGCACAAGAATGTGTAGCAGAACAGTACCTAAACTTAAGTAAAGAAGTTTCTTTGACAGTAACCATCGGTACAAACAATCAGATCACATATTTCCCTCTACAAGAAAATGAACATCAAAATCAAATACTATTTAAAACAATCGTGCCTGCGCGAGTACAAGATAATAAAGAGCAAGAAGCGCGTAATGAAGTAAATAAAATAATTAAAGCCATACATTTTATAGGCACATTTACAGTTGAATTTTTTATAGATCAACAGAATCAATTATATGTAAATGAAATTGCGCCTAGACCACATAATTCCGGACATTATTCAATTGAAGCTTGCGAATATTCTCAATTTGATACACATATTAAGGCGATAACAGGACAACAATTACCACAACAAGTAACACTATTGATACCGGCGATTATGATGAACTTATTAGGCAGAGATTTAGATTTATTAGAAGATCAATTCGCAGAACACCCTGAATGGCATGTCCATATCTATGGCAAAAACGAACGTAAATTTAATCGTAAGATGGGACATTTAACGGTGTTAACTAATGATATAAATGAAACTGAACAAAAGTTGCTTAAACAATTTGAAGGGAGATAAATATATGTCTTTGTTATATGAAGGAAAGGCTAAAAGAATTTTTTCAACAGGAACGTCTGATGTATTACGAGTTGAATATAAAGATGAAGTGACAGCTGGAAATGGTGCTAAAAAAGACTTCATTGAAGGGAAAGGGCGCTTAAATAACCAAATTACCTCTCGTATATTTAATTATTTGAAAGCTAAAGGCTTGAATAGTCATTTTATTGAGCAAATATCTGAAACGGAACAATTAGTTAATTCGGTTGAAATCATTCCTTTAGAAGTTGTAGTTAGAAATATTGCAGCAGGCTCAATTACAAAAAGACTAGGTTTTGAAAAAGGACATACATTTGAAACACCATTAGTTGAATTTTTCTACAAGAATGATGATTTGAACGACCCCCTTATCACTGAAGACCATATTAAACTACTTCAAATTGCTGATGATGGTGAAATTGAAAAATTAAAAGAAGCAGCAACAGAAATTAATGAAGTATTAGTGAACTTAATGGACAAAATGAATTTAAGATTAGTCGATTTTAAAATTGAATTCGGACGCACAAATGAAGGTGAAATTTTATTGGCTGATGAAATTTCTCCAGATACATGTCGAATTTGGGATAAACAAAGTGATACAAATTTTGATAAAGATGTTTATCGAGAAGATACAGGATCAATTATCGAGACATATCAAACTTTTTTAAATAAATTGGAGGCACTCTAACAATGAAAACAATTGAATTGCATATTACATTACAACCACAAGTATTAGATACACAAGGACAAGCATTAAATCGAGCTGTACATGATTTAGGATATAAGCAAGTCAATGATATCAGAGTTGGTAAAGTACTCTATATGACTGTTGATGAAGCAACTGACGAAGCAGTTCATAATGTTGTAATTACGTTAAGTGAAAAACTTTTTGCTAATACTGTTATTGAAGAATATAGTTATAAAGTATTGGAAGAAGGAGAGAAGGCATAATGAAATTTGCAGTGCTGAAATTTCCAGGATCAAATTGCGACAGAGACATGTATAATGCTGCATTGAAATCAGATGTAGAAGCAGAATATGTAGATTATAGAAATACATCGTTGGACGGTTTTGATGGTGTACTGATACCAGGTGGTTTTTCTTTTGGTGATTATTTACGTTCTGGGGCAATGGCAAGTGTTGCACCAATTACAGAAGCAGTAAAACAATTTGCGAAAGAAGGTAAACCGGTACTTGGTGTGTGTAATGGGTTTCAAATTCTAACTGAAATTGGTTTACTTCCAGGTGCTTTACTACATAATGATTCTCATTTATTCGTGAGTCGAAATGAATCATTGCGTGTGGTAAATCATAATACGGCATTCACAAATTTATATAATGAGGATGAAACTGTAGTTTATCCTGTTGCCCATGGTGAAGGTCATTATTATTGTACTCAAGATATGTATGATCGTTTAGAGGCAAATAATCAAATTATATTAAAATATGTCAATAATCCGAATGGTTCTTTTAATGATATCGCAGGTATTATCAATGAACAGGGCAATGTGTGTGGTATGATGCCTCATCCGGAACGTGCTATTGAACCAATTCTTGGTACAGATAGCGGCGTAAAATTATTTCAAGCAATGGTAAATAGTTGGAGGGAACAAAATGTCTAAATTTATTGAACCAAGTTCTGAAGATATTAAAATTGAACAACTGTACAAGGATATGGGATTAAGTGATGAAGAATACGCAAAGGTTTGTGATATTTTAGGTAGTGAACCTAACTTTACGGAGATTGGTATTTTCTCAGTTATGTGGAGTGAACACTGTTCTTATAAACATTCCAAACCCTTTTTAACACAATTTCCAACTTCAGGTGAACATGTTTTAATGGGCCCAGGAGAAGGCGCAGGCGTTGTTGATATTGGTGATAACCAAGCGGTTGTGTTTAAGGTTGAGTCACACAATCACCCTTCTGCAGTTGAACCATACCAAGGCGCAGCTACTGGTGTGGGAGGCATTATTAGAGATATTGTTTCTATTGGTGCACGTCCAATTAATTTATTGAATAGTCTAAGGTTTGGTGAATTGGCAGAAAAACAAAACCGTCGACTTTTACGTGGCGTTGTTGCAGGTATAGGTGGCTATGGTAACTGTATAGGAATTCCTACAACTGCTGGAGAAATAGAGTTTGATGATCGATATGATGGCAACCCACTCGTCAATGCGATGTGTGTAGGCATAATTGATCACGACATGGTTCAAAAAGGGACGGCTAAAGGCGTTGGAAACTCTGTTATTTATGTTGGTTTGAAAACTGGCCGCGATGGTATTCATGGTGCGACTTTTGCTTCTGAAGAATTAAGTGAAGATAGTGAAAGCAAACGACCATCTGTTCAAATTGGTGATCCATTTGTAGGTAAAAAATTAATGGAAGCCACGCTAGAAGCCATCACATTTGATGAACTCGTTGGTATCCAAGACATGGGGGCTGCAGGACTAACATCATCATCCTCAGAAATGGCAGCTAAAGGTGGTAGTGGCTTACATTTACGTTTAGAACAAGTCCCTACAAGAGAACAAGGTATTTCACCGTATGAAATGATGTTATCTGAAACTCAAGAACGTATGTTGCTTGTTGTAGAAAAGGGAACAGAACAAAAATTCTTAGACCTCTTTGATAAACATGAGTTAGACAGTGCAGTAATTGGAGAAGTAACTGACACGGATCGTTTCGTATTAACTTATGAAGATGAAGTATTTGCCGATATTCCAGTTCAACCTTTATCTGATGAAGCGCCAGTTTATGTACTTGAAGGTACGTCGCCAGAATACAATGAAATTAAAAATGACTATAGCAGTGTAGATGTTGAATCCGTATTTGATCAATTATTACAACACCCAACTATAGCTTCGAAGCGTTATTTATACGAACAATATGATCAACAAGTAGGTGCTAATACGATAGTTAAGCCAGGATTACAAGCCTCTGTTGTGCGCGTTGAAGGAACTGATAAAGCTATTGCGTCAACGATTGATGGAGAAGCCCGCTATGTATTTAACAATCCATATGAAGGTGGAAAAATGGTTGTTGCCGAAGCGTATAGAAATTTAATTTCTGTAGGTGCAACGCCTTTAGCTATGACGGATTGTTTAAATTATGGCTCACCTGAGAAGAAAGAAATATATCAACAATTAGCAGATTCAACAAAAGGTATGGCAGAAGCATGTGAGATTTTAAGCACACCTGTCGTTTCGGGTAATGTGTCTTTATATAACGAAACGAGAGAAACATCTATATTCCCAACACCTGTAGTAGGTATGGTTGGTCTCATCGATGACATAAGTTATCTTAATCATTTTAATCCTTCTGTAGGAGATACATTATATGTTGTTGGTGATACAAATGACGATTTCGGTGGTAGTCAAATTGAGAAATTGTTGTATGGTCAAGTGAATCATGAATTTGAATCCATTGATTTATCGGAAGAAGTTCGTAAAGGTGAATCGATAAAACAAGCAATTCGAGAAGGGGTAGCTTCACATGTGCAAACAGTAGGTAAAGGTGGCTTATTGCTTACTTTAGCTCGTATCAGTGCACATTACCAACTTGGTTTACAGGCGAAACTAAGTGTTACGAATGCGCAACTGTTTAGTGAAACACAAGGACGTTATATTGTAATCGTAAAAAATGGTCAATCATTAAACTGCGATCATGCTGTTGAGATTGGTAAAGTGACTAATGATCAACAATTTAAAGTGACGAATGAACAGAGCGAAATTGTGCGTGATGTAAAACATTTAAATGATTTATGGGAAGGAGCTATACCTCAATGTATGACAGCAACGGATTAAATGAAGAATGTGGCGTGTTTGGCATATGGAATCATCCGGAATCTGCTCAATTAACCTATATGGGACTACACAGTTTGCAACATCGTGGTCAAGAAGGTGCTGGAATCGTTTGTTCAAATGGTGAAGTGCTTAAAGGTGAACGTGGTTTAGGTTTATTGACAGATGCGATATCAGATACACAAATGGAATCATTTAAAACATATCAACATGCAATTGGGCATGTGAGATACGCAACATCCGGGAATAAAGGTATAGAGAATATTCAACCGTTTTTATATCATTTTTATGATATGAGTGTTGCAGTTTGTCATAATGGTAATCTTATCAATGCGCAAAGTCTAAAAAAATCTTTAGAACATCAAGGCTCTATTTTTCACTCTTCTTCAGATACTGAAGTTATCATGCACTTGATACGAAGAAGTAAAGCACCTACATTTGAAGGTGCTTTTCAAGAAAGTTTAAGAAAAATAAAAGGCGGATTTACTTTTGCGGTACTAACTAAAGACGCTTTATATGGTGCAGTTGACCCTAATGCGATTCGACCATTAGCTGTTGGTAAAATGAAAAATGGTTCAAATATTATTGCAAGTGAAACATGTGCAATCGATGTCCTAGGTGCTGAATTTGTAAGAGATATTCATGCTGGAGAATATGTAGTCATCAATGATGATGGGATCAGAGTCGAATCTTATACGCGTCATACAACGACGGCTATTTCAGCTATGGAGTATATTTACTTTGCTAGACCTGATTCAACCATTGCCGGTAAAAACGTACATGCTGTTAGAAAACAGTCTGGTAAACAATTAGCGAAAGAAAGTCCAGCATCAAGTGCGGACATGGTTATTGGTGTACCTAATTCTTCACTTTCAGCAGCATCTGGTTATGCCGAAGAGAGTGGACTGCCGTATGAAATGGGTCTTGTTAAAAATCAATATGTTGCAAGAACATTTATTCAACCGACACAAGAATTACGTGAACAAGGCGTCCGCGTAAAATTATCTGCTGTAAAAGATATTGTCTATGATAAAAATATTGTCTTAGTAGATGATTCGATTGTCAGAGGTACTACGAGTAAACGTATAGTACAAATGTTGAAAGACGCAGGCGCTAAGGAAGTTCATGTACGCATTGCTTCTCCTGAGTTTATGTTTCCAAGTTTTTATGGCATAGATGTTTCAACAACGGCAGAGCTTATTTCATCAAATAAATCGCCCGAGGAGATTAGTGATTATATTGGAGCAGATTCACTGGCTTATTTAACAGTCGAAGGTCTAATTGATTCTATTGGACTTGATTGCGATGCGCCTTATAGTGGACTTTGTGTTGAAAGTTTCACAGGTGATTATCCTGCAGGTTTATATGATTATGAGCAAGATTATGTAGCGCATTTAAGTGAACGTCAAAAAGCATACTTAGCAAATCATCAACAATACTTTGATAGAGAGGGTAATTTAAATGTCTAAAGCATATCAACAAGCAGGCGTCGATATTAATGCAGGGTACGAAGCGGTAGAACGAATGACAAGTCATGTCCAAAGAACAATGCGCAAAGAAGTACTTGGTGGATTGGGTGGCTTTGGTGCTACGTTTGATTTGTCACAGTTGAATATGAAAGCACCTTTACTTGTATCAGGTACAGATGGTGTAGGTACAAAATTAAAATTAGCCATCGATAACGATAAACATGACACGATTGGTATAGATGTTGTCGCAATGTGTGTCAATGATATTTTAACTACAGGTGCAGAACCACTTTACTTTTTAGATTATATTGCAACTAATAAAGTCGTTCCTGAAGTCATTGAGCAAATTGTCAAAGGGGTAAGTGATGGCTGTGAAGAGACCAATACAGCTTTAATCGGTGGAGAAACAGCTGAAATGGGAGAAATGTATCACGAGGGTGAATATGATTTAGCAGGCTTCGCAGTAGGTGCAGTAGAAAAGGATGACTATATTGATGGCTCATCTGTTGAACCTGGACAAGCAATTATAGGTCTTGAATCTAGTGGCATACATTCCAATGGTTATAGTTTAGTTAGAAAATTAATACAACAATCAGGTATTAAATTAAGTGAACCATTCAATCAAGAACAGACATTTTTAGATGCTTTTTTGAAACCCACACGTTTATATGTAAAACCCGTGTTAGCTGTTAAATCATCTATTAAGATATATGCCATGACCCATATTACAGGGGGCGGTTTTTATGAAAATATACCTAGAGCCTTACCTGAGGGGATAACAGCCAAGATTGATGTCACGCAATTTCCTACGCCAGCTATATTTGATTGGTTACAGGAACAAGGAAACATCTCAACTGATGAAATGTATAACATTTTTAACATGGGTATTGGCTTTACTTTAGTCGTTGATAAAAACCAAGTTGAATCAACATTAGAAATACTTAAAGGTCAAAATATCAAGGCATATAAAATTGGTGAAACTGTTAAAGGCAACGAACCAATCCAATTAACGGGGGTATAAAATTGACCAAAATAGCTATATTTGCTTCTGGTTCTGGAAGTAATTTTGAAAGTATTATGTCTAAAATCAAACAAGGGGAACTACCAAATATTGAAGTAACCTCACTTTATACAGATCAAGTAAATGCATATTGTATTGAACGCGCGCGCAAATATCATTTAGATGTTCATATTAATGAATTGAAAAATTTTGATTCTAAAGCGGATTATGAACGTAAAATTATAGAATGGTTAACGTCTGAAAAAGTAGAGTGGATTGTTCTAGCTGGCTATATGAAATTAATAGGTGAAAATATTTTAAGAGCTTATGATAAACGCATTTTAAATATTCACCCTTCATTATTACCAAAATATAAAGGGAAAGATGCTATAGGACAAGCGCTAGCAAGTGGCGATACAATAACTGGTTCAACAGTACATTATGTTGACAGTGGTATGGATACGGGAGAAATTATTGAACAACGTCAATGTGATATTTATCCGGACGATAATAAATCTGATCTTGAAGAAAGAATTAAAGCAATAGAGCATGAATTATATCCAGAAGTCATATCAAAAATCATTCAATAAGAGGTGCTAATTTAAATGAAGAAAGCAATATTAAGTGTGTCTAATAAAGCAGGTATTGTAACCTTTGGTCAATCATTAATAGAGCAAAATTATGAATTATATTCAACGGGCGGAACAATGCGTGAATTAGCCAATGCCGGGTTACCTGTGAAGTCGATTTCAGAGTTGACAGAGTTTGAAGAAATTATGGATGGCAGAGTTAAAACATTACATCCATCTGTACACGGCGGTATTTTAGCTGATAGAGATAAACCTGAACATTTAGAACAACTGCAAGCACAAGGTATTGATTTAATAGATATGGTAGTTGTCAATTTATATCCATTTAAAGAAACGGTTGCAAACCCTAATGTGACAGAAGAAGATGCAATTGAAAACATTGATATCGGTGGACCAACGATGCTGCGTGCTGCAGCAAAGAACTTCAAACATGTTATCACCGTTGTACATCCTGCTGATTATAATGAAGTGATTGATAAATTGAAAAATGGCACATTAGATGAAGCTTATCGCAAATCACTTATGATTAAAGTATTTGAACATACAAATGAATATGACGTAGCGATTGTAGACTATTTTAAAGATAATAAGGAAAGTTTACGTTATGGTGAAAATCCACAACAATCAGCTTATTTTGTTAGAACATCTGATGCCAAACATACTTTAGCAGGTGCCAAACAATTACATGGCAAGCAATTAAGCTATAACAATATCAAAGATGCGGATGCAGCGTTATCATTGGTGAAACAATTTGAACAACCTGCTGCTGTTGCTGTTAAGCATATGAATCCATGTGGCGTGGGCGTTGCTGAAACAATTGATGAGGCATATAAACATGCTTTCGATGCAGATAATCAGTCTATTTTTGGTGGTATTGTTGCTTTGAATAGAACTGTAGAAAAATCATTGGCAGAAGTATTGCATGGTATCTTTTTAGAAGTTGTTATTGCACCAAAATTTACACAAGAAGCTCTAGAAGTGTTAGGTAAAAAGAAAAATATTAGGCTTTTAGAGACTGATATGACAATTGATAATAGTGAACAAGAACTTGTCTCTGTATCAGGAGGTTATCTTGTACAAGATAAAGATAATGTCAAATTAAATAGAGAAGACATGACAGTCGTTACAGAAGTTGAGCCAACAGAAGCGCAATGGGATGCTATGCTTCTTGGATGGAAAGTTGTTGCATCAGTTAAAAGTAATGCTGTTATCTTAAGTAATGCAAAACAAACAGTGGGTATTGGTGCAGGTCAAATGAATAGAGTAGGTTCTGCTCAAATTGCAATTGAAAGAGCGATTGAAATAAACGATGACGTTGCTATGGTTTCAGATGGTTTCTTCCCTATGGATGACACGGTAGAATTAGCTGCAAATTCTGGTATTAAAGCAATTATTCAACCAGGTGGTTCTATCAAAGATCAAGAATCTATTGATATGGCAAATAAACATGGTATTGCAATGGTTACAACAGGCGTAAGACATTTTAAACATTAATTAATATTGGAGGAAATGTAGCTTATGAAAGTACTCGTAATTGGTGCAGGTGGTAGAGAGCATGTATTAGCATTTAAATTAAAACAGTCTCCACTTATTAATGAAATTCATGTGATACCAGGCAATGACGCTATGAAAAATATAGCGACAGTACATACAGATATAGATGAAGCGAATCATGAAAAAATTGTAGATTTTGCTAAGACACAGAATGTTTCATGGGTAATTATTGGACCTGAACAGCCATTAACCGAAGGATTAACCGATAAATTGCAAACAGAAAATATAAAAGTATTTGGTCCAAATGAAGCTGCAGCACAAATTGAAGGTTCAAAATTATTTGCAAAACAACTCATGGAAAAGTATGACATTCCAACTGCAGCTTACAAAGAAACAAATAACAAAACAGATGCATTAGCCTATATTGACACATGTGAATTTCCAATTGTACTGAAAAAAGATGGATTAGCCGCAGGTAAAGGTGTTATTATTGCTAATAATATCGATGAAGCACGTGAAGGAATAGAAATTTTATATTCTGAAGAAAATGGCACAGTTGTATTTGAACAATTTCTTGAAGGTGAGGAATTTTCACTTATGACATTTGTTAATCAAGATTATGCTGTGCCATTTGATTGTATTGCGCAAGATCATAAACGTGCGTTTGACAATGATGAAGGTCCTAATACTGGTGGTATGGGAGCATACTGTCCGGTACCTCATATTGATAAGGGTATGATAGAACGTACAAATAAAGAAATTGCTCAGCCAATTGCACAAGCAATGGCGAAAGAGGGCTATTCATTTTTTGGTGTGCTATATATAGGCGCAATTATAACAAAAGAGGGTCCTAAGGTGATTGAGTTTAATGCAAGGTTTGGAGATCCAGAAGCGCAAGTGTTGTTGACTCGAATGGAAAGTGATTTGATGCAACACATTTTAGATTTAGAGGCGAAGCAACCGATTCAATTTAAGTGGAAAAAAGATGCGGTTGTAGGGGTTATGCTTGCGTCTAAAGGCTATCCAGGTACTTATAATAAAGGTGAGGTCGTTTCAGGGTTTACATTAGATGGAAGATACTTTGTAAGTGGTTTAAATAAAGTTGATCAACATTACGTAACTTCAGGAGGTCGTGTTATTCTCGCTTTAGGCGAAGGTAGCGACATTAGTGAAGCTAAAGCTAATGCTTATGAAGCGGTTGACCAAATTCAAAGTAATGCATTATTTTATCGTTCTGACATCAGTGACAAAGCGATAAAACAAAAATAGCAAAAAAGCGATGGAACAAACTGGTTTAGGTTTTGTTCCATCGCTTTTATTTTTTGGATAAAAATGATTTCGAAAAGTTAGTTGAACTTTTTTAATAAATACTTGTTATACGGACATCGTCGATTCCAGTTATTGGGAAATATAGTGATAAGTAATAGGCACTTATTAATATGAGTCCCATAACTATAATTAATAGAATATCTTTATACGAGAAAGGTGCATGATAATAATATGTTCGAGGCCCATCTTTGAAGCCTTTTTTTTCCATTGCTACTGAAAGCTGATGTGCCTTCCTGATGTTTTGACTTAATAACGGAATGATGAGGTGCTTGACTCTTTTTATACCTCGATAATTTTGGGCACTTATTAATTGATAACGTATTTTTAATGATTTTCTTAATTGTAAAAAAGACATAAACATTAATGGCACCATGCGTATTGCCGCCATAAAGGCATATGCTACTTTGGGTTTTACTTTTAAATGTTGCATTAAACTATAAAATACAAGAACGATTTGTGAAGTAAAAGCAATTAAGATTCCAAAAAATGAAACCGTTGTTGTACGCATTGCTAAATGTAAGCCACGATACAAACTTTCAGTTGTTATTTGGATAAACCCAAATTTGAATAGTAAGTGCGTCCCATCACCATAAAAAATCATGAATAATGCGGACACTAAACTGAAAATTATTGTAAAAGTGATAAATACTAAGGTGATTTTAAATTGCAAGCCATTGAATATTAATAATAGGGCAAGCATTAAGCACGTAATATAAAACATATAATCGAATTGATGAACAAATATGACAAAGAAGAATAATATAACAGCAATCCCTAATTTAGTAATGATATTTACATCATCGATAAAGGAATGGTGTTTTTTCCACATATCAAACATACGTATCACCTGTCTTTTCTATTAAATGGTGATGTTCGAGATGTAGTCTTCGAGTTGGGTAACGTGCAATAATTTCTGGGTCATGTGTAACCATGATAATGGTTTGTCCTTGTTTAATTCTCTGTTGAAACAGCTTAATTAGGTTAAATGTATTGTGACTATCAAGTCCAAATGTAGGTTCATCAAGTAAAATTAAATCAGAAGAAGCACTTAAAGCAATGGCAACACTTAAGCGTCGCTTTTGTCCCATAGATAATTCATAAGGGTGTTGCATTTGTACTGATGTTAAGTTAAGCGTTTTTAATAATGATTCAGTTTGCTGTTTAGCTTCATCCGTTGAATTAAATTTGTTTTTGTTTTGTATATGAATTTCGTCGTATACAGAATTTGTTATAAATTGTAATTCGGGATTTTGATACACAAGATACATAGATTTTGCTGCAGATTTAATTTTAGTGTAAATATGATGATTGATGTACATCTGACCTTCATATTTAATTAATTGCATCATTGATTCGAGCAGTGAAGTTTTACCTGAACCATTGGACCCGGTAATGGATATCCATTCTCCCGCATTGACATTTAACTTAGGAATGTTAATGAGTTGCTGCTTTCCACGTTTAATAACTGCATCTTGAATTTGGAAATTAAAATGAGATGAATCAGAATCTGAAAAATTTAGTGCTTTTGGTGCAGAATGCCAAGCTTTTGGATGCCAAACACCATATTTAGTTAATAGCGCTTCATAATCATTTAAAATTTGAGAAGGTGGGGCATCTGCAATGATGGCACCATCATAATTCATTAAAACGACACGATCGACATGTTGCCATATATGTTCGACTTTGTGTTCTACTATAAGTACAGTTTGGTCTCGCCACAATGATTGAATTTTTTGCCATAAATCAGCAGTTGACTCTACATCTAACATCGCGGTAGGTTCATCTAAAAATAGTGTCGTTGCTTGTTGTAAAATTGTCTCAGCAATCGCAAGTTTTTGTTTCATACCGCCACTTAATTCATTAATATATTGATTTTTGTCCACGTTTAATCCAACTGTCATTAGTGCTTTCTCAATACGATGATCCATTTCTTCCCGAGGAACTTGTTGATTTTCTAGTACAAATGCAAGTTCTTCATAAACTTTAGGCATACAAAATTGAGTATCTGGATCTTGGAATATGACACCACTTGAAGGATCGACTTCTAATGCATCATATTTTAACGGCAAATCTATCAAGTTTGGCACAATGCCACTAAGTACGTTTAATAAAGTACTTTTACCTGAGCCAGAAGGACCTAATAATAATACTTTTTCTTTATCTTTTATTTGAATAGACAAATTGTCGAATATTTTTTTTTGACCATTTGGATATTTCAAGCGTAAATTTTTAGTAGCTATCAACATTATTACTCCTTATAGATTGTCATAATCATTCTGGGTTGCTGGTCTGAATAATTTTGTTACACCAGTTTGGTCAAGTGCTTTAACAATATAATAAGATAAGAGACCGGCAACGATAATACCGCTAATTAATCTAAATATGATGTATAAAGCAAGATTCCAACCCGCGACTTCTCCTAGATAACCATAGGCAAAATCTAAAGGTAGTGTTGCAACTGAAGCTAAAAATCCTGCTAGCATCGCAACCATTGCTGAACGTGATTTATATCGAAAAATAGCAAATATAATTTCGCAAGCTAAACCTTGTAATAATGCATAGACCATCGTTGCAATATCAAAACGACCCATTACAATTGTTTCACCAGCACCTGCAGCAAATTCTGCAAGCAGAGCAATACCGGCTTTTGGAATTATGAGATAAGCTACGACTGCTGCCATAAACCAGGCACCATAAGTGAGTTCTTCAAAATGAAGTCCAGTTACCTGTACAGCTTTATAGACAAAATTCCAAACATTATAAATAATGGCGAAAACAACTGCGATAAGCACAGTTACAAGTATTTCGGATAGTTTTAAACCTTTTGACATCATTGTTCCTCCTAATATAAAAAACGCACAACCTTCTAGAAAGTTGCGCGTTTTTATATAGGCATACGGATACCAAAGTTACACAGTGATATCGCAATACACTTTCCTACGCTAGTTTAATCTAGATCAGGTTCAAAGGGTTTGAGGGTATACCTCATCTCAGTCACAAAACACCCCTAGTGCGAATGATTTATTTAAATTTAATTATAATGTATGACTTTTCGTCGTTTATGTCAAGGTTATGCTAGAAATTGTTGGTTAATAGAGTGATTATTTTAAGGACAAACGTTGTTAATTAAGTTTATTACACGCAATCAAATTATAAAACCATTAAAAAATAGGAGTGGACACAAACCTCATTTTGATAAGATTTGATGTCGCACTCCCATATCGGATTTACATTTATATTGAATTACTATTAATACCAAGTATCTATACTAGTCTAAAGTATCTTGAATATTTTGTTTAGTTTCTTTAGTGTTATCTTTTGCAGATTCTTTTTCTTCTTTTAATTTATCCTCTGCTTTTTTAGCTTTTTCAGCTGCTTCTTTATTTAATTCTTCTTTACTCATAATTAAAGCACTCCTTCATAGTTAAGATTATCTATATTTAGTATGTACCACAATTGAATAAAATATAAACACTTCAATATAATTACAATAGTTTGATATGAGATTAATGTTAATTAATGGATAATCTAAATAATGCATCGATAATGTACTTAATAAGTTAAATTTATAAAATTGTTTAAACATGAATTGTAAGTGGAAATTTGACTATAAGTCATTTTATATCATACTATGGACTTATTTATTAGATAATTAAAGACAAGAACTAAATGTTCATATATAATAACTTTTGAGGTGAATGGTATGTCTTTTTTGAAGAAACACGCTGAGATATTATATAGTTATGTTATAGGCATCGTTTCGCTTTTCACAGGTCTTATCATTTTAATTAATTTACCATTAATTAATAAATTAAATGGTAAAGGTAAAATTGATTTGCACATTCATAATGTATGGGATTTTATAAATGCATTTTTTGGTGAAATAATTAGAGTAATGAGTAATTACATAGGTAATTTCCCGATAATTAGTGCCATCATTATTGCTTTATTTGGTATTGGTGTCATTATGATTGGCTTTACTTTATATAGAACGACAAGATATGACTATGATATTTCAGTATTCTTTTTAGTTATTGGTATTCTTTTTTTCATCATAACACTGATATTGATGACTCAAGTTTATAGCTTTTTTGCTATTATTTTCGTAATACCATTTGCAATTCATATTGGTTATATCGTTTATAAGGACGAGTTAAATACAGAACATAGAAAATATCATTATTTATGGATTATTTTCAGTTATGGGATAAGTTACTTAATAACGCAAATTGTTTTATACGGAAGAATTGAAAGCGATGAAATCATTCCTATTGATATTTTGAGTGTTAACACATTCTTTATTATCATGTGGTTACTTGGACAAATGTCTATTTGGAACTTCTTATTTTTAAGAAGATCACTTCCTTTAACAAAACAAGAACTTGGGGAAGAAGAACCAGAATTATCAAGAACTAACAAAGGATCAGTAACAAATCAAACGAAAGAAACATGGAAGACACTACAAGATAAAACAACAGAATTTACACGTAAAACGCGCAGAAGTGTTGATATTCAAAAAGCTAGAGATAAAAAAGATAAATTTATTGCTAAATGGAAAGAAATTATCGATATTCAAGAGGATGATATTCCAAATTGGATGAAAAAACCTAAATGGATTAAACCTGCATATGTAGAGTTGTTCTGTGGAGCAATCTTATTATTCTTTACTTTAATTGAATTTAACAATAGGAATTCACTTTTTGTTTCAGGTAATTGGGAAATTTCCCAAACACAATATGTGATAGAATGGATTACGCTATTCTTTTTAATGATTATTATCATTATTTATATATTGACAACATTAACGAATTTCTTAAAAGATAGGTTCTATTATCTGCAAATGTTTATGGTCAGTTTATTATTCTTTAAATTACTGACTGAGTTTATGAACATTATGGTTCACGGATTATTATTATCCATCTTTATCACACCAATTTTAATCATTATGCTATTGGCTATATTTGTAGCATTTGTTATGAAGTTACGTGAACCAACTAAATATTAATTACTTTAATAGAAACAAGGAAGAAGTCTGGGACATGGCATTGTCTCAGGCTTTTTTTATTTGAAAGTAAAGGTGAAACATAACTTCTAAATAGAATTTCTTTCACATTTTATGTGGATTAGTCGCACTTATTCATGAGCATCGGCTGATGTCATTCACTATATTTGATAAGGTGAGGCGACCCAATCTTTATTGAAAAATTAAATTTCTATAAAAATACTTATGAAGTTTCAGATATAATATTTTGGTGAATTGTAGATAATTGATGTTACGATGTTAATGAGATGATAAAATGAATAAGTAAATAATAAATATAAATAAAAGTAGAAAGGCTGACATAAATTTATGAAAATTGCCACGTTAAATAGAGGAAAAGAAACGAAATATTTAAATGAATACCCATTAGTAGATGAAGAAGATATTTATGCACACGATCATTTAAAAGAGGGAGACCTATTTTATTTAATGAACGATAGAGATCAATATATAGCTACTGCTTATGTTGGTAGACAGCATAAAGGCGTTGGCTGGGTATTGAGCTATGACAAAGATGAAGTCATTAACACACAATTTTTTGAAACATTATTTAAAAATGCCAAAGTTGAACGTGAATATTTCTATAATATTGATGGGACGAATGCTTTTCGTGTTTTTAATGGTGAAGGCGATGGTATAGGTGGTTTAACCATAGATAACTATGATGGTCATTTCTTAATCCAATGGTATTCAAAAGGCATTTATAAATTCCGTTATAATGTGTTATCAGCGTTAGAAAATGTATTCGAATATACGTCTATATTTGAAAAAATGAGATTTAAAGACGCAGAAATTCAAGGTGGATTTGTTGATGGTGAAGCACCTGAGTTTCCAATTATTATTGAAGAAAATTTCAAATTCTATAATGTAGATTTAAATGATGGACCTATGACAGGCATATTTTTAGATCAAAAAGAAGTACGAAAAAAATTAAAAGATCATTATGCTGAAGATAAAGAAATATTAAATGTATTTAGTTATACGGGTGCATTTTCTGTTATAGCTGCCGAAAACGCAACAATGACAACAAGCGTAGATTTAGCAAACCGATCACGTGCACTTACAGAAGAAAATTTTGGCTTGAATGGTATTGATCCTAAGTCACAATATATTTATGTAATGGACACTTTTGATTATTTTAATTATGCGCGTCGTCATGACTTGTTTTACGATACGATTGTTATTGATCCACCAAGTTTTGCTAGAAACAAGAAAAAAACTTTTTCGGTATTAAAAGATTACGATAAATTAATTAAAGGTGCACTTGAAATATTAGGGCCTGACGGTACATTACTGTTATGCACAAATAATAGTACGTTTTCTTTGAAATCATTCAAAAATGTAATCAATCAAACATTAACAGAAGAAGAAGTAGATTATGAAATTGTAGATGTAATGGGCTTGCCAAAAGATTTCAAAACACATCCACACTATAAACCTTCTAAATATTTAAAAGCTGTTTTTGTAAAAATAAAGTAAAATTATGAAAAAAGGGTATTCTTTTTAATACGAAGTAATTTACTAAGGAGTGAATAAAATGGGTTTTAAAAATAAAATCACAAATAATGTTACACAAAAAGTTGGTAATAAAGTATTAAAAATTGAAGATATCAAACAAAAAAGTAATATACCTACCACAAATATAGAAATTGAAGAACGACGTAAACGTGCACAGGCACTAGTTAGAAAAAAATCTGTTTTATCATCAAGTATCAGTATTGTGCCAATACCTGGTTTAGATTTTGGTGTCGATATTAAATTGATGAGAGATATTATTGAAGATGTTAATAAAATTTATGGCTTAGATCATAAACAAGTGAATAACATGGGCGACGATATGAAAGAGCGTGTCTTAGCTGCCGCGGCGATTCAGGGTAGTCAATTTATCGGTAAAAAAATATCGAATGCGATATTAAAAGTTGTCGTTAGAGATGTTGCAAAACGTGTAGCTGCGAAACAAACGAAATGGTTCCCGGTTGTGGGGCAGGCTATTTCAGCATCAATTAGTTATTACTTTATGAAAAAAATTGGAGATGAACATATTCAAAAATGTGAAAAAGTTGTGAAAGAACTTGTTTAAAACTATAGCGTTTTCACAAATTAGCTAAAATTCTCTGAATATTGTCATGTCGTGGGTGCAACGAATTGAATTTATAATAATAATTTGGTAATGTTATTATATAAAACTATGCTAGGTTTTATAATAAACTAACGATTCTAACTATACGAAGGAGAAATCATTTTATGGAACAAAAATCATATGTAATTATCGACGAAACAGGTATTCACGCTCGTCCAGCGACAATGCTTGTTCAAACTGCCTCAAAATTTGATTCTGATATTCAATTAGAATATAACGGTAAAAAAGTTAACTTGAAATCAATCATGGGTGTTATGAGTTTAGGTGTAGGTAAAGATGCTGAAATTACAATCTACGCTGATGGTAGCGATGAAAAAGATGCAATTGAAGCAATCACTGACATTTTATCTAAAGAAGGATTAACTAAATAATTATGTCTAATTATATAAATGGTATAGCTGCATCTGACGGTGTAGCTATAGCTAAAGCATACTTATTAGTTGAACCAGATTTATCATTTGATAGCGAAAAAGTGTTAGATGTAGATGCTGAGATTGCAAAGTTCAATAATGCTATTCAAACATCCAAAGTTGAATTAACTAAAATTAGAAATAATGCTGAACAAAATTTAGGTGCTGATAAAGCAGCAATTTTTGATGCGCATTTACTTGTTTTAGATGATCCTGAATTAATTCAACCAATCGAAGAAAAAATTAAGAATGAACAAGTTAACGCACCAACTGCATTATCTGATGTAACTGGACAATTCATTACTATTTTTGAATCAATGGATAATGAATATATGAAAGAACGTGCTGCCGATATCCGCGATGTTTCAAAACGTGTGTTAGCACATATTTTAGGTGTAGAATTACCAAATCCTAGTATGATTGATGAAAGCGTTGTTATAATCGGTAACGATTTAACACCTTCAGATACTGCTCAATTAAATAAAGAATTTGTACAAGGATTTGTAACTAATATAGGTGGTAGAACTTCACATTCAGCAATTATGAGTCGCTCATTAGAAATTGCTGCAGTTGTAGGTACTAAATCTATTACTCAAGAAGTTAAACAAGGTGACATGATTATTGTTGACGGTTTAACAGGTGAAGTCATCATTGATCCTACTGAAGATGAAGTCATTGCTTATCAAAACAAGCGTGAACGTTTCTTTGAAGACAAGCAAGAATTACAAAAATTACGCGATGAAGAGACAACTACAATTGATGGTAGACACGCTGAACTTGCTGCCAATATCGGTACACCGAATGATTTAAAAGGTGTAATTGAAAATGGTGCAGAGGGCATTGGATTATACCGTACTGAATTTTTATATATGGGTAGAGACGAAATGCCAACTGAAGATGAGCAGTTCGAAGCTTATAAAAAAGTATTAGAAACGATGGAAGATAAACGCGTTGTTGTACGTACTTTAGATATTGGTGGAGATAAAGAACTACCTTATCTGAATTTACCTGAAGAAATGAATCCTTTCTTAGGTTACCGCGCTATCCGTTTATGCTTAGATCAACCTGATATTTTCAGACCGCAGTTGCGTGCATTATTACGTGCATCTGCTTTTGGTAAATTGAATATCATGTTCCCTATGGTAGCTACAATCCAAGAGTTCCGTGATGCTAAAGCATTGTTACTTGAAGAAAAAGATAACTTAACAAATGAAGGCATTGAAGTTTCTGATGATATCGAACTTGGTATTATGGTAGAAATTCCTTCTACTGCTGCTTTAGCAGATGTATTTGCTAAAGAAGTTGATTTCTTCAGTATAGGAACGAATGATTTAATTCAATATACAATGGCTGCTGATAGAATGTCAGAACGTGTTTCTTACTTGTATCAACCATATAATCCTTCAATATTACGTTTAGTAAAACAAGTAATAGAAGCTTCTCATAAAGAAGGTAAATGGACTGGTATGTGTGGAGAAATGGCTGGCGATGAAATTGCAATTCCATTGTTATTAGGCTTAGGATTAGATGAGTTCTCAATGAGTGCTACCTCAGTACTTAAAGCACGTCGTCAAATCAAAGGTTTAAGTCAAAATGAAATGGAAGAATTAGCTCAAAGAGCAATTGATTGTGCTACTTCTGAAGAAGTTCAAGATTTAGTAAATCAATACGCTAAATAAAATGAGTACTTATTAAAAAATAAAGATATGTCTTGGATATAAACATCTGAGATTAACTAAAAACGCCGATTTCTATTGTAATTAAATAGAAATTGGCGTTTTTTATGTTTGGAAAGTGAATTTAAAGGCTGGAGGGTTTGCATAGAGTGTTTAATATTAATAAATTTTATTTAGAAATGGCTAAAGAAACACGAATGATTAATTTTTAATTTTGTAAAAAGTTACAAAATACGTTACTTTATAATTAGCACTTAATTAACTTTACAACATAATTAAATTGTTAACTTTGAGAATGCATCGCTTATTTAATATTTAATGTGCTATTTATTTTATCCATGTCAATTTGGTGCATTGGTTCACCATTTAATAAAATAAAAGGTGTTGCAAATGCATCATAATCAATCATTTCATTTCTATATTGTGTATTACTGATATTTTTTTCACGATATGCGACATCATTGTCAGCTAAGTAGTTTTTGATGAAAGTACAAGGTGGACAATCATTTTGTGTGTATATGATAATCTCGTTCATAATCGGTTTATCCTTTCTTTATTCAATTTACTATAATATAAGAGACTTTAAAATATATTTCAAGTCTTTTAAATTGTATGAAATTAGACATTAATTTGTCACTTTATTTTGAGAGAAATAAATTTAAAAAATATGTACACCGGTTTATAATGGAAAGACGTTGTGATTTTTGTCACAAATAAATAAAAAAGGTGATATTATGGATTCAGTTGAATTAGCACGGTTTTTAACTGCGATGACACTCGCAGTGCATATAATTTTTGCAACAATTGGTGTGGGGATGCCAGTCATGTTCGCTATTGCCGAATTTATTGGTATTAAGAAAAATAATCCACTATACACAACATTAGCCAAAAGATGGTCCAAAGGTTATACGATAACAGTAGCTGTAGGTGTCGTGACAGGTACAATTATAGGTCTACAGTTGTCATTACTATGGCCAACATTTATGCAAATGGGTGGACATGTTATAGCATTACCATTATTTATGGAAACATTTGCTTTCTTCTTTGAAGCGATATTCTTGAGTATATATCTATATACATGGGATCGTTTTAAAGGAAAATGGACGCACTTTTTAATTAGTATACCAGTTATCCTTGGTGGATCATTCTCGGCGTTCTTTATTACTGCCGTTAACTCATTTATGAATACACCTGCTGGATTTGAAATGAAAAATGGCAAAATGGTTAATGTAGAACCATTAGCAGCAATGTTTAATGATTCGTTTTTAATTAGATCATTCCATGTGGTTGCAACTGCACTTATGACAATGGCGTTTGTATTAGCGGCTATCGCTGCTTTCAAATTACTCAAAAATAAATTTAAAAAAGATATAGAATATCATAAAAAAGCACTAAAACTAACTATGATCTTAGGTGTTGTTTTTACATTAGGATCTATGTTAGCAGGTGACTTATCTGCTAAGTTCTTACATCAAGAGCAACCAGAGAAATTAGCAGCTTATGAATGGCACTTTGATACGGAATCACATGCAGATTTAGTTTTATTTGGTTCCTTAGATGAAAAAACGCAAGAAGTAAATGGCGCAATTAAAATTCCTGGTCTCCTTAGCTTTTTAGCTGATAATAATACTAATACAGAAGTTAAAGGTCTGGATGAATTTCCAAAAGATTTACAACCACCAATGATTGTACATTATTACTTTGATCTCATGGTTTCGATGGGGGTATTTTGTTTAGTCGTTTCCGGTGCATATGTACTTACACTTATATTTAAAAAACTGCGGAAATTTACACATTCAAAACCTATGTTATATGGTGCACTATTGACTGGTCCAGCGGCTATGCTAGCAATCGAGTTTGGTTGGTTCTTAACAGAGCAAGGTCGTCAGCCATGGATTGTTCGTGGTTATCTTAAAGTAGCAGATGCTGCGACACAAGCAGGAGGATTAACCCTAGTTACAATTCTATTCGGCTTGTTATACCTTGTGTTAATGGTTACCTCTGCTTATGTATTAATTCGTATGTTTAAAGAGAAACCAGCTTATAAAGAAGTTGAAGCACTAGCTTCAGAAAGAGGTGATGCATAATGATATTCGCATATATTGGCATTTCCGTACTTTGGATTTTCTTATTCTGTTACATCATTATTGCATCCATAGATTTTGGTGCAGGTTTCTTTACATTACATGCCAAAATTACAAAGCAGGATAAGAAAATAAATCATTTAATAGCACGTTATTTAAACCCAGTTTGGGAAGTGACAAATGTTTTCTTTGTATTCTTCTTTGTTGGTATGGTAGGTTTTTTCCCTGACACTGCAATGTATTTTGGAACAGTGTTACTATTGCCAGCCTCTATCGCTTTAATATTACTGTCTATTAGAGGTGCATTTTATGCCTTTGAAAATTATGGCCCAGATAGTAAATTAGTTTGGTTAGCAATGTATGGTATCGCTGGTTTATTAATACCAGCATCACTTGCTACGACATTAACGATTTCAGAAGGTGGATATATCACTGGAACAGAAAATAATTTGGATTTAAATTGGACAGAGTTATTATTAAGTCCATACTCTTGGTCAGTCGTATTCTTAGCGATTATCTCAGTTCTGTATATATCTTCAGGGTTCTTAACATATTATGCTTCGAAAGCAAAAGATAAACCAGCGTATAACTTATTAAGATATTGGTTCTTAATTTGGGGCCCACCAATGATAGCAATTTCATTATTTGTATTTTTATCATTGCGTTTACAAAATGAAGCACACTTCATCAATGCAGTATCTAATTATTGGTGGATATTCTTGTTAAGCTTTATTTGTTTTATTGGTGCAATGGTCTTAACATTAATGAAAAAAGGACATGGTTACGCATTTATATTAGTCATTTTACAAATGGGATTTGCATTTTTCGGATATGGTGCAAGTAAATTACCATATTTACTTTATCCGTTCATTCGTATAAATGAACACGTAGTAAATAGTAGTATGGCAATTGCGTTAATCATTGCCTTTATTTTAGGTTTACTTTTACTGATTCCATCGTTAATATTAATATTAAGATTATTTGTTTTCGACAAAAAATATGTGGAAGGCAAAAAATAGAAGATTTTCAAATGTGGTTATGATTGTTCTAAATAATACTTATGTGGTGTTGTTTAGAATGGTCATGCCACGATTTTTAAATTGGAGGACACACATGGATAAAGAGTATGTTGTAATTGGTTTAGGCCGATTTGGCGGTAGTATTGTAAGAGAATTAAATGCGCTTGATATGGATGTAATGGCAATTGATATGAATGAAGCACGTGTGAATGAATATAGTGATATTGCAACACATGCTGTAGTTGCTGACACTACAGACGAGGCAGTTATGAAGAGTCTGGGCATGAGAAATTTTGATCATGTGATCGTTGCAATTGGTGAAAATATTCAATCGAGTACCTTAACAACATTAATCTTAAAAGAATTAGGTGTGAAAAAAGTTACAGCCAAGGCTCAAAATGATTATCACGCTAAAATTTTAAATAAAATTGGTGCTGACACGGTAGTACACCCAGAAAGAGATATGGGGAGAAGAATCGCACATAATGTAGCGAGTGCCAGTGTTCTTGATTATTTAGAACTTGCAGATGAGCATTCTATAGTAGAAATTAAAGCGAGTGAAAAAATGGCTGGTCAAACTATAATTCAATTAGATATTCGTGCGCAATTTGGAATAAGTATCATAGCGATTAAAAGAGGTAGAGACATTTTAGTATCTCCAGATCCTAATATTAGTATTGAAATAGGAGATATTTTAATCATGATTGGACACGATAATGATTTAAATCGTTTTGAGAAAAAAGTAGTAAGATAACTTATTTAAAAATGAGGCAGTAATATTAATATTTTTGATTAAAAATAAACGTCAATTTCTATTGAGATAGTATAGAAATTGACGTTTTTTTGCATTTATGAAAGGTGGTAAATTAGCGAGATACTATCTTATTTTGTTAATCACAATTTGTTGTTAAAGTTATTGTTACTATTGTACTTTTTTACATTAGTAATTAAAACATATAACCCAATGGTTAACATCAGTATTGGAAGAACTATTATTAAATATATAGATAATGCACCAAATAAATTAGTAATCATCGCTAGTATCAGAATGATGAGCATAATTAAGATGACTAAATTCAGACTCAAAGTTTTCGACATGATAATCCTCCTATATACATAAAGTGATTCATATACTCAATTTTATATAATTATGATTATTAAAGGTAGTAGAGAAGAAATAACAACTGATAAATTACATATGGTATGACAATAGATGTTAAAATGGCCCAAATAATTAATACGATAAGTATATAACTTATCTTTGTAAATCAAATACTTCTCTTTAAATTAATGTCACATCACAGCTAATATATCATAGCATAAATGCTGTTCGTATATTATAAGTTGTATTAATGCTTGTTTTTACAGTTGTGTTGAATAATAAAATGAGTAAATATAAAGCAGCCTAATCCTTAATGAGGATTAGGCCGCTTACTGTGACAATGAAGATTTAAGTCCATTCCCGTACTTTTTTAAGATTCTGAATTTTGGTTTTGATTCGATTGATTTGGTTTTTCAACGGATTGATTGGCTTTATTTGAGCCATTTTTATTACTTGATTTTTCTACATTTTGTTGATTTTTTGATGGTGATTTTGTGTTGTTTTTCTTCGGTTTCGTATTTTTGTTACTTGGTTTTTTAGTGGATGTTTGATTATTATCTTCATTCACTTTCATGATAACTGGTAATATCATTGGTTTACGTGCAGTTTTTTCAAATAAATAGGGTTGTAATGTTTCGATAATTGAAGATTTGATTTGGTGCCATTGAATATCTTGATTCTGATTCAACTTACCAATTACATCCGTTTTGATTCTACGTTGTGCATCATAAATCAATTGACCAGATTCACGCATATATACGAAACCTCGTGAAATAATATCTGGTCCTGAAAGAAGTTTATTCGTTTTAAAGTCAATGCTTACTACTACTATGACTAAACCTTCTTCAGATAAAAGCTTTCTATCACGAATAACGACGTTACCAATATCACCAATACCACTACCATCAACTAAAACATTGCCAGAAGGAATTCTGCCGGCTTTTCTAGCTGAATCATGTGTTAATGCTAAAACATCACCAATATCAAAGATAAAGACATTGTCAGGATCAACACCACATTCGATACCTGATTGACCGTGTGCTTTTAGCATACGATACTCACCATGAATTGGTAAGAAAAATTTAGGACGTAGTAGGCGAAGCATTAATTGTTGATCGCCTTTAGAACCATGACCAGAAGTATGAATGTTAGATACTTTATTATGAATAACCTCGGCACCTGCACGGTAAAGGGAATTAATCGTACGATTAATACTCTTTGTATTTCCTGGAATAGGTGAAGAGCTAAATACGACTGTATCTTCTGGAATAATTTTGATTTGTTTATGTGTACCATTGGCAATTCTTGATAAAGCTGCCATTGGCTCACCTTGTGAACCAGTACATAAAATTAATAATTCATGTTTTGGAACAGTGTTTATTTTGTTAGGTTCCACAAATGTTTCTGGTGGTGCTTTGATGTAACCTAATTCCATACCAATTTTAATATTGTTTTCCATTGAACGACCGAATGTAACGATTTTACGATTATGTTTAATTGCAGCTTCAACAGCTTGTTGAACTCTGTAAATGTTTGAAGCAAATGTCGCGAAAATAATACGTCCACTGCAATTGCGGAAGATTTTTTCAACATTTTGTCCAACTTCACGTTCACTTAAAGTGAAATCTGGAACGAGTGAATTTGTTGAATCTGAAAGTAAACAAAGTACGCCTTCTTCACCAAGCTTTGCCATTTTTGCAATGTTTGCTGGTTCTCCAACTGGTGTGAAGTCAAATTTGAAATCTCCAGTATGCACAATATTACCTTCTGGTGTATTTACGATAACACCATAGGCTTCTGGAATACTGTGTGTTGTTAGATAGAAAGATACTTCAAAATGCTTCGATTTAATAACGCTACTTTCATCAATTTCAATTAATTCTGTAGTTCTTAATAAATGATGTTCTTCTAATTTGTTTCTAATCAAACCTAAAGCTAATGGACCGCCATATATAGGTACATTAATTTGCTTTAATAGGTAGGGCACACCACCTATATGGTCTTCATGTCCGTGAGTAATAAACAGACCTACAATTTTATCTTGGTTTTGTTCTAGGTATGTGATATCAGGAATAACATAATCGATACCTAATAAATTATCGTCAGGAAATTTAATACCTGCATCAATAATAACGATTTCATCCTGATACTCAACAGCGTAGGTATTTTTACCGATTTCACCTAAACCACCAAGTGCGTATACCGCAACTTCATTTTTGTGGATTTGTTTCATTATTCAGCTTGCTCCACGTTGAAGTGATCAGATTGTTTTTCATATTCTAAATGTGCGCCCTCTAATTTAGTAATAAATTCAATATTAAAATTACGATCCTTCAAATATCTTCTAACTTGTTCTTCAGTTTGTGCTTCAACATAAATAGTTTGTGTGTGTTCACGTACGATTACTTCTTCTTTATTATGTTGATAAAATACTTTAAATACTGCCATTTTATATATTTCCTCCTAAAAATCATGTGTTGATTTTATAATTATTTTTATTGTAATACCCTAGCACTTTGTATATATGAAAAAGATGAGACTACTTTTATAAAACGAGCTCTGTTTTTCATAAAAAGTGTTATTACTACCATCTATAATTAGAACATACTAGTATTGTCTGGTAAGTTTTTAGGGTGATCTTCAGTTCGTTCGAATAGAAAAACACAAATACTTTAATTTGTATGTTTTCAGTTATTTCTCATTTTACATGATGTAGTGGAATAAATAAAGCAGTTTTATCACAAGAGAAAACTATTTAATAGTACAAGTTACTTCTTATTTAAATTACATATTAAAAATTACTGAAATTAAATACAGAAAATTTTGAAAAAACAACATAAAAACTTGAGTAGTATATAAAAATTAATTAAGATAAAGAAGTATCTTAAAGGGAAAGTTAAGTACAATATATTAAGTATGATACATAAGTAAATATTTGAGGTGGACCATTTGAACAATGTAAAGAGAATAGTAGAAGATGTAAAAAAAGAAAAAGTGCGTACGGATAAAATATTTAAGGATATCACTTTTGAAGTACGTGCTGAGCAAGTTATCATGTTTTTTAATTATAATGAAATTATTGATACAGTGAATGAGGATCAAAATTATGTTAAACATAACCACGATCCAGAGTTTATTGATATTCAGCAATTAACTGAATTAAAGGCTGAGTTTAAAGAGCTAGATATTCCATTTCATGAGCGAAGAGATGATTTCATGTAATTCATAGATATAACAATGAAAGAATATGATATTGTTGATAATTTATTTGTAAAATGTTTGATAACCAAGTTAAATACGATGTTAAGTATACATTGCCAAAGTTAAAAAGTTTAAAAATAAAAAGAGCTAATCCGACTGCGGATTAGCTCTTTTAGTTTGAGCATGGTTATTTATGAACCAAACTCTTGTTTATAATATGTTTTAATCAAATAGATTAAACTTCTACAGCATCATTATGTGGCTGAAGTGGATTATTTGGATCTATATGATCATAGAACATGATGCCGTTGATATGGTCAATTTCATGTTGAACCACAACAGCAGGGTAACCTTTCAAGCGCAATTTAACTTCTTTTCCATCGATATCTGTAGCTTTAACAGTAATTCTATTTTTACGATGAACTAATCCTGGAATGTTTTCATCTACGCTTAGGCAACCTTCACCTGTAGGAAGATACGCTTCTTGAATACTGTGGCTCATGATTTTTGGATTAACTAACATCAAATCATATGACTTGCCATTTCCGTCATCAGGGAGATAAACGGCAATCATTTTTTTTGAAATATTAATTTGTGGCGCGGCAAGACCCACGCCTGAGCGCAAACCATATTTAGTAGCAATTTCATCATCTTGACTATTAATTAAAAATTCACGCATAGCCAATAACGTATTACGATCTTCTTCAGAAAGCGGTAAAGTAACATCTTTTGCTTTTTCACGAAGAGTAGGATGTCCATCACGGATAATATCTTTCATAGTTAACATTTGTTCATACACCTTCCTTAATATAAAATATACCAAAGTTTCATAGATAAAATACAGTAGTTAGATTTGATTTGTTATAAAATATTATATAACATTACAAGCACATAAAGGAGGATTTTTCAAAATGAAATTAAAATATGGCATCGGTGCAGTCATTGCTTCTACAGTATTAGTTGCAGGTTGTACAACAGATAAAGGTGAAATCAAAGATTACAACGAACAAGTTCAAAAAGCTTTTGATGAAGAAAAGCCTGTATCATCTGTAGGGAAGAAATTAAATAGTTTAGAACAAGACAAACAAAAATTAGTGAAAAAAATCAACGGTAAAGACCAACAAGAAGTACAAGAAACTTCTAAAAAAGTTGTAGATAATGTAGAACAAAGAGAAAAAGAATTCGGAAAAGAAGAAAAAGCCATAAATAATTCTGAAGAAAAATTCAAAATAGCGGAAAAACATTTAGATAATATTAGCGACAAAGCGAAGAAAAAAGAAGTTAAACAACTAAATGATGCACTTAAAGAAAAATATAAGGCACATGATGAATATGCAAAAGCCTATAAGAATATCATGAATAAAGAAAAAGATATGTTTGAATATACTGCTGGCGATCAAGTAGAACAATCTCAAATTGATAAAAAATCTGAGGCAGTATCAAAATCATATAAAGATATGAATAAAGCCTTCAAAAAGTATTCAGATACAATGAATAAAGTGAATAAAGAAAAAGAAGATGTAGATAGCCTAGCTTAATTCAAAAAAGCGAGTCATTTGAAATTATAATATGGAAGATATAGTATAAGTATTGGTTGCGCTTACATTCAAATGGAAATGCTCAACGATAGACATACAATGACTGGTAATACAGTTGTAATAATTTCATTAGTACAGTTGCGGAACTGTACCTGTTTTAACTACTACAGAACTTTTTCAAATTGTTTAACAGCGAAACAGTTTTGTGGTACAATGTTTAAGAATAAAATAAATTTCTATTATACGGGAAAGGTTTGGTGAATTGAATGGCTCCGAAATTAAAAGCCCAATTCGATGCAGAGAAAGTATTGAATGATACTCAATCTCAATTTGAAATGATTCAAATTTTGGATGAAGATGGTAACGTCGTTAACGAAGATTTATTACCAGATTTGTCAGACGAGCAGTTAGTTGAATTAATGGAGAGAATGGTTTGGACACGTATCCTTGATCAACGTTCTATTTCATTAAATAGACAAGGTAGATTAGGTTTCTACGCTCCAACAGCAGGACAAGAAGCTTCACAATTAGCTTCTCAATACGCTTTAGAACAAGAAGATTTTATTTTACCAGGTTACCGTGATGTACCACAATTAATCTGGCAAGGATTACCTTTAACTGAAGCTTTCTTATTCTCAAGAGGTCACTTTAAAGGTAACAGAATGCCTGAAGGCGTTAATGCGTTAAGCCCACAAATTATTATTGGCGCACAGTATGTACAAACTGCTGGTGTAGCATTAGGTATTAAAAAACGTGGTAAGCAAGCTGTAGCAATTACTTATACTGGTGATGGTGGTTCTTCACAAGGTGATTTCTACGAAGGTATTAACTTTGCTTCTGCTTATAAAGCACCTGCAATTTTTGTAATCCAAAATAACAACTATGCTATCTCTACACCTCGTAGTAAACAAACAGCGGCAACTACTTTAGCTCAAAAAGCAATTGCTTGTGGTATCCCAGGTTTACAAGTTGATGGTATGGATGCATTAGCTGTATACCAAGCGACAAAAGAAGCGCGTGACCGTGCTGTTAATGGTGATGGTCCAACATTAATTGAAACAATTACTTACCGTTATGGTCCTCATACTATGGCTGGTGACGATCCAACTAAATACAGAACTTCAGATGAAGATTCTGAATGGGAGAAAAAGGATCCATTAGTTCGTTATAGAAAATTCCTTGAAGCTAAAGGTCTATGGACTGAAGAAAAAGAAAACGAAGTAATCGAACGTGCGAAAACTGATATTAAAGCTGCTATCAAAGAAGCAGATAATACAGAAAAACAAACTGTTATTGACTTGATGGAAAATATGTACGAAGAAATGCCTCAAAATTTAGCAGAGCAATATGAAATTTATAAAGAGAAGGAGTCGAAGTAACCGATGGCACAAATGACAATGGTACAAGCGATTAACAACGCGCTTAAAACCGAATTACAAAACGATGAAAATGTTTTACTTTTCGGTGAAGACGTCGGTGTTAACGGTGGTGTTTTCCGTGTAACTGAAGGTTTACAAAAAGAATTCGGTGAAGATCGTGTATTCGATACACCTTTAGCGGAATCTGGTATTGGTGGTTTAGCTTTAGGTTTAACTACTCAAGGATACCGTCCAGTTATGGAAATACAATTCTTAGGATTCGTATTTGAAGTATTCGACTCTGTAGCAGGACAATTAGCGCGTACGCGTTTCCGTTCTGGTAACTCTAAACAAGCACCAGTAACAATTCGTGCTCCATTTGGTGGCGGTGTACATACACCTGAATTACACGCTGATAACTTAGAAGGTATCTTAGCGCAATCACCTGGTCTAAGTGTTGTAATTCCTTCTAATCCTTACGATGCTAAAGGTTTATTAATTTCTGCAATCAGAAGTAACGACCCAGTTGTTTACTTAGAGCATATGAAATTATATCGTTCATTCCGTGACGAAGTACCTGAAGAAGAGTATACAATCGAAATTGGTAAAGCGAACGTTAAACAAGAAGGTAATGATATTACACTAATTGCTTATGGTGCGATGGTACAAGAATCATTAAAAGCAGCAGAAGAATTAGAAAAAGAAGGTTATTCAGTAGAAGTCATTGACTTACGTACTGTACAACCAATCGACATTGAAACACTTGTTGCTTCAGTTGAAAAAACTGGACGTGCTGTAGTAGTTCAAGAAGCGCAACGTCAAGCTGGTGTTGGTGCAGCAGTTGCTTCTGAATTAGCAGAACGTGCAATTCTTTCATTAGATGCTCCAATCGCTCGTGTTGCAGCAGCAGACACGGTTTATCCGTTTACGCAAGCTGAAAATGTTTGGTTACCAAACAAAAACGATATTGTTGAAAAAGCAAAAGCAACATTAGAATTTTAATAATCACTGATAAGAAGTAGCGTATACGATAAGGCGATATACCTACTTCATTCAGGTTTATATATAAACATGAGATTTGAGTTGTTTAGCGCATTCTCAATTTCTAATTTTTGACTTAATATGAATTTTTAGGAGGATAATAACGTGGCATTTGAATTTAAATTACCCGACATTGGTGAAGGTATCCACGAAGGTGAAATTGTAAAGTGGTTTGTTAAAGCTGGAGATACAATTGAAGAAGATGATGTATTAGCTGAAGTTCAAAACGACAAATCAGTTGTTGAAATTCCATCACCTGTTTCAGGTACTATCGAAGAAGTACTAGTAGATGAAGGTACTGTAGCAGTTGTTGGTGATACAATTGTTAAAATTGATGCACCTGATGCAGAAGAGATGCAATTTAAAGGTAGCGAAAGTGACGAGGCTTCAAGCGAGTCAACAGAAGCTCCTGTTGAAGAAAGCACTAAAGAAGAAGCATCAGCACCTGCTCAATCTTCAAATGATGAAGAAGTAGATGAAAGTAAACGTGTTAAAGCAATGCCGTCAGTTCGTAAATACGCACGTGAAAATGGCGTTAACATTAAAGCTGTTTCAGGTTCAGGTAAAAACGGACGTACGACTAAAGAAGACATTGATGCTTACTTAAATGGTGGACAAGCAACAGCTTCAAATGAAAGTGCAGCAGCAACTAGCGAAGAAACTACAAGTTCTGCACAATCAGCAGCAGTTTCTACAGAAGGGGAATACCCAGAAACTACTGAAAAAATACCTGCAATGCGTAAAGCAATTGCTAAAGCAATGGTTAACTCAAAACATACTGCACCTCACGTAACATTGATGGATGAAATTGATGTGCAAGAATTATGGGATCACCGTAAAAAATTCAAAGAAGTTGCAGCTGAACAAGGTACTAAATTAACTTTCTTACCTTACGTTGTCAAAGCACTTGTGTCTGCACTTAAAAAATACCCAGCACTTAATACTTCATTTAATGAAGAAGCTGGTGAAATCGTGCATAAACATTACTGGAATATCGGTATTGCAGCTGACACTGACAGAGGTTTACTCGTACCAGTAGTTAAAAATGCTGATCGCAAATCTATGTTTGCAATTTCAGACGAAATTAATGAACTTGCTGTCAAAGCACGTGATGGTAAATTATCAGCTGATGAAATGAAAGGTGCTACTTGTACAATTAGTAACATCGGTTCAGCAGGTGGACAATGGTTCACACCAGTTATCAATCACCCAGAAGTTGCTATCTTAGGTATTGGTCGTATTGCGCAAAAACCTATCGTAAAAGATGGAGAAATTGTTGCGGCACCAGTATTATCATTATCACTAAGCTTTGACCATAGACAAATTGATGGTGCAACTGGTCAAAACGCTATGAATCATATTAAACGTTTATTAAATAATCCAGAATTATTATTAATGGAGGGGTAAAACATGGTAGTTGGAGATTTCCCAATTGAAACAGATACTATTGTAATCGGAGCAGGACCTGGGGGCTATGTTGCAGCAATACGTGCAGCACAGTTAGGTCAAAAAGTAACAATCGTAGAAAAAGGCGAACTTGGTGGCGTATGTCTTAATGTAGGATGTATTCCTTCAAAAGCGTTATTACACGCTTCGCATCGTTATGATGAAACTAAAAACTCTGAAAATTTAGGTGTTATTGCTGAAAGTGTTTCACTTAAATTTGATAAAGTTCAAGAATTCAAACAATCAGTTGTTAAAAAATTAACTGGTGGTGTTGAAGGACTATTAAAAGGTAATAAAGTTGAAATCGTAAAAGGCGAAGCTTACTTTGTTGATAATAATAGCCTACGTGTTATGGACGAGAAAAGTGCTCAAACTTACAACTTCAAACACGCGATTATTGCAACTGGTTCTAGACCAATTGAAATCCCTAACTTCAAGTTTGGTGACCGTGTAATTGATTCAACTGGCGCTTTAAATTTACAAGATGTACCTGGTAAATTAGTTGTCGTTGGTGGCGGTTATATTGGTTCTGAATTAGGTACTGCATTTGCTAACTTTGGTTCTGAAGTAACTATTTTAGAAGGTGCTAAAGATATCTTAGGCGGTTTCGAAAAACAAATGACGCAACCTGTTAAAAAAGGTATGAAAGAAAAAGGCGTTGAAATTGTTACTGAAGCAATGGCGAAATCAGCTGAAGAAACAGACAATGGTGTTAAAGTGACTTATGAAGTAAAAGGTGAAGAACAAACAATCGACGCTGATTACGTATTAGTTACTGTTGGACGTCGTCCAAACACTGACGAATTAGGCTTAGAAGAATTAGGTCTTAAATTCGCAGATCGCGGTTTATTAGAAGTAGATAAACAAAGCCGTACATCAGTTGAAAACATCTTTGCAATTGGCGATATCGTACCAGGTTTACCACTTGCACATAAAGCAAGTTATGAAGCTAAAGTAGCTGCAGAAGTTATTGCTGGAGAAGCATCAGAAGTAGACTACATTGGTATGCCTGCTGTATGTTTCACTGAACCAGAATTAGCGACAGTTGGTTATACAGAAGCTCAAGCTAAAGAAGAAGGTTTAGCAGTTACTGCTTCTAAATTCCCTTATGCAGCTAATGGTCGTGCGTTATCATTAGATGATACAACTGGATTTGTTAAATTGTTAACACTTAAAGAAGATAATACATTAGTAGGTGCTCAAGTAGTAGGTACTGGGGCTTCTGATATTATTTCTGAATTAGGTTTAGCAATTGAATCAGGTATGAATGCTGAAGATTTAGCATTAACTATTCATGCTCACCCAACATTAGGTGAAATGTCTATGGAAGCTGCTGAAAAAGCATTAGGATTACCTATCCACACTATGTAATTATAAGTAATTTCATATAAATTTAATTGGGACTGGGACATCGATGAATGTCTCAGTCTCATTTGCTTTTATAGATATAGATAACAATATCGAGTAGTTAATAAAATAATAGAATAGTATGATTACAGGTTTATAAAGTAAAATCTTTTACTGTTACATTTTATTTATACATAAAGCATAGCAAACATAAATTGAGGTTTATCATAATTTGAATGAAAGGGTGTTAAAATCTATGGAGTACCAATATCCCATTGATTTAGATTGGTCAAATGATGAAATGATGCAAGTTGTTTCTTTCTTTAATGCAGTAGAATCCTATTATGAATCAAGTGTAGAAGGAGAAAAATTGTTAGATCGCTACAAACAATTTAAAAAAATCGTTCCAGGTAAGGCCGAGGAAAAACAAATTTTTAAAGAATTTGAAAATAGTAGTGGCTATAGCAGTTATCATGCAGTGAAAGCAGTTCAATCATCACCAGATCAAAAATTATTTTCAGCAAAAAGTAAATAAGTATTGTCTTCATCGTTATATTTTGATATTTTTATTAAGCATTAAACAAAATGTTTGATAAATATAAACAGCATATAACGATTTTTTAATTTTACATAATAGCATTAGATTCAATTTTGAAAATTACAAAAAGGTGACAATATGGAAATTGGAAAGAAAATTAAAAATTTAAGAAATATAAAAAAGTTAACGCAAGAAGAATTGGCAGAAAGAACAGATCTTTCAAAAGGTTATATTTCACAAATTGAAAGTCAATATGCATCACCAAGTATGGAAACATTTTTGAATATATTAGAAGTACTTGGCACAAGTCCGAGTGATTTTTTCAAAGAACCTAAATCTGAAAAAGTATTATATAAAAAAGCAACACAAATCACATATGATGAATATGATAAAGGTTATATTTTGAACTGGCCAGTCAGCCAATCAAACGAATTTGATATGGAACCATTGATATTAACTTTAAGAGCGAATGCATCATATAAAAATTTTGGACCATCTGAATCTGATACCTTCATATATTGCTTAAAAGGTGAAGTAGTACTCATGTTGGGTAATCAAAATTATTATGCAACAACTGGTGACGCGCTTTATTTTAAAGCGAACCAAATACATAGACTAGAAAATCAAACAGCGGATGAAGTACAAGTAATGATTGTTGTTACAGCTTCATATCTATAGGAGGACACGCGTATGGAACCATTATTATCATTTAAATCTGTAAGTAAGCAGTATGATGATATGCAGATATTAGACAAAATAGATATAGATATTGAATCAGGATATTTTTATACATTATTAGGGCCATCAGGTTGTGGTAAGACAACGATATTAAAATTAATTGCAGGTTTTGAAGAAGCTGATAATGGTGACATTATTTATCAAGGTAAATCAATTAATCATTTATCAGCGAATAAAAGAAAAGTTAATACTGTGTTCCAAGATTATGCGTTATTCCCTCACTTAAATGTCTATGACAATATCGCTTTTGGGCTAAAATTAAAAAAATTAGCCAAATCAGAAATTAAACGAAAAGTACATGAAGCATTGAAGTTAGTGAAACTGGAAGGTTATGAATCAAGAACGATAGAGGGCATTAGTGGTGGACAAAAACAACGTATTGCAATAGCAAGAGCAATTGTCAATGAGCCTGAAATTTTATTGTTAGATGAATCTCTATCTGCTTTGGATTTAAAATTAAGAACTGAAATGCAGTATGAACTTAGAGAAATACAATCTCGATTAGGCATTACATTTATTTTTGTTACACATGATCAAGAAGAAGCATTAGCGCTTAGTGATTATATATTTGTGATGAAAGATGGTAAAATCCAACAATTTGGTACGCCAATTGATATTTATGATGAACCAGTCAATCGTTTTGTTGCTGATTTTATCGGTGAATCAAATATCGTAGAAGGTAAGATGGTTAAAGATTACTTAGTGAATATCTATGGGCAAGATTTTGAATGTGTAGATATGGGTATACCTGAGCAAAAGAAAGTTGAAATTGTGATTCGTCCTGAAGATATTTCATTGATAGATGCAAAAAGTGGACTGTTTGAAGTTACTGTAGATTCTATGTTATTTCGAGGCGTGCATTATGAAATAAATTGTATTGATAGAAAAGGCTATGAATGGATGATTCATTCAACTAAAAAAGCAGAAGTAGGTAGTAAAGTAGGTTTATACTTCGATCCTGAAGCAATTCATATTATGGTTCCTGGTGAGACAGAAGAAGAATTTGATAAACGAATTGAAAGTTACGAGGAACAAGACAATGCGTAAACTGAATCGATTTCTCTTTATCCCATATGTATTATGGATGATATTATTTATTATTGTACCTGTGTTATTACTTGTTTATTTTTCACTATTTGATATTCAGGGTCATTTCAGTTTTGAAAATTATAAACAAATGTTTTCGTGGAAATATTTTAGCATGATTTGGGATTCAGTTATTTTTGCAGCTGTCATTACTATCATTACATTGTTCATTAGTTATCCAGCTGCTTATTTTATACGAAATTCAAAATATCAAAATTTATGGTTAATGATACTCATTATTCCAACTTGGATTAATTTACTTCTAAAGACCTATGCATTTATAGGGTTATTGAGTCATGATGGTGTTATCAATCAAATGTTAAATTTATTACATTTACCTAAAATGGATTTATTATTTACTGTACCTGCATTTATACTTGTTGCGAGTTATATTTATATACCATTTATGATTTTACCCATTTTCAATAGTATGAAAGACATCCCTAATAACATTTTACAAGCCTCTAGTGATTTAGGTGCTAGTCCGTTTACGACTTTCCGAAAAATCATCTTACCACTTACAAAACAAGGTGTGTTAACAGGGGTTCAAGTGACATTTATTCCAGCATTATCGTTATTTATGATAACAAGGTTAATTGCTGGAAATAAAGTGATTAACATAGGAACTGCGATAGAGGAACAATTTCTAGTGATTCAAAACTACGGCATGGGTTCTACTATAGCATTATGTTTGATTCTCTTTATGGCGTTAGTGTTAATCATTACGAATACTAAATCTACAAATGGAAAAGGGTGAGTCATATGAAATGGTACGGTAAATTATACCTTGGTATATTAATTGCAATATTGTATATTCCAATTTTATTTTTAATGGTATATTCATTTAATTCTGCTGGGAATATGATTCATTTTGAGCATTTCACTTTGGAACATTATCAATCCTTGTTTAGTAATAATCGTCTAATGTCAGTTATATTTAATACGATTGCTGTTGCCTTGTTAGCGGCGGCTTTTGCTACTGTGATCGGTACAATGGGAGCAATTGGTTTATACCATTTGAGAAATAAAAAATTAAAAGTTTCATTGTTGACGCTCAATAATGTATTAATGGTATCTTCTGATGTAGTGATTGGTGCTTCGTTTTTGATTATGTTTACAGTCATTGGCCATTTTACTGGTTTAGGTTTAGGATTTTTAACGGTGCTCATTTCCCACATTGCATTTTGTATACCAATTGTTGTGATTATTGTATTGCCTAAATTATATGAAATGAATGATCATACATTAAATGCAGCACGTGATCTTGGAGCGACTGAATTGCAAGTATTAAACAAAGTCATGTTACCTCATTTAATGCCCGCAGTTATTGGTGGTTTTTTTATGGCGCTTACCTATTCACTTGATGACTTCACAGTAAGTTTCTTTGTTACTGGTAATGGTTTTAGTGTACTATCTGTAGAAGTATACGCCATGGCAAGAAAAGGAATAAGTATGGAAATTAATGCGATTTCTACTATATTATTCTTAGTTATCATGCTGGGTATATTAGCTTATTATTTAATTCAGAACACGCTAAAACACAAAAAACATAGCAAAAGAGGTGTGCAACAATGAAACGATTTTTACAATTAATTATAATTTCAATTGTTGTTGGCGTGATTTGTTTACTTATAAGTCAAAAGTTCACATCTAAAGACCATTCTGCGAGTGGTGAAAAAATATATGTCTATAACTGGGGAGAGTATATCGATCCTAGTTTGATAAAAAAATTCCAAAAAGAAACGGGTATTGAAGTAGTTTATGAAACATTTGATTCTAATGAAGCAATGGAAGCAAAAATACGGAATGGTGGCACAAATTATGATGTTGCTTTTCCAAGTGAATATACTGTTCAAAAATTAAAAAAAGAGAATTTGTTATTGCCGCTAAATCATGAGAAAATACCAAATATGAAGAATTTAGATTCAGATTATATGAATATGTCATTTGATCAAGGTAATCGATACTCTGTTCCTTATTTCTTTGGCACAGTAGGAATTCTTTATAATAAAAAAGCTTATCCGAATGATCATTTCGATTCTTGGAAGCAACTATATGATAAAAAGTATAACAATGATGTACTCTTGGTTGATGGTGCTAGAGAAGTCATAGGTTTAGCCTTGAATAAATTAGGCTACAGTTTAAATGATACAAATTCACAACATTTAGCAGAAGCTGAAAAAACATTATCACACCTAGGACCCAATGTTAAAGGTGTTGTAGGTGATGAAATAACGATGATGTTAGAGCAACATGAAGCAAATGTTGCGGTTGTATGGAGTGGCGTAGCAGCACCTATGGTACAAGGTAGTGATGAATTTAACTATGTTGTACCGAAAGAAGGATCTAATCTTTGGTTCGATAATATGGTGATGCCTAAGACAGCACAAAATAAAGCGGGCGCCTATAAATTTATGAACTTTCTATTAGACGAAGAAATTAGCAAGCAAAATACTGAATGGGTTGGTTATGCGACACCTAATAAAGCAGCAAGAGAGAAATTACCAGATGAAGTTAAAAATGATAAACGTTTTTATCCTACACAGCAAGACCAAAAAAGACTGGAAGTTTATAAAGATTTAGGTAAAGAAACATTAAGCGAATATAATGAGCGATTTTTAAATTTTAAAATCTCCTTGAAATAAGGCGTAGTTAGTAGTTATTTTGCCATTAATTCGCTATAATAGTTTGACAAGCAATATAAGGAGTTGTAAAAATATGTCAGGAGAGCAATATACTCAAGTTAGACGACCAGTGAGTCGACTAGCAGAAAAAGTATTAGGTTGGTTAAGTTGGGTATTCTTATTACTACTAACCGTAATTACGATGTTTATTGCACTAGTATCTTTTAGTAGTGAAACATCAATACAAAATTTAGAAACAACGCTAAATGGTAATGACTTTGTTCAACAAATTCTAGCAAATAATAGTTTGAATACGACACAATTTGTTATTTGGCTACAAAATGGTGTATGGGCAGTCATTGTATACTTTATCGTATGTTTACTGTTATCATTCTTAGCACTGATATCTATGAATATTAGAATCTTATCAGGGTTCTTATTTTTATTGGCTACGGTTATAACATTACCGCTCGTATTATTATTTGTACCACTTATCATACCAATTCTATTTTTAATCGTTGCAATCATGATGTTTGCTCGAAAAGACAAAGTAGAAACAGTACCTGCATATTATACAGAAGGTTATAGAGGTCATTATTCTGATTATGATCAACCGTCAGAACCAGAACCACAACCACAATCTCAATATTATGAGAAACAACAAACTGCTGATGTTGAACAACCTACTAATGATGATTCGTTAAGAAGAGGGGGCTATTCATCTGAAGTTGCTAATAAAGTAAATGGTAAAAATGATGCGACTGAAGAGGAACCTCAAGTTCTATCAAGACAAGCAAAATACAACTATAAGCAGAAAAAACAAAATGAGACGCAAGCAGATGCGCAAAATGTGGAAGATGATTTTGGCAATGTGAGTAATGTGTATGATGAATCTGGTGAATACGTATCTAAGCAAAACCAAGAAGATGAAGCAGCTGCAGCACAACGCAGACAAGAAGAACATGAAGCGGAGCAACGTCGTCAACAAGCTGAGTATGAAGAACAACAACGTCGACAACAAGCTGAGGCCGAAGAAGCGGCGCGATTAAAACAAGAAAAAGCTGAAGAAAAAATGCGTGTTAAGCAAGAGAAGAAAGAACGTAAGAAGCGCGAAAAAGAAAGACGCAAACAACAGCCGAGCGCAGTTAGTCTACGCAGACAAAATTTTGAAGAACGCAAAAAGATGACGTCTCATGAAACTGAAACACCTAATGATTCAGTTCAAGAAACTGAAAAAGATCAACAAGATAAATCGTAATAAGAGACGATGCTTAATAAAAAAGATGAGCGAGGACATAAAGTGTACCTCGCTCATCTTTTTTATGTTTATCTTTTACATAAAATATTCATTTTAGTTATATACAATAATGCTATATATTATAACTCTTGGAATGTTTGAATAATTAGGTAAATATTTAGAATGCTAAGTATAATGATTAAACACCATGATATGATATTTACCCATAATTTATTTTTAAATTGTCCCATCAAATGTTTGTCATTCGTTGATAATTGAAGTGGAATGAGTGAAAATGGTAAAGCTAAACTTAAAAATACTTGTGAAAATACTAATAATTGTTCCATTTTTGCTTCATTACTATTAAAGACGATTAAACAGATAATGATAGGTAATATCGCAATTAAACGTGTAATCAATCTTCGTAACCAATTTGGTATTTTTAAATTTATAAAACCTTCCATGACGATTTGACCTGCCATTGTTCCAGTTATTGTAGAATTTTGACCTGACGCAAGCAGTGCGATTGCAAATAAAGTACTCATAATTGCACCTAACGACGCACCTAATAATGGTTGATTCTGTAATGCATTATATAAATCATAGAATCCACCTAATTGCTCTGTATTTACACCAAAGAAAAGCGCTGCGCCTAATAATAGTAATAAACAATTCACGATGAATGCAATTGATAATTGTATATTTGAGTCCATTGTTGCATATTTGATTGCGTGTGCTTTTGATTGTGTGCTATTGCGATCATACATACGTGATTGAACGATTGATGAATGTAAATATAAGTTGTGCGGCATAATTGTCGCTCCGATAATACCTAATGCAATAAAGAGTGCACCATTATCTGTAATAATTGTTGAACTCGGAACAAAACCATTTAATACTTCAGTAACGTGAGGTGATGCAATAAATACCTCGAAAACAAAAATAACAAGTACTGTGAATATAAGTGTTCCCACAATGGCTTCGATTTTTCTAAAACCAAAGCGCATAATAAATAGTAATAAGAAAACATCAAATACTGTGATTAACGCGCCTACAAGAAGCGGAATACCAAATAATAAATCTAAGGCAATGGCACTACCTATAACTTCTGCTATATCTGTCGCGATAATTGCTAACTCAGCAATGATCCAAAATACAAATGCAACGGGTTTATTTAAATAGTGTTTAGTAGCCTGAGCTAAGTCCATACCTGTTGCTATTCCTAACCTTACTGTCATACTTTGTAATAACATTGCTGACAGACTAGAAAGTAAAATCACGAATAGCAAAATGTATCCAAACTGCGCGCCACCTTGCATAGAAGTAATCCAATTACCTGGGTCCATATAGCCAACAGCGACTAATAAACCTGGCCCTAAAAATGAAAATAATTTTTGGCTAAATTTGCCATGAGTATTGATGGAAACCGTATTATTAATTTCATCTAAACTCTTATTATGGGTTTGAACATGATTTTTCAATACCCCCACCTCCATATTCATTTATTAACACTTTATAGATTACTCCAAAATAATTATTAGGTCAACCTAAAAAATACATAGAGAATAAATTTCTTGGCTACATTAAAATTTGAATAGGGGCTATTGATTAATTAGTTTGATCATTATACGAGATGATTTTTAATTAAATGCAATTTTGATATGATAGAGGAAAGTATAATCTAAGGAGGAAGTCGATGAATAGGAAACCTGAATGTATCATGGCGTGGATTGCAAATGGTCTTAGTATACTGTTTCTATTATTAATGGTTCTAGTCTTTTCATTTATGAATGTACCAGAATTTAAAGAGGCATTTCATCAAATGAATCAGCAACAAGGACTAGAAATGTCGATGGAAACATTTAAAACATCTATTATGTTTCAAGGCGTTTTATTAATTATTTCTACGATACTTGGTATATTGGGAACTTTTATTATCAAAGGAAATCGTGTGTTGGCTGCTTGTGTTTTTATAATTGCAGCAATCACTAGTATATTTTCCGGGAATTTTGTTGCGCTCATTTTGTGGTTTATTGTTGGTATCATGTTATTCGTCAAAAAGGATAAGCGCTTTGATCATCACAAAGGTATTGTTTCAAACGATAACGCTAATGATACGCATAATGCCAATCGAACTGAGGACATGGATCCAGATCGTGAAATGAAACAGAAGAAAGATAATGATCCTTATATTTATTAAGTATCATTAAGCAACATACAAAATATCATGATTTAAATCTGTGTTAATAAATAGCGTGATAACGCAAAAAAACAACTGACCTATACGATTCTAATGTCACCTTCATAAATGAGTTATATAACTCATTTATGAAGGTACGACAATGTATGAGGTCAGTTGTTTTTATTTATAAAATTTTAACAGTTGTTCAAACGTTTCTTCTAAGAAAGATAGGAAAGCTTTATCATTTTTAAGGTGTTCTGAATTTGGTGACAAAGTACGAGCAACGAAAAATTCACCTTTTTTCACTTCTTTAACGCGCTTAAACGCTTTGAATAAATCTTCGTCAGTCATATTGTGGATATACGTTTTTTCTTGACTCATATGGTCTAAACTCACGCTATAATCTGAAGGTAAATTTCTCAATGCATCGAATTGATCTACAAAAGCTTGTACTTGTTGCGCTTTATCCTTGGCTTCATGCATCACACCATACATAACGAACAATTGATTTTCAAAAAGGCCTATTTGAAAATGTGGTTGCATTTTATAACCACGATTATTTGTTGCAAAAGCGACCCAAGTATCTTTGGGTGGATTGACACTTCTACGTGCATGTTTAGCAACATGTGGATAGAAAATTTCGCCAGTAGCAGTTTCCAAGTATTGTGCGAAGTAGTCACCCAAATGATTTAATTGTGGTCTAACGCGTTCGTTGAGTGCTTCCATTCTTGCATCAAGACCATCAACAGTGAATGCTTTAAAATTCTTAGGTTTAAATGTATATTTAGTCATTTGGTCCTCCTATAATCATTCTATACGTTTGTATTGTAGCATAATATAAACATTGAAACATTTGCTTTGCTCTATACCCTTATGATACTGAATAAGTGATATCTAGTGCGTGTATACAACGAGTAAAAAGGGTAATTATAATAGATAAATCATACTTAGATGAAATTTAATGCTTGATTATTGAAGTATTTAATAAATTGTTGGCTAATATCTTTTTAAGTATTAACTAATGTATAATAAATAGTGAACAAGGAGCTGATACAATGACTGTTTATGAATTTGCAAAAGGCCTTATATTAGAAGCAGGAATCAATGTAAAAAAAATAATGAAACAAGACATTAAGATTGAGACAAAATCAAATCCTAATGATCTAGTGACGAATGTGGATAAAGCTACGGAGAAATATCTTTTTGATAACATCAAGCAAACATACCCGAATCATTTAGTTATAGGTGAAGAAGGACATGGACATGAGCTGAAAGACGAGGCAGGGGTAGTTTGGGTTATCGATCCAATTGATGGTACGTTGAATTTTGTACATCAGCAAGAAAATTTTGCAATTTCAATCGGTATCTATAATGATGGGAAACCATATGCTGGCTTTGTTTATGACGTTATGAACGATGTATTATATCATGCTAAAACGGGTGAAGGCGCATATGAAAACGGTAATTTGTTACCAGCAATTTCTTCCACACAACTAAAAACGAGTATTATTGGTATTAATCCCAATTGGCTAACTAAACCACGCTTAGGTGAAATGTTTAAACCCATCGTAAATGAAGCAAGGAGCGCGCGTGCCTATGGTTCTGCAGCGTTAGAAATCATACACGTGGCAACTGGTAAATTAGGTGCATATATGACACCTAGATTACAACCATGGGATTTTGCAGGTGGTTTGATTATCTTAAATGAAGTGGGGGGCGTCGGCACAAACTTATTAGGAGAACCCTTATCCATATATGAACCGAGTTCGATTATAATGGCAAATAAGGATTTACATTCAGAGTTAATAGATAACCATTTCAAAAAAAATTATGAAATAGTTCAATTATTACAGCAAAAATTAAAAGCTAAAAATGATTAGCTAAATCGATTTTTAAAAATAAAAAAGCGTCTCACTCCTACTTAGAAGAGTGAGACGTATTTATGAATATATGTTAAATCAACATGAAATTATAGCCAATCATTTTCACGATATTTCTTTTTCAACGTGAAACCGTAACCAAATGTTGCAATGAATAATATAAATGTTAAAATCATGAATGGAACATTTGTAGCAGCTAAACTGAAGCTAAATAAAAGTAAAAATACTATAGCAACCACAGCGAGTACCCAAAATATTGCTTTTGATTTTTTTTGTTGCATCCCTACCACACCTTTATAGTTTTCTTTAACCAATTATATGATATAATAAAAAAGTTGCAAAGAAAAGTGGGAATTTACTCGAGAAAGGAAATTGTATAAAAATGACTAAAATAAGAGAAGATGTTCGTAATATAGCTATCATTGCTCACGTTGACCATGGTAAAACGACACTTGTAGACGAATTGTTAAAACAATCAGGAATTTTCCGTGAGAATGAGCACGTAGACGAAAGAGCAATGGATTCAAATGATATTGAAAGAGAACGTGGTATCACTATCCTTGCGAAAAATACAGCAGTAAATTACAAAGATAATCGAATTAATATATTAGATACACCAGGACATGCTGACTTCGGTGGAGAAGTAGAACGTATCATGAAAATGGTTGATGGTGTTGTCTTAGTAGTAGATGCATATGAAGGTACAATGCCTCAAACACGCTTTGTTTTGAAAAAAGCATTAGAACAAAACTTGAAACCAGTTGTAGTTGTAAATAAAATTGACAAACCAGAAGCTAGACCTGAAGGTGTAGTTGATGAAGTTTTAGACTTATTTATTGAATTAGAAGCAAACGATGAACAACTTGATTTCCCAGTTGTATATGCTTCAGCAGTGAATGGTACTGCAAGTTTAGATCCAGAAAAACAAGATGAAAACATGCAATCATTGTATGAAACAATCATTGATTATGTACCAGCTCCTGTAGATAATAGAGATGAGCCACTTCAATTCCAAACAGCACTATTAGACTATAGTGACTATTTAGGACGTATTGGTGTTGGTCGTGTATTTAGAGGAACAATGCGTGTCGGTGACAATGTATCATTGATTAAATTAGACGGATCAATTAAAAACTTCCGTGTAACAAAAATCTTTGGTTTCTTCGGTTTGAAACGTGAAGAAGTTAATGAAGCATATGCCGGGGACCTAATTGCTGTATCAGGAATGGAAGATATTAACGTTGGTGAAACAGTAACGCCAACTGATAACCAAGAGGCATTACCAGTATTAAGAATTGATGAACCAACACTAGAAATGACTTTCAGAGTAAACAATTCTCCATTCGCAGGTCGTGAAGGTGATTACGTGACTTCACGTCAAATTCAAGAACGTTTAGATCAACAATTAGAAACAGACGTTTCTTTAAAAGTTACACAAACTGAATCTCCAGATAAATGGATTGTTGCAGGTCGTGGTGAATTACACTTATCTATATTAATTGAAAATATGAGACGTGAAGGTTTCGAATTACAAGTTTCTAAACCACAAGTTATCTTAAGAGAAATTGATGGCGTACAATGTGAGCCATTTGAACGTGTACAATGTGAAGTACCACAAGAATATACAGGTGCTGTGATTGAATCATTAGGACAACGTAAAGGTGAAATGTTAGACATGGTCACTACAGACAATGGCTTAACACGTATTATCTTTATGGTACCAGCGCGTGGATTAATCGGTTATACTACTGAATTTATGTCTCAAACACGTGGTTATGGTATTATTAACCATACATTTGAAGAATTTAAACCACGTGTTAAAGGCCGTATCGGTGGTAGAAGAAATGGCGCATTAGTATCATTAGATCAAGGTAAAGCAAGTTCATATGCACTTATGGGCTTAGAAGACCGTGGTGTAAACTTTATGGAACCAGGTACTGAAGTTTATGAAGGTATGGTTGTTGGTGAACATAACCGTGAAAATGACTTAACAGTTAATGTAACGAAAGAGAAAAACCAAACTAACGTACGTTCTTCTAATAAAGACCAAACAGTTACAATGAAACGTCCAAGAACGTTAACACTTGAAGAAGCTTTACAATTTATTAATGACGATGAACTTGTAGAAGCTACGCCAGAAAACATCCGTATTAGAAAAACAGTATTAGAGAAAAATGCACGTGAAAAAGAAGCGAAACGTATTAAACAATTAATGCAAGAAGATGAATAATAAAACGTTTTTTTCTAAAACATTTTAATTTAAATATAAGAGGACTCATTCGTATTAAGGATGAGTCTTCTTTATATTTAAAATATTATTATTTTAACCATCTCAGGCTTGTAAGATAGACGAGCTTATAGTCTCACACGCTTACTATTGCTCTGGGCGTCAGCAAGTTATGTTATGATTCAAAATACGCATATTAATATTCAAAAAATAAAGGCACCTCATTTTAAAATTACCATTAAATAATTTAAAAATGAGGTGCCTTATTAATTAGAGACATTTATGTCACGGATGCTTTATTGGGTTGTTAGTATATTATTATCATATTTTAAGAAACGTTTTATTACATATTTAACTGTTTAACGATGATTATACGTTGTATCTTGATTACGTTGTTTTGGTGTATCAAGTCTACTTTTACATTCATCACACATAAACGTATGCATTGGATCGTTACGTAATCTTTTGGCTTCTAATGTATTTTGATCTATGAACACTTCCGTATCACAAATGATACATTTCACTTTCTTCATAACTAGATCACCTCTATACCAGTAACATATTGAAACTGATAAGAATATCCTTCTTCAGGAATATAAACAAAGCTATCAACAGAATAATCCTCATATAATCTTTTACCATCTTTGGCGAATTGGAAAAAGAGGTAAGGTAACAAGTAGATTGGTATTTCAATTGACTCATTATCATTAAACAAACGTATTGTGGTTGCATTATCATGAGGTTCAGCATTTTTGAAAAATGGTGTCATATTGATAACAAAAGATTTTTCTAATACTGCGCGTCTTTTATATTTAATTTCTGAATTTAGAGTTGGCGGATTCGTTTGACCTTCTAGAATGGCCCTATTCCATTCGCGATTATCGTCAAAATTGATTGGCTTTGTGCCGTCAAAAACGCCTTGTTCTAAATCTTCAATTTGTACTTTTCTGTCATCAAAAATCCAAGTCGTACTATCTAGCGTAATTGGAAATTTAACTTCACCCTTAATTTGAATCATAATCCCACTCCTATTGGCATAAATTACAAATATCTATAATCATTTTATTGAAAAAATTTTAGTGATAAAAATGACTTTTTTGTGAACAAAACACTTATCTATGTTACATTTAATTCAAGTTTAGCAGAGCTAAAAAATAAAAATCATTAAACCGTTTTCAAGTAATGGCCTGTATAAAGGCACATTGATTATAAATAAGAGTAAATTAAATTATCGTTACTATTAATATTATCACAAATTAGACAGAAACGTATATTCTTGAATTCACTTGCTTTTTACTATTTAGTAAGATACACTCTTCTTATAAAGTTACAATTGATAGGGGGAGTATGTCTTGGAAAAAAATCAAAAAATTAACAATGCGGCATATGACCAATTGAATAAAGATGCTGATAGGATTCTCCAACTTATTAAAGTACAAATGGATAATCTTACATTACCTCAATGCCCATTATATGAAGAAGTACTTGATACACAAATGTTTGGATTACAAAAAGAAGTGGATTTTGCTGTACAACTTGGTTTAGTTGACAGAGAAGTGGGCAAAGATTTAATGCTTCGTTTAGAAAAAGAACTTTCTAAATTGCATGATGCATTTACTAATGTTTAATTTGGTTACAGTAGGTAGATTTATTTCTGGAAACATAAGATTCCAAAATTGATATATAAACTTATATAGGAATTTATTATTTAAAACTACATAAGTATTGTGAAAGTGGCTGGGACATCAATCATTTGTTGATCATTTCTTAGCCACTTTTGTCGTGCTTTAAAAAAATAACTCAACAATAAAATAAAATAATGATTATTAGTGTTATATTTGCTCGAGAAATTGTTACAATGTTTGATATAATGTTAAAAGTAAAATTTATTTTTATCAAACGATTACCGTAAAAGGATTACGGATGATTCAAATCACTTTTATTAAATACAGTTATCGAATTAACAAATAGAATATTAAAAATTAGAATTGGATGATATGTCATATGAATAACATAAAACGGTTTTTTCGATATATAAGTAAAAATGCCAAATATATCGATTATCCACTCGTAGTTACATATTTATTATTATGTCTAATTGGTTTGGTTATGGTATATAGTGCAAGTATGGTTGCTGCTACAAAAGGATCGTTGACAGGTGGCATATCCGTACCAGGTACGTACTTTTATACAAGACAATTAATGTACGTGATAATGAGTTTAGTTATAGTATTTTTCATGGCATTCTTCATGAATGTTAAATTATTAGAAACAATTAGATTTCAAAAATGGATGATGATTGGCATCATTATTTTACTTGCTGCAACACTAGTTGTTGGTAGTAATATCAATGGTTCAAAAAGTTGGATTAATTTAGGTTTTATGAATTTACAAGCTTCTGAATTGTTGAAAATTGCAATCATCTTATATATTCCTTATATGATTGAAAAGAAACGACCAAAAGTATTTAAACAGCCAAAATTAATGACTTCACCAATTATTTTAGCAGGATTGTGTATCGCATTAGTGCTGTTACAGCGCGATGTCGGACAAACATTATTGATCATGATTATATTCGTTTCAATACTTTTCTATGCTGGTATTGGTGTCCAAAAATCCATTAAATACGGTCTGTTAATTATAGTAGGTGTCGTTATTATTGGCTCGCTCTTCTTAATTATTGGTTTAGTACCAGATTACTTAACAGCGAGATTTAGTACGTTAACAAATCCATTTAGCCAAGAATCAGGTACGGGGTATCATATTTCTAATTCCCTAATTGCCATCGGAAATGGTGGCTTGCTAGGTAGAGGCCTAGGCAATAGTATCATGAAATTAGGTTATTTGCCTGAACCACATACAGATTTTATTTTTTCTATTATATGTGAAGAATTAGGTTTAGTAGGTGGCCTTGTAGTCATTTGTTTACTATTCTTTATCGTCTATAGAGCCTTTGAGTTAGCTAATAAGACAAATTCTTATTTTTATAAACTCGTATGTGTTGGTGTAGCTAGTTATATAGGAAGTCAAACTTTCGTTAATTTAGGTGGTATTTCAGGTACAATTCCTTTAACAGGGGTGCCATTACCATTTATCAGTTTTGGTGGTTCATCTATGATTAGTTTAAGTATCGCTTTAGGTTTATTACTTATTACCGGTAAACAAATAAGAATAGAAGCTTATAGAAAAAAACAAGCGAATAAGAAAAAGACTCATATTGGAATGACTAGACGGTATTAATAAAAAACTAAATTCAATGTTTAATAATCAGTAAAAGGATTTAAAGGCAAACATTTCAACTTTTAATAGTTGAAATGTTTGTCTATTTTTTTACAATTTAAACCTAATTTTGAAATACTTTTTACAGATAGATATAATGATAATAAAAAGTTATCAATAGTAATAACTTTTTATTAATGTTAATACGTGATATAATTTTCTTCTAAGCTTGTTATAGTAAGGCTTTCGATTTATTCGGAAGAAGTACATTTAAATTATAAAAATTTTAAAATTTAACATCTTATAAATAGTTTCAAGATAAAACTTAATAATTTATTACTGTATACATTGTTCGTATTTTGCTATAATGAAAATCATATCTAACTTTTTAGAAAATTCAAAATTTAAGGGGGACCATGATGTGAAACAAATAAACAAGCTTTTGGTAGCCAATCGTGGTGAAATAGCAATAAGAATTTTTAGGGCAGCGACAGAATTAGATATTAAAACAGTTGCAATTTATTCAAATGAAGATAAAGGGTCTTTACATAGATATAAAGCAGATGAATCTTATTTAGTAGGCAAAGATTTAGGACCTGCTGAATCTTATTTAGATATAGAAAGAATCATTGATGTTGCTAAGCGTGCAGATGTAGATGCGATACATCCTGGTTATGGCTTTTTAAGTGAAAATGAAACATTTGCTCGTAGATGTCAAGAAGAAGGAATTAAATTTATTGGTCCACGTGTTGAACATTTAGACATGTTTGGCGATAAAGTTAAGGCAAGAACAACAGCAATTAATGCGGATTTAAGAGTCATTCCAGGTACGGATGGTCCTATTGATAATCAAGAGGATGCGATTGCATTTGCTAATGAAGCAGGTTACCCATTGATGATTAAAGCGACAAGTGGTGGCGGCGGTAAAGGTATGCGTATCGTACAATCGGAAGATGAATTAGAAGACGCATTCCATCGAGCTAAATCTGAAGCGGAAAAATCATTTGGTAATAGTGAAGTATATATTGAAAAATATATAGACAATCCGAAACATATTGAAGTACAAGTTATCGGTGATGAACATGGTAATATCGTACATTTATATGAACGTGATTGTTCTGTACAAAGACGACACCAAAAGGTAGTAGAAGTGGCACCTTCAGTTGCATTGTCAGATGATTTAAGGGAACGTATCTGTGAAGCAGCAATCCAATTAATGGAAAATATTGAATATGTCAATGCGGGTACGGTGGAATTCCTTGTATCGGGCGAAGAATTCTACTTCATTGAAGTTAATCCGCGTGTTCAAGTGGAACATACGATTACTGAGATGATTACAGGTGTTGATATCGTTAAAACACAAATACTTGTTGCTGATGGTGAAAATCTATTTGACGAAGAAATAAGTATGCCAAGTCAAGCAGATATTAAAACATTAGGATATGCGATTCAATGTCGTATTACTACTGAAGATCCAACAAATGATTTTATGCCAGATACTGGACGTATCATAGCTTATCGTTCAAGCGGTGGTTTTGGAGTGAGATTAGATGCTGGTGATGGATTCCAAGGTGCAGAAATTTCACCTTATTATGATTCGTTATTGGTAAAATTATCTACACACGCTATGTCTTACAAACAAGCAAATGAAAAAATGAATCGTTCATTACAAGAAATGCGAATCCGTGGTGTGAAAACCAATGTTCCGTTTTTAATTAATGTTATGAGAAATGAGCAATTTAAAACAGGTGATTATACTACTAAATTCATTGAGCGGACACCTGAGTTATTTGATATTGAACCGACATTAGATAGAGGTACAAAAACGTTAGAATATATTGGTAATGTTTCGATTAATGGATTTCCAAATGTAGAAAAACGACCTAAACCGATCTATGAAACATCGCCAATTCCACAAATCCCTAGAAAAGAAATAGCAAAATTAGAGGGAACGAAACAAATACTGGATACTAAAGGACCTAAGGCAGTAGCAGAATGGTTAAAAGAGCAAGACGATGTATTAATCACCGACACTACATTTAGAGATGCGCATCAGTCATTATTAGCTACACGTGTGAGAACAAAAGACATGATGAATATTGCTTCTAAAACAGCTCAAGTAATGAAAGACAGCTTTTCATTAGAGATGTGGGGCGGTGCAACTTTTGATGTTGCGTATAATTTCTTGAAAGAAAATCCATGGGAACGCTTAGAAAGATTAAGAAAAGAAATTCCAAATGTTTTATTCCAAATGTTATTACGCGCCTCAAATGCTGTTGGATATAAAAATTATCCAGACAATGTTATAAAAAAATTCGTTAAAGAAAGTTCAGAAGCTGGCATAGACGTGTTCCGTATCTTTGACTCTTTAAATTGGGTTGATCAAATGAAAGTGGCCAATGAAGCTGTACAAGAAGCGGGTAAAATTTCGGAAGGGACGATTTGTTATACAGGAGACATATTAAATCCAAATCGTTCGGATATTTACACTTTACAATACTATGTTGATATGGCGAAAACACTTGAACGTGAAGGATTCCATATATTAGCGATTAAAGATATGGCGGGATTATTGAAACCTAAAGCTGCCAATGAACTAATTGGAGAATTGAAAGCTGCGGTTGATTTACCAATTCACTTACACACACATGACACAAGTGGAAATGGTTTATTAGTGTATAAACAAGCTATAGATGCAGGTGTAGACGTCATTGATACTGCAGTAGCTTCTATGAGTGGTTTAACAAGCCAACCAAGTGGCAACTCTTTATATTATGCATTAAATGGATTTGATAGAAATATGCGTGCAGATGTAGATGGTATGGAAGAGTTATCACACTATTGGGGTACAGTACGTCAATATTACAGTGATTTTGAAAGTGATATTAAATCACCTAATACTGAAATTTATAAACACGAAATGCCTGGTGGTCAATATTCGAACCTAAGCCAACAAGCTAAAAGTTTAGGATTAGGCAATCGATTTAATGAAGTAAAAGAAATGTATAGACGTGTGAACTTCTTATTTGGTGATATTGTTAAAGTAACGCCGTCATCTAAAGTTGTAGGTGACATGGCATTGTACATGGTACAAAATGATTTAGATGAAGATACTATTATAAAAGATGGCTATAAATTGGATTTCCCTGAATCAGTTGTGTCATTCTTTAAAGGTGATATTGGACAGCCAGTTAATGGTTTCAATAAAACGTTACAAAAAGTTATTCTCAAAGGGCAATCTGCCATTACAGATCGACCAGGGGAACATTTAGATCCTGTTGATTTTGAAGCAGTAAGAAAAGAATTAGAAGAAAAACAAGAGAGAGAAGTAACAGAACAAGACATCATAAGTTATGTGCTATATCCTAAAGTTTACGAACAATTTATAGCAACACAAGAACAATTTGGAAATGTGTCTCTTTTAGATACGCCAACATTCTTCTTTGGTATGCGTTCAAATGAAACGGTTGAGATTGAAATTGATACAGGTAAACGTTTAATCATTACACTTAAGACAATTACGGAACCAGATGAAAAAGGTATACGTACAATCTTTTATGATATGAATGGTCAAGCGCGACGTATCTTTATTCAAGATGAAAATGTTAAGGCGAATGAAAGTGTTAAGCCAAAAGCAGATAAATTAAACCCAAATCATATTGGTGCACAAATGCCAGGTTCAGTTACGGAAGTGAAGATTGCTGAAGGAGAATCTGTAACGAGTGGTCAAGCGTTATTGATTACTGAAGCTATGAAGATGGAAACAACGATTCAAGCACCGTTTGATGGCGTTGTTAAAAAAGTTACAGTACAAAGTGGTGAAGCAATTGAAACAGGCGACTTATTGATTGAAATTGAAAAAGAACCTGTTGATTAGTTTAAAAATAAAAAGCAAGCTCAGTTTTCTTAAAAACTGAGCTTGCTTTTTATGTGATTATATACCCAAAACGTTAATTATCCGCCACTTCGAATTGTACGTAACATTAATATGATAAAGTATGCGATTAATCCGAAGAGTAATGTAATAAACAATGCATGTAACAATGCGATGAATAAATTAACTTCAGTAATAATGGATAATGCGCCTGTTGTTACTTGTAAGATAACTAAAATAAATGCCGCTGTATAACCGTAACGAATTGTACGATTTTCTCTATAATTGTTTACGGCGTGGATAAATGTAATTAAAATCCAAATAAAGGCAATGAGTGCCATACCTCTATGTGTTAAATTTACCCAATCCTGAACATTATGTGGCATTAAATCATTAAACGGTAATGGCCATTGACCATACGCTAAACTTGCTTCTTTATGTCTTACTAAAGCACCTGTATATATCGTCATATAAACAATGAGTGCCATAATCCATGTATAAATTCTCAATGGTTTTCTAATAAACAATTCATCAGCTTCATATTTACGGTCAACTTCATATATAATTAAAGTTAATACAAATACAGATGAAAAGGAAATTAAAGAGATACCAAAGTGAAGTGCTAATACATATGCATTTTGTTGCCACATTACTGCTGCCGCACCAACTAAAGCCTGAATTAGTAAGAAACCAACACTAATACAAGATAATGGTTTAACTTCTTTGATATAACCAATATGTTTCCAAGCAACAATAACCAACCATAAAACGACAATTAATGATAAGCCAGATACTGCACGATGACTTAATTCAATTAATGTTTGAATTGGTAAATTTTGAGGTAAGAACGCGCCATGACAAAGTGGCCAGTCAGATCCACAACCATCTGCTGAACCTGTTTTTGTTACTAACGCGCCACCAAGTTGAACAAAAGCCATTATGACTGTTGCTAACACAGATAACCATTTAAGGTTTTTTTTGCTAAACAAGAATTAACCCCCCACTTTAAAAATATAATAATGAAAATATTTAATTACGCCCAGTAGTGCTAAAAGCAACTTAGGTATACATAATGATACATCTCATTCATATATTTTTATATGTTCATAAATCTTAAATTTTATTATAACAATAAATAGCAAATAAAATGTGTCACAAAAATGACTTTTTGCTAATGTCGATAAAGTGTCACAAATATCTTTACATTAATGTAGTCAATCGAACAAAATTAATATATCATTGTATTATATGAAAAAAATAGGAGGGAAATTATGAACAAAGAACAAACTTTGGCGCATAATTCTAGCCGTGTAACTTTTAAAGAGTTACAGCAAATCATCAAAATGGGCTTGGTTCAAGGGAATTTAATTCCTGCATTTGCTGGATCATGGTTAGCGATTGTGTTGGCAAATCATTCCTTCCTCTCGTCAATACCACAAATCTTAATGATGTTAGTGGGCTCTACGTTAATTATGGGGGGCGCATGTGCTTTAAATAATTACTACGATCAAGATATTGACAGTATCATGCCAAGTAAACAACAGAGACCTACAGTTAATGAAAGAATTTCAAATAGAAATTTATTAATTCTCAGCTTTGGAATGATGCTCATAGGGGAAGCATTACTATTTGCACTCAATATACCTTCAGGCGTTATTGGTCTATTGGGCATTGTTGGTTATGTATCATTTTATTCAATTTGGTCTAAAAGACATACGGTTTGGAATACAGTCATAGGCAGTTTTCCAGGAGCAGTTCCACCGCTAATTGGTTGGACAGCGATAGAAGGAAATATAAGCTTAGTAGCCGTTGCACTATTCTTAGTTATCTTCTGTTGGCAACCGATTCATTTTTATGCTTTAGCAATTAAACGTAAGGATGAATATTCATTAGCAAATATACCAATGTTACCATCAGTTAAAGGATTTAATCGTACGAGAGTAAGTATGTTTTTCTGGTTAGTTGTCTTGTTACCACTACCATTCTTATTAAGTAGCTTAGGTGTTACATTTATTGTGTTAGCTACTTTATTAAATTTAGGATGGCTGTACTTAGGATTAACAAGCTTCAAAAAAGATACAGATCAAACAAAATGGGCAACAAAAATGTTTATATATTCACTAAACTATTTAGTCGTTTTCTTCGTACTCGTTGTTGTCATCTCGCTCATTCAAATGTTTTAATAACTTATGATAAGGATGTATTATATGAACTTACCAATTTTACCCACAATCAGTACAAGCTTTATTGTAATTAGTGCAATCCTTATTGCAATAGGTTGGCGTCAAATATGGAAAAGAAAAATTGAAAGTCATAAAAAGGTAATGTTGGCTGCAGCATTTTTTGCACTAGCATTCTTTATCATTTATGCTTCAAGAACAATTTTTATAGGTAATACTGCATTTGGTGGTCCAGATTCTATCAAAATTTATTATACAATTTTCTTGATTTTCCACATTAATTTGGCAACAATCGGGGGCATTTTAGGACTTGTACAAATCATTACCGCCTTTAAAGATAAATTTAAGGTACATAGATTTGTTGGACCTATAGCATCGATTGTCTGGTTCTGTACAGCTATTACAGGTGTAGCTGTATACCTATTGCTTTACGTATTATATCCAGGTGGCGAGACAACATCGCTACTTAAAGCAACGTTTGGATTATAATAATCATAAATAAAGCGTTAGTTTTTTAAAAGGCATATAAGAGGAGTCATCTCAATGAGATGACTCCTCTTTGTTTTGAATAGCTAACAAGATAATTAGCGTTCTGTATATCTTTTTAAGTGCTTGGCTGTAAGCGACGCATTTATTTGAAGTAAACCTTGAGGTTCCCCTTGATAAAGTAATTGGCCTCCTTTTTCACCTGCAAATGGTCCGATATCAATAATCCAATCAGCATAAGTCATCATCGTTAAATTATGTTCTATAATAACAACTGTATTGTGTTCATCGATGAGTCGTTTAAAGCAATCTATTAATATGGGGATATCATCTTCATGTAAACCAGTCGTTGGTTCATCAAAAACAAAGATATGTTGGTGGACAGTCTTTGTTAAGTATTTACTTAATTTGACTCTTTGTACTTCGCCACCAGACAATGTATCAAGTGTTTGTCCCAATGTCATATAGTTTAAACCAGTTGATTTTAAAGCTTGGAGTGGTTGAGCGATATCCTTATTTTTATTGAAAAAGGTGATTGCTTCATCAACCGTTAATGCTAAAATATCAGCAATATTATACCCCCCCACTTTAGCATCTAACACTTCTGGTTTGTATCGTTTACCATGACAAACATCACATGTTTGTGTGAAATCTGGCATAAAGGCTAGCTCTGTTTTGATAATGCCTCTACCGTGGCATTCAGGACAAGCACCTGCAGAATTATAGCTAAACAACGATTTCTTTAAACCGGTTGCTTCACAAAAATATGAGCGCACATCATCAAATATATTTAAATAAGTCAATAAATTGGAGCGACTCGAAGCATGCGCTGGTTTTTGGTCTATAAAAATGGTATCTGCTAGCGCTTCTAAACCTGCATGGATTAACGAACTTTTACCAGAACCCGCAACACCAGTTACGACAGTCATAGCTTGTTCAGGCAGTGTCACAGTCATATTCTTAATATTGTTACGAGAAACATTCTTTAAATTTATGAAATTTGAAGCGCTTAAATTCGGTGATTTTAATTGGTGCGTTCTGCGTAAAGCATCACCAGTATGTGTTGTTGAATTGAGTAACTCATGATAACTACCTGTAAAAGTAATGTCACCACCATATTTGCCAGCTAAAGGACCTAAATCAATAATATGATCGGCTATTTTTATAACATCTGGGTCATGTTCGACTACTAAAACTGTATTCCCTTTATTTTTCAAGGACAGAATAATTTCATTAATACGCTGAATATCTTCTGGATGAAGTCCAATACTCGGCTCATCAATAATATATACTAAATCACTCAACGCACTGTTTAAATGTCTAATGAGTTTAATTCTTTGTGATTCTCCACCTGATAAAGAGGTGGTTTCTCTAGATAAAGTTAAATAATTTAAGCCGATATAACTCAATGATTCTAACTGCTGTTGCAATGGTTCAATAATGACATTTGCTTTTGGTGAATCAATTTTTTTGATGAATTTTAAAGCATCATCAATTGATAAATTTGTAAAATCAGCAATATCTAAGTTATTGATTTTACACTTTAAAACTGAAGTGCTCAGTCTTTTTCCGTGACAAGTAGGGCATTTTTTAGAAGTAACCACTCTATCAATCGCTTCTTTAAATTTATTTTTTTCAAAGTTGTCATTCAATAAAAATGAACGTCTAAATCTATGGATGAGACCTTCAAATTTTGCAGTCTTAGGCCAGTTTTCTGGTGGGTGTTTAATTTTCATTGGCTTAGCGTACAAGAAGGTATCTAGTTCTTCTTTGGTAAAATGTTTTAATTTTTTATCGTTGTCAAACAAACCAGAATATAAATAGCGTTTTCCTCGCCAACTATCTGGTCTGAAAGAAGGGAAACGTATCGCATCTTCATTGAGCGATTTATTAAAATCTAATAATTCATGTAAATCAATGTCCTCAACGTAACCAAGCCCTGAACAAGTTTCACACATACCTTTAGGATTATTAAATGAAAAGATATCTGAGTAACCAACAAACGGTTTGCCAATTCGTGACCAAAGTAATCTCACAGATGCATAGATGTCCGAGATTGTACCGACTGTAGAGCGAGAATTTCCACCTAATCTTTTTTGATTTATAATCATTGCCACTGGTAAATGTTCGATTAAGTCGACCTTTGGTTTTGAAAATTGAGCTAGTTGATGTTGTATGTATGTTGAGTAAGTTTCGTTTAAAAGCCGTTCTGATTCTGCGGCAATTGTATTAAACACTAAAGAAGATTTTCCTGAACCCGAACGCCCAGTAAAAACAGTTATTTGATGTTTAGGTATATCAACAGAAATATTTTTTAAATTATTTTGCTTTGCGCCATGTATACGTATCATTGACATGCATTTTCACCTCTTATTTCATAGTATACCCAAAGTTGAGTTGTGTATTACCTTAATTTGTAATAGAGCGTAATATGTTGAAAATCTGTCGTATTTTACAATATACTTCTAATATTACGACGGCATGCCTTGTTTGTGATATATTGAAACATGTACAATAAATGAAAGAGAAGTATAGGTGGGTGAGCGATGAAAAAATTAATAATTAAAATTATTGGTGTACTGTTATTAATATGTTTCTTGATTTACCTTTTTTACTCACCACGTTTAAAGTTTGATGTTTTGGAGAATCCTAATAAAGATTCAACGAAGACTACTCAAAATGAAAATATTAATAAAAATGAGGAATCAGTTGAAAATCCGATGCCAAAAGAAGGTATCGGTACGTGGGTAGGTCAAAACCTAAAAAAACTTACAAATACATATGGGCAAGCTGAACGGGTTTATTCATATAAAGGTGATTTTAAAAATTATATATTTAAAGAGCATAATCAATATTATCTTGTTACAACAAAGCATAATATTATTAAATCTGTGTACGCAACTGGTAAAGATGCAAAAGTTGATCCATTAAAGATTTCCGATAATGCATCACATGTTTTTGAGAAATACAGTATTAATCCTGAACCAACGATTAAAGTTGATGGTAAAGAATATGAACTTGAATTATCTGATTTAGATATGAAGACGCAAACACTTATAAAGTTTAAAAATATTTATGCACAAATTTATATTGACCAACAATCAAATGAAATTGTAGCTGTTAGATATTTAGATAGCGAAGCCTTAGCAGCCTTTAAACCATATCAAATGTTAAGTTCTCAAGAAGATAAAGAAGTTCAAAGTGAGCATGATGATTTGCCCTATGAGCAAAATTCAAATCAATTGATGACATTATATGAAATTACAAATGAAATGAGAAAGTTAAAGGATGCCAAGCCACTTAAAATTAACAATGATATAGCTCATATTGCATCATTTAACTTGTATGAAGCTACAGGGACTGATAGTGTTGAATTTACAGAAGATGCTTTAAAACAACAGTTGAATGAACAAAAAATATCATTTGTCTCCACGAGTCAAAACGTAGGATATGATTTTAATGAAGTACCTACGTTGATTCATAGTTGGTTAAATTCGGATATCCATAGATCAAGGATGTTAAATTCAAAATATAATGAAATGGGTGGCGAAGTAACAAATGGTTATTACACACTTATTTTCGTAGAGGATAAATAGAAAGGAGATGGACGACGATGATTACAGAAGAAACTTTAACAGTGCTAGATGAAATAGAAATGCTCAGTGATAAAATATTACAATCTCGATTATATAAAGCATACAAAACAGCTGAACAGACATTAGCCAATGATGATGAAGCGCATCTACTTTATCAAGCTTTCTTAAAATCTAAAGAAAAATATGATGAAATTATGCGGTTTGGTAAATATCATCCAGATTATCAAAGTGTCATGTTAGAAACACGTATACGTAAACGTGCATATGAAATGCTTGATGTAGTGATGGATTATAAACAAAAAGAAGTTGCTTTGCAGGAATTGATAGATCAAGTTATTGTGAAAATTGCTTACGCAGTTTCTGAGAATGTGAAGATTGAAGCGGGCAATCCATTTTTCCAAAAAGAATCAGGTGGTTGTGCCACTGGCGGTTCATGTGGTTGTTCATTATAAAAGATAGATTGGAATTTTTAAGAAAATAGTAAAGGAGGCAGAGCGCTAACAGGACTCTGCCTCCTTTTTTGTGAATTTAATCAGATATTGAAATCATTGTAAATAGCACTTGTCGTTTATTTTATAATATTTATTTGGGATACGTATTTTTAAATCTTTCTGCTAAATCAGGTCGATCAGTGACTAAGGTATGTGCACCATAAAAGATTAAATCATTCATCATATCTAAATTGTTAACACCATAGTAGCCTGGAACAATATTTCGTTCGTTTAACCATTGTATAAACTTGGGCGATGTTAGCTTAATCCCGTTAAAAGAAACAGGCATTTGAAACGTATTCGCACGAGGTTGGAAAGTATTGCCAAGACCTGTGAAGAATTTCAATACGCCTTCAGCTACTTCATTTTGACTTGCACCAATCGCCACAGTACCATGGCTAATTATATTAAATCTTTCAATTTGTTGACTGTGAAAACTTGTCACTAAAACGCGTTTTTGTGCATGGTGTGCAACGATGACTTCATAAATGATTTCTGGCGCTAATTCACCTTCTTTGCTTTTGGGGTCATCTTTTAAATCCACATTAATTAATTGATTTGGATAATGTTTTAATAATTCATCAAATGATAATATTTTGGCATCTTCATGTCCACGATAAACTTTAGTACCATTAATATCGGTGAATCGATAACCTGCATCTAGTTGTTTTAATTCTGCTAAAGTATGTTCAGATACTTTACCTGATCCATTTGTAGTACGATCAACAGTAGCATCATGAAATACTACAAGTTTATGGTCTTTCGTAAGTCTGACATCTGTTTCAAAACCATCTATATCATGTGCGACTGCATTATCAAAAGCAAGCTTAGTTTGCTCTGGTCTGACAGCCATACCACCTCGATGTGCAAAAATATATGGTGCAGTTCTAGAAAAGAAAGGTGGTATACTTTGATTATGCGGTTGTGTTTTATATTTATTAATAAAAATTAAACTTCCTACCAAACCGACTGTGCCTAAAAATCCAGCTTTAATTATGTTATTAATTTTTGTCACGAGCCTTCCTCCTCAAATTTGGGTATATAGAGTAATATAGCAAAAGTTCATGCTACATCAAAATAATTATTATTTATAAAATGGAAAAGCCATGATATTATATAATAGCTAATAAATGGAGTGATGAATAAATGAATATTGTACCAAGAACAAGTATAATTATATATCTAAAACATATGAAGCATGAAAGACAAGTACGTAAATTCGGGCATATTGTCAGTACTAATGGACAAGAGAGATTTGTTGTCATGTACATTAATGAAGACGAAGCGGATCAAATTGTTGATAAATTAATGAGATTAAAATACGTGAAGCATGTTGAAGGTTCACCTTATAAATATTTGAAGAAAGTTTATGAGAAAGAACAGCATGAAGTTTTATAATATGAACTTAACGATACTGCTGCATACTGACTGAAGCAGTTGCTATATCAGCGTTAACAATAGGGAAGCCACAATAGTATATGCAATAGCTATAGTGGCTTTTTGTTATATTATTGCAAAGGTGGAATCCATCTTTGTAAGCGCAAGACACTTGTTAAATAATTAAAATATAATTCAGTGTCGTGAAATCGTTCGGTGGGCTGGACGTCAACAGCTTTTATATTGACGTGATATTTTTCAGCCTGGTTATTTATCAGTTCAAATTTTTTATTGGAATCAGGGTAAGGGTATTTCACTGCGTTAAGCATAATATACATTGCTTGGAAATGTTGTTCACTGGTTGGTTGCATGATGATAGCGACAGATGAACGTGCGTGTGCACAATTTGGAGAATGAAAATAAACGATATGTGCTATACGTTGGTGGTTATATTCTATTAATGTATTAAATTCGAATAAATCTGTAAGGCCTTCTCCGAGCTTTATAAATGATTGTTTCAAAATACGATGCCTCCTTATCTGCAGTATGCATTATATAAAATATATTTTGAGAATGGAAGTGTAAATCATATGAGAGTAATTTCTGGAATACATAAGAGTAAGGCGCTTGAGAGTTTAGAAGGACGCAATACTAGACCGACAATGGATAAAGTAAAAGAAGGTATATTTAATAGTTTACACGAAGTTTCTGGCATTGGTCTTGATTTATTTGCTGGTAGTGGAGCACTTGGAATTGAAGCATTATCTCGAGGCATTGACCAAATGATATTTGTTGATCAAAATTTTAAAGCTGTAAAAGTCATTAAAGCAAATTTAAAAAACCTTAATATTGATACACAAGCAGAAGTATATAAAAACAATGCTGATCGTGCTTTAAAGGCCTTAGCCAAACGAGAAATACAATTTGATGTAATATTTTTAGATCCTCCTTATGAAAAAGGGTTAATTGATGAAGCATTGGAAGGTATTGCAAAGTTTAATTTATTAAAAGAAAATGGTATTATCGTTTGTGAGTTTAAACATCATGAAAAAATCAAAACGGAGCCATTCCATGAGATAAAACGTTATCATTATGGTTTGACAGACACTTTGTTATTAAAAAAAGGAGATTAATATGTCTACAACTAAAGCAGTCATTCCAGGAAGTTTCGATCCGATTACATATGGTCATATCGATATCATAGATAGAAGTGCGGATCGCTTTGATGAACTACATATTTGTGTATTGAAAAATAGTGGTAAGTCAGGCACATTTTCAATAGAAGAACGTATCGCGCTGATTGAAGAATCAGTGAAACATTTGAATAACGTAACAGTTCATCATTTCAATGGTTTATTAGTCAATTTTTGTGACAAAATTGGAGCAGAAACGATTATAAGAGGATTAAGAGCTGTGAGTGATTTTGAATATGAATTAAGACTTACATCAATGAATAAAAAATTAAACAGCAATGTAGAGACAATGTATATGATGACGAGTACAAATTATTCATTCATCAGTTCTAGCGTTGTGAAAGAAGTTGCAGCATATAAAGCAAACGTTTCAGACTTTGTACCTTTACATGTTGAAAAAGCGTTAAACGAAAAGTTTAAAAAATGATAAAGAACCACTTACCAACTTGTTGGTTAGTGGTTCTTATGCAATTGCAAGGCAATTGTAAACCAAAGTAGCTTACCAACTTGTTGGTTAGTGGTTCTTATGCAATTGCAAGGCAATTGTAAACCAAAGTAGCTTACCAACTTGTTGGTTAGTGTTACACAGTAGCTGACTGAAGCTAAATGCACACAAGCATGTTTTTTAGCATTCTAGGCAGCCTTGTGGGGGCGGGACAACGAAATCATTATTAAAAAGCTGATTTCTGTCCCACTCCCTTATGCAATTGCAAAGCTAAATGACCATGCTTGGTATTTTAATCCGTATCAAATCCGTATCAAATCCGTATCAAATCCGTATCACTGGTGTATTAAAGTCGTTTGCAGTTTGACCTGAAATAAGGTTGTAAATTTTAGTAGCATGTATCTCATTAGTAAATAAATTTGCGTTTTGTTTATTGACTTGCGTCACAAAGTTTCTTTCTGGAAACGATTTTTTAATTTGTTTTAAATACTGTTGTCCACGTTCAGACATGCCTAGGATACGCACAGCGTTAATTGACGCAGGCTCATCATATTTTTTAAAATTTAAAAGTATATTCATAAGTAAACGCTGAATGTGCGTATAGGTATAACGTTTCGTTTTTAATAGTGTCATTAAATGTTCAAAACTTGTCGCTCGTTCAATAGTTTGAAGTATGCGATTTTCAATGCCTTCACTCATGGTATAAATCTGTGCTAATGATGTGGCATCTTGGCTTAAAATTGCATATTTTAAATAATTGAATGTATCCTCAATAGAGATATGAGGTCGTTCATAGTGCTTATGTATCTCAGATGGTACGACATCTTTCCAATGATCCGTTTGATTCATTAATGATTGACGAATAGAAGTGCCGCTTGCAAATGTTTGGTGAGAGATTTCATTATCGTGATGGGCAGACTGAAATCGGGAAATCGTCCATGGTTGTATTGATGGTGCGTATGTTTGGATTGCTCTCACATAAGAAAGGCCTAATGTATTGTTGGGCGATGATAGCAAGTCATTATCAGTAATCAGTTCGCTTAAGATTCTTGGGTAGCTTTTGCCTTCTTTTAATTTTTCTAAAAATAGAGGTGATTGCTCAATTTTATCAATAGACTGTGCCAATGATAGAAAGTCATCCATATTACCCGATTCGCTTCCAAATGATAAATGAGAAACATTTAAATAATCTGCTATCTGCACAGCTGTTTTTGCGAAATATTGACCTGCAGACACTGATGCATAAGCTGGAAGCTCTACGGCAAGGTCTACGGCACACAATGCCATTTTTGCACGAGTGAATTTATTGTAAATTGCGGGTTGGCCTCTCATCACAAAGTTTCCACTCATGATTGCTATGGAAATGTCAGAGTTGGTTATTGACTTTGATTGTTGGGCATGGTATAAGTGACCATTGTGGAAGGGATTATATTCAGTGACTAGTGCAACGCTTTTCATTTGCAATTCTTCCTTTCAGAATTCATTATAGATATTGTAACAGATGTAACTGTGTTAAGAAAAAATCTTGACAACTTATATCTATAAAGTTAAAATAAATTTTGTGCTTGTTAGAGGTGAAGCCATATGAAATGGTCAATAACACAATTAAGAAAATTCCAAGATAAACCTTTTGAATTCCATCAAACGGTTAATTTTGATCATTTAGTAAAATCATTAGATTTAATAGATTTATCAGATATTGATGTTGAAGGTGAATTAACCGTCAGATCAAGTGAAGTCATTGCAGATATGCATTTGACTGGGACGTATACGATGTCTTGTGCACGTACTTTAGTTCCTGTTGAAGTTCCTATTGATATCAAGTCTCAAGAGATTTTTGATTTAGAAGGATATGAGCAGTTTGAAAATGATGAAGATGAAGATGAACATTACCATGATGCAACAGACGGTATGATAAATCTAAAAGATATTGCTGAAGAACTAGTTATTATTGAAAAACCAATGCGCGTTTTTTCAAAAGAAAGCGATCAGATGTTACGAGAAGGTAATGGTTGGGAAGTTATTGACGAAGAACAAGCGGTTGAAATTGCGAAAGATAAAGCATCTGCTGAATCAGAGCAAATCGATCCTAGGCTTCAAAAACTACAACAATTATATGACGAAGAGCAATAGCGGATTTAGATAATCTATAGTATAATGGATTATTGAATCTGAAATTATCTATTTAGTGTTTGAATATAAGGAGGATTATCATGGCAGTACCAAAAAGAAGAACGTCTAAAACAAGAAAAAATAAACGTCGTACGCATTTTAAAATTTCAGTACCTGGTATGACTGAATGCCCAAATTGTGGAGAATACAAATTATCTCACCGTGTATGTAAGAACTGTGGTTCATACAAAGGCGAAGACGTTGTATCAAAATAATTTCATTTAATTATTAGGCTATATGATAGCCTAATCTAATCGTTCATTAATTATTCACTTGATAATTTTTGAACGATTTTTTATTTTAGAGATAGTTACTCTATATATTCAACTGATAGGTTGTGTGAATCATATGGAAACGATAAATGCACAAATAATTATAAATAAAATTGAAGATCACGATGCGCAGTGGCTTTATCATCATTTTAGTGAATCATTTCAAGAAGTTTCATCTTTTGAAGAACTTGAGAAATTACTAAGTAATTATAATGCACTTAGAGGCGAAAATAATTTATATAGACATCTCAATATTAATCGACAAGATGAGTACATTTGGTTTGATAATAAAATGGCTACAGGTGCAAGTGTCACATTAAATAAGTACCAAGAGATTGTTGGAATGTCCTTATTACCAATTGGTCATAACCATAATGCGAAACATACTAAATATAGCTATACCATTCCAATTAAAGAACCGTGCTTAGTTTATTGGGGTGGAGATAATGAATTAACGAATGACCATCATCGATTTAAACAACAACGTCATGCTTTAGATTTAGTGAGAGTTAAAGATGGTTATACATATAAAGGAAATCCAAATGAATGTGAGAATTACTATAGCTATGGAACATCAATCGTAGCGCCAGAAAATGGGGTAGTAGAGGCGATTGTAGATGGTATACCAGATAACTTACCCGGTGATAGTAATACTGTCCATCCAGAAGGTAATTATATTATTATTAAACATGGGCGTAATGAATATAGTATGATTGCACATATTAAACCATATTCTTTTAAGATTGAAAAAGGTGATATGCTATTGCGAGGACAACACATAGCAGAAGTTGGTAATTCAGGTAATACACCAGAGCCACATATACACTTTCAAGTTATGAAAGATAAGCATATTCAAGCGACACAAACATTAAAAATTCAATTTCAAAATGTTACAGCGCCTGTCAAAGGTGATATAGTAACATATAAAGGTGATAGTATTGTGGTAAAAGAAAAACACGAATTGTCTAAATTAGCAAAAGGCATACGTTCGAACATTACACACCTATTCAAAAGTTGAAAATAAATATATAAAGAGGCTATGTTATGGAAATAATAACTTCAGCACAAAATAATAAAATAAAAAATGCAAATAAATTAAAGAAAAAGCGTGAGCGAGATAAGACTGGCCTTGCGCTTATAGAAGGTTATCATCTTATAGAAGAAGCTTATAAGAGTAATATCAAGATTCAACAGCTCTATGTTGTTGATGCAGATAGAATACAAGATGATATGATAAGTTATGCAGAAGAAGTATTTGAAATTAATTTAAAACTTGCAGAAGTATTATCGGGAACTGTGACACCGCAAGGATTCTTTGCTGTTATTGAGAAACCTATCTACGAAACTACTAATGCGAAGCAAGTGTTATTAATAGATTGTATTCAGGACCCAGGTAACTTAGGTACGTTAATCCGTACAGCTGATGCTGCAGGTTTAGATTTAATCGTGTTAGAAAAAGGAACTGCAGATCCGTATCAAGATAAAGTAATGCGTGCAAGTCAAGGTAGTGTATTTCACATACCTATTTTAACGACAGAGTTAAGTGGTTTTATTGCTGATTTTGAGGGCGATGTTTATGGGACTGCGTTAGAAGATGCAGTTGTATATAATCAAATACCTAGTCAAGAGACATTTGCTTTACTTTTAGGTAATGAAGGTGAAGGCGTTAATGACAAATTACTCAGTCAAACAACGCAAAATCTAACAATTCCAATTTATGGTAAAGCAGAAAGTTTAAATGTTGCAATAGCAGGTAGTATTGTGATGTATCATTTGAAAGGTTGACCCTATCATAAATCATCGTATATAATAAATGTAATGATATTTAAATATGAACCCATAAAAAGACGTAAACTAAATAGATACAGAAGTAAAAGGGAGATTATCCACGACTGAAAGATAATCCGATGTAGTTAGTTTTTTTCACCTTTTTGGTTACTTAAAGAAATTTAAGTCGGAAATCATTTCCGTTATCAATGACAACAAGTGTATGCTACGGCATAAATTTGGGTGGTACCACGGAAGACTTCGTCCCAGTTTTAAGGGATGGAAGTCTTTTTTTATGCAATTTTAAAATATAAATATAACAACTTAAAATTCAAGTAGGAGGGCTAAGTATGGCACAAACAGAAGCTATGGCTGAAATCAAGCAGCAGGCATTAGTCGATATTAATGAAGCTCAAAATGAAAAAGCGTTACAGGATGTAAAGGTTAAGTATTTAGGAAAAAAAGGTTCAGTTACTGGATTGATGAAACATATGAAAGATTTACCGAATGAAGAGAAACCTGCATATGGTCAACAAGTAAATGAAGTTAGACAAACGATTGAAAAGGAAATTCAAGCACGTCATGAATTACTGGGTAATGAGCAGTTAGAGCAACAATTGAAAGAAGAAAAAATAGATGTAACATTACCAAGTCGTAAAATTGCGATTGGTGCTAAACATCCGCTCACAAGAACCATCGAAGAAATTGAAGATTTATTTTTAGGTTTAGGTTATGAAATTGTTGATGGTTTTGAAGTTGAACAAGATTATTATAACTTTGAAGCGTTAAACTTACCAAAATCACATCCTGCCAGAGATATGCAAGATAGTTTTTATATAACGGATGAAATTTTAATGCGTACACACACATCTCCAGTACAGGCTAGAACAATGGAAAAACGCAATGGTGAAGGCCCAGTTAAAATTTTATGTCCTGGTAAGGTTTATCGTCGTGATTCTGATGATGCGACACATAGTCACCAATTCACTCAAATTGAAGGGTTAGTTGTTGATGAAAATATTAAAATGAGCGATTTGAAAGGTACTTTAGAATTATTAGCTAAACAACTATTTGGTGAAGATAGAGAAATACGTTTACGACCTAGCTATTTCCCATTTACAGAACCTTCTGTTGAAGTTGATGTATCTTGTTTCAAATGTAAAGGTGAAGGTTGTAACGTATGTAAGCATACGGGTTGGATAGAAATATTAGGTGCTGGTATGGTTCATCCTAACGTTCTTGAAATGGCAGGCTTTGATTCAAATAAATATACTGGTTTCGCTTTTGGTATGGGACCAGATCGAATCGCTATGTTGAAATATGGTATTGAAGATATACGTCATTTCTATACAAATGATGTACGTTTCTTAAGTCAATTTAAAGCAGTAGAAGACAGAGGTGAAAAATAATGTTTATTTCTAAAGAATGGTTAGAGTCATATGTAGAAATTAATGAACCAGTTAATGTACTTGCAGAACGTATTACACGTACTGGAATTGAAGTTGACGATATTATTGATTATACAAAAGAGATTAAAAACCTTGTAGTAGGCTATGTACAATCCATAGCTGCACATCCAGATGCCGATAAACTTAATATATGCCAAGTTGATATTGGTGAAGCGGAGCCAGTACAAATCGTTTGTGGTGCGCCGAATGTAGATGCAGGCCAAACAGTGATCGTTGCAAGTGTTGGTGGCAGATTACCTGGTGGTGTGAAAATCAAACGTGCGAAATTACGTGGCGAACGTTCTGAAGGTATGATTTGTTCATTACAAGAAGTTGGGGTGCCTAGTAATTTAGTACCGAAACAATTTGAAGATGGTATATTTGTATTTTCAACTGAAGTTAAACCGGGAACAGATGCATTAGATGCATTATATTTAAATGATCAAGTGATGGAATTTGATTTAACACCAAATAGAGCAGATGCATTAAGTATGATTGGTACAGCCTATGAGACTGCTGCACTATATAATGTTCCAATGACGAAACCTGAAACACAAAGTACAGAAACAAGTGATCAAACGAATGATGAAATTAGTGTCAACATTCAAAATGAAGATAAAGTACCATATTACAGTGCACGCGTAGTGAAAAATGTAACAATTGCACCTTCTCCAGAGTGGATGCAAATGCGTTTAATCAAAGCTGGTATTCGCCCAATTAATAATGTTGTAGATATCTCTAATTATGTATTAATTGAATACGGTCAACCGTTGCACATGTTTGATCAAGACCAAATTGGTTCCAAACATATAGAAGTGAGACAAGCTAAAGCTGATGAAGAGATGACAACTTTAGACAACCAGGAACGTCAACTAAAAGAAAATGACATTGTTATAACAAATGGAGAAACACCTATTGCGATTGCAGGTGTAATGGGCGGAGATTTCTCTGAAGTTACAGAAGCAACGAAGCACGTTGTAATAGAAGGCGCTATTTTTGATCCAGTATCCATAAGACATACATCACGTCGATTGAACTTAAGAAGTGAAGCATCTAGTCGCTTCGAAAAAGGTATTGCAACTGAATTTGTAGATGAGGCCGTTGATAGAGCTTGTTACTTATTACAAACCTATGCTGGCGGTTCAGTAGCACAAGGACGTGTTTCTCAAGGTGAACTTGGATCTTTCGTTACACCAATTGATATTTCAGTTTCAAAAGTGAATCAAACAATCGGTTTTGAACTCAGTGCTGAAGATATTGAATCTATATTTGTTCAATTAGGTTTTGAAACAACTAAAAATAAAGATGTACTCACTGTCATGGTGCCTTCACGTCGTAAAGATATTTCAATTAAGGAAGATTTAATTGAAGAAATCGCACGTATCTATGGTTATGATGAAATCCCTTCAACATTACCTGTATTTGATCAAGTAACACATGGCGCGTTAACAGATAGACAATCTAAATCAAGAATAATTAAAGCGACATTAGAAGGTGCTGGATTAAACCAAGCAATTAATTATTCACTTGTAGATAAAGACAGAGCAAAAGATTTTGCATTACAAGAACGTGAAACAATTGACTTACTCATGCCTATGAGTGAAGCTCACTCAACTTTACGTCAAAGTTTAATCCCGCATTTAATTGATGCAGTTGCTTATAATGTGGCACGTAAAAATAGCGATGTGCGATTATATGAATTAGGTAGCGTATTTTTTGCGAATGGTGAGGATGAACTTCCTGATGAAGTAGAATATTTAAGCGGTATTTTAACAGGTGATTATACAGTTAATCACTGGCAAAGTAAAAAAGAAACGATTGATTTCTTCGTTGCTAAAGGTATCGTTGATAGAATCGCTGAAAAGCTAGATATCCAATTTGAATATGAAGCTGGAGAAATAAATGGACTGCATCCAGGTAGAACAGCTTATGTGAAATTAAATGGCGAAATTGTTGGTTTCGTAGGTGAACTACATCCTAAAACTGAAAAGGACTATGACCTAAAACGCACGTATGTCTTTGAATTAAACTTTGATAAATTAATGTCAGTATCTGTTGGTTATATTAATTATCAAGCAATTCCAAGATTCCCAGGCGTATCAAGAGATATCGCATTAGTGGTTAATCGTGCGACACCATCAGCCAAATTAGTAAACATCATTCATGAACATGGTGGCAATATTTTACAAGAAGCAGAAGTTTTCGATGTCTATGAAGGTGAAAATATGGCAGAAGATGAAAAATCAATCGCAATCCATTTAGCTTATTTAGACACTGAACAAACATTAACGGATGATAAAGTGAACGCTGTACATGAAGCCATATTAGAGGCTTTAAAATCAGAGGGTGCAACGATTAGATAATGATTCACAAACATATATTTTAGATTTGATTTTGTAATATAAGATAAGGGAGTAGGATAGAAATCAAATTTTCTAATAGAAATTTCGAAGTCTCACCTATGCAATCAAGGCAAGGATGACTCGGATAAAGGTTTATTTGAGCTAAAGCGTATGCATAAGTCTAACTAGACTTTTTACGTGGCATACTGATGCTTTTGCATAAGAAGTGAGACATTACAATTTCAATTCAGTCATCTACTCCCCAATTGAAAAAAGCGCCTTAGACATCTATTTATGTCTAAGGCGCTTTTCTATTTAATCATTATATTTTTTTTGAACTAAATTTTCAGCTTTTTTGCGATTGGCAAAATGTTTCTTGGAAATAGAATCAAGGTAAGCTATGCCTTTGCGTTCAATTATTTTAGCTGCAGTTAAATCTACTTTATTACTCGCTCCTTTAGGAATGTCTGTTTTAACTGATTGAGTTAAACGATCCATATGTTTAACGAATGCATACCTTGAAATAATACTTGCAGCTGCAATTGCAATGGATTTTGATTCACCTTTAGTCTCAAATTTCGTTTTATCACTGAATGGTAAGTCACTTAAGGCATAACGTTTATAAACACCTGCTTCGGCAAATTGGTCAATAACGATATAATCTAATTCAGTGGTATCAATTTTTTGAGTGACATTTTTAATCGCTTCATTATGCAATACAGCCTTCATCTTAACTTGAGACCAGCCCGCCTTTTGCTTTTCATTATATTTCTCATTATTCATGACCAATAATGAGTGGGGGATAAAGGTAACGAGCTGTTCGGCTAATTCAACAATTTTTGTATCTGTTAATTTCTTCGAATCATCGACGCCTAGCGCTTTCAAGATTTGTACATTTTTATGTGAGACATAGGCAGCACATACGGTCAATGGTCCGAAATAATCGCCACTTCCTGCCTCATCACTACCAATACATTGAAATTGGTTATATGAAATCGTTTGTTTGGTTGTTGAAGCTTTCTTATTGGATGGTTGTGATTTAGTAACATTAGGCAACAACTGTGCAGCGATACGTTCTGCATCCTTGCCTTGAAACATCACTTTGTTTGAATTATATATTGAAATAGAAGTTCCCTTGTATTTTGTTTTTGCTTTCATACCTCGGGATAGCTTTGATGTTTCAAAGGGTATTTTTGACATTAATTGCTGTATATCTGAATTGGTTAATTTATGTACAATATTTGTCATGTACGGTACCTCACTTTTTATATGAATAACTTATGTATTTAGACATTGAACATCATATCATATGTATGTAAGTGGTGTTAGGTGATAAATATATGATATTTTAATTATTGAAAGAAAATTTTAATTGTTATCGATAAAAAATAGCATTAATAACAAATATTTCTTATATAACAATTCTCACCTCTTACAAAATAATATTATGTCGTGTATAATGGTTCGTGAATATTCTAAAATACTAAATTACATACTTAATTGAAACAAATAGGAAAATAAGTTCGGAAATATATTAAAAAGTCAGGAGTTATGATATGGGCGAGTTTAAAAATCGGATTAACGTAACTATAAATGATCAACATTATACTATTGTCGGTGAGGACAATCCCGAGCATATCCGTTACGTTGCGCATTTAGTAGACGAAAGACTCAAAATGTTAGCTAGTAAAAGTGCTGGATTAGATACGACGAGAAAGGCGATACTTACAGCTGTCAATATTATGCATGAAAAAGTTCAATTAGAAGAAGAAAACCTTCGTCTGCAACAAGAAATAAAACAGTTGAAAAATAGTGAAGACAAATGATTTTAGATTTGATTGTTCTAATTATTTTTCTTTATATTGGAATGATTGGTTTTAGAAGAGGTGCTTGGTTAAGTGCTTTGCATTTAACTTCTACTTTGTTTTCATTATGGATTGCACAAAGATTTTATCATCAAATTGCTCAGCGATTAGAATTATTTATACCATTTCCCAAGACACGTGCATTTGATTTGAATTATGCCATTCAATTTGATAATATACACCAACGATTTGATCATATCATCGCATTTTTAATTATTGCGATCCTTACTAAAATCATATGTTATGGTATTATAGTGATTTTCGATAATGTGTTAAAATTTAAGCGTCCTAATGTCATAAGTCGAGTGATTGGTGTGATAATGAGTCTGATTTCTTCAATCATTATCAGTGCTACATTGCTTTACACTATTTCGTTGTATCCATTAAAAATAGTGCAACAACAGCTTATAAGTGGGAAAATCTCAGAATTTTTAATTTTACATATCCCCTATATATCCAACTATGTTGTGAATATATAGCGTGTTATAGATTAGAATGGTCTTATAAAATATAGGAGGTCAGGACACAATTAATTTACTGAATGCGTGCTACAGTAATCTGTCTTGACCTTTTTTTATGGAGTGAAAATAATGACAAAAAAAGATATTATTCAATTACTAGAAAAAATAGCGACTTATATGGAATTAAAAGGTGAAAATACGTTTAAAGTATCTGCATATAGAAAAGCTGCACAAAGTCTTGAAATGGACGAACGTACGTTAGATGAAATTGAAGATGTGACTGAATTAAAAGGGATTGGTAAAGGTGTAGGAGAAGTGATTGATGAATATCGTCAGTCAGGCCAATCAAGTGCATTAGAAGCATTGCAAAAAGAAGTTCCTGAGGGACTTATTCCTTTATTAAAAATACAAGGTCTTGGAAGTAAAAAAATTGCAAAGCTATATAAAGAATTAAATATTGATAGTAAAGAAGCACTGCAAGTTGCTTGTGAACAAGGAAAAGTTAGTGAGTTAAGTGGCTTTGCTAAAAAGACAGAACAGAATATCCTTGAAGCTGTAAAAGCTTTAGGCGCTAAGAAAGAAAAATATCCAATCGATCAAATACGTGGTTTAAATAGTGAAATTAATGACTATTTAGCTACAGTCAAGGATATAGACAAATACGAAGTCGCTGGTAGTTATAGAAGATATAAAGAAATGAGTAAAGATTTAGATTATATTATTAGCACAGATCATCCTACTTCAGTTCAACAGTCATTATTAAAAATGCCTAACATTGTTAAGCAAGTAGCAGTAGGTCAGACTAAGGTATCACTTGAATTAGCTTATGATGATGAAACGATAGGTGTTGATTTTAGGTTAATTGAACCTGCAGCTTTCTATCATACTTTACAACATTTTACAGGTTCAAAAGATCATAATATTAGAAGACGACAATTGGCTAAAGAACAAGACGAAAAGGTAAGCGAATATGGTATTGAACAAAATAATGGGGAAATCATTCAATATCAAAGCGAAAAAGAAATATATGAACATTTTGGAGTGAATTGGATAGAACCTGCATTGAGAGAGGACGGAAGTGAATTTGATAAAAACTTAGATAATATTATCAAATTAACAGATATTCATGGTGATATCCATATGCATACGACATATAGCGATGGTGCATTTAGTATTGAAGATATGGTAAAAGCGAACATTGAGAAAGGTTATGAATTTATGGTGATTACTGACCATTCTCAAAGTTTGAAAGTTGCGAACGGCTTATCAGTTGAACGTTTATTGCGTCAAAATGAAGAAATTAAAGCGCTAAATGAAAAATATAAGGAAATTGATATATACTCAGGTATAGAAATGGATATCTTACCTGATGGTCAATTAGACTATGATGATGAGATATTAGCGAAGTTAGATTATGCCATTGTTGCGATACACCAAAGTTTTAATCAGTCGCAAGAAGAAATCATGCGCAGATTGGAAAATGCTTGCCGTAACCCTTATGTACGCCATATTGCACATCCAACAGGTCGCATTATAGGTAAACGTCCTGGCTATGAACCAGACATAGATAAATTATGTCAACTTGCAGAAGAAACTAATACCATTTTAGAAATTAATGCAAATCCAAAACGTTTAGATTTAAATGCAGATACAGTTAAAAAACATCCAAATATACAGCTAACAATCAATACTGACGCACATCATGTCGAACATTTAGAATTTATGAAATATGGTGTTGCAACTGCACAAAAAGGATTTGTTACAAAAGATAGAGTGATTAATACAATGTCTCGAGAAGAATTTAAATCATTCGTTGAGAATAATATTAAACTGAAGAAATAGAGGGATTAGATGAGACAGAAATCTTTAAATGTCTTAGAATTCGATAAAATAAAAGCATTGATAGAAAATGAAACAATCAGTGATTTAGGTAAAGAAAAAGTTGTAGATATGGCACCAGCAACTGATTTTAACACGGTTGAATTTCAAATGAACGAAACAGATGAGATTTCACAAATTTATAACAAACATCGTATGCCTAGTTTAAGTGGATTAGCTAAAATATCCACGTATATTCATAGAGCGAAAATCGGTGGTGTACTCAGTGTTAGCGAATTAAATGTCATTAAACGCCTAATACAAATCCAAAATCAATATAAAACATTTTATAATAATTTATTAAATGAAGAAGAAACAATTAATTACCCTATTCTTAACGATAGAATGGAACAACTGCCTGTATTGTCAGATTTATATCAAAGTATTCATCAAAAATGTGATACTTATGATTTATATGATAATGCAAGTTATGAATTACAAGGAATTAGAAGTAAAATTTCTAGTACGAATCAAAGAATTAAACAAAATTTAGACAAGATTGTTAAGAGTCAAGCTAACCAGAAGAAACTATCTGACGCGATTGTCACTGTACGTAATGAGCGAAATGTAATTCCAGTGAAAGCAGAGTATCGCCAAGATTTTAATGGTATTGTTCATGATCAGTCTGCTTCTGGACAAACCTTATATATTGAGCCCTCATCCATTGTAGAGATGAGTAACCAAATAAGCCGTTTAAAAAATGATGAAGCGATTGAAAGAGAACGCATCTTATCCGCATTGACAGTAGAAGTAGCTGAAGAAGCAGATGCATGTTTAATTTCAGAGTCAATCATGGGCCAAATTGATTTCTTAACAGCCAAAGCACGCTATGCAAGTTCAATTAAAGGAACCAAACCACAATTTACAAAAGATAGAACAGTTTATTTACCAAAAGCTTTTCACCCATTACTTGATAAGCAAACAGTTGTTGCGAATACAATTGAATTTGCACAAGATATTGAAACAGTTATTATTACAGGTCCAAACACCGGTGGTAAAACAGTTACATTGAAAACATTAGGCTTAATCATTGTTATGGCACAATCAGGTATACTTATTCCGACATTAGATGGTAGCCAATTAAGTATTTTTGAAAATGTTTACTGTGATATTGGTGATGAACAATCTATTGAGCAATCACTTTCTACTTTCTCTTCACATATGAAGAATATTGTTGAAATTTTACAAGATACAACTAAAAACAGTTTGATATTATTTGACGAGTTAGGTGCTGGAACTGACCCGAGTGAAGGTGCTGCACTAGCAATGAGTATTTTAGATCATGTTCATGAAATAGGCTCATTAGTTATGGCAACAACGCATTACCCAGAGTTAAAAGCATATAGCTATAACCGAGAAGGTGTAATGAATGCCAGTGTCGAATTTGACGTCAATACATTAAGTCCAACCTACAAATTATTAATGGGTGTACCAGGACGTTCAAATGCATTTGATATTTCTAAAAAACTTGGGTTAAATATGAAAATCATTCAAAAAGCAAAATCAATGATTGGCCAAGATGAGCAAGAAATTAATGAAATGATTGCTTCATTAGAATCTAATTCAAAACGCGTAGATGAACAACGTATCGAGTTAGATTATTTATTAAGAGAAGCACAAGATACACATGATGCTTTAGCAAAACAATATGAACAATATCAAAATCATGAAAAACAATTGATGAACGAAGCAAAAGAAAAAGCGAACCAACGTGTGAAATCAGCTACAAAAGAAGCTGACGATATATTAAAAGAACTGCGTGAATTGAGAGACCAAAAAGGTGCCGATGTAAAAGAACACGAGCTCATTGATAAGAAGAAACAACTTGATGATCAATACGAAGCCAAATCCCTAAAACAAAATGTTCAAAAGAAAAAATGGGATGAAATCAATGCAGGTGATGAAGTTAAAGTGCTAACTTATGGCCAAAAAGGCGAAGTTTTAGAATTGATTGATCATAATGAAGCGGTTGTTCAAATGGGTATTATTAAGATGAAATTACCATTAGAAGACTTAGAAAAAACGAAGAAAACGAAATCGGAACCAACGAAAATGATTAAACGAGAAAATCGTCAAAGCATTAAAATGGAACTCGATTTACGTGGCTATCGTTATGATGAAGCAATGGTTGCTGTAGATCAATATTTAGATCAAGCTGTATTAAGCAATTATGAGCAAGTTTACATTATTCATGGTAAAGGTACAGGTGCATTACAAAAAGGTGTGCAAAATCATTTAAAACGACATAAAAATGTGGCATCATATAGAAACGGTATGCCGAGTGAAGGTGGATTTGGCGTTACCGTTGTAGAAATAAAATAATTGTGAGCAAGAGGTATGCAGATTTGTATAAAGTCTGTTATAATTTCTTCATCATTTGAAATTTAAGGAGGATTGGCAGTTATGGCAATCGTAAAAGTAACAGATTCAAACTTTGATGAAAATATTCAATCAGGGGTCAATTTAGTAGATTTTTGGGCAACTTGGTGTGGTCCATGTAAGATGATTGCTCCAGTATTAGAAGAATTAGCTGGTGACTATGATGGCAAAGCTAACATTTTAAAACTAGATGTAGATGAAAATCCATCAACAGCTGCTAAATTTGAAGTTATGAGTATCCCAACTTTAATCGTTTTTAAAGATGGCGAACCAGTTGACAAAGTTGTTGGTTTCCAACCAAAAGAAAACTTAGCTGAAGTAATCGAAAAACACTTATAATAAATTGAGCAACTTTCTGGGACATTAATCTTGATTAATGTCCCAGTTTTCAATTTATAAGCATATCAATCAATTGAGAAACATTGCGAAGCTATTTTATAATATAAATAAATGTAAATTAAAACTACGTTGATATCATATAAAACCAAGCTATTTATTGAAAAATCGAACTATAAAATTTTGTGTGAAAGGAGGAGGACAATTTATGGAAACATACCAAGAAAAAATTAAGCAGAAACTGACAGTAGTACCAACAGAGCCCGGTTGTTACCTAATGAAAGATCGAAATGATCAAATTATATATGTAGGTAAAGCAAAGAAACTTAGAAATAGATTAAGATCTTATTTTACTGGTGCGCATGATGCGAAAACCACAAGACTTGTCGGTGAAATTCGAAACTTTGAATTTATCGTAACATCCAGTGAAACTGAATCGCTACTATTAGAATTAAATCTTATAAAACAATATCAACCGCGTTATAACATCTTATTGAAAGATGATAAAAGTTACCCTTTTATAAAAATAACGAAAGAAAAATATCCAAGGCTCGTTGTAACGCGAACAGTGAAAAAGGGAAGTGGAAAATACTTTGGACCATATCCCAATGCATATTCAGCACAAGAAACAAAAAAATTACTAGATCGTATCTATCCGTTTAGAAAATGTGATAAAATGCCTGACAAATTATGCCTTTATTATCATATTGGCCAATGTTTAGGGCCTTGTGTGTATCCAGTAGATTTAGAAAAGTATGCTGAAATGACAAAAGAAATAACGGATTTTTTAAATGGAGAAGACAAAACAATTTTGCATAATTTAGAGCAAAAAATGCAAGAGTCAAGTGAATCACTAGATTTTGAACGTGCCAAAGAATATAGAGACTTAATACAACATATCCATAACCTTAATAAAAAACAAAAAATCACATCTTCTGATAATACGATTAGAGATGTGTTTGGTTACAGTATTTCTAAAGGATGGATGTGTATTCAAGTATTCTTTATTAGACAAGGTAATATGATTAAACGAGACGCAACGATGATACCGCTCCAACAAACAGAAGAAGAAGAGTTCTATACATTTATTGGACAATTTTATGATTTAAATCAACATATTTTGCCTAAAGAGGTACATGTACCGAAACATTTAAATAAAGAGTTGATACAATCCGTTGTGGACACAAAAATTGTACAACCACTTAAAGGCAAAAAGAAAGATATGGTTGATTTAGCAAATCATAATGCAGAAGTTACGTTAGAAAATAAATTTGAACTCATTGCAAAGGATGAATCACGCACTGTTAAAGCGATTGAAGAGTTAGGCGATGTAATGGGTATACAAACGCCTATAAGAATAGAGGCTTTTGATAACTCTAATATCCAAGGTGTAAATCCTGTGTCTGCAATGGTGTCTTTCATTGATGGTAAACCAAACAAAAAAGGTTATAGAAAATATAAAATTAAAACAGTTGATGGACCCGACGATTATAAATCAATGCGTGAAGTGGTACGCAGGCGATATACACGTGTATTAAATGAGGGCAGTCCATTACCAGATTTAATTATTGTAGATGGTGGTAAAGGCCACATGAGTGGTGTTATTGATGTCCTAGAAAATGAATTAGGTTTAGATATTCCCGTTGCCGGATTGCGTAAAAATGATAAGCACCAAACGTCAGAAATTTTATATGGAGAGCAAGCAGAGGTTGTACCTATGAAAAAAAATAGCCAACCATTTTATTTGTTGCAAAGAATTCAAGACGAGGTGCATAGATTTGCAATCACTTTCCATAGACAAACAAGACAAAAGACAGGATTACAATCTGTTCTAGATACAGTTGATGGAATTGGTGCCAAACGTAAGACTAAATTATTACGTACATTTGGGTCAATTAAGAGAATGAAAGAAGCAAGTGTAGAAGATTTAAAAAACTCTGGTCTTCCCCAAAATGTGGCTGAGAATCTTCATCACGCCTTATCCAATAATTCATAGATATAACTTTGTGGCATGAGAATCATTCTCATGCCCAATTTCTATTTAATTAGTGTTACAATAACAAATAACAGGAGTTCTTTTTTTACAAGTATATGGAAGCGTTTTCTAATTGAGAATGTTCTCAACAGCCTTTTATTTAAACTGTAAACTACAACGTCTCAAAAATGCAGTGATGTTTAAATAATTATGCAATGTTATTGTGTTGTAAAAAACATACGTCACAAAAAAATCATTGTTCATAAGGTTTATATGAAAATTGCCATTACTTTGTACGGTAAAAAAAGAAATCCAAAAAAATTATCTGTTTCACAGGGGGGACTTCCTTTTGGCATATTCGAAAAATCAATTCTATTTAAGACGCTTACATTCTTTGCTAGGCGTAATACCAATAGGTGGATTCTTATTAGTTCATTTACTTGTTAACCATCAGGCAACACAAGGTGAGGCCGCGTTTAACAAGGCAGCTGGATTTATGGAATCTATACCTTTTTTAATTGCAGTGGAATTTATCGTTATTTATATTCCAATTCTGTATCATGCGGTTTACGGCGTACATATTGCCTTTACGGCAAAGGAGAATGTAGGGCATTATTCTGCATTTAGAAACTGGATGTTTTTACTACAACGTGTGACTGGTGTCATAACATTTATCTTTGTAGCAATTCATCTATGGCAAACACGTATCCAACGTGCGTTAGGACATGAAGTGAACTTTGACATGGTTCATGACATTGTGACGAATCCATTTTGGTTAATTTTTTACATTGTATGTTTATTAGCAGTAACATTCCACTTTGCGAATGGTTTATGGTCATTCTTAGTTACTTGGGGTGTTTTACAATCTAAAAAATCTCAACAAATTTTCACTTGGGTTTCACTTGTTGTATTCCTAGTTGTTTCTTATATCGGAATCAGTGCAATCTTAGCATTTTTATAAAGAATTAAAACTAAGTTTCATATATATTTGAGGGAGTGACATATATGGCAGAGAAGAAAATTATTGTTGTCGGTGGAGGACTTGCCGGTCTGATGTCAACAATTAAAGCAGCAGAACAAGGCGCACACGTTGACTTGTTCTCACTTGTTCCTGTTAAACGATCACACTCTGTTTGTGCACAAGGTGGTATAAACGGAGCGGTAAATACAAAAGGTGAAGGGGACTCACCATCAGTACATTTAGATGACACTGTATATGGTGGAGACTTTTTGGCAAATCAACCGCCAGTTCAAGCAATGACGGAAGCTGCACCAAAGATTATCCATTTACTAGACCGTATGGGTGTAATGTTTAACAGAACTAAAGAAGGTTTATTAGACTTTAGACGTTTTGGTGGAACGATGTACCACAGAACAGCGTATGCTGGTGCGACAACTGGCCAACAATTACTTTATGCTTTGGACGAACAAGTTCGTAGCTTTGAAGTCGATGGTTTAGTTACAAAGTATGAAGGTTGGGAGTTCTTAGGTATCGTTAAAGATGACGATAATATGGCGAGAGGTATTGTTGCTCAAAATATGACAACATCAGAGATTGAATCATTTGGTTCAGATGCAGTCATTATGGCAACAGGTGGTCCTGGTATTATCTTCGGTAAAACGACTAACTCAATGATTAATACAGGTTCAGCAGCTTCTATCGTATATCAACAAGGCGCAATGTATGCAAACGGTGAATTTATTCAAATTCATCCGACCGCAATTCCTGGAGATGACAAACTTAGATTAATGAGTGAGTCAGCACGTGGTGAAGGTGGTCGTATTTGGACATATAAAGATGGTAAGCCATGGTACTTCTTAGAAGAAAAATACCCAGATTACGGTAACTTAGTACCTCGTGATATTGCAACGCGAGAAATCTTTGATGTATGTGTTAACCAAAAATTAGGTATCAATGGTGAAAACATGGTATATCTAGACTTATCACATAAAGATCCACATGAGTTAGATATTAAACTTGGTGGTATTATTGAAATTTATGAAAAATTCACTGGTGATGACCCTCGTAAAGTTCCGATGAAGATCTTCCCAGCAGTTCACTATTCAATGGGTGGTCTATACGTTGACTACGATCAAATGACAAATATTAAAGGTTTATTTGCAGCTGGTGAGTGTGATTATTCACAACATGGTGGTAACCGTCTTGGTGCAAACTCATTATTATCAGCGATATATGGTGGAACAGTTGCAGGACCAAATGCGGTTGAATACATCTCAAATATCGAAGATTCATATACAGATTTAGATCAAAGTTTTTATGAAAAACGTGTACAAGAAGAACAAGAAAAATTTGATCACTTACTGAATATGAAAGGAACTGAAAATGCGTATAAACTTCACAGAGAACTTGGTGAAATTATGACAGCGAATGTCACAGTTGTTCGTGAAAATAAAGCGTTATTAGAAACAGATAGAAAAATTGTAGAATTGATGGAACGCTATCAAAATATAGATATCGAAGATACGCAAACTTGGAGTAACCAAGCGGTATTCTTTACACGTCAATTATGGAATATGTTAGTGCTTGCAAGAGTGATTACAATCGGTGCATACAACAGAAATGAGTCTCGTGGTGCGCATTATAAACCAGAATTCCCAGATAGAAATGATGAAGAATGGTTAAAAACAACACTAGCTACATATCAAGGTAAAACAGAGGCGCCTAAGTTTACTTATGAGCCTGTAGATATTAGCTTGATACCACCACGTAAACGTGACTATTCTAGTGTGTCAAAAGGAGGTAAATAATTATGGCAGATACTCAAGAAGTACATGATGCTCCTGAACAAAACGAACAAAATCAACAACCTAGCCAAAAAACAATTAAATTAATTATTAAACGTCAAGATACAGATCAATCAACACCTTATATGGAAGAATTTGAAATTCCATATAGAGAAAATCTTAACGTGATTGCATGTTTAATGGAAATTAGACGTAACCCAGTTAACAGTAAAGGTGAGAAAACAACACCTGTCATTTGGGATATGAACTGTTTAGAAGAAGTGTGTGGTGCCTGTTCTATGGTTATCAATGGTCAAGCAAGACAGTCTTGTTCTGCGATTGTTGACCAATTGGAACAACCAATTAAATTAGAGCCAATGAGCACGTTCCCAGTCATTCGTGATTTACAAGTTGATCGTACTAGAATGTTTGATAACTTGAAACGTATGAAAGCTTGGGTACCAATTGACGGTACTTATGATTTGGGACCAGGCCCTCGTATGCCAGAGAAAAAACGTCAAACAGCATATGAATTATCTAAATGTATGACATGTGGTGTTTGTTTGGAAGTTTGCCCTAACGTTACTAAGAAAAATGACTTTGTTGGTGCGCAAGCAATTTCTCAAGTTAGATTGTTTAACTTGCATCCAACAGGATCAATGACTAAAGATGAACGACTTGAAGCACTAATGGGTGGTGGCGGTTTACAGGCATGTGGTAATTCACAAAACTGTGTAAATGCTTGTCCTAAAGGTATTCCTTTAACAACTTCTATCGCTGCTTTAAATAGAGAAACATCATTCCATATGTTCAAATCATTCTTTGGTTCAGATCACCAAGTACAATAAAAGCTCAAATTAAATAAATAGGACTTAGCATTTGTTTAGTACAAATGCTAGGTCTTTTTTTATAAAATAAAGTACGATAGGTTATATATTTTGTTTAGTGAAGGATACATACTAAAAATTATTAATAAATGACAGTGTTGTTAAATGATAATAAAAACAGGTCTATGCTACAATAAAGTAGAAGATGATAAGTAAGGATGTAATTGAATATGGAAAAACCAATTGGTGTAATTGATTCAGGTGTTGGCGGTCTAACAGTCGCAAAGGAAATTATGCGTCAACTACCAAATGAAACAATATATTATTTAGGCGACATTGAACGTTGTCCATACGGATCTAGAGAAGGATCTGAAGTAAGACAATTTACTACTGAATTAGCACAAAAGTTAATGACCTTTGACATAAAAATGCTAGTCATTGCTTGCAATACTGCAACAGCCGTTGCACTCAACCATTTACAAAATATTTTACCGATTCCAGTGATAGGTGTCATTGAACCGGGCGCACGTACAGCGATTATGACAACAAAAAATAATGATGTTTTAATTTTAGGAACAGAAGGTACAATTAAATCAGAAGCATATAGACATCATATTAAGGCAATTAACCCGAACGTTGAAGTGACAGGTATAGCATGTCCAAGTTTCGCACCTATGGTAGAACAAATGCGTTATAAAGACCCAACCATTACTAGTATTATTATTCATCAAAATTTAAAACACTGGCGAAATAGCAATGCAGATACAGTTATTCTGGGTTGCACACACTATCCATTGCTTTACCAACCTATTAATGATTATTTTGGTGGAGAGAAGACAGTGATTTCTTCTGGGCTAGAAACTGCTCGTGAAGTCAGTGCTTTACTAACATTTAGTAATGAACATGCTGGTTATCAACGTCAACCTAAACATCGTTTTTTCGTGACTGGTGAAACAGAATATATAGAACGTATCATAACAGAATGGTTAAATATAAGTGCTACCGTTGAAAAAATAGACTTAAAAGAACAGGAGACATAACAATGGAAGATATTGTAATTGCATCGACGAACAAAGGTAAAATTAACGATTTTAAAGTTATATTTCCAGATTTTAATGTTATAGGTATAGCTGAAATTATAGAAGATTTCGATGTTGAAGAAACGGGAGATACATTTGAAGCAAATGCTAAATTGAAATCAGAAGCTGCTGCAAAAGTATTGAATAAACGCGTGATTGCTGACGATAGTGGACTTGAAGTATTTGCTTTAGGTGGAGAACCAGGCGTTTATTCTGCGCGTTATGCTGGTACCGATAAAGACGACGATGCCAATATCGATAAATTATTAACCCAGCTTGGTGGTGAAACAGACAGAAGCGCACAGTTTGTATGTGTGATTAGTATGAGTACGCCAGGTGAGGAAACTGTACAATTTAAAGGTAACGTACAAGGTGAGATTACATTGAGTAAAATAGGTGAACATGGCTTTGGCTATGACCCGATTTTTTACTTAGATGATAAAAACAAAACGATGGCACAGCTTTCTGCAGAAGAAAAAAGTGAAGTCAGTCATAGAGGTAAAGCAATAGAAAAATTACGACAATATTTAGAAGGTGATGAATCATGACAAAATGGATTATAGTTAGTGATAATCACACAGAGCAAGGTGTGCTGTTTGATGTTATAAATCATCACAGTCATATTGATGTTGCAATTCATTTAGGCGATTCAGAATTTGCATATGATGATAGTGAACTAAGTCATTTTTATAGAGTTAAAGGAAATACAGATTTTTATCCTGAATTTCCTAATGAAGAGACTATAGAAATAGATGGTATTAAAGCTTTTTATACGCATGGCCATCTTTATAATGTGAATCGTTCACGCATGCAACTTGCTGAACAGGCTAAATCATTAGGTTGTCAATTTGCTTTTTACGGTCATACACACGTGGCTAAACATGAAAATATCGCTGGCGTACACGTAATTAATCCAGGAAGTATATCACAATCGAGAAGCAATATTGAAGAAACGTATGCAGAATTAGTTATTGATGAACAAAGTAAGGAAGTAGTACTGAATTTTTACAATCGTGATCATAAGGTCATTGATAGTGAAACTTTTGAAATCTAATCGTTAAATACATACGATGGTTATGTTAATACGAAAATTTGCTTTCAATATGCAGAAGTAAGAAATCAAATATACACGTATTTGATTTCTTATAGTGCTGCTTTATGATAATCATTGATCAGTAAAAGCAAATGAGATAACTTAGTTTTTAATTAGAATTTTAAAATATATTTAGAAAAGATGATAAAAAGTCCATTAAAGTGAAAAATCATATTTATTTTTAGCGCTTGGAGTATTGCTTTATAGCACTAAGTTAGATATAATTATTTTTGTGTTCAAAAACAATATGTCCTGGTAGCTCAGCTGGATAGAGCAATGGCCTTCTAAGCCATCGGTCGGGGGTTCGAATCCCTCCCAGGACACTAAAAGCGTTGAATAGCGCACATTCCAAACTTAGAAACCCCGTTGTTACGGGGTTTCTTTTATTTTGTCTACAATGCGATACAATAGAAAACAAAATTTTATGGCACTGGCATGGCACCGAGAACATATTTTTACATTGCTGATAAAATTTCAATTGCTTTGTTATTTTCTTCAAGATATTTTTCTTCCAATAAATGGGAATAGATTTCAGTGGTAACAGAAATATTTTTATGGCCAAGCCTTTTTGAAATATAATAAATCGATACATCATTTGCGAGGAGATAAGAGCAATGCGTATGTCTTAATGCATGTGAAGTAATCTGTTTAATACCATGTAACTTACAAGCCTGTTTTAGTTGCTTGTTAACAGCGTTAATAGTAAGTATAGTACCAAAAGAATTAAATAGTAATCCTTTGGTATTTAGTTTGAGTTTTTCAATCATACCAGTAATGTGTCTCATATCATCTTTATCTATAGTTAAAGTACGAGGTGATACATCATTTTTACGTTCATCTATAAATAATTCATTTTTTACTTGGTTAATGTATTCATACTTCATATTTAAAACACCACTTATTCGACAGCCTGTACAAATCATGATAAATAGGGCGAGGGATGAACGATTATTTTGTGATTTGAAATATTGTTTAAGTGTTTCGTATTCTACTAGGTTAATAAACTTGCTTTGTTCATCTTTTGGAGGATTAGACCCTTTAAATGTGACCTTATAAGTAATATTCTTAGGTAGTAATCCTTCATAAACAGCATCGTCTAATGATGATCTGATATATCCATTTAGTTTTCTTATTGTTTCTTTTGAGTGTGTTTTAGAAAATTCATTTATAAATTGTTGATACATATTTCGTGTTAATGATTTAAGGCTTGTCTGTGAAAATGAATGATTACCAATATGTTTGATAGCTGCCTTATATGATTTGTAAGTTATAGGTGTAACATTAGGTTGTTTGAATGTTTCGCACCAATTCTTGAAGTAATCATAAAAGGATAAATCATTATCAAGATAAAGTCCTTTAGTTAATTCATTAAACTTTTCATTTCCTGCATATTCAGCTTCACGTTTTGTTTTAAATCCTTTTTTTCTATAGCGTTTTCCTTCATATACAAAGTCATACATCCACTTTTTTAGTTTTTTATCATATTGTTGTGCTTTCATAAGTTGTTCCTCCTAAAAAAGATAAAAATATAAAGGGCAGTAGAGACTGCCCCTTATCACATTAATTATGACTAATGTGGTATAGTAAAATAAAAAAGTTGGTGCTTTCTTGGAATTAATATTACTTTTAATAACTTCTGGTATACCGGGGTTTTATACATATTATTCACTATCAAATAAAAATATTCTTTATTTTGAGTCGGAAAACAAGGCTATAATCTTAAGTTTATTCTCGGCAGTATCTATATTAATATTTTTAGCGATATTAAGCTTATTTTCATATGAAAATAATGTAAATAATTTAATTAATAATTTAACTTTTACCAAAATAATATTGTCATTAACAGTCAGTGTAATAATTGCTGTTATATTCACTGAAATCCTTTTTCCTATCTGTTTAGAGTTTTATAAAGATTATAATAATAAATATCGAAAAAATAATAATTTAAGCTCTAATGGGACTTTACCGATTCATTTAAAAAGATATGAAAATGAAGCTGAACAAATTTACGTTGTAATTAAAAATTTTGACAATACTATCATTGAAGACGGTATTATTAAATCGTATTCTAAAAAAGATGATAGAAATCTTATTTTACAACCTCTTGATGAAAAATATAAAATTCCAGTAAAATCTGAGGGAAGATTAGAAAAATTTATAGATTTTGAAAACCAAGTAATATTAGAATATTATTTTCATTGATTTTTTTCTTCGTATTTAATTCTTATCTGTTCAAGTCTTTCATGATTAGAACCAGCCTTATCACCAGATTCATTTCTTTTTTCAATTTTTTCATTTGGGGCATATCCGCCATTTTTTTCCCAGTCTATTATATATTCATTTGAACTTTCCTTATTCGTCATATGATCACCTCCTTAATACGTCTAACATAGTTAGGCGTCTAATTATGTTTTTTATTAAATGATATTTTTCACAATGTTAAAATATTATTTCCCTTTATTCTTAATGAAAAAGATGAAGCAATATAGATTAATGAGTAATAATATTATTAATAAAATAACGTCCATAAAAATATTATCTGTTTTGCCATCTAATAAGGAAGTACAAAAACCTAAAAAAACCATAGCTACAAATACCCATAAGCAACCAATACCTGCTTTTTTATTCTTCTTGTTTAAGGAATTATCTTTGCTTTGAGAGTTGCTAAATGAATTAGAATTATTATGTGATTCTTGTTTATTAGATTGAATTTGTGGCTTAACCTGCTCTTGTTTTTTTAGTGGTTTTTGCGATTTCGATTTAGTAGTCACTTTTGGGTCAGGTGAAGTAGGATAATTTGGTCCACTTATATTAGAATTTGAAAGTGAATTATCTGAAGTAACATTTACTTCAATATCGCTAAAATTATATTTTCCTTTTAATGAGTCTTTATGCTCGTTTAAATATTCACGTATATAAATAGTATTGTCTTCTGACAAGGGTTTATTATATACCTTTGATAAAATGATATAAAAAAACTCTTCACATAAGTTTTGATCAGCATTTATAAATAATATTATATCCTTATAAAATAATGTTTTGAGTGTTTGCTTTTTTTCTTTTTTAATTAATAACTGGTTTTCATAATACTCTAGATTGTCAGAATTTATGTAAAAGGAACCTGATATATCATTCACTGTTTCTCCGAATTTAAAGCGAAGTGACAAATGTTCCAAATCTCTAGACAATTCTAGATAGACTAAAAAATTGACGAATTGACGAATTTGAGTTTCATCTTTGTCTATTTTTTTATAGTATCTAATCAAGGAATGTAGAATGCTAATTAAGTTGTATTGTTCATTCGAGGAATTAAGACTTTTTTTAATGAGCGACTGATATATAGTTTCAATTTTATCTTCTGAATTAATATTTTTATTTGCAATATTATGTGCTGAGGCTAAACTAATTAAATGTGAGTTATAAAAATGTAGAATATACTCAGTTTCTTTTATTAATTCCTTTCCTTTAGAAGTAGCAACATACACTTCATCTAATTGAACTTTTTGTATAGGGACATTAGTTTTTATTCTTTCAATGAGTTCCTGTTTTTTACCACCAACTTTTAAATTGTTATTTCTAAGTATTTCCTTTAGTTCAGGAATTTTTAATAATGGTAATGAATTATTGTAGTCAGATTTTAAGACTAATATATCTTTGTCTATCAAATTTTGTAAATGTTTACTTACTGGAATTTTATTTTCTATTATGTAGTTATGATGAGTAACTTCATTTCCAACTTTTCTATTAACATTCAAATGTAAAATTAGTAAATCATATGCATTTAAATCCATTAACTAACGCTCCTTTTGATAAAATACTTTATTTATATTAAACAATCTAATTTTAGACACACGTGTGCCACGACACGTTTTAAAACTAAGTAATTCTACATAACTATTCGTCCAACAACTCTAAAGTTATCATTATCTCTTACGTATATATCATCATAATAAGGGTTGATTGATACCAATTTTAAAGTGTTCTCATTAAAAACAACTTTCTTAATCAATGCAACATTATTTAATACAACTAAAGCAATTGTGTTGTTAAACACTTGAGTTTGTTTGCTAACAAACGCATAACTCCCTTTATCAAACATTGGCTCCATAGAATCACCATTAACTAATATCCCAAATTCAGCATCTTTAGGTAGATCATTTACATTGATATTAATTTCTTCATATAATACATCATCATATATTTCTTCTCCTACACCCGCGCCTGTGGCTCCGTATATAGGGAAGGGGATTACATTTTCTTCAGCTTCTATATTTTCCTTTTTATGATTATATATATTAGTTACATTAAAAGTATCTTCATTTACTGTGCTTTCTTGTTCCTTATATTGATGTTCAGCATAAGAGAGAACACGATGTTGTGCTTCACTAGTTAATTTAATCGATACTTCTGTTATTTTTGTAATGGTGGGGTTTGTTAATTCTTTTCTAACCAAATCAATGGGTTCAACATTAAATACTTGAGCTATCTCAGGAAGTTTTTCTAGTTTAGGACTTCTAATTCCTTTTCTCCAACGCGTAACAGTAGTTCTGTTAACATCAACTAACTCACCAAGCTTAGTATCATCTATATTGTTTTTGTGCATAAGATATTCTAAGTTTTTTGGGAATTCATTCATTATAAATTTCTCCATTCATTTTTACGTTCTACACTTTAATTATATATTTAGAGTTCCAAAAGTGCAACGAAATAATGGAATAAGGTAAAGAGCAGCAAAATTTAACTTTTAGTACTTGCAATTTTGGAACACATGAGGTAAAGTTAAATCAAGGAGGTGTTCCAAAAATGCACAAAGAGTTGTATAGCTTCCGAAAAGAAGCTAAAAAAACACAAACTTACATGGGAGAATTAATCGGTGTATCAGGTCAGCAATATGGTAAAAGAGAACGTGGTATTTTACCAATAAATTTAGATGAGGCAGAAATATTCTCTGAAGATTTGAAAATTCCAATTCAAATGTTATTTCCTAAATATTTTTTTAAGAGCAATGTTCCAAAAATGCACATAAAAAATTGAATAGGTGGAGATTTAGTGAAAAAACGCTACTTTAATATTCTAATTTATATTCATAACAAATTCATTGAGCGGTTTTTAGTTAAAATTGGAAACTTGGACTGACTTTTTGACTATTATTTAAAAAGAAAGGAATAATGAAATGGAAAAACTATACAAAATAACCCTCCTTATCACAATGGTGGTTGTGACTTGGAAGGTTTGTAAGATTGAAAATTATTTAAAAATTAAGAAAATAAGCTTGGATGTTCTTTAGAAAGATTTTCTAATTCTGATTTAGCTTTGGCATAGTTTTTAACATAATCGTTAATTAAATCTACTGTTACATTGCCACCGTTTTGAATATCAGCATTTGCGCAAATTTCAATGTTTAATAAAGCTAAATCATGAGCACGTTGATTAATAGTAATATTCGACATAGTCAATAACTCCTTTCTATAATAATTAAAAATATTATACCACGGAGGGCAATTTAAAATTATGGCAATAAGGAAAAATATAGTTTGAATAAAATAAATGATGCACAGCTAAATAGAAAAGCCGTTGAGTTACAACTCGACGATGATGATATTCTTTAAACGTTTGCTAGCGGCTAATATCGCGATAGTAATATCTATAGACCGGGAATAAATGATGCGATTTTTGAAATATTATCTAACAAGTTTTTCGTATCATTTTTAAATTTATTTTCAAAGTAAACGATAGTTAAATCAGTAATAGTTACATGAAAAATTGTATTATCAGCAAATACACCACTTAAAAAACCTTGATTCTTAAGTTTTTTTAAATCGTTTTCGATATCTTCAAAATGAAATGAAACAAAATGTTTTTGATGAATTTCTTTAGCTGATGAAAAGCTATTACATTTCAACTTGATTTCTCCTGATTTAACACATTCCAAATAATTTTTATAAAGGATAGATAATATATATTGCTGATCCTTAGTTAAATTTTCAAATTCATTTGTTAAATTCATTAAATTAAACACCACCTTGTTAAATATTATACACGAAAGGAGAATACGAATTTGAAACAAGTATTAAAAATTACACTCCTAATCGTCATCTTGGCGGAAGAGATTAAGAGCGATTTATCAAAATTTAAAATTGAACAATGCGATATTTGCTTAAAAAGTAAAATTAGTTCTCAATTATTACACGACAACCAATTAACAATATGCAGTACTTGTGCTTCTCATTTTAATGATATGAGTAATGATAATTAAATTGTGTTGTAAATGCTTTGAAACGATACTACCTCACTTTGTAACAGTGCTATAGCATCATTGCTTGGATAATTACTTTCATGTGTTTTCTTCTTATCAACTATTAATATCATACTTGATGTATTTTCTGGTAACTCTTTAAATTCTGTTGCCAGGTATGAAAGAGCCAAAGTAGTTTGTAGATTGCCTTTCTTAGCATATTTATTTCCATCTTTGGATAATAATAATTTGATTAAGTAGGGCTTCCCATTGATATAAAGTCCTAATTCATGATTTACATTGATTGTTACATCTCCATAAGCAAATTTCGATTTTGGAGGGTCAAACCATTTTACTTCTTTATTCTTAACGAAAGATTTGTATTTATTAATAGCTTGACGATAATTAATAATTTTTTTCTCACTTACTTCATCTAGTAAAGTATCTAATTCATTGATGTTTTTATTATTGGAATGAATATTTCTAACCTTATCTCTAAATTCTTTCCAATAATCGATACCAGGGTGATAGTCTGGAGCGTTTTTAATGTTTTTCACAGCAGTAATTTTTGGCATACCATTTTTAATCGCATAATTCATGAACTGAGTAAAAGAAATCTTTATCATTATTTTCACTACCTTTTTCGAATAATAGTTAAATATAGTATAGCACAACCTAAAATTGAAAGGAGTAACTACATGACACAATTAACAGTCACAATACCAGAGCAATATGTAGTCATTACAAAAGATGAACACGATCAACTTATTATGAATCAACAAAAAGCAGTATGGACTATGGATGATTTAAAAGAAAATTTAAAGATTAAATCAGATGAAGTTATTAAAGATAGATTACTGGATAGGCCAAAGTTCAAAAGAAAATTAATTGAATTAGATATTGTTCATGAACCTAATCGTGATTTTAATCAATGGAGATTTAATGGGCCTAAAATGTATCAATTTATCCAAGAAAATTGGAAAGAGATTTTTAGAAGGAGGTGAATAGTATGAGCAAAACTGATTTTGCTTTTTATATTGGTGTAATGGTTTGGGTTATAACTACTTTTTATAGCTTATTACTTTCAGAAGATTTTCATCTGAGCATTGTGTTGGGTATAGCTTTTGGAATAATAAGTGGCAGTTTAGCAAGATGGTTTTACGATATAGCAATAAAAAAAGACTGTTAGCAACAGCAATTACTAACAGTCAGATACAAAAATATACAACTTAAATATACACAAAGTTAGGGGGATTAGTCAACTTGAATAATGATTTTATAAATACAAAAGATATGTCTCATATAGATTGGTTGAATGCTCGTAAAAGTGGAATTGGTGGTTCTGATGTAGGTTCAATACTAGGTGTTAATAAATGGAAATCACTAATACAGTTATATTTTGAAAAAATTGGTGAAGTTAAAGAACCAGTTTTAGACAATGAATATATCTATTGGGGCAATGTTTTAGAAGATATAGTTGCTCAAGAGTTTAGTAAACGTACAGGTAAAAAGGTTAGAAGAGTTAATAAGATGTTCAGACATCCTAAATATGATTTTATGATCGCAAATATAGATCGTTCCGTAGTTGGCGAAGAATCTTTATTAGAATGCAAAACCACTTCAGAATTCAATAAAGACAAATGGGAAGATGATGAAATTCCCAGCTCTTATCTGGCTCAAGTACAACATTATTTAGCAGTTACAGGTTATAAAAAAGCTTATATTGCAGTGTTGATTGGCGGTAATAGATTCATATGGAAAGAGATTGAACGTGATGAAGAATTAATTAATCTCATTATAGATAAAGAAAAAGACTTTTGGGAGCGATATATATTGGGGAATGAGATACCCGATATGGATGGTTCAGATGCTACAAGTGAATTTTTGAAGCAAAAATATCATGAAAGTTTTGATAGTGAAAAAACATTAAACAATGAGATTGAAACAACCATTGAAGCATTAAATGCAGTAAAAGAAGAAGAAAAAGAAATTAGAACACTTAAACAAAAATATGAAAATGAAATAAAAGCAACACTAGGAAATGATGAACTCGGAATATCTAAAAATTTCAAAGTATGTTGGAAAATGCAAAATAAAACATCATTTGATAAAAAAGCATTTGAACAAGATTATCCAGATTTAGCGACCAAGTATACAAAAGTATCAAAGTATCGAGTACTTAGAATTAAACAATTGAATCATTAGGAGGATAGTAAATGGCAACAAATGAAACGTTAAAACAAAAAGTTATTGAACATAAACCAAATGGAGTCAAAGAACAAAATCCAAAAACACAATTAAATCATTTACTGAAGAAAATGGCACCAGAAATTCAAAGAGCATTACCTAAGCATATGGATTCAGATAGAATGGCTCGAATAGCTATGACTGCAGTAAGTAATACCCCTAAATTATTAGAGTGTGATCAGATGAGTTTTATTGCTGCGTTAATGCAAGCATCACAGTTAGGTGTAGAACCTAATACAGGACTAGGCCAAGCGTACTTAATACCATATGGAGGTAAAGTGCAATTTCAATTGAGCTATAAAGGATTGATAGATTTAGCTACTAGAAGTGGCCAATATAAATCAATCTATTCACATGAAGTATATATCAATGATGAGTTTGAATATAGATATGGCTTATTCAAAGATTTAATACATATTCCATCGCAAGAACCCGAGGGAGAACCAATTGGTTATTATGCAGTTTATCATTTGAAAAATGGTGGGTATGACTTTGTTTATTGGACAAGAGAAAGAGTTGATAAACATGCTAAAGCATTTAGTCAGGCTGTTCAAAAAGGGTGGACATCTCCTTGGGTTACAAATTATGACGCTATGGCTAAGAAAACAGTACTCAAAGAAGTATTAAAATATGCACCAAAATCTATTGAAATGAATAAAGCAGTTGAAAATGACAGTACGATTAAGGAAGAGATAGACAAAGATATGTCCACTGTAATCGATGTTACCGATTATTCAGAGGTCGAAGAGAATGAAAGTATAGAACACCAAGACAAAATTGAATAAGGGGAGCAAATAGCTCCCTCTGTTTTAAGAGGTGAGAAAACATGACCGGATGGATAAAAGTTCATAGATCTATAAGAGAACATTGGTTATATGAAGAAAAGAGAAAGTACTCTCGTTTTGAAGCATGGTTAGATATTTTATTGATGGTTAATCATGAGGATAAAAAAGTCTTGTTAGGAAAAGAATTGATTTTAGTGAAACGTGGACAAAAAATTATTAGTATTAGAAAACTTTGTGAAAGATGGTCTTGGTCTAATAACAAGGTGAAAATGTATTTGAAAACATTGGAAAGCGACGGTATGTTAACAGCAAAAAGCGACACAAAAAAGACGCTCTTAACCGTTCTCAATTATGAGTTTTATCAAAGTAGAGATTCAGAAAAGCGACGCAAAAGCATCACGGATGCATCACAAAAGCATCACGAAAGCGACACAGATGCATCACAAAAGCACACAAACAAGAATGAGAAGAATGTAAAGAATGAGAAGAATGAAAAGAAACAACCACAACTAGATATAAGTTACAAAGACAGGAGTATAGGTGATTGTAAAATTTACAGTAGTCCCCCCAAGGTGTTGGCGTTTGACTTCTTCCAACAAAACGGCTTCGGTAACTTACAGCCCTATATTGTTGATCAAATCAATGCATGGCTTGATGAATTCCCAAAAGATGCAGATGATATTGTTATTAAAGCAATGGAGATTGCGGTAAGTAATAATTCTAAACGCTGGAATTACATCAACGGCATACTCAAACGTTGGTATGAAAGTGGCGTGAAGTCATTGAGTGATGTTGAAGCATTGATTAATACCCAAAAGCTAAATATTACCAAGAAGAAGGATTGTGATAATCCTTATCTTAAAGTGATTGAGGAGGCGCGAAATGGACAGTGAAACTATGAGTCATGCAGAGCGTGAAGAATTAAGAAAATACGTTGATGACAGAAAAAAAGAATATCACCGAAACATTATGAACCAAAGCGTTACTTCAATGACGAAAATAGCCGATGTCGCAAAGAAACTTCGAGAAAACAACCCTAAAATAAGCAAAGTGGTTGTAGAGGAATTAGGGATTACCTGTGAAAAGTGTAAGCACAACTACGACTACTACAAATTTGCGAGTGGTTATGAATATAAAGACGGGTGTACGTGTGAATCAAATGCGCAATTGAGAGAAGCAAAGCTACGTCGTAAAAATGCAATAGAGAGCCAAAAAGTTAAACGTATGTTCAAGTATTCTCACGTAAACGACGAAATTAAAAAAGCAACTTTCGATGAATACATAGCAGCAAATGAGATACAACAAAAAGCAAAGGCTATCTGTGAGCGGTATGTAGAGAACTTTGACTTAAATAACAAGCAGTCACTAATCCTCACTGGATCTTGTGGGATAGGAAAATCGCACTTAGCAATGTCAATAGCTAAAGAGATAATGAAGCAGCGATATACAGCTTTATTCTTGAATGTTCAAGATGCTATCTCGATGTTCAGAAGCACATATAGCAATAATTCTAGTGAGCACGAATCAGAACTTTTAAAAATAATAAAAAGTGTTGACCTAATGGTGATTGATGATTATGGAATTAAGCTTAATGACTATGGAATGGGGAAACTTTTCCAAATTCTAGAAAGTCGTGTAGATAAGCATAATATTATAACCACGAATTTAAGGCTAGAGGAAATGACGAATGGTCTAGATTCAGAACGGATATTTAGCAGAATGATAAAAAATGCAACTGTGCTTGAATTGAGCGGTATAGATTACAGATTGAAAAACTTGAAGGTGATTCGATGATTACAAAAGCATATGTCAGAGCTTATTTAAATGTCCCAGGTTTGTCAGATATGTATGTTAAGAAATTAATTGATTATGCTGATGGTGATATTTATAAGTTAGATAATTTATTAGTTCAAAAAAAGTTAGAAAGAGAAACAAGAAATGGTATTTACGATTACGAGGTGAATTCAAATGAAACAGTTCGGCCTGTATGATGGAAACGGAAAATTAATGTTTCATGTGAGCTTATATCCTAATGGACTATATGAACTTACGGGTGTGGAACGAACATTTTATTCAGGAAAACATTGGAAACTTACGGAAGATGAGTTAAACACATTTATTCAAAATGACAAATTAACAAAAGAATATCAAACATGCATATTTGAGTACATATAGTAGGTGATTGCTTTGTCAGAAGAAACAGTAACACTTAGATATACGGTGGAATTCGAAAAGCGAATTAAGGCTGCACAGGGGAAATACGAAACTAGACAAAATTTCATTGATCGTATAGCAGATAATTTATTTGAATATGAAAATGATTATACAGACGCTACAGTTTTAGGAATAGCAAACGTAGAGGAGAAATGCTAATGCATCAATTCAAAGTAAAAGGTAAGGAATATCCTTTAACTAAAGAAATGAAAATACATCTTCAGAAAAATAAAGTATCTATGGCGCTATTATGCAGAAGAATTGAGTTAGGTTGGTCATTATATGAATCAGTAAATGTACCAGTTGGTATGAAGATAAAAGAGTTTAGAGAAAATGAACAAAAGCGAAAAGTAACTTGCGTAGAACATAACAAGAAATTGCACATATTGCTTTTAGAAGAAAAACAAAAGAGAGAAAAGAAACCATGGTTATACGATGGTACGCCTCAAGTACATCCAAGAAGTCAATATGTGCAAGATATGATGGTAAATGATATATATCCTAAAAATCTAAGTAACTATGAAAAAGATTGACTAAATGTAAGAAAATGAATCATTTATTTCGTTTTGAAAAGTGAAGAATTGACATTAAGAAATTAAACTTTGCTTTTTTAAATTTGTAAAAAAACCATATTATTAAAAATAATAATGCTAAAAAAGTCATAGTTTGTGTTAAGAATTGAGAAACATAGCTTCCTATAACAAAATATAAAAAAGGAAAAGAAGAAAAAAAGATTGTCATATAAGAAAAAAGTTGGATTTCACTCTCCCAAAGTTTAATTTTAATTAGTTCTGTCTCTTCATAATCTTTAAATGTATTATAATATTGTTCTTTACTTACATTGACGAAATAGTTATATAACTTAGGGATAAGATTACCATTAATTAAAGTAATAGTAGTTAATGAAATTGCTATATAATCAATGGGCAAAGTACTTTTACTGTTGACAATGGTATTAAATAAAACACTAACATTAAGTACAAATAATAAAATGCATATTAAAAACATAGACCATTTACTATATCTATAGGGTTTTTGAATTTTTTCTAAAATATTAGTATTTTCTTTTGTGGAATTAATGCTTGAATATTGGTTTTGATCACTATTTAAAATTATTTTTTCTTTATTCTTTAAATTATAATATTTGTTTGAAGTTGCTTTTGTATGTTTAATCAATAGTAGGGCTCCTTGGAATAAGAAATTTAATTTAAATGATATTAAGGTAATAAATTAATAGATATGGTTATTTAATGGAGCTAAAGCAAATGACATTCACGCTTAATATATTAAGTGTAGATGGAGAATTTCTAAATAAAATAATAAGAGATAATTTAAACTACCGCTTGTTATTATTGAAAACAGTATAACAAAAGCTTATAGATGCGCCAATAGCTGATAATGCACTGAAAACAATCGTGTTATTTGAGGGGCTTGTAGAAGCTAATATAAATACAAAAATGAATGTTATCAAGAATACACCTAACGAGCATAGTAAACTAATTTTTAAAATTTTTATGGTGTGATTGAAATTAAGAATTAAGATGAATAACATCCAGAAAATAAAAATTAAATATGTAACTAGAAATGATAGTAAAAATGATAAAAACCAATTTTCTTGAAGTGATTTTAAAAGTAAACCTAAATTACTACCTTCAGTTTTCATGAGTATCTGTGGAAACTTGGTATAGGTAGAAACGCATACGTATAAAAAGCAAACTACGATAGTAATAACTAGAAATGATTTTGTGATTTTTTCGATTTTATTACCTAAATCAGTTAGAAATAAATCTTTTAAGTTTTTTTTCATTTTTATCTCCTAAAAAATTAATTTACAAAATAATATTCTACATGAATTTAGGAGTGATAACAATGCAATGTGTAATACACATATTTATTTTGTAGGGTTTTATACTAATATTAAAGGAGAAGACAACTATGAAAAAACTATTATTAATTCCAGTAGTAATATTAACTTTTATCTTAGGAGGTTGTACTTGGTTTGATGATGTTAAAAAAGATCATGAGAGTGACACTAAAGGCTTAAAAAGAACTGTCACTGTTTATAGTAAAACGGGTGATGTAATTAAACAGTACAAAGGTGAAAATGTTAGAACTAAATATAATGATGGTGGAGCCTTAGTAATTAATATTGATGGTAAACGTGTTCAAGTGATGAACAGTGATGTTGTTATTGAAGAAAAGGGCGCAGAAAAGTTTGAGGTGAAACGATAATGTGGCTAGTGATAATTGTTATATTTTTATTACTATTAATCATAGGTTTTGTTTCAGAAAATAGTAAATTGAGAGGACAACTAGAGTCGAGAGAATATGAGAAGAAATTGCTCGAAAATAGACTGAAACAATTAGAAAAGTAATGGAGGTATTGCATGTACGAAAGAACTGAAATTAAAAAAATTATTGAAAGTTACAAAGTATTTTGCAATACGCTAGCTGAATTAATTCCAGACATAGATAGCAATTCAATAGCTCAATATGGAATTGAATCATCACTACCAAAAGTACAAGGCGATAATAATAGTAAAGTAGAACAAAATGTTTTTAAACGTGATAAAATGATTACAGCTAATAAAAGACTAGTGGATAAAATAAACTTTGTTAATATGTTCCATGAAAAAATTCGTGATGATCAGAACTATTGTATGCTTAGTCTCATGAAATTGGGCAATGATTCAAAATCTATTATGTACATAATGGATATCAAAAAAGATGAATATTTTAAGCGAAAGAAATTACTCATAGAGGAATTATACCAACTACAATTTAGCGACAAAATCGACTAATTACGACAAATTAGAATAAATCGACTGAATTTGTTTTTTGAGATTATATTTGATTATAATTATTGAAGAAGTTCTAAATCCAATTTAAATACTTGTTCGACTAAAAAAATTAATTATTACATTCACAGTTTATAGATGCTTTTTGTAGTATAATAAATATAAATAAAGATAATTGAGGAGTATAGTCATGGAAGTATTTTTTAATATTATATATCCAATTTTACTGGCGAGTGGTGGTTTATTATTAAAATGGATTTATCAAAAAATTAATAATTATAAAAGTATAAAGCAAACTAATGAGTTAGTGATAGAAAAGATTGTTAATTATATCCATATACATAATCACATCGAGGATGAACTCTTGCAAACAATAATTTTAGGAGCATCTAAAGAGTATAATGTAAAGCTAGATAAAATGAATAATTTAAACCAAGCTAAAGCGCTCATAGCATTAAACATTATTGATAATATAATTTTTGAAACAACAAAAAAAGATACCCTTTTACAGAGTTTATTAATTAATAGTGAGATAAATATAGAAGAAACCCAAGAAGATAGCTATTATAACAAGAAAAAAATATATACAAATTTCGCCTTAGTATTTTCGATTATATATGTATATATTTTTTTAGGTGGGTTATACATTATATACACTGAAGGCAAAATAACAAATGTATTGTTAAATCAAGAGTCTTTGTTTCTATTGGTAGTAATATTTATGGTAGTAGTACTAATGTATTTAATGATCTTATTAATGATTATGAATAGAAAAAATAAAAGGAAAAAATCCTAGTTAGGTTTTTTCCTTTTTTAGAAATTAGCATAAGAAGGTGATTCGATGACATGAAATTAACAGTAAAACAACAGAAGTTTGCTGATGAGTATATTATTACTGGCAATGCTTCAGAAGCGGCAATAAAAGCTGGTTATAGTAAGAAAACTGCTAGATCAGTTGGAGCTGAAAACTTAACAAAACCATACATTAAGGAATATATAAACAAGCGACTTTGCGAACTAAAAGAAGAGCGGTTAATGTGTGTGGAGGAAGCATTAATGATTTCTGCATCAATAGCTCGAGGTGAACATCAACAGTCTTATACAAAGATATATAACAATTTAAAGGATGAAGTTGATAAAGAAGTTACGTATACCATTACACCTAGAATTGAAGAACGCCAACGATCTATAGAACATATATTAAAAGTTCATGGCATTTTAAATGGTCGTTTAGCTAATGAAAAACTTGATAAAGAAATACAAATGCTTCAGAAGAAAATTGAAAAAATGGATAATGCAGAAAATAATAGTCAAGAGTCTGAAATTGCTAAAGCACTTATTAAGTTAGCTGGTGGTTTAAATGATAGATAAAGTATTAAATCCAAAACAACAAGAAGTTTGGAATTGTTTTATAAATGAACGGCCAAAAATATTAATAGCAAGTGGAGCTAAGCGAGCAGGTAAAACGTATGTTTTTATACTGCTTTTTTTAATGCACATAGCTGGTTATGAGAATAAAGGATTGAACTTTATTATAGGTGGTGCTACTCAAGCATCTATCCGTCGTAATGTGCTAGATGATATGGAATTAATACTTGGAAAAGAGCTTAAATTAGATAAATCAAATGCAGTTAAAATATTTGGAAATAAAGTTTATGTGTTTGACGGTCAAAATGCAGATTCTTGGAAGAAAGCACGTGGTTTTACATCAGCTGGAGCATTTCTCAATGAAGGAACAGCGCTACATGACACTTTTATTAAAGAGGTGTTTTCTCGTTGTAGTTATAAAGGTGCAAGAATATTAGTAGACACAAACCCTGAAAATCCGATGCATCCAGTTAAAAAAGATTATATTGATAATTCTGGACAAACATTATCCAATGGCAGACTTAATATAAAAGCATTTCAATTTACTTTATTTGATAATACTTTTTTAGATAGTGAATATATTGAATCAATTATTGCTAGTACGCCAACAGGAATGTTTACCGATAGGGATATATACGGTAAATGGGTAGCAGCTGAAGGTGTTGTGTATAAAGATTTTAACGAAGAAATACACTACATCACAGAAGAAGAATATAATCAAAAGCAAATCAAAAAGAAATATGCTGGTGTCGACTGGGGATATGAACATCATGGATCAATTGTTGTAATTGCTGAAGATATGGAAGGCAAAAGATACTTAATTGAAGAACATGCTTATCAACATAAAGAAATTGATGATTGGGTTAAAATCGCAAAAGGTGTTATAGAGCGACATGGCAATATCTTATTTTATTGTGACACTGCTCGAACTGAACATATAAGCAGATTTGGTAAAGAAGGAATAAAAGCTAGATATGCGGATAAATCAGTTTTATCTGGTATAGAAGTAGTTGCTAGAGGATTCAAACTTAATGAGTTATTTATTATTAAAGACAAAGTTAAGTTGTTTAAAGATGAAATATATAACTACGTTTGGGATGAGAAAAAAGATGAACCAGTAAAAGCTAATGATGATTGTTTAGATGCTTTGAGATATGCAATTTATACATCTAGCAAAGGTTCAGGAACTGGTTTTAAGTAAGGAGGAGATATTTTGTATCCGAGTGAACCAACACAGACAGAAATATTTAATGACATAATTAAAAATAATAATAAACCTGAAACATTAGAAGAAATGATTATAAGATACATTAAAGCACATCAGAAAAAAATACCAAACTTTGAAATTGGCCAAAAATATTATGATCAAGAGCCAGATATTATAAGAGACCCACCTTCAAGAGATGCAACAGGTAAAGTAGACCCATTAAAACCAGATGAAAGATTAATTACTAATTTTCATGCGAATTTGGTTGATCAAAAAGTATCTTATTTAGTTGGAAAACCAATCGAATTCAAATACACAGATAACAATGTAATAGAGCAAATCAATCTAGCGCTAGGAAGTAGATTTGATGACAAGTTACATAGTGTATTGACTGGTGCAAGTAATAAAGGTATTGAGTGGATTCATCCATATATTGACGAAGAGGGAGAACTCAAATTTTTTAGAGTGCCAGCTGAGCAAGCAGTACCGATATGGAAAGATAGAGAGCACGAAAAACTCGAAGCATTTATACGCTTTTATAATATAGATAATGATATGAAAGTAGAATACTGGGACGAAACGTTCATTAATTATTATATATATGATAATGGAAGTTTAATAAGAGATTACTCACGTAATTTAAAAAGTCAAGAAACACATTTTAGTACTGGTTCATGGGGGCGTATTCCTTTTATACCTTTTAAAAATAACGATGCCGAACGCTCAGATTTGTTTATGTATAAAACTCAAATAGATGCATATAATAGGCGTTTATCTGATACAGCAAACATGTTTAAAGAATCAAATGAATTAATATATGTTCTAACTAATTACGATGACACCGATTTATCAGAGTTTAAACGTAATATGCGACATTATGGCGCTATTAAAGTAAGTAACGTTGATGGTGGTGTAGATACAATTGAAATTAAAGTACCTGTAGAAAATACAGAAAAGTATTTAAAGATGTTATATGAAAATATAATGTTATTTGGCCAAGCAGTAGATTTTAGTTCTGATAAATTTGGTTCTGCACCAAGTGGTGTTGCATTAGAGTTTTTATACACTAATTTAAATTTAAAAGCCGATAAATTAGCTCGTAAAACAAAAGTGGCCATACAAGAATTACTTTGGTACGTAATAGAACATCATAATTTAAAAGTTAATCATAAGGAAATTGATATAAGTTTTAATTATAACAAAGTTGCAAACACAGAATTACAAGTACAAATGGCGCAATCTTCAATGGGCGTGGTGAGTCATGAAACTGTTATTGAAAACCATCCTTTCGTTGAAGATTTAGAAGCAGAATTAGAAAGAATTCAAAATGAAAGATATGAACTAAATAAACAATTACCTTCTATAACGGGGGAAAGCGATGAACAACAAGAACAACATAGAGATAACAACACAGAATGATATAGATAAGTATATAGAATTATTAATACAAAAAGCTGAAAAAGAAATTGAATTGCTTTTTGCTCGAAGATTAAAGATAATAAAACAAGAAATCAATGACATGTTTGAAAAATATCAAGCTGATAGTCCACATGTCACTTGGACTGAATTTAATAAATACAATAGGCTCAATAAGGAATTAACTCGTATAGGTACGATGCTTACAAATGATTATAGAGAAGTAGCCAAGGCTATTCAAAAATCACAAGCAGATGCTTATATAGAAAAATTCCTTATGAGCCTTTATTTATATGAAATGGCAAGTCAAATACCCATGCAAATTGATGTGCCTAGTCCTGAAGTGATTTTAAGAGCAATTGAACAACCTATAGAATTTATTAAATTAATTCCCACTTTAGAAAAGCATCGTGAAAATGTTCTAAGAAAAATCAGAATGAATATTACGCAAGGTATTATGAGTGGTGAAGGATATTCTAAAATAGCTAAATCATTACGTGATGATATTGGTATGACAAAGGCACAATCTATGCGAGTAGCACGTACTGAAGCGGGTAGAGCAATGTCACAAGCTGGATTAGATAGCGCTAAAGTAGCACAGAAAAATGGTCTAGATATGAAAAAACGATGGTTTGCGACTAAAGACACACGTACTAGAGTTACGCATAGAGATTTAGATGGTGTTAGCTTACTTCTAGATGAACAATTTCATTCTAGTGGATGTGTTGGATCAGCACCTAAACTATTTGTAGGGATCAAAAGTGCAAGTGAGAACATTGCCTGTCGATGTAAGTTATTTTATTATATAGATGAAGATGAATTGCCAACAACAATGAGAGTAAGAAATGATGATGGCAGTACTTCTATTGAACCACTTCAAACTTATAATGAGTGGAAAGAATCTAAAATAAAAAAGGCACAAAAAGAGAAACCTAAGCAGTATGTTAAAAAGAATATTGACTATTCTCAGATAAAAGAACCAGATAACAAGAAAAGCGTAAAAGTGGTTAATGATGGTACAAATTATATAGATCAATTACCAAAAAATATACAAAAATCTATTTCTGATTATACGACACCTAAAGCAGAATTCATTAATGGTTTCTTAAAAGGTGAGTTTAATGGACAATCTACACCTGTACATCAAAATCCAAGTGCATATAGTTCAGTATTTGAAGATATAAGAAACCTAAACTCAGCAATTAGTAATTATAAAATACCCGAAGACTTTATTACATATAGAGGAATTTCATTAGAAGAACTGAAAGCTATTTATAAAAATTTAATTAAAGATGACAATGGTAAACTAATAGGTATTGGTATTGGATTCAAAAGCACCTCGAGACATATTGATAACACTCAATACTTTGGAGATGGGTGGAAAATGATTTGTAAAATTCCAAAAGGAGCCAATGCATTATCTATAGAGAATTATTCTAATTTGAAAATGGAAGAAGAAATTCTTTTAAATCATGGAGTGAAATTTTATATCGAAAACTTAGATGAAGATATGAAAGAACTTAGTGTCAATATAATAGTGGAGGAATTGCAATGAATAAAGAATATAAGCACTTAAGTATTGAAAAAAGATGGGAGTTAGATGGAAAACTTGATGCGAAATATTATGACAAAATAACTGAAGAAGAAATTAATGATTTTAAAAAGAAAATAGAAGAATCTAAGAAAGGTAAAAAATAAAATGATTCGCCCTAGATACGGCGTTAAAAGGTCTGTTTTTTATATCAATAATTAGGAAGTGATTATATGGAAGAAAATAAAGTGATTATGTATTTAGATGACTATAATGAGTTATTAATTAAGGCACATAATTATGATGAATTAAATAACGAAAGAAAGACATTAAAGGGAAGTACATCTAATGAAAGAGAGCCAATTAAAATTGAAGTGAGACCTGAAATAAGTGACTAAAGCTACTACACAGTGTGTGGTGGCTATTTTTTATGCCCAAATATGCTTAAGGCGTTAAAAGGTGCAAAGCTCAATGGTGGATAAGACCACCGTAATAAAAAATGTGAGGAGTATGGAATATGAAAAGAGAATTTTTACGCAATTTAGGATTAGAAGATGAAATTATCGAAAAAATTATTGATAAGCATCACAATTCATTAAAAGATTCTAAAGATAATGCCAAATCAATTCAAAATGAACTTGATAAAGCAAATGAAGAAATTTCTAAGCGAGACAAACAAATTACAGATTTAGAGTCTAAAGTGGATGATAAAGAAGCATTAGAAAAGCAACTTGAAGAATATAAAAACACTAACGCTGAATATGAATCGAAAATGAAAGAGTTGCGTTTAGATAATGCTATCAAAGTTGCAGTGGCAAAAGATGCTGTCAACGCTGATCATGTTCTAAAACTTATTGATAAAGAAGGATTGGAATTACAAGACGATGGAACAGTAAAAGGTTTAGATAAACGCTTAGAAAGTTTCAAAGAAGAAAATATACATTTGTTTGGTGCTGACAAACCGAGAGGAAATTCACCTCTAGTTGGCGCTAATCCTGAATCGGAAAAACTTACTGAACAGTGGACAGAATTTTTAAAATAGGAGTGATAAATAATGGGAAAATTAAGACTTAACTTACAGCATTTCGCTGAACAAACTACGGTCGAACCTGGAGAAACATTACTAAAAAACAAGCATATTGGAATTATTGAAAAAGTAACAGCTAAACACTCATATTCATCACCTGCGATCATTAGTAATGACGCAATTTTTATGAAAGGTCGGTCATTTACTGTATTAAAAGGGGATATAACTGAACTAAAAGACTATGAACGAAATGCCCAAAATGAATGGGATCATCCACAAATTCAAGAAACTACTTATTTCTTAGATCAAGAGAAATACTGGGGACGTTTTGTAGATGCACTCGATAAACGCGATACAGAAGGTAATATTGATATTAATTATGTGGTGGCACGTCAAGCTGCAGAAGTTGTATCACCTTATTTAGATAACTTACGTTTTGCTACATTAGCCCGCAATAAAGCCAAGCATTTAACATTAGGTAGTGGCGCAGATGCACAGTACGATGCTGTATTAGATGTATCTGTTGAATTAGATGAGATTAATGCATCACAAAATCGTGTGCTATTTGTATCACCTAGCTTCTATAAAGGAATTAAGAAATTTGTTATTGAATTACCACAAGGAGATACTCAGCAAAGAGTTTTAGGTAAAGGAATTCAAGGTGAATTAGATGGTTTCTTAGTTGTAAAAGTACCGACTAAGTTTTTACAAGGTGTACAAGCAATGGGCGTTATTGGTGAAGTATTAGCCTCACCAATTCAAGCTGATTTAGCTAAGATGAATTCAAATATCCCAGGTATGTTTGGTACTTTAGTAGAACAATTAATTTATACTGGTGCTTTTGTGCCACAACACTTACAAAAATTCATTTATACAATTGGTGGAACTGAGGTAGAGACTAACCGAGATGGTATTGACGCACATGCTACAGAAGTTAGAACCGAAGATACAGGAGCATAAGGAGTGAGTAATTATGACCTATGAAGCTATTAAATACTTTACAGACTTACAAGATAATGATTACGAATACAATGTTGGTGATACTTTTCCACGTGATGGATTAAAAGTTAGTGCTGAACGCTTAGAAGATTTATCTACTGATAAAAATAGACAAGGAATACCTTTGATTAAGCCTATTTCAGAAGCAAAAGACTTTTCGAGTATGAAAGTAGCAGAACTAAAAGAAGCGGCTATAAAACAGGGTATTGAAGGCTATTCTGATATGAAGAAATCAGAACTTATTAAAGCATTGCAAGGTGATACTTAATGGATGCTAATGAAGTTAAATTATTAAATTCAAAGCCATTAGATGACCATTCACATGATGAAGAAATAGAGGCATTAATATTAATTTACAAAGGTATGGCAGAAGAATATTGTAATAATAAATTCAAAGCACCATATCCATCTGGAGTTAAAAAATTTATAGCTGACTGTATTAAATACGGAGAAACTGGAAATATAGCTGGTCGGTCTATGGGGACGGTCAGCTATTCTTTTGTTACAGAGCTACCAGATACTTTATATAAACCTTTAATGCCATATAGAAAGTTGAAGTGGTAACATGTTTGATCCATTAAATGAGTTTCCGCATGTAATAGAAATAGGAAGTTTTGAATTAGTTGGTAAATTTCCAAATCAAAAAAGAATATTTGTTTCAATAACAAAAATTAATGGATTTATGGATACACCGTCTACCAGTGAGCAACTTAAATTTTATCAAATGGATGTGTCTTTTGACCGAAACTTATATACACCATTTCATTTTCCTATAGATCGAGAATCAATTTTTAAGTTTGAAGGTAAACTTTATGAAGTTATTGGTGAACCAACAGACCAAGGCGGAATGCATGAAGTACTTCTTACTAGATTGAAGGTGTATGAAGTTGGCCAAAGTTAAATATGGTAGTGACAAATTAGTAGTAGATTTAGAGAAATTCGAAAAAGATATGCAAGAGTGGGTTAAAAAAGGTATAGCAAAAACCACACTTATAATATATAACGCTGCAGTTGCACTAGCTCCTGTAGATTTAGGTTATTTAAAAGAAAGTATAGATTTTAAATTTACAGATGGTGGTTATAGTGCAGTTATTAGTGTTGGCGCAGATTATGCCATCTATGTTGAATTTGGGACTGGAATTTTTGCTACTGGACAAGGTGGTTCAAGAGCTGAAAAAATACCGTGGTCATATAAAGGTGACGATGGTCAATGGTATATCACATATGGCCAAGAACCACAGCCTTTTTGGTTTCCTGCAGTTGACCAAGGTGAGAAATTTTTTAGAAAGTATTTTGGGTGAGGTGATTAAACATGTGGGTATCCGTTGAACCTGAATTCTTTAATAGATTGTATAATAAAATAGAAAATCATCCATTAGTTCATAAACATGTTAACCATAGAGTTTATGATGGTGTCCAAAAAAAGGCTGTTTATCCATATATTGTGGTAGGAGAAACTAATGTTATTCCCGAAGAAACAGCAAATAGTATGAAAGAAGATGTAGCAATTACTATTCATGTGTATAGTCGAGCCTATAATCGTGATGAGGCTGCTAGAATTATAAGAGATATTTCATTTGTAGTAAATAGGAAATTAAATATACCAAACTATGAATTTATTAGAAGTCGTATAAGTGTCCAGCAAGTTATTACTGATATAGATCAGTATACAAAGCATGGCATTCTACGGCTTCTTTTTAAATATAGACATAAAACAAGATATGAAGGAGAGTGAATAAATTGCAGAAAAATTATATTGCAGCAATTCAAATAGCCGATAAGAAATTAGCCTCTAAATTATCGATTGAAGAATCTATTTTACTAGCAAGTCTTGATGAAGGCGGTCATACAATAAGTAATGATTTAGCTGAAATGATTAAAGGAGATAAAAAAGACTATTCACGTAATAGCGTAGAGGAAGAAATAAAATTAACTGTTGATAAAGTGCCAGGTGATAAAGGACAAGAAGCATTAAAAGAATCAGTTAAGTTATTTAAACAATTACGTATATGGATTTGGGAAGTTCAAAAACGAAATGGTAAACATCATGGAACTTTTGCATATGTAGTAATTGAAGAACATGATTGGTCATTTGATGACGAGGACGACAAGATAGAAATTACTGCCAAAGTTAAATTTAATAGTGCTGATGGAGAAGTCGATGAATTACCAGAAGAATGGCTTTATCCAAGTGAAGCGGCTAATACTGTTGAGTTTGAAAACATGAATGAGTATGAAGGAACTTATGAAGAAAGAACTAAAAAATCGTCTGATACAGGAGCATAAAAGGGGCATATAGCTCCTTTTTTATTTTTAAATTTTGAAAAGAGGTATAAAAATGACAAAACAAAAATTTAATCCAATTACAACTTTAACAATCAATGATGAAGAAATAAAAGCACGAGCTACTTTTAATTTTGACATGAAAGCAGAAAAGTTTACTGAAGAACGTGAAGATGAAAAAGGAAAAAAAGAAAAAGTACCAGGATTTAATGCAATTTATAACGGTATTTTATCTAGAGATACAAAATCTATTGCTGATTTTTGGGAATGTGCTACTGCATATTTAGGTAAAAAAGCACCTAAACGCGAAGATATTGAGGACGCATTGATGAAAGTTATTGAAGAAAAAGACGACACTATAGAACTGTTACAAGGTGCGTTAGACATGATGAACAATAGTGGTTTTTTCAAGCAGAAATCACGTGCTTATTGGTCACAGATGAATCAATCTATACCGATGGTCAAAGAAGAAGAGAAAGAAACAACGAAACACGGAATCGAAATGTTGAAGAACAACTACAAAGAAATCATGGGCGAACTACCTTACTAAATTATTCAGAGGTAAGGCAACTGACAAGCCAGTATATAGGTTATCTTCCAGAAGACGAACTTATGAATTTAGTTCCACATAAATGGAGCGATTGGATCGTCGGGAGGCGTCAAGCTTTGATAGATCAAAAAGAATCTATGTTATTTATGGCACAAGCAAATGGCATGGTTCAAGCTGGTAAAAGATTAACTAAACTACAAAATCAACTTGAACGTGAAAGGTACACTGTTCGAGGTGAAGAGGATAAATACGAATTAAAACGTAAGCAAAAACTTGCTCAAAATAAACGGGAAAGAGCAAGAGCAATGAGAGGAACTAGAAGATTTGTAAATTCTTTAAATAATAGAAATACAAGTCACAAGGGAGGGTGAAAATGGAAAGTAATTTTGTGGCTAAAATATATGCAGTTATTAGAAATTTTGAACGTAATATCAGAAAAGCACAACGATTGGCAAAAACTTCAGTACCTGATGAAATAAATGTAGATGTTACTGCTGATTTAAGAAAGCTGCAAAAAAAGTTAACTAGAGCTAAAGGGATACTTACTACCATCCCTCCTCGAAAAGAAATAGACATAGTCGCAAAAGTGAAAAAAGCTCAATACAACATAAAAAAGGTAACTCAAAATTTATATAGATTACCTAACAATAGAAATATTAATGTTGATGCACATATCACAAAGGCATTGATCAAATTAAAAAAAGTTACACAATCTTTGAGAATGATGCCTAAAAAGAAAACAATAAAAATTGATGCTGATACAACGTCTACTTCTAAATTACAACGTCTGTTTAGAAATGTTGAAACGCAAGTTAATCATTTCAAAAATAATGTAGATAGATTAGCTGGAGATATCAAATCATTTGGTATTGTTTTTTCACAAACTTTTAAAGGGATAATGTTAACGTCTATACAAGCATTAATACCTATTATAGCTGGATTAGTTCCAGCGCTATTTGCAGTATTAAATGCAGTTAAAGTATTAACTGGTGGCGTAGTAGCATTTGCTGGAGCGGGTGCTGTTGCTTTTGGTGGTTTTGTTGCATATGCAGGAATGGCAATAACAGCAATTAAAATGTTAGAAGATGGAACGATTGAAGCTAGTTCAGCTACACAAAAATACCAAACGGCTTTAGAATCAGTTAAAAGTACATGGCAAGATATAGTTAAACAAAACGCAAATGCAATATTTGAATCTATGGCTAATGGTTTAAATACAGTTAAAAGCGCTATGAAATCATTAACACCATTATTAAAAGGTGTGGCTGACGGTGTGAACGTTGCCAGTAAGAAAATGTTAGAATGGGCGGAAAATTCAAAAGTAGCACAAAAATTCTTTGAAATGATGAATACAACCGGGGTTTCAGTATTCAATAAATTATTAAGTGCATTGGGTCGCTTTGGTGACGCTATAATTAACGTATTTACACAATTAGCTCCTTTATTCCAATGGTCAGCTAATTGGTTTGATCGCTTAGGACAATCTTTTCAAAAATGGGCTAATAGCGCAAATGGTCAAAATAGTATTAAACAATTTATAGAATATACTAAAAAGAACTTACCTATTATCGGCAACATTTTTAAAAATGTGTTTGCCGGTATTTTTAATTTAATGAAAATATTTGGACAAAATTCAACTACTATTTTTGAATATTTAGATAAAATAAGTGCAAAATTCCGTAATTGGTCAGAAACCATTGGTAAATCGGAGGGCTTTAGAAAGTTCATTGATTATGTACAAAAAAATGGTCCAGTTATTATGCAGTTAATAGGTAATATCGTGAACTTATTAGTAGCCTTTGGTACAGCAATGGCACCAATTGCAAGCACACTTTTAAAAGTAATTACTCAAGTCATAGGGTTTACAGCTACTTTAATGGAAAATCACTCTTGGATTGCTCGATTGATTGGTATATCAGGAATATTATTAGGTGCGATTTGGTCATTAGCAGTTCCATTGATGGCAGTGAATAGCTTTTTAGGATTGTTCGGAACATCTTTATTAGATTTAGCACAGAAATTTATTACATCAGGTAATGCAAGTAAGATATTCACTGGGATAATTAATATTCTTAAAGGAGCAATAGGGTTTTTATTAAACCCAATCGAAAATATATTTAAACTTTTACCATTATTAGGCACTGCATTTACTGCACTAACAAGTCCTATTGGCATTGTAGTTGGCATCATAGCAGTTTTAGTTGGTTCTATTGTTTATTTATGGAAAACAAATGAAGATTTCAGAAATTTCGTCACTAAAATGTGGCAAGATTTGACTAATACTATCAGTGGTGCGATTCAAGGAATCATTTCATGGTTCCAAGAATTGTGGGCTAGTATTCAATCTACATTGCAACCAATTATGCCTATTTTAGAGGTTTTAGGCCAATTTTTTAATAAAATATTTGGTATTCAAATTATGTTGATAATTTCTCAAGTCATTACTGCGTTTCAAGGATTGTGGACTACCATTCAAATTGCGGCGCAATTAATAGGTGCGGCTATTTCAATAGCTGTAAATATAATCATCTCCTTATTTACAGCATTAATTCAACTTTTGACAGGCGATTTTAGCGGAGCCTGGGAGACTTTAAAGAATATGGTAACTACAAATTTACAGTTGATTTGGCAAACGATAGTGAATATTTGGGGAATCATTACTGGGTTTTTATCAAGTACACTAAATAGAATACTTGGAATTTTCGGTACAAGTTGGCAACAAATTTTTGCTACTGTCTCCTCAAAAGTCTCACAAATTTGGTCTAAAATAACTAGCGTATTTAGTGCATTGGTTACTGCGATTGCTGTTTATGTAGGTCAATGGTTAGCAAAAATTGTTAATGGATTTATTCAAATGGTGTCGCATGCTCAACAAGGTATGGGAAGATTTTTAGCTAAAATAGTAGGTGGATTTCTTCGAGTAGTATCTGCTGTTGGTCAAGGCGTATCTAATGCTGTATCAAAAGCGAGAAGTTTTATTTCAGATTTCGCTCAAGCTGGGGTTGATATGATTGCTGGTATGATTCAAGGCGTTATAGATAAAGCTAAAGATTTAGCGCAAGCGGCCTGGGACGCGGCTAAAGGGGCATTAAATGCTGCTAAAAGTGCGTTAGGCATAAAATCACCTTCAAGAGAGTTCAAATCTTTAGGTATGTATTCTATGGTTGGCTTAGGAAATGGAATTGCACAATATGCAAGTAAAGCGGCTAAAGAAAGCAGATTAGCGGCAATGAAAGTAATGGACGCATTTAAAGTAGATTTGTCACCTGGCATAACAGAAGGTTTAGGTGGTTCATTGAATGGTGATGTTAACGCGCATATGAGTAAAGATGTAAAACACAGCTTAGAAGAAAATAATAAGCCAATAGTAAATGTATTAGTTAGAAATGAAGGAGATTCCGAATGGATTAAATCGACTATTGAAGAATTAGGAGCTAGAGAAGCAATCGGAGATAACTTTTAAGGAGGTGGCATATGTTTATAGCACATGATGTAGAAATAAATAAAAATGGCGAATTGTATAGGATTAGTGATAACCCTATTACTGGCCAAAAACTAGAAGTAGTAGAATTCGATGTACAAGGTTCAGAAAAAGAATTGGATTTTAATGAAATTGAGAGAATTAATGGCAGATTTCTTAATTCTAGTGTTGAAAGATATAAAAAAGCAACAATGGTTGTTCGTTATAGTGTTAGTAAGATTGCATATGCATCTCACTTAAAAAATAGTATCCAAAATTTATTTTCTGGTGAATTTTATTTGAGAGAAATGGCAGCTAATGATATCGAGATACCCTTTCAGACTATGTTAGATCCTACGCATGAATTTGAGCTTAATTATGTAGATGGCAAACAGTTATTAGTCACATTGGTTTCTAATGTTTCTTTTGATACGACTAAAACAGAAGGGATTATAACATTAGAATTTGAAACAGTTGAATTACCTTATTATGAGTCCATTGGTTATAGTACGGATTTAGAAAGTGGAAATAATTTAGATTTATGGGGTATGACTAGTGGAATGACTTTCATCAGCAATAATAATCAAAGAAAGTTTACGTTTTATAATACAGATAATGATTTTGTTTATTATGCTGGTGACATACCGATAAATCAGTTCAATCAAAAGTTAACTGTTGAAATTATTATAGGTGAAAACACAAACCATTTTACATTTGACACTGGGTATAAGAGTGAAATGATGACCATAAAAAATATTGATTTAAAAGAAGGAGACGTCATTAAGTATGATGGTATACAAACATATAAAAATGGCATACCTATAAATGGAAAGAAATACGGCACAGGTAACCAACCATCACTAATCCCTGGTTATAATCAATTTCATTTTAACCAAGCTGTGAATAAAGTTGTTTTTAAATTCAAAATGTATTACAGATAGGGAGGTAAATTATGCCTATAATAATAAACAGTATAGTGGGGCGTAGTTTCCCATTATTTGTTAATACAACTACACAGGATAAAGTATCAGAAGAATCAGTATTATCTTTTGAAATTACAGAAGATAGATATAATTATGATTTAGTTACCAGTATTTCTACTATGTGGACAGTATCAAATGTAGGTGGAACTGATGATATTAATGAATATAAAATTATTTATATTAAAAAGAGTAGCATTGGCGAAAATCAGAAAGTATATGTTAAAGCTATTAAAAGAGAAATATTTGATTTGAAAGCTAAACGGATACATGAATCTTATACTGGTAGTTTTACTGGCGAAGAATATTTTAAACTTATTTTTAAAGGTAGTGGTTATAACTTTAAACTTTTAAGTAAAGTTTATGCTTCTAGGTTTGAAAATCTAGGTGAAGGAGATTCAAGACTAGAATTATTTAAAAAGGGTTTAAAACGTTATAATCTTGAATATTATTATGATGAAAAAACGAGAACATTTTATTTGCAAACGTCTGTAGGTAAGGAAGCAAAATATCGAATAGACACAAAGATTAATGCGAATAATGTACAATTAGAAGAAGATGCATCAGAACGTTTTACTTATATTAAAGGGTTTGGTGATTTTGAGGATGAAAAAGAATCGTATATGGAGGGGGTATTACAATTAACATACGTCCACCCAGTAGCAAAGGTAATTGGTGAAATACATGCACCACCTGTTATAGATGGCCGTATTAAACACGAAGATAAGTTGAAAGAGAAAATGGAAAAAGTCATTAACGATAGTATTAAAATTTCCGTTTCAACTGATTTTATACATCTTGAATCATATAAAGAAGCAAAGCCTATGCCTGGTGATATAACTGTATTGAAAGACTCAGTTAATAATATCAATGATGAAGTGAGAATTGTTGAAATTACGACTAAACGTGATGTGAACAATAATATTATTAATCAAGATGTAATACTTGGTGATTTTACATTAACAGAAAGAAATAAGAAAATGGCAAGAAAAGCTGCTAAATATGTAGCAAATTTAGATGTTTCATCTACTGAAACACCAGGTAAAAAAGAGCGTTTAAGAAATAATGATATAAATAGATCAATTAAAGCTATCAACTATTTAGTTGAGTTGAATAAACCAAAACCTGATTTAATTGGTAAAACGATAAAAACAAAAAATGGCACTATAATGATAGACTTTACATCTGTTTCAAGTATACGGAATGTGAAGTCTATTTATGTTATTGGAGATTCGGTAGCAAAAGGTTCTGGTGCAAAAGAAAACTTCGGACAAATGCTTGCTAAAAAAATAGGTGCAACAGTAACTAATGGTGCTGTAGGTGCTGCTACTATGTCTATTAATCGCGAACGAAGTATCTATGAACAAGCTTTAAAGATTAAAGATACCGACTTAATAATAATTCAAGGTACCGATGATGATTGGTTGTGTAACGGTGGCATACCTCTAGGTGAAGATAAAAACGATTTGAAAACTTATTATGGAGCTTTTTATCAAGCAGTAATTGCGATTAAGAAAAACAACCCAAATGGCAAAATTCTTTCTATGACTCCAACAAGACAATGTCCTGTTGATGGAACAAGAATAAGACGTAGAGATACTGATAAAAATAAACTTGGATTAGTTTTGGAAGATTATGTAAATACCCATATTTCAACTTGTACAGAATTGAATATCCCTGTTTATGATGCATATCATACTGATTTAATAGATCCATATAATCCAGCATATAGAGCTAAAAATATGGAAGATGGACTACATCCTAATGAGTTGGGACATGAAGTTATCATGTATGAGCTAATCAAAAATTATTATAACTTTTACGATTAAAGGAGGACTATTTAGTGGAAGAAAAATTAATCACAAGTTTGCATTCTGTGTTTAATGAAAAGTATATAAATCAACATGAATTTAACTATCAAAAGTTAAACCGTTTTATGCAAAACGTTAATTTATATATGTATGCACATGGTAAAACAGATAAGCAAGCACATAATGCCGACCAGATTATTTATCAAAGACAAAGTATTGCAGATTTTTATAAATATTTAGTAGCTAGATTAAACAATTTAGTTTTGGGGCATAATGGTGATGGTATTAATGAAGTTAAAGACGCAAGAGTTGATAATCAAGGTGTTGTTCATTCATCACTTCATGAACGATTAAGACACGAAAATCTATACTACACAAAGTTAATATCTGAACTAACCGAAGAAACAAAACAGAATCATGAAGAATTTTTAAATGCAGAATATCGTTTTGATCCACAGAATCAAGAAATACAATTTATAACTGATTTATCTCCAAGAACAAATGCCGTAATGCAAAGTTTTTGGATAGACTATAGAACACAAATTATTTATATGACACAAGCAAGACCAGGCGGGGATTATATGTTAAGTAGACTTAAACCTAATGGTCAATTTATAGATAGATTATTAGTAAAAAATGGAGGACATGGTACGCATAATGCATATCGATATATTAAAGGAGAGTTATGGATTTATTCTGCAGTTTTAAATACTAATAAAAAGAATAGATTCGTAAGATTTAAATATAAAACGGGTGAAATTAAGTACGAAGATGAAGAAATGCAAGATGTTATGCCTCGTGTATTTAATAATCTTTATACAACTGCTATATATAATTCTAAAGAAGAATTAATGATATTTAGAAGAGAGTATACACAGCAAGAATTTAAAGATAAGAATTCATTAAACTTTATTGAAATAAGAAGTATTAACGATATAGACAATAATGTAGATAAAATACTATATAAATTTGATATACCTGCTGAATATACAAGTGCTACACAACCAATGCAAGGCGTGACTTATGATGATGGTATTTTGTATTGGTACACAGGTGATAGTAATCCCAAAATTCCTAACTATTTACATGCTTTTGATGTCAAAAACGGTAAACATTTATGGCAACGTAAAGTTACTATTGGAGGAATTGATGGAAACTATGTAGGTGACTTCCAAGAAGCTGAAGGTATGGCAATGTACTATGATGAAGATACTGGTAAAAAGGCACTTTTACTTGGAGTAACAACTGGACCAGGTAACAATAGACATCATGAAATTCATTCAATTGCTCAAAGAGATTTAAATGATAGTTTAAAAAATAGAGCTACACCTGTTTTAATGACCGATACTGGAGGAAGAGTTAAACCATTACCTTCACAAGGATTTAGTAAATTAAGTAATGTTACTGACATTGGTCATTATTACTTGTATACAGGAGACACATTAAACATTAAAGATTTTCCTTTAAGTAAAGCTTGGCGTGGTTACGGATGGTTTTTTGATGTGTTACCAGGTGATATTAATGGAGTAGTAAGACAGGTTTTAACTAGATACTCTTTTGGACGAAATACAATGATTTTCACTAGAAACGTTGATGTATTTACTGGTAAAACTTCAGTGGGTTGGAGTTATGTTAAGACATATGGTGAGATGTGGGAAACACCACCAAAAAGTATTAATAAATTAGCTGATTTAAATATCCCAGGATTAGAGATTTATTTAACAGCTGAAGATACAAAACGTTTTGTTGATTTTCCAACTAAATATATAGGAGTAGCAGGTTTTGTATATTTAAGAGTTAAATTGTCCCAAAATCAATATAAAGAATTTTTGTTTAGAAATAACATAATCGCACCACCTGAAACATTAGAACGTACAACACAGGGACAGAAGAAATCTAAGTGGTTTTCTAATGCTGGTAGTTATAAGGAGGTTGGATAATGAGGGAAGAAGCATTTTTAAAAGATGATAATATAGTTCCTTTAGAAGTAACTTCGCAATATAAAAGGTTAACAGATACTAATATTAGATTTTTTAATACTGATAAAGGAACGTCTGTATTAAATTTTATAGTTACAAAGAATGATAAACCTTTTGAAATAGGCTCTAATAATGCTAAGGCTACAATTGATTTAAAAACAGAGAATTATGGTGCTGAAACTGGTGCTCACATATCAGATGATTTGACGTTCGTTGATCCAATCAATGGACGTCTTTCTTATACATTAACTGATGAATTATTAAGGTACACAGGTAGAGTTTTTGGACAAGTATTTTTCACTCAAAATGGTAGTAACAATATTATTGTAATGCGTGAATTTGCATTTAGAATTGATAATGATCAAATTAGTGATTTTGATGGTAAAACAAAGTTAGTTTATATTAAAACACTTAAAGATATAATGGCACAATTTAATGGAGATATTTCGAGATTTAATAAAGCATTAGGCGATTTCCCTACACTTGTAGAAGGCATTGAAAATAAAGTGAATGAAGGTATAAGTGCTATTAAACTTAAGTCTAATGAAGTAGAAACAAACTTAAATAAGATTTATAGTGAGCGAGAAAAAGATTTTGAAAATAAAACAAATGGTTTTGTAGAAAATGTCGTGGTTGTTAAAGAAGATATAAAATCCTATATAGACAATGCCAAGCAAGAAGCAAAAGAACTAGGTGTGTTGAAACAAGGCGATGTTGTAAACTATCAAAAATCAAAATTAACTGATGATTCAGGAGTAACCGAAGAATTAAACGATGTAACTATATATTCAATATTAGAAAATACTACAAGTACAAAATTTGTTCATATTAATAATGCTACCGATGCACCATCATCTAAGTTAGCAAATAATATAAGTGATTCTGAAGTATCAAATATAGATAATGGTAGAGTTGATTCAGAATATGACGAAAATCATGATGAAGAATTACCAGAACATCAAATACATTCTTCTATAGCATCAGGTTTATTAGTTGTATATAAATCCCAAAATACTGGTAGGGCTATTTGGTATCCAGATGATTCAAATGAAATATACACATGTTTTTATAAAGACAATATTTGGTTAAGTTGGCTGAAAGTTAATGATGAAACTATTACAAGAAACTATATTGAATCTTTTGTAGAATCCAAAACATCGGAAAATAAGCAGTTTATGGAAAATCAATTGAATATTGCTGCTATACAAAAACATAGGTTAACCGATTCAGAAGGTAATGCAATTAATATAGATTTAGATTTTTCTCAAAGTGAATTAGTTGAATTAAAAACAGCAAACTTTTACGCAGTTAAAGTACCCGATTTACCAATAGGAATTGAAAGTGCTGAGGGTTATTTACGCGTTACCGCAAAAGACACTGAGAATAAATTATATGAGTTTACACCTAAAGGAACATCAAAAAACTTAGTTAGAATTTTAAATAATTCAAATTTAAGTAGTTGGAGTACCTTTAATGAAGAAAGAAAAAAAGTTTTATTTGACGGTTCTGTAAATGGCGTAGGTAATGACATTGTTTTAACTGATGATTATACAAAATATGATTTCCTTATTGTTTCTGGCTTATATCCAGGAGGAACATTCAACGAGGTAAGTTTAGTATCAATGCCAGGAAGTATTATTGTTTCAAAAAATAATATTCCAGATTCTACTGGCGATGGTGGTGCTTCATATGAAGGTATTATTTCAAAAGTTAATAATAAAACTTTACGTATTGTTAATGATGTTTTTTGGGATTTAGGATTGCGAAAACCATCAGGAGCAAATGCTAATAAGTTTACAGTACAAAAAATAATGGGGTGGAGATAATGGAAATTGCTTTTAATGAATTTAAAGAAATAATTGGATATGCACGCATAGGACATATTGAAAATGCGATTGAAATTTCCGAAGAAGAGTTACCATATGATTTCTATGATAATTATGAACCAAGTAAATATATTTATGAGGAATATGAAGGTGTTATTATTAATCCTAATTATGAGCCACCTAATGAAATTGATTTTACAGAAAGTGCAACGGATGAGGTTAGGTTTAAGGAAGATAAAATTGAAGAATTAGAAAAAGAAAATGAGAAACTTAGAAAAGAATTTAACGAATTGAAAGAAAAAGTGGGAAAAGTGTTATCTACTGAAGCATAAAGACTTCAAATAAATTTTGTAGTCTTTTTATTATGCTATTAAAGGAGGTGAGAATATGGGGTTACCTTCACCTAGTAAACGTAAGCCAACTGTAAGTGAAGTAGTGGCATGGGCTTTGACTATTGCTAAAATAAAAAGAACTATAAATGTTGATGGAAAATGAGGCGGGCAGTGTTGGGACTTACCTAACTATATATTAAAAAAATACTGGGGATTCTTTACATGGGGAAATGCAAATGCAATGGCTCAAAAATCCAATTATCGTGGATACAATTTTAAAATTTATAGAAATACGAAGAATTTTGTACCTAAGCCTGGTGATTGGGCAGTATGGGCTAATCAAAACCCAGGACATGTATCTATCGTTGTTGGTAAGTCCACTAAAGATTATTTTTGGTCAGTAGATCAAAATTATTATACTGGTAATTGGTCTGGAAGCCCTCCATATAAAATAAAACATAAGTACACTGATGCTCCAGGTGGAGTTACACATTTTGTAAGGCCGCCATATCATCCTGAACCGAAGAAAGAAAATCCTAGTAAAGGAAATGAGTCAAGTAAGAATAATACACCAACAGAAACTAAAAAAGATAATATGCCAAGATTCAAAAATATTATTAATATTACCTATACAAGTTTCAGAGATGACAAAGAGAGAGAAAACGTTACACATTACATTGTTGATGGTAATAAGAGAACTTCGCCTATTAAGGGATTATATATCAAAGAAAGTATTATGTTTAGAAGTGTTAAAGATATTTATAAACAACGAAATAAATATAACAACGATATTATTTATCCTCATAGTTACGTAGACAAAGATATGACATGGCATTGCCGACATACTAAATTTCAAGTTGAAAGTTATTATGATTGGATTGTGTTAGAAGTGTGCGGTTCTGAGTCTGAAACGAAAGAAGAATATATGCGTACGTTAATTTATGCAATGATTCATGGTTTGAAAATGTTGGAATGGAACGACCTAAAGTTAAGTGAAAATTCTTTAAAATTGGATGAAAACATTTGGAGAATCATGAAAGATACTACTAACTATGACTTAATTTTAAAAGGTTATCCAGAATTAGAAAAATATCAACTTATTATTGAAAAATTAATAACGATGTATCGTAAAAAAGATGATTTACTTAAACAAGAAATTGTAACTAAAAAATCTAAAAAGAGAATTAAACTTAAACCAGCTACTAATAATGTACTTATCAAAAAACCTAATAATCCACCCACTCAAAATAAAGAGAAAAGTAAGGTAGATATTGAAATTAGTAAATACACGTTTACGCAAGCCTTAAATGCTCAAATGGCAAAGGGACTTCCAGTAGTTAATACTGGTGGTGGATGGTTTAATGCTAGTCGCGCAAAAGTAAGTGCTGCTATGGATCCAAATAAAATATGGAGTGATAGTAAGCAAAAATACCAAATGTTGAATTTAGGTAAATATCAAGGTGTATCTGTAGATAAACTTAATCAAATATTAAAAGGTAAAGGCAAGTTACACGGACAAGGTAAAGCATTTGCTGATTCTTGTAAAAAGCACAATGTTAATGAAATCTATCTAATTTCACATGCCTTTTTAGAAAGTGGATATGGTACATCGAATTTTGCTAGTGGTAGGTATGGTATATACAATTTCTTTGGTATTAATGCCTATGATAATAATCCAAATTTAGCAATTAGTTATGCTAAAAACAGAGGTTGGACAACACCAGCTAAGGGTATCTTAGGTGGTGCTAAATTTGTTAGAGAAAATTACTTTAATAAAGGTAAAAATACGTTATATCGTATGAGATGGAACCCACGAAACCCAGGTACTATGCAATATGCAACAGATATAAATTGGTGTAAACATCAAGCTAGTATGATTTATAGTCTGTATAAAGATGTGGGATTAGTAGGTCTATATTTCATAAGAGATAAATATAAATAGTCAAGATTAAATTGATTAGTTAAGGAGGGGAATAATGGATGAACCAAGTCTCATATACTGGATTTTTAGTATATTAATTCCAATTTTCATAAGTATTTCTACATTTTGGATGAAAATTAATAAGGATAAACGTGAAAATGAAAATAGACTGACATTAATTGAAAGTAGGGTAGATAACCATGATGAAAATTTGAAGGATATAAAAAAGGATTTGAAAAGCCAAAATGAGGATTTGAAGTTACTTCACAAACTCAATACGCAGAGTGATATGATGCTTAAAATGATGGACGAAATTAAACAAGATTTGAGGAAAGAAAATTAATATATATGGTAAAATATTAAAGTGAGCAAGTTGGATAGATGGTGGCTAATCTCTTTTGAATAAGGGGTGATGCCTATGAAATATGGTTTGACTCCTAGAAAGGAGTAACATTGACTGATTATGAAATGTTAATGATTGTCATGACAATCATTGGCTTAGTATTAGTTAGTAAAAATGACCATAAAAAATAACCATCTATAGCTTTGGCGAGCAGATGGTTAAAAGGTTTTATTAATATTTAATTATCTCTATGCCACCGTCTTTTTAACGGGCTCATTTGGGCGATACACATATGTGTGTTGCCCTTTTTCTATATATAAATTAACACAACATAAAAATATTATCAAATTCTATGAGTCGGCACAATCTGTCGGCTTTTTATTATGAGGAGGAAATTTATATGGATGTAAAAGTAACAGTAATTGTGAGAGTTTTAGGATTGGTTTTGGTATTAGTCAATCAATGCTTAGCAAACAAAGGTGTTAGTCCAATACCAGTTGATGAGTCAACGTTAATGACAATTGCAGTAGCATTAATTACGGCATGGAAAGATAACCCACTTACTAATGCAGCTAAAGAAAGTAATAAAGTAATGAAAGAACTAAAAACACAAAATAAATATGAAAAAGTTGTGATGCGAAGTGGCAAAGAAAAGTGATGCATTAAAATATGTTAATTCAAGAATAGGATATCAACATGATGAAGATGGTATATATCCAGGTCAATGTGCCGATTGGGTAATTCATGTATGCAAAAAATATTTTAATTGGCATTTTCAAGGTGATGCTAAAGATATTATTAATGCTAAAAATAGAGCAACTGCACCAAAAGGAACAAAGTTTTTACCAAACACACTAGACTTAGTTGTCCAACCATTAGATATTTGCGTATGGGTAGGTGGACAATATGGCCATGTTTCTATTGGTCTAGAAGGTAATTTAGAAACTTTTTATTCATTGGATCAAAACTGGGGAACATGGAATGGTTCTCCAGTTAAAAAAGTTCTACATGATTATGATAGCTACGGATTTTGGGGAGTCATACGACTCCCTTTTATTAATGATTTAGAAAATGGAGGGGAAAACATGGGCAAAAAAAGAATAGGTACATGGAATGGCGTACCCGTTTATACTGATTTTTTACCAATTGGCACGCGTCGAACAGGACAAAGATTAGAAAGTGGTAAACCACGATTTGCAGTTTTTCATGATACAGGTAATCGTGATTCAACAGCACAACAAAATGTTAACTATTATAGAAATACTTATAATATTGATTGGGCTAGAACAGCATCAGCTCACATTTTTGTAGACGATAGTGAATGTATTATTTGTATACCAGTTACGGAGAAAGCGTGGCATGTATTGTATGATACGCCAATTGATAATCAGTGGTATGGTGACGATGCAAATGATATTGCATTTGGACTTGAAGCTTGTTACTTCTCTAATCGTTCACGAACACTTAAATCACTAGATAATTCATGTCGTATTATGGCAGCATTATGTAATTCATGGGAAATTAACCCACGTAATGAAATGCCTGGACACCAACAAATACAATATGATAAACAAGATCCAGGTAATTTATTAGCAGCAGCAGGATATGGTAGAAATGATATTAGTGTGCTTGATAGTTTAGTTCTTAAACATATGAAAGGTGATTCACCAATACAAAAAGTAGCAAAAGATGTAAAAGAACCTATCAAAGCAAAACCACCTCGTACAGTTTGGGCGTGGAATGGTATATTCACATCTAGTAAAAATAATACGGAACCAATTGTTGTTAGACGTGCAATGGGATTAGATAAAGCGCAAGTAGATAGAGGTTCTTGGATTTATCCTGGGGAATATGTGAAATTCGACCAAGTTATCAAAGATAAGAAAAATGGTTTGTGGTGGATTAGATTTAAATACCAAGCAGATGGAGCAAACAAAAAAGATAATTTCTTTATGCCTATAGGTAAGATTACTGATAAAGAAGAGAAGTTATTAAAAGAAAAAGCATTATGGGGTAAATTAGAAGTTAAATAGAAAATGTATTTATAGTGATAATCTTATATAAGATTAAATAAATAATATATGACGCGAAATTGATTCGTGCTGGCGTGACCGGATGCTTAACTTTGTTCGGACCCACATTTTTATGATTGTATGATTGATCATCATATAATAAGTTTTGATTTAAACCACCCACACATGTCACTGGGTGGTATTTTTATATGTCTGCCTTGTTTTATATTTATCTATCTTTTTATATGAATATTTTGTATTATTATATTAATGAGATGTGAAATGAGGAGATATTTATATGCTAGACTTTAATAATTTAGTGATACCAAACGACTTATCCAAGTTTACTAAAAATGATTTGAGAGATTTAGCTACAGAGTTAAATGTTGCCAGCACTATTAATAATAAAGTAGATTTAGCTATTGCAGTTTATGATAAGTTTAATAAAAATGAAACTCATAACAATAAAGTTAAAGACATAATAAATAACAAGTTACTTGCTGGTAAAACGGCAGTTAAATGGTTTGAATTAGATGAAAACTTAAAATATGATGAGATAGTTAAAAATTTAACTTATATGAATAATAACTTGTTTGACAATATTTCAATCCCTAAAATTGAAGATTTAAGTACGGAACCAACTATTTTTGGTATGGTTTCGAATGATACTTCAAAAGAAATATATATCAGATTGATATATAAAAGTGGAGTTAAATCTGATATGTATGGTACTAATATCAATAAAACCCCAATACCAGCATATGCAACTATATATATTAACTTTAACGAAAAAATATTAGAATATCGTGGTGATGCTAAAAAAGCAAAAAAAACAGTGAATATTTTTATCGATAACATTAATAATACTACTATGCCAATAGTCATAAATGAAAAATTTGAATTTACTGTCGAAGAAGTTGCTGATAAATTACAAGGAGAACTTATTGATACGGTTTCTTTACCAGATATTAATATTGTTGATGACAATGATAAATTTAGTAATGTATCAAAAGTTTTAGACGCAATAGATGATTATTTTAAAGATACGAATATTGATAATTTAGAAGGTGCATTGTATGATGTGAATGAGCTATTTGATAATAACATAGACGAAAATATCATGCCTTTTTCTTCTCTTTTACTTTCAGGTTTAGAAACTGTTGGATTGGGAAGTAATAAAGAATTAAGAAATACGCCACTTTTCAAATACTTAAAAACAAATTTAACACAAACTACTGGTTTTATTAAGATTAAAGTAACTGAAGGTAACGTAATAAATGAATATACTATAAGGGTTGGTATTCAAACTAAAAGTATATTTTTTACTTCTGATGTTAGTGAACATGTAATTAATTATGTTAGGGATATATTATTCAAATAAAGAAAGTAGGGATCACTTATGACTGTCACTTTCATTACTCGAAAAAAATTCCAAGAGTTTTTAGAGAGTCTGTGTTATAGTTCTATAGAAAAGTTTACTGCTAGTAAGTTTGCAAAATACGCTAGTATAGGATTAGACGACTCATTTAAATTGTTAATTGAACATGTAGCTACTAAAGAATTAGAATTGAGTTGGGAACTTAGATGTCCTAATTGTAATAGAGTACTCTCGTTAAATAGCAATAAAGATTTGGAAGAATATGAATGTGATTTTTGTTGTGATATTTTTGATGTAGATGAAAATGATTTATTCCCTAAATTTCAAGTAACAAAAGAATTTAAGGATTATTTAATTGAATCAAATAAAGGTGGAAATTCCGTAAAAAAGACTGAAAAAGCTATTACTGATATTCCAGATAAAAATATACCAATTAGCGACATAATTATAGATGAAGAAACAAAAAAAATATTGCAAGAATTCACCCATCCAACTATAATAAATGTTTTTAATGGAGGTAGCCAAATGAATCAAATTAGTAATAGCTTCAATCACTCTAACCTTAATAATGCTAGTATTCAAAGCACACATAATAGTCAAATTCCAATTGTTCCAGAAGAACATGTTGTGGAATTGCAGGATTATATAAATAATATCGATGATGAAGTTTTACGAAATATGAATGATGAGCATTTAAAAAACTTTAAAGAATCTTTAAAACAACATGATAAAGAAATGGCTAAAAAATATTTATCTTTCATAGGTAAAACTATAGGCACAGTTTCAAGTATCTCAACTATAGCAGGATATTTAAATTAAAATATTCAACTCAATTTTGATACCAGTTAGATGATAAAGAACTTGGAAATAATATTATATATATCATATGTAGAAACTGTATTAAGTAAGGTCGTTTTATTATTTGCAGTGGAGATAATAGAAATACATTTACATTAAGAGGTTAATTTAAAATAGAACTATAAAAAATTACATGATAAAATATTGTGAATCAGTATTTAAAATGAATTTAAAATTGAGGTGTTAATGTATTTGGATGAAGAAACTTTCAAGAAATATATAGAAGAAAAAGAACTAGGAATTAAGTGTTTGAGTATTGTTTATATAATATTAATAACCGCTATATACATCTGTCTCTACTTATATATTAATTCAAATTCTTCAAAAGAAATAATTGGTATACAGTCTTTTTTATTACTTATAGTCACTACTATTTTAGGCAATTATAGTAAAGAGTTATATTTAAATCTGACTAATGTAATTCTTAATTACCAAGAGAAAATGATAACCTCATTAATCAGGAGTTATAAAATGTTTGTTACTGTATGGGTAAATTATATTACCGTAATATTATTATTATCTTATATGGGTAAAGTTATATTAGATTTAAATAATGTTTACTTTCATATAGTAGGTGTTTTATTTAGTATTCTTTTAATGTCAGTAGGAGTTATAACTATTTTTTTTAAAATATCATCCTATGAAGATCAAGAATAGTAACTATATACTATTTTCATAAACAAAACTGGGGATCCTAATTTGTAAAATTACAATATTACTCATTGGGATACAATGAAAATACAAATGAGTGTAAAAAAGCAACTAAGCAGGAAAAGAAAGAATTTGTGATTGGTCTATTTGTAATAGTAGCTATATTATTATTTGTAAAGTGGGTGTTTTAAATGAACGCGATCAATGAGGTGTATGATACAATTCAAAAATTGCTAGAATCAGACAAAACAGCTTATCAAATAGAAAAGATACTGGTATAAGTGGTGCAAAAATTGGTAGATTGAAAAACGGTAAAAACGATTTGAGTAATTTGAGTTTAGAAACTACAGGCAAACTATACGAATACGCAAAAGCCCACCTAAGTGAATAGGTGGGTATTTTTTAGGGCAAAAAAAGACAGATTATTTAAAAAAGTGCAGACGCTCATAGAAATATAACATTTTAAAAGTCTTTTAAAACAGTAATTCCACAAGTCCTTTTAAACATCAATATACAATCGTAAAAGTAATAACAAGAATCTGTCAAGGTGTTTAAAATTGCACAATAATAGATTTAGTAACGTTAAAGATAACGAACTAGTTTCTACCATTAAAATGTAAGAAATATATAATCAATATTTTTATGGCACTGGCATGTCACTAAAACGCTACAAACACTGATAATAAGGGCTGTATAGCAGCCCTCCCAGGACACTAAAAGAATAAATTACATATTATTCAATTAAGAATCTTGCGCTTGCAAGGTTCTTTTTTTATAGAATTAATGTAAGCGGGATAGTAAGCGAAATGGAAAGATTTGAAGAAAGCAGATTAAGGTGAGTAAGTTGGATAGATGGTGGCTAATCTCAGTATAAAGTGAGGTGGTGCTTATGAAAGTACCGACAAAATCTTTAGAAAGGAGACGCCTTGTTTGGTTTCAATTGTAGAAGTGCCGTACTTAATGTTAGGTTTCGGTACATTCATCGTTACCTTGTTAGGTATAGCAATCACAATTGTTAAATCAAGCCATAAAAAATAACCATCCCAACTTTTTTGATACACTCCCCTAAAAGTAGACACTTTAAATATAAAAAGTGAACTATAATTAGGGGAGTGTATTTTTTATGACTACAAATAAGATGCGTTTAGAAAAGCATATTAAAATAGTTGAAGATATAGTTGATGGAAATATATCAAGATATAGTACAGCAAAAAATAATGGAGTTTCTAGCGCTACATTACAAGAATGGGTAAGAAGATATAAAGCTTATGGTGTAGATGGATTAAAACCTTTTAGTAAAAGAAATAAATACTCTGCAGAGATTAAAGCAATAGCTATAGAAGATGTGTTAGAAAGGAATATTCCACTGTATAAAGTTGTTAACAAGTATAATATTAGCTCTATATCAGTTTTAAAATTGTGGTTAAGAAATTATAAAAAGGGAAAATCTAACAAGCACACAGGGAAAGGGTTTTCCACTATGAATAAATCAAGAAAAACAACTTTATCTGAACGTATTGAAATTACTGAAAATGTCATAGCTAAAAATTATAACTATCAAGAGGCTTCCGTGGAATATGGTGTTTCCTACCATCAAATATACCATTGGGTGAAGAGCTATAAAAAGAATGGTATAGATGGATTAAAAGATAAACGTGGAAAAAATAAAAAACAAGAATTATCTGAAATAGAACTAATAAAATTAGAAAATAAAAAACTAAAAACAAGAATAGAATACTTAGAAATGGATAAAGCAATCGTAAAAAAGTGGCAAGAGTTCAAGTATCGAAACAATCATTTTCATTAGGTCATAAAGAACATTTATATCAAATGATATTTGAGCTCAACAGAGAACAAAATTACAGTATTAAAATGTTATACGAGCGTCTAGAAGTCAGCCGTAGTGGTTATTATAAATGGTGTAATAAAGAAATTTCTAATAATGAAAAACGATCTAAATTAATTGCAAAAGAAATTAAGCGTATATTTAAGAACTCTAAAGAAACCTTCGGTGTAGTAAGGATACATTACGCTTTAAAAAGAGAGTGCAATTTAAATGTTAATATAAAATGTATTAGAAGAATTATGCGAATTTTAGGTTTACAAGCACAAATCAGAAAAAAACGTCCTAATTGGACTAGAATCAAACCACATTTCACAGCTGAAAATATATTGAATAGAAATTTTGAAGCCAATAAACCAAATCAAAAATAGTTTATAGATATTAGTTACTTAAATTATGGAAAAGGTCAAAAAGCTTATATTAGCGCTATAATTGATAGGTATGATTTAAGTATAATTGCTTATAAAGTGAGTAAGCGTAATGATTTAAAATTGGTTATGGACATATTGAAATTAGCCTTACAAAATAATGATGCATCTAATACAGTTTTACATAGTGACAGAGGTTTTCAATACACTTCTAAACATTACAAGAACTATTTAGATACACATAACGTAAAAATTAGTATGTCAAAAGCAGGAAGTTGTTTAGATAATCAACCGATAGAAGCTTTTTGGGGTACGTTAAAATCAGAATATTACTATAGAAATCAATTCAGCACATATGAAGATCTTGAAACAGGCATCAGTGAATATATTAATTATTATATGAATAAAAGATATGTTCCAAAATTTGATGGACTAACACCAAATGAATATAGGAACGTATCTTAAGAAAGAATAATTACAGACTAACTAATAAAATTAATTAGGACAAACGAAATTCTAATTAACATTATAAAAAGGATTGAATAACATATTACCAAATGGTAATATGTTATTTATATTAGTTTTAGGTAATATGAGGTGATTAAATGCATGATATTGAGTTAAAAGCACATTTTATACATGGTCTTTCTAATAAAGTACGTTTGATGATATTAGAGCTACTTAAATCGAAAGAAATGACTGTCAATGAGATTGTTAAACATTCTCAAATAAGTCAATCTAGTATTTCTCAACATTTATCTTGTCTCAAAGGGTGTGGTTTGGTTAATTCTAGACAAGAAGGTAAATACGTTTATTACCAAATAAAAAACAATCAAATTTTAGAACTGCTTAAACTTATTGATTCTGTAGTTGAAAATACTGAAGATGATATTCAAAGTTGCCAGTATCATACTATATAACGAAAGAAGATGACTTAAATGAGTACTAATTGCTGTAATAATAAAGCTGAATCTAATACTTGTTGTACAAGTAACTCAGTTAACGAAAATAAGTGTTGTAGTAATGAGCCTAAGGTAGCAAATCAAAATGACGAATGCTGTACAAATAACGGTGAAAGCATCGATTCAACTCATAACATTTCATGTAATGCTATGAGTAATAGTTCTGAAGAAGACGATGAAGTAGCCACCCCATTTTCAAATTATAATTTTAAAGTAACAGGTATGGATTGTAGTTCATGTGCAATAACCATTGAAAAAGCGTTAAGACCTTTAGACGATGTAACTAATCCTAAAGTTAATTTTTCTACAAGTAAATTAAGCGTTGGACTAAAATCTCAAAGTAGTATTAATCAAGTGACTCAAACACTAAAAAAATTGGGTTATGGTATCGAAGAAAATGATAGCAATCAAAACTATACAATATTTTCAATAGAAGGTATGGATTGTGGTAGTTGTGCTAAAAGTATTGAAAAACATTTGAACAATTTACCCTATGTAAATGACACACAAGTTAGTTTTTCAACTGGAAAAATGCAGATTGATTTTGAAGGCAATCAAACTAAAAATATTGAAAAAGAAGTTTCTAAAATCGGTTATTCTGCTACATTACAATCCAGTAATAAAAATAATAATACAAAGTGGCGTTTGTTTAGTAAGCCTATTATATCAACACTATTTCTTATCCTTGGTATTGTTTCATCTATGGTATCACTACCCATTTGGATAACTAATTTGATGTATATCATAGCTATTGTAGTCAGTGGTATAAAACCCTTAAAAAGTGCCTATTATGCTATTAAATCTAAGAGTTTAGATATGAATGTTTTAATGTCTGTAGCTGTTATTGGTGCCATATTAATTGGTGAGTTTTTTGAAGGCGCAATCGTCGTTTTACTATTTACTATTGGCACTTTATTACAAACTATTTCTATAGATAAAACAAGAAATTCTATTCAATCGTTAATGGATATTACACCAGCAGAAGCAAACGTTGTAACAGAGACGGGGATAATTTCAAAAAACTTAAAAGATATTAGTATTGGAGAAATTTTACTTGTAAAACCAGGCGATCGAGTACCACTAGATGGTACGATTATAGAAGGATATTCAAGTTTAAATCAGGCACCTATAACTGGTGAATCTATTCCTGTAGACAAAACGATAAATGAAGAAGCTTATGCAGGTTCTATTAATGAAAACGGGACTTTAAAAATACGTGTTTCAAGATTAGTTAAAGATACCACACTGTCTAAAATCATTCATATGGTTGAAGAAGCACAAGAAAACAAAGCACCTACACAAGCTTTTATCGACCGGTTTTCTGAAATTTATACACCCATTGTATTCATATTAGCATTATTAGTAATGGTAATCCCTCCTATTTTTTCTTTAGGAACATGGGGAGAATGGTTTTATAAAGGACTTGAACTACTTGTCATAGCATGTCCGTGTGCACTAGTTATTTCGACTCCTGTAGCTATTGTTACTGGGATTGGTAGCGCAGCAAAAAAAGGTGTACTTATCAAAGGTGGCAACCATTTGGAAGCTTTAGGTACACTTTCAGCTTTAGCTTTTGATAAAACTGGAACGCTGACTGAAGGACGCCCAAAAGTTTCAGAAATTAAAACAATCGAATCTGACAAAGAAATGTTTTTGAATATTGCGCTAAGTTTAGAATCATACTCAACGCATCCAATTAGCAATGCAATTGTTGATTATGTCTCACAATTTAAATCTATAACATACGATGTTACTGATTTTGAAAATATTGTTGGACGAGGTATTAAAGGTAAAATTGACCATAATATTATTTATGCAGGAAACATAAAGTTAATCGAATCTATAAATGAAAATATTGTAAATTATAAAGAAGAAATATATTCATATGAGCAACAAGGATATACAGTTATTATTATTGCAACAGCAGATAAAATCCATGGCTTTATTACTGTTGAAGACCCATTAAGGTCGGATATTAAGCAAACATTACAACAATTAAATGGAAGTAATATTAAAAATACTATAATGCTTACAGGTGATAATAAAGGAACTGCACATAAAATAGCGCAACTTTCAGGTATCAAAGAGGTTTATGCTGAGTTAATGCCTGAAGATAAATTATCAGCTATCAAAGATTTACAAAGCAAAGGCTATCGTGTAGGAATGATTGGTGATGGTATCAATGATGCCCCTGCTTTAGCACAAAGCGAAGTTGGTATTGCAATGGGCGTTATTGGTTCAGATACTGCAATGGAAACAGCAGATGTTGTATTAATGTCAGATAATGTACATCAACTAACAGACACTATCACTATTAGTAACAAAGCTAAGAATATAATTAAACAAAATATATATTTCTCTATTATTATTAAAATGATTGCTTTTATCTTAGTATTCCCTGGGTTACTAACACTTTGGTTAGCCGTATTAAGCGACACTGGCGCAGCGATATTAGTTATACTAAATTCATTGCGCTTATTAAGAACTAAGAAAAACAATTTATTATAAGTTTGTCCAACAGTTTGAATGAAATAATATTAACTAATACAAAAGCTAGAACAGTAAATGCTATTCTAGCTTTTGTATTTACTTCTATATTAAGTGAAATTATTATAAAAATAAAAGATACGTTCTGTAATTTCACAAATTATTGCCAAACTCTGGAACGTATCTAAATAATTAATTTTATATTTAAGGTGTCTACCTTGACGGTAGTGGTTTATTTGGCAGGTTGATGGTTATTTTTTAACTATAAATTTCAGGAACCGTCTTTTTAACGGGCTCAATTGGGCGATAAACTTATGTGTGTTGCCCTTTTTTCAATATACAAATTAAAACAACACAAAAATATCAACAAATTATATAAGCAAGCAGTTTTATAATATTTTAGTAATTCATTGAACACATAAATCATAGTGTGGTCATATATATGAAAATACTTAGTGGACAATCTACTATGAGTTTTTAAATTGTTTATAAGTTAAGCTATTTTGACTCTAAGACATTTATTTATATATAAGACTCGCAATAACCAAAAAGTAATTAACAAAAAGATATTGTAATCATTTAATGTTTTGTAGTTAATATCTTGAGGGATAATGCAATTAAAGTTGTACCAACGATATAATCGAAACACATTTTAACCTTAGGTTTTTCAAAGATGATTTTTATGTAATTAAAGACCAAAGTACATAAACTAAACCATGTGATTACAGTTATTATAAATAGGATTGAAAATATTGCTACTTGGATACTTTGGTTACTTTGATGGTTTATAAATTGAGGTAATATACTAATATAAAATAGAATTGCTTTTGGATTTAAAATCATAGTGATGAATCCTTGTTTATATGACTTAAATAAATCGGGTTTTTCTGTATTTAAGCCATCTGATTTATCATACTCAAATTTGTGCGCATTCAGTATGTTTTTCAAACCAAGATAAATAATGTAAGGCTGCACCTAATATTTTGATTAATAAAAATATAGTTTGTGAACTTACGAGTATAAAAATAAGTCCAAGTGTTGCTAATGTAGCGTAAATTAAATGGGCACTGGCGATACCTAATGTTGTGGAAATACCGCTTTTAATGCCACCATGTGTACTGTTTTTTATAACTGCAAAAAAACTAGGCCCCGGTACGATAAGTATGAGTAATGACATAATAATAAAGTTAATCCAATGATTCATATGAAATTCCCCCTTATATTGAATTTTAGAAATGAGTTACACCTTGTTTTCATGTTAATTTAATAATATGCAAAATCAAATAAATTAACAACTCATTCAAATAAATAGTTAGCTGTTTTTTAAATTGCGAAAATGGGCGAAATGGTTGGTTGGAAATAGTAAGGACAGAGAAACAATAAAAAATATTCAAAGGCTCTACGTTCTAATAAACGTAAAATATACAGATTTAGTGTTTGGCTATTGTTTCCATTACAGTGATATTTAGTATCATATTCTACAAAATGATTCACAATATATGCTTAATCGTATATGCTTAACGTTACTTACCACTCATATCATAATGTCTATAACTTTCAACATAGTTAAATGGAGGTAGAACGATGGATAAGGTAATGGTTGTTGGGTCTTCTGGATCAGGAAAATCAACGTTTTCACGTCAATTATCAAAGATACTTAAAGTCCCTGTTTATCATTTAGATATGTATTTTTGGAAACCAAATTGGCAGATGATGCATTATGATGAACAAATTAAGATACATAAGCAATTGATTCAAAATAATAAATGGATAATTGATGGCAATTATTCAGCGCTATTTGATGAAAGAATTAATGAAGCAGATACAATCATTTTTATAGATTTACCTAGAGTCGTTTGTTTTTACAGAGTGTTTAAAAGATATCTTTCAAATATAGGAAAAACACGTATAGATATGAGAGAAGGTTGTGAAGAAAGATTAACTTTCACATTCTTAAAATATATTTGGCGCTATCCAATTGATAGAAAACCACAAGTGCTAGAAAAAATTAAAATGCAAAGTAACCATAAACATGTATTTGTATTGAAGGGTCAAAAGCAAATTCGAAATTTTTTGAGGAATTGTTAATTTATATGACGCAATATGATTAAAATTCCAGATTTTTCATCTTATACTTAGAAGGTTGAAATATTGATTTTTCTATTAAATATATTCCTATAATATATTTAATGATTATATGTGTAGTATATGGTTATTGTATGTTAACGTAAGATAAGACTTTCTCAAAAATTAATTTTTAAGTATTCAATTATATCTACAACTTAGATTATAAAAGTGTTAGAAAACATTTAGCATTACCATATATAAGTATCAAACAGAATTTATTTAAAAGGGGATTCATGCAATGAAGAAATTGCTATCTATCATAGTACCTGTATACAACAAAGAGTTATTTTTAGAATCATGTGTAGAGTCTATTAATAATTTAAATATAAATAAAGAAGCCATTGAAGCAATTTTTGTAGATGATTGTTCTAATGATCAGTCTTTAGAAATAATAGAAGAATTTGTGGCTAAATACAATTTTATTAAATTGATTAAATTAAATGAAAATACAGGGAGCCCTTCGGAACCTAGAAATGTAGGGATAAACAATGCGCAAGGTGAGTATATTACGTTTTTGGATGCCGATGATTGGTTAGACGCAGAAGGATTGCCAACATTATTAAATCAAGCAGTGGATCATCATTCAGATGTTGCATTTGGTCAAAGTGTTAAACATACTGAAAAAGCAATTAAAAAATTAGGTAGGTTTAGCTCGTATAAAGTCGCCAATTATTTAGTTCCTTATGAAATTGAACGTATATTTAGAGCTGTAGGTCCACCTGGAAAGATCATAAAACGTCAAATTATTTTAGATAATAATATAAAATTCAAACATATGAAGTATGGAGAAGATAAGTTATTTTTTATAGATGCGATCTCAAGATGTCAAACGGCGTCGATGAATCCGAGTCCGGTATATCATGTTAACCGTTATTCTTATAACCAATCTTTAGTCGGCGAAACGAGCATTATTGAGAAAACACAATTAAACTTATCTGTTTTAGAAGAAGTACTAAAATTAGATATTCCTGAAAACGCTGAATATCAAGCGATTAGTAGAATTATTGAAATGGATTTTATGTCGCGTTTATTTAATAACAAGCGATTTTTAAATGCTGAAGATAAGCAAGCGTTTTATGATTTGTTTAATCAGATGGAGCGCACGCTAGAAACTCATAGTAAAAATTTAGAATACTATTTATTAAATGATAAATTTAGAAATATCTATCACTTTTTAAAACATGAGTCATATCAGGAATTATGTGATTTCATAAAATTGGTTATACAAGGTGGAAACGCTAAAAAGTATGTTAAAGATAACCAAATATATTTTTTAATGTCTGATAATTTAACAGAAGCGTTACCTATCAAAGAACCCCTTTTCGCAGTTTATGAAGGCACACACTTTATCGATAATGAAATGAAAGAGGTCGTTCGTTTATATAAAGATGATAAAAAGGTAATTAACAAGGTTGTAATGACTGAACTTAATAATGAAATCAATACAATAGATGTAGAATTTGAGGAAAAAAATCAATATATTTATTTTAGGACTGATGATTTGAAGCAATGTGATTTTGATTTCAATATTAGTATTATTTACGATGGTTATAAATTCGTAAACGTCAATATGAACTTACCCAATGCAAATACTACTATAAATCTTAAAAGACAAGGATTTAAAGCAGAGTTCATATCAACAACAAAACCGAAGTCCAAAAAAGTGGACGATAATAAATATTTAACATATAAACCTAAAGCGGTTTCTCTTGTGAAACAAGCCAAACTGTATGATGATGTTGAATTTAAACAACCTGCTCAAATAACCATTGAAATGGGGGAATTAATAAATATTAAATCATTGGTATATACGCGAAACGGGACACCAAGACTTCAGACAGAAAAAGGTCACTATTTAACTGCAAATAAGCAATTTATACAAGCAGTTAATAAATCGAAACAAGCCCAATATATTTATAATCAACCTCGAAGCGTTAACATCTTGAAAAAATGTAAGGAATACTCAAACAGAAAATTCGATGGAGAAGCAGTGAATGTATTATCTGTTAGCGATCATGTAGATATTCAAAAAATTGTATTATCACCTAAGGGGACGCCAAGACTCAAAACTTTTAAAGATACATTTATCACTGCTAATCGTGATTTTGTAGAGGAAAGTTAAGATCCAAGAGATTTAAATTTGGTCCATAAAACGAAAAGAAAAAAAACAAAGCGAGCGACAGAAATCGAATGGTCCAATAACGATTTCATAGTTCCATCTAGCCATTCACTGACTGGCTAAAAAGACTAAGCCATTTTTTATGTGCTTAGTCTTTTTTTGTAAATAATGATTAATCTCTAAAACACATTGCTGTTGATGTGCTTATACTGCATTGATTAGGGCATGGCATTTTACTTTATGGCCTCTATTTATCATACTTTTTAAATTAGCATCCATTTTGCGGTTAGATCATGAAAGTAATATTCAATTTCATACTTTAAAATACTAAACAAACTCAAAAGAAATATTTTGTTTACTTAATTTCGCAATATTAAATTGCATATAATATAGTTAGGCATGCGATACTGTTTTGAATTTGAGATAAAAGGACAGTTAAAGCCAATTTATGACTAAGTAAGAAAAATCGCACAATTAAATCACGTCATATCTTATAGTATATATATCGAACGATAGCTAGACGAAATAAGATTTTGTAAATATCGTTCACTACATTAAAAAAAGTCATAATCATCTAATTTTTTATCGAGGGGTGTTTATAATGGAAGGTTTATTCGAAGCAATCAAAAACACTGTACAAGCAGGCATCGCTGGAGACGGCGCGAAATTAGGTACAAGTATCGTAAGCATCGTAGAAAACGGTGTAGGCGTATTATCAAAATTATTCGGCTTCTAGTATTATTAATATCATAAACAATGGTCAGGGTGATAACCTTGGCCATTTTTGTGTTATATAAGAATAATATGGAGAAATTAAAGAATATGATATATTTGAAATAAATATATTTAAGCGTACTAGAGGGTGACAAAATGAGAACGAAAAGTTTACTTATAGATTTTGATGACACATTGGTGGATTTTGATGATGCAGAAGCATATGCATTTTATGAAATGACACAACAATTTCAAATAAAGACCAATCAAAATGATTTGCATACATTTAAAAAAATAAATCAGGCACATTGGGATGCTTTTCAAAAGAATGAATTAACTAAAGATGAAGTTTTAAGTAAACGTTTTGAGGCATACTTTCATTTACATCAAATGAAGATAGATGGTAAGTTAGCTGATCAAATCTTTAGAGATGAACTTGCGAATGCACCGATTAAACATTTTGATCAAACAATTGAAACTTTAAAACAATTAAAAGAACATCACGATTTGTATATAGTGACTAATGGTGTTTTAGAAACACAAGAAAGACGAATTGAAAAAACGAAGATAGGCCATTGGTTTAAAGATATTTTTGTTTCTGAACAAACAGGATACCAAAAACCGATGCCTGAATTTTTTGATTACGTATTTAATAAGATAGGTGAAGATAAACGAGGTTACGCAATGATTATAGGTGATTCTATGTCTTCTGATATTTTAGGTGGGAAAAATGCGAATATCGAGACATGTTGGTTTAATCCAAGAAATAAAATAAATGATACGGAAATTAAACCAGATTATGTAGTGAATTCGTTAAAAGAAGTAATCGCGTATGTTTAACCGTTAATTTAATTATTACTAAACGAATTCAAGTCATATAAAATGCCCTTCAAAGTTTTCATTTTTTAATGATTGCTTTGAAGGGCACTTTTCATTTTATTAGGACCCGTTTGATTATGGAGTCCAAACTAAAACATCATGACCATCTCTATTTGTTTCTTCTAAATCTGTAAAACCTTGTTTAATGAAAAAATCTTTAGATTGATTTCGTGCGATGACTTTGATTGGTAAGCCTTGATCTTTGGCAAAATCTAATAAAGATGTACCGTAACCACGATCTTGAAAATCACGTAGCACTTCTAATTTCCAAATCACGTTATAATCATCAAAGCCCGGGAAATGAGTTTCCTCAACTTCACCTTTACGATATAGTGCCATTCGAGCCCCTAAACGATCACCTACATAAATACCATAAAAAGGTGAATCTGAACTTGCATCAATCATTTCTCCTCGAAGTTCATCTACTAAATACAAATCTTTATTACCGAAGTTTCTGAAATCTTCGAATAGTTCGTCTGTTTTATAATTTATATCAAGACGCTTTACACTACTCATCGCATCTTCCCCCTTTGTTATCATTTATTCTATTATACCTTATTTTTATTGTTTTTTCACAAAAACGATAGTTTAAACATATATGTATAGTTGTTTATATTTATAAAAAATAGATACTGAAGTTTTTTGAAAAATGCAGTGATCCAAGTGTGTACTTATTATATAGGTTATTAAAAATTTGAAAATTATAAGCCGTTAAATTGTCAATGATGTATATAAACTTTATACTAATTAGGAATAGAGTATCATAAGGAGAATTACGCATGGATTGTATGATTACAAAACTTAATGAAAAAGATCAATTTATTTCTAAAATTAAAGATAGTGATTCAAAAATAGGACAGTTTTATCACTTTGATGCTATGCAAGAAAAGAGCTATAGTGAACGTTTATCAATGCCGAATAATGGCAGAGAAGTGGCATTAGCTCAAGTTATTAAAAATTACATGAGCGACTTAACATTAACAGAGAAGCAATTGCAAAATATTTCATTATTAAGCGAAGGCGCAAAAGTCATCATAGGTGGACAACAAGCTGGATTGTTTGGTGGGCCTTTATATACTTTTCATAAAATATTTTCTATTATAACGATGAGTGAAAAACTCTCAAAAGACTATAATACAAATGTAATACCAGTATTTTGGATTGCTGGTGAAGATCATGATTTTGATGAAGTAAATCATACTTATGCCTATAATGCTCAAAATGCAAAATTACAAAAAATAAAATATCATACAATGACGCCACCTGAAGCAAGCGTCTCAACATATTATCCTGATAAAGCGCAATTAAAAGACGCGTTGAAACTATTTTTTAAAGAAATGAATGAAACAACACATTCTAAGCAACTGATTGAAATGTGTACGAAGATTATTGATCAGTATGATAGCTGGACGGATATGTTTAAAGCGTTGTTGAACGAAGTGTTTAAAGCATATGGTTTATTATTGATTGACGCAAACAATACTGAATTACGTAAATTAGAACAACCATTTATCCAAAAAATTATTGAACATCATCAAGATGTAGATGCATCATTTAGAAATAATCAACAAAACACGATTGCTAGTGGATTAGAACAAATGATACAGACTGATACGAATGTACATTTATTTTTACATGAAGATAACATGAGACAGTTACTTACTTTTAAAGATAATCAATTTTACCTAAGTAAATCAGATAAATACATGACTAAAGAGGAATTATTACAAATACTTGAAGTTGAACCAGAACGTTTTTCAAATAACGTAGTCACACGACCAATAATGGAAGAATGGTTATTTAATACAGTTGCTTTTATTGGTGGTCCAAGTGAAATTAAATATTGGACGGAACTGAGTGAAGTTTTTAATACATTGGATGTATCGATGCCAATTGTATTACCACGATTAAGAATTAGTTACTTGTATCCACGAATTGAAAAATTACTTAGTCAATATCAATTAAAACAGCGTTCGATTATAGAACAAGGCATTGAAAAAGATAAGGAAAAATTCATACGTGCGCAAGCATCTCAAACATTTGTTGATAAAGTGGAAGAAATTAAGGTGCAACAAGAAAAATTGTATCAATCACTACTAACTGAAGTTGCTGGTAATAATGATAACCAGTTATTAGTAGAGAAAAACAATCATATACACCAAAAACAATATGAGTATCTAATTAATAGGTATTTATTGAATATTGAAAGAGAAAATGAAATAAGTATGAAGCACTTTAAAGAATTAAGTGAAACACTTCATCCGATGGGCGGATTGCAAGAAAGAATTTGGAATCCACTTCAAATAATGAACGATTTTGGGATAGATGTGTTCAGTCCCTCCACCTATCCCCCACTTTCTTATACATTTGATCATATTATTGTTAAACCCTAGATGTGAAAGGGATTTACCCGATTCATCAAATTGATGAATCGGGTATTTTTTTACGCTTTTTAAGAAAAATTAGTTAAATCTGTATAATTAGTGGAGGATAGTGGTGAGATGTGGTAAATTATATATATGAGAAGGTGAGGTGATTATAAATGTTCATGGGAGAATACGAGCACCAATTGGATACAAAAGGACGTATGATCGTTCCATCCAAGTTTCGCTATGACTTAAATGAGCGTTTTATAATCACTCGCGGCCTTGATAAATGTTTGTTTGGCTACACTTTAGAAGAATGGCAAGTCATCGAAGAGAAGATGAAGACATTACCAATGACTAAAAAAGACGCACGTAAATTTATGCGTATGTTCTTCTCTGGTGCTGTTGAAGTTGAGTTAGATAAACAAGGGCGTATTAATATTCCACAAAATTTACGCCAATACGCGAACTTAAGTAAGGAATGTACAGTAATAGGGGTTTCAAATCGCATTGAGATTTGGGACAGAGAAACTTGGAGCAGTTTCTATGATGAATCTGAAGAAAGTTTTGAAGATATTGCTGAAGACTTAATTGATTTTGATTTTTAAATGGAGGTGCTAAATTGTTTCATCATGTCAGTGTAATGCTTAAAGAGACCATTGATTATTTAAATATTAAGGAAGATGGCGTGTATGTCGACTGTACATTAGGTGGAGCAGGCCACGCACTCTATTTATTAAATCAACTCGGAGACGAAGGTAGACTTATTGCGATAGATCAAGATACAACAGCTATAGAAAACGCAAAAGAAGTATTGAAAGAACACTTACATAAAGTGACCTTCGTCCATAACAACTTTAGAAAAATAACTGAAATTTTAAATGATCTGAATATTGAAAAAGTAGATGGTATTTATTACGATCTTGGTGTTTCTAGTCCGCAACTGGACGTTCCTGAGCGAGGTTTTAGTTACCATCATGATGCAAAACTGGACATGCGTATGGATCAAACACAATCATTATCTGCTTTCGAAGTAGTAAATGAATGGGAATTCGAAAAATTAGTCAGAATATTTCATCGTTATGGCGAGGAAAAATTCTCTAAACAAATTGCCCGACGCATAGAACAAAATAGAGAGCAAAAGCCAATCGAAACGACATTAGAACTTGTAGATGTTATTAAAGAAGGTATTCCAGCTAAAGCAAGACGTAAAGGTGGACATCCAGCTAAAAGAATATTCCAAGCAATTAGAATTGCTGTAAATGACGAATTATCGGCATTTGAAGATTCATTAGAACAAGCAATTGATGCAGTAAAAGTGAATGGTAGAATTTCAGTCATCACATTCCATTCATTGGAAGATCGGTTATGTAAACAAATGTTTCAAGAGTACGAAAAGGGGCCAGATGTACCAAGGGGATTACCAGTAATACCTGAAGCATACACACCTAAATTGAAACGCGTTAACCGTAAACCTATTATCGCAACTGACGAAGATCTTGAAGAAAATAATCGAGCGCGTAGTGCGAAGTTACGTGTTGCAGAAATATTAAAATAAGGAGTGAATGTTGAGTGGCAGTAGAAAAGATATATCAACCTTATAACGACATAGAGACACAAATACCTGAGTCGCCACCGTCGACCCAGACCAAAACCGTAAAACGCAAGGTAGTAGTTCAACTTACAAAGTTTGAGAAGATGTTATACATAGGACTAATAACAGTAATTGCTTTAATAAGTATATATATGCTATCTTTAAAAATGGATGCGTATGATACTCGAGGAAAAATTGCAGATTTAGATACAAAAATCGAAAAACAATCAAGTGAAAACAGCGCAATAGAATCTGAAATTAAAAAGAACTCTTCATATGAACGCATTTACGATAAGGCTAAAAACGAAGGAATGAGCCTTAAGAACGACAATGTAAAGGTAGTGCGTAATAATGGCGAAGCGAAAAATTAGATTTAAAAAACCCAAATTTCAAATAAAACAAAGTAAAATAGGGGCAGTCCTACTCATCCTTGGATTCGGACTGCTCTTTTTTACGTTGGTTTTAAGATATTCATATATTATGTTGACCGGACATTCTTCTGGTGAAGACTTAATAATGAAGGCAAATGAGAAATACTTAGTAAACACCCAAGAACAACCAGAACGAGGGAAAATTTACGATCGAAACGGCAAGGTATTAGCTGAAGATGTTGAACGGTATAAAGTAGTTGCAATTGTTGATAAAAAAGCAAGTGAAGGTAGCGATAAACCTAAACATGTAACTGACAAAAAGAAAACTGCGAAAAAATTAGCTACCGTTGTTGATATGTCGGCTAAAGAAATTGAAGATAAATTAAATAATAAAAAAGCTTTCCAAGTTGAATTTGGTCAAAAAGGTACAGATTTGACTTATCAAGAAAAAGAAAAAATAGAAAAAATGAAACTTCCAGGTATCACACTATATCCTGAAACCGAAAGATTTTATCCTAATGGAAACTTTGCGTCTCATTTAATCGGTATGGCACAAAAGAATCCAGACAATGGAGAATTAAAAGGTGCTATGGGCGTAGAGAAAGTTTTTAATAGTTATTTATCTGGTCAAAAAGGTGCATTATCTTATATTCATGATATTTGGGGATATATAGCGCCAAATACTAAGAAAGAGCAAACACCTAAACGCGGTGATGATGTTCATCTTACACTCGATTCGAATATTCAAGTATTCGTTGAAGAAGCATTGGATGGCATGGTAGAACATTACAAACCAAAAGATTTATTTGCAGTAGTGATGGACGCACATACTGGAGAGATATTGGCGTATAGCCAAAGACCAACTTTTAATCCTGAAACTGGTAAAGATTTTGGTAAAAAATGGGCAAACGACTTGTATCAAAATACGTATGAACCGGGGTCTACTTTTAAATCATATGGTTTAGCAGCAGCTATTCAAGAGGGTAAATTTGATCCAGATAAAAAATATACAGCTGAACCAAGAGAAGTAATGGGTTCAAAAATTTCTGACTGGAATAAAGTGGGTTGGGGTAAAATCCCAATGTCGCTTGGTTTCACTTATTCTTCAAATACATTAATGATGCATTTGCAAGATTTAGTAGGTGCAGATAAAATGAAGGATTGGTACGAGAAATTTGGTTTCGGTAAGTCGACAAATGGTATGTTTGACGGTGAAGCTACAGGCGGCATTGCTTGGGATAATGAAGCTCAACAGAAAACATCTGCCTTTGGTCAATCTACAACAGTTACCCCAGTGCAAATGCTAAGAGCACAATCAGCATTCTTTAATGATGGTAATATGTTGAAACCATGGTATGTTAACAGTATTTCAAATCCAGTAAGCAAAGATACTTTCTTCAAAGGTAAGAAAGAATATGCAGGCAAACCGATAACTAAAGATACTGCTAAAAAAGTTCGTACTGAATTAGATAAAGTAGTTAATAGTGAGGATAGTCACGCGAAAAATTATCAAATTGATGGTTATGATGTAGCTGGTAAAACAGGTACCGCACAAGTAGCTGACTCAGATAACGGTGGTTATGTTAATGGAGAAAATCCTTATTTTGTTAGCTTTATTGGTGATGCACCTAAAGATGATCCAGAAGTGATTGTTTATGCTGGTATGAGTTTAGCTCAAAAAAATGATCAAGAGGCATACGAAATGGGTGTCAGTAAGGCGTTCAAACCAATTATGGAAAACACATTGAAATATCTAAATGTTGGAGATAAAGAATCTAAAGACAAGTCAGATGTTAAATATAGTGAAGTGCCTGAAGTTGAAGGTCAAGAAACTCAAAAAGCGCAAGATAAAATGAATAGCAAATCGTTAGAACCAATCGTTATTGGTGACGGTGAGAAAATTACAAAACAATCGGTAACTGCAAATAAAAAAGTATTACCAAACAGTAAAGTCTTGTTACTCACTGATGGCGATATAACAATGCCAGATATGTCAGGTTGGACAAAAGAAGAAGTGGTAGCATTTGAAAATCTTGCGAATGTGAAGATAACGACTAAAGGTAGTGGATTTGTTTCACAACAATCAACAACCAAAGGTCAGAAAGTAAGCAAAAATGATAAGATTGAAGTAACTTTATCTTCAGAAGCTATTGATGGTCAGTCCTCAGAGAAGCAAGATAGTGAAAAAGATTCGAAAGATAGTAAAGATTCATAGCACATAACGAATACGGTATTACATTGATATTATCATGCATACCGCTGTACTAAATTGAGGTTTTAAACAATAGTGCGAATATTTTAAAGTGGAGTCAACACTGTGGAATGTTCGCCTATGACCTCTATACATAGTTTTAAACACTCAGCATAACGACATAATCCAATTAATTAAGTATATAAAGGAGCATAATATGGTTTATCTACTCGCAATCATCGCACTTTTAATCACATTTATATTAGTCCCAGTATTAATACCGACATTGAAAAGGATGAAATTTGGGCAAAGCATCCGAGAAGAAGGTCCTCAGAGTCACATGAAAAAAACAGGTACACCAACAATGGGGGGACTCACTTTCCTAATTAGTATCATCATAACTTCAATTTTAGCGATTATTTTTATAGATAATTCTAATCCTATTATTTTATTGTTATTTGTAACAATTGGATTTGGTTTGATTGGCTTTATAGATGATTACATTATTGTTGTAAAGAAAAATAACCAAGGCTTAACTAGTAAACAAAAGTTCTTAGCTCAAATCGCGATAGCAGTTATATTCTTTATATTGAGCCAAGTGTTTAATTTAACGGACTTTTCAACAGGAATTCATATACCATTTATCAATTTTGAAATTCCTTTGTCAATTGCGTATGTAATTTTCATAGTTTTTTGGCAAGTTGGTTTTTCAAATGCAGTTAATTTAACAGATGGCTTAGATGGTTTAGCAACTGGACTATCAATTATTGGTTTCGTTATGTATGCAATTATGGCTTATTTCCAAGGTGCAACATCTATTGGTTTATTCTGTATTATCATGATTTTTGCATTATTAGGATTCTTACCATTTAACTTAAACCCTGCAAAAGTATTTATGGGTGACACAGGTAGTTTAGCCTTAGGTGGTATCTTTGCTACGATTTCTATTATGTTAAACCAAGAACTTTCATTGATATTTATTGGATTTGTATTCGTAGCTGAAACATTATCAGTGATGATACAAGTAACATCATTTAAATTAACAGGTAAACGTATTTTCAAAATGTCACCTTTACATCACCATTTCGAACTTGTCGGTTGGAATGAAACTAAAGTAGTAACGGTATTTTGGACAGTCGGTCTAATTACAGGACTAATTGGTTTATGGATTGGAGTGAGTTAACATGCTTAAATATAGAGGATTAGAAAATAAAAATGTTTTAGTCATTGGACTAGCAAAAAGTGGCTATGAGGCAGCGAAATTATTAAATAAACTTGGCGCAAATGTGATTGTGAATGATGGTAAAGATTTAAGTCAGGATGCACATGCAATTGATTTAGAAAATGAGGGTATTAAAGTCATTGGTGGAGAACATCCATTGTCTTTACTGGATAGTCATCCCATTATTGTGAAAAATCCGGGGATTCCTTATACAGTACCTTTGATAGAAGCGGCTGTTGAAAAAGGTTTAACTATTTTAACTGAAGTTGAATTGAGTTACTTAATATCGGAAGCACCAATTATAGGTGTAACGGGTACAAATGGTAAAACAACTGTGACTTCATTAATAGGAGATATGTTCCAAAAAAGTAGAGTGACTGGGAAATTGTCTGGTAACATTGGCTATGTGGCTTCTAAAGTAGCACAAGAAGTGACTGCTGACGATTACTTAGTGACTGAATTATCATCATTCCAGTTATTAGGCATTGATCAATATAAACCTCACATTGCTATTATTACAAATATCTATTCTGCGCATTTAGACTATCATGAAACTTTAGACAATTATCAAAATGCCAAAAAGCAAATTTATAAAAACCAAACTGAAAATGATTATTTAATATGTAATTATCATCAACGCCATTTAATTGAATCAGAGACACTAAGAGCAAAAACGTATTATTTTTCAACACAACAAGAAGTTGATGGGATATATGTTAAAGATGACTACATCGTTTTCAAAGGTTTTAGAATTATCCATAAAGACGATTTAGTATTACCAGGAGAGCATAATTTAGAAAATATTCTTGCTGCTGTATTGGCTGCGCTGCTTTCAGGTATATCCGTTAAAGCCATCATTGATAGTTTGACTTCTTTTTCTGGCATTGAGCATAGATTACAATATATTGGCACGAATAAAACAAATAAATATTATAATGACTCTAAAGCGACGAATACACTTGCGACACAATTTGCATTGGATTCGTTTAAACAACCAATAATTTGGTTATGTGGTGGCTTAGATAGAGGAAATGATTTTGATGAATTAATTCCTCATATGAAAAATGTCAGAATGATGGTCGCTTTCGGTGAAACGAAAGAAAAATTTATCAAATTAGGTGAAAGTCAAGGAAAGTATGTAATTACAGCAAACGACGTGCAAGATGCTGTTGATAAAATTCAGTCAGTTATAGAGCCAAACGATGTTGTGTTACTTTCTCCGGCTTGCGCAAGTTGGGATCAATACAATACTTTTGAAGAGCGAGGAAATAAGTTCATTAAAAGTTTCCAAGCAAATTTACCTTCTTTTTAAAGGGTGTGAAAATGAATGGCTGATAAAGTAAAAGAATTTGATTCGGATTATTTGAAAGAAAAAAGAGCAAAACGACGAAAAAGACAGAAACAAATTCAATATTCAATATTTGGTGTTTTGTTATTCATCATCATTTTAATCTTGATTTATATGTTTACACCCTTAAGCAAGGTTAATAGTGTGAAGATAGCTGGAAACGATAATGTTTCTAAAAGTACGATAGATAAAGCTATTAATGTAAAAAGCAGTTCACGAATGTATACGTATAGTACTACAAAAGCTAAAAACAATTTAGAAGACAATGAGCTTATCAAAAGTGCAGAAGTTAAAAAAGTTTTTCCAAATAAACTATCCGTTAAAGTGACTGAAAAGCAAATCGTTGCGATGGTTCAAAAGAAAGATAATTATGTGCCAATTTTAGAAGATGGATCAGAGTTAAAGAATTATGATGGAAATGCGACGGATGATGGTCCAATTCTTGAAGGGTTCGAAAAAGATAAAAAAGAAAAAATTATTCATGAATTATCAAGCATGCCAGCAAATGTGAGAAGCATGATTGCAGAAATTAAATACGATCCTCAAGAAAATGCGCAAAGCCAAATCAAATTATTTACAACAGATGAAATACAAATAGTAGGTAATTTAAATACAATTACTAATAAAATGAAGTATTATCCACAAATGTCGCAATCCTTAGAACGTGATGAATCTGGTAACTTGAAAAAATCAGGGTATATTGATTTATCAGTAGGTGCATCATTTATTCCATATAGTGATGGAGGTAGTACAAAATCTACGAGTGAGCAAAATGTACAGAAAAAAACAAGCGAAGAAAATGAAGCAAAAGATGAGTTGCAAAGTGCATTAAATAGAATTGCAGATAAGTCAAACGAAAATAATTAAAAATTTAGACAAATACATGTGTTTATAGTTCACAAGCGTTAAAACGTATTGTAAACTGTTAATAGTGTGAACTTGAATAAGTGATTGTCAGGAGGTGCCTATCTATGGAAGAGCATTATTATGTAAGTATAGATATCGGTTCATCAAGTGTTAAAACAATAGTGGGCGAAAAATTTCACAACGGAATAAATGTGATAGGTACAGGACAGACCTACACAAGTGGGATTAAAAATGGTCTTATTGATGACTTCGATATTGCGAAACAAGCGATAAAAGATACAATCAAAAAAGCCTCTATTGCTTCAGGAGTAGATATAAAGGAAGTCTTTTTAAAACTTCCAATAATCGGAACAGAAGTATTTGATGAGTCTAATGAAATAGAATTTTATGAAGATACTGAATTAAATGGTACGCACATTGAAAGTGTGCTTGAAAGTATTAGAGACAAAAATGATGTACCAGAAACTGAAATTATTAACGCATTTCCAATTAAATTTGTTGTTGATGGCGAAAATGAAGTTTCTGATCCGAAAGAACTGATTGCAAGACATAGTTTGAAAGTTGAAGCAGGCGTCATCGCAATTCAAAAATCAATTTTAATTAATATGATTAAATGTGTTGAGTCTTGTGGAGTAGATGTACTAGATGTTTATTCTGACGCATATAATTATGGCTCAGTGCTTTCTGCTACTGAAAAAGAATTAGGTGCTTGTGTAATTGATATTGGTGAAGACATCACACAACTTGCGTTTTATGAACGTGGAGAATTAGTTGATGCAGATGCTTTAGAAATGGCAGGTCGTGATATTACTGAAGATATAGCCAAAGGGTTAAATACTTCATTTGAGACTGCTGAAAAAGTTAAACACCAATATGGACACGCTTTCTTTGAATCTGCATCGGATCAAGATATCTTTACTGTTGATCAAGTAGATAGCGAAGAAGATGTTCAATTTACTCAAAAAGATTTAGCAGATATTATCGAAGCACGAGTTGAAGATATTTTCTTCAATGTATTTGAGGTTTTACAAGACTTAGGACTTACAAAAGTAAACGGCGGTTTCGTAGTTACTGGTGGTTCGGCTAATTTATTAGGAGTCAAAGAATTGTTGCAAGATATGGTGAGTGAGAAAGTTAGAATTCATACACCATCACAAATGGGAATTAGAAAGCCTGAATTCTCATCAGCAATTTCAACAATTTCTAGTAGCATTACTTTCGACGAATTGCTAGATTATGTTACAATTAGTAATCATGACAGTGAAGAATTCGAAGAGGAAGTCATCGAATCTGATGAAAGAGAACACAGTACAAAATCAAGCGGATTTGATTGGTTCAAGAAAAAATCGAACAAGCAAGATGATGAACTTCAAGCTACTTCTTCAGAATCAACTCGAACAAAAGAACCTGTTGTTGATGAAGAAGAACCAGAGGTATACGACGATGAAGTAAATGTCGACCACGATGAAGAACGTAAACCTCAGGAAAAAGAAGAAGGTAAATTTAAAAAACTTATGAAATCTCTATTCGATTGATTGGCCATTAAAACTAGGAGGAAATATAAATGTTAGAATTTGAACAAGGATTTAATCATTTAGCGACGTTAAAAGTCATCGGTGTAGGGGGCGGCGGTAATAACGCTGTAAACCGTATGATTGACCATGGTATGAATAATGTTGAGTTTATTTCTATTAATACGGATGGACAAGCTTTAAACTTATCTAAAGCTGAGTCAAAAATCCAAATTGGTGAAAAATTAACTCGTGGTTTAGGCGCTGGCGCTAACCCTGAAATTGGTAAAAAAGCAGCTGAAGAATCACGTGAACAAATCGAAGATGCAATCCAAGGTGCAGATATGGTATTCGTAACTGCTGGTATGGGTGGCGGTACAGGTACTGGTGCAGCACCTGTAGTAGCTAAAATTGCTAAAGAAATGGGTGCGTTAACAGTTGGTGTTGTAACACGTCCATTTGGTTTTGAAGGTCGTAAGCGTCAAACTCAAGCTGCAGCAGGTGTAGAAGCTATGAAAGCTGCTGTTGATACATTAATTGTTATTCCTAATGACCGTTTATTAGATATCGTTGATAAATCAACACCTATGATGGAAGCATTTAAAGAAGCCGATAATGTATTACGCCAAGGTGTTCAAGGTATTTCTGATTTAATCGCAGTATCAGGTGAAGTTAACCTTGACTTTGCAGACGTTAAAACAATTATGTCTAACCAAGGTTCAGCATTAATGGGTATCGGTGTTTCTTCTGGCGAAAATCGTGCTGTTGAAGCTGCTAAAAAAGCAATTTCATCACCATTATTAGAAACTTCAATCGTTGGTGCACAAGGTGTGCTTATGAATATTACAGGTGGAGAATCATTATCATTATTCGAAGCTCAAGAAGCAGCAGACATCGTACAAGATGCAGCTGACGAAGATGTTAATATGATATTTGGTACTGTAATTAATCCTGAACTACAAGATGAAATTGTTGTAACAGTAATCGCAACTGGTTTTGAAGATAAACCTTCATCACAAGGTCGCAAAGCTTCAAACACAGGATTTGGAAGCAGTGCTACAAGCAGCAATACAACTAAAGAAGACACATTCGCTTCAAACACAACGAATGCGTCTCAATCATCAGATAGTGCTAGTGAAGGTAGAGCACATACTACGAATGAAGATGACATTCCAAGCTTTATTAGAAATAGAGAAGAAAGACGTTCAAGAAGAACTAGACGTTAATTTAAAATCTTTTTGTAATATATGATTATAAATAAAAGTTGAGTCTGAGGCATAAACAATGCTTCAGGCTCTTTTCTGATATGATAAAGTATCGCTTATCCATAGAACTACTTTATAGAACTACTTTTTCATTTATGAATAATAGTAGTTCTTATACATGAGCTTTAGCTCATTTAATCCGTTTTCTTACTGTTTCTTTTTCAAATTTAAAGAAAATAAAATGAGTCTCGGCTTCTAATTACAAATGGATCTACTCATAGATTTACAAATGCTAGTATAAATAGAGATATTTTATTATAATTAAAGTGTGTCTGTAATGTGAATGACAAATGTTTTTCAGATAAGCAGAAAGTTGAAACTAGCCATTATTTTGGAAGGGCATGTTGATTCATAATATTAAAATTGAATAATATAAATTAATGGAGGTTCGTAGTGATGCAAGATAAATTTATTAAAAAGCGTCATATCTTGGAATATGAGGATAAACAATTAATAAATGTAAAACTGGGTATAACAACAAGAGAAGACGGTTTAAGTCCATATCCTCAAAATGCGTTTAATATGGCAAGATATATTGATGATTCTCAGCAAAACATTACGAAACATCAAGAAATGCTTGCAACAGTTATTGGATTTCCAAGAGAACAATGGGTCTTCCCTATCCAAACACATGAAAACAAAGTTGTTAAAGTAACTAGCAACGATAAAGGAACAAATATTGATGCCTTAAATGATGCATTGCATGGTGTAGACGCACTATATACTTATGAACCCAATCTATTACTTACAATGTGCTATGCAGATTGTGTCCCAATATATTTTTACAGTGAAAAACATCATTTTATTGGACTGGCGCATGCTGGTTGGAGAGGCACGGTTGGACAAATCGTGAATGCATTAATCTCAAATATTGATTTTGACTTAAATGATTTAAATGTTGTTATTGGACCTGCTACTTCGACATCATATGAAATTAATGATGATATTAAATCAAAATTTGAAACGCTTCCCATTGATATCAACCAATATATTGATACTAGAGGCACAGACAGACATGGTATTGATTTAAAACGCGCCAATGCATTATTACTTGAAAATGCGGGTGTCCCCAAAGATAATATATATATAACAAATTATGCGACATCTGAAGATTTATCTTTGTTCTTTTCCTATCGAGTTGAAAAGGGGAACACAGGTAGAATGTTAGCATTTATTGGTCAATAATGAAGAGGTGTTTAAAGTTGGATGTACAATATAATTTAGAAAAAATAAATGAAAAAATTGAAGCACATTGTAAAAAAGGTAATATTACAACGAAGCCAGACGTGATAGCAGTGACAAAGTATGTTACAATAGACCGAGCTAATGATGCATATAATGCTGGCATTAGACATTTCGGTGAAAATCGTTTAGAAGGCTTTCAACAAAAGAAAGTAGCTTTACCAGATGATGTTGTGATGCACTTTATTGGTTCATTGCAAACACGAAAAGTTAAAGATGTTATCAATGAAATAGATTATTTTCACGCGTTGGATCGGTTAAAATTGGCAAAAGAAATCAATAAACGTGCTGAACATAAAATTAAGTGTTTTGTTCAAGTCAATGTTTCAGGTGAATCATCGAAACAAGGTGTTTCATTATCTGAAGTAGAAACATTTATAAAAGAATTAAAGCAATATGAAAATATAGAAATTATAGGACTTATGACTATGGCGCCATTAATTGACGATGAGTCATATATTAAACGTTTATTTCAATTATTAAAATTAAAAAGAGATGAAATTAAAGCGCTCAATTTAAATTATGCACCATGTACTGAGTTGTCAATGGGAATGAGTAATGATTTCCATTTAGCGGCTGAAGAAGGTGCATCATTTGTGAGAATTGGGACTAAACTTGTAGGAAAAGAGGAGTGAGCCCCGTGGCTTTAAAAGATTTATTTAGTGGATTTTTCGTGGTTGAAGAGGAAGATGACGAATTAGAAGCACCACCAGAAGAAAATGAGCAACAAGAAAGACAACAACCTAAACAACAAGCGCAGTCTCAAAATCAATTTACAGAACAACCTAGAAATGTGAATTCAGAAAGACTGAGATCGATTCAATCCGTGCCCAAAAAGCAGTCAACTAGATTACAACAATCATCGGGTGAAAGGAAGTATCAAATGAATAACACTACATCAAAAAATAATGCTAGGAACGTTGTGAATATGAATAATCAAGAGCAAGAAAATTATGATTTTACACAAGAAAGTTCTAAAATGTGTTTATTTGAACCACGTGTTTTTTCAGATACACAAGATATAGCTGACGAATTAAAAAATCGTCGTGCAACATTAGTTAACTTACAACGTATCGATAAAGTATCAGCTAAACGCATCATAGACTTTTTAAGTGGTACTGTATATGCGATTGGTGGAGACATCCAACGCGTCGGATCAGATATATTCTTATGTACACCAGACAATGTTGAAGTTGCTGGCAGTATCACGGATCAAATAGAAAATATGGAATACCAAGGTGAATAGAGGTTAAAAATAAATGGATATAGGTTTATTAGCAAATATATTTAATTTTATTTTATTCTTGGTTCAAATTTATTATTATGGAATGATTGTTTATTTCTTTATGTCGTGGATTCCAAATGCACGAGAAAACAGATTTGGTCAATTTTTAGCCAAAATTTATGAACCATTTTTAGAACAATTCCGTAAGATTATTCCGCCGCTCGGAATGATTGATATTTCGTCAATTGTTGCCATCATTGTACTTGTATTATTCAGAAGTGGATTGGCAAGTATCTTCAATCTTATTTTGAGTAAATTAATGTAATGATTAAAGCAATAATTAATATTTAGAGTGAATTTAAAAAACTGCGTATAAAATAAATGATAAGCACCTACGTTCATAGACGCGAGGTGCTTTGTCATGTATTTGGGGTGAGCGTCATAGATATATATCAGCATTTCAGAAAAGAAGAGCATGAATTAATAGATCAACTTATAGATAAATGTAATCGGGCTAATGATCAATATTCGCCTATTTTAACGCCATTTTTAGATCCACGTGGTCAGTATATTATGAATGTGGTGGCTGGCAGTTTTGAAGATTTAGAAGTTACATTTTATGGTGGGCCATTCGCGGAAAGAAAAAGAGCGATGATTGCGCCAAGTTATTTTCAACCAGATGCAGAGGCATTTGAAATTGTATTAATTGAAATAGATTATCCTCAAAAATTTGTAACATTACAGCACCAACACATATTGGGTACAATCATGTCTTTAGGTATTGAAAGAGATCAACTAGGTGACATTGTTGTAGATGATCGAATTCAATTTACTTTGACAAAACAATTAGAATCTTATATTATATTGGAATTAACTAAAATCAAAGGTGCTTCAGTTAAACTTAATTCTATTCCTATAAAAGATATGATACAATCAAAAGAGCATTGGCAATCTTTTGAAACGACTGTTAGTGGTTTAAGATTAGATGTCGTATTAAAAGAGATGGTACGTAAATCACGCTCGATAGCTAAGCAACTTATTGATAAAAAGCGTGTTAAAGTCAACCATACAGTGATTGATGCTGCAGATTTCCAACTAGATAGTGGGGATTTGTTGTCTATCCAAGGATTTGGAAGAGCGATGATTACTGATATTGGTGGTAAAACAAAAAAAGATAAAATGCGCATTTCATATAAAACGCTGTTTAAATAATATGAAGTTTATGAAAGCGAATATAAACACTTTGCACAATTAACTAAATGATATATTATAAAAGAATATTGTAGGAAAAACACTATTTATCTTATTTAATCAAAGCTGATAATAGTGTATTATAGAAGGAGGATCATGTATGCCTTTTACACCAAGTGAAATAAAAAACAAAACATTTACTCAAGTAAAAAGTGGGTTTGAACCTAAAGAAGTTGAAGACTATTTAGAACAATTAAGTAATGAAATTGAACGTCTAAAAGAAGACAAAGCTCAGTTAGAAAAAGTCATTGAAGATAAAGAAACAAATATTCAATCTTACAAGGATGTACATCAATCCGTAAGTGATGCTTTAATTCAAGCAAAACATGCTGGTGAGGAAACTAAAGCAGCTGCTACAAAAGAAGCAGAAGCAACAGTAGCAAAAGCAAAAGCAGAAGCGGATAAAATTGTTAATGATGGTGTGGAAAAAGCACGTCGCTTATCTTTCCAAACAGAAGATATGAAACGTCAATCAAAAATTTTCAGATCGCGTTTCCGTATGCTAGTTGAAGCACAATTAGATTTACTTAAAAGTGAAGATTGGGATTACTTATTAAATTATGATTTGGATTCTGAACAAGTGACTCAAGAAAATATTAATCATTTGAATGAAAAGGATTTAACTGAAGAAAAAAAAGCTATGAAAGCAAAAGCAGAAGCAGATAATACTGCACAATCAAATGATGATTCGAATAAAGCATAAGGATAACAGACACGTTTGAAACGAAACACATATCAAAGCGAGTTAGGAATAGTGAGAGCCTTTCATATGTGCGTTTCTAATATCACTGTTGTCACAACTTATATAACATAAATGAGAGAACTCTAAGTTGAGTTAACCAGGGTGGTAACGCGGTCAATATCGTCCCTGTTAATTGAACTTAGGGTTCTTTTATTGTATAAAATGAACTAACTTAGAAAATCGGAAGAAGGAGTGTATTGAAAATGGATTATAAAGATACGTTGTTAATGCCAAAAACAGATTTCCCAATGCGTGGAGGTTTGCCAAATAAAGAGCCAAAAATACAAGAAGAATGGGATGCCAAAAATATTTATCAAAAAGTATTAGATAAAAATGAAGGTAATCCGTCATTTATTTTACATGATGGACCACCGTATGCGAATGGTAATTTACACATGGGCCATGCCTTAAATAAAATTCTTAAAGATATTATTACGAGATATAAATCCATGCGTGGTTACTATGCACCATACGTTCCAGGTTGGGATACACATGGTCTTCCAATTGAACAAGCATTGACTAAAAAGGGCGTTAAACGTAAAGAACTATCAATCGCTGAATTTAGAAAAAAATGTGAAGCATTTGCATTAGAACAAATCGACAACCAGAAAAAAGATTTTAAACGTTTAGGTGTTAAAGGTGATTTTAATAATCCATACATTACGCTTAAACCTGAATATGAAGCAGCTCAAATTCGTTTGTTTGGTGAAATGGCAGACAAAGGATTAATTTATAAAGGTAAAAAACCTGTTTATTGGTCACCATCAAGTGAATCGTCATTAGCTGAAGCTGAAATTGAATATCAAGATAAACGTTCACCGTCTATTTATGTAGCTTTTGATGTTATAGATGGTAAAGGTATTGTAGATGACGATGCACAATTCATCATCTGGACAACAACACCATGGACTTTACCTTCAAATGTTGCCATTACAGTACACCCAGATTTAACTTATGGTCAATATAATGTTAACGGCAAAAAATATATTATCGGTAAAGATTTAGCGAGTGATGTGGCTGAAGCGCTAGATTGGGACGAAGATACTTTAGAATTAGAAAAAGAATTCAAAGGTAAAGACTTAGAGTACATTAAAGCGCAACATCCATTCTTTGATCGTGAATCATTAGTTATCAACGGGTTACACGTAACTACTGATGCAGGTACGGGTTGTGTACACACAGCACCAGGTCATGGTGAAGATGACTATATTGTTGGTCAAAAATACAATTTACCTGTTATCAGTCCTGTTGATGATAAAGGTGTGTTCACTGATGAAGCAGGTCAATTTGAAGGCATGTTCTATGATAAAGCAAACAAAGAAATCACAGATTTATTAAAAGAAGATGGCTCATTATTAAAATTAGAATTTATTACACATAGTTACCCTCATGATTGGCGTACTAAGAAACCAGTGATCTTTAGAGCGACACCACAATGGTTTGCTTCTATTGATAAAGTACGTGAGGACATCTTAAGTGCAATAGACGATACGCAATTCAAAGTTGATTGGGGTAAAACACGTATCTATAATATGATTCGTGATCGTGGAGAATGGGTTATTTCTCGCCAACGTGTATGGGGTGTGCCATTACCAGTATTTTATGCAGAAAATGGTGACATCATCATGACAAGTGAGACCGTAAACCATGTTGCAGATTTATTTGAAGCAAATGGTTCAAATATTTGGTTTGAACGTGAAGCGAAAGATTTACTGCCAGAAGGTTTTACACATCCTGGTAGCCCTAACGGCGAATTCACAAAAGAAACGGATATCATGGATGTATGGTTTGATTCAGGTTCTTCACACCGCGGTGTATTAGAGGCACGTCCAGAATTATCATATCCTGCAGATTTATATCTTGAAGGTAGTGACCAGTATCGTGGTTGGTTTAACTCTTCAATAACAACTTCTGTAGCTACAAGGGGACAATCACCATATAAAATGTTACTTTCTCATGGCTTTGTCATGGATGGCGAAGGTAAAAAAATGAGTAAATCATTAGGAAATGTGATTGTTCCTGATCAAATCGTTAAACAAAAAGGTGCAGACATTGCACGTCTATGGGTAAGTAGTGTAGATTATTTAGCAGATGTTCGTATATCTGATGAAATCTTAAAACAATCTTCTGATGTATATCGTAAGATTAGAAATACGCTAAGATTTATGCTAGGAAATGTGAGTGATTATAACCCTGCCACAGACGCTATCGCAGAAAAAGATTTACTAGAAGTAGATAAATATATATTAAATAGATTACGTGAATTTACTGCAAACACATTAGATCACTATGATAACTATGATTATTTAGATATTTACCAAGAAGTTCAAAACTTTATCAATGTGGAATTAAGTAATTTCTATCTAGATTATGGTAAAGATATTCTATATATTGAAGAACGTGATTCACACAAACGTCGCAGCATGCAAACGGTGTTATACCAAATTGTAGTAGATATGACAAAACTACTTGCACCGATCTTAGTTCATACTGCTGAAGAAGTTTGGTCTCATATTCCACACGTAGAAGAAGAGAGTGTACATTTAACAAATATGCCAGAGCGCGTAGAAATTGATCAAGCGTTTGTTGATAGATGGAATACATTTATGAACTTACGTGATGATGTTAACCGTGCATTAGAAGTTGCACGTAATGAAAAAGTAATCGGTAAATCACTCGAAGCAAAAGTTGTGATTGGCTCTAATGAAAACTTCGATGCGACGACATTCTTACAACAATTCAAAGATTTACAACAACTATTTATCACTTCTCAAGCTGAAGTTGTCGATAAAGTAGATGACGGTGTTGCATATCAACATGGTGATATCCGTATCGAACATGCTCATGGAGAAAAATGTGAACGTTGTTGGAATTATAGTGAGGAATTAGGTTCAGTAGGTGAATTAGATAACTTATGTCCTCGTTGTCAAGCAGTTGTAAAAACACTTGTATAAGAATTAGAAAGTAAGTAAAAATGATTCAATAAGTTCAAAGGTTACTTATATTTGCATTAAGCAAATTAAGTAACCTTTTCTTATGGCAATAATTGTTGTTATAATTTAGTGAAAATAAAAAGCTAATGGCGCGGATGTACAGTAATATCAATAATGAAGGACGTATGAATTAGCATAGGTAGATAGATAAAAATTAAACGTAAAGTGTCATTTTAATGAATAAGAAATTGGCATTTGGAAAGGTGTTTGTCATGTTTCATAATCAAAGTGCGCATTTTGTAAATGGCATCACATTAAATGTAAGAGATAAAGAATCAATGAAGCATTTTTATCAAGACATATTAGGATTGAATGTAGTGAATGAATCACTATCTATTGTTCATTATGAAATAGGAAATATGAATCATTTTTTAACATTAAATCAAATAAATATGGGGAGAGAGCCATTAACATCGGAAGCTGGCTTATTTCATTTAGCTATAAAGTTACCTTCAAAGACAGACTTAGCAGATTTACTTGTACAGTTAAGTGAATATACAATTCCAGTTAACGGCGGTGAACACGAAACGGCTACCTCAATTTTTCTAGAGGATCCTGAAGGCAATGGACTTGAATTCTATGTCGATAATCCAATGGAAGATTGGTCTTTTGAAAATGGACAAGTTGTATTAGAGACCCAACCGATTAATGTGCCACATCTATTGACTTATGTATCAAATGAAAAGTGGCAAGGCATTCCAGATGAAAGTATTATTGGTTATATTAATCTAAAGACAATAGAGTTAAAACGTATTAAATTATATTACAAGCGATTTTTTGGTTTAGAACCATCCGCTTTAGAAACCAATCATTCAGTATATTTATCATCAAATGGTTATCATCAGCATATCGTTGTGAATAATTGGTACTCTAGTATCAAACGTATTGAAAATGAACGTACCTATGGTTTGGCTTGTGTAGATTACCATTATCCTGAATCGACTCATAAACGCTTAACTGGACCCGATGGGATTCAATTTAGATTCAATTTCTACAAAGTGATATAAAGAAGCGAAATAAAAAATGAAAAGCATAGTTAGAAATTTCCTGATTGCATCGGTATAATTTTAAACGTCAAAATTTCGTATAGGAAATGTAGTTTTTTTACAGATAATGAAACTGTAACTTTTTTTATAAGTTTGAGTAGGATATAATGAGAGTTGTTGTAAAAGCGACTGAACGTAGAATAGGAGGTACGGACATGAAACGTCAGTACTATATTGGTATTTCTTTATTCATAATAATCATTATATTAGTATTAGATCAAATCACAAAATTTATTATTGCTAGTTCAATGAAAGTGGGAGATTCATTTGAAGTTATTCCCAACTTTTTAAATATAACTTCGCATCGTAATGATGGTGCAGCTTGGGGAATTTTAAGTGGAAAGATGAGTTTTTTCTTTATTATCACAATCATTATACTGGTTGTACTCATCGTATTTTATATTAAAGAAGCGAAAAACAATTTATTGATGCAAATCGCAATTAGTTTATTGTTTGCTGGTGCATTAGGGAACTTCATCGATCGTGTGTTACATGGAGAAGTTGTAGACTTTGTAGATACATATATCTTTGGATATAATTTTCCAATATTTAATGTAGCTGACTCAAGTTTAACGATAGGCGTTTTATTAATTATTATCGCTTTGCTAACAGATATGAAGAAAGAAGAATAGGAGAGATATTGTATGGATATACATGAGTTTAAGATTGAAAATCCAGAAGATACAGGCCAACGTATCGATAAATTACTACCTGAATATCATTCGGAGTGGTCACGTACACAAATTCAAGACTGGATTAAAGCTTCTCTAGTAAAAGTAAACGATCAGGTCATTAAATCTAATTATAAGACAAAAATGAATGATCACATTGTTGTAACCGAAAAAGAAACCGTTGAAGCGGATATTCAACCAGAAAATTTAAATTTAGATATTTATTATGAAGATGATGATGTAGCGATTGTATATAAACCTAAAGGTATGGTTGTGCATCCATCTGCAGGTCATTATACCGGTACATTAGTGAATGGTCTAATGTATCAAATGAAAAATTTATCAGGTATTAATGGTGAAATACGTCCAGGTATTGTACATCGTATTGATAAAGATACCTCAGGCTTACTCATGGTTGCTAAAAATGATGTGGCACATCGTAGTTTAGTTGATCAACTCGTTAATAAAACCGTGACACGTAAATATGTCGCTTTGGTACATGGTAATATTCCTCATGATTATGGTACTGTTGATGCGCCGATTGGTAGAAATAAAAACGATCGTCAATCTATGGATGTTGTGGATGATGGTAAAGAGGCGGTTACACATTTTAATGTTTTAGAACATTTTAATAAATACACATTAATAGAGTGTCAATTAGAAACCGGACGTACCCACCAAATCCGTGTGCATATGAAATATATTGGTTATCCATTAGTTGGTGACCCCAAATATGGCCCTAAAAAAACATTAGATATAGGTGGCCAAGCGCTACACGCTGGAATTATTGGCTTTGAACATCCAGTTACACATGAGTATATTGAAAAATCAACTGCATTACCTGAAGATTTTGAACAGTTATTATCAGAATTACGTAGAAGTGATAAATAAAAATGATAAAATTTTATAAAATGGATTATTAAACATTCATAGTGCCTAATTTTTAATTAATCACACTGTCATTTCCACTAAAGATACACATTTTAAATTGAAACAAGCATACCGTTTTCTGTCTCACTACTGTGTTTATTTCTTAAGTGGCTTGCAAGTGAATGCGTTTCATGGTAGTATGGTGACAGTTTAATAAAGAGCGTACGTCTTTAATTGTAAGTCCAGAGAGGCTTCGAAGACATGTATTTATTAAAGGTAGACAAACAATATTTTTCTCATTTGAGAAAAATACCTGTTGTAGTTAGTATCATATAACGCAACGGAAGATACAGTCGTTAGTAAAAACACTGTAAAGAGAAATCAGCTTGGATAAGAAAGCATATGTCTCTTATACGTTTGTCATACACTTTAACAAACCTCATGTCTTAATAAAGACATGAGGTTTTCTTTATATCATCATCATTTTAAAAGGTAGGTGCCTAAGATGTCAGAACGCATTATTATGGATGAAGCGGCAATTCAACGTACTGTGACACGTATTGCACACGAAATTTTAGAATATAATAAAGGTACTGATAATTTAATCTTATTAGGTATTAAGACACGTGGCGCATTTTTAGCAAGAAGAATTCAACAAAAAATTGAGCAAATTGATGAAATTGCTGTGCCTACAGGTACAATCGATATAACACAATTTAGAGATGATTTGAAACAAACGATAAATCAAGTAGATGAAAGATCATATGAAATTGATGTAAACATTACTAATCAAGTAGTCATTATTATCGATGATGTCTTATATACTGGTAGAACTGTAAGAGCGTCACTAGATGCAGTGTTACAGTATGCTAGGCCGAAGAAGATTGGGCTAGCGACACTAGTAGATAGAGGGCATAGAGAGTTACCAATAAGAGCTGACTTTGTAGGTAAAAATATCCCGACAGCCAAGGAAGAAGATGTTTCAGTATATTTAGAAGAAATAGATGAAAGAAATGCAGTTGTAATTGAATAACACCTTTTAATTCGGTACGAGAGACTGAAAAAGGGAAGAGGGTTAAACGGATGCAATAATATCGATAAATGTTTTATTGTAATACATCCGTTTATAAATTAAACAATTAATGAAACAACCTCTTCAATTATCTAACTTTATTTTTAAAGCACATTAATATTATAGAAGTTACATAACTTTTTATATGTGCATGAGTAAATTAGATAATATACTTTTTAGTCTCTTTACATGAATTTAATGTAAAGAGATTTTTTTATGAGAGGAAGCATAACCATGGAAAATGAAACAATGTTTGAACGGACAGTCAAGCCAGTATTAGATGTACAAGATAAACCAAAAATTGGACAGTGGGCATTTTTAAGTACACAGCATTTATTCGCAATGTTTGGTTCGACCGTACTTGTACCATTTTTAACTGGATTACCCATATCATCAGCGCTTTTAGCATCAGGTATAGGAACATTGCTTTATATCCTAATAACAAAAGCTAAGATACCAGCATATTTAGGATCGAGCTTTGCATTTATCACACCGATTATAACAGGGTTAAATTCTCATAGCCTTGGTGATATGCTGATGGCACTCTTTATGAGCGGCGTGATGTACGTATTAATAGGCTTAGCAATTAGATTGAGTGGTACGGGCTGGCTTATGCATCTTTTGCCACCTGTTGTTGTAGGACCAGTGATTATGGTCATAGGATTGAGTTTAGCACCAACAGCAGTTAATATGGCCATGTTTGAGAACTCAGGGGACATGAAAGGTTACAACTTAAGTTACTTGATTGTAGCTATGATTACGTTATTAGTAACAATCATTGTTCAAGGTTATTTTAAAGGATTCTTATCACTCATTCCTGTTCTAATAGGAATCATAACAGGTTACATCGTTTCGGCTTGTATGGGATTAGTCAACTTTGCACCGATTGCTAAAGCGAAATGGCTACAGTTTCCAGAAGTCTACATACCATTTAAAGATTATACACCTTCGTTTCATCTAGGACTCATACTCGTCTTGATACCTATTGTATTTGTGACGGTAAGTGAACATATCGGGCACCAAATGGTTATCAATAAGATTGTAGGACGTAATTTTTTCAAGGATCCAGGCTTAGACAAATCAATCATTGGTGATGGTGTTTCAACGATGTTTGCAAGTATTATCGGTGGTCCTCCAAGTACAACATATGGTGAAAATATCGGCGTTTTAGCAATCACAAAAATTTATAGTGTTTATGTGATTGGTGGTGCAGCAGTCATTGCAATCATTTTAGGATTTGTCGGGAAATTTACAGCACTGGTTTCATCTATACCAACCCCAGTCATGGGTGGGGTATCCATCCTGTTATTTGGCATTATCGCAGCAAGTGGTTTGAGGATGTTAGTGGAAAGTGAAGTAGATTTTGCGAGCAATAGAAACCTAGTCATTGCATCGGTCATACTTGTTATTGGTATTGGCAATCTAGTATTCAATTTAAATGGATTAGGGATTAACTTAGAAATAGAAGGTATGGCATTAGCAGCGTTAGCAGGTATTATACTTAACTTGATTTTACCTAAAACAGCACCAACCAATAATTAAAAGAAATTCTGATGATGAGGGAGCTGAATAAAAATGGATAATTTACTTTCAATGGAATACTTAAATACGACTGAAATTTACGATCTAATACAACGTGCGAGCGCTTTTAAAAATGGTAACGCGCAGCCAGGATGTTTTGAAGATAAATTTGTCGCTAATCTATTCTTTGAAAATTCCACACGTACAAAAAGTAGTTTTTTAGTAGCGGAACAAAAATTAGGACTAAAGTTAATAGATTTTGAGACAAGTACATCATCCGTTCAAAAAGGTGAATCATTGTATGATACTTGTAAAACGCTGGAACAAATTGGCGCCAATGTGTTAGTTATTCGACATTCACAAACAACTTATTATGATGAATTAAAGCATTTAAATATACCTATCATCAATGCTGGAGATGGTAGCGGACAACATCCGACACAAAGTTTACTAGACCTCATGACAATTTATGAAGAATACAAGACTTTTGAAGGTTTGAATGTACTTATCTGTGGTGATGTCAAGAACTCACGTGTAGCGAAAAGTAATTACCAAAGTCTAACAGCATTAGGTGCGCATGTCATGTTCTCTAGTCCAAATGAATGGAAAGATGAAACATTAGAAGCACCTTATGTTGATATTGATGAAGTGATCGATCGAATCGATATTGTCATGTTGTTAAGAGTCCAACACGAGAGACATGAGGATAGTGAAGTTACTAGCTTTGAAGTGAGTCAATATCATGAAAATTTTGGTTTAACGCAATCACGTTATGATTTATTGAAAGATCGAGCAATTATCATGCATCCTGCACCAGTAAATCGCGGTGTAGAAATTGAAGATACATTAGTAGAAGCACCGAAATCACGTATTTTTAAACAAATGGAAAATGGTATGTATATACGTATGGCAGTTATAGATCATATCTTACAAACGGAAGGGGCAACAGCAAAATGAAATTATTAACAAATGCAAAAATCTTAAAAAATGGTGAATTAACGACGGTATCGATTTTAATTGAGGGACAACATATTAAAAAAATCGCACCACACATTGATGATACATCAGAGACTGAAGTCATAGACGTTAAAGGACAATTCGTTTCGCCAGGATTAGTTGATGTCCATGTCCATTTACGTGAACCAGGCGGTGAACACAAAGAAACAATAGAAACGGGTACGAAAGCAGCGGCGAGAGGTGGATTTACTACAGTATGTCCAATGCCGAATACGAAACCTGTGCCTGATTCAGAAGAAAATCTGAATCGCTTAAACCAATTAATTGAAGAAAATGCACAAGTAAGAGTATTGCCATATGCAGCAATCACAGTTAGACAGGCTGGGAAAGAACACGTGGATTTTGAAACACTTGCTAACAACGGTGCATTCGCATTTACAGATGATGGTGTTGGTGTACAACAAGCTAGCATGATGTACGAAGCTATGCAAGCGGCTGCAAAAGTAAATAAAGCAGTTGTTGCACATTGTGAAGATAACAGTTTAATATACGGCGGAGCGATGCACGAAGGTCAGCGTAGTGAAGCGTTAGGTATACCAGGTATTCCAAATATATGTGAAGCAGTACAAATCGCGAGAGATGTTTTACTGGCAGAAGCAGCAGGCGCACATTATCATGTATGTCACGTATCTACAAAGGAAAGTGTCAGAACAATTAGAGATGCTAAAAAGGCAGGCATTCATGTAACTGCTGAAGTCACACCACACCATTTATTATTAACAGAAGATGATGTACCAGGTGATGATGCTATTTATAAAATGAACCCGCCTTTAAGAAGTAAAGAGGATAGAGAGGCATTATTAGAAGGTTTATTAGATGGCACGATTGATTGTATAGCTACGGATCATGCACCACATGCAGCAGAAGAAAAGAATCAGCCAATGACGAAAGCACCATTTGGTATAGTTGGAAGTGAAACAGCGTTCCCATTACTATACACTCATTTCGTTAAAAATGGAGATTGGACACTTCAACAATTGGTAGATTATTTAACAATCAAACCTGCACAAACATTTGATTTACCTTTTGGAAGATTGGAAGAAGGTTATTTAGCAGATTTAACAGTCATTAACTTAGAAGAAGAAAGCGAAATTAAAGCAGAAGATTTTGCATCTAAAGGAACCAATACACCATTTATCGGTTACAAAGTTTACGGTACACCCGTATTAACAATGGTTGAAGGCGAAGTTAAATTTGAGGAGGAAAAATAATGTTGAAAAAACGTTATCTCGTATTAGAAGATGGTTCATATTATGAAGGTTATCCAATAGGTTCAGATCAATTAACATTAGGTGAAATTGTATTTAACACAGCTATGACTGGTTATCAAGAAACAATTTCAGATCCATCATATACTGGTCAAATTATTACATTTACTTATCCATTGATTGGTAATTATGGTATTAACAGAGATGATTTTGAAGCACTTGTTCCAACGTTAAATGGTGTTGTAGTGAAAGAAGCGAGTCGCCAACCAAGTAATTTCAGAAAGCAAAAGACATTCCATGAAGTATTACAAGAATATGATATACCAGGTATTTCAGGTGTAGATACACGTAGCATTACACGTAAAATAAGAAACCATGGTGTATTAAAAGCAGGTTTTACAGATGAAAAAAGTGAAATTGATTCAATGATTGCAAAGCTGCAATCCGTTGAATTGCCGCGAAATGAAGTCACAACTGTTTCTACTAAATCACCATATGTTTCTACAGGTTATGGACTTAGCGTCGTACTAGTAGATTTTGGAAAAAAACAAAACATAGTTAGAGAATTAAACGCGCGTGGTTGTAATGTAACTGTAGTGCCTTATGACACTTCAGCAGAAGCGATTATTCGTATGTCACCTGATGGTGTTATGCTGTCAAATGGCCCAGGTGACCCTGAAGAAGTCCATGTAGCTGTTGAAATGATTAAAGGCATTTTAGGGAAAATACCATTTTTTGGTATTTGTTTAGGACATCAATTATTTGCATTATCACAAGGTGCTACGTCATTTAAGATGAAATTTGGTCATAGAGGGGCTAACCATCCGGTTAAAGATTTAAAAACTGGAAAGATAGCTTTAACAAGTCAAAATCATGGTTATGCCATTGACAAAGCATCTCTAAAAAATACTGACCTAGAAGTGACACATATTGCAATTAATGATGATACGGTTGAGGGCTTGAGACATAAATCATTACCAGCTTTTTCAGTACAATATCATCCAGAAGCATGTCCAGGACCATCAGATTCAAACTACTTATTCGATGAATTTATAGACATGATAAATGAATATAAAACAAAGGAGCTTACAAATAATGCCTAAACGTCAAGATATAGAAACCATTTTAGTAATAGGATCAGGACCAATTATTATCGGTCAAGCTGCAGAGTTTGATTATGCTGGAACTCAAGCTTGTCTTGCGTTAAAAGAAGAAGGATACCGCGTCATTTTAGTGAATTCCAATCCTGCAACAATTATGACGGATAACGAAATTGCAGATAAAGTTTATATTGAGCCTTTAACACATGACTTCATCGCACGTATTATACGTAAAGAACAACCAGATGCATTATTACCTACACTTGGTGGCCAAACTGGTTTGAATATGGCGATTCAGTTGCATGATAGTGGTGAACTAGAAGCGAATAATGTAAAACTATTAGGTACTGAATTGGAATCAATTCAACAAGCGGAAGATAGAGAGTTATTTAGAACACTTATGAACGATTTAGGCGTACCAGTTCCTGAAAGTGATATCGTTAATACAGTTGAACAAGCTTTTGCTTTTAAAGAAGAAGTGGGTTATCCACTCATCGTTAGACCTGCATTCACAATGGGTGGCACAGGTGGCGGTATTTGTCACAATGATGCAGAATTCAAAGAAATTGTAACAAACGGTCTACATTATAGTCCGGCAACACAATGTCTAATTGAAAAATCAATTGCAGGATTTAAAGAAATAGAATATGAGGTTATGCGTGATAAAAACGATAACGCAATCGTAGTTTGTAATATGGAAAATATTGACCCTGTCGGCATACATACAGGTGATTCAATCGTTGTTGCACCAAGCCAAACACTATCAGATGTAGAGTATCAAATGTTACGTGATGTATCATTGAAAGTTATTCGAGCGCTCGGTATAGAAGGTGGATGTAATGTGCAATTAGCATTAGACCCACACTCATTAGATTATTATATTATTGAAGTGAATCCACGTGTTTCAAGATCATCTGCATTAGCTTCAAAAGCAACGGGCTATCCGATTGCTAAATTAGCAGCTAAAATCTCTATTGGTTTAACACTAGATGAAATGTTAAATCCGATAACAGAAACATCCTATGCAGCATTTGAGCCAACTTTAGATTATGTAATTTCTAAAATTCCTCGTTTCCCATTTGATAAATTCGAAAAAGGAGAACGTGTCTTAGGAACTCAAATGAAAGCAACTGGTGAAGTAATGGCAATTGGTAGAACATATGAAGAATCACTACTAAAAGCAATTCGTTCCTTAGAATATGGTGTACATCACTTAGGATTACCTAATGGTGAAACATTTGATTTAGGTTATATTAAAGAACGTATTCAAGACCAAGATGATGAACGTTTATTCTTTATAGGTGAGGCAATTCGCAGAGGTACTACATTAGAAGAAATACATGAAATGACAAAAATAGATTACTTCTTCTTAAATAAATTCCAACACATCATAGATATTGAACACGATTTGAAATCAAATAAAGGTGACATTGATTATTTAAAATTCGCAAAAAATTACGGTTTTAGTGATAGAGTAATCGCACATCGATTCGATATGACAGAAGAAGAAGTGTACGATTTAAGACAACAAAACGGCATTATACCAGTGTATAAAATGGTAGATACATGTGCTGCAGAATTTGAATCTGCTACGCCTTATTATTACGGCACGTATGAATATGAAAATGAATCTGTAGTCACAGAGAAAGAAAAAATTCTTGTCTTAGGTTCAGGACCTATTAGAATTGGACAAGGTGTAGAATTTGATTACGCCACTGTACATGCTGTATGGGCGATTCAACAAGCGGGCTACGAAGCGATTATAGTTAATAACAATCCAGAAACTGTTTCGACCGACTTTTCTATTTCGGATAAATTATACTTTGAACCATTAACTGAAGAAGATGTCATGAACATTATAGATTTAGAGCAACCTAAAGGTGCCGTTGTACAGTTTGGTGGGCAAACGGCCATTAACTTAGCCGATAAACTAGCGAAACATGACGTGAAGATTTTAGGAACATCATTAGAAGATTTAAATAGAGCAGAAGACCGTAAAGAGTTTGAAGCGTTATTACACACGATTGATGTACCACAACCTAATGGTAAAACTGCAACGTCACCACAAGAAGCATTAGAAAATGCACGCAGTATTGGCTATCCAGTCGTCGTCAGACCTTCTTATGTATTAGGTGGTCGCGCTATGGAAATCGTTAATAGTGATGCAGAATTAGAAGACTATATGAATCAAGCAGTTAAAGCAAGTCCAGACCATCCGGTATTAGTCGATAGATATTTGACAGGTAAAGAGATTGAAGTAGATGCGATTTCTGATGGTGAAACAGTGATTATACCAGGTATTATGGAACATATTGAAAGAGCGGGAGTCCATTCAGGTGATTCCATTGCTGTTTATCCACCACAAACGTTAACGCAAGAAGAAATGACAACATTAGAAGACTTTACGATTCGTTTAGCAAAAGGCTTAAACATTGTTGGTTTAATTAACATTCAATTTGTAATTGCGCATGATGGTGTATATGTATTAGAAGTGAATCCACGTTCGAGTCGTACAGTACCATTTTTAAGCAAGATTACGAATATTCAAATGGCACAGTTAGCTATGCGTGCAATCATAGGTGACAAGCTAGTGGACTTAGGATATCAACCAGGCATCCAACCGTATACAGAAGGTGTCTTTGTGAAAGCACCCGTATTTAGCTTTAACAAATTGAAAAACGTCGACATCACGTTAGGACCTGAAATGAAGTCAACAGGTGAAGTGATGGGTAAAGATGCAACTATGGAAAAAGCACTGTTTAAAGGTTTAACAGCTAGTGGGATGGAAGTTAAAGATCATGGTACGGTCTTGATGACAGTCAGCGATAAAGATAAAGATGAAATTGTCTCTATTGCACAACGATTAAATGAAGTAGGATATAGAATCTTAGCAACACAAGGTACTGCACGAAAATTAGCCGAGAATAATATACCTTCAGAAGTAGTAGGAAAAATTGGTGGCGAAGATGATTTACTGACGCGTATACAAAATGGAGAAGTACAAATCGTTGTGAATACGATGACCAAAGGTAAAGAATTCGAACGAGATGGTTTCCAAATTAGACGCGCCTCCGTAGAAAATGGCGTGCCTTGTCTAACATCATTAGATACGGTTGTTGCATTAACACGTGTAATTGAAAGCATGACATTTACAATGAAAAATATGTAGTAATGAATAAGGAGAGAAATGTCACAACAATGAACAATCATTGACTTTGTGATGGATTAGATAAGATGAAATAAAAAAGGTTAGGATGTAGAGCTAGATGAAAAACTTGCCAATTATTGCTTTAGATTTTGATTCAACAGAAGCTGTAGATCAGTTTTTAGACCAATTTAATGAACCACTATTCGTGAAAATTGGAATGGAACTCTTTTATCAAACTGGACCTCAACTGATTGCTTCAATAAAGGATAGAGGACATGACATTTTTCTTGATTTAAAATTGCATGATATTCCTAATACGGTTGGCAAAGCAATGGAAGGCTTAAGCAAATTAAATATCGATCTTGTGAATGTGCATGCGGCAGGTGGTACAGAAATGATGAAACAAGCCTTGAACGGTTTGCAAAAACACAACCCCGATATTAAATTAATTGCAGTTACTCAATTGACGTCAACAACTGAAACGATGTTGCACAAGGAACAAAACATTCAAACTTCAATTGAGGAGGCTGTTTTGAACTATGCAACTTTAGCACAATCATCAGGTTTGGATGGCATCGTATGTTCACCACTAGAAGCAGAATTAGTGAAAAATGAATTAGGTAATGACTTTTTAAAGGTAACACCTGGTATCAGACCAAAAGATGCTAGTTCAGACGACCAAAAACGTATTACAACACCAGAAGATGCTAAAGAATTAGGTTCAACACATATTGTTGTTGGAAGACCAATCACCAAAAGTGAAAACCCAGTAGCAAGTTATCATAAAATCAAAGAAAGTTGGTTAGGTTAATATGGCTAAAGCAATTGCAAAAGCATTATTAGAAATTGAAGCAGTATCACTATCCCCGAATGATCCATTTACTTGGAGTTCTGGTATAAAATCACCAATTTATTGTGATAATCGTGTAACACTTGGATATCCAGAAGTACGTCAACATATTAGAGATGGACTGTGTGACTTAATCGAAACATATTTTGGAGACGTGGAAATAGTTTCAGGTACTGCCACAGCTGGTATACCCCATGCTGCGTATGTTTCTGAAAAATTAGCTTTACCGATGAATTATGTTCGTTCTAAAAGTAAGAGTCATGGCAAACAAAATCAAATTGAAGGTGCTTTAAGTAAAGGAAAAAAAGTAGTTGTTATTGAAGATTTAATTTCAACGGGTGGTTCATCAATTACCGCAGTCGAAGCTTTAAGAGAAGCGGGGGCAGATGTTATTGGTGTCGTAGCTATCTTTACTTACGGTTTAAAAAAAGCAGATGAACAATTCAAACAAGCGCAAATGCCATTTTATACATTAAGCAATTACAATGAATTAATTGATGTTGCAAAAGAAAATGGAGAAATTTCTGATAATGATATTAGGTCTTTAGTTGATTGGAGAGACAACTTGTCATAATATACTAAGTGGAGGGGATGTTATGACAAAAGACCCGAAAGAAGCTTATAATCATTTCGCACATTTGAATAAATTTTTGAATAAAAATGAAGATTATAGAGACCAAAACACATCAGATATTGATTACGAAATGTTAAAGCAAAAATCAGAAGAAAATATATATAAAAAATCTAAATCAACTATAAAGCAAAAAGGGCATATTAAATAATAAGCCAAGCGAATAGACGATTTAAGTTAACAACATGTCAAATAAGTAGGGGCTAACCAAATTTATTTTATTAAATAAGTTTGATTAGCCCTATTTGAAATAAGAATGGGAACAACATTTATATTGATTATCATGAATTGTTGATTTCAATTATAGGTGCCCCGTACGTTATAAATTTTTTAATAGCGTATTAGCGGATCATTATTTTAATGATGATATAGCCTACAAGTAATACAAGGGCTGCAATAAGTAAAGGAATAATATAAAAAGACATGAACATTACCTCCAATGTAATTTAATTTCATTTTAACTATAGAAGTTAAAATGGTAAAAGAAAAAGCTATTAGTTTAAGTATAACAGTTAATAAGTATATTCATATGATATGCTTAGTTTACTAAAAAAAATTATTAAAGTATCAAATGATTTATAAACTATGTATTTAAGATCTATATACTTATTTTAAAATAAATTGTAAAAATAAGATATTAAAGCTTTGATATTTTGGTAAGAGGGGACTTGTATGCAAAAAATTCGACAGTTACTTAAAAACAATACAAAATATATGATCATTTGTCTTATTGGTTCTTTTATTAGTGCTATTGCAGTCAATTGCTTTATTCTAGGGTCAAATTTAGGTGATGGTGGCACCGTCGGCATGTCATTAGCGCTTAAGTACGCTTTCGGTTGGTCACCAGCACTTACATCTTTAATTATTAATACCCTCGTCATTATTGTTGGCTGGAAATTTTTAAGCACAAGAACGGCTATTTATACTGTGGTCGCTAATACTTCCATTTCTATATTTTTAGATTTAACTGAACATTGGAAGACAGGGGTAGATAATTTTGTAATTAATGCAACGTTTGGTGGTGTACTAGTCGGTGTGGGCATTGGGTTAGTTATTGCATCCGGTGGTGTTATAGGTGGTACATCAGTTATTGCAAAAATGCTTAATAAGTATTTTGATATTAAAACAGCACAGGGTATTTTTGTATTAGATGGTTTAGTCGTACTATCATTTTTATTTGTATTGCCACTCACGAACGTGCTATTTACAATTATAATGATTTTCATTACTGAGCGTGCAACCTCATTTATAATTGAAGGTTTTAATCCCAAAAAGGCAGTTACAGTCATTTCTAGTAAAAACGAAACGATTAGTGATAAAATCAACAGTTTCACAGGTAGAGGCTCTACGATACTAAACGGTAAAGGTGGTTATGGTAAACATGAGACAAGCATGTTATACGTTGTTGTGCCACAATCACAAGTAACAAGAGTTAAAAAGTTAGTAAATGAAGAAGACGAAAATGCATTTTTAGTGATTCATGATGTACGTGACGTACTTGGTAATGGATTTATTAACTTATCTTAAATTTAGAAATTTACGAACATAAAATGCATAAATTCGATTTTTGATAGTATATCTTTTATTCTAAAGTGTATAAAGGTTTAGGAGGTAGAATAATGGCAATACCTAAGATAACAACTTTTCTGATGTTTAACGGCAATGCAGAAGAAGCTATTAATTTATATGTTAATACATTTGAGGACGCTGAAATATTAGCGTTGGTAAGATATAGTGAAAGTGATGAAGAACCAACAGGCGCTGTTCAACATGCCATTTTTAGATTAAAAGATCAAGTATTTATGGCAATTGATAATATGAATGGGGTAGATATTGAGATGAACCCTGCAATGTCATTATACGTGACAGTTGATAGCGCAATTGAAATGGAGAGATTATTTAGTAAACTGAAAAGTGGTGGCGCCATTTTAATGCCAAAAACAGAAATGCCACCTTTTAGAGAATTTGCATGGATTCAAGATAAGTTTGGTGTTAATTTCCAATTAGCCTTACCTGAGAAAAATTAAATACTAATATAGAAGCGGGACGATGAAATCAACATTTCTAAAATTGATCTCATCGTCCCGCTTTTGTTTGTTATAGGATACAACCGTAATATTATATCGTATTTACTTTACTTTCATTTTTTGAATGTGATCATAATCGGGTGTTGCATAAAGTGTTTTTTGGTTATCATAAGTTACAAAACCTGGTTTTGCACCTGAAGGCTTATGCACGTGTTTAATTTCAGTAAAGTCAACTGGAATTTGAGCTGAACTACCTGCTTTTGAGAAGTAACCAGATAACATGGCCGCTTCTTTAATTGTTTCTTCACTCGGATCATCACTTAATATGACGACATGTGATCCGGGAATATCTTTCGTATGGAACCAAAGTTGATGTTTCTTAGCTAATTTATTCGTTAAATAATCATTTTGTTTATTGTTTTTACCAACCATGATTGTATCTCCATCTGTAGATACGTATTCTTGTAACTGCATAGTTTGTTTCTTTTTCTTCTTACTCTGTTTACGTTGTTTCATATACCCTTGCTCGGCTAATTCATCGCGAATGTCATCAATATCATTGACTGAAATATGAGCAAGTTGTTGTTCTATACTTTCAAAATAATTAATGTTTTCTTTGGTTAAATCGATTTGATGGTGCAATTCATGTTCTCTTGTCTTTAATTTATTATACTGTTTGTAATAATTTTGTGCATTCACTGCTGGTGCCTTTGTAGGGTTAAGCGGTATAGTGACTTCTTCACCAGTGTAATAATTTAAGGCTGTGACCGATTTGTCACCTTGTTTAATACGATAAATGTTAGCAGTGATAAGTTCCCCATACAATTGTTGTAATTCTTTTTCTTTTGTACCTTCTTGTTCATCAATCAATTTATTTAATTTATTTTGAAATTTATGCAATTGTTGTTGTACAAATTTCACTAAATCATTTGCACGTTGTTTTACACGCTCTCGCTCTCCACGTGCATCATAATAACGGTCTAATAAATCATGTAATGAGTCATATTCTGTTACATCATCATAAAATTGATTTAATTTCATAAAGTAAAAATCTTCTTTACCCGTCTCGTGATTTTTATGAAAAACGGGTGTAGGTGTATGGTTAATTTCATTGATGACTTCATCAAATGCTTCTGGTAACGTATCATTTGTCATAAATCGTTTGCGATTCACAATTTCATTTGTAATTAATGGACTAAAGCCTTCGAAATGATCAAGAAGTTGACGTGCAATTTTGCCCTTATTGAAATCGATATATTGTATGACTTTATTACCAGTTATTTCAAAAGGATTAATTTTATTTTGAGTTGGTGGTGTTTCATATTGAAAGCCAGGCATTACTGTGCGATATTGATTGGTATTCGGTGTTAAATGCTTAAAGCCTTCAATGATTTTACGCTGATCATCAACTAATATTAAGTTACTGTGTTTACCCATAATTTCTAAAATTATAGTTCTATATATTGTATCTCCAATTTCATCTTTGCTTTGAACATCAATTTCTACACGTCTATCATTCCCAATTTGTCTTACTGCTTTAACGATACCACCTTCTATATGTTTACGGAAAACGCGTGCAAACATGGGTGGATCAAATGGATTATCATATTTTTTATTTGTTAAATGCATTCTAGCAAAGCTAGGATGAATAGAAAGTAGAAGCTGATGATTTTTTCGGTTTTGTCGAATAACGACAAGAAGCGTGTCGTTTTCTGGTTGATTTATTTTATGGATTCTTCCGTCTACAAGAAATTGTAACGATTCCACCATTTTTCTTGTAAATAAACCATCATATGCCATTACTATCAGCCACCTTATTTTTAGTCATTCATCATATTGTAACATGGCATAAAGAAATGGTCATGACCAAAGTTTGTGCTGTTGGACGCTATACAACTAAATGAAAATTGTGGTATCATAGTTTAATAATAGAAGAATAGTTTAGAGAGGTAGTAAGTCATGGATAATGAGAAAGGTTTGTTGATTGTACTATCTGGACCTTCTGGCGTTGGGAAAGGTACAGTTAGAAAGAAAATATTTGATGACCCGTCCACATCTTATAAATATTCTATTTCGATGACGACACGTGATAAGCGTCAGGGTGAAGTCGATGGTGTTGATTATTTCTTCAAAGCAAAATCAGAGTTTGAAGAGTTAATAAAACAAGATCAATTTATAGAATATGCAGAGTACGTAGGAAATTATTATGGGACGCCTGTGCAATACGTTAAAGACACTATGGATCGTGGGCACGATGTATTTTTAGAAATTGAAGTAGAAGGTGCAAAACAGGTACGTAAAAAGTTCCCAGATGCATTGTTTATTTTTCTTGCGCCACCAAGTTTAGATCATTTACGTGAGCGCTTAGTAGGTCGTGGTACAGAATCCAGTGAAAAAATTCAAAGCCGAGTGCATGAAGCTCGTAAAGAAGTGGAAATGATGAATTTATATGATTATGTTGTAGTTAATGACGAAGTTGAGTTAGCTAAGCAACGTATTCAATCTATTGTTGAAGCTGAACATTTGAAGAGAGAACGTATAGAAGCAAAATATAGAAAAATGATACTGGAGGCAAAAAAATAATGTTACAACCACCATTAAACCAATTAACATCAAAAATTAATTCAAAATATTTAATTGCAACTACAGCTGCAAAACGTGCGCGTGAAATAGACGAGAAACCTGAAAGTGCATTATTAACAAAATACATTTCAGAAAAACCTGTTGGTAAAGCTTTAGAAGAAATTGCTGACGGTGAAGTTTTCCCAGACGAACTATTCTTAAAAACGTATTAATTAAAAAGCCTAGATATTGAATTTTATATAGCCATCTATGTGTTATTAAATGAATATCTTTCAAGTGCACACCATGCAGTCGCAAGGTGTGCTTTTTTTATTTAACTGATAAATTGTGTATAATGAACAGTAATCGAAAAGTTAATTTAATTATGAGGGACATACATTTTGATTTTCAATTATAAGAGACGTCACCCACGTCTGATCTAATTCAATCGAAGGAGAATGACTATATAATGAAACGAATATTACTTGCTGTTACAGGTGGTATAGCTGCATATAAAGCAATTGATTTAACGAGTAAACTGACGCAGGCTGGATTTGATGTCAGGGTCATGCTTACTGATCATGCTCAGGAATTTGTTACCCCACTAGCATTCCAAGCTATTGGGAGAAATCCCGTTTATACGAGTACATTTATAGAGCAAAATCCTCAAGAAATTCAACATGTTGCGCTGGGTGATTGGGCAGACGCAATTATCGTAGCGCCAGCAACTGCAAATACAATTGCTAAATTAGCAAATGGCATTGCAGATGATATGGTTACGTCAACGTTGTTAGCAACTGAAACGCCTAAATTTATTGCACCTGCAATGAACGTGCATATGTATGAAAATAAGAGGACACAACATAATTTAGCGACTTTAAGTTCAGATGGTTACTATTTTTTAGAACCTGGAGAAGGTTTTTTAGCATGTGGATATGTAGCGAAGGGGCGTATGGAAGAACCTTTACAAATTGTAGAGCGCATAAAGCAATACTTTAATGACATAAAACAAAAAGCTGTGCCAGCATCAAGTAGCTTTATTGGTAAACATGTATTAATTACTGCTGGACCCACTGTAGAAGAATTAGATCCAGTTCGTTTTTTATCAAATCGATCTTCAGGTAAGATTGGATACGCGCTTGCTGAATCTTTAGCTAAACGAGGTGCAGAAGTTACTTTAGTTTCAGGACCGACACATTTAACACCACCGAAGCATGTTGATGTAGTACACGTACAAAGTGCAGAAGAAATGTTCGAAGCGGTTCGAAGTCGTTTTGCTAAACAAGATATCGTTTTTAAAGCTGCTGCCGTGTCAGATTATGCGCCAGTAGAAATGTTGGACCATAAATTAAAAAAACAAGATGGTACTTTATCTGTAGAATTTAAACGTACACCAGATATTTTGAAATATTTAGGAGAACATAAAGAATCACAATACTTAGTTGGATTTGCAGCAGAAACACAAAATATTGAAGCTTATGCACAAAAAAAATTGCATAATAAAAATGCAGATGTGATTATTGCGAATAATGTTGGAGACCGTACGATTGGCTTTAGTTCCGATGACAATGATTATACGATGTATTATAAAAATGGAGACGCTATACCTTTAGGCAAACACAAAAAAGTCGAATTAGCTGAGCATATATTGAATAGTTTAGAAACAAGGTGGAAATAAAATGATAGCAAAAGTAATTGTTGATATACCTTCTAAGAGTGTTGATTTTACATTTGATTATATAATTCCTATAAGGTTACAATCAATGATTCAAATAGGTATGCGTGTCATTGTTCCATTTGGACCAAGAACAATTCAAGGTTATGTTATGAAGATAACAGACCAGCCTGATAGCAATATAGATATAAAAAAATTAAAAGAAATTAAAGAAATTCAAGATATAAAACCCGAATTGACTGAAGAATTAATTCAATTTACTGAGTGGTATAACAATTACTTCGTTACAAAACGTATTTCAATGCTTGAAGTTATGCTGCCAAGTGCAATTAAAGCAAAATATATCAAGGTCTTTTCTATTGAAGATACGAATGCACTGCCTGAAACTTTAGCAGGGAAATTTGACTCATCAGGACACTATGCATTTAAAGCAGCACAGCAAAATGATGATTTAACACAAATTGCGCCATTATTAAAACAAGGTATTGTATCTGAAGTAACCTTACTATCACAAAATGTAAATAAGAAAAAACAACGTGCCATATGTGTTGTTGAAGGATTTAACTATGATAGTGTGCTAAATTCATTAGAAAAATCTAAGAAGCAATATGAATTATATGCCTTTTTATTAGATGAACAACATCGCATCGTTTTACTTAAAGACATAGAAGCAATGGGTTATTCAAAATCTAGTGTAGATACATTAATTCGCAAGGGCTTTGTTGAAAAATATGATGCTGTCGTTGAACGTGATCCATTTGAGACTAGGGTCTTTGAACAAGATGTGAAACAACATCTGACTTCAGACCAACAACGTGCATTTGAAGCCATATCAGAAAAGATACATGCTCATGAACAATGTACCTATTTATTGCATGGTGTGACAGGATCAGGCAAAACAGAAGTGTATTTACAAACAATTGAAGAAGTACTAAATCTTAATAGACAAGCAATGATGTTAGTTCCAGAAATTGCCTTAACACCACAAATGGTATTAAGATTTAAACGTAGATTTGGAGACGAAGTTGCTGTACTACATTCTGGATTATCCAAAGGTGAACGCTATGATGAATGGCAAAAGATTAGAGACGGTAAAGCACGTGTGAGCGTAGGTGCACGTTCAAGCGTCTTTGCACCATTTAAAAATTTAGGGATGATTATTATAGATGAAGAACATGAATCTTCGTATAAGCAAGAAGATTATCCTAGATATCATGCAAGAGATATCGCGCAATGGCGTAGTGAGTATCATCAATGTCCTTTAATATTAGGCAGCGCGACACCAAGTTTAGAATCATTTGCACGAGCTGAAAAGGGTGTATATGAGTTACTATCGTTACCTAACAGAGTTAATCAACAAGCTTTACCTGAGGTAGAAATTGTAGATATGAGAGAAGAATTGAACTCTGGAAATCGCTCTATGTTCTCTAATCAATTACGAGATGCAATACAACAACGCTTAGATAATCAGGAACAAATTGTACTCTTTTTAAATCGACGCGGTTATGCTTCATTTATGTTGTGTAGAGATTGTGGGCATGTTCCACAGTGTCCGAATTGTGATATTTCATTGACTTATCACAAATCAACAGATCAATTGAAATGTCATTATTGTGGTCATCAAGAAGTACCACCTAATCAATGTCCTAATTGTGAAAGTGAGCATATTAGACAAATGGGTACTGGCACACAGAGAGTTGAAGAACTTTTACAAGAAGCGTTTCAAGAGGCTCGTATTATACGGATGGACGTGGATACTACTTCTAGAAAAGGGGCTCATGAAAAGTTATTAAATGATTTTGGTTCAGGAAAAGGGGATATCTTGTTAGGGACACAAATGATTGCTAAAGGATTGGATTTTCCTAATATTACGTTAGTAGGTGTTTTGAATGCTGACACAATGTTGAATTTGCCAGACTTTAGAGCAAGTGAGCGAACATACCAATTGTTAACGCAAGTTGCTGGTCGAGCTGGTCGTCATGAAAAAGAAGGACAGGTGCTTATTCAAACATACAATCCAGATCATTATGCTATTAAAGATGTCCAAGAAAATGATTACACAGCCTTTTTCCAAAAAGAAATGAATTATAGGAAAATTGGAAAGTACCCACCGTATTTCTTTTTAATTAATTTTACTATTGCGCATAAAGAAATGAAAAAAGTTATGGAAGCATCCAAGCATATTCATAAAATATTACTGCAACATTTAACAGACAAAGCACTTGTACTTGGCCCATCTCCGGCCGCATTATCAAGAATCAATAACGAATATCGCTTTCAAATATTAGTGAAATATAAACGAGAACCTGCATTACACGAAGCATTAAAATATTTAGACGATTATTATCATGATCAATATTTAAAAGAAAAATTATCTTTGAAAATAGATATCGCACCGCAAATGATGATGTAATATTAAGCACGTTATATAACGAAGCTAATGTATACTGACTTTTGTATAAAAATATTAGAAAAAAGAACAAATTGTTTTGCTAGGTAAATGATTAGCCATTAAAATAGTTTGTTCTTTATTTTTTAGACAAAAAAACATAAAAGTTAGATATAAATATGAAGTATAGTGATGGCGCTATGGATATAATCTTAACAATTAACTAATATTTATTAAAATTTATAAAAAATAATTTGCTACATTTTTTGCATTTAATATTAATTAAAGTTATATTAAAGAGTAACGAGTCACACATAAATGATTAGAGTACGTATTGAGAACGACAATAACGATTAAGAAAAGCAACCGACTAAGTGAGAAATGAGATCAATATCTTTTTATGTCTAATCTAAGTAGTACGCCTATGAGTTTAATTCGAAATAGAAAAGCAATTGGATTAAGTATCAATGAGTTGTCAAACAGAATTACGTCCCTTTACGATATCGTATTAAATCCAGAGATGATTAAGCAAATTGAACAACAACAATTAACACTCAATCAAAATGACGCTAAAATATTAGCTGTTTTTTTATTACGACTGCGGAAGATTTACTTTAGTATAGTAACGTTAGTTTATGCTTTAGGGAAAAAAGGAGTGTTCATGTGCGATATAATGAGTTTAAGCAACCCATTGGTGAAGAACAAAATGAGTTTAAACAAGCTCATTTACCCAATGTGAAAGTTTTAGAAGGGCAATATTGCAGATTAGAAAAGTTAGCGCAATGTCATATTCAAGATTTATTTAATTATTTTTCTGATGAAGCGGATGCGCCGAATTGGACATATTTACCTGATGAGCAACCTCACGACTTTCAAGCATTTGAAAATTATATAGATAAGAAAATCAATTCTACTGATCCATATTTTTTCGCCATTATTGATAAAGAAACATCTGAAGCAGTGGGCATTTTATCTTTACTTAGAATTGATCGCCATAATGGTTCAATTGAAGTTGGTCATATACATTACGCTAATGTCATGAAACAAACACGTATTGCCACGGAAGTGCAATTTTTATTAGCCAATTATGTATTTCAAACATTAGGTTATAGAAGATATGAATGGAAATGTGATGCTTTAAATGAACCGTCTATTAAAGCAGCTCAACGGCTAGGGTTTAAATTTGAAGGTATTTTTAGAAATCATAAAGTGTATAAAAATCGTAATCGTGACACATATTGGTTAGCAATGATTGATAAAGAGTGGCAGCAAAATAAACTTAAATTTGAAAGTTGGTTAGCAGCACAAAATTTCGATGAACTTGGTAATCAAGTGAATCGGTTAACGATTCTAGATTGATGAAAAACAATAAGCTTAAAGAACGATCAATGCTCAATATATAATGAAAAATGTAAAGGTTTGAAATATGTCTTGTATACTATGAACATCGTTTTAAAGTGCAGTATAGATAAAAAGCCCATTTAAATATGAGCAGATATCTATTTCTGCACTTTTTATATTTTATGAATATAGATTGAATGAAGACTTATCCTACTACTTACTCAATATGTTCAGTAAACTATTCTTTCAATGAATGGTGCAATTTCCACTAAAATAAGTTATAATAATATGATGAATTTTTATGAGGAGAAATCGATATGACAATCAAACAACTTGTAACAAGCAAACACCCTATTCTTAATAAGCCTATACCGGATGTGACAAAATATGATGAAAATTTAGAACAATTATTGTTAGATTTAGAAGATACAATGTATGATGTTGAAGCATCTGCGATATGTGCGCCGCAGATAGGTGTTGCACAAAAAGTAGCGATGATAGATATGGAAATGGATGGATTGTTACAACTGATTAATCCTCAAATTATAAGTGAATCGGATACAAAAGTGACTGATTTAGAAGGGTCTATCAGTATACCTAATGTTTATGGTGAAGTGGAAAGAAGTAAAATGATTGTCGTTAAGAGTAATGATAAAAAAGGTAATGAAGTTGAGATGACTGCATATGATGATATCGCGAGAATGATTTTACATATGATAGATCATTTTGAAGGAAGATTGTTTACTGAACGTGTAGAGAAATTTTTAAGTGAAAGTGAAATGGAGGCGTATTTTGATAATGAGTAAAGTCATTTTTATGGGAACACCAGATTTTTCAACAAAAGTGCTAGAAATGTTAATTGCTGAACATGATGTGATTGCAGTAGTCACGCAACCAGACAGACCAGTGGGTAGAAAACGTGTTTTAACACCTCCACCAGTGAAAGAAGTTGCAATTAAGCACGGTTTACCAGTATATCAACCAGAAAAATTAGCCCAATCATCAGAGTTAGAACAACTTATTGACTTAGAAGCAGATTTAATCGTAACTGCAGCCTTTGGGCAAATATTGCCTGAATCATTATTAAATGCGCCAAAGTTAGGGGCAATCAATGTCCACGCGTCGTTATTACCTAAATATAGAGGTGGAGCGCCGATTCATCAAGCTATCATGGATGGTCAAACAGAAACAGGTATTTCTATAATGTATATGGTTAAGAAATTAGATGCAGGAGATATCATTTCTCAACAAGCAATAGAAATTGAGCACCAAGATGATGTCGGTACCATGCATGATAAATTGAGCTTTTTAGGTGCAGAATTATTAAAAGAGACTTTACCTTCTATTATTAATGGTACAAATAACCGCATTACACAGAATGAAAGTGAAGCTAGTTTTGCTACTAATATAAGTAGAGAACAGGAAAAGATTGATTGGTACCAATCGGCTGAAGTTATTTACAACCATATAAGAGGTCTGTCACCATGGCCAGTAGCTTATACAGTTATGGATGATGGTAACATGAAAGTATATGCATCCCGAATTGAAAAAGGTAAAACAGGTGAACCAGGTACAATTATTGAAACAACGAAAAAAGCAATCATCGTTGCGACAGGTTCCGACGATGCAATTGCATTAACAGATATTCAAGTTGCAGGGAAAAAACGTATGTTAACTGCAAACTACTTAAGTGGCGTGCAAACTTCACTTGTTGGGAAGGTACTAACATGACAATAGAAACAAATGTGCGAGCGTTAGCATTTGAAACCATTCAAGATATTATAAATGATAAAGCCTATAGTAACATCATCATTAATGATGTGTTATCAAATAATGAATTAAATAGAGCAGATAAAGGATTATATACAGAATTAGTATATGGCACGTTAAAAAGAAAATATACTTTAGATTATTTGCTGAAACCTTTTGTTCAAACAAAGTTAAAAGGTTGGGTCAGACAGTTACTTTGGATGAGTATTTATCAATATGTCTATTTAGATAAAATACCTGAACACGCGATTATTAATGAAGCCGTTGAAATTGCTAAATATAAAGGCGGTCCGCATAATGGTAATGTTGTGAACGGTATACTAAGAAATATTATGCGCAGTGACTTACCAGATTTTACTGAAATTAAAGATGACAAAAAACGTATCGCGATTGAATACAGTTTACCCAAATGGTTGGTTGATCACTGGACAACGCATTTTGGTATTGAAAAAACAGAAACAATTGCGCAATCATTTTTAGATAAAGTAACTACAACCGTACGTGTTAACTTAACTCGTATTTCAGTAGACGATGCTATTAGAAGACTCACTGATGATGATTATATTGTAGAACAAGATAGAGAAATCGAAACTTGTCTACATATTAGTGGTAAGTCAATTATTGAATCTCGTATGTTTAAAGATGGACTGATATCTATTCAAGATAAGAGTTCAATGTTTATTGGTGAATTAATGGCATTAAAAGAAGGTGACCAAGTTTTAGATGCTTGTAGTGCACCTGGTGGAAAAGCTTGTCATATTGCTGAAATATTAAATGGTACTGGACATGTTGATGCGACGGACATTCATGAACATAAAATAGATTTAATAGATTTTAATATAAGAAAATTACGTTTATCTAACATTTCTGCATTTGAACACGATGCAACTGAAAAATATGATAAAGTGTATGATAAGATTTTAGTAGATGCGCCATGTAGTGGTTTAGGTGTTTTAAGACATAAACCAGAAATAAAATATGAACAATCGCAACATGCAATTGAATCTTTGGTTGAAATTCAATTGGAAATCTTAAATAATGTGAAATATAATGTGAAACCTGGTGGTACAATGATTTATTCAACTTGTACGATTGAGCAAATGGAAAATGAAAATGTTGTATATACATTTTTAAAAGAAAATAAAGATTTTGAATTCGATCAATTTGAACATCCAATAACTGGAGAAAAAGTAAAAACGATGCAAATTTTACCTCAAGATTTTAACTCTGATGGCTTTTTCATAACTAGGATAAGAAGAAAGGAAAATTAAAATATGATAACTGCAGAAAAGAAGAAAAAAAATAAGTTTCTTCCCAATTTTGAAAAGCAATCAATTTATTCATTAAGATACGATGAGATGCAAGATTGGTTGGTACAAAATGGTCAGCAAAAATTCAGAGCGAAACAAATTTTTGAGTGGCTTTACGAAAAACGCGTCGATGACATTGATGATATGACAAATTTATCTAAAGAATTAAGAGAAGTACTTAAAGATAATTTTACAATGACAACCATGACAACAGTTGTAAAACAAGAAAGTAAAGACGGTACAATTAAGTTTTTATTTGAATTACAAGATGGTTATACAATTGAAACGGTCCTTATGAGACATGAATACGGGAATTCTGTTTGTGTAACCACACAGGTTGGTTGCCGTATTGGTTGTACGTTTTGCGCTTCTACATTAGGCGGTTTAAAACGTAACTTAGAAGCTGGAGAAATTGTTTCTCAAGTATTAACAGTTCAAAAAGCTTTAGATGAAACAGAAGAGCGTGTATCACAAATCGTTATCATGGGTATTGGAGAACCATTTGAAAACTATGATGAAATGATGGATTTCTTAAAAATTGTTAATGATGATAATGGACTAAATATTGGAGCGCGTCATATTACAGTGTCAACTTCAGGAATTATTCCAAGAATATACGATTTCGCTGATGAAGATATTCAAATTAATTTTGCGGTTAGCTTACACGGTGCAAATGATGAAATTCGATCACGTTTGATGCCGATAAATAGAGCATATAATGTAGAAAAATTAATGGAAGCTATTCATTATTATCAAGAAAAAACAAATAGACGTATTACTTTTGAGTATGGTTTATTTGGTGGCGTCAACGACCAAATTGAACATGCTAGGGAATTAGCGCATTTAATTCAAAAATTGAATTGCCATGTTAACTTAATACCAGTGAATCACGTACCAGAAAGAAATTATGTGAAGACACCTAAAGAAGATATCTTTAAATTTGAAAAAGAATTGAAGCGTTTAGGGATAAATGCAACAATTAGACGTGAACAAGGTGCTGATATTGACGCTGCTTGTGGTCAATTAAGAGCTAAGGAACGAAAAGTAGAAACGAGGTAGGGACATGCTAAAAGCACAATTTTTTACTGACACGGGTCGATACCGTGATAAAAATGAAGATGCAGGTGGCGTATTTTATAATCGTACAGAGCAACAGCTATTAGTGCTTTGTGATGGTATGGGTGGTCACCTAGCAGGAGAAGTTGCGAGCCAATTTGTCACTGATGAGCTTCAACGTCGTTTTGAAGTGGAAAATCTTATCGAAGCTGATCAAGCTGAAAATTGGTTGAGAACAACTTTAAAAGCTATTAATCGTGAGTTATATGAAATGTCAGTAGAAAACCCAGAATATAAGGGTATGGGTACAACTTGTGTCTGTGCTTTAGTATTTGATAACTATATTGTAGTCGCAAATATTGGTGATTCACGAGCTTATTTAGTGAATAGTAGAGAGATTGAACAAATTACGAATGATCATTCGTTTGTTAATCATCTCATGATGATTGGGCAAATTACTGCTGAACAAGCATTTAATCATCCTCAACGAAATATCATTACCAAAGTGATGGGGACTGATAAGTTAGTGACGCCAGATATATTTGTGAAAAAAACGAATTTCTATGATTATTTAATGTTAAATTCTGATGGTTTAACCGATTTTGTACGTAACCATCAAATTCAAGAAACATTGGTACAAGCGAAAGAATTAGAGACACACGGTCAAGACTTAATAGAACTTGCACTATCTGAAGATACGAATGACAATGTAAGTATTGTATTGGCTGAGATTGAAGGTGATAAAGTATGATAGGCAAAATAATAAGTGAGCGCTACGAGGTCATTAAAAAACTCGGTGGTGGCGGAATGAGTACTGTCTATCTTGCCGAAGACACAATTCTCAATCGTAAAGTAGCGATCAAAGCAATTAGGATTCCTGCTGGTGAGAAAGAAGAAACTATTAAACGTTTCGAAAGAGAAGTACATAATTTAACACAACTATCACATAAAAATATAGTGAACGTGTTTGATGTTACGGAAGATGATGATAATTTCTATTTAGTAATGGAATATATAGAAGGACCGACATTATCTGAATACATTCAAAAAAACCAACCTTTGGAGACCACAACAGCACTCAACTTTACCAATCAAATTATTAATGGAATTAAACATGCTCATGATACTAAAATCGTACACCGTGATATTAAACCACAAAATATTTTAATAGATAAGCACCAGACTTTGAAGATTTTAGATTTTGGTATTGCGAAAGCTCTAAGCGAAACAACAATGACACAAACGAACCATGTATTAGGTACAGTTCAATATTTATCACCCGAACAAGCACGTGGTGAATCGACAGATAATGGTACCGATATTTATTCAATTGGTGTTGTATTGTATGAAATGCTTATTGGTAAACCACCGTTTTCTGGAGAAACAGCAGTAAGTATTGCAATTAAGCATATCCAAGATCCTATGCCTAATATTACTGATGAACGCTCGGATGTACCTCAAGCACTAAGTAATGTTGTACTGAAAGCAACGGAAAAAGATAAGACGGTGCGTTACCAATCAGTAAGAGATATGCAAAGTGATTTAGAAAATGTATTGTCTGAAAATCGTGAGAATGAAGCGAGGTATCAATCCGTTGAGGAGAATACCAAGACAATTCCTATAAATAAATCAGATATTGTCAACCAGACGAGAGATGAAGATAAAGGAAAAAACATAAAAGAAACAATGCAGATTCCTATCGTCAATCAACAACAATTTCAATCAAGTGAAGAACATATTTATGAGGTACCACAAAAAAAGCGTACAAAGAAAAAGAAGTTTTTCTATACACTTATAATCGTCTTATTGCTGTTTGGTTTATTTGGATTCATGGCAATGGGTATGTTTGGAAATAAATATTTAGAAACACCAGATTTATCAGGTAAGACAGAAAAAGAAGCAGAACATATTTTAAAAGAAAATAAATTACAAATGGGTAATATATCGCGTGAATATAGTGATAAATATCCAGAGAATAAAATTATAAAAACGACGCCTGAGAAAGGGGATCGTTTAGAACAACAAAGTAAAGTTGACATTGTTTTATCTAAAGGACCTGAATTGACGGAAATGCCAAATTTATTTGGTATGACAAAATCCGAAGCTTTAGATAAATTAAAAGATTTAGGCATCAAAGATTCAAAAGTGAAACAAGCGTACACGAAACAAAATATCGCTAAAGGTTTAATTGAATCACAAAATGTGAATCCTGGAGATAAAGTGAAAGTGAATGATAGTAATATAGAGCTTACTGAATCTTTAGGGACAAAACAAGTTTACGTTGATGACTATGAGAATAAAGCTTTTAAAACGGCAAAATCAGAGTTAGAGGCAAAAGGATTCAAGGTAGTTGTCACTCAGGAAACTGAGGACAAGAAAGTTAAAAAAGATAATGTTATCAGCCAATCACCAAAAGATGAAGAAATAGACGAAGGTTCAACAATTGAATTCACCGTTTCAAAAGGCGCTCCAAAATCTGATGATGATAAAGAAGATGAGGAAAAAGACGCTGACGATAAAGATAAAGATGACAAAGAATCTAAAGATGATGAACCAGCGACTAAAGATTATACAGAAACGTATGAAGTTCAATATACTGGTAAAGATGACGACAGCCAAGAAGTAAAAGTGTTTGTAAGAGACAAAAATGGCGAAGGGACATCACCTTCACAAACATTTAAAATAAAAGACAATAAAACCATTAAAATACCGATGACAATAGAAAAAGGTAAAACGGCTGGTTATACCGTTCGTGTAGATGGTAAAGTTGTTGCTGATAAAGATATACCTTATGATTTTTAGCGACACTTAGCGAGCGAAGAGAGCATAGTGTCGCTTATGCAAGAGCGAAAGCTCTAGCGAACCACAAATAGAAGATATAAAATGAGCACCAATTTAGTCGAATTTGGATTAAATTGGTGCTTTTAATTTATTATCTCAATGTCATTCATAGAATAATTAAGTGGAAAAGTATCGTTATCGATATTTACAACTGAAAATTTAGCCGAAATCGTTTCAAATCATATTTAAATCAAAAATGCTTTGCTATAATATAAATGGTAAAAGTATTTAAAAGAGGGGTGCCTAAGTGAAAACAGGACGCATCATAAAATCAATCAGTGGTGTTTACCGAGTTGATGTAGACGGTGAAATGTATGATACAAAACCACGTGGCCTTTTTAGAAAAAATAAATTTTCACCTATTGTAGGTGATGTCGTTGATTTTGAAGTAGAAAATGTAACGGAAGGTTATATACATCATGTACATGAACGAAAAAATGAAATAAAGCGACCGCCTGTTAGTAATGTCGACCATCTCATTCTTGTAATGAGTGCTGTAGAACCAGATTTTTCTACACAGTTACTAGATAGGTTTTTAGTAATTGCGCATTCTTATCATATGCGTCCGCGTATTCTTGTAACTAAAAAAGATTTGACATCTTTGGAAAAACAACACGATATTGAAAAATTGCTAGAAGTTTATGAGAATATGAGCTATAAAACACAATTCATAAGTATTAATGAAGATATTGAACAAGTCTTTTCAAGTTGGGGTGATGGTTTAGCTGTGTTGAGTGGTCAATCAGGTGTTGGTAAATCAACGTTATTGAATAAATATTTTCCTAATATAGAGATTGAAACACAACACATTTCTAAAGCGTTAAATCGTGGTCGTCATACAACACGTCATGTTGAATTGTTTGAGAGAGCTAAAGGCTTTATAGCAGATACGCCAGGCTTTAGTGCTTTGGATTATGATCATATACAAAAAGATGAAATCAAAAATTATTTCATGGAAATACATGAATATAGTGCGACATGTAAGTTCAGAGATTGTAACCATATTAATGAACCGAAATGTAATGTTAAAGCTGAATTGGAAAATGGCAATATTGCCCAGTTTAGATACGATCATTATTTACAGCTATTTAAAGAAATTTCAAATAGAAAGGAAAGATATTAAGTGGCAAAATTATATCCATCATTATTATCAGCAGATTTTTTGAATTTACAACAAGAGTTAACTGCTTTAGAAAAGGCAGGCGTTGATGGGGTACATTTTGACGTCATGGATGGACAATTTGTACCTAACATTTCAATCGGACTACCTATATTGGATTCAGTACGTAAAGGTACAGATTTACCTATTGATGTGCATCTTATGATAGAAGAACCTGAAAAATATGTTGAATTATTTGCTGAGCATGGCGCTGATATGATTTCAGTACATATTGAAGCAACACCCCATATTCACAGAGTGATTGAACAAATTAAGAATAAAAATGTAAAAGCTGGTGTGGTGATTAATCCTGGGACGCCAGTTGATTCAATTCGTCCGGTATTAAAAATGGTAGATTATGTATTGGTTATGACAGTAAACCCTGGTTTTGGTGGTCAAACATTTATAAATGATTGCGTAGAAAAACTGGATCAATTATCTGAAATCAAAAAAGCGCAAGGCTTAAACTTTGATATTGAAGTAGATGGTGGTATTAACAATAACACTGTTGAAACTGTAGTTAACCATGGTGCGACAATGTTAGTTGCAGGGTCATACTTTTTTAAACACGATGAATATCAAACGGTAACTAACACATTGAAAGGTTGACATAGATGAAAGCCAATTTATTATGTGGCAATAGAAATTTGCCCAAGCATATTTTAGTGGAACATAAACATGAACATTGGATTGGTATAGATAGAGGCACCTTGATCTTGCTAGAATCTGGGATTACACCTCAATTTGCAGTCGGTGATTTCGATTCTATTTCTGATTCAGAGAGGAACTTTATACAACAACAGATAGAGATAAATCCTTATAATTCTGAAAAAGATGACACAGATTTAGCTTTAGGCATTGATCAAGCAGTAAAGCGTGGCTATCGAAATATTGATGTTTATGGTGCGACGGGCGGTAGACTAGATCATTTCATGGGCGCCTTACAAATACTGGAAAAACCGGAATATACAAAAATGAATATCAACATTAAATTAATAGATGACACAAATGAAATTCAATTTATACAAAAAGGTCAGTTTAATGTGACATATAGTGAACAATTTCCATATATTTCATTTATACCAGTCATCTATCCAACTGTAATTTCATTGAAAGGCTTTAAATATAACTTACAAAATGAAACACTGAAACTTGGTTCAACGCTTACTATTTCAAATGAATTAAGTCAATCTTGTGGGAATATAGAAATAATTGAAGGCAGTGTATTGATGATTCGAAGTAAAGATTAAATGAGGATTTTTAAATATACGCTGATACCTAAAAGAAAATGAAATAAAAAAAGACCAATCCTCCACATAAGGATTGGTCTTTTCGTGCATTATATTTATTAAACTCTAGTTACTTTACCAGATTTTAAAGCACGTGCAGAAACCCAAACTTTTTTAGGTTTTCCGTCTACAAGAATTCTAACTTTTTGAAGGTTAGCATTCCATCTTCTTTTAGAAGAATTTAAAGCGTGAGAACGATTGTTTCCAGTTGAAGCTTTACGACCTGTTACGAAACATTGTTTGCCCATGAAAGTACCTCCTTTAATAAATATAAATACACGTATCTACTACATACTTGAATAATGTACCACAAATAAGTATAGATAGCAATAAAACGAGAAAAATTTTTCGTTTACATGAATAATACTTTTGTTAATATTAAATTATGGTATAATTGTAAACTGTGGATAAATATAGTATTTTTTTAATAAGATAATCAAGACGCATTGTTTATTATTGACGATTATGATATAACCATAAACTTAGGAGGCCCATTTTATGACATTAGAAATCACAAATGATTACGGTAGTATAGACATTTCAAACGAAGTAATATCTTCAGTTGTGGGTAGTAAAGCAGTAGAATGTTATGGAATTGTAGGCATGGCTTCTAGACAACAAGTTAGAGATGGCATTGCAGAAATACTCGGACATGAAAATTATGCTAAAGGTATCATTGTACGAGAAGATAATGGCGTTGTTGATGTAGATATGTACATTATTGTAAGCTTTGGAACAAAAATATCTGAAGTAGCTAGCAATGTACAATCAACTGTAAAATATACATTAGAACAAACATTAAAAATAAAAGTAAATTCAATCAATATATTTGTACAAGGTGTGCGCATTAATAATGGCACGAAAAACTAGGAGGACATTACGCAATGGTAAGCAAAATAGATGGTAAATTATTTGCCGAGATGATTATACAAGGGGCGCAAAATTTATCAAATCATGCAGACTTAGTTGATTCATTGAACGTTTATCCAGTACCAGATGGAGATACTGGGACGAATATGAATTTGACGATGACATCAGGGAGAGAAGCAGTCGAAAACAATTTATCTCAACAAATTGGTGAACTAGGTAAGACATTTTCTAAAGGTTTATTGATGGGTGCTAGAGGGAACTCTGGTGTGATTTTGTCACAATTATTTAGAGGGTTTAGTAAAAGTTTAGAAACATATGAAACAATTAATGCTAAACAATTTGCTGAAAGTTTTAAAGCAGGTGTAGATACAGCGTATAAAGCAATCATGAAACCAGTTGAGGGAACGATTTTAACAGTAGCAAGAGATGCAGCTGATGCAGCTATACAAAAGGCAGAAGAAACCGACGATTGTATTGAATTAATGGCTTACATTCTCGAAGAAGCAGAAGTCTCACTTGAAAACACACCGAATTTATTACCAGTATTAAAAGAAGTCGGTGTTGTAGATAGTGGAGGTAAAGGCTTAGCTATTGTTTACGCTGGATTTTTAAAAGCATTAAAAGGTGAAACGGTATCTGCACAGTCACCAAAATTAAATAAAGAGTCTTTAGTTAATGAAGAACATGATTTTCATGGCGTAATTAATACGGAAGATATCGTTTATGGCTATTGTACTGAAATGATGGTTCGTTTTGGAAAAAATAAAAAAACCTTTGATGAGCAGAGTTTTAGAGAAGACATGAGCCAGTTTGGGGATTCTTTATTAGTTATCAACGATGAGGAAATTGTTAAAGTACATGTGCATACAGAAAAACCAGGTGACGTATTTAACTATGGTCAACAGTATGGTGAATTAATTAAGTTAAAAGTCGAAAATATGCGTGAACAACATCGTGAAGTTGTGAAAAAAGAACATGACGGTGGCAAAGCAACATCTACAGAAGAAACGCAGGCAGTCGACACTGCAGTCATTGCAATCTCCATGGGTGAAGGTATTTCAGAGATTTTCAAGTCAATGGGTGCGACACACATGATTAGTGGTGGACAAACAATGAATCCATCAACAGAAGATATTGTCAAGATTATTGAACAATCACAATGTAAACGTGCAATCATTTTACCTAATAATAAAAACATTCTAATGGCTAGTGAACAAGCTGCTGAAATTGTAGAAGCTGATACTATAGTCATTCCGACCAAATCAATACCACAAGGCATTGCTGCGTTATTTAATTATGATGAAACTGATTCACTCGAATCTAATAAATCAAGAATGGTGGAATCTTTAGAAGCAGTACGTTCTGGTTCAGTGACATACGCTGTGAGAGATACTAAAATTGATGGTGTTGAAATTAAAAAAGACGCATTTATGGGCTTGATTGAGGATAAAATTGTAACAAGTCATGCTGATCAATTTGAAACGGTTAAGGGATTAATGGCAGAAATGATTAATGAAGATAGTGAAATCATTACGATGATCGTTGGTATGGATGCTGATAAAACAGTTACTTCAGACATTGAAGATTGGATGGAAGCAACATATCCAGACGTTGAATTAGAACAACATGATGGTCAACAACCTGTTTATCAATATTTGTTTTCTGTAGAATAATATAAATCACAGCATTAGAATCTTAAAAGAGTATCATTTATACAATAGTATATGACTTCAAAAGGAAAAACATCGACTATATCAGTCATGTTACAGATGGGAGTGAGAAAATCAGATTTTAAAATTTGATTAATTCTTACTTCCATATTTTTTTGAAATAATGACATTTTTTAAATGATTTTAAGGTTGTCAGCAATTTAATTTTGCATTTAATAAGAACAATACAACCAGTTTTGGTTTATAATGTTTATTGAACTTGTTATAATAAACAAGATGTTTAAGAATGAAAGCGCAACACTTTAGAAACATTAAAAATAAGAGTGGGGTATAATTATGAAATATAAAACAGTCTTCGATATAATTGGTCCTACAATGGTAGGCCCTTCGTCTTCTCATACTGCAGGCGCAGTGAGAATTGGTTTAGTAGCTAGAGACTTATTTAATCAATTACCGAAACAAGCTGATATATATCTTTATGGTTCATTTATGGAAACATATAAAGGACATGGCACTGATGTTGCTTTAGTCGGTGGCTTGTTAGGCTACGATACTGATGATGATCGTATACAAACAAGTTTGGAAACTGCTGAGGAAGCTGGGATGAAAGTCAACTTTATTGAAATGGCAGAAGAAAGATCACATCCGAACACGGCTATTATTAATATGCGTGATGGAGACAAAGAAATATCCGTTGAGGGTGTTTCAATTGGTGGCGGAAAAATTGAAGTAGTAGCAATCAATGGATTCAATATCGCGATTAGTGGTAATTACCCGGCATTACTTGTATTCCATAAAGATACGTTTGGTACTATTGGTCGTGTAGCCAATATACTGGGAGACTCAAGTATTAATGTAGGTAGTATGCAAGTATCTAGGAAGGAAAAAGGCGATCAAGCATTAATGACTTGTGAATTAGATGATGCAGTGAATGATGAAATAATAGAGAAAATTAAAAACGTCGATGGTGTAGTGACGGTTTCACTCATGGGAGACGCCTAATGGAGGTATTGCATGTTTAAAAGTGTGAAAGAATTAGTAGAAATATGTGAAGAGCAAAATAAAAAAATCCATGAAATTATGCTTGAACAAGAAATGGAAGTTACAGGACTATCTGAAGCAGATGTTTATGCACATATGGACAAAAACTTACAAACGATGGAGAATGCTTTAGACGAAGGTTTAGCAGGGGTTACATCTACAACAGGGCTCACTGGTGGAGATGCTGTACTAATTAAAGAATATTTGAAAACGGGGAAATCACTCGCAGGACCAACTTTGTTAGACGCAGTTAGTAAAGCTGTTGCGACAAATGAAGTCAATGCAGCTATGGGGAAAATTTGTGCAACACCTACAGCAGGTTCTGCAGGTGTTGTACCAGGCGTGTTATTTGGTCTTAAACCGCGTTTAGAACCATCAAGAAAAGATATGTTAAATTTCTTATTAACTTCAGGTGCATTTGGTTTTGTTGTTGCTAATAATGCATCTATTTCAGGTGCTGCTGGTGGTTGTCAAGCAGAAGTCGGTTCAGCTGCGGCGATGGCAGCTGGAGCAACTGTAGAACTTGCAGGTGGAACGCCGCAACAGTCAGCTGAAGCTTTTGCAATTTGTTTGAAAAATATGCTAGGTTTAGTATGTGATCCAGTAGCTGGTTTAGTAGAAGTACCTTGTGTTAAGAGAAATGCTGCAGGTGCATCAAACGCAATCGTATCTGCGGACATGGCTTTGGCAGGTGTGACTTCAAGAATTCCTACAGATGAAGTGATTGAAGCAATGTATAAAATCGGTCAAACGATGCCATCCGCTCTACGTGAAACAGGTCGTGGAGGTTTAGCAGGTACACCTACGGGTCAGCGCCTAAAACAAGAAATATTTGGTGATTAATTATGTCAAAAGTCAATTTAATTGAAAGTCCATTTCCATTATCTCAAATAAAAGGATTAGGTCCGAAACGCTTAGCAGTATTGAATGAATTAAATATTCATACTGTTGAAGATTTAATTCTATATTTACCAACACGTTACGAAGATAATACTGTAATTGACTTAAATGAAGCTGAAGATCAAGCGATAGTGACAGTGGTGGGTGAAGTTTATTCAACACCAACTGTCGCTTTTTTTGGTCGTAATAAATCTAAATTAACAGTACATATCATGGTCGACCAAATTGCTGTGAAATGCACATTTTTCAATCAGCCTTATTTAAAAAAGAAAATAGAATTACATGGAACCGTAACAGTCAAAGGAAAATGGAATAGAGCAAAGCAAGAAATCAACGGTAACAGAATGTTTTTTAGCCAACAAATGGATGAGAGCGGACAATATGAACCTGTATATCGCATTAAAGAAGGTATTAAACAAAAGCCTTTAAGAGATATGATTAGACAGGTACTAGATCAGGTGACGATTCAAGAATGGCTCTCTGAAGACTTAAGAAAAAAATACAAATTAGAAACTTTAGAAGATACAATTAAAGCTTTGCATTTTGCAACTGATAAAGCATCTTTACTGAAAGCACGTAGAACATATGCTTTCACAGAATTATTTATGTTTGAATTAAGAATGCAGTGGTTGAATCGTCTTGAAAAAACATCAGATGAAGCAATTGACGTAGACTATGATATTAATTTAGTTAAACATTTTATAGATAGTCTACCGTTTGAATTAACAGACGCTCAGAAACATAGCGTGAATGAAATATTCAGAGATTTGAAAGCACCCATTCGCATGCATCGTTTATTACAAGGCGATGTAGGTTCTGGTAAAACAGTTGTCGCTGCTATTTGTATGTATGCCTTGAAAACAGCAGGCTATCAGTCAGCTTTAATGGTTCCGACAGAAATATTAGCGGAGCAACATGCAGAAAGTTTAGTTGACCTATTTGGTGATAGAATGAACGTGGCTTTATTGACTGGCTCTGTTAAAGGAAAAAAACGGAAGCTGTTATTAGAACAACTGAATAATAATGAAATTGATTGTATCATTGGAACACATGCATTAATTCAGGATGATGTTAAGTTTAATAATGTGGGTCTTGTTATTACAGATGAACAACATCGTTTTGGTGTTAATCAGCGACAGTTGTTAAGAGAAAAAGGTGCTATGACCAATGTCTTATTTATGACAGCAACGCCGATACCAAGAACATTAGCCATTTCAGTATTCGGTGAAATGGATGTTTCTTCAATTAAACAATTGCCTAAAGGTAGAAAACCAATCATCACTTCTTGGTCTAAGCATGAGGCTTATGAAAGTGTATTAAATCAAATGACTTCAGAACTGAAGAAGGGTAGACAAGCTTATGTCATTTGCCCACTGATTGAAAGTTCAGAGCATCTTGAAGATGTACAAAATGTTGTTGAATTATATGAATCATTGCAATCATATTATGGAGTTGAAAAGGTTGGTCTGCTTCATGGTAAATTACATTCAGATGAGAAAGATGAAGTGATGCAACGATTTAGCAATCATGAAATTGATATATTAGTGTCAACAACGGTAGTTGAAGTAGGTGTGAACGTGCCAAATGCGACGTTTATGATGATATATGATGCTGATCGTTTTGGTTTGTCTACGTTACATCAATTGCGTGGACGAGTGGGGAGAAGTGAACAACAAAGTTACTGTGTATTAATCGCATCACCGAAAACAGAAACAGGTATTGAACGTATGAATATCATGACCCAGACTACAGATGGCTTTGAACTTAGTGAACGTGATTTAGAAATGAGGGGGCCAGGCGATTTCTTTGGTGTAAAGCAGAGCGGTTTACCTGATTTCTTGGTTGCAAATGTAGTGGAAGATTATAAAATGCTAGAAGTTGCTAGAGATGAAGCCGCCGAATTAATACAGTCGGGTGTCTTCTTTGAACCACAATATAATATATTAAAATCTTTTATTGAAGAAAATTTATTGTATATGAGTTTTGATTAAAAATTGTTGGTTTGTATTTCATGCAAATCCATTGTATACTTTCTATTATATTCTAAATAAAAATGACACTCGTAAATAATTTAATTATTTACGAATGCCATCCGAAGTTAGAATATGATTTATTGTGGGAGTCTGTTAGATAATTAATTATTTAACAGGCTTTTTAATTTACGCCAACTTCTGTCCAAGCCTTATCAATAGCGTCAGCTTCAGCGCTATTATCACCATAAAGTTTATTTGCGGCTTCTTTTAAAGCTGTTTTAGCATCTGAAAATTCTGAATTTTGCGTCAGATATTGAGTTAATGCAAGGTAGTAAATTTGTTCAGCTTTATCTTTTCCAATTTCATTAATTGTCAGATATGCAGCCTTGTTAGGAATACCACTATTTGTGTGTACACCACCATTATCCTGACTACCTGATTGATATTGATCCATGTGTGCCGGTTGATTATATCTTTCAGGGTCTTTTAAGCTTCTAAGACCATCTCCTTCAGTTCCAGGTGTATATACATCTTCACCCATTAACCAGTCATCTGGATCTACAAAATACCCAAATACATCTGAAAATGATTCATTCAAAGCGCCTGATTGATCTTGATATTTTAAGTTAGACGTACGCTCAGTTACGGCATGTGTTATTTCATGAGCGATGATATCATTGGCTCCTGATAATGCTTTGAAGGTTTGTCCATCACCATCACCGTATATCATATATTGCCCTGTCCACGCAGCATTATTGTAATCTTTATCATAGTGTACGACAGAGTCAATCTTTCCTCCGGCGTTATCATAACTATCACGATGATGTTTATCTAAATAATAGTTATACACTTCATTAGCATAATAATGTGCATCTACGCCAGCCTTGTGTTCTTCCTTGTCGAAATTATTACTATCGTTTGTGATTTCTGAAAAATCATCTGTAATATTATTAGCAGTTTGTGTATGCATTTCTGCATTTTGCGTTGTATCTTTTAATGTGTATTCACCATTATTCTCTGTTAAATTCAATGGTGACTTTTCATCATCGTTCACGCCTGTACCTTTTCCTGTTGCTGAGGCATTTTTGATGACATTTTCTTTATTCAATATTTCTCCAGTGCTAGCATCGACTTGAATTTTCCAATGAGCGGCCTTAGGTGAAATATAGTTTAATTCAACATCGTATACAAGTTTTTGACTGTCGCTGTTAATATCTAATTTGTTTTTATTTACGATATCATAGCCTTTGATATTGTTAACATCTGCCTTGTTTTTTCCTATAGCTTTAAATGCGTTATTTTCAGCATCAACTGCAGAAATTTTCACTTCGTTGTCAACCTTGACAGTTGGTTTATCAATGCTACCGTTTATTAAAGTGACATCACCTTGTTTGTTTACATGAACTTTTAATGCGCTATCTTCAGCAGTTATACCATTGACTTTGGGTTTCAAGGTATAATGAGTGATTCCAGTAGCGTCTTGTTGTTTATCTGTAATTTCATATTGCTCAAATGCATTATCTTGAACATTAGCATTTCCAGATTCTTTAGATTCCTTGATAATCTTTGATACATTATTTTGTAAATATGCTTTTACATCTTGATTATTATGAACTTTTGTATTTATGGGTTTCTTGAGACTTTCTGGTTTGATGCTATTGTTTTCTTGCGCATGTGCTTGTAATGATGTGACAGATATCAGTGAACATGTTACGAGTGTTGTGGTAATCAATTTCTTCATCATGTAATCCTCCTAATTATTAATCTTTTGGCTTTAGAAACAATTGCTTTTCATATAAATATTTATTTACATAAAATATCACACCCTTTTAAATTATTTTGAATTATACGTTCCAAATATTTTTATTTCAATAGTGCACTACAAATAACCTTTTAATTGTTACATTTGTAATAAAATAGTAATGTTAAAAGAGTTTTTTTGATACTATATAAAAAACTTATTATTAAACTGAGCTAATGCTAAAGCAAATTTAATTTAGCGACAGCATATGTTTTTTGTTGAGCAAATGAAATAGAAAGTGTTATGATATGTTAGGAATGTTTAAGACTTGGTACTAAAAACATGGGAGTTTGAATGCGATGAAATTAAAAAAACAAGAACGACGTAATGAAATAAAAAAAGAAATAGAGAAAAATCCTTTTATTACTGACTTAGATTTAAGTGTGTTGTTCTCGGTGAGTATTCAAACGATTAGACTTGATCGTACACATTTAAATATTCCTGAGCTAAGAACACGCATTAAAACTGTTGCAAAAGAAAATTACGAAAGTATTCGCTCTATAGAAGGTAGTGAAATTATTGGGGATGTAATCAATGTACAACCTGATCAAACTGCCACTTCAATTATAAGAATAGACGAAGAATCTGTGTTTACTAGAAATAAAATTGCTAGAGGACATGTATTGTTCGCACAAGCAAACTCCCTGTGTGTGGCACTGATACATAAACCAGTTGTTTTAACAAGAGATAGTAATGTAACATTTATAAAAACAGTAAAATTAAATGAAACGGTACGTGCTGATGCACAAACTATTGAAATTACAGATAAATTTTATACGATAAAAGTGCGATCATATGTAAAAGATACGCTCGTTTTTAAGGGAACTTTCAAAATGTATTATACAAGTGAGGATGAACAAAATGGTTAAATTAGCGATTGATATGATGGGTGGAGATGATGCACCTGGAATCGTTTTGGAAGCTGTTGAAAAAGCGGTTAATGATTTTAAAGATTTAGAAATAATTTTATTTGGAGATTCATCGCAATGTACATTAGAACATGATCGTGTAGAAGTGCGTCACTGTACGGAATCTATCACGATGGATGATGAACCAGTAAGAGCAATTAAACGTAAAAAAGACAGCTCTATGGCGCGTATGGCTGAAGCAGTTAAGTCGGGTGAAGCCGATGGATGTGTTTCTGCTGGTAATACTGGCGCACTGATGTCTGCTGGACTATTCATCGTTGGTCGTATTAAAGGTGTAGAACGACCTGCATTGGTTGTTACGCTACCGACTGTATCAGGTAAAGGTTTTGTATTTATGGATGTAGGTGCTAATGCTGATGCAAAAGCAGAACATTTATTGCAATATGCTCAGTTGGGTAATATTTACGCTCAAAAAATTAGAGGTATTGCTGAACCATCTGTAAGCTTGTTAAATATTGGTACAGAAGCAGCGAAAGGTAATAGTTTAACTAAGAAAGCATACCGTTTAATGGAAGATCAACATGATTTTAACTTTACAGGTAATGTCGAAGCGAAAGGTTTAATGAATGATGTTGCTGATGTTGTAGTCACTGATGGCTATACAGGTAATATGATTCTTAAAAATCTAGAAGGTGTTGCAAAAGCAATGGGTAAAATGTTTAAATCTACACTGTTAAGTAGTTTTAAAAATAAAATGGCAGCACTGATTTTACGCAAAGACTTGAACGGTTTAATGACAAAAATGGATTATGCAGAATATGGTGGTTCAGTATTGTTAGGATTAAATGGTACGGTAGTAAAAGCACATGGCAGTTCAAGTGCAAAAGCATTCTATTCTGCAATTCGTCAGGCAAAAATTGCTGGTGAACAAGAAATTGTGAAAACAATGAAAGAAACGGTGGGTACAGAAAATGAGTAAAACGGCAATTATCTTTCCAGGTCAAGGTTCTCAAAAAGTTGGTATGGCGAATGATTTATACGAACATAATGAAGCAGCGACTACAATTTTAAATCAAGCCCAAAATGCTGTGGATTTTGATATTTTAGAAACGATGTTTACAGATAAAGAAGCAAAGTTAGGCCAAACAGAAAATACGCAACCAGCTTTATTAACGCATAGTTCAGCTTTATTAAACGCCCTTAATGATTTAAATGCAGATTATACTATGGGACATAGTCTGGGGGAATATGTGAGTTTAGTTGCAAGTGGTGTATTGAAATTTGAAGATGCAGTAAAAATTGTAAGAAAACGTGGTCAACTTATGGCAGAAGCCTTTCCAGATGGTGTGGGTAGTATGGCAGCCGTACTTGGACTGGATTATGAAGCGGTTGACGCAATTTGTAAACAGCTTTCTACAGAGAGTGAAATTATTGAACCAGCTAATATCAATTCACCGGGTCAAATTGTTGTATCTGGCCATAAATCATTGATTGATCAGTTAGTTGAAGAAGGGAAATCGCTAGGTGCTAAACGTGTAATGCCATTAGCAGTTTCAGGTCCATTCCATTCATCAATGATGCAAGTTATCAAAGATGATTTTGCAGAGTTTATTGACCAGTTTGAGTGGTCTGATGCTCAATTCCCGGTTGTACAAAATGTGCATGCACAAGGTGAAACAGATGCAAATGTAATTAAAGCGCATATGATTGAACAATTATATTCACCAGTGCAATTTATTGATTCTACAGAGTGGTTAATTGAACAAGGTGTTGATCATTTCATCGAAATTGGTCCTGGTAAAGTACTTTCAGGATTAATTAGAAAAATTAATAAAAATGTAAAAGTTACCTCAATTCAAACATTAGAAGATGTGAAAGGTTGGAATGAAAATGACTAAAAGTGCATTGGTTACAGGTGCTTCAAGAGGAATAGGACGCAGTATTGCTATACAATTAGCGGAAGAAGGCTATAAAGTTGCAGTGAACTATGCTGGAAATAAAGAAAAAGCAGACGCTGTTGTGGAAGAAATCAAAGCTAAAGGCGTTGAAGCTTTTGCAATTCAAGCAAACGTTGCAAATGGTGACGAAGTTAAAGCGATGATTAAAGAAGTCGTTAGCCAATTTGGTTCAGTAGATGTGCTTGTTAATAATGCAGGTATCACACGCGATAATTTATTAATGAGAATGAAAGAACAAGAATGGGACGATGTCATTGATACAAATTTAAAAGGTGTATTTAATTGTATTCAAAAAGTAACACCACAAATGTTAAGACAAAAGAGTGGCTCAATTATTAACTTATCAAGTGTCGTGGGTGCAGTAGGTAATCCTGGACAAGCTAACTATGTTGCTACAAAAGCGGGTGTAATTGGATTGACTAAATCAGCAGCTAGAGAGTTAGCTTCTAGAAATATTACAGTGAATGCTGTAGCACCTGGTTTTATTGTTTCTGATATGACAGATGCTTTAAGTGAGGAACTCAAAGCACAAATGTTAGAACAAATTCCATTAGCTAAATTTGGTGAAGATTCTGATATAGCCAATACTGTAGCGTTTTTAGCTTCAGAGAAAGCAAAATATATTACTGGACAAACGATTCATGTCAATGGCGGCATGTACATGTAAGTTGATTTAGAAAAAATAATCATCGCTACAAGCTTTTAAACAATAGTGGTATGACTGATTATATTTTTTAAGTAAAATGTCATTTTGGATGTCTGACACATGCGTCATGATACGGTATAATTGTCAAATTTAGTAGATTATGTGTATTTCTAGTGTATCAATTGAAATACTACTTGTATTTCAATTGATAAAATGGGAAAATATAAAAGTCTATCAATAGACTTTTAAAGGAGGTGAATCGACGTGGAAAACTTCGACAAAGTAAAAGATATCATCGTTGACCGTTTAGGTGTTGACGCTGAAAAAGTAACTGAAGATGCATCTTTCAAAGATGATTTAGGCGCTGACTCACTTGATATCGCTGAATTAGTTATGGAATTAGAAGATGAATTTGGTACTGAAATTCCTGATGAAGAAGCTGAAAAAATCAACACAGTTGGTGACGCAGTTAAATTTATCAACAGTATTGAAAAATAATAAACAAATATCTGAGTCGTTGTCATTACGGCTCAGATTTTTTGTTTTTTTGATAGAATCAATGAATCTTAACGCATGATTTTTTGTACCTTCGATATTAACTACATCCATGACTTGTCGCTGTTTTACATGCGAAAAACAACAGTTTTTTCTTTAGTTTTGATGTGATTTCACGTAAAATATAAAGGTATACAGAATCCTAGCGCTATTTCTGAGGAGGAACTAGATTGACCAATCAAAAAAAGAAAGAAATGGTACAAACATTCCAAAATAAGTTTGAAAAAAAGATGCAAGAATTAAATTTAGATTTTAACCGAGTAGATTTATATCAACAAGCTTTTTCTCATTCAAGCTTTATCAATGACTTTAATATGAACAGGCTTGACCACAATGAGCGATTAGAATTTTTAGGAGATGCGGTATTAGAATTGACGGTTTCACGCTATTTATTTGATAAATACCCAGAATTGCCTGAAGGTAATTTGACTAAAATGCGTGCAACAATTGTTTGTGAGCCCTCACTTGTAATATTTGCGAATAAAATTCAGCTCAACGATTTAATTTTATTAGGTAAAGGCGAAGAAAAGACAGGTGGTAGAACACGACCTTCACTTGTATCCGATGCGTTTGAAGCATTTGTCGGAGCGTTGTATTTAGACCAAGGATTAGAGGCAGTCTGGCAATTTTCTGAACAAATCATTTTCCCATATGTGGAAGATGATGAATTGGACGGTGTTGTAGACTTTAAGACGCAATTTCAAGAATATGTGCATAGACAAAATAAGGGAGATGTCACATATCGTCTGATAAATGAAGAAGGACCGGCGCACCATCGTCTTTTTACTTCTGAAGTGATTCTAGAAGAAGATGCCGTAGCAGAAGGTAAAGGTAAAACAAAAAAAGAATCTGAACAAAAAGCTGCAGAACGTGCATATAAAATATTGAAAAATAAAAACGCTTAACATTGGATGCGTTTAAACATCATGATTCACTAGATGGAAATATCATAGTTATAAGTATGATTAATGATGACATAGCATTTATATAATTAAAAATTGCGTTTTTAAATATACAGCTAAGATTAAATAATTAAGTTAATCATAATAAGATGGAATAAGTGTTATGAATGGCGAATGAAGTTAAAATGAATTAGCCATTTCATTCCCGTGCTGTAGAACAGTCAGGAATATTTTAAAGGAGAATAGTATGGTTTATTTAAAATCTATAGATGCCTTTGGTTTTAAGTCATTTGCTGAACATACAAATGTCCAATTTGATGAAGGTGTAACAGCAATTGTTGGACCTAATGGTAGCGGTAAAAGTAATATTACTGATGCGATAAAATGGGTGTTAGGTGAACAGTCAGCTAAATCATTACGTGGCGCCAAAATGGAAGATATTATATTTTCAGGCGCCGAGCATAGAAAAGCTCAAAATTATGCAGAAGTAAAATTGAAATTAGAGAATAGTTCTGGAAAGTTACAAGTTGATTCAACTGAAGTAACAGTTACACGTCGTTTGTATCGAAGTGGCGAAAGTGAATATTATTTGAATAATGATAGAGCAAGATTGAAAGATATCATTGATTTATTTTTAGATTCAGGGTTAGGAAAAGAAGCGTTCAGTATTATTTCGCAAGGACGTGTAGACGAAATATTAAATGCTAAGCCTATAGATAGAAGGCAAATATTAGAAGAATCTGCTGGAGTTTTAAAATATAAAAAAAGAAAAGCAACTTCTGTTCAAAAATTGGATCAAACAGAAGATAATTTGTCACGCGTAGAAGATATACTTTATGACTTAGAAGGTCGTGTAGAACCATTACGTGAAGAAGCCGCGATTGCAAAAGAATACAAACACTTATCCAAAGAAATGGAAAAAAGTGACGTCTTAGTAACGGTCCATGATATAAAACAATATAGTGACAATATTAATGAATTAGATGATAATTTAAACCATTTAAAAAGTCAGCAGGCAACAAAGGATGCTGAAAAAGTACAACATACACAATCTTTAAATAAATATAAAGCTGAAAGACAACAATTAGATACACGCATCGAGTCATTAAATTTCGAGTTGGTCAAAGCAACTGAAGAAGTAGAAAAATTCACAGGACAGCTCAATGTATTGGAAGAACGAAAAAGAAATCAATCGGAAACGAATGCACGCTTTGAAGAAGAACAAGAAAGTCTATTAAATCAAGCTGAGAATTTAAATAAAGAGAAGACAGAAGTTCAGTTAGAAATCGATAGATTAAAAGCCCAACAAAAAGAATTAAATGAAAAAGTGCAATATTTAGAATCACAATTGTATGTTACTGATGAACAACATGATGAAAAACTTGAAACCATTAAAGATGAATATTATCAACTTATGTCTGAACAATCAGATGTAAATAATGATATTCGCTTTTTAGAACATACGATACAGGAAAATGAATCAAAACAATCACGTTTAGATTCAAGGTTAGTAGAGGCGTATGAACAATTAAAGCATATTCAATCTGATATTAATGAGGCAGAAAAGCAAAGCACAACAACGAAAAAAGAACTGAAAAACGCAGAACAACAATTGAATGAATACGAACGTAAATTAACACAACTAAAACAACAACGTAGTGAATATGAAGAAAAATTACATCAAGCATATCGTTTTAATGAAAAGTTAAAGTCTCGTATTGATAGTGCGGCAACACAACAAGAAGAATATAGTTACTTTTTTAATGGTGTAAAGCATATTCTGAAAGCTAAAAACAAACAACTTACAGGTATACGAGGGGCAGTTGCTGAAGTTATTCAAGTACCTTCTGATTTAACAAAAGCGATTGAAATAGCTTTAGGCGCCTCTTTACAACATGTAATAGTAGATTCTGAAAAAGATGGCAGACAAGCGATTCAATATCTTAAACAAAATGGATTGGGTAGAGCGACCTTTTTACCTTTAAATGTGATACAACCAAGACATATTGCGAATGATATTTTAAATTCTGCAAAAACGTCCCAAGGATTCATTAATATTGCATCAGAGGCTATCCAAGTCGATTCAGATTATCAGAATGTATTACAAAATTTATTAGGAAACACCATTATTGTCGATGAATTAAAAAATGCAAATGAGTTAGCAAGAAAAATTCGTTATCGCACTAGAATTGTTACGCTCGAGGGCGATATCGTTAACCCAGGTGGATCGATGACTGGTGGTGGTGATCGTAAAACTAAAAGCATATTGGCACAAAAAGATGATCTAGCTAAAATGCGAGCACAACTAGAAGACTATCAACAACAAACCATTGAATTCGAAAAGCAATTTCAAGCAATTAAAGAAGCGTCAGATCAAATTAGTGAAAATTATTTTGAAACAAGTCAACAATATAATTCTGCAAAACAAAGATTACATGATTTTGAATTAGAATTAGACCGTTTGAGAAAAAGTGAAGCACATTTGAAAGATGAACATGAAGAATTTGAATTCGAAAAAAATGATGGTTATCAAAGTGAAACAAGTAAGCAGACGTTAACAGAAAAGAAACAAAGACTTGACCAAATTAAAGCGCAATTACTTAAACTTGAAGAAGACATCAATCTTTACACTAAATTATCAAAAGAAGGTAAAGCAAGCACCACTCAAACCCAACAACAATTACATCAAAAACAGTCAGATTTAGCTGTCGTAAAAGAACGTTTAAATGCCCAAAAACAATCTCTTACAAAAATCACTAAACAATTGGAAAGTGTAGAGAAGCAACAAGAAAAATTGGATGAGCAAATTAAATTATTTAACTCAGATGAAATGACTGGGGAAAAAGCATTTGAAACGATTCAAAGTCATATTGAACAAAGTAAGGTTACTAAAGAAAAACTTACTGTTGATATAGAAGACGTTAAATCGCGCAGACTAGAATTGAATGATACAATTGAAGAGACAGATCAAAAACTTCAAGAGGCTAACCAAGATATATTATCTATTGAAAATCGCTATCAAGATATCAAGGCAGAACAGTCACGTTTGGATGTGTTAATCAATCATGCGATTGACCATTTGAGCGATGATTATCATTTAACTTATGAACGTGCAAGTGAATTATATGAATTAGATGAAGCGATTGATGTATTACGTAAAAAAGTAAAATTAACAAAAATGTCAATAGAAGAACTAGGGCCTGTTAATTTGAATGCAATTGAGCAATTTGAAGAAATTAATACGCGCTATACGTTTTTAGATGAACAACGTGCTGATTTAAGAGCAGCTAAATTAACTTTAGAACAATTGATTGATGAAATGGATCAAGAAGTAAAAGATCGTTTTAAAGAAACGTTCCATGCAGTACAAGGCCACTTTGCTGATGTGTTTAAATCTCTTTTTGGTGGCGGACAAGCAGAACTACGCCTTACTGATGATGATTATTTATCAGCGGGTGTGGATATTATTGTGCAACCACCTGGTAAAAAACTACAGCACTTATCGTTATTAAGTGGTGGGGAAAGAGCACTAAGTGCTATCGCATTATTATTTGCCATACTTAAAGTACGCTCAGCACCATTTGTAATTTTAGATGAAGTTGAAGCCGCTTTAGATGAAGCTAATGTAATACGTTACGCGCAATACTTAAAAGAATTATCAGATCAGACTCAATTTATAGTTATTACACATCGTAAAGGCACAATGGAATTTTCAGATAGATTATATGGTGTGACGATGCAAGAATCTGGCGTATCTAAATTAGTGAGTGTTAATTTAAATACAATTGATGAAGTCATTAAGGAGGAACAAGTATGAGCTTTTTCAAACGGTTAAAAGATAAATTTGCTTCTTCATCAGAAGCGGAAAATAAGCAAGAAGATTTAGAGCAATTACCTGAATTAGAACAACAAGATACGGATCAAACGAAAGAAGACGAACCAAAGAAAAAACCTAAAAAATTAAAAGAAGCCGATTTTGATGATGATGGTCTAATTTCTATAGAGGATTTTGAAGAGATAGAGGCACAACAATTAGGTGCGAAATTTAGAGCAGGTTTAGAAAAATCAAGAGAAAATTTCCAAGCACAACTAAACAACTTAATCGCACGTTACCGTAAAGTAGATGAAGAATTCTTTGAAGCATTAGAAGAAATGTTAATTACTGCAGATGTTGGTTTTAATACAGTTATGCAGTTAGTTGAAGAATTAAGAGAAGAAGCACAAAAACGTAATATATCCGAAACAGAAGATTTACGTGAGGTTATCGTAGAAAAAATTGTTGAAATATACCATCAAGATGATGAACACTCAGAAGTCATGAATATAGAAAACGAAGGTCTGAATGTTATTTTAATGGTTGGTGTAAATGGCGTAGGTAAAACAACTACAATTGGTAAGTTGGCTCATCGTTACCAAGCTGAAGGTAAAAAAGTTATGCTTGCTGCAGGTGACACTTTCAGAGCAGGCGCAATCCAACAGTTAAAAGTATGGGGAGAACGCGTTGGCGTTGATGTTATGAGTCAAAATGAAGGTTCAGATCCTGCTGCTGTGATGTACGATGCAATTAATGCAGCGAAAAGTAAAGGCATTGATATTTTAATTTGTGATACAGCGGGTCGTCTACAAAACAAATCTAATCTGATGAATGAATTAGAAAAAGTAAAACGTGTTATCAGCCGTGCAGTACCTGAAGCACCACATGAAGTACTGTTATGTTTAGACGCAACAACTGGACAAAATGCCTTATCACAAGCTAAATCGTTTAAAGAAGTGACTAATGTAACAGGGATTGTGTTAACTAAACTAGATGGAACTGCTAAAGGTGGTATTGTATTAGCGATACGTAATGAATTGCACATACCAGTTAAATATGTTGGCTTAGGTGAAAAATTAGATGACTTGCAACCATTCAATCCTGAAAGTTATGTATATGGTCTGTTTGCTGATATGATAGAGCAAAATGTAGAAGAAGTCGATGATGTAACTGATGAACAATCGAACGAAATTGAAGGTCAATCTGATGAGTCAAAATGATTTAATAAAAACAATTCGTATGAATTACTTGTTTGATTTTTATCAAGCCTTGCTCACTAAGAAGCAAAGAAATTATTTAGAATTATTTTACCTGCAAGACTATTCATTGAGTGAGATAGCTAATACATTTGATGTGAGTCGCCAAGCAGTGTATGATAACATAAGAAGAACTGGCGATTTAGTGGAAGATTATGAGGAAAAATTGGGATTATATCGAAATTTTGAACAAAGACAGAACTTATATGAACAAATAAAACAACATATTAATGATCCAGAACAAATAAAAAAATATATTCAAGCACTTGAAGATTTAGATTAATTAGAGAACAAAAAGGAGGGTATTTGATATGGCATTTGAAGGATTATCCGATCGTTTACAAGGAACGATGCAAAAAATCCGTGGTAAAGGTAAAGTGACAGAAGCAGACATTAAGCTAATGATGCGTGAAGTTAGACTCGCATTATTAGAAGCCGATGTTAACTTTAAAGTTGTAAAGGATTTTGTCAAAACTGTATCAGATAGAGCTTTAGGTTCAGATGTTATGAAATCATTAACACCTGGACAACAAGTGATTAAAATTGTTCAAGAAGAACTTACCCAATTAATGGGTGGGGAAAATTCAACAATTACGATGGCAAATAAACCACCTACTGTTGTGATGATGGTTGGTTTACAAGGTGCCGGAAAAACAACAACTGCAGGTAAACTCGCATTATTAATGCGTAAAAAATACAATAAAAAACCTATGCTGGTAGCTGCTGATATTTATCGTCCGGCTGCAATAGATCAATTGCAAACAGTTGGTAAACAGATTGATATACCAGTTTATAGCGAAGGTGACCAAGTCAAACCGCAGCAAATTGTAGAAAATGCAATTAAGCATGCTAAAGAAGAACATTTAGACTTTGTTATTATTGATACAGCAGGTCGTTTACACGTTGATGAAGCATTAATGCAAGAGTTAAGTGATGTTAAAGAAATCACAAAACCTCATGAAATCATGCTTGTCGTGGATGCAATGACAGGTCAAGATGCAGTTAATGTTGCACAATCCTTTGATGAACAATTAGAGGTATCTGGTGTAACGCTAACTAAACTCGATGGTGATACGCGCGGTGGTGCTGCGTTATCCATTAGATCCGTAACTCAAAAACCAATTAAATTTGTTGGTATGAGTGAAAAATTAGACGGTTTAGAACCATTCCACCCTGAACGTATGGCATCTCGCATTCTCGGTATGGGTGACGTACTAAGTCTAATAGAAAAAGCACAACAAGATGTAGATGAAGACAAAGCAAAAGATTTAGAAAAGAAAATGCGCACGTCTTCCTTCACTTTAGATGACTTTTTAGAACAACTTGATCAAGTGAAAAATCTTGGTCCTTTAGATGATATTATGAAAATGATACCGGGTATGAACAAGATGAAAGGTATCGATAAACTTAATATGAATGAAAAGCAAATCGATCATATTAAAGCAATTATACAATCCATGACACCAAGTGAACGTAACGATCCAGATACTTTAAATGTATCTCGAAAAAAACGTATCGCTAAAGGCTCAGGACGTTCAGTTCAAGAAGTTAACAGATTGATGAAACAATTCAATGATATGAAGAAAATGATGAAACAATTTTCCGGTGGCGGCAAAGGTAAAAAAGGAAAACGTAAACAGATGGAAAATATGATGAATGGTATGAATTTACCGTTTTAAAATGTGTTTCTTAAATTGAGTAATAATTAAAAAGTAGTAATCCACAGCAGAGTCGTGGATTACTACTTTTTTTGTGCTATATCCAATCTATAAACTAATAGAAAGCGTACGATGTTGAATCACTATTAAATTCCAATATTTTCTCTAAATGTTGTACCTTCGTATTCAGTACGATACAATCCACGTTTTTGTAATTCAGGCACAACATCATCGACAAAATCTTCTAAACTATTTGGAAATTCTGGAGGCATTAAGTTAAAACCATCCGCAACACCCGCGTCAAACCAGCGTTCCATTTCATCTACAATATCCTTTGGTGTTCCGATGAGTGTTAAATGCCCACCTCCAGCACTTAAATAACCTAATAACTCACGTAATGTTGGATTTTTATCTTTAATGATTTCTAGCACAGTTTGATAGCGTCCTTTAGGTCCTTTAAAAGATTCGACAGGTGATAATGGTGGTACCGGTTCATCCAAATCCCAGCTATGGCAATTTTGACGAATAAAAAAGGCTAATTGATTTAAAGCGGTATCAACTTCTAAAGATTCATCGAGTTTTTGTTTTTTTGCATAAGCTTCTTCATAAGTTTGTCCGACATATGTAACTAATCCAGGAAATACTTTCAAACTATCTATGGGCTTACCTTCTTGTATCAATTTTTGATTTAATTTGTTCTTGAAAGCGCTAGCTTGATTGAAATTCCAAGCAACAGCATAAACTGCATCAGCATATTTAGTTGCTAATGCGATACCAGGATCGGAGGCGCCCGCTTGCATTGCAATGGGTTTCTCTTGAGGGCTACTTGGGGTTGTTAAAGGTCCACGGACATTGAAATGTTCTCCTTCATGATTAATAGCGTTGATTGCTGATGGATTGATTAACTTATTATCTTCTTTATCGTGTAAAAAGTCATCCACTGACCATGATTCGAGTAAACGATTCATCACTTGTGCAAATTCATCTGCTTTTTTATAGCGTTCCTCGTGTTCAGGTAAATGGTCCATACTATGATTAGCAGCTTCCATATCAGTCATTGACGTTACTAAATTCCAACCAGCACGACCTTGACTCATATGGTCTAGACTGAGTAGTTGTCTAGCAGCTGTGAATGGATTGGAGAATGTACTAGATATCGTAGCAACTAGGCCCACATGTTGTGTAACTTGTGATATTGCTGCTAAATTAACGAGGGGATCAAACCAAAATGCAGGCATATCACTTTTCGAACTAGCTGGAAAAGATTGATTGTCAGCAAAAAATATGGCATCAAATAAGCCTTGTTCTGCAGTTCTTGCTAATGATTGATAATAAGTAATATCACCAATACGCTCAATGCTTGAATGTGGCATACGCCATGCAGCCTGATGATGGCCACAAGCATAGATAAGTACACCGATGTTTAAATGTTGTGCTTGTGTCATTGAATGACTCAGTCCTCCTTATTAGTTCATTGTTAAGCCACCGTCGACTGTAAAATTTTGACCTGTGATGCCATTTGCTTCATCTGATAAGAGATATGCAACCATATTAGCAACATCTTGTGGTGCGGTTACCTTTTTTATTGGAGTGGTTTGAGCAATTAAATCGAATACTTCAGTAGTGGTACTTGCACTTGCATCCGTTGTCTTTAATAAGCCGCCAGAAACGACATTAGACGTGATACCATATTGACCTAATTCTGCAGCTAAATTGCGTGAAAAACCAATCAAACCAGCTTTAGCTGTTGTATATTCATGATAAGGGACGACAGGATTTTGAAATAAATTTGTACCAATTGAAATGATATGGCCATTTTGTCTTTCGATGAATTGAGGTATAACACTTTGACACAAATTAAAAGCAGCTTTCAATGTACCATCAATTTGTTGTTGATAATCCTCCCATGTAAGGTCAACAAATGCTTGTTGTTGAACAGGGTCAAATTTAAAGCCAACAAGTGCATTATTGACTATAGCATCTATGTGACCAAAATATTGCGTAGCTTTCTCAACTAACGCGTCTATTTCATTGCGTTTTGTAACATCTGCTTGGATAGCGATTGATTGATGAGTTCCAATTTCATCTACAAGTTGTTGTGCAGCTTGTCTGCTGTTGTGATAGTTTATGACAACGTTATGTCCTTGTTGCGCTAATGTGTTCACGATTGTCGCACCTAATCCTCGACTGCTACCAGTTACAATTACAGTTTTTTTCATTTTATACACTCCTTATTTTCTATAAAAAAATACACAACGCTCCTGAAAGAAGGTTGTGTATAATGAATATAGACATATGTATCAAAGTACTTCAAAATATTGAAATATGCTAGACTTCACACTTTCCTCCGCTAGTTTAAACTAGATCAGGTTCAAAGGGTTTGAGTCAGACTCATCTCAGTTAGAAACACCCCTAGTGCATTTGTTATGTAATTTAAGTTAAATGTATATTTTTTAGTGAATTATGTCAAGTTAAGGGTGATTAAGGAGATGTGGCTTCCCAAGAATTAAAGTAGAAAAAGAATTTTGCGTAATAATGAAATTGGTAAAGAAGAAACTCTTTACAAATTATTGAATTACTGTTATTATTATTTCTTGTAGAAAATAAAAACTATGAAAACAAAAGGAGCGAATATAAATGGCAGTTAAATTACGTTTAACACGTTTAGGTTCAAAAAGAAATCCATTCTATCGTATCGTAGCAGCTGATGCTCGTGCACCACGTGACGGTCGTAATATCGAACAAATCGGTACTTACAACCCAAACAATGTGAATGCAGCTGAAGTTAAAATCGACGAAGAATTAGCACTTAAATGGTTAAAAAATGGTGCGAAACCAACTGATACAGTTCATAATATCTTATCAAGAGAAGGCATCTTGAAGAAATTTGACGATCAAAAATAGGATTTCGACAAATAAACAAATATATGATTTGTAAGGGTACCTTGAAGGGTACTCTTTTTTTATAGACATTATCGATAATAATATAAGCAAGTTGATATTTTAAAAATGTCATTACATGAATATTGTATTTGTGTCACTGCGTATAACTTCACATGTTATAATAATAAGACAAATCATAGCATACATAATCAATTTTAATAGATAAATAATAGTGGAGGCACGTATATGAAGGTAGAGATAGGTAAAATTGTTAATACACATGGTATTAAAGGAGAAATAAAAGTAAAATCAAATTCAGATTTTACAGAAACACGCTTTCAGCCTGGGGAGCTTGTAATTATTGAACGTAAAAATAAAGAGCCATTAGAATTCACAATTGCTTCTTATCGTATGCATAAAGGTCTTCATATGTTGACATTTGAAGGCATTAATAATATTAATGATATTGAATATTTAAAAGGTGAAACCATTATGCAAGAACGAGATCATGAAGAAATAGAACTCGGTGAACATGAATTTTATTATTCAGATATCATTGGTTGCACTGTATTTGATGACGATGATACACCAATTGGACGCGTTACAGAAATTTTCGAAACAGGCGCAAATGACGTGTGGGTAGTTAAAGGTGACAAAGAGTACTTGATTCCATATATCGCTGATGTTGTTAAGGATATTGATGTAGAGGGTAGACGTATTCAAATTACACCAATGGAAGGATTGTTGGATTAATGAAGATTGATTTTCTAACTTTATTTCCAGAAATGTTTAATGGTGTTTTAAACCAATCCATTTTAAAGCGTGCACAAGATAAAAATATGTTAACAGTCAATACAGTTGATTTTAGACATTTTGCAGAAAATAAACATAATCAAGTGGATGATTATCCTTTTGGTGGTGGTCAAGGCATGGTATTAAAGCCTGAACCCATTTTTAATGCAATGGAAAGTATTGAAAAAACAGATGACACAAGAGTGATTTTAATGTGTCCGCAAGGCAAACCATTTACACAAGCGATAGCAAATGAACTAAGCCAATCAGAACATGTAGTGTTTATTTGTGGTCATTACGAAGGCTATGACGAAAGAATACGTGAACACTTAGTTACAGACGAGATTTCTATGGGAGACTATGTATTAACGGGAGGCGAATTACCTGCAATGGTGATGACAGACGCCATAGTGAGATTATTACCAGGTGTTTTAGGTAACCAACAATCTCATGAAGATGATTCATTCCAAGATGGCTTATTAGAATTCCCACAATATACAAGACCACGAGAATATAAAGGGATGAGTGTACCGGATGTATTACTTTCAGGTAATCATGCTCATATTGATCGATGGCGACATGAACAAAAAATTCTACGTACATTTGTAAAACGACCAGATTTATTAGAACGGTATCCAATGACAGTTGAAGAAAAAGATATTGTAGAAAGATACAAAAAGCAATTGAAAAAAGACTAGCAATGTGCTAACATATTTTAAGTGTGCGACACACGAAAAATCACTATGATCCGCTGCTATATTTTGTCGAGGCAAGAACATAGGTTGAAGGAGAGAAAAAATAATGAGTAATCACAAATTAATCGAAGCAGTAACTCAATCGCAATTACGCACAGATTTACCTTCATTCCGTCCAGGTGACACTTTAAAAGTGCACGTACGTATTATTGAAGGTACACGTGAACGTATCCAAGTATTCGAAGGTGTAGTAATCAAACGCCGTGGTGGAGGTATTTCAGAAACTTTCACTGTTCGTAAGATTTCTTCAGGTGTAGGTGTGGAACGTACTTTCCCATTACACACACCAAAAATCGAAAAAATCGAAGTTCCACGTCGTGGTAAAGTTCGTCGTGCTAAATTATACTACCTACGTGAATTACGTGGTAAAGCTGCTAGAATTAAAGAAATTCGTTAATCAGCATATTAAGCATATAAAAAGCGGTTCTCATTATGAGAATCGCTTTTTTTATTTAAATATATAGCCCACGACGATTAGTAAATGGCAAAGTCGTGGGCTTTTAATATGACCAAATAGGGACTAAAAAAATATGTCCTTAAATTTCTCTTTTTGAAGATTTTGAAATGCGCTTTGTAAAAATAATATTTGAGATGATACCTATCACCGTCAAAATAATTAATGTTTTATGGTAAGGTGGTGCATATTTGAGTTTGATTATTTCTTGTCCTTTATCAACAGGAATGACAGTCATTATACCATTACCTTGCTTTACAGTGACTTTTTTATCTCCTTCATAGGCTTGCATCCCATCTCTATACGCCATTGGCAAGACTAAGTAGCCTGCATCATTTTTATGCTTATGAATCGTATAGCCATTACGTTGTTGTGTGACTTTAACAGCGTCTAATGAACTAGATGCATGGCGCAAGGTATGATAATCTTCGCCATATATGCCTTTAACATTCACTCGATACTTACCTTTAGACAATTTAAGATTAAGTTTTTCGTTTGCTTTAACCCTCATTGTGACTGGTGTTACAAAACGTCTATATTTATAAGATAACTCATTACGATGTTGATTGTATTCGTTAATACCAACGTCATGTTCCTTATCTGGAGAAAGTAATTCAACATCCATTTCAACGTACATATCTTTATATTTATTAGCAATAGACGAAGGCAATTGGTAACTTATACCACCATTGTCTTTTTCTATAATCAGTTGATGATTATCTAATCTATGTGCATCTTTTAGTGTTGCAGAAGTATCGGATAATAAGTTTTTATTCGGCTTGAACGATTGATTGGCTTCTGTATTATTGTCAAAAACGACACCTTGTAGCATGGCTTGTTCTTTATCTAAGGGTGATTTTAAATCATTCGCATTATAAACCTTATTAGTAATGTGTGCACTTGGATAATGGATTTGATTAACTGAATGTATAAATGATTCTTTTTTAGAATGATGAACTATATCTTTCTGTGTAAATCCATAGGGCATATTTAAATCATCAGGCCGACGAATACGGTCCTCTACATGCCATAAAGCCATTAAGTTGGCGCGATTAGATAATAAACGATACGTGCTGTTTTTATCTGTATGCATATTGATTTGTAGTGTTTTATCATAATATTTTAAAATATCGCCATCGAAAATACTTGAATATAAAGCAATGCCATTAAAATGGTAAATCATTGGTGAATTTAATCCATATTGAGACATATAATCGATACGATGTAATGGATCATCTTGCTGGTGGTTGATTGCATTTATTTTTTTGGCTAAAGCTGGGCTATGATAATCAGAGTCCTGTATGGCTTGTTTTGTAGATTCATATCTTTTCACATTATTATAGTAATCATTAGATAATATGAATGCTTGTTGAATTACAAATAAAACTATTATGGATACCTTAAACCAATGATTTTGTAATAAGTTTTTCTTAAATAATAATAAAGCGATAAATACCATAAGTATGAAACAAATAATCATCCATGACATTTTTTGATCTGTAACGATAATATTCATGACTAGCATGATGATACATACTGGAATGCAGGTTAAGATATAGGGTTTCAGAGTTAATTCCGATAGGTGCTGGATAAATAGGGCGATTAAGCCAGCAGACATGATTGCAAATATGTATACCCATCTACGTTCTGGAGTTGAAAATCCATTGAATATGCTATCGAAATGTGGTGTAAGTGACCCAATCAACATGATCCACGTAGCAATTGCAAATAATCTATAATAATAATGTTTGTATAGTTTAAAAGATAATAAAGCGACCACAGTTATTATAGACACTGTAATATAAAAACCATTTGTGAAAAAATGCTTTTGACGTGCGAAATCAGTGAACAGTGGAATTTTAAAATACGGGTTACTAACTCGATCGTTATTGAAAAATGAAGTAACGCCCGTATAAAAGCCCCAGATGCCTATTAAAGTACTTAAAATAACTGCAATAGGAATCAAAATAAGTTGTTGTTTCCGAGAAACCAAATCAGTTGGATGTGGAAAGATAAACCTATAAGCGACGTATGCTAGGAGGACAATCGCTTCGTAATAACTAAAATAAAAATTTGAAAATAAGGTTAGTGCAATGGCGAATATGAATAAACCAATTTTCTTTTCTTTATAAAATCGTTCAACACCTAGTAATGATAAAGGAAGGAAAATAAGTAAATCACCGTAATACGACCAAGTGAAATTAAAATAAATCACAGTCGTTGATGAAGCATAAAGCATTGCAGCAAGCAACGTAGCATAATTTTTAAATTTTAAATATCTAAAAAAGTAAAATGAAATGACAAACGTGACAACACCTTTGACAAAAGCAACAATAATTTGATTGCTTGCCCAATAACTTATTTGGTTAGGATGACTATTAAATAAAATCTCTGAAAACCAAACAAAAATGAAGTTAATCCATGTTAAAGGTGAGGTCGAATAATAATATGATAAGTCTTTAACATAATCGCCACCTAGCCCAAATGAGTGATCATAAAATTGTTTGAATTGGCTAAAGTGTTCATAAAGGTACATTTGAAAGGGCATCATTTGTCTAAAACCGTCACCTGATCCACTAAATACATTACCTTGCGTTATATATCGATAGATGTACGGTGTAAATGTTAATAGTGCAACTAAAATGCCCATTGCTATAATACAAAATAATCTTGAAACTTTGTGAGACCAAAGTTTACGAAACATGGTTATACCTCATCTCCGACAAACTCCTTTTAAATTATGAATTTATTTGTTTTTATATCTCTTTCTCATAAACCATGATAGCGATCCTATAATGAAAATAATTGAAATAGCAGTAACCGTATACCAATATTTTGGACGATATTTGATTATGATTTCTTTGCTATCTTTTGAAACTGGCACGCCAGTCATCATATAATTCACATTTAATGGTTTAATTTTTTTGTTGTCGACATATGCAGTCATGCCTTCACGATACGGTATATTAATCGTAGCGATTCCTTTTTCGTGAGGACCTAACTTAACCTTCACGCCATTTTTAATATCTGTATAATGTCCATCGTTATTTTGCTTTGCATATGCTGATTTTAAATGATTGTAGTTTTCACCATGCAAACTTTGAATATCTAGATAGTAATTACCTGTTGGGCTTAGCCCAACATTTATATTACCATTTTTATCAGGTTGTGTTCTATAAAGTTGTGTATCCACACCTGTTCGATAAGTCGAATTGTTGTACAAGCGGTTATTTGTATAGTTATTTATTTGGACTGAAAAATTACTATCTGGTAGACCACGTTTGACTTTAATCGTTAAATAAAAGTCATGATAACGTTGTCTTAAATGTTTAGGTATATGAATTTGTACATGGCTATCGTTTTTAGAAGCATGTATTTGATGATTGCGTTTGTTATCTATATCTTTGTACGTGATACGAGTTTGATTTAATAAATTTGGTGCCTTTGCCGTATAAGATGCACCTTTATTATTTAAAATAACGCCATCCATCATTGCATGTTCTTTATCAATAGGGTTATGTAAATCATTTGAATTATACTTTTTATTAGAAACACGTACAGATGGTAAATTTAAAGTGTTTTCATAAATTTCATATTGACCATCGTTTTTAATCTTTTTGAAGTATGCAGGAATATTATGTTGATAGCGCTTGACCATTAGATATTTAATAGAAAATAAACTGCTCATATTTTGACGCCCATTGGTTGATTGATATCTACTCACTGATTCTTCTTGCATATTGATTTTTAGCTCATCATAGTAAAAATCTAATATGTTATGATCAAATATACTAGAATAGATACTGAGTCCTTTAAATTGTTGATACATCGGCGTATTGTCTTGTTCATTGACACGCCAATCTATGCGCTCATCTTCAAGTTTATGTGTATTCATATCTTTAACTAATTGCTGTTGTAATGGTGTGTTAAAAAGGCTTGCATTCACAAAATAAGCATTAGCACGTTTGACATGGTCTTCAAAATAAATTTGATTTCGTATAAATACAGTAGAAACTAAGACTGTTAAAATCATTATTGATAAAACAAATAAATGTGTAAGTTTAAGTTTGATATGAGATTCATTGATTAATAGAATTAAAAAGCCAATTAAACTCACTATGGGTGCGAACCAAACCCATGCTACAACATCATCATAATACCATGCACTTAAGCCAATAATACTTAATGAGATAACGGATGAAAAAATATAGTTTGGTATAGAAATTGTCCGAAAATATTTTACATATAAGCCAATTAAAACTGCAGAATTAAATGCTATTAAATAATGCCAACGTTTTTGTGGCGCTGAAAAGCCATTAAATATCTGATCGATAAAAGGAACAAAACTAGCACAAATTAATATAAGCGTAGAAATTGCAAATAATTTGAAATAATAATGTTTGTATAATTTGAATGATAATAACGCCTGACCAGTGATAAATAATATTACGATTAAATAATTATCATAAAAAACATTGGTATTTTGATTGAATGGCTCAAATAAATCTACATTACCGTCAAAAGGTGTGCGTCTATTATTAAAGAAACTTTGAATTGCTGGGAAAAAGAATGGAAGACTACATCCTAATCCAATAACTGATGCAATAAATAAAGACATGAAAGACTTGAACCTAGGAATGATATCAGCTTGATGTCTAAACACTAGTCTGATAGTTAAATAAATTAATCCAGTTAATAATTGATAATATGCAAAATAAAAATTATTGATTAATGTAATGGCTACTATAATGATAAAGAAACCAATCTTCCCACTTTTTAAAAAACGTTCGATTGACCAAAATAACAACGGTAACCAAATAAAAACATCACTGAAAAATGGCCAATATACTGTGAACCTGAAATAGATTGGTGAAATTACAAAAATGAACGCAGCTAGAACGGCAATTTTTTTATTTAAAGCTATATAAAGGACATATAGATAAGTCGCAAGCATTGCAATCGCAGATTTAAAAATAGAAACAATGAGTGCATTGGTCATCCAAAACATAATATGAGTAGTATCCAGTGTTATAAACGTCTTTAATAAAACAATTACAATCACATTTATGATAAAAATAATATTTGTGGAGAAGTAATAGCTTAAGTCACTAAAAAAATCACCACCGAGTCCAAAATCTGAAGCATAAAAGAAATTACCATGATGCCAGTTATCAAATAGATACATTTGTATCGGCACCATTTGTTCCATACCATCATTAGGACCCGTGAATAAAACACCATCATGAATAAATCTATATATGATGTAACTATGGCCAACGACTGCCAATGTTACGAATAAACAAAGATATAATAATTTTTGTTTCATAGGCAATCTCCTATTTATTTGTTTAATATAATTCTATTGTATCTACATTTTTAGTATTTAGATAAAAATAACTATTATTATTTAGAAAAATTTTAATTTTGAATGTTAGGTTTTTAATTTTTACAAAGAAAGGTTAGAAATTCAAGTTATTGTTTAATGAATCATTGGTATTGTAAATAAAAATGAAAATATCATGCACTTGCTGTTTTTTTTGTTGTAAAATTAAGAATGAACAGTGATTATCTAATTAATTTGTTTATAACACATGCACCAACGTGTTATGATGCTAAAGCAAACTAAACGGTATGAACGAATAAAATAATAAACAAAATTGATAAAAGTCATAAGTAATAGAAGGGTGAGATATATGGTAATTCAGTGGTATCCAGGTCATATGGCCAAAGCAAAAAGAGAAGTTTCAGAGCAATTAAAAAAAGTAGATGTTGTATTTGAACTTGTAGATGCGCGCATACCTTATAGTTCTAGAAATCCAATGATTGATGAGGTTATACAACAAAAGCCTAGAGTCGTTATTTTAAATAAAAAAGATATGGCAAATTTAAAAGAATTAGAGAAATGGGAATCATATTTTAAAGAAAAAGGCTTTTATCCAGTTGCAATTGATGCGAAGCATGGTAAAGGTCTAAAACAAGTTGAACAAACTGCTATCAAAGCAACCAAAGAAAAATTTGAAAAAGAAAAACAAAAAGGATTAAAACCACGTGCGATTAGAGCAATGATAGTAGGGATACCCAATGTAGGTAAATCAACATTGATTAATAAATTAGCTAATAAATCAATTGCAAAAACGGGTAACACGCCTGGTGTTACAAAGCAACAACAGTGGATTAAAGTAGGTCAATCGCTACAATTATTAGACACACCAGGTATATTATGGCCAAAATTTGAGGATCAATTGGTTGGAAAAAAACTAAGTGTTACGGGTGCAATCAAAGATAGTATTGTTCACTTAGATGAAGTGGCAATCTATGCGTTAGACTTTATGAAAGCACATGATTATGACGGTTTAATACAGCACTATAAAACAGATGTTTCAAAAGAAGCAGAAAATATAGAGTGGTTTGATGCGATAGGCCGTAGAAGAGGATTGTTAAGACGAGGTAATGAAATTGATTACGAAGCGGTCATAGATTTAATTATACACGAAGTGAGAAACGCTAAAATCGGTACGTATACATTTGATATTATTTCCGAAATGGACGTGTAATGGATTATGAGCGAAACGATAAAGGACATTAAAAGTAAGTTACAGCATATGCTGTCAATAAGTGAATTAGAGCGAAGTGAATATAATAATGATGCACGCAAAGGTGTGCAAAATGCAATGATACAAAGACGTAAACAATTAGAAAAAGAACAAGTGTTATTAGATAATTATGTGAAAATGACAGAATTTGAAAATAGCATCTTAGCAGAAAATCCAGACGCGCTTATTTGTGGTATAGATGAGGTGGGGCGTGGTCCATTAGCAGGTCCAGTTGTTACATGTGCAGTTATTTTAAATAAAAATCATCATTTCACAGGGTTAAATGATTCTAAAAAACTTTCAGCAAAACAAAGGCATTCAATCGAAGGTCAATTACTGAATGATGTGTATGCTTATGCATATGGATATGCTTCGGTGGAAGAAATAGATGAAATAAATATTTATGAGGCAACGAAATTAGCAATGCACAGAGCGATTGAAGGATTGAGAATTAAACCAACACATCTACTTGTAGATGCTATGACATTGGATATTGATATACCGCAAACATCTTTAATTAAAGGTGACGCTAGAAGTGTTTCGATAGCTGCTGCTAGTGTCTTAGCTAAAGAACACAGAGATCAATATATGCGAGATTTAGGTAGAAAATATCCAGGTTATGGTTTTGAAAACAATGTTGGATATGGTACGCAACAACATTTAGATGGAATTAAAAAATATGGCATTTTAAATGAACATCGAAAAACATTTGAACCAATTAAATCTTTGGTAAATTAATAGTTAAAATAAAATAATTGGATTAAGTAGGATAAATGAGTTTACAATAGCGCTTTCATTTCTTATAATTGAATATGAACTTAACCTAAGAAACAGGAGGATGGAGAATGAATATCCACGAGTATCAAGGTAAAGCAATATTTCGTTCTATGGGCGTTGCTGTCCCAGAAGGACGCGTAGCATATACTGCTGAAGAAGCAGTAGAAAAAGCAAAAGAATTAGATTCAAAAGTTTACGTGGTTAAAGCACAGATTCACGCAGGGGGCAGAGGGAAAGCAGGCGGTGTTAAAATCGCTAAATCTCTTTCTGAAGTTGAAACTTATGCTAAAGAATTGTTAGGTAAAACACTTGTTACACATCAAACTGGTCCAGAAGGTAAAGAAATTAAACGCCTTTACATAGAAGAGGGCTGCGATATTCAAAAAGAATATTATGTTGGTTTTGTCATCGATCGTGCGACAGATAGAGTTACTTTGATGGCTTCAGAAGAAGGCGGTACTGAAATTGAAGAGGTTGCTGCTAAAACACCTGAAAAAATATTCAAAGAAACAATTGATCCTGTTGTAGGATTGGCACCATATCAAGCTAGAAGAATTGCTTTTAACATTAATATTCCTAAAGAATCTATAAATAAAGCAGCTAAATTTTTAGTATCACTTTATAATGTTTTCATCGAAAAAGATTGCTCAATCGTTGAAATCAACCCACTTGTTACTACGGGTGAGGGTGAAGTTTTAGCATTAGATGCTAAAGTTAATTTTGATGATAACGCATTATTTAAACATAAAGATATTCAAGAATTACGTGATTTAGAAGAAGAAGATCCAAAAGAAACCGAAGCTTCTAAATACGATTTATCATATATCGCTTTAGATGGTGATATTGGTTGTATGGTTAACGGCGCTGGTTTAGCAATGGCAACTATGGATACAATCAATCACTTTGGCGGTAATCCGGCTAACTTCCTTGACGTAGGGGGCGGCGCAACTAAAGAAAAAGTTACTGAAGCATTTAAAATTATCTTAGGTGATGAAAATGTAAAAGGTATCTTTGTAAATATCTTTGGTGGCATTATGAAATGTGACATTATCGCTGAAGGTATTGTTGCTGCAGTTAAAGAAGTCGAGCTTACTTTACCACTTGTCGTACGTTTAGAAGGTACAAATGTTGAAAGAGGTAAAGAAATTCTTAAAGAATCTGGATTAGCAATTGAACCAGCAGCTACAATGGCTGAAGGCGCACAAAAAATCGTAAAACTTGTTAAAGAAGCATAAGGAAAGGATGGGAGCACGAAGATGAGCGTATTTATTGATAAAAATACAAAAGTAATTGTACAAGGTATCACAGGGTCAACTGCCCTTTTCCATACAAAACAAATGCTTGAATATGGTACACAAATTGTTGCTGGGGTAACTCCAGGTAAAGGCGGACAAGTTGTTGAAGGCGTTCCAGTATTCAATACAGTTGAAGAAGCACAAAAAGAAACAGGTGCAACAGTATCAGTTATTTATGTACCAGCACCATTTGCTGCTGATGCAATTTTAGAATGTATCGAAGCTGAACTAGATTTAGCTATTTGTATCACAGAACATATTCCTGTAATTGATATGGTTAAAGTAAAACGTTATTCAGAAGGTAAGAAAACACGTGTAGTAGGACCTAACTGTCCAGGTGTCATTACTGCTGATGAATGTAAAATTGGTATTATGCCAGGATACATCCATAAAAAAGGTCATGTAGGCGTTGTATCACGCTCTGGTACATTAACATATGAAGCGGTACATCAATTAACTGAAGAAGGTATCGGTCAAACGACTGCGGTTGGTATTGGTGGCGACCCAGTTAATGGTACAAACTTTATAGATGTATTAAAAGCATTTAATGAAGATGATGAAACTAAGGCTGTCGTTATGATTGGTGAAATCGGGGGTACTGCAGAAGAAGAAGCTGCTGAATGGATTAAAGCTAATATGACGAAACCTGTTGTAGGCTTCGTAGGCGGTCAAACAGCTCCTCCTGGTAAACGTATGGGCCATGCTGGTGCGATTATCTCAGGTGGTAAAGGAACTGCAGAAGAGAAAATTAAAACACTTAACAGTTGTGGTGTTAAAACAGCAGACACACCTTCTGAAATTGGTACAACTTTAATTGATGCAGCTAAAGAAGCTGGCATCTATGAACAATTATTGACTGTAAAATAATTTTATTTATTAAAAGTCAGCGCAAATTCCGATAGTATGTCGGAGTTTGTGCTTTTTTAGGTTGTATGAGCTGATATTAAAATTAAAAAAATGCATTTGATAAAGTACTTTATATAGTAGAAATGCGACCGCTAAATTAAAGATAAATAAAATTAATATCTCCAATTGAAAGATCAGATGTTGTCAATTTAGAAATTTAAAATTACTCTTTAAAATCATATGACTTATTACGATCATTTGACAAAATTTTGTAATACGCAGCATATATATTTTATCGTATAATATGAGGTATAAAGGAGTATGATAAATGAACGATTTAGACCTTTTAAAGCTTCGATTTGCTGGACTATCTACACAACAAATACATCGATTATTAAGATTTTCTCCCTCTTTTATGAAATATAGTAAGGTAGATAAACAATACATACTCAAACAATTTTTGGGAACAGTAAAAATAACTGCAAAAAATGAAAATGTATACCGATTATATGTGACAACTAATTTTGAAATACTATTCAAACAATTAAAAGCATGGAAAGTTCATTTCATAACAATTAATCACCGTTTATATCCACAGTTATTGCGAGAAATTTATGATCCACCCCTAATCCTATTTTATCGCGGTAAGCTCACTTTAATGCAATCTCCTCGTACCCTAGCTATTATTGGATCTAGACAAGCGACACAATATACATGGCAATCACTTCAAACATTTTTTCCTTCATTTAAAAAACATCATTTGACGATAATATCAGGGCTTGCAAAAGGTGCAGATATGATGGCGCATCAACATGCTTTGTTATTTAAGTTACCTACAATTGCGGTATTAGGATTTGGACATATGCATCATTATCCGAAAGAAACTAAAGAGATAAGACAGCAAATTGAAAAAGATGGAATAGTTATAAGTGAATATCTCCCTCTCGAAAAGCCCAAAAGATACCATTTCCCAGAAAGGAATAGATTGATTAGTGGACTTTCTAAAGGTATCTTTATCACAGAATCTGCAGAAAATAGTGGCACAAGTATCACGACGCGATTTGCATTAGAACAAAATAGAGATGTGTATGTCTTACCTGGTACAATATTTAATAAAATGACATTAGGCAATTTGCGTAGTGCTCAAGAAGGTGCGAAAATTGTATTGAATGCGGATGATATATTAGAAGATTTTATTATATGAAAAGTAAATAACACACAACTTTAAAACAGATTTTATTTAATGCTTTGTTTTTTAATAATATATGAAAAAATACTGCTGATTGATAAAGTTTGGGATGAAATAACGGTATAAATTTAATCAAGTCAAAATTAAAAACATTGACAAAAACAAAATACACCGTTTATCATTTATCTTTGTAATTAGAAAATGCAAGGGGGTAACTACTTTGGCAGAAAATTTAGTCATAGTTGAATCGCCTGCAAAAGCTAAAACCATTGAAAAATATTTAGGTAAAAAATATAAAGTAATCGCATCAATGGGGCACGTTAGAGACTTGCCTCGTAGTCAAATGGGTGTAGATGCTGAAAATGATTATGAACCCAAATATATTACGATACGTGGTAAAGGTCCAGTTGTAAAAGAATTGAAAAAACATGCTAAGAAAGCGAAAAAAGTATTCTTAGCGAGTGACCCCGACCGTGAAGGTGAAGCTATTGCTTGGCATTTAGCGAATATATTAAACTTGGAAGATTCAACAGAAAATAGAGTAGTGTTTAATGAAATAACAAAAGATGCAGTAAAAGATAGTTTTAAACATCCAAGAGGCATCGAAATGGAACTCGTTGATGCGCAACAAGCACGACGTATTCTAGATCGTTTAGTCGGTTATAATATCTCACCTGTATTATGGAAAAAAGTTAAAAAAGGGTTATCTGCTGGTCGTGTACAATCTGTGGCATTAAGACTAGTTATAGATCGTGAAAATGAAATTAGAAATTTCAAACCAGAAGAATATTGGAAAATTGAAGGCGAATTTAGATATAAGAAAACAAAATTCACAGCTAAATTTCTTCATTTTAAAAATAAACCATTTAAATTAACTGAAAAAGCAGATGTTGAAAAAATTACTACGCAGTTAGATGGCGATCAGTTTGAAGTGACTAAAGTGACTAAAAAGGAAAAAACGCGTTATCCAGCTAATCCTTTTACAACGTCAACACTTCAACAAGAAGCAGCTCGTAAATTGAATTTCAAAGCACGTAAAACAATGATGTTAGCCCAACAACTATATGAAGGTATAGATTTGAAAAAGCAAGGTACAGTTGGTTTAATCACTTATATGCGTACAGATTCAACAAGAATCTCAGACCAAGCGAAATCAGAAGCGAAAAATTACATTCAAGAAACATATGGTAATGACTATACATCTAATCGAAAATCAAAAGGTCAAGGCGATCAAGATGCCCATGAAGCTATCAGACCGTCTAGTACTTTACGTACACCAAATGAAATGAAAAATTTCTTAACTAGAGATCAACATAGATTATATAAATTAATTTGGGAACGTTTTGTTGCCAGTCAAATGGCACCTGCAATTTTAGATACAGTTGCAATGGATTTGACGCAAAATGACATCAAATTCCGAGCAAATGGACAGACAATCAAATTTAAAGGTTTTATGACTTTATATGTTGAAACCAAAGATGACAGTGAAGATGGTAAAGATAACAAATTACCAAATATTGGTGAAGGTGAAATGGTTACAGCTATGAACATTGAACCATCACAACATTTTACTCAACCACCACCACGCTATACTGAAGCGCGTTTAGTGAAAACAATGGAAGAATTGAAAATTGGACGTCCTTCCACATATGCACCAACAATCGATACAATCCAGAAAAGAAATTATGTGAAAAATGAAAGTAAACGTTTTGTGCCAACTGAATTGGGCGAAATTGTTCATGAACAAGTTAAAGATTACTTCCCAGAAATTATCGATGTTGACTTTACAGTAAACATGGAAACATTATTGGATAAAGTTGCCGATGGTGAGATTGGCTGGAAAAAAGTGATTTCAGATTTTTACAGTAGTTTCAAACAGGATGTAGAACGCGCAGAAGAAGAAATGGAAAAAATAGAAATAAAAGATGAACCTGCTGGTGAAGACTGTGAAGTCTGTGGTTCACCTATGGTTATTAAAATGGGTCGTTATGGTAAATTCATGGCTTGTTCAAATTTCCCAGATTGTCGAAATACAAAAGCTATTGTTAAGACAATTGGTGTGACTTGTCCTAAGTGTAAAGAAGGCGACGTTGTAGAACGTAAATCTAAAAAGAATCGTATTTTTTATGGTTGTTCTAAATATCCAGAGTGTGATTTTGTAACTTGGGATAAACCGATAGGAAGAGATTGTCCTAAATGTGAGCATTACTTAGTTGAGAAAAAACAAGGACGTAAGAGCCAAGTAGTATGTTCAAATTGTGATTACAAAGAAGAAGAGCAAAAGTAATATAGTATAGCGAATTTACGCTTGCAATCGTATTTATGAAAGAAATAGTTTAAACAATAACAGCAACTTATGACACATATATATAATGTAGATGCATGTATTTATATTTATGATACGATGTCTAAGTTGCTTTTTAATTATGGGAGGAAATCGAATGACTCAAGTTGTAAATGTAGTAGGTGCTGGTTTGGCTGGTTCAGAAGCAGCATATCAATTAGCGCAACGAGGCGTAAAAGTAAATCTTATAGAAATGAGGCCGGTGAAACAGACACCTGCACATCATACCGATAAATTTGCAGAACTCGTATGTTCGAATTCACTACGAGGCAATGCTTTAACAAATGCTGTCGGTGTACTTAAAGAAGAAATGAGACAGTTAGATTCTTTAATTATCAGTGCAGCGGATAAAGCGCGTGTGCCTGCCGGTGGCGCTCTAGCAGTCGATCGACATGATTTTGCTGGCTATGTGACTGAAACATTAAAAAATCATCCAAATATCACAGTTTTAAATGAAGAAATTAATAGCATACCTGAAGGATATACGATTATTGCAACAGGTCCTCTAACGACAGACAAGTTAGCAAACGAAATTGTGGAGGCAACTGGAAAAGATCAGTTGTATTTCTATGACGCTGCGGCACCAATTATTGAAAAAGACAGTATTGATATGAATAAAGTGTATTTGAAATCCCGCTATGATAAAGGTGAAGCCGCATATTTGAATTGTCCTATGACAGAAGATGAGTTTAATACATTTTACGATGCGCTCATGGAAGCTGAAGTTGCACCTGTAAATGAATTTGAAAAAGAAAAATACTTTGAAGGTTGTATGCCATTTGAAGTAATGGCTGAACGTGGTAGAAAAACATTATTGTTCGGTCCAATGAAACCCGTGGGTCTCGAAGATCCTAAAACAGGCGAAAGACCATACGCTGTCGTACAACTACGCCAGGATGATGCTGCAGGAACACTATACAACATTGTAGGTTTCCAAACACATTTAAAATGGGGAGCTCAAAAAGATGTCATCAGATTAATTCCAGGATTAGAAAATGTTGAAATAGTTAGATATGGTGTCATGCACCGTAACACATTCATCAATTCGCCTGATGTTTTAACTGAAACTTATGAATTAAAAGGAAGAGAAGAACTTTATTTCGCAGGTCAAATGACTGGTGTTGAAGGATACGTAGAGAGTGCCGCTAGTGGACTCGTTGCAGGTATCAATGTAGCACATAAAATGCTTAACAAGGGAGAAGTCATTTTCCCTAGAGAAACAATGATAGGTAGCATGGCATATTATATTTCACATGCCAAAAATGAAAAAAACTTCCAACCAATGAATGCTAACTTTGGTTTACTACCAACATTGGAAAAGAAATTAAAAGATAAAAAATTACGTTATGAAAAATTAGCAGATCGTGCTTTAACATATTTAGATAATTATAAACAAACGCTATAAAATATTGTATTTTTATAATTCTTTCCGAAAATTTTGAAAGTTTTACTCAATTTAATAGTTATTTTTCGCAGACCCCTCTATCAATATGCTACAATTTATGTTGATGGAGGGGTTTTTATTGGAAAAAATCCAACAAGCGTATTTATATATGCTAAAAGTAGAAAAACAATTTTCAGAGCACACTTTAAAATCCTATCATGATGATTTAGAACAATTTAATGTTTTCTTAGCTCAAGAACATTTAGATTTGAATGCGTTTGAATACAAAGATGCTAGGAACTATCTCAGTTACTTATATTCAAAAAACTTGAAAAGAACCTCAGTTTCACGTAAAATTTCTACGCTGAGAAGTTTTTATGAATATTGGATGACACAAGATGAAGCGGTGGTAAATCCGTTCATACAATTGGTACATCCGAAAAAAGAACATTATTTACCACATTTTTTCTATGAAGAGGAAATGGAAGCATTATTTGACACGGTTGAAAATGATGCAAAAAAAGGCTTGCGAGATAGGGTAATCTTAGAACTACTTTATTCTACTGGTATTAGAGTTTCAGAGTTAGTGCATATAAAAGAACAAGACATAGATATGACGTCGCCAGGTGTAAAGGTATTAGGTAAGGGTGGCAAAGAACGTTTTATCCCCTTTGGCGAGTTTTGTAAACAAAGTATGGAACGATATTTAGCGTCATTCAAACCTAAATTAAATAGTGATCACGATTATTTATTAGTTAATATGAAAGGCGATCCTATCACTGAACGTGGCGTTCGTTATGTATTGAACGACGTAGTGAAACGAACGGCCGGTGTTACAGAGATACATCCTCATAAACTTAGACATACATTTGCGACACACATGTTAAACCAAGGTGCAGATTTAAGAACAGTGCAATCTTTGCTCGGTCACGTTAATCTGTCAACAACTGGTCGATATACACATGTGACAAATGAACAATTAAGAAAAGTATATTTAAATGCACATCCTCGTGCAAAAAAGGAGAATTAAATAATGAGTACATCTATACATGCAACAACAATATTTGCAGTACAACATAATGGACATGCAGCAATGGCTGGAGATGGTCAAGTTACTCTAGGTGAACAAGTCATCATGAAACAAACAGCGAGAAAAGTGAGACGTTTATATAATGATAAAGTATTAGCTGGTTTTGCTGGAAGTGTAGCAGATGCGTTCACTCTATTTGAAAAATTCGAAACAAAATTACAACAATTTAGTGGGAATTTAGAAAGAGCTGCAGTGGAATTAGCACAAGAGTGGAGAGGCGATAAACAATTACGTCAGCTAGAAGCTATGTTGATTGTAATGGATGAAACATCAATCTTAGTAGTTAGCGGTACAGGAGAAGTAATCGCACCAGATGATAATTTGATTGCAATTGGATCAGGTGGTAACTATGCGTTAAGTGCAGGTAGAGCGCTAAAACGTAATGCAACACATTTGTCTGCGAGCGAAATGGCTTATGAAAGTTTGAAAGTTGCTTCAGATATTTGTGTATTTACAAATGACCAAATTATAGTTGAGAATTTATAGCTGAGTAAATAAATTAATGAAAATGTCTAAATTTAGAATTAATTGGCAATAGTAAACATGTATAAATTATAAGTTGTTTTAAAGCACAAAATTAATGGAGGTAACGTATCATATGGAGACAAATGGAATAAAATTAACACCTAGAGATATTGTATCAAAACTTAATGAATATATTGTTGGTCAAGACGATGCTAAACGTAAGGTTGCAATTGCATTAAGAAATAGATATAGAAGAAGTCTATTAACTGAAGAAGAAAAACAAGAGGTCGCACCTAAAAATATTTTGATGATTGGACCTACGGGTGTAGGTAAAACGGAAATTGCAAGACGTATGGCTAGAGTAGTTGGCGCTCCATTTATTAAAGTTGAAGCAACTAAATTTACAGAAGTAGGTTATGTTGGACGTGATGTAGAAAGCATGGTTAGAGACCTTGTAGATGTTGCTGTTAGACTTGTAAAAGATCAAAAAAAGGCATTGGTACAAGATGAAGCCCAAGATAAAGCGAATGAAAAGTTAGTGAAATTGTTAGTACCTAGTATGAAGAAAAAAGCTAATAACAATACGAACAGTAATAACCCATTGGAATCTTTATTTGGTGGTTCAATCCCTAATTTTGGTCAAAATAATGATGACGAAGAAGAAACACCTACTGATGAAGTGAAAACGAAACGTGCAGAAATTAAGCAACAATTATTAAATGGTCAATTAGAAGATGAGAAGGTACGCTTAAAAGTTGAACAAGATCCAGCTGCTATGGGCATGTTAGGTACGAACCAAAACCAACAAATGCAAGACATGATGAACCAATTAATGCCTAAGAAAAAAGTTGAAAGAGAAGTTCCAGTTAAAACTGCACGTAAGATATTAACTGATGAATTTGCTGATGAATTGATTGATCAAGAAACAGCTAACCAAGAAGCTATTGAATTAGCTGAACAAATGGGCATTATATTTATTGATGAAATAGATAAGGTTGCGACAAATAATCAAAATTCAGGGCAAGATGTATCTCGCCAAGGTGTTCAAAGAGATATATTACCAATTCTTGAAGGTAGCATGGTTCAAACAAAGTATGGTACTGTTAACACTGAACATATGCTATTTATTGGTGCTGGAGCATTCCACGTGTCTAAACCAAGTGATTTAATTCCAGAGTTGCAAGGCCGTTTTCCAATTCGCGTTGAACTAGAAAGTCTTTCAGTTGAAGATTTTGTTCGAATCTTGACGGAACCTAAATTATCACTTATCAAACAGTATGAAGCGTTACTACAAACAGAACAAGTAACGGTTAAATTTACAGATGAAGCAATTAAACGATTAGCAGAAATTGCATTCCAAGTAAACCAAGATACTGATAACATTGGTGCACGTCGATTGCATACTATACTTGAAAAAATGCTAGAAGATTTATCATTCGAAGCACCAAGTATGCCCGATGCGGTTGTAGATATTACACCACAATATGTTGATGATAAGTTGAAATCAATTTCAACAAACAAAGATTTAAGTGCATTTATTTTATAATATAAATATAAAGGAGTAGGAATATGAGCTTATTATCAAAAACGAGAGAATTAAATACACTTTTGCAAAAGCATAAAGGTATTGCGGTAGATTTTAAAGATGTAGCACAAACGATAAGTAGTGTGACAATAACAAATGTTTTTATAGTTTCAAGAAAAGGTAAAATTTTAGGTTCGAATTTAAATGAATTATTAAAAAATGAACGTATCATCGAAATGTTAGAAAATAGACATATCCCTGTAGAATATACAGATCAATTGATGGATGTGAAAGAAACACAATCCAATATTGGTATTGATAATGTACTAACTGTTTTCCCACCTGAAAATAATGATTTATTCGGTGATAGCAGAACAACAATTTTCCCAATTTTAGGTGGTGGCGAAAGACTTGGTACATTAGTTCTAGGACGTGTGACAGAAGATTTTTCTGAAAACGACTTGGTATTAGGTGAATACGCAGCTACAGTTATCGGTATGGAAATATTACGTGAAAAACATAATGAAGTAGAACAAGAGGCAAGAGATAAAGCAGCTATTAGTATGGCGATCAACTCATTATCATATTCTGAAAGTGAAGCGATTGAACATATATTTGAAGAACTAGGTGGTAAAGAAGGCTTACTAATCGCTTCAAAAGTTGCAGATAGAGTCGGCATTACACGTTCAGTTATTGTAAATGCCTTGCGTAAACTAGAAAGTGCGGGTGTAATCGAATCTCGTTCATTAGGTATGAAGGGTACATTTATTAAAGTTAAAAAAGACAAGTTCTTAGATGAACTAGAAAGAATCAAATAAAATTTTATTGCGTAACGACTTAATTGAGAACGACTAATAGATGGGCTTAGTCGTTCTTTATAATGTGTAAATTAATGGACAAAAACTATTGATTTGCATAGGTAAATATGATATATTTATTGACGGCTATGAAGCCAATACACACACAGAAAGTTAAAGTATAAAGGGTGCGATATTTAATTGTCGTGTTTATATGAGCTTTTTGTGGAGGTAATAAACCAATAGGAGGAATTTATTATGGCAGTAATTTCAATGAAACAATTGCTAGAAGCAGGTGTTCACTTCGGTCACCAAACACGCCGTTGGAACCCAAAAATGAAAAGATACATTTTCACTGAGAGAAACGGTATTTACATTATCGATTTACAAAAAACAGTGAAAAAAGTAGAAGAAGCTTATAACTTCATTAAACAAGTATCAGAAGATGGCGGAAAAGTTTTATTCGTTGGTACGAAAAAACAAGCACAAGATTCAGTTAAAGCTGAAGCAGAACGTGCTGGTCAATTCTATGTAAACCAAAGATGGTTAGGTGGAATCTTAACTAACTATAAAACAATTTCTAAACGTATTAAACGTATCTCTGAAATTGAAAAAATGGAAGAAGATGGCTTATTCGAAGTATTACCTAAAAAAGAAGTTGTAGAACTTAAAAAAGAATATGACCGTTTAATTAAATTCTTAGGCGGAATTCGTGATATGAAATCTATGCCTCAAGCATTGTTCGTTGTTGACCCTCGTAAAGAGCGCAACGCAATTGCTGAAGCACGTAAATTACACATCCCAATCGTTGGTATTGTAGATACTAACTGTGATCCAGATGAAATTGATTACGTTATCCCTGCAAACGATGATGCTATCCGTGCCGTTAAATTATTAACTGGTAAAATGGCAGATGCAATCTTAGAAGGTCAACAAGGTGTATCAAATGAAGAAGTAGCAGCTGAACAAAATATTGATTTAGATGAATCAAAAGAAGCTACTGAAGCAGAAACAACTGAAGAAAACACTTCTGTTGAATCAAACTAAGAATAATGTAAAATGGGTGATAAGATATTGAAGCTTATCACCTTTTTTTAAAATAAATAAAATAAAATTCATTAAATAATGGAGGAATTTGAAATGGCAATTTCAGCTAAACTTGTAAAAGAATTACGTGAAAAAACTGGCGCTGGTATGATGGACTGTAAAAAAGCGTTAACAGAAACTGATGGTGACATCGATAAAGCGGTAGACTTCCTACGTGAAAAAGGTATCGCTAAAGCTGCTAAAAAATCTGACCGTATTGCGGCAGAAGGTTTAGTACACGTTGAAGAAAGAGGAAACGAAGCAGCAATTGTTGAAATCAATTCTGAAACTGACTTCGTTGCTCGTAATGAAGGTTTCCAACAATTAGTGAAAGAAATTGCTATCCAAGTATTAGATACTAAAGCAGAAACAGTTGAAGCACTTTTAGAAACTAACTTACCAGATGGTAAATCAGTTGACCAACGTGTTAAAGAAGCTATCTCAACTATCGGTGAAAAATTAAGTATCCGTCGTTTTGCAGTTAGAACTAAAACAGACAACGATTCATTCGGTGCTTATTTACACATGGGTGGACGTATTGGTGTATTAACTGTAGTTGAAGGTTCTACTGATGCTGAAGCAGCTAAAGATGTTGCAATGCACATTGCTGCAATCAACCCTAAATATGTTTCATCTGAACAAGTAAGCGAAGATGAAATCGCTCATGAAAGAGATGTTTTAAAACAACAAGCTCTAAATGAAGGTAAACCAGAAAATATCGTTGAAAAAATGGTTGAAGGTCGTTTACGTAAATATCTACAAGAAATTTGTGCAGTTGACCAAAACTTTGTAAAAGATCCTGATCAAACAGTTGAAGCTTTCTTAAAATCTAAAGGTGGTAAACTAGTTGACTTCGTACGTTATGAAGTAGGCGAAGGCATGGAAAAACGTGAAGAAAACTTTGCTGACGAAGTTAAAGGACAAATGAAATAATTTTTCATAAGTTAAAACAAGGAAGAAGACACCTTTTGTGCTCCGTATGAAAGATTCACTTTTGTATTGGAAGACCTATTGTGTCTTCTTTACTTGTATAATTTACATATTTTTACAATAGAGAGGATAAGACAATGGCTCAAACTTCTAAATACGAACGTGTTGTATTAAAATTAAGTGGCGAAGCACTCGCAGGTGACGATGGATTTGGAATTAACCCAATTATAATCAAAAGTATTGCAGAACAAGTAGCTGAAGTAGCTAAATTGGACTGTGAAATTGCAGTTATCGTTGGTGGCGGTAATATTTGGAGAGGTAAAACTGGTAGCGATTTAGGCATGGATCGTGGTACAGCAGACTACATGGGTATGTTAGCTACAGTAATGAATGCATTAGCTTTACAAGATAGCCTCGAACAATTAGAATGTGACACACGTGTTTTAACTTCAATAGAAATGAAACAAGTTGCAGAACCTTATATTCGTCGTCGTGCAATCAGACATTTAGAAAAAAATCGTGTGGTCATCTTTGCAGCCGGTATAGGTAACCCTTACTTCTCTACTGACACAACTGCAGCATTGCGTGCAGCTGAAGTTGAAGCTGATGTTATCTTAATGGGCAAAAATAATGTCGACGGTGTTTATTCTGCTGATCCGAAAGTAGATCCAAATGCAATCAAATATGAGCACCTAACGCATATCCAAATGTTACAAGAAGGTTTACAAGTTATGGATTCAACAGCTTCATCATTCTGCATGGATAATAATATTCCATTAAATGTATTTTCAATAACTGAAGAAGGTAATATTAAACGCGCTGTCATGGGTGAAAAAATAGGAACATTGATTACAAAATAATTAGAGGTGTATGACTATGAGTGACATTATTAATGAAACGAAATCAAAAATGCAAAAATCAATAGACAATCTTTCAAGAGAATTAGCTAATATCAGTGCTGGTAGAGCGAATTCAAACTTATTAAATGGTGTAAATGTTGATTATTACGGTGCGCCAACACCAGTTCAACAACTTGCTAGTATTAGTGTGCCAGAAGCACGTTTATTAGTCATTTCTCCATATGATAAATCATCAGTTGGCAATATTGAAAAAGCAATCAATGCAGCTAACTTAGGTGTTAATCCTTCAAGTGATGGAGAAGTTATCCGTATCAGTGTACCAGCATTAACTGAAGAACGTCGTAAAGAGCTTGTTAAAGATGTTAAAAAAATTGGCGAAGACGCTAAAGTTGCAGTAAGAAATGTGCGTCGTGACTCAAACGATGAGCTTAAAAAACAACAAAAAAATTCTGACATCACTGAAGATGATTTAAGAACACAAACAGATGATGTACAAAAATTAACTGACGATTCAATTAAAGAAGTTGAAAAATTGTTAGAAGAAAAAGAACAAGATATTATGTCAGTATAAACATGGTAATGATGATAATGGCTTCAATCATTAAGGCGATATAATTGAACTTATATTGTTGCTGATTAAGAGGCTAATCATATTCTTATCTGAACTGTATCAAATCAGACTTTGGTACAGTTTTTTTATTTGTTTATTCAATGCAACAATCTAGTATGATAAAATGGTAGATAATTGCATCTAGAACCTATTATAATAAACATAGATGATCACGCTCGGAGGAAATACCATGTTTAAAAAGTTAATTAAAAAAAATAAAAATCAGCCAATCCAATCAGAGTTTGGCTTGGACTTACATAACATACCTGAACATGTTGCTATAATCATGGACGGTAATGGTCGCTGGGCAAAACAAAGAAAATTGCCTAGAATTAAAGGTCACTATCAAGGTATGCAAACAGTTAAAAAAATCACAAAAGTTGCTAGTGATATTGGAATTAAATATTTAACATTGTATGCATTTTCTACAGAAAATTGGACTAGACCTGAAAATGAAGTCAATTATATCATGAACTTGCCAGTTAACTTTTTAAAAACATTTCTACCAGAGTTGATAGAAAATAATGTAAAAGTCGAGACAATTGGTTTTATGGAATATTTGCCATCATCTACACTCAAAGCAATCGCTAAAGCCAAAGAAGATACTAAAGATAATACAGGTTTAAAATTAATCTTCGCGATTAATTATGGTGGTCGTGCTGAAATATTAAACAGTGTGAAAACAATCTATGATGAACTAACTGCTAAAGGATTAACTAGTGATGACATTACAGAACAGATGATTGATGATCATTTGATGACACATGCATATCCTGACCCAGATCTTTTGATAAGAACATCAGGTGAACAAAGAATAAGCAATTTCCTTATTTGGCAAGTATCTTACAGTGAATTTATTTTCAATGAAAAGCTATGGCCAGATTTCGATAAAGAAGAATTAATAAATTGTATTAAAATTTATCAATCACGGCAGCGCCGATTTGGTGGATTATAAATAGTTAGGAGAATAGTATGAAAGTTAGAACTTTAACGGCAATTATAGCACTTATCGTTTTCCTCCCAGTTTTACTTAAGGGTGGCCTTATTCTAATGCTATTTTCATATTTATTGGCATTCATCGCTTTAAAAGAATTGCTTAATATGAATATGATTAAGTTCTTATCAATACCAGGGATAATTAGTGCATTAGGTATTTTAATCATTATGTTACCTCAAGACGCGGGGAGCTGGGTTAACGACCTTCAATTAAAATCGTTAATAGCAATGAGTTTTATTTTATTAAGTTATACAGTACTTTCTAAAAATAGATTCAGCTTTATGGATGCGGCATTTTGTCTAATGTCCATCGCATATGTAGGTATCGGATTTATGTATTTATATGAAACACGCTCAGAGGGTTTACATTACATATTATTTGCGTTTTTAGTGGTTTGGTTAACTGATACAGGTGCGTATATTTTTGGTAGATTGATGGGTAAACACAAATTATGGCCAGTCATTAGCCCTAACAAAACTGTTGAAGGCTTTGTAGGTGGTTTGATTTGTAGTTTAATCGTACCGCTAGTAATGATGATCTTTGTAGATTTCAATATCGCACTATGGTTATTGCTAATCATTACGATTATTTTAAGCATGTTTGGTCAATTGGGTGACTTAGTAGAGTCAGGGTTCAAGCGTCACTTTGGCGTAAAAGATTCTGGAAGAATTTTACCAGGTCACGGTGGCATTTTAGATCGTTTTGATAGTTTTATGTTTGTCTTACCATTATTAAATATTTTATTAATTCAAATATAATACATTTACGATATGACTTTTATAATTTTATAAAAATGCGAAAGGAGTTAATGGATTGAAATAACTGGTTATTTAATAACAGTTAATGATATTCTTAACTCCTTTTGACAAGGTCGAAAGATTTCACAATGCTAAATTAAATTTTCAATATTTATAAGTTAGCATGTTGATAACTGTTGAATAAAAATGATTAGAGTTACGTGTATGACAAAGTATAGTTGTGGTATACTTTTATAACTTAAAGTTGGTAGTATACATTACTGACACATTGCATGTTATCCAACATGCAGTTAATTTATTAAGAAAATATGAGGTGTATCAAATTGAGTTTTCTAGTAACAATTATTTCTTTTATCATTGTTTTTGGTGTCCTCGTAACCGTACATGAATATGGGCATATGTTTTTTGCTAAACGCGCAGGAATTATGTGTCCAGAATTTGCTATTGGTATGGGACCTAAAATATTTAGTTTTAGAAAAAATGAAACATTATATACGATACGACTATTACCAGTTGGTGGTTATGTGCGTATGGCTGGTGATGGTTTGGAAGAACCGCCGGTACAACCAGGTATGCATGTTAAAATAAAATTGAATGATAAAGATGAAATTACACATATCATTTTGGATGACCAACATAAATTCCAACAAATTGAAGCGATAGAAGTGAAACAATGTGATTTTAAAGATGGCTTGTATATCGAAGGTGTAACGCCTTATGATCAAGAACGTCATAGGTATAATATTGCTAAAAAATCATATTTTGTTGAAAATGGTAGCTTAATTCAAATTGCACCAAAAGATAGACAATTCACGTATAAAAAGCCTTATCAAAAGTTTTTAACATTATTTGCTGGACCACTATTTAACTTCTTACTTACATTGGTATTATTTATCGGTCTTGCGTATTATCAAGGTACACCGACAAATGGCATTGATGAAGTCATGAAAGATTCACCGGCACAACAAGCTGGTCTTAAATCTGGTGATAAAATTGTTAAATTAGATGATAAAAAAATTGAAAATAAAGGCGATATAGATAGTGTTGTAAAAAATATTAAAGATAATAAGACAGAAGTTACGGTTGAACGTGATGGAAAAACACATACGATGGATATCAAGCCTAAAAAAGTAGAACAAAAAGTAACGAAAACTAATACACAAACTAGATATTTATTAGGCTATAGTGCAAGTACCGAACATACAATATTTAAACCAATTGCAGCTGGTGTTGAACGATCACTAGAGGCGGGTAAATTAATATTTACAGCTATTGTAAGTATGATTGCCAGCATATTTACTGGTCATTTTTCTTTCGATATGCTAAACGGACCAGTTGGTATATATCACACTGTGGATTCAGTAGTTAAAACAGGTATCATTAATTTAATTTCTTGGACGGCACTATTAAGTGTTAATCTAGGCTTAATGAACTTGTTACCAATACCTGCACTAGACGGTGGCCGTATTTTATTCGTCATATATGAAGCGATATTTAGAAAACCGGTTAATAAGAAAGCCGAAACAACAATTATTGCGATTGGTGCTGTTTTTGTACTTATTATAATGGTCTTAGTGACATGGAACGATATTCAACGTTATTTCTTATAAAAGGGAGAGAGGTAGTTAAATGAAACAATCAAAGGTATTTATTCCAACAATGAAAGAAGTACCAGCAGGAGCAGAAGCACTGAGCCATCGTTTATTACTGAAAGCTGGTTTAATTAAACAAAGTACAAGTGGGATCTATAGTTATTTACCTTTAGCTGCACGCGTACTGAATAATATTGAAGCAATTGTGCGTGAAGAAATGGAACGCATAGATGCGGTTGAAATCTTAATGCCTGCATTACAACAAGCAGAATTATGGGAAGAGTCAGGTCGCTGGAGTGCTTACGGTCCAGAACTGATGCGTTTACAAGATCGTAACGGACGTGAATTTGCATTAGGACCAACACATGAGGAAGTTGTAACGTCCATCGTTAGAGATGAATTGAAGTCATACAAACAATTACCACTTACGTTATTCCAAATACAATCTAAATACAGAGATGAAAAGCGTCCACGCTTCGGTTTGTTACGTGGTAGAGAATTTATCATGAAAGATGCTTATTCGTTCCATGCGGATGAGGACTCTCTAGATGCATCTTATCAAGACATGTATAACGCATACGGTCGCATATTTAAACGTGTTGGTATTAATGCGCGACCAGTTGTTGCAGATTCAGGAGCAATTGGTGGCAGTCACACACATGAATTTATGGCACTAAGTGAAATCGGCGAAGATACGATTGTGTATAGTGAACAGAGTGACTATGCTGCAAATATTGAAAAAGCGGAAGTAGTCTATCAAGCCAATGAAAAACATGAAGATTTACAACCATTAACAAAAATAGAAACACCAAATATTCATACTGCGCAAGAACTGGCTACATTCTTAGACAAACCCTTAGACGAAATTACTAAATCTATGGTATTTAAAATAGATGGAGAATTTATTATGGTCTTAGTTCGTGGTCACCATGAATTGAATGATATTAAGTTAAAAGCATACTTTGGTACGGATAATATTGAATTAGCTTCTGAAGACGAAATTGTTAATCTTTTAGGTGCAAAACCTGGCTCGCTAGGTCCAATTTTTGATAAAGAGATTAAAGTCTATGCCGATAATTTCATTCAAGATTTAAATAATATTGTCGTTGGTGCAAACGAAGATGGCTATCATTTATTAAATGCTAATATTGGTCGTGATTTCGAAGTTGATGCATTCGGAGACTTTAGATTTATATTAGAAGGTGAACCATTATCAGATGGCTCCGGACCAGCTCGCTTTGCAGAGGGCATTGAAGTTGGACAGGTATTTAAATTAGGAACGAAATACTCTGAATCAATGAATGCAACATTTTTAGATAATCAAGGTAAAGCACAGCCACTATTAATGGGTTGTTATGGAATTGGCGTATCAAGAACATTAAGTGCGATTGTTGAACAAAACAATGATGAAAATGGCATCATTTGGCCAAAATCTGTAACACCATTTGATTTACACTTAATTACGATTAATCCTAAAAAAGATGATCAACGTGAATTAGCAGATCAATTATATACCCAGTTAAAAGAAAACTACGATGTTTTATATGACGATCGTAAAGAACGTGCAGGTGTTAAATTTAATGATGCTGATTTAATTGGATTGCCAGTGCGTGTGGTTGTTGGTAAAAATGCAGCAGAGGGTATAGTAGAAGTGAAACGTCGTGATACAGGTGAAAGTGAAGAGGTCTATGTGGATAATTTAATTAATTATGTAAACACATTGTATTCTAATATCTAATTTTAGAGCAGGAACTAGGATAATTTGTTATAATATACAAAGTAAACTGTGCGTTAAAAAGTATAAATATGGGAGATAGGTAGAAACCGAATTTTTCAAAAGGTTTCATTGTCCCAGCTTGACAATTATGACTAGGGTAGATGATTACTTGAATTGAAGCTCATGTATAAGAGTGAGACTTTACATCTACTGCCAATTGACAAAAAAGTCTGAGACATCTATTTGTGTCTCAGACTCTTTTGTTATTCATGTAAAGTAATATCATAGTGCGACAAGTTGAACTAATAGAAATTTTTAGATATTCCGTTATAGTATAGAACATGTAAATTCATACATACACCGTCATAAAATATAAGTATCTATATATAAGAAAAGTAGTGTAATTAATAGTAAGGTGGTTATCGTCATGGCAATGACAAATGAGGAAAAATTTAAAATACTAGCTGACCAAATCAAAATTGCTGAGCATTTAGATTCAGAAATATTGGAAAATAGTGAATTAACACGTGTTGATGTCAAAACATCAAATCGAACTTGGGTATTTCAAATTACATTCCCACATTTTTTAACAATTGAAAATTATTTGCTTTTTACAGGTGCAATCATTGAAGAATTTAAAACGATTGCAGATGTAAAATGTAATTTCACGGTAAAAGATAAAACAAATCAAGATGAATTTGCAATAAAATATTTTAGCCACTGTATTGATCAAACAAAATTATCACCCAAAGTAAAAGGACAATTAAAACAAAAACGCTTAATTATGTCAGGTGATGTATTAAAAGTCATGTGCCAAAACGATGTTGAACGAGATCACTTTGATAAAGCGTGTAATGGTAGTTTGATTGCAGCATACCAACAGTGTGGGTTTAATATAAGTAAAGTCGTTTTCGAAACAGATAGTGCAGTTAACCATGGGGATTTAGCGTCATTAGAAGCACATATTCAAGAAGAAGATGAGAAAAGTGCGCGTGAAGCAACAGAAAAATTAGAGAAAATGAAGGCTGAAAAAGCAAAACAACAGGACAATAACGAAAGTGATGTTTCAAAATGTCAAATTGGTAAACCAATCCAAGTTGAAAATGTACGTCAAATTGACTCAATTATCGAAGAAGAATTTAAAGCTGCTGTAGAAGGTGTTATTTTCGATATCAATTTAAAAGAATTGAAGAGTGGGCGTCATATTGTAGAATTAAAAGTAACAGATTATACAGATTCTCTTGTCTTGAAAATGTTCACACGTAAAAATAAAGATGATTTAGCGCATTTTAAAGCTTTAAGTGTAGGTAAATGGGTTCGTGCACAAGGGCGTATTGAGGAAGATACATTTGTACGTGACCTAGTTATGATGATGTCAGATATCGAAGAAATAAAAAAAGCTACAAAACAAGATAAAGCTGAAGACAAACGTGTTGAATTCCATTTACATACGTCAATGAGTCAAATGGATGGTATTCCAAACATATCAGATTATGTAGATCAAGCTGCGAAATGGGGACATAAAGCCATTGCGGTAACAGACCATAATGTTGTGCAAGCATTCCCAGATGCACATAGTGCTGCCGAAAAAAAAGGAATTAAAATGATTTATGGCATGGAAGGTATGCTGGTAGATGATGGTGTACCAATCGCATATAAACCAAAAGATTGTGACCTAAAAACAGCTACTTATGTAGTATTTGACGTTGAGACAACGGGACTTTCAAATCAATACGATAAAATTATTGAACTTGCAGCTGTTAAAGTAAAAGATGGCGAAATTATTGATAAATTTGAACGATTCAGTAATCCTCATGAACGATTGTCAGAAACAATTAAAAACTTAACGCATATTTCAGATGACATGTTAGTAGATGCCCCTGAAATAGAAGAAGTGCTCACTGAGTTTAAATCATGGGTAGGCGACGCCATTTTTGTAGCGCATAATGCATCATTTGATATGGGTTTCATCGATACAGGCTATGAACACGTTGGCATTGGTGCTTCCACGAACGGTGTCATTGATACATTAGAATTATCTAGAACAATTAATACAGAATATGGTAAGCATGGCTTAAATTTCTTAGCTAAAAAATACGGAGTTGAATTAACGCAACACCATAGAGCGATATATGATACAGAAGCAACGGCCTATATGTTCATAAAAATGCTTAAGCAACTAGAAGCGCTTGGTGTTCACAACCATCAAGATATCAATACGTCATTGTCAAATGAAGATGCGTATAAGCGTGCACGACCAAATCATGTAACACTCATTGTGCAGAACCAAGATGGTTTGAAAAATCTATTTAAAATTGTGAGTGCTTCTCTTGTTCAATATTATTACCGTACACCAAGAATTCCACGTTCCTTGTTGGATGAGTATAGAGAAGGAATACTTGTAGGCTCTGCGTGTGATGAGGGCGAAGTATTTACAGCAGTTATGCAAAAAGACCAGTCTCAAGTAGAGCGAATTGCCAAATATTACGATTTTATTGAGGTTCAACCGCCAGCACTTTATCAAGATCTAATTGATAGAGAGCTAGTAAGAGATAATGAAACTTTACATGAAATTTATAATCGTTTAATTCGAGCGGGGGATGTAAATAATATTCCAGTGATTGCAACAGGTAATGCACATTATTTAAATGAACATGATGCGATTGCTCGTAAAATATTAATTGCCGCTCAACCGGGTAATCCATTAAATCGCTCTACTTTACCAAAAGCGCATTTTAGAACAACGGATGAAATGTTAGATGAATTACACTTTTTAGGTGAGGAAAAAGCATATGAACTTGTAGTTCAGAATACGAATGATTTAGCAGATAAAATAGAACGTGTCGTACCAATTAAAGATGAACTATTCACACCGAGAATGGAAGGTGCGAATGAAGAAATACGTGAAATGAGTTACGATAATGCAAAAGCACTTTACGGCGATGATTTACCACAGATTGTCATTGATCGTTTAGAGAAAGAATTGGAAAGTATTATAGGTAATGGTTTCTCAGTAATATATTTAATTTCTCAAAGATTAGTTAAAAAATCACTGAATGATGGTTACTTAGTAGGTTCACGTGGTTCTGTTGGTTCGAGCTTTGTGGCAACAATGACTGAAATTACAGAAGTGAATCCCCTACCACCACATTATATTTGTCCAGAGTGTAAGCAAAGTGAGTTCTTTGATGATGGTTCTGTTGGTTCTGGATTCGATTTACCAGACAAGAAATGTGAATCGTGCGGTTGTGATTTGATTAAAGAAGGCCAGGATATTCCATTCGAAACTTTCTTAGGATTTAAAGGGGATAAAGTACCTGATATTGACTTGAACTTTAGTGGTGAATATCAACCTGAAGCGCATAACTATACTAAAGAGCTATTTGGTGAAGATAAAGTATTTCGTGCGGGAACGATCGGTACGGTTGCAGAAAAAACTGCTTTTGGTTTTGTGAAGGGATATTTAAACGATCAAGGTATTCATAAACGAGGAGCAGAAATAGACAGACTTGTAAAAGGTTGTACTGGTGTTAAACGTACGACTGGACAACATCCAGGTGGTATTATTGTTGTTCCCGATTATATGGATATTTACGATTTTACACCTGTTCAATTCCCAGCAGATGATCAAGGTTCTTCTTGGATGACAACGCACTTTGATTTCCATTCCATTCATGATAATGTGTTGAAATTGGATATACTGGGTCACGATGATCCTACTATGATACGTATGTTGCAAGATTTGTCAGGTATTGATCCAAAAACGATTCCAGTAGATGATAAGGAGACGATGGGCATTTTTAGTTCGCCAGAGCCTTTAGGTGTCACTTCCGATGAAATTTTATGTAAAACAGGTACATTTGGTGTACCAGAATTCGGAACTGGATTTGTTAGACAAATGTTAGAAGATACGAAACCAACAACATTTTCTGAATTAGTTAGAATTTCAGGGCTATCTCATGGTACGGATGTATGGTTAGGTAATGCACAGGATTTAATACGCTCTGGTAAATGCGATTTAGCAAGTGTAATTTGTTGTCGTGATGATATCATGGTCTACTTGATGTATAACGGTTTGGAACCTTCATTAGCCTTTAAAACAATGGAATTTGTTCGTAAGGGTAAAGGTTTAACTGATGATATGGTAGAAGCGATGGTTGATAATGAAGTGCCAGATTGGTACTTAGACTCATGTAGAAAGATTAAATACATGTTCCCTAAAGCCCACGCAGCAGCTTATGTACTAATGGCTGTACGTATTGCTTATTTCAAAGTGCACTATCCATTATATTACTATGCTAGTTACTTTACTGTACGTGCTTCAGACTTTGATTTAATCTCAATGATTAAAGATAAAGAAAGTATACGTAACACGGTAAATGATATGTATTCACGTTATATGGATTTAGCAAAAAAAGAAAAAGATACGTTAACGGTGCTTGAGATTATGAACGAGATGGCACAACGTGGCTACCGAATGCAACCAATCAGTTTAGAGAAGAGCAAAGCATTTGAATTCATAATCGAAGGGGATACTTTAATTCCTCCATTTATTGCTGTACCAGGTTTAGGTGAAAATGTTGCACAAAGAATTGTAGAAGCGCGCGATGAAGGGCCTTTCTTATCTAAAGAAGATTTAAATAAAAAAGCTGGTTTATCTCAAAAAGTTATTGAGTATCTAGATGAATTAGGTTCATTACCTAATTTGCCAGATAAAGCACAGCTTTCCATTTTTGATATGTAATCCTTAAATATGATTTACTAGAGACTATTTAGATTTCAATTAAGTGTATTATTTTATAGATTTAGTAAAAGTATAAGAGGTTGATATATTTTACTTGAATTTGACATTAATTAAATATAAGTAAATTTGAGAATAACTTAAGTAAGTTGTCATTGTGCCGTTTAACAAATATAGTTATTTGTATAGAAAATGAACATATGGTATAATAATAGTGCTTAAAAAATTAGACTCAGGCAGAAAGAGTGGGCATAATACCCGCTCTTTTCTATTTGCCAAAAAAGGAGGTCAGCATGAGTAAAATAACTGAGCAAGTTGAGACTATCATTCAACCTGTCCTTAATGACTTAAATTTTGAATTAGTAGAAGTTGAGTTTACCAAAGAAGGAAAAGACCATTTTTTAAGAGTATCTATAGATAAAGAAGGCGGCGTTGATTTAAACGATTGTGCGCTAGCTTCTGAAAAAATCAGCGAAGTCATGGACGCGGAAGATCCTATACAAGAAATGTATTATTTAGATGTCGCGTCACCTGGTGCTGAAAGACCAATTAAAAAAGAAAAAGATTTCCAAAATGCAATAACAAAACCAGTATTTGTTTCTTTATATGCACCAATTGAAGGTTCTAAAGAATGGTTAGGTATTTTACAATCTGTTGATGAAACAAACATTGTTATGGAAGTTAAAGAAAAGGCTAAAACAAAGCAAATTGAAATTCCAAGAAATAAAATCGCAAAAGCACGCCATGCTGTAATGATATAACGTGATGAGGAGGATGATAAGTCGTGTCAAGTAATGAATTATTATTAGCTACTGAGTACTTAGAAAAAGAAAAAAAGATTCCTAGAGAAGTATTGATCGATGCCATTGAAGCAGCTTTAATCACTGCTTATAAAAAGAACTACGATAGCGCGAGAACTGTACGCGTAGAATTAAATATGGATCAAGGTAGTTTCAAAGTAATCGCTCGTAAAGAAGTGGTTGAAGAATCAATGGATGATAGAGAAGAAATTAGTTTAGATACTGCATTAGTAAAAAATCCAGCCTATGAAATTGGTGATATTTACGAAGAAGATGTAACGCCAAGTGACTTTGGTCGTGTAGGTGCGCAAGCAGCGAAACAAGCTGTTATGCAACGTTTACGTGATGCAGAACGCGAAATCCTTTACGATGAATTCATCGATAAAGAAGATGATATTGTAACAGGTTTAATTGATAGAGTAGACCACCGTTATGTATATGTGAATTTAGGGCGTACTGAAGCTGTACTATCTGAAGCTGAAAGAAGCCCAAATGAAAGCTATATTCCGAATGAAAGAATTAGAGTGTACGTAAATAAGGTTGAACAAACTACAAAAGGTCCACAAATTTATGTTTCTAGAAGTCATCCAGGCTTATTAAAACGTTTATTTGAACAAGAAGTGCCTGAAATATTTGATGGTACAGTTATTGTTAAATCTGTTGCACGTGAAGCAGGAGATCGCTCTAAAATCAGTGTGCATTCTGATAACCCTGATATTGATGCAGTTGGCGCATGTGTTGGTGCTAAAGGTGCACGTGTAGAAGCGGTTGTAGAAGAACTTGGTGGCGAAAAAATTGATATTGTTCAATGGAATGAAGATCCTAAGGTATTTGTTAAGAATGCATTAAGCCCTTCACAAGTGCTACAGGTTATCGTGGATGAGCCAAATCAATCAACAGTCGTTGTTGTCCCTGACTATCAATTATCACTAGCAATTGGTAAACGCGGTCAAAACGCGAGATTAGCAGCAAAATTAACTGGTTGGAAGATCGATATTAAATCAGAAACTGATGCGAGAGCAGCAGGCGTTTATCCTGCAGAAGAAGCATTAAATGAAGAAGATGAAATGCAATTAGATGATGTTGTGTCGTCTGAAAATATTGAAGTAGAAGAAGATACTACTGAATCGCAACCAACAGAGACAGTTGAAATAGAAGACGAAGACGCAGAAAAATAAATTGGAGTGGATACTTTATGAAAAAGAAAAAAATTCCAATGCGTAAATGTATACTATCAAATGAAATGCATCCTAAAAATGACATGATTCGAGTTGTAATCAATAAAGATGAGCAAATTTTTGCTGATGCGACAGGTAAACAACAAGGTCGTGGTGCCTACGTATCAAAGGATGTTAAGCTAGTAGAAGAAGCTCAACAAAAAGGTGTTTTAGAAAAGTATTTTAAAGCTGATGCTGATACATTAGAGCCTGTGTATAAAGAAATTATACGTCTTATATACCGTGAAGAGATACCTAAATGACCAAAGAACAAATCGTAAATTTTTTAGGTTTAGCAATGCGTGCTGGAAAAGTAAAAACAGGTGAATCAGTTATTTTAAATGATTTGAAAAAGAACAAACTAAAGCTCGTAATCATTGCAACGGATGCTTCTGATAACACAATTAAAGTGATACAGAACAAATGTGAAAGTTACCATATATCATTACGTATATTTGGAACGAGAGCTGAATTAGGACAAGCTTTGGGTAAAGCAGAACGTGTAAACATTGGAATCACTGATCAAGGCTTTGCTAAAAAGTTATTGTCAATGATTGATGAATATCGTAAGGAGTGACTATATGAGTAAAAAAAGAATTTACGAATACGCAAAAGATTTAAAAATTAAAAGTAAAGAAATTATTGATGAATTGAAAAAAATGGACGTTGAGGTAACGAGTCATATGCAAACGTTAGAAGACGACCAAATTAAAGCTTTAGATAAAATTTACAAACCAGAAAAAGCAGAACAAAGTGAGAAATCACAACAAAAGAATACTCAAAATAAACAACAAACAACACACAATAAAGGTAACCAATCGAATAAAGGTAACCAATCGAATAAAGGTAACCAATCGAATAAAGGTAACCAATCGAATAAAGGTAACCAAAATAATAAGCCGAATAATAAGAAAAATAATAAAAATAACAAGAACAACAAAAATAATAAAAATAACAAACAACCTAAACAAGAAGAACCAAAAGAAATGCCATCAAAAATTAACTACCAAGATGGCATAACAGTTGGTGAACTTGCTGAAAAATTAAATGTTGATTCTTCAGGTATTATCAAAAAATTATTCTTATTAGGTATCATGGCTAATATCAATCAATCATTAGATGACGAAACATTAGAACTTATTGTAGACGATTATGGTGTTGAAATTGAAAAAGAAATCGTAGTTGATGAAGAAGACTTGGCGATTTATTTTGATGATGAAACAGAAGATGAAAATGCAATAGAACGTCCAGCAGTAGTTACAATCATGGGACATGTTGACCATGGTAAAACGACGTTATTAGATTCTATTCGTCATACGAAAGTGACAGCTGGAGAAGCTGGTGGTATTACACAACATATCGGTGCTTACCAAATTGAAAATGATGGCAAAAAAATCACTTTCCTTGATACACCTGGTCACGCCGCTTTTACAACAATGCGTGCACGTGGTGCTCAAGTTACCGATATTACTATTTTAGTAGTGGCAGCTGATGATGGGGTAATGCCTCAAACAATTGAAGCAATAAATCATGCCAAAGAGGCTGAAGTGCCAACAATTGTAGCTGTAAACAAAATTGATAAACCTACTTCAAATCCAGACCGTGTGATGCAAGAATTAACTGAATACGGTTTAATTCCAGAAGACTGGGGTGGCGATACAATCTTCGTTCCACTTTCAGCATTAAGTGGCGACGGTATTGAAGATTTATTAGAAATGATTGTATTGACTTCAGAAGTACAAGAATTAAAAGCTAATCCAGAAAAAAATGCTGTAGGTACAGTGATTGAAGCTGAATTAGATAAGTCACGCGGTCCGTCTGCTTCATTATTAGTTCAAAATGGTACACTCAATGTGGGTGATTCACTCGTAGTTGGTAACACGTATGGTAGAATTCGTGCAATGGTTAATGATTTAGGCCAACGTATTAAAACGGCTGGTCCTTCTACACCAGTTGAAATTACTGGTATTAATGATGTGCCACAAGCTGGTGACAGATTTGTTGTATTTAAAGATGAAAAACAAGCAAGACGTATTGGTGAAGCACGCCATGAAGCTAATGTGATGCAACAACGTCAAGAAAGTAAGAGTGTTTCATTAGATAATTTATTTGAACAAATGAAACAAGGTGAAATGAAAGATCTTAATGTCATCATCAAAGGTGACGTTCAAGGTTCAGTTGAAGCACTTGCTGCGTCATTGATGAAAATAGATGTTGAAGGCGTTAATGTGCGTATTATACACACAGCTGTAGGTGCTATAAATGAATCAGACGTTACTTTAGCTAATGCCTCTAACGGTATTATTATCGGTTTCAATGTTCGACCAGATACTGGTGCAAAACGTGCGGCAGATAATGAAGGCGTAGATATGCGTTTACACCGTGTCATTTACAACGTTATAGAAGAAATAGAATCAGCAATGAAAGGTATGCTAGATCCAGAATTTGAAGAACAAGTTATTGGGCAAGCAGAAGTTCGTCAAACTTTCAAAGTTTCTAAAGTCGGTACAATTGCAGGTAGTTATGTTATTGATGGTAAAATCACTCGTAATGCAGGTGTACGTGTCATTAGAGACGGCATTGTACAATTCGAAGGTGAACTAGATACATTGAAGCGTTTTAAAGATGACGCAAAAGAAGTAGCTCAAGGTTACGAATGTGGTATCACAATTGAAAAGTATAATGACCTTAAAGAAGGTGACATCATTGAAGCGTTCGAAATGGTAGAAATTAAAAGATAAAATTTAAATTAAAATAAAGATTCAGGCATATAATCACCTCAGACTAACGATAATCATTTTCTTTATTGAAATCATCATAAGCACGCCAAAAGTGAGATTAAAATCTCATTTTTGGCGTGCTTTTTTATTATCAATGAAGTTTCTGTATAAGGGCGTAAATTGAGTCACCATCAGTCATCATTAGGGACTTTTAGATTTAATTAAGATATGTTTATGAATCGATGAGAGTATATCTGTTAACAACTAAATAGATTATATTTGATAATGATGTAAAGCTTTCGTACTCTGAAGCATCGTATAAAAGAGAGTGTTGATAGTAGATGTGAAAAATATCAGGGATGTTGATTTTACGTATTATGTTGTTATATAATATATATTCCAAAATTCGATGGCTTATCAGTGATTCGAATTTTAAGTATACGTCGTTTATAGTTTATTAAACAATTAATATCAAAAGATATTAAAATTAAATAATTGAAACATAGAAATGTTATCGCACTATTTTATATAATTAATAGATGTTTTTATAGTTGTAAATTAGATATAAAAAATATTGTAAAATTACCTTTATTTATATTGGCTGACACTGGCTGTCTATGTGCATGATTAAACTTAGAATAAATAGGAGGTTATAAATGATGAGTGAATATTTAAAAGAAATAAATGAATTCTGGCAACAATATTTAGATCAATATAACTCTATTTATGATGAATCGACATTAAAAGCAATCATTAAAAATAATGATACTACAGCATTTTTACATCCTAGAGATTTAGAATATATAAAAAAACATTTCGGTGAAAATTTTATGGAAATTCCAAGATTTAAGAAAATGATTGATTTCGCTAATGGTAAAGTGACAGTTAATAAAAATAGACAAAAAGTGACATTCGAAAATGCTGAACTTAATCCTGCGACTGCGCGACCTTATTTTGGAAATCCTGAAATTGCAGATATCGTTATATTAAAAAAACAACCCGAAAATGATTTTAAAACATACGAACTCAGTTTGCCTGAAGCTGAAGCAATAGAGTATAGAAAGAGGATCTTGTTAGATATTCAAGGTAAATTAACATTTGAGGGTCAAAAATTATTTTTACCTTATATTGATCGCCATAGATGGTTTGTAAAATATTTATATAGTAATGCGTCAACTTTAAAATACTTTAATATTGACCCTAATCGTTTAATGGTTATTAAATTTTTCCCTTATCAAACAGGTCATGCAGCAGGTATACCGAAAGATTTCTTATCATTTAAATATATACTTCCTTCCCAGAGGCAAAATTTTAACTTGTTAATTAAAATGCTAAAAGATGATAAAAAACGAATTTATATCGTAAGTGAGGAAGAATTATATATATCCATTTTCAAAAATTTTGCGGATAGTGATATTTGTGAATATTTAATTGAAAACCTATTTGTATTATCTTCTAAACAAAATAGACATCTTACGTTATGTAACGTATTGAGTTATAAAGAGCATAGGGAACGTCTGAGAAAAAAACAAGCGTTATCAAAAATTGAGTATTACAAATGGAATCAAGAACAAAAGGCTGCACGCGAAAATGGTGATTCTGATTTTCACAAGAAAATGGATTCTATGAGATATGAATTTTCTAATTCTAACTAATAAATAAAAAAGCTTATAGTATGTGTGTATCACTAACTGTAAGCTTTTTTTAAATGTCGTAATTATTGAATAAAACTTGTATTTTTCTTTTAAATTCATCGACATAGGATTGTGGTTGTAGAAGTATGATAGCCTGAGGATATAGATACGCTAAATGCATACTTTCTTCTTTTGAAATAATTAGGTTAACGATAGTCCCATCTGCTGAAGGAGTAGTATCTAAGATAATGAATTGTCTCTTTATTTCTGGCCAAATATCATCTTTCACTAGCAGTTTCACTTGTTTAATATGATTAAAGATATCGCGTTCAAATACTTGATTTGTTAGTTTAATATCTGTAATTGTTGTTAAATCACGCGTATATATTTCTCCCTCATATAAGTACGTAATCCAATACACGTTATCAAAATAGCGCGTATAAATTGGAATGATGTTAGGGAGCTCGACATTATCAAGTTGTATAGTGAGTTTATGATTATTCTCGATTGCAAGTTGAATTTTATAGATTAAAGTAGACTCATTGAGTTCACGATGTATTTTGAATTGGCTTAATAATTTATTAGATAATAATTTTTCTGCTAGATTTGAATTAGCATTCAAACCACGAATGAGATTATATGTATCTTCATGAATAACCGGGGTGAAATCTTTCATTCGAAAAATAAGATTTAGCAATCTATTATTTTTAAATTTATATCTATCAATCTTTAAGCGATGTTTTTCAATTGTAGTATCGTATATTACTTTGCCTTCAAGACCATGCCATTCATGATCTTCATAAATAAAATTATTTATATCACTAATGTCTCTTTGAATCGTACGTATATTAACTTGTAGTTTTTGTGACAAGGCTTCTTTGCTTATCGTTTTACCATTTAGTAATCGGGTGTAAATATAGAGCAGACGTTCTGGTTTTTCCAAAAAAGATGCAACTCCTAAAGTTTTAAAATCAAATCAATTATAATATCGATTAGTTTTATAGTATAGCACTATATTTTTATAAATGTGTAAAATCATTATGAATTGACGTACTAAAGTTGATGGCTTTGATGAAAAACACATGCCATTTACACTTAAGCATAAAAATTCATCGCTTAGGCAATTTAAATATAAAATTATAGCGTTCTTATGAAATAATGTTTCAAAAATTAACAGTTAGGAATTAAAATTATGCTCAACTGTCATATAATATGTTGTATTTATATATGACATGCAATATATTGTAATGACAAACATAACTCTACTGATTCGATAAAAGGGAATACAAATTAATAATATTTGTTTGACGTCATGAAATAAACTGTCATATAATTTGTTAGTAAGGAAACAATTGACGAAGTAAGATATATGTGAGGTGAAAAATATGAATATGAGAGCAGAACGTGTAGGTGAACAAATGAAACAAGAAATCATGGATATCGCTAATAATAAAGTTAAGGATCCAAGAATTGGTTTTTTAACAATTACTGACGTACAATTAACCAATGATTTATCTATTGCAACGGTTTATTTAACTGTTTTAGGTAATGAAAAACAAAAAGCAGATACCTTCAAAGGCTTAGAAAAAGCTAAAGGCTTTATAAAATCTGAATTAGGCTCTAGAATGAGACTCCGTATCATTCCAGAATTGAATTTTGAATATGATGAATCGATTGATTATGGTAATAAAATCGAAAGAATGATTCAGGATTTGCATAAAAAAGACTAAATATTAATTAACGTGTCTTTGATTCAATATGAAGTGGACAATTGATTAATATATTTTCACAGGATGATTACATTCTATTTAGCTCAATATTTGAATTTAGATTGTAGATTCTTAGTGTAGGAGCGAGAACTTGAAATCGAATAGATTTCAGTCTCGCTCTTTTTTACATAAACGCGTAAATCAATACATGTTAGTATAGTATATATAATAAAAATGAGACTCTGAAGGTGAATTGAAAATGTATAATGGGATTTTACCGGTGTTTAAAGATCGTGGATTAACAAGTCATGATGTTGTATTCAAGTTGAGGAAAATTTTAAAAACGAAAAAGGTTGGTCACACGGGTACGCTAGACCCAGAAGTTTCAGGTGTTCTACCAATTTGTATTGGCAGTGCTACGAAAGTGAGTGACTACATTATGGAAATGGGTAAAACTTATAAAGCTACAGTTAGTTTGGGCATAACAACGACGACTGAAGATCAGACTGGAGAAATATTAGAACAAACAGCTGTTAATGAGCAAGATGTTTCTGCTAAGTCGATAGATGATGTTTTACAACAATTTAAAGGTGAGCTGATACAAATTCCACCAATGTATTCTTCCGTAAAAGTAAATGGTAAGAAACTATATGAATATGCAAGAAACAATCAAGTAGTTGAAAGACCAGAGCGAAAGGTCAACATTTATCAAATTAATCGAATTTCAGATTTGCGTTTTGTAGACGATACTTGTCAATTTGATATGATAGTTGAATGTGGTAAAGGTACATATATTAGAACACTTGCCACAGATATTGGTAAAGCACTTGGGCTACCTGCACATATGTCAAAATTAACACGTACGCAAAGTGGTGGATTTGATATCAATGATAGTCTAACACTTGAAGATATAAAGTCATTGCATGAGCATGACACGTTACTTGAGAAATTATTTCCTATAGAATATGGTTTGAAAGGTATTGAACAAATTTTAATTACTGATAACGCCATTAAAGGAAAAATATTAAATGGACAAAAGTTTTACAAAGCTGAGTTCAAGCAAAATATAGACGACATCGTTATAATGGTCGATAATGAAACACATAAAGTGTTAGCAATTTATGAACCACACCCAGAAAAACTTGATGAAATTAAACCTAAAAAAGTGTTTAACTAAAGGAGTCATACACATGAAAGTGATAGAAGTAGCTCATCCAATTCAAGATAATCAATATATAACAGAAGCGGTTGCGATGGCTTTTGGATTTTTTGACGGTATGCATAAAGGTCATGCAAAAGTATTTGAAACATTAGATGCCAAAGCAAAATCCCAAAATTTAAAAAAAGCAGTCATGACATTTGATCCGCACCCTTCAGTTGTATTAAATCCTAAATTAAAGAGAACAGATTATTTAACACCAATTCAGGATAAGGTGGAAATTTTAGAGTCATATGGTATAGATTATTGTATCGTTATTAATTTTTCATCTAAGTTTGCTGAAGTTACGGCTGAAGAATTTATTCAGGATTATATTATCAAAAATAATGTAAAAGAAGTGATTGCTGGCTTTGACTTTACATTTGGTAAATTCGGTAAAGGGAACATGATGATTCTTGACGAAATGTCTGAGTTTAATACAACAGTTGTGAGTAAACAAGAGATTGAGTCAGAAAAAATATCTACAACAGATATTAGAAAATCGCTTAAAACAGGCGATTTGCAGAAGGCCAATGAAGAATTAGGTTACCGATATCGTATTAAAGGTACAGTTGTTCAGGGTGAAAAACGTGGGAGAACAATTGGTTTCCCTACGGCTAATGTGCAACCGAGTGGTGATTATGTATTGCCGAAAAATGGCGTTTATGCTGTCAGCATGGAAATTGGTGTAAACAAAGAAACATATCGAGGCGTAGCCAATGTTGGGGTTAAACCGACGTTTCATGATCCTTCCAAAGCACAAGTAGTTATTGAAGTGAATTTATTCAACTTTAGTGAAAATATTTATGGTGAACGTGTAACCGTATATTGGCATCACTATTTAAGACCAGAAATTAAATTTGATGGAATAGATCCTTTAGTTGAACAGATGAACAAAGATAAAGAAAAAGCAAAATATCTATTATCGGTTGATTTTGGTGATGAATTATCATATAATATTTAAGTCGAATGTGTAATCCACATTTATGCACCTTTACCTTGGCAGCTCGAGACTCCGACGTTTTGCTCGGATAAAGGCGAATAAAAATTAAAAGGAGGAAATTGACAATGGCAATTTCACAAGAACGCAAAAATGAACTAATTAAAGAATATCGTACACACGAAGCAGACACTGGTTCTCCAGAAGTCCAAATCGCTGTATTAACTGCAGAAATCACTGCATTAAACGAACATTTACGTGAACACAAAAAAGATCATCATTCACGTCGCGGATTATTAAAAATGGTAGGTCGTCGTAGACACTTACTTAACTATTTACGTGACAAAGATGTTCAACGTTACCGTGAATTAATTAAATCATTAGGTATCCGTCGTTAATTTTAAGACGTTTATTGATAGGGAAAGAACCTTTAGGGTCCTTTCCCTTTTTTATAATTTAGAACAGCTATTTTTTAAAAAGGAATATACTAATATAAAATTATTCTAAGAAATGATATGATAGAACTAATAGATATATGAGAGGAGATTCGTAATGTCTCAAGAGAAAAAAGTTTTTAAAACCGAATGGGCAAACAGATCATTAACGATTGAAACAGGTCAACTTGCTAAACAAGCTAATGGTGCCGTACTCGTTCGTTATGGTGATACAGTAGTTTTATCTACTGCAGTAGCTTCAAAAGAACCACGTGATGGTGACTTTTTCCCATTAATGGTTAACTATGAAGAAAAAATGTATGCAGCTGGTAAAATTCCAGGTGGATTTAAGAAACGTGAAGGTCGTCCAAGCGATGAAGCAACGTTAACTGCACGATTAATTGATAGACCAATCCGCCCATTGTTCCCTAAAGGTTATAAGTATGATGTTCAAATAATGAATACTGTACTTAGTGCTGATCCAGATTGTTCACCAGAAATGGCAGCTATGATAGGTTCATCTATGGCATTGAGTGTTTCTGACATTCCATTCCAAGGGCCTATTGCCGGTGTGAATGTGGGATATATTGATGGTGAATACGTAATCAATCCAACGGTAGCACAAAAAGAAGTGTCGCGTTTAGACCTAGAAGTTGCTGGTCATAAAGATGCAGTGAACATGGTTGAAGCGGGCGCTAGTGAAATTACTGAGAGTGAAATGCTAGAAGCTATTTTCTTTGGACATAGCGAAATTCAACGATTGGTTAATTTCCAACAAGAAATTGTTGATCATATCCAACCAGAGAAAAAAGCATTCGTTCCTGTAGAAAAAGATGAAGCATTAGTTGAAAAAGTTAAACAACTAACACAAGAGAACGGTTTAAAAGATGCTGTTTTAACATTTGATAAACAACAACGTGATATCAATTTAGATGCGCTCAAAGAAAAAGTAGCAGCTGAATTTATTGATGAAGAAGACGCAGATAACGAAGCGTTAATTAAAGAAGTGAATAGTATATTAAATGACTTAGTGAAAGAGGAAGTTAGACGTTTAATTGCTGAAGAAAAAATCAGACCTGATGGCCGTAAAACAGATGAAATTCGTCCATTAGAATCAGAAGTAGGTGTCTTACCTAGAGCGCATGGTTCTGGTTTGTTTACACGTGGTCAAACACAAGCACTATCTGTCCTAACTTTAGGTTCAATGAGTGAATATCAAATCCTAGACGGTTTAGGGGAAGAAGAACAGAAACGTTTCATGCATCATTATAACTTCCCGAACTACTCAGTAGGTGAAACGGGTCCTGTTCGTTCTCCAGGTCGTCGTGAAATTGGTCATGGTGCATTAGGTGAACGTGCATTGAGCCATATTATACCGGATTTGAAAGACTTCCCATATACTGTAAGAATTGTAAGTGAAGTATTAGAATCCAATGGTTCGTCTTCACAGGCATCAATTTGTGGGTCTACATTAGCATTAATGGATGCTGGTGTGCCGATTAAAGCACCTGTTGCAGGTATTGCTATGGGCTTAGTGACACGTGATGATAGTTATACAATCTTAACAGACATTCAAGGTATGGAAGATGCACTTGGCGATATGGACTTTAAAGTTGCAGGTACAGCTGAAGGTATCACTGCAATTCAAATGGATATTAAAATTGATGGTTTAACAAAAGAAATTATTAAAGAAGCGTTAGATCAAGCACGTGAAGGTCGTCTAGCTATATTAGATCACATGCTACAAACTATCGATACGTCTCGTAGCGAATTAAGTGCTTTTGCACCTAAAGTAGTTACGATGACAATTAAACCAGAGAAAATTAGAGATGTCATTGGACCTGGTGGTAAAAAAATTAATGAAATCATTGATGAAACTGGCGTGAAACTTGATATCGAACAAAATGGTACGATCTTTATTGGTGCAGTTGATAAAGATGCCATAGCACGTGCACGTTCAATCATTGAAGATATTACACGTGAAGCAGAAGTTGGACAAGTTTATGAAGGTAAAGTCAAACGTATTGAGAAATATGGTGCGTTTGTTGAATTATTCCCAGGTAAAGATGCACTTGTTCACATTTCGCAAATTGCGAATGAACGTATTGATAAAGTCGAAGATGTTTTAAAAGTCGGCGATATTTTCAAAATCAAAGTAACTGAAATTGACAAACAAGGTCGTGTCAATGCATCACATAAAGCATTACTATAAATTAGAGTTTTATCATAAAATTGGTATTGTAACTATAACGAGAGACTAGTTAACTGAATGTAACTTCCAACAATAGCATGTCATCGATTCTATTGTTGGAAGTATCACATTGCAGTATTTGCTAGTTTCTTTTTTTATACATATAAAAATGCTAATAAGGAAGTTTGTAATTATAAATAGTATATAAACGGAATTTCAGTTTGTGGAAAATTTTCAAGTCGCATTGTATATTAAGTCAATATAAATTGAGTGATTATAGAATTAAAATAGATATAAACTATTTGTTGTAATTACTTTAATAGTGTACATAAAGCGCATTTTAACTTATAATAAATTATGAGTTTATATATGGACGGGGAAATTAAATAGGAGGTAACATTTTGAGTTTAATAAAGAAAAAAAATAAAAACATTCGTATCATTCCACTCGGCGGAGTTGGAGAAATTGCGAAAAATATGTATATCGTCGAAGTGGACGATGAAATGTTTATGCTTGATGCTGGTTTAATGTTCCCAGAAGACGAAATGCTGGGCGTAGATATTGTTATTCCAGATATTCAATACGTAATAGAAAATAAAGAAAAATTAAAAGGGATCTTTCTAACGCATGGACACGAACATGCTATTGGTGCTGTAACGTATGTGTTAGAACAAGTTGATGCTCCGGTATACGGTTCGAAATTGACGATTGCTTTAATTAAAGAGAATATGAAAGCACGCAATGTAAATAAAAAAGTTAGATACTACACAGTGAATAATGAATCAGTGATGCGTTTTAAAGGGGTAAATGTCACTTTCTTTAATACGACGCATAGTATTCCAGATAGTTTAGGTATTTGTATCCATACTTCTTATGGCGCAATTGTTTATACGGGTGAATTTAAATTCGACCAAAGTTTACATGGACATTATGCACCAGATTTGAAGAAAATGACTGAGATAGGCGAAGCGGGTGTGTTTGCTTTAATTAGTGATTCGACTGAAGCTGAAAAGCCAGGTTATAATACACCAGAAAATGTGATTGAATCACATATGTACGATGCATTTACAAAAGTGAAGGGCAGATTAATTGTATCTTGTTATGCTTCTAATTTTATAAGAATTCAACAAGTATTAAATCTTGCGCAAAGATTAAATAGAAAAGTGTCATTCTTAGGACGTTCACTTGAAAGCTCATTTAACATTGCTAGAAAAATGGGATATTTTGATATTTCAAAAGATTTATTAATTCCAATCAATGATGTTGAAAATTATCCTAAGAATGAAGTGATTATCATAGCCACTGGTATGCAAGGTGAACCTATTGAAGCGCTTAGTCAAATGGCTCAGAAAAAGCATAAGATAATGAATATCGAACCAGGGGACTCTGTCTTTCTAGCTATTACAGCTTCTGCCAATATGGAAGTGATAGTAGGTAATACTTTAAATGAATTAGTACGTGCAGGTGCTGAAATTATACCAGATAGTAAAAAGATTCATGCTTCTAGTCATGGTTGCATGGAAGAGTTGAAGATGATGATTAACATAATGAAACCAGAATACTTTATACCAGTAAATGGAGAATTTAAAATGCAAATTTCTCATGCTAAATTAGCTAATGAAGCAGGTGTACAACCTGAAAAAATCTTCCTTGTAGAAAAAGGCGATGTTGTTAACTACGATGGTGAAGAAATGATTTTAAATGAAAAAGTAAATTCTGGAAATGTACTTATTGATGGTATCGGTGTAGGAGATGTCGGTAATATCGTGTTAAGGGATCGTCATTTATTAGCGGAAGACGGTATATTTATTGCTGTGGTTACGCTTGATCCAAAAAATAGAAGAATAGCGGCAGGTCCAGAAATTCAATCAAGAGGTTTCGTTTATGTAAGAGAAAGTGAAGCACTTTTAAATGAAGCTGAAGAAAAAGTCCGTGAAATTGTCGAATTAGGTTTACAAGAGAAACGCATTGAATGGTCTGAAATTAAACAGAGTATGCGTGATCAAATTAGTAAATTATTATTTGAAAACACGAAACGTCGTCCGATGATTATTCCAGTTATTTCTGAAATTTAATAATTTTAATACTAAACAAAGAGGTTAAGACATACGCTTAGGTAAATATATTTAAAAGTAGATTAAGGTGACATGTTAAGCAATTTTGCCATAAATCCAACCTTTAAATGCACTAAGAGCGAAAAAATGTCTTACCTCTTTTATGTTATTATGTAAGAATGCGAAACTTTATTTATACATAAATATTAATAACTATGAGAAACATGCATATATTTTAAACGAAAATGTTATATCACATATGTAGGAATTGAACATATGATGACGCATATTTGAAAACTGAGTCGAAAAGAAGGTGTTAAATTTGGCACAAACGAAAAAAAGATCAACAGCTAAGCGAAAACCTGCAAATACAAGAAGAAAGACATCCAATAAGAAGAAACAACAAGGTGATCATCCCTTAAGATATATATTGGCAATTGCAATTTTTGTCATCATCGTCTTAGGTGCTTTTCAACTTGGTATAGTGGGAACAATGATTGATAGTTTCTTTAATTATTTATTTGGTAACAGTAGATTTTTAACTTATATACTTATTTTGATTGGAACTATATTCATTACATATTATAAAGCATTACCTAAAACGAGACGTACAGTGGGTGCCTTCGTATTACAATTAGCTTTATTGCTAGTTACACATATTGTTTTTTATTTTACAAACAAGGTACAAGCGCAACGTGAACCAGTATTGTCATTTGTATATAGTTCATATAAACATACGAATTTTCCGAATTTTGGCGGAGGACTCTTAGGTCATTATTTATTATCGATATCTATACCGCTTATTTCAATTGTAGGTATTATTATTGTCACAATTTTACTTATAGCTTCAAGTATTATTTTACTTTTAAAACAAAAGCACCGAGATGTATCTAAAATATTATTTGAAAAGTTAAAAGTTAAAAGTCAGGATGCTTCAGAAAATTATAAAGAAAAGCGCAAACAAAATAAAATCAAAAAAGAAGCGAATGCACGCGTAAAAGCTGAGAAGAAAGCTGAGCGTGAGAAACAACAACTAGAAGCGACTGAGCAACAAGACATTAAAGATGTTAGCGAGCTAGAAGAAGTACCAAACGAAACAAGTAACCAACAATTATCTATCCCTATATACGGACATAGTGAAAATGATGAAGAATCTACAAATCAAAGTCCAAATACTAAAAAACAACGTACTAAACGCATGTACGATCATGAAGCGGATAATGTTCAACATACAGAGCATGATACAAATGATGCGGATTTGGCTTCATTAGATCAATCTATGGATGCTACTGAAGAAACTGAAGATAGTCAAAGCGATGCGGTTAACTCGATTTCAGAAGCTGGAGAAGTGGAAAACGAGGCATACACGATTCCACCACTCTCATTACTTAAGCAACCAGCGAAACAAAAAGCAACTTCAAAAGCAGAAGTTCAGAAAAAGGGGCAACTGCTAGAAACAACACTTAAAAATTTTGGTGTAGATGCTAGAGTGACACAAATAAAAATCGGTCCTGCGGTAACACAATATGAAATTCAACCTGCACAAGGTGTTAAAGTAAGTAAAATTGTAAACTTGCACAATGATATCGCACTTGCACTTGCAGCTAAGGATATTCGTATTGAAGCACCTATTCCAGGACGTTCTGCAGTGGGTATTGAAGTACCAAATGACAAAATTTCACTAGTATCACTTAAAGAAGTATTAGATGAGAAGTTCCCTGCAAAAAATAAATTAGAAGTAGGATTAGGAAGAGATATCTCAGGTGATCCTATAACAGTTGAATTAAATAAAATGCCTCATTTACTTGTTGCTGGATCTACAGGTAGTGGTAAATCCGTATGTATCAATGGTATTATCACTAGTATTTTACTTAATGCAAAGCCGCATGAAGTAAAACTTATGTTAATTGATCCGAAAATGGTAGAATTGAATGTATATAATGGGATTCCCCATTTATTGATACCGGTAGTTACAAATCCTCATAAGGCATCTCAAGCTTTAGAAAAAGTTGTGGCCGAAATGGAGCGTCGTTATGATTTATTCCAACATTCATCTACAAGAAATATAGAAGGTTACAACGAAGCGATTAGAAGACAAAATCTTGAGCTAGATGAAAAACAAGCTGAACTACCTTATATCGTGGTTATTGTGGATGAATTAGCTGATTTAATGATGGTTGCTGGTAAAGAAGTAGAAAATGCAATTCAAAGAATTACTCAAATGGCTCGTGCAGCAGGCATTCATTTAATCATTGCAACACAACGCCCTTCTGTGGATGTGATTACTGGTTTAATCAAAAATAACATTCCAAGTAGAATTGCTTTTGCTGTTAGTTCACAAACGGATTCTAGAACGATTATTGATAGCGGTGGCGCAGACAAGCTATTAGGAAAAGGTGACATGCTATATGTTGCAAATGGTGGTTCTACAAGAACGCGTGTGCAGGGTGCATTTTTAAGCGATCAAGAAGTGCAAGACATTGTTAATTATGTAGTAGAACAGCAAAAAGCGAATTATGTTAAAGAAATGGAACCAGACGCACCAGTAGAAAAATCAGAAATGAAGAGTGAAGATGCGCTTTATGATGAAGCATATTTATTTGTCATTGAACAACAAAAAGCGAGTACTTCTTTATTACAAAGACAATTTAGAATTGGTTATAATCGCGCTTCCAGATTAATGGACGATTTAGAACGAAATCAAGTTATTGGACCACAAAAAGGAAGTAAACCTAGACAAATATTAGTGGATTTAGATAGTGATGAGGTGTAAAAATGGAACTGACTTCTGTTTATAAAGTTAAAGAGTGGATGATACAACAAATCAAAGATGGCAAATTACAACATGGTGAACCATTACCAAGTAATTTAGCAATAGCTAGAACATTAAATGTAAAGACAGATGATGTCTATGATGCAGTAGATGAATTAATCACTGAACAAGTTTTATCAAATAATTTAGAAGAAGGTGCACGTGTTAAATCACTGCACCCATTCTATTATCCTTTAGGAGAAGTTGTAAGTATAAGTAGAATGATTGAAGATCAGGGTTATAGTGCTGGGACAGAATATATTAGTTTTGATGAAAAACCAGCGACCTCATTAGATTCAAAACGATTAAATATTGCAGATAAGGCAAACGTTACAATTATAGAACGTGTCAGAACGGCAAATAAGAAACCCGTAGTATATTGTTTAGATAAAGTGCCTGCGAGTGACTTAACATGCGCACAATATCAAAATAGCGATGAATCGTTACTAGGTGCTATCGAAGCACATGCGGGAAAAAAAGTGGCATATGCTGATACTGAAATGGAGGCCATCAGTTATGAGCCGCACATTTCAGACATCTTAGGTGCATCACCACATGAAGGGCTTATGTTATTGAAATTAGTCCATTATGATAAAGATGACCAACCAATACTTTATTCTTTTAATTATTTCAAAAGTAGTTTAGTAAAATTTAAAACGGTTAAAAATAGTTTATAATAAGAAATTTATGAAAGTGAGGCATGACAATTTGAAGAACAAAAATACTCAGAATGACATACATATTAAAGTAATGCCAACTACAAAATTTAAAACGACCACAATAACGTTGAAATTTATGGCTCCCTTAGAAAGTGACACCATGACTGCGCGTTCGATTCTAAGCAAAGTATTAGTTCGAGCAACCAAACAATGGCCTACAGATAAAGCATTCAATAGACATTTATCACATTTATATGGCGCCTATGTGAATAGTTTTGTTTCAAAATTTAAAGATAAGCATGTTATAAGCATTTCATTAGAGTTAATTAATGAACGTTATTTGAAAGACCAAACACCATTATTTGAAAAAGGTGTGGCATTGTTAAAAGAAATTATTTGGAACCCGTTAGTGACTGATCAACAATTTGATGAGGTTTTTGTGTCACAAGAAAAATCTTTATTAGGTAAAAAACTAGAAGCGATGGTTGATAACAAATCGCAGATTTCATTTTTAAATTTATTAAAACATATGTTTGGAGAACATCCTTATAGACATTTGGCTACAGGTCAAATAGAATACATAAAAAGTGTAACGCCAGAAACTTTATACGATATATATCAATCTATGCTACAAAATGATTATTGTGCAGTTTACGTCGTTGGTAACGTAGATGAAGCACAAGTTAAAACGCAATTGAAAACTTATTTCGATATCAAACCTTTCCACTTTGAATTAACGCAAGACGCACCTATGAAACAAGCACATACATTACCACAAGAAATTGTTGAAGTGGACGATGTAGATCAAGCTAAGTTGAATATGGGCTTTAGAATGCCTGCAAAATATGGCGACGCAGCGTATTTTACAATGGTTGTATTTAATGTAATGTTCGGTGGTGACCCTTCATCTGTATTATTTAATGAAGTCCGTGAAAAACAAAGTTTGGCATATTCAATTCATTCACAAATTGATGCAAAAAATGGCTTCATGTTTGTACTGAGTGGTGTATCCATAGATAAATATGAAGTTGCAAAAGATACAATTATCAAAGAATTTGAAAAGTTCCAAAACGGTCAATTTGAAGAAGATAAGCTAGCATTAGCTAAAAAAGTAATTCTTTCGCAGAGACAAGAATCACATGACAGACCAAAAAGTATGATAGAAATTTTAAACAACAATATCTTATTAGATGAGCCTATGTCAGAAGAAAGTTATTTTGAAGGTATCCAAAGTGTTACAAAATCAGATGTGCAACAATTAGCGCAAGCGGTTGTGCTTGATACCATTTATATTCTGACAAAAGAAGGTAATGACTAATGCGAGAAAATTATTATGAACAAATAGATGAACGTGTATTTGAAGCAGAATTAAATAATGGATTGAAATTATTTATTATCCCCAAAAAAGGGTTCCAAAAAACATTTGTGACGTATACTACAAAGTTCGGCTCGTTAGATAATAAATTTAAGCCACATGGTAGTGATACTTTTGTCACTGTTCCAGATGGTGTAGCGCATTTCTTAGAACATAAATTGTTTGAAAACGATGATGAGAGTGAAGATTTATTTACGGCATTTGCTGAAGATAATGCACAAGTCAATGCATTCACTAGTTTTGATCGTACAAGTTATCTATTTAGTGCAACAGATCATGTGGAGCGTAATATTAAACGCTTATTAACAATGGTTGAGTCACCTTATTTCACTAAAGAAACAGTAGATAAAGAAAAAGGCATCATAGCTGAAGAAATTAAAATGTACCAAGAACAGCCTGGTTACAAATTAATGTTTAATACATTGAAAGCTATGTATGATACACATCCTATTCGTGTGGATATTGCAGGCAGTGTAGAGAGTATTTATGAGATTACTAAAGATGATCTTTATTTATGTTATGAGACATTTTATCATCCATCGAATATGGTACTCTTTGTTGTCGGCGATGTAGATGTAGCAAATATTTATGATGTCGTGGCAACGCATGAAAATCAACGCGATAAAGAAGCACAACCGCAAATAGTTAGAGATCCATTGATAGAAAAAGCAACTGTAAATGAATCCAAAGTGACTGAAACTATGAAATTGCAATCACCTCGATTGATGTTAGGCTTTAAAAACAATCCGTTAGTTGATGAACCCGACGCATCTTTTGTAAAGAGAGATTTAGAGATGACACTTTTCTATGAAATGTTATTTGGTGAAGAAACAGATTTTTATCAATCTTTACTTAACGAAGATCTAATTGATGAGACATTTGGATATCAATTTGTATTAGAACCGACATATAGTTTCTCAGTAATTACGAGCGCAACACAGTATCCTGATAAATTAAAAGCGTTACTTTTAACAGAAATTGAAAACAACCAAGGACAACTGAATGATGAAGAAGCATTTAGTTTACTAAAAAAACAATTCATAGGTGAATTTATTTCAGGGTTAAATGCTCCGGAATACATAGCGAACCAATATACGAAATTATATTTTGAAGGCGTAAGTTTATTCGATTTATTGGAAATTGTTGAAAGCATCACTTTAGAGAGTGTAAACGAAACTTCAAAAATGTGCTTGAATCTAGAGCAAGTTGTTGATAGTCGTTTGGAGATGAAATAAAAATGAAGGCATTAGTGATGGGTGGTTCTGGTAGTATAGGTACAGCTATCGTTGATCGTCTATTGTCTGACGGTTATGAAGTTATCATTCAGTATAATCAGGCTAATGTTGATACACTGCAGTCGCAATATAAAAGTCAGCCTGTACAATTCATACAAATAGATTTAATGCAGGACATCGATTTTGCGGATTACTTTGATTTTATTACTAATTTGGATTGCCTTATTTATGCGAGTGGCACTGCATTATATGGACAAATACAAGATATGACTGACGAAATGATTGATTTAGCTTATCAAATTCACGTAAAACAATTCATACGTGTTTGTAGGTATTTTGTTGATCAACTAAGACAAAGTCAGAGTGGTAGGATTGTTGTTATTTCATCTATTTGGGGTGAAACAGGTGCAAGTATGGAATCAGTTTATTCTGCAATGAAAGGTGCCCAAATTGCTTTTGTAAAAGCATTGAGTCAAGAACTTGCAATGACTTCAGTAACGGTGAACGCTATTGCACCCGGTTTGGTAAGTGGTAATATGGCTCGAGTTTGGAGTGAAGCGGAATTGGCAGTAATTACTGAAGACTTGCCACAACAAAGATTGATAGATCCGACTGAAATTGCTCACACATGTAGTTATCTATGTCATCCTTTTGCGAAAAGTATCACCGGAACAATTCAAAAAGTGAATGGCGCTTGGTACTTGTAAATAATTTAAGTAAACTATAGAAAATAAAACAACTTTGAAACATTCAATGATATAATGTCAGTAAGTATGAGGAAGTAATTTTCTAAAAAGTTTTGTATTACTATTTAACTTAGATGACTGATGAAAGGATTGCTATAGCTAAAGTGAAGTAGCACGTTTGTAGTTCATCCTAGTCGTTAGTTGTTCATATGATCTAATAGGATGATTCTTATATTTATGCTCAGCTAATAAAACAAAACGTCAATGATATAATTTATAAAATAATGTTTATTTAAAGTGTATCATTTGCTGTTTATCATAAAAGACAACATATGGTTTATAAACAAAGGGGTGTTTATTTCATGACAGTAGCAACTAAAAAAGAATGGTATTTAGAATATGAGATAACAATGAACCGAGCTGGCCTTTTAGGAGATGTTTCTAGTTTATTAGGTTTGATGGGAATTAGTATTGTGACTATCAATGGTATTGATGAAGGTCGTAGAGGGCTATTAATAAAGTCAGATAGTCTAGATAAAGTGCATAGATTTGAAAATATCGTAACAGAAATAGATGATATATCTATAACAAAATTGCGTAAACCAGAGTTACGTGATCGTTTAGCTGTGAGACATGGAAGATACATAGAACAAGATGCAGATGATAAAAAAACGTTTCGTTTTGAAAGAGATGATTTAGGTTTACTTGTTGATTTTATGGCAGAATTATTTAAAGAGAAAGGCCATAAATTAATTGGTATTAGAGGTATGCCGAGAGTAGGTAAAACTGAATCAATCGTTGCAGGTAGTGTGTGTGCGCACAAGAGATGGTTATTTATCAGTTCAACGTTAATTAAACAGACTGTTCGTAGCTCTTTAATTAAAGGAGAATATGATTCTGATCATGTTTATATTATCGACGGTGCAGTCACAGCGAGAGAGTCTAGTCAAAAACATCAAGAATTAGTTAAAGAAGTTATGAGTTTACCAGCAATAAAAGTAGTCGAACATCCTGACTTGTTCGTTGAAACGAGTGATTATGAAATGAGTGATTTTGACTATATCATCGAATTACGAGAAAATAAAAATCAAGAAATTCAATATGAAGAAATGAAAAAGAAAACAGTTAAAAGTAAAAATAACTTAGATTTTGGTGATGATACGTTTGGTGGCGGATTTGGATTTTTTGAATAAAATATGAATAGTTATTGAGGAGGACTAACATTTTGAATTTAGTTGGTCAAACTTTAAAAGGACGTCGAGAACGTTTAGGTATGACACTAAACGAACTTGAAACGCGTACCCAAATAAAAAGAGAAACACTTACACTGATTGAGAATAATGATTTTGAATCGTTGAAAAATGTAAATTATGCAGAAGGTTTTATTAGGAAATATGCAAAAGCAGTGAATATCGACTCAGTACAGTTAATTGAGGCGCATAGAGAAGAAATTCCTAGTAATGATGAATCGCTTCAAAATACAATAACTGCTTTTTCAAAAGAAGATAAACCGACTTATCGAACTAAAAATAAAGAACCATTGCAAGTGGCCGTTGTAATAAGTATATTTGTTATTATTACAGCACTTTTATGGATTTTTTCAGTATTAATTTTTTAATCTGTAAGTCCAAGTACGTCATAAGTTATAAATAGAAAAGAGGACTTTGTATGAATATACCGAATTGGATAACTGTATTTAGAGTTATACTCATTCCAATCTTCCTATTGTTTGCTCTAGCGGATTTTGGATTTGGTAAAATTTCATTTATCGGTGGTAATGAAATTAGAATAGAATTATTAATTAGTGGCATTATTTTTATCGTCGCATCATTAAGTGACTTTGTAGATGGTTACTTAGCGCGTAAATGGGAACTTGTAACAAACATGGGTAAATTTTTAGATCCATTAGCAGATAAATTACTAGTATCAAGTGCTTTGATTGCGCTCGTACAAGTAGATTTAACCAATTCTGTAGTTGCAATTATTATTATTGCTCGAGAATTTGCTGTTACGGGATTACGCTTATTACAAATAGAACAAGGTTTTGTTAGTGCTGCAGGTCAGTTAGGTAAAATAAAAACTGCTGTTACTATGGTTGCCCTTGTTTGGATTCTTTTAGGCGATCCATTGTCTAGCTGGATTGGTTTTGAATTAGGACAGGTATTACTATATATCGGTGTATTTTTCACTATCCTATCAGGAATTGAATATTTTTATAAAGGTAGAGATGTGTTTAAGGCAAAATCATAAACACATTAACATCATAACGCTATAAATCGGGGCATGTAGATAATTTGGACATGCTTCGATTTTTTTAATTTTATAAACAAGTCGTATAGAAGCGCTTTTACATGAACGAATCTTTCGTTATTTATGGTTTTTCATTTTATAATATAGGGAAGTAGAAATATATTGTTAATTAGAAGCTATAAGGAATAAATTATTTACAAAAATGTAAATGTCTCAGGAGGAAACGTTTTGAATATATCTATTATTGCGGTAGGATCAGAATTATTATTAGGACAAATCGCTAATACTAATGGTCAATACTTATCAAAATTATTTAATAGTGCTGGCCATAATGTGGTTGAACATACAGTGATTGGTGATAACCCACAAAGATTAGAGAGAGTAATTAATAAAGCATTAGAAAATTATGATACCGTTATATTAACTGGAGGCTTGGGCCCTACAAAAGATGATTTAACTAAGCATACAGTTGCGAAAGTATTAAATCGAGATTTAGTTATCGATCAAAATGCACTCGACTACATCGAACAATATTTTAATGAACAAAACGTCGAAATGACGCCAAATAACCGTCAACAAGCGTTAGTCATTGAAGGTGCGCATGTCTTGGATAATAAGGTCGGTATGGCCCCAGGAATGCTTGTCCAACAACATGGAAAGCAAATTGCTTTGTTACCAGGTCCACCAAAAGAAATGAAACCGATGGCTAAAGAGGCGTTATTACCTTATTTTATAAATGGTGAAAATACAATATTTTCAGAATTACTTCGCTTTGCGGGTATAGGAGAATCAAAGGTCGAAACAGAATTAATGGATTTAATCGATCAACAAACGAACCCTACGATAGCACCATTAGCTGGGTCTCACGAAGTCAATGTAAGATTGACAGCAAGTGGTGAGACAAAACAAGTATGTGAAACGTTAATAGCGCCGCTTAAAGAAGAAATTTTAGAACGTATCGGTAAATATTATTATGGTTCTGATGATATTGTTATAGAACAAGCATTTATGAATAATATGACAAAAACATTTGCCATTTATGATGGGGTGACAGATGGTATATTATTTTCTCGGATGAAAAATTTTGATAATAATCAGTTACTTCAAGGTATGTTATCTCACCACACGCAATTTATAGATGAACGTGATATAATAACATCTCAACTTTCAGTATCTGCTCAGATTGTCAAAGACATGTTTAACACGGAAATAGGTATTTCAGTGATACATCAACATGATACGGTATATTTAGGTATTTTAGAAAATGATGAATTAGCTGTACAATCATTTAAAATGACACAAAGAAGACATTTAATTAAAAGCAGAACTCAAAATTATGTGTTGATTAGATTACTAAATTGGTTTAAATAAATACGAACAGTATACAGAAAATGCGAAAAATAGCACGTGTGTTCTATTTTAGCATTATTGAATTCAAATATTAGCGAACAAATATTCGCAAAATACTTGCGAAATTATCTGAATCAAGGTATAGTGAATATAAGATATTTTTTCGAGAGATAAATCTCATTTAGGAGGTCCAGCATTGGATAACGATCGTCAAAAAGCTTTAGATACGGTAATTAAAAATATGGAGAAATCATTTGGTAAAGGTGCTGTTATGAAATTAGGCGACAACAAAGCGCGCAAAGTTTCGAGTGTATCAAGTGGTTCTGTAACATTAGATAATGCTTTAGGTGTAGGTGGTTACCCTAAAGGAAGAATCGTAGAAATTTATGGTCCAGAAAGTTCTGGTAAAACAACTGTAGCGTTACATGCTATCGCTGAAGTACAAAAAAATGGCGGTGTTGCAGCGTTCATAGATGCTGAGCATGCATTAGATCCTGTTTACGCAGAAGCTTTAGGCGTAGACATACAAAATTTATATTTATCTCAACCTGATCATGGGGAACAAGGTTTAGAAATTGCCGAAGCATTTGTTAGAAGTGGCGCTGTTGATATCGTTGTGGTCGATTCAGTTGCTGCGCTTACACCTAAAGCTGAAATTGAAGGTGAAATGGGAGATACGCACGTTGGTTTGCAAGCACGTCTTATGTCCCAAGCTTTGAGAAAGCTTTCCGGTGCAATTTCAAAATCAAATACAACAGCAGTATTTATCAACCAAATCCGTGAAAAAGTTGGTGTGATGTTCGGTAATCCTGAAGTTACACCAGGTGGACGTGCTTTGAAATTCTATAGCTCTGTTCGTTTAGAAGTGCGCCGTGCGGAACAATTGAAACAAGGTCAAGAAATTGTTGGTAATAGAACAAAAATTAAAGTCGTTAAGAATAAAGTAGCACCACCATTTAGAGTTGCAGAAGTTGATATTATGTATGGTAAAGGTATCTCTAAAGAAGGAGAATTAATTGACCTAGGTGCTGAACATGAAATTGTAAATAAATCAGGGGCTTGGTATTCATACAATGGTGAACGTATGGGACAAGGTAAAGAAAATGTGAAATTATACCTCAAAGAAAACCCTGCTATTCGAGAAGAAATTGATCAAAAATTACGGGAAAAATTAGGTATCTTTGACGGTGACGTTGAAGAAAAAGAAGCTGAAAGTCCTGCTACACTTTTTGATGAGGAAGAATAACTAAAGTTCTGGTTATCAGTAGAGCGTTATAAAATATAATTTGAGTTATTTATTACTAATAACATAATAATAAGCTTAGACATTCAAGCGTGTCTAAGCTTATTTTTTGTATATGAATAAGAATATAAAAATATTATATGAAAATATTTTTCATTTCAAATGTGCTGTGAGTTAAGTAAGCGCAATCGGTAAAGTAAATATTGTGTAAAAGGAACGCTTCAAATATTATATTAATGTGTATGGAAACCTTGACACTTCTTAGCTGTAAACCGTACAATTACATTGTATGATTCTTTTAGAACTTCATATAATCATATTTAATCATATTGAAATTTGATATACAGAGCAAAATCCTAGATAAAAAGGGGGTGTTTGTGTGAATTTATTAGGCCTCCTACTCATTTTGCTAGGTATTATTCTCGGAGTTGTTGTAGGGTATATTGTTGCCCGAAATTTGTTGCATCAAAAGCAATTACAAGCAAGACAAACTGCCGAAGATATTATCGAACAAGGTAATAAAGAAGCAGAGAATATTAAGAAGGAAAAGCTCCTAGAAGCTAAAGAAGAAAATCAAATCATAAAAGAGCAAAGTGAAATTGAACTTCGTGAAAGACGTGGTGATCTTCAAAAGCAGGAAGCAAGACTTCTACAAAAAGAAGAAAACTTAGAGCGAAAATCTGATCTATTAGATAAAAAAGATGAGATTTTAGAGCAAAAAGAGTCTAAACTTGAAGAACGACAACAACAAGTAGATGCAAAAGAGAGTAGTGTTCAAACATTAATAAATAAGCATGAACAAGAATTAGAACGCATCTCTGGTCTCACTCAAGCAGAAGCTGCACAAGAGCAACTTCAAAGAGTTGAAGATGAATTGTCACAAGATATTGCAATACTTGTTAAGGAAAAAGAGAGAGAAGCAAAAGAAGCAGTCGATAAAAATGCAAAAGAACTATTAGCAACTACTGTTCAAAGGTTAGCTGCAGAGCATACTTCTGAATCTACAGTTTCTGTTGTTAATTTACCGAATGACGAAATGAAAGGTCGAATCATTGGTAGAGAAGGTAGAAATATCAGAACGTTAGAAACGTTAACTGGTATTGACTTAATTATAGATGATACACCAGAAGCCGTAATTCTTTCTGGTTTTGACCCAATTAGACGTGAAATTGCAAGAACTGCATTAGTAAATCTTGTTTCGGATGGTCGAATCCATCCTGGACGAATTGAAGATATGGTAGACAAAGCTCGAAAAGAAGTAGACGACATTATTAGAGATGCAGGGGAACAAGCTACATTTGAAATAAATGTACATAACATGCATCCAGATCTTGTTAAGATCTTAGGTCGTTTACAGTATCGTACTAGCTATGGACAAAATGTATTGAAACATTCTATCGAAGTTGCTCACTTAAGTGGTATCTTAGCAGCAGAATTAGGTGAGGATATTACATTAGCTAAACGTGCTGGCTTACTTCATGATGTTGGTAAAGCTATTGATCACGAAGTAGAAGGTAGCCATGTTGAAATCGGTGTAGAATTAGCGAAAAAATACGCTGAAAATGAAACAGTCATTAATGCAATACATTCCCATCATGGTGATGTTGAACCAACTTCAATTATTTCTATCTTGGTTGCTGCAGCAGATGCACTTTCAGCTGCGAGACCGGGTGCTCGTAAAGAGACTTTAGAAAATTATATTAGAAGATTGGAAAGATTAGAAACACTATCTGAAAGTTATGAAGGTGTTGAGAAAGCATTCGCAATCCAAGCAGGTAGAGAAATTCGAGTTATTGTATCACCAGATACTATCGACGACTTAAAATCACATCGCTTAGCAAGAGATATTAAAAGCCAAATTGAAGATGAACTTCAATATCCAGGTCATATAAAAGTGACAGTTGTTCGTGAGACTAGAGCAATTGAATATGCAAAATAAAAGTTAATTATTAAACGATTAATTTTTGAAATTTAAACAAACTAAACGATATTTCGTTTAGTTTGTTTTTTTTAATATTTTAGAATAAAAGAACATCCGCGACAATTTATTTATGTCGCGGATGTTTCACATTGAGGTTAAAAATAACTGCAATGGAAAGTATTGGTAACAACTCATTAAGATAATGTAGTATATGTCATACTTTTATACAGTTTATCGATACGCTCAATGATGTATATGGATTCAATAATTCAAGTTCATTGTAATTAACATGTTAAAATTTAAGTGAGCTCTAAATCTGCCTGTTGTACTTCTTTAATTATTTCTGCAGTATCATAACAGTTTGTAGAGATATTGGCATACCTTTCAGCTAAACGGTATGCATTGATATATAGCTCCAAACTTTCTTTAGCTATGTCTTCTGCATCTTCACTTTTTGATGGATTTGCTGTAACAACTAAGTCAGCAAAATGTTGTGGATCGATATTAATTGACATGTATTACTTCCAACTCCTATATTTTGGATTAGCTCTTAACTACTATAATCTATACCACTATTTTTATAATTAAAACTTAGCTAATTTAATAAATTTTCATCAGCACCTTTTCATTGTAAATAAATTGAATTAAACTAACACTAAGAGAGGATGAACACGTAAATGAGATTATTATTTATTGGGGATATTGTAGGAAAAGTAGGGCGCGAGGCCATTACAACATATTTATCAAGACTGAAGCAGACATATCGTCCTACAGTTACAATTGTGAATGCTGAAAATGCGGCACATGGTAAAGGCCTGACAGAAAAAATATACAAAGATTTATTAAGAGAAGGCGTAGATTTTATGACGATGGGTAACCACACATATGGTCAGCGTCAAATTTATGATTTTATAGATTCAGCAAATCGTATGGTAAGACCGGCTAACTTTCCAGAAGAAGCGCCAGGCGTAGGTATGCGATTTATTCAAATAAATGAAATTAAGCTAGCTATCATCAACTTGCAAGGTCGTGCTTTTATGCAAGATATTGATGATCCTTTTAAAAAGGCAGATGAGCTTATAAACGAAGCAAAAAAAGAAACGGATTATATATTCGTAGATTTTCACGCTGAAACGACATCTGAAAAAAATGCTATGGGTTGGTATCTTGATGGTAGAGCAAGTGCTGTTGTGGGCACGCACACACATATACAAACTTCGGATGAACGTATATTACCAGGAGGGACAGGTTATATTACGGATGTTGGTATGACAGGTTTTTATGATGGTATATTAGGTATAAATAGACATGAGGTGATTACGCGTTTTATTACAAGTTTGCCACAAAGACATGTTGTGCCAGATGAAGGTCGCAGTGTATTATCGGGCGTGATTATAGATATCAATAAAGAAGGAAGAACAACACACATTGAACGTGTATTAATCAATGACGATCATCCTTTTTAAAATATCGTCCATTAGTATGAATTTAAAAAAAGTACCACTCTGTACATAGTAATAGGGTGGTTTATTTTGGTATGATGAATAATGAATTATTATAACCACTAGGAGGCAAGATGATATGAAATCACAAGTATCATGGAAAGTGGGCGGTCAACAAGGCGAAGGTATTGAATCTACTGGGGAAATCTTTGCTACTGCTATGAACCGTAAAGGATACTACTTATATGGATATCGTCATTTTTCAAGTAGAATCATGGGCGGACACACGAATAATAAAATACGCGTATCCACGACACCAGTGCATGCAATTAGTGATGATTTAGATATCTTAATTGCATTTGATCAAGAAACAATCGAAGTAAACCATCATGAAATGCGTGAAGACAGCGTAATTATTGCAGATAGTAAAGCAAAGCCAGAGAAACCAGACAACTGTCGTGCTCAATTGATAGACCTACCATTTACTGCAACTGCTAAAGAATTAGGTACTGCATTGATGAAAAATATGGTAGCGATTGGTGCCACTTGTGCTGTTATGGACCTCGATATTTCAGATTTTGAAACATTAATTACAAACATGTTTACTAAAAAAGGTGACAAGGTTGTAGAATTGAATATAGAGGCGTTAAATGAAGGTTATCGTTTAATGAATGAACAGTTAAATAACGTTGATGCTGATTTTATCTTAGATAAAACGGATGGAAAGCCACATCTATATATGATTGGTAACGATGCCATTGGTTTAGGTGCGTTATCAGCAGGATCAAGATTTATGGCGGCTTATCCAATAACACCAGCTTCAGAAATTATGGAATATATGATTGAAAATCTTCCAAAAGTGGGCGGAACAGTTGTACAAACTGAAGATGAGATTGCTGCAGCAAACATGGCAATCGGTTCAAACTATGCAGGTGTACGTGCATTTACTGCTAGTGCGGGACCAGGACTATCGCTAATGATGGAAGCGATTGGTTTATCAGGTATGACAGAAACGCCTTTTGTAGTTATAAATACACAGCGTGGTGGCCCTTCAACAGGATTGCCAACGAAACAAGAGCAATCAGACTTAATGCAAATGATTTACGGTACACATGGTGATATTCCTAAAATTGTAGTCGCGCCTACTGATGCAGAAGATGCATTTTATTTAACTATGGAAGCTTTTAATTTGGCTGAACAATATCAATGTCCAGTCATAGTATTAAGTGATTTACAACTTTCATTAGGTAAACAAACGGTTGAACAATTAAACTATAATAAAATAGAAATCAATCGTGGTGACATGATCCAATCCGATATAGAACGTGAAGAAAATGACAAAACTTACTTTAAACGTTATGCATTAACAGAAAGTGGTGTTTCCCCAAGACCTATTCCTGGGGTAAAAGGCGGCATTCATCATGTTACAGGTGTTGAACATAATGAAGAAGGAAAAACGAGTGAAGCTGCAGATAATAGACAACAGCAAATGGATAAACGTATGCGTAAAACAGAAAACCTATTAATACAAAATCCAGTAGAAGCTGATGTACAACATGAAACAGCAGACATACTATATTTAGGATTTATTTCAACTAAAGGTGCAATTCAAGAGGGTAAATCAAGATTAGAATCACAAAATATTAAGGTTAACCACATACAAATTAGACAATTGCATCCATTCCCTAGTGAAACGATTCAAAAAGAAGTCGACAAAGCTTCAAAAGTCGTTGTAGTTGAACATAATTATCAAGGTCAACTTGCCAATATATTAAAAATGAACGTAAATTTAGGTGATAAATTAGTAAATCAAACGAAATACGATGGCACACCATTTTTACCACATGAAATTGAAACTAATGGACTTGAGATAGCTAAAGAAATAAAGGAGTTGGTATAAATGGCGACATTTAAAGATTTTAGAAATAATGTAAAACCTAACTGGTGTCCTGGTTGCGGAGATTTTTCAGTACAAGCAGCCATTCAAAAGGCAGCAGCCAATGTTGGTTTAGAACCGGAAGAAGTAGCGATTATTACGGGGATTGGTTGTTCTGGACGTTTATCAGGATACGTAAATTCATATGGCGTTCATGGTATACATGGCCGTTCATTACCATTGGCACAAGGTGTAAAAATGGCTAATAAAGATTTAACGGTTATTGCTTCTGGTGGTGATGGAGATGGTTATGCCATTGGTATGGGTCATACGATTCATGCATTACGTAGAAATATGAATATGACTTACATTGTTATGGATAATCAAATTTATGGCTTAACTAAAGGTCAAACGTCACCTTCTTCAGCTCAAGGATTTATTACTAAATCTACACCAAAAGGAAATATTGAACAAAATGTAGCACCTTTAGAGTTAGCACTTTCATCAGGTGCAACATTTGTAGCGCAAGGTTTTTCAAGTGACATTAAAGGACTAACAAAAATGATTGAGGACGCAATTAATCATGATGGCTTCTCATTTGTGAATGTATTTTCTCCATGTGTAACATATAACAAAGTGAATACGTATGATTGGTTTAAAGAAAATTTAACAAATATCGATGATATTGAAGATTTTGATATTAAAGATAAGCAAAAAGCCACTCAAAAAGTGTTAGAATATAATTCATTAATAAAAGGTATTGTTTATCAAGATACTGAAACACCTTCATATGAATCACAAATTGAAGAAATGAACGGTACACCTTTAGCTAAACAAGACATTCATATTGATGAAGAACAATTTGAGGCATTAACGAAACAATTTGTATAAAATATTTTTAACTAAATAAGCTAATGAACTGTCACATTATTAACGAAATAATCATGCACGCATTGATTGTCGTATTGAGCATGTGACAGTTTTTTTATATGTTTGATTAAGCATGATTTGTAGTACATATTTTCATTACACGATAGAGAGGACATTCATTATGATAGATCAATTTATGTCAATGTCAGAACTGATTGATCACACTGAAGAACATAAAGATTGGCAAATTTTATATAACGAGCGTGTTGCAAAAAGTTTAATAACAGCTGTTCATGGTGGTGCTATTGAACGTAGCACATCAGAAATTGCACAATTAATTAGTGAAATTGGTGGTTATAGTTTTTATACATTTAAAGGAATCAGGAAAAATAAAAATCATGAACTTCATGTTACATCAAAGCATTTTGATGAGCCCATACTTAATGAATTAGTACCGACACATGAAGTTGTAGTATCGTTACATGGTTGTATGGGTGATGATGTAGCAGTTTATATTGGAGGTAAAGATTTAGAATTATCCTATGAAATTACACAACAATTACAAAAAATAGGCATAAAGGTCAAACCGGCTCCAGCACATATAGCTGGAATGCAAACAGAGAATTTTGTAAATAAGGGTAAACGTGACGCAGGTGTACAATTAGAACTAACTGTGGCATTAAGGAAACAATGTTTTAAAAATAATAAATATAATTTACATGATAGAGAGAATCCAGAGAATTGGTCGCAGTTAATGTTTTCATTTTCCACTGCAATTGCCAATGCTTTAAAAATATTAAATGATTAGGTACGACTTTACAAAATCTTAAGATAATAGTGCTTAAGTTAGGGAATAGGTTGAATAGAAACTATGAAGGGTGTTTATTTATGGCAGATAAATATAAATCAATGACTGAATTGGCTGAATATACGACTGAAAATAGTGATTGGTCAGTGGTTCGTCGCGACTTAGATAGCCAAGTTATTATTTCGGCGATTCATGGTGGAGCGATTGAACCTGGTACAACGGAAATTGCTGATTTAACAGCACAAAAGGGTGATTTTGATTATTTTACTTTTAAAGGAACAAAATCAAAAGGAAATGAAGCGTTACACGTAACCTCTCGTCATTATGACCAACCGGATATGATGGAAATGGTCAAAAATAAGACACACGCAGTAGCAATTCATGGCTGCGTGGGTGATGATAGCATTGTATATATGGGCGGCAAAGATGAAAGTTTGATTCGTGCGTTAAAAGAACAATTTGAGCAATTAGATATTAAAGTAGATCAAGCGCCTAAACATATGTCTGGTGCACACGATGATAATATTATCAATTGTTGTAGCACAGGTGAAGGTGTACAGCTAGAATTAACTTCGGGATTAAGAAAATTGTGCTTTAAAAATCAAAAATATAATAAACATAGCCGAGAAGACCAAAGTAATTGGAGTCAGTTTATGGATAACTTTACAAGTGCAATGGTTCAAGCGATACAAAAGGTGTAGTAACGCTTGTAAATAATGGACACTTAAGCTATTATAGATTCAAGATGTCTATAATAGGAAGATGATGATAAATGAAATATTCTAAAGCGACCAATTATGCGTTACACGCGTTATTATTTATGATTAAAAATAATGGTGATGTTCAACGAATTCCGGTACAAGATCTTGCTAAAGCATTAGGTATTTCTACAACTTACTTGTCAAAAATTTTAACAAGATTAGTTAAAGTTGGTGTTATTTCAGCGAGTAGCGGTGCTAAAGGTGGATACCAATTAAGTTTAAAGTGGCAAGATGTAACAATCTATGAAGTGATTACAACAATTGATGGTAAACAAAGCTTGTTTGAAGATAGTTTTAATCATGGTGATAGTTGTCCAATTAATAAGTTAATGATTGAAGCGGAGCAAGCGCTCATAGGCAGTTTGAAACAAAAAAAGCTAAAGGATCTCATATAAATAATTGAGGTTCTTTAGTTTTTTTGTACGAGTAATTTAGATATTGGATGATTATAAAGCTGTACATCATGAGTACACATGATGAAATGATAATTGCATTGTTGTACATTAGTTTTCATTTTGTTTTTGAATAAAGTAACACGCGAATAACTGTGCGTATTATGTTTAATTTGCTAAAATATAAAGTAAATAAAGTAATTAAGGGGTTGACGTAGTATGAATGATACATTAATGAGTATTCAGATTATTCCTAAAACTGCTAACGGAGAAGACGTAATTCCATATGTTGATGAAGCGATTAAAGTAATAGATGACGCAGGTTTAACGTACCGAGTAGGTCCATTAGAAACAACAGTACAAGGTGAAATGAATGAATGTTTAATATTAATTCAAAAATTAAATGATCGCATGGTTGAACTAGAAATTCCTAGTATTATAAGTCAGGTTAAATTTTATCATGTACCTGAGGGGATAACGATTGAGACACTGACTGGAAAGTATGATGAACTTTAAAAAGTTCAAATATAGATTTATGTATGCGCCAGATTTATTTTATAAATAAACTTTTTTTTAGAACCACTTCTCAATTTATTGAGTTAGTGGTTCTTATGCAAGTGCAAAGGCACTTGTAAACCCAAGCTGATACTTCTCAATTTATTGAGATAGTGGTACTTATGCAAGTGCTCTGGCACTTGTAA
>NZ_JAFCXB010000001.1:0-545286 GCF_049897865.1 Staphylococcus sp. Y174-1 | reverse complement strand
CCACTTCTCAATTTATTGAGTTAGTGGTTCTTATGCAAGTGCAAAGGCACTTGTAAACCCAAGCTGATACTTCTCAATTTATTGAGATAGTGGTACTTATGCAAGTGCTCTGGCACTTGTAAGCCCAAGCTGATACTTCTCAATTTATTGAGTTAGTGGTTCTTATGCAAGTGCAAAGGCACTTGTAAACCCAAGCTGATACTTCTCAATTTATTGAGATAGTGGTACTTATGCAAGTGCTCTGGCACTTGTAAGCCCAAGCTGATACTTCTCAATTTATTGAGTTAGTGGTTCTTATGCAAGTGCAAAGGCACTTGTAAACCCAAGCTGATACTTCTCAATTTATTGAGTTAGTGGTTCTTATGCAAGTGCAAAGGCACTTGTAAACCCAAGCTGATACTTCTCAATTTATTGAGATAGTGGTACTTATGCAAGTGCAAAGGCACTTGTAAACCCAAGCTGATACTTCTCAATTTATTGAGATAGTGGTACTTATGCAAGTGCTCTGGCACTTGTAAGCCCAAGCTAGAGCTGCTCAATTTATTTTCTTCATATTGCTTAATCTATAAACTTTAATTGCTGAAAGTCATTGATTTCATACTGACATGGCTACTTTTGATTATATTTTTGAGCGCGGCCACATTTATTGAATGATGAAAGTTGTTTATAAAGGTTAACTGCAAAAAAAGTTGACTTTAATTATTTACAAGTCTTTTTGCACTTTGTGTTCAAATTTAATATAATGTAATAATGATTATGGATAAAGTTATAGAACTTAGAACTACGAGGTTGTTAAACAAAATGATGCGAAATCTTTTGAATTACTTGTTCTTAGTTTTTATGATATAGAAAGGATTTTGTAGAGTGAATGAAGAACAAAGAAAAAGTACTTCTATTGATATCTTAGCAGAACGTGAAAAAAAGACTAAAGATTATAGCAAGTATTTTGAACACGTGTATCAGCCCCCGAGTTTAAAAGAAGCACGAAAACGTGGTAAAGCGGAAGTTAATTATAATGACGATTTTCAAATAGATGAAAAGTACCGAAACATGGGACAAGGCAAAACATTTTTGATTAAAACATATGGTTGTCAAATGAATGCGCATGATACAGAAGTCATGGCAGGCATACTTGGAGCATTGGGTTATACACCAACGGAAGATATTAATCATGCAGATGTTATATTAATTAATACATGTGCGATTCGAGAAAACGCTGAGAATAAAGTATTTAGTGAAATAGGTAATTTAAAACATTTGAAAAAAGAAAAACCTGAAACGGTCATTGGTGTATGTGGTTGTATGTCACAGGAAGAGTCTGTGGTCAATAAAATATTAAAATCTTATCAAAATGTTGATATGATATTTGGAACACATAATATTCATCGTTTACCTGAAATTTTGGAAGAAGCTTATCTTTCAAAAGCAATGGTTGTTGAAGTATGGTCTAAAGAAGGAGACGTCATTGAAAATCTTCCTAAAGTAAGAGAAGGTAATATCAAAGCGTGGGTTAATATTATGTACGGTTGTGACAAATTCTGTACATACTGTATAGTGCCTTTTACTAGAGGTAAAGAGCGAAGCAGACGACCAGAAGATATCATAGATGAAGTCCGTGATTTAGCGCGCCAAGGCTATAAGGAAATCACATTATTAGGTCAAAATGTTAATGCTTATGGTAAAGATATTGATGGCTTAGCATATGGTTTAGGAGATTTATTAGAAGACATTTCAAAAATTGATATTCCGAGAGTAAGATTTACGACGAGTCATCCATGGGATTTCACAGACAGAATGATTGAAGTCATTGCAAATGGTGGAAATATTGTGCCACATGTCCATCTTCCTGTACAATCTGGTAATAATGCAGTGCTTAAGATTATGGGACGTAAATATACACGTGAAAGTTATTTAGATCTCGTTAACAGAATTAAGACACATATTCCTAATGTTGCACTTACAACTGATATTATAGTTGGTTATCCAAATGAAACAGATGAACAGTTTGAGGAAACTTTAACATTATACGACGAAGTTGAGTTTGAACACGCATATACGTATATATACTCACAAAGAGATGGCACCCCTGCAGCTAAGATGAATGATAATGTGCCATTGGATGTAAAAAAAGATAGATTACAGCAATTAAATAAAAAAGTTGCGTATTATTCTGAACGTGCAATGCAACAATATGAAGGACAAACAGTTCAAGTATTATGTGAAGGTGTAAGTAAAAAAGATGATACGGTCTTATCTGGTTATACCTCAAAAAATAAATTAGTGAATTTTAAAGCTCCTAAATCAATGACTGGAAAAATAGTTAATGTATATATTGACGAAGCTAAACAATTTTCACTTAATGGTACGTTTATCAGTGTGAATGATAAAACGGTGGTGACACAATAATGTATGAAAAAGATGATATTTTAGCTGAAGCAGAACGTTTGAGTGAACGTATTAAATCTCTAGATACTGTCAAAGAATATCATAAAGTAGAATCACAAATTCATCATAATGAAAATTTAGAACAACGAATGAAAGAATTAAAGAAAAATCAAAAGCAATCGGTCAATTTGCAAAATTACGGTAAAACACATGCGTTACAGGCCTCGGAAGAAAAGATTCAAGACATCGAAGAAGATATCAATATACTGCCAATTGTAGAAGAATTTAGAGAATCACAAGCAGAAGCCAATGATTTATTACAAATGATGATTCACACAATGTCCGATAGATTAAATAAACACCAAGAATAAGCAATTTTTTATTGCACTTATGGAAAGGGTTTGAACACTATGAAGACTAAAAAGTTAACATTAACAGCAATTTTTATTGCTATAAATGTTGTGTTAAGCAGTATAATTGTGATTCCACTAGGTCCTATAAAAGCAGCACCTATGCAGCATTTAATTAACGTACTTTGCGCTGTATTTGTAGGTCCTTGGTTTGGACTTGCTCAAGCTTTCATTTCATCAATCTTGCGCATGATTTTTGGTACCGGTAGTTTCTTTGCCTTTCCAGGTAGTATGATTGGTGTATTACTCGCTAGTGGTTTTTATTATTATAGAAAGCACCTATTTATGGCAGCTGTGGGAGAAGTGATTGGCACTGGAATTATCGGTAGCATCATGTGTATACCACTTGCTTGGGTCCTTGGTTTTTCAAATCTTGCAATTAAACCATTAATGCTCGCTTTTATTGTTTCAAGTGTAATTGGGGCAATTATTAGTTATATCATTTTAATGATATTGAAGCGAAAAGGCATTTTAAAACGCTACTTATAAAACACTATTATTATGAGATTGAGACATATTATTTTAATCAATAAGTAAATTTATGAAGTTAACTTGTAATCGTTAAGGTCATTTATTACTTAAAGATAAAATAAAGTGTCTTAATCTCTTTTGTTATATATGGGAGTTGGATTATGAAATCTCTATTAGAAAATTTGATTTCTGTCCCGCTCCCATTGAATTTTTAATATGATGAGAAATGTTTAAATTTAATAAACAGGCGTAAATTGAAAACTTATGTTAAAATTTAAGAGTTAAATTAGCTAGAAAAGCTGAAAATCGTGTGGTTATTAAAACAAATTTCAAACAATATAACGAGATAGTAAAATGATATTAGATGTAAGTACATCTCTTATAATCAATGTAGGATGAGATGCAAAAAGACAAAACTTACTTTCTATGACTAAATCAATGAACTAAGTGAAAATAAGAAAAATAAAAGGATTGTGAAATATATTTATGACAAACCAAACCCCAATGATGCAGCAATATTTAAAAATAAAATCACAATATCAAGATTGCCTATTGTTTTTTAGATTGGGTGACTTCTATGAAATGTTTTTTGAAGATGCTAAAGTAGCATCGAGAGTACTAGAAATTACTTTGACAAAACGTGATGCAAAAAAAGAAGACCCGATTCCAATGTGTGGTGTGCCATATCATTCAGCTGATGGCTACATTGAGACATTAATAAGTAACGGTTATAAAGTAGCCATTTGTGAACAAATGGAAGACCCTAGACAAACTAAAGGCATGGTTCGACGTGAAGTTGTTCGTATTGTCACCCCTGGTACAGTAATGGATCAAGGCGGTGTAGATGAAAAACAAAACAATTATATTCTGAGTTTTGTTCAAAGTGCATCAATGTATGCATTGAGTTATTGTGATGTTTCAACAGGTGAATTAAAAGTAACTCATTTTGAAGATGAAGCAACTTTAATTAATGAAATTACGACAATAAATCCAAATGAGATTGTTGTTAAAGAAGCCATTGGTGAATCGCTAAAACGACAAATTAGTCTAACGACAGAGACTATCACGGTGCTTCCAGATATTTCTGATGTAAAATATGATGTTAATACAACGAATGATAGCCATTTATATCACGTAACACAATTATTATTAGATTATATTTATCATACGCAAAAAAGAGATCTTTCTCATATTGAATCTGTGATTACATATGAAGCAGTAGACTTTATGAAAATGGACTTTTACGCAAAACGTAATCTTGAATTAACAGAAAGTATACGTTTAAAATCAAAAAAAGGAACGTTACTTTGGCTAATGGATGAAACGAAAACACCTATGGGTGCCAGACGTTTAAAACAATGGATCGATAGACCGCTTATTCAAAAAAAGCAAATTGAATCACGTCTTGATACAGTAGATCAATTTATCAATCATTTTATTGAGAGAGATACATTGAGAGGCTATTTAGATCAAGTGTATGATATTGAACGTCTAGTTGGTCGTGTGAGTTACGGCAATGTTAACGCACGTGATTTAATTCAGCTAAAACATTCTATTTCAGAAATACCCAATATAAAAAATCTCTTACAAGCTTTTGATGAACAAATGACAGCACAGTTTGAGGCGTTAGAACCACTAGATGATTTGCTGAATTTATTAGAAGAAAGTTTAAAAGAAGAACCACCCATTTCAGTTAAAGAAGGCGGTTTATTTAAAACTGGATTTAATGAAACGCTTGATAGCTATTTAGAAGCTTCAAAAAATGGAAAAAATTGGTTAGCAGAATTACAAACAAAAGAAAGACAACGAACTGGAATTAAGTCATTAAAAATTAGTTTTAATAAGGTTTTTGGTTATTTCATAGAAATTACTAGAGCTAATTTACAAGGGTTTGATCCCACTGAATTTGGATATCATAGAAAGCAAACACTTTCAAATGCAGAACGTTTCATTACCGATGAATTAAAAGAGAAAGAAGATATCATTCTAGGTGCAGAAGATAAAGCTATTGAATTAGAATATCAATTGTTTGTGCAACTTAGAGAACAAATTAAAGCATATACGGAAAGATTACAAAAACAAGCAAAAGTAATCTCTGAACTGGATTGCCTGCAGAGTTTTGCTGAAATAGCTCAAAAATATAATTATGCTCGCCCGACTTTTAGTGAAGATAAGACATTAGAACTTGTTAATTCACGACACCCAGTTGTAGAACGGGTTATGGATCATAATGATTATGTGCCTAACGATTGTGAATTAGATAAGGAAACGTTTATATATTTAATTACTGGCCCTAATATGTCGGGTAAATCAACATATATGAGACAAGTCGCAATTATTAGTATCATGGCTCAAATGGGTGCTTATGTACCATGTGAATCGGCAATATTACCTGTGTTTGACCAGATTTTCACTAGAATAGGTGCAGCGGATGATTTAGTTTCTGGGAAAAGTACTTTCATGGTAGAAATGTTAGAAGCTCAAAAAGCACTTGCACATGCTACAGAACACAGTTTAATCATATTTGATGAAATCGGTAGGGGTACATCGACATACGATGGTTTGGCTTTAGCTCAAGCAATGATTGAATATGTCGCACATACGTCGCATGCTAAGACTTTATTCTCAACACATTATCATGAATTAACTACGCTAGATCAATCATTGGCATGTTTGAAAAATGTGCATGTTGCTGCAAATGAATACAATGGTGAATTGATTTTCTTACACAAAGTTAAAGATGGCGCCGTAGATGATAGTTACGGTATACAAGTAGCTAAATTAGCGCATTTACCAGAGGAAGTGATTAATCGAGCGCAAGTGATATTGGATGCATTTGAACAATCGAATAATCAAACAAACAATAAGAATACCATGAATCATGTTGATATTCCTACTGATAAAAATCTAAATGCTTCAAGTGATGAAGTGACAGAAACAAAAGCTACGTATTATGTTGATAATGAACAGTCAGCTGCAACACAACATGCAAAAAGTGATGGACAATTTGAGCAAGCTGCCTTTGATTTATTTGATTCGCCTGCAAAACAAAGTGAAATAGAAAATGAAATTAAAACATTAAATTTATCAAATATGACGCCAATTGAAGCATTAGTAAAACTAAGTGAATTACAAAAACAATTGAAATAGAGGTGAAGTCATATGGGTAAAATTAAAGAACTACAGACATCCTTAGCGAATAAAATTGCTGCTGGCGAAGTTGTAGAACGACCTGGATCAGTAGTGAAGGAATTGTTAGAAAATGCGATTGATGCCCAAGCGACTGAAATCAATATAGAAGTTGAACAATCCGGCGTAGCATCTATACGAGTTGTGGATAATGGCACAGGTATCCACATAGACGATTTAGGCCTCGTCTTCCACAGACATGCTACGAGTAAATTGGATGCAGATGATGACTTATTCCATATACGTACACTCGGTTTCCGAGGTGAAGCTTTAGCAAGTATCTCTTCAGTAGCAAAGGTTACATTAAGTACATGTACAGATAATGAAGAAGGACAACAGATTTATGTGGAAAATGGTGTAATATTAGATCAAAAACCTGCTAAAGCGAAACGTGGTACAGATATCTTAGTAGAATCGTTATTCTATAATACGCCAGCGCGTTTGAAATATATTAAGAGTTTGTATACGGAATTAGGCAAAATTACAGATATTGTTAATCGTATGGCAATGAGTCATCCAGATATTCGTATTTCATTAATATCAGATGGCAAAACGATTATGAAAACAAATGGTTCGGGCCGTACAAATGAAGTAATGTCAGAAATTTATGGTATGAAAGTGGCAAAAGATTTAGTGCATATTTCTGGTGACACGAGCGATTACCATTTAGAAGGTTTTGTTGCAAAACCAGAACATTCACGTAGTAACAAACATTATATATCGATTTTTATCAATGGGAGATATATTAAAAATTTCTTGTTAAATAAAGCCATTTTAGAAGGTTATCACACCTTGCTCATGATAGGTCGTTACCCAATATGCTATATCAATATTGAGATGGATCCAATTCTAGTTGATGTCAACGTTCATCCGACTAAATTAGAAGTAAGACTGTCCAAAGAGGATCAATTATTTAATTTAATAGTTGAAAAAATACGTGAAGCTTTTAAAGATCGTATTTTAATTCCGCAAAATGATATGGATAAAATTACCAAAAAGAATAAAGTGTTGGATCAATTTGAGCAACAGAAATTAGATTTTGAAAAGAAACAACAACAAGAGAATCATTCACAACCTGTAAATAGCCATGATGAAGATGAAAAGAATGATGACAAAGCATATCATTCCAGTCAAACTCATTACGAACCTACAGACTATATACTGAAAGAGGAAAACAACACATCAGTTTCTACATCGCCTAATAGTGATGATGACTATACCCAAACGCAAAAATCTGTTTTATATGATTTAGAAAATGAAAATCAATCTGAATTTATAAATGAAGCTGATTTTGATTCAGATATAAGCAATCACTCAGATTCTGATATTAAAGGAAGTGTCAGTAAAGACCCTTCACGTCGTGTGCCTTATATGGAAGTGGTCGGACAAGTTCATGGCACATACATTATCGCTCAAAATGAAAATGGTATGTATATGATTGATCAACATGCGGCACAAGAACGTATCAAATATGAATATTTTAGAGAGAAAATTGGTGAAGTGACGAATGAAATTCAAAATTTGTTAATTCCGTTAACTTTCCACTTTTCAACTGATGAATTAATGATTATTAATCAGCACAAAGAAGAGTTAGATAAAGTAGGCGTTCATCTTGAACCATTTGGGGGTAATGACTATATTGTAGATAGTTATCCGGTTTGGTTTCCCACAGCTGAAGCAGAAGAAATTATAAAAGATATGATTGAATATGTTTTAGAGCATAAGAAAGTAAATGTAAAAAAAATTCGAGAAGACGCTGCCATAATGATGAGTTGCAAAAAATCAATTAAAGCAAATCACTATTTAAAAAATAATGAAATGGCAGATCTAGTCAACCAATTGAGAGAAACTGAAGATCCTTTTACTTGTCCACATGGTAGACCAATTATTATTAATTTCTCAAACTACGAATTAGAAAGATTGTTCAAAAGAACTATCTAGGAGGTAAGTGGATGAAACCATATATTTTACCAGCAATTAGATCAATGAAAGATTTAGAAAAAATGACGCAAACAGATTATAAAGAATGCGTATTGCTCGATACACATATTGGTCATATTAAAAGTATAATGGATTTATTAAATAAGCATCACATTGAAACATATATGCATATTGATTTAATTAAGGGCATGAGTCACGATGAATTTGCCTGTGAATATATTATTCAAAATTATCATCCTAAAGGTATTGTCTCTACTAAGACTAAAGTGATCAACAAAGCCAAAGCATTGAATACGACGACTGTGTTCCGTGTTTTTGTATTAGATAGTCATGCATTACGTAGAAGTATTGAATTAATCAAACGTGTAGAACCAGACTATGTTGAAGTATTACCGGGAGTTGCAACTAAAGCAATACAAATTATCAACGAGGAAACGAACACGTCTGTAATTGCAGGTGGATTAATCAATACGGTAGAAGAAGTTGATATCGCAGTTAAAAATGGTGCTAAATATATAACGACAAGTGATCGCCATTTATGGTAACCATCATGAAGAAAACATCAATTCTATTTAAACAAAATTTAAGATAAAAGCTAGGCTAGCCAAACACAGAGATAATATTGCTATTTGACAAAGATATTAGCGATACTCTGTTAGCGCTAGCCTTTTTTTCTGATATTGTTAAAGGATTCAATATATATGTTATGATTAGTGAAATTTTATTAGATTGTGTTAAGGGGTGATTTGATGATTAAACCAAAACAATTAAAGCGTGGCGATACGGTAGCAATTGTTTCTTTATCATCAGGACTAGCTGGTGAAACTGACATGTTATGGCGTACGTATCAAGGTATTAATCGATTGAAATATGTATTTGGTTTAAATGTGAAGGTAATGCCAAATGCTTTAAAAGGAAGAACTTATATTAGCCAACATCCCGAAGCGCGGGCTGAAGATTTTAATAATGCCGTTAAAGATCCCACAATAAAGGGTATTATCAGCTGTATTGGTGGTGATGATGCTATTAAAATATTGCCATTTGTGAATCTAGAAGCACTACGGGAGCACCCAAAAATTTTTTCGGGCTATTCTGATTCAACCACGGTTCATATGATGTTTTATAAAATGGGTGTTGTCAGTTTTTATGGGCCTGCATTACTGACAGATTTTGCAGAAAATATTGCTATGGACGATTATACGGTTCGAGATATAGAGAAATTTTGGTTTAATACTAATATAATAGGTGAGATTCTTTCAGCAAAGTATATTAGACCATTTGGATTAGCGTGGCATATAGAAAATAAAATGATTGCTAGACAAACGATACAACAACAAGGTTATGAGTTGATTCAAGGATATGGTATTCAACAAGGACACTTAATTGGTGGGAATTTGGAAACATTGACTAGTTTAATAAACACGGACTTATTTCCAAATAAGACAGATTTTGAAGATGCTATTTTATTTTTAGAAACATCTGAAGATACACCAGATCCTCAAGCATTTGAAGCGATGTTGGTCCAATTAATTCAACAAGATGCATTAAAACAGTGCAATGGAATGATTATAGGTAAACCATTTGATAATGTGTATTACACAGCTTATAAAGAAAAAATATTAGATGTATTGAAACAATACAATTACACAAATATACCAGTATTATACAACATGTCTTTTGGTCATAATGAGCCTAAGCACATGCTACCGTATGGTTTACAAGCAAAAATAGATTGTAATAAAAAACAATTTAAAATCAAGGAAAATGCTGTCAATATCACTTGAAATGTGACAAGATTTTTACAAAAAGATTGACAACGCTTACAAAATCGGTGTAAGATGAACACAAGTTAATAAATAGAACAGAGATGGGAGATTTCTACAGTAATTAAACCGGTGGTTCGCAACTGGCTATAATTGTAGGAATCTCTCTATCTTTTTTTAGGAGGAGTCTCTATGAGTGTGTATTTTGCTGAATTTTTGGGAACAGCAATACTAGTATTATTTGGGGGTGGCGTTTGTGCCAACGTCAATTTGAAAAAAAGTGCCGGTAACGGTGCAGATTGGATTGTTATTGCATTAGGTTGGGGGCTTGCAGTTTCAATGGGTGTATATGCGGTTGGAAATATTTCCGGAGCGCATTTAAATCCCGCAGTTACATTAGCGTTTGCTATGGACGGCGCGTTAAGTTGGAGTATGGTACCAGGCTATATCGTTTGTCAAATGCTCGGCGGTATTTTCGGTGGTGTTTTAGTTTGGTTAATGTATTTAGCACATTGGAAACAAACAGAAGATCAAGGCGCAAAATTAGGTGTATTCTCTACAGCACCAGCAATTAAAAATTATTTTGCCAACTTTTTAAGTGAAATCATTGGTACTGCTACACTTACTTTAGGATTACTATTTATTGGGATGAATAAAATTGCTGATGGATTAAATCCATTAATCGTTGGCGGTTTAATTGTAGCGATTGGTTTAAGTTTAGGTGGACCAACTGGCTATGCCATTAATCCCGCGCGTGATTTAGGACCTCGTATTGCACATGCGATATTACCAATTGCTGGGAAAGGGAAATCTAATTGGAGCTATGCGATTGTGCCAGTTTTAGGCCCAATTACTGGAGGAATGATTGGTGCAGTCATTTATAGATTATTCTATAAAGGCGCGTTTGATACAATGTCAGTTGTAGCGATTGTATTACTAATTGTTACTATTGCGCTTGGTGTAGTGTTAAATAAAGCTAAAAGTGCAAAAGGTATCGAATCTGTATATTGATTAAGTTTTAAACAGTCCTGTTTATAAGTTAAACTATAAGTAGGCTTTATATTATAACAATTTATGATTTAGATTAATGTTTGTAAAAATGAATATATGGCAATGTGTATAATAACGTGTAAAAACGAGTTACATATATATAGCCGCGATAAACGAGATAAGAGGGAGATTTTAATTATGGAAAAATATATTTTATCAATTGACCAAGGAACAACAAGTTCAAGAGCAATTCTTTTTGATAAAGAAGGTAAAATTAAAGGTGTCGCACAACGTGAATTCAAACAATTCTTTCCAAAATCTGGTTGGGTAGAACATGATGCTAATGAAATTTGGACATCTGTTTTAGCTGTTATGGCAGAAGTATTAAATGAAAGCAATGTAGGAGCAGAACAAATTGCTAGTATTGGCATCACAAACCAACGTGAAACAACAGTTGTGTGGGATAAACATACGTCACGTCCTATATATCATGCAATTGTATGGCAATCTCGTCAAACACAAGGTATTTGTCAAGACTTAAAAGAACAAGGCCTTGAAGATAAATTCCGCAATAAAACTGGTTTGCTTTTAGATCCTTATTTTGCAGGTACAAAAGTGAAATGGATTTTAGATAATGTGGAAGGTGCAAGAGAAAAAGCAGATAACGGTGATTTATTATTTGGTACGATTGATTCATGGCTTGTTTGGAAATTATCAGGTGGACAAGCGCATATTACAGATTATACAAATGCAAGTCGTACATTAATTTATAATATTTATGATTTAGAATGGGATCAAGAATTATTAGATATTTTAGAAATTCCTAATACAATGTTACCTGAAGTCAAAGCATCAAGTGAAGTTTATGCACACACAATTGATTATCATTTCTTTGGTGAAGAAGTACCTATTTCAGGTATTGCTGGCGACCAACAAGCAGCATTATTCGGACAAGCTTGTTTCGACCGTGGAGATGTAAAAAATACTTACGGTACGGGTGGATTCATGTTGATGAATACAGGTGAAGAAGCTGTTTCATCTAAGAGTGGTTTATTAACTACGATTGCTTATGGTTTGGACGGTAAAGTGAATTATGCTTTAGAAGGTTCAATATTTGTTTCAGGTTCTGCAATTCAATGGCTAAGAGATGGATTAAGAATGATTAATTCAGCGCCACAATCTGAAAATTATGCTGAACGTATTGAATCAACAGAGGGTGTATATGTCGTGCCTGCATTTGTAGGTCTTGGTACACCATACTGGGACGCAGATGCACGTGGTGCAATCTTTGGATTAACACGCGGTACAGAAAAAGAGCATTTCATCCGTGCAACATTGGAATCACTTTGTTACCAAACACGTGATGTATTAGAAGCAATGGAAAAAGATTCTGGCATCAAAGTAAATAATTTACGTGTTGATGGTGGCGCGGTAAAAAATAATTTTATTATGCAATTCCAAGCTGATTTATTAAACGTAGGTGTTGAGCGTCCAGAAATTAATGAAACAACAGCATTAGGTGCAGCGTATTTAGCAGGTTTAGCTGTAGGTTTCTGGGATAGTAAAGATGAAATTGCTAATCGTTGGAACTTAGAAAAAGAATTCCAACCAGATATGATTGAAAAAGATAGACAAAGATTTTATAAAGGTTGGAAGAAAGCTGTAGAAGCAACACAAGTATTTAAATTAGAAGATGAGTAAAAAATTAGACTTAATATTGTTATATATGCTACAATACGGGTAAGTTAATAATATCGAGATGAGAAATGAGAGATTCAATTCGTACAATTATATATGTATGGGATTAATCTCTCTTTTTTTAATACTTTAGGAGGCGCTTGTTTATTATGAGTTTATCAACGTTGAAAAGAGAACAAATAAAAAAAGATTTAAAAGATCAAGAATTTGATGTCGTTATCATTGGCGGAGGTATCACTGGTGCTGGTATTGCTTTAGATGCAAGTGAAAGAGGTATGAAAGTTGCACTTGTTGAAATGCAAGACTTTGCACAAGGAACAAGCTCACGTTCTACGAAATTGGTACATGGTGGGTTACGTTACTTAAAACAACTTCAAGTTGGAGTGGTAGCTGAAACTGGTCGTGAACGTGCGATTGTTTATGAAAATGGACCGCATGTTACTACACCAGAACGTATGCTTTTACCAATGCATAAAGGCGGTTCAATGGGCAAATTCACTACTTCTATTGGATTAGCAATGTATGATAGATTAGCAGGTGTTAAGAAAGCTGAACGTAAAACAATGTTAAATGCTAAAGAAACATTAGAAAAAGAACCATTAGTTAAAAAAGCTGGTCTAAAAGGTGGCGGTTCTTATGTTGAATATCGTACAGATGACGCGCGTCTAACTATTGAAGTTATGAAACGTGCAGAAGAAAAAGGTGCGAAAGTTATTAATCATACAAAATCAGTACATTTCACTTATGATTCAAATGAAAAAGTCAACGGTATACAAGTTGAAGATCAAATCAATAATGAAACGTATCCAATCAAAGCTAAAAAAGTCATTAATGCAAGTGGCCCATGGGTAGATGAAGTTCGCAGTGGAGACTATGCACGTAACAATAAACAATTACGTTTAACAAAAGGTGTTCACATTGTTATTGATCAATCTAAATTCCCATTAGGTCAAGCAGTTTATTTCGATACTGAAAAAGATGGACGTATGATTTTCGCTATTCCTCGTGAAGGTAAAGCATATGTTGGTACGACTGATACGTTCTATGACAACAATAAAACTTCACCATTAGCTAACCAAGAAGATAGAGACTATCTCATCGATGCTATTAATTACATGTTCCCAGATGTAAATGTAGCTGATGAAGATATTGAATCTTCATGGGCAGGTGTCAGACCGTTAATCTTAGAAGAAGGTAAAGATCCATCTGAAATTTCACGTAAAGATGAAGTATGGGAAGGAAAATCTGGTTTATTAACAATTGCCGGTGGTAAATTAACTGGTTATCGTCATATGGCACTTGAAATTGTGGATTTACTATCTAAACGCTTGAAATCAGAATTCGGTCTTAAATTTGATAAATGTGCGACGAAACACTTAACTATCTCAGGAGGAGATGTTGGTGGTAGTGCGAACTTCGATAAGTTTATTGAACAAAAAGTTGAAGAAGCAAAATCTTATCAAATTGATGAGTCAACTGCACGTCACTTTGCTTCAAAATACGGTTCAAATGCTGAAGAACTATTCAAGATTGCACAAACAGCACAATATCAAGAAACTGGTTTACCTTTAGACATTTATACTGAATTAGTTTATTCAATCCAAAACGAAATGGTATATCGTCCAACAGACTTCTTTATTCGTCGTACAGGTAAACTATACTTCAAAATTGATGACGTCTTAAATTATAAAGAACAAGTTATTGATGTCATGGCTGGCTTATTAGGATACACAAATATTGAAAAAGAAGCTTATACAAAAGAATTACAAATTGCAATTGATGAAGCACAAACTGGTAATCATCAACCAGCAGTAAAAGAATAATTTAAAGTACTTTTTCAATAATATAATTTAAATAGAAATAGCTGCTAACTTTGCGAGGTTGGCAGCTGTTTTTTTAACCCAAAATGGTAATTTAAAGCATGATTAAAATTTGAAAATACTTTTATTAAAACAATGTTTGTACATACTGAGCTGATTGCGTACTATTTGATAACATGCTCATTTGAAGGTATATTGTATAATATACAAAAATATAAGTCGTAAAGTATGGGAGGCCTATAACATGAGTAAAAATGAATTTAAAATTACAGTTGCAGATGGCACAATGATAGAAGTTAAATTGAATAAAGCTAAAAAAACAACTATCGGTGTCGTGCATATACTTCATGGAATGGCAGAGCATATGGATCGATATGATCAGCTTGTGAAATCATTAAACCAACAAGGTTATGATGTGTTACGACATAATCATCGGGGCCATGGCAAAGATATAAATGAAGATGAACGTGGACAAATTGATGACCTGTCTCAAGTTGCGGAAGATGCATATGAAATTGCTGAAACGGTGTGTTCACATTATCAACATATCCCATATATTATTATAGGACATTCAATGGGATCAATTGTGGGACGTATATTCGCTCAAAGATATCCAGATGCAGCTCAAGGTATGATATTAACCGGAACAACGCAATATCCAACCTTTTTGAGCATTTCCATTTGTACATTACTAAAAATAATTACATTGGTGTTAGGAAAACATCGTAGATTAGATTGGTTAAACAAAATAATGTATAAATCGTTTAATAAAAATATTAATAACCAAAAAACGGCAAGTGACTGGCTCTCTAGTGATGCGAATGAAGTAGAACAATTTATAAAAGATCCATATACAGGATTTTTAGTCTCAAATCAGTTGATTTATCAAGTTATGAAACAAATGGTATCAACAAGTCGAATGAAAAATATAAAACAAATGAACGCCAATCTTCCTGTATTGTTAATTTCAGGTAAAGATGATCCTCTAGGAGACTATGGTAAAGGGATTAGGAAACTGGGTAGATTATATAAAAAAGCAGGTATTAAACATATCACAGTACAACTGTATAAAAATAAAAGACATGAAGTACTTTTTGAAAAAGGCTATGTTGAAACATGGCATCATATGTATGAATGGATAGAAAAACAAATTTTAAAAAAGAAAAAGTAAATAGCAAATAAATAAAGAGAGATGATACACGTGGAAAACGACAAGCCCTTTATAGTTGTTCTTGTTGGACCAACTGCAGTAGGTAAGACTGAATTTAGTATTGAATTAGCCAAAAAATATAACGGTGAAATTATCAGTGGAGATTCAATGCAAGTTTATAAAAATATGGACATCGGCACAGCAAAAATAACACTTGATGAGATGTCTGGCATACCACATCATATGATAGACATATTAGAACCCGATGAACCTTTTTCGGCTTATGAATTCAAAAACAGAGCACAAAAATTAATCAAAGAAATTACTCATAGAGGCCGTGTGCCAATCATTGCAGGTGGCACAGGTTTATACATACAATCACTTATTTATGATTATGCCTTCGAAGATGAAACTATTTCAGAAGCGCATAGCGAAAGTGTAGAAACGCAGCTAGCGGAACTTGATCAACTATCAAATGATGAATTACATCAGTATTTGGCATCGTTTGATGAAATTTCTGCGCAAGATATTCATCCCAATAATCGAAAAAGAGTTAGACGTGCTATACAATATTATTTAAAAACAAAAAAACTTTTGAGTTCACGTAAGAAAGTACAACAATTTACAGAAAATTATGATACATTATTATTAGGGATAGAAATGTCGCGTGACATATTATATCAAAGAATTAATACACGTGTTGATATAATGTTGGAACGTGGATTATTAAGTGAAGTGAAACAACTCGTTGAAAATGGTTATGAAACAAGTCAAAGTATGCAAGCAATTGGCTATAAAGAGATTGTACCCGTTATTAACGGACAAATTAGTCTAGATGAGGCAACTAATAAATTAAAGCAACATTCTAGAAATTATGCTAAACGACAAATGACTTGGTTTAAGAACAAATTAGACGTCTTGTGGTTAGATAGAGAGAAAATGTCACTTTCACTAATGTTAGATGAAGTTTCAGTCCAAATACAGAAAAGGAGAACATAAAATGAATACAACAGAAAACATCCAAGACAAATTCCTAGGACAATTTAAGGCTGATCAAACAAAAATAATTGTATTTTTAGTGAATGGTTTTCAAATGAAAGGTACGATTGAAGATTACGATAAATACATCGTATGTTTATTATCTCAAGGAAAACAACACCTTATTTATAAGCACGCCATAAGTACCTTCACTATTGACGAAGCAGCCACAACTGAAGAAAGTTAATTTACATTTAAAAATTATGAAAAATACTTAAGTAAAACCGAGGTTGGAACAAATAAATGTTTCAACCTCGGTTTTTTGTATAAAAAAGCATTGCCGTGTTTAAGTAAGGATACGACAATGCTTTTTAATATCATATATAAAATTGTATTTTCAGTTATAGTAATGCTTCAATTTCTGATTCCAATTGACTTGGTTTTTTCTGTGGTGAAAAACGTTGAACCACATCGCCATTTTTATCCACTAAAAATTTAGTGAAATTCCATTTTATTTTTTCATTGAAAAATCCATTTTGAGCTTCAGTTAAAAATTTAAATAGAGGATGTTGTTGTTCACCTTTAACATCAATTTTTTCATGCATTGGGAAAGAAACACCGTAATTGATTTTACAGTTTTGAGTAGCTTCCTCACCTGTACCAGGTTCTTGGCCACCAAATTGATTACAAGGGAATCCTAAAATGATGAAATCTTGCTCTTTATACTTATCATATAATGCTTGTAGCCCTTCAAATTGTGGTGTAAATCCACATTCACTAGCCGTGTTTACAATTAACATCACTTTGTTTTTATAAGCATCTAATTTATAAGCATCTCCATTTGGTTTTTGCACTTCTATGTCGTAAATAGTCATAATACTTCACCTCTTTTTATTAATTTAACATAATTTAAGTTTATAGTCTTTATTTTGGCACTATGATAGAATGGCAAAGAATACTTTGAAAAGAGGTGCATGTTATGACCCAACAACAAACATATACAACGGAACAGAGTTTAGAAACAGCAATATTAGTTGGAGTACATGCTCAAACGGATGAAGACTTTAACTTTGAGTCAACAATGGAAGAATTAGCGTCTTTATCTCAGACATGCCAATTAAACGTAAAAGCACAGTTTAGCCAAAATAGAACTAACGTAGACAATAAATTTTATGTTGGTAAAGGTAAATTGGATGAAATTAAAGCATATGTTGAATTTCATGACATAGACGTTGTTGTAGCCAATGATGAGCTTACAACTGCACAATCCAAAACTTTAAATGGTAATTTAAACGTCAAAATAATTGATAGAACGCAGCTTATATTAGAAATATTTGCTCTACGCGCACGTAGTAAAGAAGGTAAACTACAAGTAGAATTAGCGCAATTAGATTATCTTATGCCCAGATTGCAGGGTCATGGCCGAAGTTTGTCTCGACTAGGTGGCGGCATCGGAACAAGAGGTCCTGGTGAAACGAAATTAGAAATGGACCGTAGACACATCAGAACGAGAATGAATGAGATTAAACACCAATTAGAAACGGTAGTAGAACACCGTGAACGCTATCGTAATAAAAGAGAACAAAATCATGTATTTCAAGTAGCATTGGTAGGTTATACTAATGCTGGGAAATCGTCTTGGTTTAATGCATTAGCAAAGGAATCTACTTATGAAAAAAAACTGCTTTTCGCCACACTTGATCCCAAAACGAGACAGATACAGATAAACGACGGCTTTAATCTCATCATTTCAGATACAGTAGGATTTATTCAAAAACTACCAACAACGCTTATAGCGGCTTTTAAATCAACTTTAGAAGAAGCAAAAAATGCAGATTTATTATTACATGTTGTCGATAGTAGTCATCCTGAATATCGCGCGCAATATGATACCGTTAATCAAATTGTAAATGATTTAGATATGGGACAAATACCTCAGGCCATCATTTTTAACAAGAAAGATTTGCATGATGGCTCATTACCAGCTACAAACAAACCTCATGTATTTGTTTCTAGTAAAGATGAAAAAGATATAGAGAAAGTAAAATCATTGTTATTTAATCAAATTAAACAAGTGCTTACTTATTATGAAGAAAGTGTACCGAGTGCAAATGCAGATCGCTTATACTTTTTAAAACAACATACGCTGATATCAGAATTAGTATTTGACGAGATAAATGCTAATTATCAAGTTAAAGGATACAAAAAAGAATAGAAGGAAGTTATGAAAATGGAAGAGATGAAACAACTGATTGCGGACACAGAGGCTACATTAGCGCCATATTTTAAAGCAATAGAAGAAACCGCCTTTGTTAATCAGGAAAAAGTACTTAATGCGTTTCATGAAGTGAAAGCTACTGAAAGTGATTTACAAGGGACGACAGGTTACGGGTATGATGATTTTGGTAGAGATCATCTTGAAGAAATTTATGCACACACGTTTAAAGCAGAAGATGCTTTAGTTAGACCTCAAATCATCTCTGGTACACATGCAATCACGATTGCGCTGCAAAGTACTTTGAAACATGGTGATGAGTTATTATATATCACTGGCAATCCTTATGATACTTTATTAGAGGTCATTGGTATCAATGGCAATGGTATTGAAAGTCTTAAAGAACATGGCGTCCAATATAATAAAGTGGATTTGAAACATGGTGATATAGATATAGAAACGGTAATGCAACAAATTCATAGTCGAACAAAAGTCATCGCTATCCAACGTTCCAAAGGCTATGACCAACGTCCTTCTATCAATTTAAATTTAATCGAAAAGGCCATACAACAAATTAAGGCGCAATATCCAGAAATCATTATTTTTGTCGATAATTGCTATGGTGAATTTGTAGAAGAACGTGAACCTATTGAATGTGGAGCGGATTTAATTGCAGGCTCATTAATTAAAAATCCAGGTGGCGGTTTAGCAAAAATCGGCGGTTATATTGCAGGAAAAAAAGATTTAATTGCACGTTGTGGTTATCGTCTAACTGCGCCTGGTATAGGTAAAGAAGCAGGTGCATCACTCAATTCGTTACAAGAAATGTATCAAGGGTTCTTTTTGGCACCACATGTTGTTAGTCAAAGTTTGAAAGGGGCTTTATTTACAAGTCTTCTTCTAGAGAAGATGGATATGCGAACAAGTCCAAGATACGATGAAGCGCGAACAGATTTAATTCAAACGGTTTCTTTTGAGAATAAAGAACAAATGATTCAGTTTTGTCAAAGTATACAACAAGCCTCTCCCATTAATGCACATTTCAGTCCTGAGCCAGCTTATATGCCAGGATATGAAGACGATGTAATCATGGCGGCAGGGACATTTGTACAAGGATCTTCTATTGAACTTTCTGCTGATGGGCCAATTAGACCGCCATTTGAAGCCTATGTTCAAGGCGGATTAACATATGAACACGTAAAATTAGCTGTCTCAAGAGCAGCGAGAAATCTAAAATCACAACAATTGATTTGATTTTTGAATGAACTTCCATATATGTTTTGTAAAAAGAGATAGTATATACATGCTATTTTAATTTATAATCCCATATATGGATTTTTTTTGAATAAATTTAAGGAAATTTCTAAAAATTATAGATTTAAGACGACGAATTAACAGATGAAAGTAGTCATATCAAGGGATGAGAACTTAATGTTAGAAAACCTTACATATCTTTGAATTAATCTGATTATTATGCTAAATTTATTACAAGTTCAAAAGTAGAGGTGATCGGATTGAAGTCAAATGATACATTACGACGAAGTATGCCCGTTTTCCCTATGAGTGTTGTAACAAAATTAAGTGAATTGTCTGCTAGGCAAATTCGTTATTATGAAACACATGAACTCGTTAAGCCACAACGATCAGAAGGAAACAAAAGACTTTTTTCATTAAATGATTTAGAACGCTTACTTGAAATTAAGAAGTTAATTGAAAAAGGGTTCAATATTAAAGGTATTAAACAAATTATTAATGATGAACAAGATCACCTTACTGATGATGAACAAGAGACAAGAAAACAAATGATAGTTGAAGCTACACAGAAACCACAGCGAGAAGCAATTCCAATAAATCGTGGTGACTTATCACGTTTTATTAAATAAAAATACGGGGGACATATATTATGCCAAAACGTTCATTTACAAAAGAAGATATTCATAAGTTTGCTAAAGAGGAAAATGTAAGATACTTACGACTACAATTTACAGATATATTAGGCGTTATTAAAAACGTTGAAGTACCAGTAAGTCAATTAGAGAAAGTATTAGATAACGAAATGATGTTTGACGGATCTTCAATTGAAGGGTTCGTACGTATTGAAGAATCTGATATGTACTTATATCCAGATTTAGATACTTGGGTTATTTTCCCATGGACTGCTGGTCAAGGAAAAGTTGCACGACTTATTTGTGATATTTACAAAACAGATGGTACACCATTTGAAGGGGATCCACGTGCAAACTTAAAACGTGTCTTAAATGATATGAGAGAATTAGGTTTTTCTGAATTGAACTTAGGACCTGAACCAGAATTCTTCTTATTCAAATTAGATGAAAAAGGAGAGCCAACATTAGAATTAAATGATGATGGTGGTTACTTTGACCTTGCACCAACGGATTTAGGTGAAAATTGTCGTCGTGATATTGTATTAGAATTAGAAGATATGGGCTTTGATATTGAAGCGAGTCACCATGAAGTTGCACCTGGACAACATGAAATTGATTTCAAATATGCAGATGCAATTACAGCATGTGATAATATTCAAACATTTAAGCTTGTAGTTAAAACAATTGCGCGTCAACATAACTTACATGCAACATTTATGCCAAAACCATTATTTGGCGTTAACGGAAGCGGTATGCATTTTAATATGTCATTATTCAAAGGTAAAGAGAATGCGTTCTTTGATCCAAATGGTGATATGCAAATGACTAAAGATGCTTTCCATTTCGTAGCAGGTATCTTAAAAAATGCACGTGGATTTACAGGCGTATGTAATCCATTAGTTAACTCATATAAACGTCTTGTTCCTGGCTATGAAGCACCGTGTTATATTGCATGGAGTGGTAAGAACCGTTCACCATTAATTCGTGTGCCATCATCTCGTGGACTATCAACACGTGTTGAGGTGCGTTCAGTAGACCCGGCTGCCAATCCTTACTTAGCATTAGCAGCAATATTACAAGCTGGCTTAGATGGTATTAAAAATAAACTTGAAGTACCAGAACCAGTGAATCAAAATATCTATGAAATGAACCGTGAAGAACGTGAAGCGGTTGGTATACAAGATTTACCTTCAACTTTATATACTGCAATTAAAGCAATGAGAGACAACGAACCAATCAAACAAGCACTTGGTAATCACATCTATCACCAATTTATTAACTCTAAATCAATTGAGTGGGATTACTACAGAACTCAAGTTTCTGAATGGGAAAGAGAACAATACATCAAGCTTTACTAGGTGCTAAACAAAGGGGTTAAACACTAGGAATATAAGCAATCCATTTATTCTTTATGAATAGATTGGGTTGCTTTTTTGCGCCCACTCATTAAAAATAACCAACTATACCTTTAGCGAGTTATAGATGGTCATAAAATAAAATAATCATAAAACTGTATCGCTTTTTAAAGCATGTAATTAACCGATACACACAGTGTGTTACCAATTTGTATGTATCAATAAGAATAATAAAAAATGATCAAATATTTGAGTTATTCAAGCTATATTAGATTTATCAGATTTAATAAAAAAGATAGAATGCACTCGTAAAAGTTAACGAGCCATTCTATCTTTAAACATTAGTGATGAAACTAATGCTTAACCAAATATTGCGTGCGAAAATGGTATTAAATATAAGACGATTAATGTAAGACTTACTAAAAAGTATATAATAAACGCACGCACTTCTTTTGACTTAAAGAAGATAATCACCTCACTCATGTTTAGTGAACTTTAATTGTAGAAGAAGCGAATTTATCAGTCAACTTTGACTTATTAATGGGAAGAAGATTGACTAATTACCTTTAAAATTTGTGTGCAATATAACCCCATAGTATAATATACTTAATAAAATTTACTTATCATAAGGGGATGGAATCATGCAAGAAGTAAAATTAGTAACATTAAAAGCACTTTCACTAGATGATTTAGAAAAAGAAATTAATAACTATTTAAAAACAGACGAAATATCTGGTTATAAATTATTAAATTCTACTGTACGTGAAGTTGAAGAACGTACATTTTCAGCTAACGAGCAAGAATTTCATGCATTTTTAACATTTACAAAAGATATTTAAATGGCATATCATTAATTGAAAATACTGCGTAGAAAGATTAATTTCTTTCTGCGCAGTATTTTTTTGTGCCAAAGCTAATATATAAACAACTATAATAATATTATGTAAACTTTATAATTTCATGATATTCATTTTACTTAATGACATTTGTCATATGTAATTTATGACAATATTCACTACTGCCTTTCTATTAGATTCGTCATACTTAAAGTAGGAAATGAAAGGAGTGTATAAAATGATTAAAATAAAACATTTAACTAAAACTTATAAACGAGTAAAAGTCGTTGATGATGTGACGTTTGATATAAATGAAGGTCATTGTACTGCATTAATAGGACCGAATGGCGCTGGTAAATCTACGCTTATAGACATGATTATAGGTGATCGACATGCAAATAAAGGCGAAATACTAGATACGGCACAATTATTGGATTCTAAAAATTTAGGGATTATGTTTCAAAAAACAAATTTTCCAGATTTAATAAAAGTAAAGGAACTTTACCAACTGTTTGCTCATTTATATACGGATGCCATTACTTTAAAAGAGTTTAGTGAAATTACACTTTTTAATGAAAGTCAATTAAATCAATATGCTAATAAATTATCGGGTGGGCAAAAGCGGATTCTTGATTTTGCACTCGCACTTATAGGTAAACCCCAATGTATATTTTTAGATGAACCGACGAGTGCCATGGATGTACAAATGCGTGGCCATTTTTGGGAAGTTGTAACGAAGCTGAAGGACGACGGGGTAACGATATTTTACACCTCCCATTATATAGAAGAAGTAGAGCGTATGGCTGACCGAGTAATTGTTTTGGAAAAAGGACGTGTGATTTTAAATGACAATCCGGAAACGATAAGAACACGTCAACATACATCAATCATTAGTTTACCAAGCAAATACCAAGACAAAGTTGAAACGAATTTATCTAGTAAGCACTTCGAATATACATTAGAGAATCATAAAATACGGATAACTACGACAGATGTACAAATGATCATTGAATATCTCATTTCGATACATGTCGATTTGAATGAAATAGAGATCAATAAAGCAAGTCTGTTAGAAACCGTATTTAATAAAGAAGAGGTGAAGTAGTATGTTAACTTATTACTTAAAGACAGAAATTCAATTATTATTTAGAAAGAAAGTGTATTTGGTGCTATCTATACTGGTACCACTTGCTTTATATTTATTATTTACATCTATACTGGATTTGCCTGAAGAAGCGAAAAAACCATTTTATAAAGAATATATGTATAGTATGATGGCATTTAGTTTATCGAGTTTTTGTTTAATGCAATTCCCGATAGATTTAATTAATGAAAAGACGACAGGCTGGTATAAAAATTTAATGCGTACACCACTACAGTCACATCAATATTATATGGCTAAAGTCTTTAAAATGATGTTCCAGTTTATTTTAGCCATCTTACTTATTTTTATTGTCGCACACTTTATGAAAGGTGTTGAAATGTCAACTTCAGATTGGTTACTTTCCGGTTTAATATTATGGATTGGGGCGAGTACTTTTTTATCTGTTGGGGTATTGATATCACAAATCAATGAAATTCAAAAAGCAAGTAGTATTGGTAATATTTTGTATTTAAGTTTAGCTATTCTTGGCGGTCTATGGTTTCCTGTAAGTCAATTTCCTGAATGGATGCGCAAGATTGCTTATGTCACACCGACTTACCATTTGAAGCAAGTCGCTTATGAAATTGGTAAAGGAGGGACGCTAGACTATTTATCACTTTTTGTTTTAGTTGGTTATAGTATACTCTTTTTAGTAGTTGCACTTATTATTCAAAAGAGAAGAGACGTGGATATATGATTAAAAGATTGAAAGTCAATGTAATTGATTTATCGAGTTTAGTATATCTCATATTTGCAGTGATACCATTGTTTACATTTGACTTAAAAGGGTCATATTGGATGTATGTTATTATATTTATTATTTTTACAATTTCATATACTGCTTTGGCCATATTTACGGAAGTGTTATCAACAAAAATGATATATACTTTTCTAATTTTACATTATATTGGTATCACTTATTTTGTTTATAGTGTCGGGCCAGCGACGAGTTTATTCTTTTTCTTTAGTTCATTTATTTTACCATATGTATTGAAAGTGAAAATGAAATCTATAGCCTTTTTAATTTTCATTGTTGTCATGCTTATTAATTTTATTTTAATTTATGTCACAGATCCGCTAAGTTTAGGCTTTATAGCAGTCATGCATATCGCTATATTACTTATAACTGTTGGAAACTTCAAACAGAGTGAAACAATAAAAATGAAAAATGCACTGGAAGAAAAGAATAAGCATATCAATGTACTCATTGCCGAACAAGAACGAAATCGCATTGGACAAGACTTACATGATACGTTAGGTCATGTTTTTGCAAGTTTAAGCATAAAATCAGAACTAGCAATCAAACTGATTGATAGCGATTCAGAAAAAGCAAAATTACAAATGATTGAAGTTAACAATATATCTAAGGAATCATTAAATAAAGTTCGCAGTATCGTGAATGATTTGAAAATACAGTCATTTGAAGAAGAAGTAGCTTCGATGGAAACGTTGTTAAAAAATGCAAATTTAAATTTTGAATTTTTTAATGCCGAACTAGCAAAAGGTATTAGTCCAGCTAAACAAGCTATTTTGGCGATGATTTTGAGAGAGGCAATTAATAATGTGTTGAAACATGCTCATGCAACATCGGTAACTGGTTCATTAACAGAGACACAAAATGATATTACATTGACTATTATTGACAATGGGATTGGCATGGATGATTTAAAAGAGCATGATTTGAAGAGTATTAAAGAACGTGTAGCCCTTATGAATGGATCGATTGAAATACAATCGAATCATGGCTTATGTATATCCATTAAAATATCTCGAGGTGACGCATGATGATAAATATCATACTAGCAGAAGATCAAACGATGTTAAGAGAAGCAATGGTTCAGCTTATTAATTTAAATGAACAGTTAGAAGTAGTTGGAAGTTCAGGTAACGGAAAAGAAGCGTATGAATTAATTAAAGTAAGACAACCACAGGTTGCTATCTTAGATATTGAAATGCCTGGCATGACAGGTTTAGAAATATTGAGAAATATTAAAGAACAACAACTTGATGTGAAAGTAATTATAGTTACAACATTCAAGAGACCCGGTTATTTTGAATCAGCGGTAGCGAACGATGTAGATGCTTATGTATTGAAAGAACGCTCTATAGATGAATTAGTCACAACGATTTATAAAGTATTGAATAACGAAAAAGAATATAGTGAAGCACTGATGACGTCGCTATTTAAAGAAAAAAATCCATTAACGCCTAAAGAACAATTGGTTTTAAGAGAGATAGGTGAGGGCCATACGAGTAAAGAGATTTCCAAGCATCTCTTTTTATCTTATGGAACAATTAGAAATTATACATCTACGATTATTGATAAACTTGATGCCGAAAATCGATTTGAAGCATGGAATATTGCTAGAAATAAAGGATGGATTTAAATGATTTAGCACTTGCTAAATATGTTGTATGGTTCAAATTAAATAATAAAAACTGCCGATAAGTCTATAACGGCAGTTTTTATTATTTACGTTTATTTTTGGATGCGATAGATTGGATAATGAAAATGATAAATCCGATTAATATGCCTAATAAAACTGCTACAACGGCAGAAACCATTAGCGGTAGTTGAAATTGGTTTTGTAAGATTAGACCTACGATGACGGCAATGACAACTGCAATAATCGTTATCATGTTTTCTTTGAAAATGCTCAATTTGTTCACTCCTATTCAAGATTATTATAGCACGAGTTATTTACATAGATAAACAATATCATGTTATTTAAAACATCAGCTAATTTATGAGTTAGTGTATAATGTGGTCTTGACGATAGTTTGCTTTTTCTATATGATAATTTGGAATATTTAAAAGAAGTGGGTGCAACAATGAAATCTAAGAAAAAAATGACTAGTTTAGTCGTTATCGTAGTAGTGTTAGGTGTATTAGCTTTTCAATATATTAATCAAACAGGACCATTTCAAAATAATGGTGCAGATACGTCAACAGGACCACAAGATTCTGAAAAAGTTCATGTGTCACGTGTTGTAGATGGAGATACATTCGTTGCTGAAAATGACAATAATGAGCAATTGAAAGTTAGACTGATTGGCGTTGATACGCCCGAAACAGTTAAACCCAATACACCGGTACAACCTTATGGGAAAGAGGCTTCTGATTATACTAAAAAGCATTTAACAAATAAAGACGTGTATTTAGAGTACGATAAAGAAAAAGAAGACCGATACGGTAGAACATTAGCTTATGTTTGGCTTGATAATAAGACAATGTATAATGAGCAATTAGTCAAACAAGGCTTAGCTAGAGAAAAATATTATTCTCCAAATGGAAAATATAGAGAAGCCTTTGAAAAGTCTGAAGACATTGCTAAAGAGAAAAAATTAAATATTTGGAGTTAAACTTTGAATTTATAATGTGAAAAAAAGCCGAGACGTATATTAATGTCTCGGCTTTATAATATTATATTTTTCATAACGTATTGGCAGTAATTTGGGCCGACTCCTGTGGAAAAGCACTGGCCGAAGACTACAGGCTAAGGTTGTGTCCACGGAAAGCGTGCACAAAAAACTGCCCACAAAGACGGAGGCTTTAGCTAAAGTTTGAAGAGTCTGAGACATCTATTTTTGTCCCAGACTCTTCTTTCCTATATAGTATATTAATTTAATAAAAACGTGCTACTAATTTATCATATTGCTCTTTAGTCAATGCCTGATCTGTTGATTGAACAGTATCTCCAATAATTTGTTGTAAGGAAGATTTAGATGAGACTGTTTCAACGTAATCACCTCTTGTAGACGGGCCGTCAATAATATTTACGCTACCATCAGTGAAATAAACAAGTCCAATATTCTTGATTTGTTGATTGAGTTTCTCATATATCTTAGCCTCTAAAGCCTGTGTATTGATAGATGATTGTTCAAAAGGATCATAATTATAAAAATCATAGGTTACAGAATTATTTTTAATACGTTCAATGAATGTATACGTTGTCGAACGTGTTGATTGAAACTGACTATGAAATTGATTAGCAATATAACGTCCTACAGTTTGGTCTATATTATCATTCACTTTAGATTCATTGCTGTTTGTTGTATCTGCAGTGAAATGATAAAATGTTTTTTGCTTCCAATTTTTAACATTGATATTAAAAATGCCTTTTTCTGTAATTACAACATAATCGAAAGTTCTAGCGTACTCAAAAAGGGGATGTTTTACAGCTAAGTTACCAGTAGCTATAATATCAAAATGTTGAATGACACCTTCGTTTTTATATTGATTTAAGATACTATTTAAATCTTGCTTCGCTTTTCTTAAACCATGATGGTGCGTATCATTGTTTCCATCTATATTCAGCATTTGATTTTTTAATTGTGTATTTTCTCGAGTTACTGTACTTATTTTTGTAACTAATTGATCTTTTGAATACGTTTCAGTTTCAAGTTTATTTTGCATTACTCGATGGTCAATTATTACAATAACAATTAATAGTATTATAATTACAATTAATATTAACGGGAAAAACATATGTATCATCCTAATCTTATTTAATTTTTTATTATATCTTATTTTACGCTTTTATTTAGTTTAGCACAAATTCTATAATTTTAAATTAGTATATTAGTGCTATGACAATAGAAAGACCATTACTTACAAAAGCAATATTTTGATGTAATATTACTAAATAAATTTTATTGGTTCTTTAAAACTGTTGTGGAATTTGTATAATTCAAGTCATTAAACAGTTATAATGAATTACGCACAATATCTTTCAATGAAGAAGGTGAATAGCAAGTTGAGCAATATAAAACAATATTTTGAACATATCATAGAAACGATCCAGTGGGACGATATTATTGCATTTGATAATCATCCGTTTGCTTATAAAATGATAGATGAACTATATAAAGCAAATATAAAAATATCAGTAATAAGTTATTCTACAGATATTATAAGGTATGTATCAAAATATACAGATTTTAATATAATCATTCCAAATGGTATAGTTGATAGCGCTAGTCATGTGATAATAGGCAAAGGTGTATTAGAAACCTTTTCAAAATACCAAATTCGCTTTTATTTTGTTTCAGCACCTTTTATGAATGAAGATAAGTTATATCAAACCGTACCTGCAATAGCAGAAATACAAAATACGATAAAGAACTGTACTCATAGTGTGCTCCTAATGAATAGACCAGATCCTATTATTGGAGATTCAAATGGTCAATACATAGAAATTGGTGATTTTTAAAATTATTTGTGCTTTATTTCACATTTTTGCGCTTAATGCATTGAAAAATGCGCATACAAATTATATAATATGTATTATTGAAAACGCTTACTTTTATAGGAGGTGCACTTTTGGATAATGAAAATAATGAAAAAGTTAAAGACATTGTAAAATCTTTAAATGAAAATGTACCTAACTTATTTAAATTTAATGGTGAAGTTGCCAAACAACTATTTTTACGTGACGAATTTAACCTGAATGGTAAAGTTGATATCAGCGTTGAAAGAAAATTTTTAGGTGAGGTCTTAAAATATATTCCTAATGACAATCGTAAGGTGCTCCACGATACCAATCACGCATCATCTAATTATGACGAATTAAATTTCGAAAATATTACACATGCAGAAATATTTGATGGTGAAAAATTAATTATGACTATCATTGTCTATGATGTTGAAGATGAAGAATGGATGTTTAGATGGAATCATAATATTCGATTGCCAGAAAAAAATATTTATTTTCACTCTATTAAATGGGATGTAGACTATATTAAGCCAGAAATCGTTTTAATGTATGAATTATTAGATCCTATTGATTATCATCAATTACCAAATTATAGAAGTGTTATAGATTCATTGAGTTATTATCAATTTGTAATACTACGTTTAGTAGTGGGCGATGAAAGAATTAATCAAGTGCTTATATCAGAGAAAAAAGCCATATAAAATCCTTCAAATCATTGGAAAGTTTAACCAACAGATACAATGAATTTGAAGGATTTTTGTTTGGCTTGATTTATGAAATATTATTTAAAGCGAGTTTGAATTTGTATGACTTCAATCATATCATTAAAACTACTTTAAGTATCTTTTGATTTATATAACGATAATAAAAGCTACTTAAGATTTTAAACATATGCCATTATAACAATATTCATAAGTGGATTTGACTGCTTTATCGGCATCAGAGACATGTATACCAAACATGATTGATATCTCTGATGCCCCTTGATTCATCATTTTTAAATTGATATTCGATTCAGCTAACGCGTGCGTAATTGTATTTGCAGTACCGACAATTCTATGCATACCTTCACCAACAATCATTAAGATAGCTAAATCATGTTCCACACTTAACTCATCAACATCGCAATTTTTTCGAATGTCATTTAAGACTTGTTCTTCTCTATTTTGGATTTCTTTGGAGCGCATAATAATACTAATATTATCTATACCTGATGGCATATGATCAAATGAAATATCATAATCCTCTAAGACAGCTAATATTTTTCTTGTAAAACCAACTTGTCTATTCATTAAATATTTTTTAATGTTTAAAACTGTAAACCCTTTATCACAACTAATACCACTGACAATGTTATTAGAATTTATTTCTCTATCATGGCGAATATATGTACCAATATCATCAGGTCTATTTGTATTTTTTATGACAACTGGAATTCTATCTTTGTGTAAAGGTTGTAAAGCTTCATCGTGAAACACTCCAAATCCAGCATAAGAAAGTTCACGCATTTCTCGATAGGTAATTTCATCGATGACTTCAGGATTTTTAACAATCGTAGGATTTGCTCTAAAAATACCAGAGACATCAGTGAAATTTTCATATAAGTCTGCCCGTACACCTCTAGCTACTATAGCACCTGTGATGTCAGAGCCACCTCTTGGAAATGTAACAATATAATTTTGTCGTGAAACCCCAAAGAATCCAGGAATTATGAGTTTTTCATTATATTCACGTAATTTATATAGCGTATTATAAGATTGCTCTAAGATTTGTGCATTTTGTGGTAAATCAGTAACTTGAATGCCTGCCTCACCAGGAGATACATATCTTGTAGGAATACCTTGGCTATTGTTATATTCTGCAATGAGTTGCGCATTAAAATCTTCTCCACAGGATAGTAATGCGTCTAATAAACGAGAAGGTTTATCTTTTAATGTAGCAATGTATGACTCTAATGTTTCATCAATTGAAGTTAGTAAATGATAATCCATGTTTAATTCATCTATGATATCTGCGTATCTTTGAATGATTTCTTTCTTTTTAGACGTGTAATCTAATCTATCAATCACTTTTTCATACAAACGAATTAGTAAGTCCGTTGTTTTTACATCTTCGCTGTGACGTTTACCCGGTGCTGATACGATGATAATTTTCCGATCAACATCTGAATTTACGATATTTAATACTTTTTTTATCTGTTCTGCATTAGAAACAGAACTTCCTCCAAATTTAGCTACTTTCATTGTAAATACCAACCTTTCTAAAAAATCAGAAAATTTTGTTTAGTTTTTATCACGGGAGTGATAGGATAGATATACGATTAAATATTGAACCTTTACAAAAATAATGAATGAATTTATACTATACCATATTCAAGTATTTTTCAACTGTACAATTGTATTTTTAAGAAGAACAACGGAGGAATGAAGTTATGAGAGAATTAAACGTAGCCTTACTTGGTTTAGGAACTGTAGGTTCTGGTGTAGTTAAAATTATAGAAGAGAATAGAGAACAAATTAAAGAAACAATGAATAAAGATATCAATATTCGACACATTTTAGTTAGAGATAAATCAAGACAAAGACCAATAAATGTGTCGAGTTATCATTTAACAGAAGATATTGATGAAATATTAAATGATGATTCAATTGATATCATTGTAGAAGTTATGGGTGGTATTGAACCAACTGTGGATTGGCTAAAACGTGCATTAAGTCAGAAGAAACACGTCGTAACAGCAAATAAAGACTTATTAGCAGTCCATTTAAATGTATTAGAAGATTTAGCGCAAGAAAATGATGTTGCGTTGAAATATGAAGCAAGTGTTGCAGGTGGTATTCCTATTGTAAATGCTATAAATAATGGGTTGAATGCAAACAACATTAGCAAATTTATGGGCATACTGAATGGTACGTCTAATTTTATTTTAAGTAAAATGACTAAAGAGCAAACAAGTTTTGAAGCTGCCTTAGACGAGGCTAAAGCATTAGGTTTTGCAGAAGCAGATCCTACAGATGATGTAGAAGGTATTGATGCGGCAAGAAAAGTGGTCATTACTTCTTATTTATCATTTAACCAGGTTATTAATTTAAATGATGTCGATAGACGTGGTATCAGTGATGTTGAATCTGAAGACATTCAAGTTGCAGATCAATTAGGTTACAAAATTAAATTAATCGGTAAAGGTACATATGAAAATGGACAGGTACAAGCTTCAGTTGCACCGACGTTCATTAATAAAGCGCACCAACTTGCAGCGGTAGAAGATGAATTTAATGCAATTTATGTTATTGGCGATGCTGTTGGAGAAACAATGTTTTACGGAAAAGGTGCAGGCAGTTTAGCAACTGGTAGTGCTGTAGTCAGTGATTTATTAAATGTCACATTGAATTTTGAAACTAACTTGCATACATTACCGCCTCACTTTGAATTAAAAACTGAAAAAACCAAAGAACTGATGGATGAATCAGAAACTGTTTCACTTAAAGAGAAAGAAAGTTATTATGTTGTAGTTCAAACTGATGGTGAAGAAGTAAATAAAGTTGAAACGTTACTTAAAGGTCAATTACCGTTTCATAAATCATTGGCCGTAACTGAGCGAGATGCTCATACGGCTGGTGTTGTAATTGTTGGTATAGATGAAAATCCTGAAGCATCCATCACAGAATCTGGATATATCGTTAAGAAAATTTATCCAGTAGAAGGAGTTTAATAACTATGAAAAACTGGCAAGGTTTAGTTGAAGAATTTAAAACATATTTACCTGTAAATGAAGCAACACCATCACTAACATTAAATGAAGGACATACGCCACTCATATATTGTGAACGGATGTCTGAAAAATTAGGCATTGAACTCCATGTGAAATATGAAGGTTCGAATCCTACAGGCTCTTTTAAAGACAGAGGTATGGTTATGGCGATGGCCAAAGCCAAAGAAGAAGGGAAAAAAATCGTAATCTGTGCATCGACAGGTAATACGTCAGCATCTGCAGCTGCATACGCTGCTCGAGCTGGCTTAAAAGCAATCGTAGTAATTCCTGAAGGTAAGATTGCACTAGGTAAATTATCACAAGCTGTTATGTATGGCGCAGAAATTGTTTCAATCGAAGGTAATTTTGATGAAGCATTAGAAATCGTGCAAGAAGTTGCAAAAAATGGAGAAATCGCATTAGTTAATTCAGTCAATCCTTATCGACTTGAAGGTCAAAAAACTGGCGCATTTGAAGTTATTCAACAATTGGGTGGTTCGGCGCCTGATATACTCTCTATACCGGTTGGTAATGCAGGAAATATTTCTGCATATTGGAAAGGTTTTAAAGAATATAGGGATAAAAATGGCACTCAATTGCCTAACATGTATGGTTTTCAAGCAGAAGGTGCCTCTCCTATCGTTCAAAATAAAGTTGTTAAAAATCCTGATACAGTGGCAACAGCAATTAGAATTGGTAATCCAGCAAGTTGGGATAAAGCGACGAATGCACTAGAAGAATCAAATGGTTATATTGATAGTGTGACAGATGAAGAAATTTTAGAAGCATACCAATTAATGGCTCGCAATGAAGGTGTATTTAGTGAACCAGCAAGTAATGCATCAATTGCAGGATTGATAAAGTTACATCGCGCTGGTAAATTGCCTCAAGGCAAAAAAGTTGTTGCAGTTCTAACAGGTAATGGACTGAAAGACCCTGATACAGCCATTTCACTATTAGATAATCCAATTAAATCATTACCAAATGATAGACAGAGTATTTTAGATTACATCAAAGGGGCACTATAGCATGAAAGAAGCGTTACATTTAAAAATTCCGGCATCTACAGCTAACTTAGGTGTCGGATTTGATTCTATAGGAATGGCTTTAAATAAATTCTTATATTTAGACGTTACTGTGAACGATGAAGATCAATGGTCTTTTAATCATATTGGACCTAATGTAGATGAACTGCCTAATGATGAGAGCCACTACATTTACCAAATCGCACAAAAAGTTGCTGAAACATATGAAGTTGAATTGCCAAATTTAAATGTAGAAATGAGAAGTGAAATTCCTTTAGCAAGAGGATTAGGTTCATCTGCTTCGGCTTTAGTGGGTGCATTGTATATCGCTAACTACTTTGGAGATATTGAACTATCTAAATATGAACTATTACAACTTGCGACGGATTTTGAAGGGCATCCAGATAATGTAGCGCCAACAATTTATGGTGGTCTTGTGCTTGGTTATTATAACGGTGATACAAAAGTTACAGATGTCTCCTACATTGATACACCTAAAATTGATATTATTATAACGATACCAAGTTATAAATTAAAAACAATTGATGCAAGAAACGCATTACCTGATACATTTTCTCATGAAAAGGCAGTTCAAAATAGTGCAATTAGTAATACGATGATTAGTGCATTAATTCAACATAATTATGAATTAGCTGGAAAAATGATGGAACAAGACGGTTTCCATGAACCTTATAGACAACATTTGATTCCAGAATTTCAAACAATTAAAGGTATTGCGAAACAACATCTAGCATACGCAACAGTAATTAGTGGTGCCGGCCCAACAGTACTCACATTAATAGCACCTGAACGAAGCGGCGAATTAGTACGTGCACTAAAGCGTGAATTTAAAGATTGTAGATCAGAACTTGTTACAATCAATGAAACAGGTGTAACGACTAAAGTATTGTACCAACGTTAATAATCTGTTGTAATATAGAATATAGACGTTGAAGGGAGATTAGCAACATGGGTAAGTATAAAATGGTAGTCATGGACATGGATGACACATTGATGAATAATGAAAATCAAATGAGTCCAGAGACAGAATCTTATTTATTAGATATACAAAAACAAGGATATAAAGTCGTATTAGCATCTGGTAGACCTACTGAAGGCATGTTACCAACTGCTAAAAAATTAAAACTTGATACATATCAAAGTTATGTAATTAGCTATAATGGTGGTAAAACTGTCAATGTGAATACTGAAATTGTAGAAAAAAGTCGAACGGTAACTAAGGAAAATTTCGATTTAATTGTGGATTATTGTCGCAAAAATAATTTATTCATTTTAACATATGAAGATGGTCATATTGTTTACGAAGGTGAACATGAATATATGAATATAGAATCGGAATTAACTGGGTTACCTATGGAACATGTAAATGATTTAAAGGATTTCATCCAGGATGACGTGCCTAAAGTAATGGGTGTAGATTATGTATCAACTATCTCAAAACTTAACACTGACTTAGCTGGTCACTTTAATGAAGATATAGATGTGACAACAAGTAAGCCGTATTTCTTAGAATTTATGGCACAGGGTGTTTCTAAAGGTAATGCAGTAACAGATTTATCTAAAAAATTAGATATTGCATTATCTGAAGTAGTTGCATTCGGAGATAGTTCAAACGATATTTCTATGCTGCAAGTGGTCGGTCATGCTGTTGCTATGGGCAATGCCAATGACCAGGTGAAAGCAGTTGCTGATGAAATTACATTGAGCAATAGTGACAATGGCATTCCACATACATTGAGACAGATTTTATAAAAGTTAAAGCGTTTAATGTATTAATATCGTTTTTGTAATTATTTGTTTGTATGCGCACTGAAATTACGATTTGTAGTAGTTAATAAAAAAGAGATTAGAACTTTAAATTGATATGCTCCCTTCAAAGTAGACATTTAGAAAATGAAAACTTTGAAGGGAGTTTTTCTATGTCTAAAAAAATCGTTGATCTAGATTTATTAGAATTGATTTTTGCTAAATATGAAAATGGTATGAGTTTCGAAAATATTGTAGATGTAGTTGATATTGATATCTCTCCAGGCCATCTCCGATACATGTACAACAAATATTTAACCAACGGTATACAATCTTTTATACGCAATTCACAAAATAATAAGTATACACTTCAATTTAAAAAGAATGTGGTTCAAGAGTATTTGAATGATGGCATATCTTATAAAAAATTTAGCCATTAAATATAATATTTCTGCTCATGAAACTGTACGTAGATGGGTAAATCGTTATACTGGAAGAAAAGAGAATATCAATTCTTCTCCTAAAAATGAGGTGTATACGATGAAGGGTAAAAAAACAACATTCCAAGAACGTCTTAAAATTGTAGAATACTATTTAGCTAATGAAATTAATTATAAAGACTGTGCTGAAAAATACGGTATCAGTTATGGTCAATTGTACCAATGGGTACAAAAATATAAAGTACATGGCCGCGATGGCCTTCAAGATGGTCGAGGCAAAGGCAAACCTAAATATATATTAACACCAGAAGAACAGAAAGAAGCTGAAATTCAAGCTCTAAAAGATCGGAATAAAATACTAGAAATGGAAAATAAAGTACTAAAAAAATATCAAGAAATAGAAAGAGAGATGATAAACCAAAAAACAAGCAAATCGTCGCATACGAAACGATTGAAACGCTAAAAAATGAATTTCCTATTAAGCATTTATGCCAAATTTTAAAGATTTCCCGTGCAAGTTTTTATAAATGGTTACATCGTAATCCCACACAAAAAGAAATTGAAAACCAAGTATTGTTAGAAGAAATAAAACATATTTATAAAAAATATAAAGGTATTTATGGATATAGGAGGATTTATATTTATATTCGCCTATATTTACAGAAAGAAGTAAACCATAAACGTGTTTATCGGTTGATGAATCAACTGAATTTAAAAGCATTTATTCGCCGAAAACGTAAGCGCTATAAACCTAGCAACCCACAAACCATAGCCGAAAACGAATTAAATCGTAAATTTCAAGAAAGTAAGGCTAATAAAAAATGGCTAACAGATGTAACTGAATTACAACTTAAAAATGGAAATAAAATATATCTTAGTGCGATATATGATTTGGGATCAGGTAAAATTGTAAGTCATGTATTAGGAAGCTCAAATAACAATCAACTCGTATTTGAAACATTTGATAAGGCAGTTAATACTGTAACTGATACCGAAGGTATTATATTTCATAGCGATCGTGGTTTTCAGTATACATCCAGATTATTTAAAAATAAGTTAAATCAACATAATATGATACAAAGTATGTCTCGAGTTGGAAGATGCATTGATAATGGACCTATGGAAGGCGTTTGGGGAATTATTAAATCTGAAATTTATAGGGGTTATAAAAACTTTAAATTTGAAACTATAGAACAAGCGTTTCAAGTTATCAATGAGGATATAACATTCTTTAATAATGAAAGAATTACATTAAAAATGGCTAATCTCGTATAAACCGAGATTAACCGATAATTTAATTATTTATTTGTCTACTTGACGGGGTGCAATTCAAATAAAAGTCCTAACCTCTTTTTTAATAGATGTATTTATTTTGCAGTATGTGTCCATTCATTTTTACCTCGATGTCGTTTTACATGTGCATAGACATGGTCTGCAGCATAATCTAGGTTTGTATAAACAGTGATTGAAAATGCGGACTGATCCTCCTCAAATGTTTCTTCTAAAAATAGGTCTTTTAAATGTTCAAAGAGGCTTTCCATTTGTGAATGCTCTAAACTACTGTATTCTCTTAGTGTGCGTTTAATTAAGCGTTGATGCTTTTCCTCAAGTGATTGCACAACTATAACGAAACGTTCTTCAGTCTCTAATATGTCATCAAATAAATTCGTTTGTCCAACCATAGTTTCCACCTCTAGGTTAAGTCATTATTATATGTTATTATACTACACTTCTTGACCAGTGAAAATATCCTTACTTCTATAATTAAATTGTTAGCAAATTAAAAAACATCGGAATAAACACATAACAGTTTATTCCGATGTTTTAATTTTAATTATAATCGTGTCTCTTCAAATCCATCTCACTGAGTTTGACGATTTTAGTTTTCTTAATAAATTTGTGAACGATATAAATTACAAATAAAATAATCATAGGTGCTAAATTTCTAAATAGTGCGGCAAAATCTCCAGATAAAGCAGCATCTAACGAGTTACCAACAAATAAGAATAATAACGCTATAATGACAATAATTGGTCCAAATGGATAAAACGGTGCTTTGTAAGGCAACACTTCATTTGGATCTTTATTTTGTTTCTTAATAGCAGAGCGTAACCTAATTTGTGATAAGATACTAGACGCCCAAATCACAATAACGAGTGATCCTATAATATTTAATAACGAGAACACTATATCTGATTTGAATTGCGCTAGTATTATGATGAACAATACAATTACAAATGTAGCAATTAATGCAGTCATTGGTAATTTTGTAGTCTTGTTTAATTTAGATAAGAACTTAGGTGCTTGTCTATCTTCTGCCATAGAGAATAACATTCTACTTGTAGTATAAATCCCAGAATTAGCTGCTGATAATAAAGAAGTTAAAATAACTGCATTTATTACTGAAGCTGCAAATGCAATGCCAACACGATCAAACACAATGGTAAAAGGGCTTTGAGAAACCGATTCGTTTTTATTCAATAACATTGGGTCTGTATAAGGAATAATTGCTGATATAACTGCGATTGATAATACATAAAAGAGTAAAATTCTCCAGAAAACTTGTCTGATAGCTTTTGGCATTGAGCGATCAGGGTTAGAAGATTCGCCTGCAGTAACAGCAACGACTTCTGTACCTCCAACTGAAAAGCCTGCTACCAAGAGGACGCCTAGAAAACCTGAAATACCACCAACAAATGGTGCCTCACCAGTTGTGTAATTCGATAATCCATAAGTTTTCCCACCTAATATTCCTACAATCGTTAATACACCAATGAGAATAAACACGATGATGGTTACAACTTTGATGAGAGATAACCAAAATTCTGTTTCACCGAATGCTTTAACAGAAAATATATTTAATAAGAACAGTAAGCATAAGAATATAATGCTCCATGTGACAGGACTGAAAAATTGAAAAGCATCCCAGTAATAAAGTACACTTGAAGAAATAATAATATCAACGCTCGTTACAAGTAGCCATATTGCCCAATATAGCCAACCCATGGTAAACCCTAATGATTTATCTACAAACCTTGTAGAATAAGAACTAAACGATCCAGAAACAGGATAGAAAGTTGCTAGCTCCCCGATTGATGACATTAAGAAATACAACATAATTCCAATAATTAAATAAGCTAATATAGCGCCACCAGGTCCTGCTTGAGAAATGACATTCCCAGTTGCAACAAAAAGTCCAGTACCAATGGCACCACCAATTGCAATCATTGAAATATGACGAGAATTTAGACCGCGATTCATATTGTTTTGTGCCATAAAAAGTCTCCTATATTCGATTGAAATTTTATATATACAATCCATTTTAATGCTTTTACTGAATACAAGCAATGCTTTTTGTGAGTAATAATTACAAAATGTTTAAATATTGCGAAAATTGTCAATAAAATTAGTGAGCCAATGTTTGCTTTTACGTGGAGGATACATTAAAATAAATACTAGATAATAATTATTATTATCTAGATGAAGTAAGGGGGAAGTAAAATGAGCAATAATAAAAAATTGACAAGCCTTTTCGGTGCGCCAGTCTCAGATAGAGAGAACAGTATGACAGCGGGTCCAAGAGGACCGTTATTAATGCAAGATTGGTACTTTTTAGAACAAATGGCACACTTCGATAGAGAAGTGATTCCGGAGCGCCGTATGCACGCTAAGGGTTCAGGTGCTTTTGGTACTTTTACGGTAACAAATGATATTACACAATATACTTCAGCAAGTATTTTCTCTGAAGTAGGTAAACAAACAGAAATGTTCGCACGTTTTTCAACAGTAGCTGGTGAACGTGGTGCAGCTGATGCAGAACGTGATATTCGTGGTTTTGCATTGAAATTCTATACGGATGAAGGTAACTGGGACTTAGTTGGTAATAACACACCAGTATTCTTCTTTAGAGATCCGAAATTATTCGCAAGTTTAAACCACGCAGTTAAACGTGATCCTAGAACAAATATGCGTAGTGCTCAAAACAATTGGGACTTTTGGACATCATTACCAGAAGCTTTACATCAAGTAACAATCTTGATGACAGATCGTGGTATTCCAAAAGGCTTTAGAAATATGCATGGCTTTGGTTCACATACGTACTCAATGTACAATGATAAAGGTGAACGTGTTTGGGTTAAATTCCATCATAGAACACAACAAGGTATTGAAAACTTACAACCGGAGGAAGCGGCACGAACAATTGCAGAAGATAGAGAATCTTCACAAAGAGATTTATTCGAAGCAATTGAAAATAAAGATTATCCAAAATGGAAAACGTATATCCAAGTAATGACTGAAGAACAAGCAAGAAATCATAAAGATAATCCTTTTGACTTAACTAAAGTATGGTATAAAGGCGACTATCCACTAATCGAAGTTGGAGAATGGGAACTTAATCGCAATCCAGATAACTATTTCCAAGATGTAGAACAAGCAGCATTTGCACCAACTAACATTGTACCTGGTATTGACTTCTCTCCAGATAGAATGTTACAAGGACGTTTATTCTCATATGGTGATGCACAACGTTATAGATTAGGTGTGAACCATTGGCAAATTCCAGTAAACCAACCTAAAGGTGTAGGGATTGAAAATATCTGTCCATTTAGTAGAGATGGTCAAATGAGAATTCTGGATAACAATCAAGGTGGTAGTACACACTATTATCCAAACAGTGAAGGTGCATTTGAAGATCAACCTGAATTTAAAAAACCTGGATTAAAAGTAGAAGGCGAAGCTTACGAATATGATTTCCGTGAAGATGACGATAACTACTTCGAACAGCCAGGACGTTTATTCAGATTACAATCTAAAGAACAACAAGAGCGTATTTTTGAAAATACAGCGAATGAAATGCAAGGTACAACATTAGAAGTACAACACCGTCATATTCGTCATTGTTATAAAGCGGATAGTGAATATGGTAAAGGTGTAGCTAAAGCATTAGGCATTGACATTAATGATGTTGATCTTGAAGTTAAAGACTAATTTAACACAATTTAAGAATAAAATAAGCACAAGTTGAATAAACATCATATTTAAAGCCAACGAAATTTATTTCGCTGGCTTTTTTGAGGTAAGGCTTAATTTTATTAACAAAAGTAGGATGACTAGGATTGAAAAGTTTTGAGAGCTGAAGCGCATGTATAAGTCTACTAGCATTTTTATACATAAGAACTACTAATTTTCATAAATAGAAGTAGTAATTCTTTAAAGCAGTGGGACTTTACATTTTCTATTCAGTCATCTACTGCCTAAACGAAAAAGAGTCTGAGACATCTATTTTTGTCCCAGACTCTATTGTTCAAAACTCAGAACATTAGACTAATATGCTGCTTTTTAAATTAAAAAAACAACATATATTACAAATTCCAATTTTTAAATGTCGTATTTAAAAGATAAGTAATGAAATGTACTACTTAGTTTCACGATGTAACGTATATTTATTTAATCTTGGACAAAACTTTTTAAGTTCAATACGTTCAGGATGATTACGTTTGTTTTTTGTAGAAATATAATTACGATCGCCACATTCAGTACATGCTAATGTAATATTTACGCGCAAAGTTAACACCTCTTTCTTAATAGTAATGATTACGTTTTATAATATTACCACATAAAATTTAATCTTTCAACATTTTAATAATGTGCAATTTGAAGGATTACATTAAAATACATATCCACTAAAAATTAATTAAAGATTAAAGATTGAATAGATAGAAAAATATGTTATGATATAAAACGTAATAATTTCGATTTGTAAAAAGGAGAGGAAAATAGATGGCAAAAAAATCTAAAATAGCAAAAGAGCAGAAAAGAGAAAAGTTGGTTGCACAGTTTTACGAATTGAGAAAAGAACTAAAAGATAAGGGCGATTATGAAGCTTTAAGAAAATTGCCAAGAGATAGTTCTCCTACGAGATTAACAAGAAGATGTAAAGTAACTGGCAGACCTAGAGGTGTTTATCGTAAATTTGGTATGTCACGCATTGCATTAAGAGATTATGCACATAAAGGGCAAATTCCAGGAGTGAAAAAATCTAGTTGGTAATTTACGACTAAAGTCAGTTTACATTTGATATAAAACAATGTATATTATCTATTGGAAAAGATAAATAAAAAAGTTATTGTTCGGAAAAATGATAAAATTATCAATTATTTCAATAATAATGCTCATTAACATCATGAAAATCTTACCATTATATAAAAGTTTTATTAAAAATGTTAGGGGTTTGTTAAAATGAAAATTTTTGATTATGAAGATATACAACTTGTACCAAATAAATGTATTGTAAACAGTCGTTCGGAATGTGATACAACAATTCAATTTGGACCTAGAAGTTTTAAACTACCTGTAGTACCGGCAAATATGCAAACAGTAATGAATGAAACATTAGCGGAATGGTTCGCTGAGAATGATTATTTCTATATTATGCATAGATTTGATGAAGAAGGTCGTATTCCTTTTATTAAAAAGATGCAAGAAAAAGGTTTATTTGCTTCAATTTCAGTTGGTGTTAAAGAACGCGAATTTGGTTTTGTTGAATCATTAGCTGCTGAAAACGTGATTCCTGAGTATATTACGATTGATATCGCTCATGGACATTCTGATTCAGTTATCAATATGATTAAACATATTAAAAAACATATTCCAGAAGTATTTGTAATTGCTGGAAATGTAGGTACACCAGAAGGCGTACGTGAATTAGAAAATGCAGGCGCTGATGCAACAAAAGTAGGTATTGGACCAGGTAGAGTATGTATTACTAAAATTAAAACTGGATTTGGTACAGGTGGTTGGCAATTATCTGCTTTAAATCATTGTAGTAAAGCAGCGCGTAAACCAATAATAGCTGATGGTGGTATTAGAACACATGGTGATATTGCAAAATCAATTCGTTTTGGTGCATCAATGGTTATGGTAGGATCATTATTTGCTGCACATGAAGAATCACCAGGTGAAACAGTGGAATTAGATGGCAAAATGTATAAAGAATATTTTGGTAGCGCATCTGAATTCCAAAAAGGTGAACATAAAAACGTTGAAGGTAAAAAAATGTTTGTTGAACATAAAGGCTCACTTTTTAATACTTTAACTGAAATGCAACAAGATTTACAAAGTTCAATTTCATATGCAGGTGGCAAAGACTTAAATTCATTAAGAAAAGTAGATTACGTTATCGTAAGAAACTCAATTTTTAATGGTGATAGAGACCAAAAATTATAGTAGGTGTTTAAAATCAGAAGACTTTTATTATATATAGTCATTTTTTTGATTATTGTATTAGTCGTCCCTATCAAAGAAACGGCACCTATGACATCGTTACAGCAGCAACTCAAATCGAGTGTTGATAGTTGGACTTCAAGCGAAACAGCAACGAACGATGAACTGAAAGTACCTAATAAACAAGATTTTGCTGTGAATAATATTCAAATGAATATGTCAAAACAGGACGTCGATAACAAACTTGGCAAAGCTAAACGAGTGACATCAAATGAATATGGCACACAGTGGCATACGTATTATTCTGATGATTATAGAGCATTTGTAATGGTAAGTTATATTGATGATAGAGTGAATGCACTTTATAGTAATCAAAATCTAATTTCTTCTAAATCGAAAATTAAATACGGTACACCTAAACAAATTGTGCGAGATAGACTTGGCGAACCAATTAAAGATAAACAAAAAGGTAACGTAAAATTTGATGTTCAAGACGATGAATATGATAATTTTCATAAAGACAGTATTTATACAACGGCATTTTATGATAAACATGAGAACAATAACTTAACTGCGCTTTTACAGGTTAGTGACAAAATGGAAAATCGTTTACAACAACAATATGGTGCACCTTCTGATAATTTAGCCCAAAGTTTCGAACTACAAAACTTTGATTTAGTAAATGCTGAAAGGGTTCAACATAATTTAAATACATTAAGCTATTCATCTAGTATTTCAGATACTGCCAGAAAACACAGTAAAGATATGGCTGATAATAACTATTTTGATCATAACAATTTATCAGGAGAATCTCCTTTTGATAGATTGGAGGCAGATGGACAGGATTTCAATGTAGCAGGAGAAAATTTAGCATATGGTCAAGCAAATAGTATTTATGCACACCAAGGTTTAATGAATTCATTAGGTCATAGAAAAAATATACTTAAAAAAGAATTTAATACTCTTGGTGTGGGTGTCGATTTTAATAAAAATAGGCAACCTTACTGGACAGAAAATTATACAGGCTAATGTTTTATTATAGTTGTATACGGGTATCCATGATTTGTGAGGATGGATAAGTTATGACAACAAATAAAAAAGATAAAACAGAAGATATACTTGAAAAAGTTAAAGAAGTTTTAGAAAAGAATAGAAAAAAATAGGCGAATGCGCAATTGCGCATTCGCCTATTTTTTTGAGAGTGTCTTAAATTGCTCTAAATTACCAATTACATTTCTCTAAATAATCCGACCACTTTTCCTAAGACAGTAACTTGATCTAAATAAATAGGGTCCATTGAATTATTTTCTGGTTGTAGACGGTAATGTGCTTTTTCCTTAAAGAAGCGTTTGACTGTAGCTTCATTTTCTTCAGTCATAGCGACAATAATATCACCATTTTCGGCAATTGTTTGGCTTCTAACAATGACTTTGTCTCCATCAAGAATACCTGCTTCAATCATACTATCTCCAACTACATTTAAAATAAAAATATCACTATTGTGTGTAGATGTGAAATGTTCTGGTAATGGGAAGTACTCTTCAACATTTTCAACAGCAGTTATTGGTATACCTGCTGTTACTTTACCAATTACAGGAACATGAATTGTTTCTTCCATATTAATAGGTTCACCTAATTGTTCAGTTACTATTTCAATGGCACGTGGTTTAGTAGGATCTCTTCTAATATAACCTTTTTCTTCTAATCTAGATAAATGACCATGAACTGTTGAGCTAGATGCGAGACCAACAGCTTCACCGATTTCTCTAACACTTGGTGGGTATCCTTTAGCGTGAACAGTTTGTTTTATATATTCAAAAATCTCATTTTGTCGTTTAGTTAACTCTCTCATAATAGGCACTCCCTAATCTAATTTAACCTAATTATAGCATGTGTATATCTGTTTTACAAACGTTTGTTCGTTCCGGTGTTGACATAGAACAAATGTTCTGATAAAGTAACTATACAAACAAACGTTCTAGGAGTGACTATAAATGATAAAAATATATAAATCTCAAATAAAAGCTTATACAACGGTGTTAATTGCAACTATGGTTCTTTGCGCAATTTTTATATTAAGTGCTTATAATAATGCTAATTCAGAACAGACGTACGAAATGACAGATCACCAAATGACGCAACAATCTAACAATAGCGAACAAAACAATACTAAATTGGAGCAGAAAAGCGAACAAGATTCACAACCCGTAATGGCATCAATGTATTAAAATATATATAAAAGATAATGATTAATGATGATAATAAGGTTGGGTTAAGGTGAGCGAAACAATTTAGTTTCGTTCACTTTTTTGTTATATTTTTTATATTAATAATAACGGAGGTTTATAATGTCTCAAAAAGATGGTGTAGATATAAAAAGAATTAATAAATTAGCAAAAAAGAAAAAGGAACAAGGACTTACAGAAAATGAAGCTAAAGAGCAATCGAAATTGCGAAAAGCTTATTTAGAATCTTTTAGAAAAAACTTTAAACAACAAATTGAAAGTACAAGAGTCATTGATCCTGAAGGTAATGATGTCACTCCAGATAAAGTGAAGAAAATTTTAGATGAGAAAGAGAAAGAAGATAAATAGAAAATCAATATTTTGTTAAATAGATATTAAATAAGGTATAATGATATAGAATCTTGTTAGAAGAAAGGAAGTCATTTAGATGAATAAAGAAAAAGATCAATTAGCGGTTGATACGATTAGAGCATTGAGTATCGATGCTGTTGAACAAGCCAATTCAGGACACCCTGGATTACCAATGGGTGCTGCTCCAATGGCATATACACTATGGACACGCCATTTAAATTTTAACCCCCAATCAAAAGATTTCTTTGATAGAGATCGCTTTGTATTATCTGCTGGACATGGTTCTGCTTTATTATATAGTTTATTACATGTTTCAGGTAGTTTAGAATTAGAAGAGTTAAAACAATTTAGACAATGGGATTCTAAAACACCAGGACACCCAGAATTTAAACATACAGATGGAATTGAAGTAACAACTGGTCCACTTGGACAAGGTTTTGCTATGTCTGTAGGTATGGCGATGGCTGAAAAACATTTAGCTGGTAAATTTAATAAAGAAAATGCTAACGTTGTTGATCATTACACATATGTTCTTGCTTCTGACGGTGACTTAATGGAAGGTATTTCTCATGAAGCAGCTTCTTTAGCAGGTCATAATCAATTAGATAAATTAATCGTTTTATATGATTCAAATGATATCTCGTTAGATGGAGATTTAGATAAAGCATTCTCTGAAGATGTAAAAGGTCGTTTCGAAGCTTACGGTTGGAAACACATTTTAGTTAAAGATGGCAATGATTTAGATGCAATTGATAAAGCTATTGAAGAAGCTAAATCACAAGATGTTCCAACAATTATAGAAATTAAAACTGTAATCGGTTTCGGTGCGCCTAATAAAGAAGGTTCTCACGGTGTGCACGGTGCGCCACTTGGAGAAGATGAAAGAAAATTAGCGTTAGAAAACTATGGTTTAGATCCAGAAAAACGCTTTAATGTACCAGAAGAAGTTTATGAAATCTTCCAACAAAGCATGTTAAAACGTGCAAATGAAAAAGAAGAAGCATGGAATAAACTTGTAGAAACTTACAGTAAAGATTATCCTGAGCTTGCAGAAGAATTTAAATTAGCAATCAGTGGTAAATTGCCTGTCAATTATAGTGAAGCATTACCTCATTTTGAAGCTGGACACAGTGGCGCGTCACGTGCAGACTCAGGTGAAGTGATTCAAGCATTAAGTAAAACAGTGCCTTCATTCTTTGGTGGATCAGCAGATTTAGCTGGTTCAAATAAATCAAATGTTAAAGATGCACCTGATTTCGATAAAGAAACGCCAGAAGGTAAAAATATTTGGTTTGGTGTACGTGAATTTGCAATGGGTGCCGCTGTAAATGGTATGGCTGCTCACGGCGGATTACATCCATATGGCGCAACATTCTTTGTATTTAGCGACTACTTAAAACCAGCATTACGCTTATCATCAATTATGGGTCTAAATTCAACATTTATCTTTACACATGACTCAATCGCTGTTGGTGAAGATGGTCCAACTCATGAACCAATCGAACAATTAGCTGGTTTACGTGCAATTCCAAATATGAACGTTATTCGTCCAGCAGATGGTAACGAAACACGTGTTGCTTGGGAAGTTGCTTTAGAATCAGAAGGCACACCAACTTCATTAGTATTAACACGTCAAAATCTTACAACTATGGATCTTTCTAAAGAAACTGTAGAAGAAGGTGTTCGTAAAGGTGCTTATGTAGTATTTGAATCAGATAATGCACCAGAATTCTTACTATTAGCTACTGGTTCTGAAGTTAACTTAGCTATAGAAGCTGCTAAAGATTTAGAAGCTCAAGGTAAAGGTGTACGTGTTGTTTCTATGCCAAACTGGAACGCTTTTGACCAACAAGCTGATGAATATAAAGAATCTGTATTACCATCATCAATTACTAAACGTGTTGCTATTGAAATGGCATCACCACTTGGTTGGCACAAATATGTAGGTACAGAAGGTAAAGTAATTGGTATCGACGGATTTGGTGCTAGTGCTCCTGGAGACTTAGTTGTTGAAAAATATGGCTTTACTAAAGAAAATGTATTAAATCAAATTCAAACATTTTAATTAGTGTAGTGAAAATTGATTTTGTTGGTATGAGAACTTAAGTTCTCATACCATTTTTTATTTTATAATTAAAATAAGCTTATATTTACAAATTGATTTTGAAATTGATATAATACATGAGTCGATAATTTATATAAATAGAGTTGCTCTTGAAAATGAGCACTAATTTTAGTAAAATTCATTAGGATAGGAAAGTGGGTGAAACAATGGCAACTTGGTTAGCAATCGTATTAATCGTGTTAGCATTAATTTTAGGTTTAGTAGGTGGATTTTTCCTTGCAAGAAAATATATGATGGATTATCTTAAAAAGAACCCACCAATCAATGAAGAAATGCTACGAATGATGATGATGCAAATGGGTCAAAAACCTTCTCAAAAGAAAATAAATCAAATGATGACAATGATGAACAAGAACCAACAGGAACAATTGAAGAAGTCTAAATAGAACATCATTAAAGGGCTGGGAGCTACTTGTAAAAAGTAACTTTCAGCCCTTTATTTTTTGCTCTGGCAACACAGTGGCAAAATGACTATGAATTTTTAAATCGCATTTATAAATACATTGTTTAGTATTTCATAACTTCTTTTTCATTATTCGGGTACAAAATTATGAATTAAAAGCATTTGGAATGTTTTTGAAAATAATAATTTCAGATGATGAAAATATACCTTTTCTTAATACTACAAATGTAGATAATAAAGGGTATGAAAGTGCATCAAAAAATCAAAGGAAGTGGTTGATCGATGGTAACACTCAATTCCCAAATTCGATTCAAGTTGCAAAGGTTACCTTCACAGCTGTAACTGATGAAAAAGATAAAATTCACTACCTAACAGATAGTGTAAGTCAAAAGTTATAAGATTAATATATGAATGAGGATATTGAGAATTTTAAAAATAAGTTATATAACATTCTTTTTGAAAAATAAGAATACAATAATCAATTTACAATATATTCTTATAGGTAATTTATAGAATGAATACGTAATTAGTGTAGGAGAGTATAACAATAAAAATTGGAATATTCAGAAAAATAATTGATTATAGATTGTAATTTGTTATAATATGAATATAAGGGAGGTAGTAATAAGTGAAGGATGCTTATGCCATGGAAGATAAAGAAGTACTTGATCGACTAGCAAATATGCATATTAACTTTCAGACCGACGAAGCATTTAAGAAATATCATAACGCGATGCAATTACATGATATGAATTATCTTAGATACACTTTAAACGATGCATTGTCCGCATGTACACAAACAAATGCAATATAAATAAACATGTAGTAAAATCAGCTTAAATATAAGCTGGTTTTATTTTGTGTATATTGTGAATAAGCATTTGACTATGTCGTTTTCTACATAACTAAAAGACATGATATGAACATTAAGCCTTAAATTTTGAAGATTAAATAATAAATTAGGCTATAAATACTGATTATTAATTTATTAAGTGATATACTATCCAAGGTAAATATCATCTTGTAGAAACGCAAAGAAGGTGTAAGCATGTTGTATTTAGTATTTTCAATAGTTTTCGCATTTTTAATGGGTATTGGTGTCATTATAGTCAGAATGAAAGCACAACAATTTCCCGTAAATGAAAAGAAAATTATACTACCTCCATTTTTTATGGCAACAGGTGCATTGATGTACGTGGTACCTTATTTTAGATTAACTGGAACTGAGATTTTAGAATGTATCATTATGGGGTTATTATTTTCTACCATATTAATTTGGACATCTAGATTCGAAACACAGGGTAGTGAAATTTACATGAAACGTTCAAAAGCGTTTCCAATTATTCTTATATCATTGTTGTTAATTCGTACAGTAATCAAAATATTTATAAGTAACCAAATTGATCCAGGGGAAATTGCAGGTATGTTTTTCTTATTAGCATTTTGCATGATTGTACCTTGGAGAATAGCAATGTTATATAAATTCAAAAAAGTTAAAAGTAATTTAATTCAATAAATTATTGCCGTTTATCTATAAAGGTAAACGGCTCTTTTAATATACTTGAAGCGTTATGAAAAATATAATAAACTATTAATACGAACAAACGTTCTAAGAGAGGGCGATATAATGAAAATCATACATACTGCGGATTGGCATTTAGGGCGAATATTAAATGGGAAGTCGTTACTAGAAGACCAAGCGTATATACTAGATAAATTTATTGAGGCAATGAAATTAGAACAACCCGACGTTATTGTCATTGCGGGTGATCTATATGACACAAGTTATCCAAATAAAGATGCGATTCAATTACTTGAACAGACAATTGATATATTAAATTTAGAAATGAGTATTCCTTTAATTATGATTAATGGTAACCATGATAGTAAGGAAAGATTAAATTATGGCTCAAAATGGTTTGAAAAATCACATATGTACATACGTACTGACCTTAATGATATGAATAAACCAGTAACGATTGGGAACGTTGATTTTTACACAATGCCTTTTGCCACTATAAATGAAATGCAATATTTCTTTGATGACAAAGCTATAGAAACACACCAACAGGCTTTAAACAGAGTGTTGGTATATATGCATGAAGTCATAGATGAGAATAAAGTGAATATTTTTGTTGGTCATTTAACAGTACAAGGTGGAATTCGCTCTGAATCTGAAAGGCCGTTGACTATAGGTACAGTTGAGTCAGTTGATGAGAATCTATTTAATCAGTTTGATAGAGTTATGCTTGGACATTTACATCATCCTTTCAGTATTGAATCTAATTTTATAAATTACAGTGGTTCATTGTTACAATATTCATTTTCAGAAACGAAACAACCAAAAGGTTATAAAATAGTAGAAATTAAAAATCAAAAAATAACAGACAAATTTATACCATTAAAGCCTCTAAGACAATTAGAAGTGATTGAAGGTAATTATGAAGATGCAATACAAGAAAAGTTAGAAGTAAAACATAAAGAAAATTATTTACATTTTAAATTAAAGCATATGTCACATGTGAGTGATCCTATGATGCATTTGAAGCAAATTTATCCTAATACTTTAGCGTTAACCAATCAGACGTTTGATTTTAATACATCTATACACCATGAAAATATTGAAATTCAAAAATTAGATGATGAAACAATAATTGATAATTTTTATAATAGTATAACGGATGAACATTTAACTACGAATCAAAGTAAAAAAATAGAAAAAATTATGACAGCATTACTTGAGGAGGGTTCTAAATAAATGAGACCCATTAAACTGAATTTAACTAATTTCGGTCCCTTTTTAAATGAAACAATTGATTTTAATAATGTAGAAAATAACCAACTCTTTTTAATCAGTGGAAAAACTGGTTCAGGCAAGACGATGATATTTGATGCTATTGTGTTTGCATTATTTGGTGAAGCTTCCACAAAAGATAGAAAAGAAAGCGATTTAAGGAGTCATTTTGCTGAAAGTAAAAAACCAATGGTTGTCGAATTTGAATTTAAATTAAGAAATCAATATTTTAAAATTCAAAGACAAGGTGCATTTATAAAGGAAGGTAATAAAAATAAAACACTAGGGCAACTAGCAGTTTATCAATATGAACAAGATGATTATGCACTTAGAGAAAGTAAAATTAATAGTGGTAATCAATTTATCAAAGCGCTACTAGGTGTGAATGCTGAACAATTTCGACAACTGTTTATATTACCACAGGGTGAATTTAAACGATTTTTACTCTCGAAAAGTGTGGAAAAACAAGATATATTAAGAACACTGTTTAACAGTCAGAGATTTGAAGAAATTCAAAAAAAATTATCTGATGATGTAAAAGAAGTAAGAGAGCAAATAGAAAAAAGGTACAACGATTTAGAAAATCATTGGAAAGAATTGGAAACTTTTGATGATGAAACATTATGCGAGCATAAAGTAATAAGTGCTAGACAAACGAACAATATCATTAAGGTATTACCAGATTTTAAAATGAAAGCACAAATAATACGAGATGACTTTGAACAGAAAAAAGAAATATTAAAAAATAAAGTCAACAGTACAGAAAATGCTTTAAATAATAATATTAAATTAGAGGATGCTTTAAATAAGCTCAATGAAAATCAACAAAAATATGAAGCATTATTAGTTAATGAACACGAAATCCAAGAAAAAGTTAAGCGTGTAACAGAAATCAACGAAGTAAGACCCATTACGAATTTATTAGAAGTAAAAGAAAATACAATTTCCAAAAAAGGTAAAGTAGCGCAAAGTATTGAAGAAAAATCTAAAAGTATCTTTGATTTGGAGGATAAGATAAAACAAAGTAACCTTGAAGCGGATAACCTTAAAGAGAAGCAAGATGATATTGAGGAACTAAGGCGTTTTATTGAACAGACGCAATTGTTTTTTGAAAAAGCAAATAAATATAAAGATGCCTACAACAATTATCAGTTCACGAAAACAGCATTTACAGATTTAGAAGCGTATTTAACTCAAAAAAATGAGGAAATCAAAGATACTACAGCTAAATTAAATCAACGTCAGCCTGATTATCGAAAGATAGAACAAATTACGGAAGCAATATACAACCTTAATAATGATATTAAACAATTGAAGCAAAATGAAAAAGATAAAATTGAGTATGATGCATTACAGAAAAGAAAAATGCAAAAGCAACGTAATCTTAAAGATTTAAGTCAAAAGCGTGTGCAACTCAATGAGGAATATAATAATATTGATAAATCTAAATTAGATTTAAACAACAAACAAGATGTAATTGCAACAGTACAAGCAGCTCTACATACTGGTGAAACTTGCCCAATCTGTGGTAATGAAATTCATACATTATCGAGTCACGTGGATTTTGATGAAATAATGGAAAGACATCAACAGCTCACGCTATTAGAAGAAAAAATAGCTACTGTAAAAGGAGATATTATTAAATGTGAAAGTGAATTGTCACACATTGAGGAGCAATTATCAAAATATACTATAGCTTCATTGGAAAATATAAATTATGAAGCTATAGAAGATGAAGTTGAGAAGAAATATCAAGAAAAGAAAAAAATAGATGAAGAAAATAATGAAATAGAAAAATTAAAAGACCAATTACAACAATATGAAAAAAGTTCACACGATTTACAGATGAATATTCAAAAAAAAGAACACATATTAAAAGAAAATGAAACTGCGATAAACGATTTTGAAAATACAACAGGTTATAAACGGGTTGATGAATTTTTAACAAAATTTGAAGATGCTTATAATCAAATACGCCAATTTGATCAAACGCTAAATGAAATTGAACAAAAAATACAAAATTATAAGAGTACTTTAGCAATAGAAAAAAATAGTGTAACTTATTTAAAAAATAACCTTGCTGAAATAGAAACTGAAATCAATGAGACTGATATGAAAATCAATGAGGAAATGCAACGTATTGGTTTTACATCATTAGAACAAGTTGAAAAAGTAACAGCACAAGCATCAGAAAAGCAAAATTTAGAAAAAGAAATTGAAACTTTCAAAAAAGAGAAACAATCTTACGAATTATATATAGCGCAACTAAAAGCTGAAACAAATAATAAGAAGCTAGATGATACACAACAACTAAAAGAACGATTTGAAGAAATGCAACAAGCATATGAAACAGCTTCAACTGAATTAAGTCAACATGACTATAAAATGGAGTTTAATTCTAAAAAAACAACTGAAATAAATAAAATTATAGATGAGTTAAATAGTGAATTGCAATCTCAACAAGAAGTATTTCAATTAGCAGAAATTTTAGCAGGGAAAAATGAACAAAAATTAACGTTGGAAAATTATGTATTAATATATTACTTGGAGCGTATTCTTACTCAAGCTAATCAGCGCTTAGCAATTATGACGGGACAGAGATACCAATTAACGAGACGAGCTCAAATATCTCAAGGCTATAGTGGACTAGAAATAGATGTGTTCGATGCACATTCAAATCAATCACGCCACATTACATCGTTATCTGGTGGAGAAACATTTCAGGCATCATTAGCATTAGCATTGGGATTAAGTGAAATTGTGCAACAAGAATCAGGTGGGATTTCACTTGATTCAATGTTTGTAGATGAAGGATTTGGTACTTTAGATCAGGAAACACTAGAAACTGCACTAGATACATTGCTAAGTTTAAAATCAACGGGTCGCATGGTTGGGATTATTTCTCACGTAAGTGAACTCAAGCAAAGAATACCGCTTATATTGGAAGTAACCACAGAACAATATCAAAGTACAACGCATTTTAAAAAACAATAGAGTATAAAAAAATATATTTAAATAAGAAAAAAGCCAAGACATTTTGAAATGTCTTGGCTTTTTTGATTTAAACTAGAGCGAACTATGAAAATTTTAAAAAAGCTTAATTTTTTTCGCTTTATACTAATTAAATCGAATTAATTTTTTTCACGTAATAAGTCGCGGATTTCCGTTAATAATACAGTGTTTTCTTCGATTTCTTCTTCCTCTTCTTTCTTCATTAACGTATTAGCAATTTTAACGAAAAGGAATAAAGCGAATGCAATGATGATGAAATCAATAATTGATTGAACGAACATACCATATTTAATACCCATAAATGACCAGCTTTCAGCAAAGTCAACAGTACCGAAAATTAAACCAATTAATGGCATGATAATGTATGAAACTAAAGCAGTAACAATTTTATTAAATGCTGCGCCCATAACTACAGCAACTGCTAAATCTAAAACATTACCTTTAAGTGCAAACTCTTTGAATTCCTTTAACATATAATTAACTCCTCTTAATTAAATTTAAAGTTTATTATACATTATATGTAAAGTTTAGAAAATAGTTTATTTAATGAAATTTGATATTAACTCATTGTTTTGTTATTGTAATACGTGGCTATTACATAAAATAGTAGTGTTTAGAAATTCTAATCATTCTATTTTAGATTCGAAAATTTAATATGATAAGAAAGGGAGTAATTAATTATGAATTCTTCTAGTAACCAACCTAATGGTAAGAAGATATCTCCAGTTTTTATCTATAGTGCGATTATCGTAGCGATTGTTGTTATTATCGGCGCAGTGTTACCGGAACAATTTGATCATGTTACGAATACAATTAAACTATGGATTACAGATAAACTAGGATGGTATTACTTAATTCTTACAACGTTTATTGTATTCTTCTGTATTTTCCTAATCTTTAGCCCGATTGGTAAATTGAAGTTAGGTAAACCGAACGACAAACCTGAATTTAATACAATTTCATGGTTTGCTATGTTGTTCAGTGCTGGTATGGGTATTGGGCTTGTATTCTATGGTGCAGCAGAACCAATGGCTGACTTTGCAGCGCCGCCAAATGCGGATCCGAAAACTGCAGCAGCTTATACCGAGGCCTTACGTTCAACATTTTTCCATTGGGGATTCCATGCGTGGGCAATTTATGGCGTAGTTGCATTAGCGCTCGCTTATGCCCAATTTAGAAAAGGCGAACCTGGATTAATTTCTAGAACATTACGTCCTATCTTAGGAAATAAAGTTGAAGGCCCAATTGGGACAATCATTGATGTGCTTGCTGTATTCGCTACAGTAGTAGGTGTTGCCGTATCACTAGGTATGGGCGCATTGCAAATCAATGGTGGGCTTCACTATTTATTTGGCATACCAAATAATGTTTGGGTACAAGCAATTATTATTGTAGTTGTAACTATTCTATTTATTATGAGTGCTTGGTCTGGTTTAAGTAAAGGCATCCAATATTTAAGTAATTTAAATATTAGTTTAGGTGCAATTTTAATGATTGCTGTTTTAATCATTGGACCGACAGTATTGATTTTAAATATGATGACAAGTTCTACAGGTAGTTTGTTGAACTCATTCTTATTAAATACGTTTGACACTGCAGCTTTAAACCCTCAAAAACGTGAATGGATGTCTAGTTGGACACTTTACTATTGGGGTTGGTGGTTAAGTTGGAGCCCATTCGTAGGTATTTTCATTGCACGTGTATCTAAAGGACGTTCTATTCGTGAATTTATTGCTGGGGTACTTTTAGTACCAGCGTTAGTAAGTTTCGTTTGGTTCAGTGTATTCGGTGTACTTGGAATTGAAACTGGTAAGAAAAATCCAGAATTATTCGATATGACTGCTGAAACACAACTCTTTGGTGTGTTCAATGAAATTCCACTAGGTATTATACTATCTATTATTGCATTAGTATTAATCGCATCATTCTTTATTACCTCTGCTGACTCAGCAACATTTGTATTAGGTATGCAAACGACAAATGGTTCATTAGAGCCTTCTATTATGATTAAAGTTACATGGGGTATCGCACAATCATTAATTGCATTCGTATTATTATTTGCTGGTGGAGGTAATGGTGCTGAAGCATTGAATGCGATTCAAAGTGCCGCCATTATAAGTGCCTTACCGTTCTCCTTTGTAGTGATCATGATGATGATTTCATTCTACAAAGATGCGAACCAAGAGCGTAAGTTCTTAGGACTTACTTTGACACCAAATAAACATAGATTGCAAGATTATGTACAACATCAACAAGAAGATTATGAAGATGATATTATTGAAAAACGTACACCATTAAGAGATGCAGAAAAAGCAGAAAAATAATATTGATTAATAGTCAAAAACTGAGAATCCAATTGGGTTCTCAGTTTTTTTGTAGGATAATGAAATTAGCTGATAATGATTCTCAATTGATAATAATAACTTATTACACCTGCATTTAGCAATAAGTTTTGCTTATGTATACTGATTGAAAAATCAAATCTAATTTAGCCATGTTTCTGGCTCTATCTAGTTGTTTTAAACTACATATAATTATACAATTTAACTAACGGCATATATTAAAAAAATTCAAGGGGGATTTATATGGCTTCTAATATTAAACAGCAAGCGAAAAAATCGTTTGACTTAAATGGGAAATCATACACGTATTATGATTTAAACACTTTAGAAGAACAAGGTTTAACTAAAGTAGCGAAACTGCCATATTCAATTAGAGTATTACTAGAATCTGTTTTAAGACAAGAAGATGGTTTTGTAATTACAGATGAACACATCAAAGCGTTATCTGATTTTACTGAAGGTGCAAAAGGAGAAGTGCCTTTCAAACCTTCACGTGTAATTCTACAAGATTTCACAGGTGTACCTGCTGTCGTAGACTTAGCTTCATTACGTAAAGCCATGAATGATGTAGGTGGCGACTTAAATAAGATCAATCCAGAAGTGCCTGTTGATTTAGTTATCGACCACTCAGTACAAGTAGATAGCTATGCTAATCCAGAAGCACTAGAACGAAATATGAAATTAGAGTTTGAAAGAAACTATGAACGTTACCAGTTCTTAAATTGGGCAACTAAAGCATTTAATAATTATAGTGCTGTTCCACCAGCAACGGGTATCGTACACCAAGTTAACTTAGAATACCTAGCTAACGTTGTGCATGCACGTGAAGTTGATGGTGAAACTGTTGCATTCCCAGATACATTAGTTGGTACCGATTCACATACGACAATGATTAACGGTCTTGGCGTATTAGGTTGGGGTGTCGGTGGTATTGAAGCCGAAGCTGGTATGTTAGGTCAACCTTCATACTTCCCAATTCCTGAAGTTATTGGTGTTAGACTATCAAATGCTTTACCACAAGGTGCTACTGCAACGGACTTAGCATTACGTGTAACACAAGAGTTACGTAAAAAAGGCGTTGTAGGCAAATTTGTTGAGTTCTTCGGTCCAGGTGTACAACATTTACCATTAGCTGACCGTGCAACAATTGCTAATATGGCTCCTGAATACGGTGCTACTTGTGGTTTCTTCCCAGTAGATGAAGAAGCATTAAAATATATGCGTTTAACAGGTCGTTCTGAAGAACAAATTGACTTAGTTAAAACATATTTAGAAGAAAATAGCATGTTCTTTACTGTAGAAAAAGAAGATCCTGAGTACACAGATGTTGTAGAACTTGATTTAGCTACTGTTGAAGCTTCATTATCAGGTCCTAAACGTCCACAAGATTTAATCTTCTTGAGTGACATGAAAAAAGAATTCGAAAAATCAGTAACTGCACCAGCGGGTAACCAAGGTCATGGTTTTGATAAGAGTGAATTTGATAAAACTGCAACAATTGAATTTAAAGATGGCACTTCAACAACTATGAAGACGGGTGATTTAGCGATCGCTGCGATTACTTCATGTACGAATACATCTAACCCATATGTTATGTTAGGTGCTGGGCTTGTTGCTAAAAAAGCAGTTGAAAAAGGTCTTAAAGTACCTGAATATGTTAAAACATCATTAGCTCCAGGTTCAAAAGTTGTTACTGGTTATTTAAGAGATTCTGGTTTAAATGAATATCTTGATGACTTAGGATTCAACCTTGTTGGTTATGGTTGTACAACATGTATCGGTAACTCTGGTCCATTATTAGAAGAAATTGAAAAAGCGATTGCTGAAGAAGATTTACTTGTTACTTCTGTTTTATCAGGTAACCGTAACTTTGAAGGTCGTATTCATCCATTAGTTAAAGCTAACTATTTAGCATCACCACAATTAGTGGTTGCTTATGCTTTAGCTGGTACAGTAGATATTGACTTACAAAATGAACCACTTGGTAAAGGTAAAGATGGCGAAGATGTATATCTAAAAGATATTTGGCCATCAATCAAAGAAGTTTCAGACACAGTTGATACTGTTGTTACACCAGATTTATTTAAAGAAGAGTACGAAACTGTATATAACAATAACGAAATGTGGAATGAAATTGATGTAACAGATCAACCTTTATATGATTTTGATCCAGAATCAACTTATATCCAAAATCCTTCATTTTTCCAAGGTTTATCTAAAGAACCAGGAACAATTGATTCATTAAATAATTTACGAGTAATGGGTAAATTTGGTGATTCTGTAACGACAGACCATATTTCTCCAGCAGGTGCGATTGGTAAAGATACACCAGCAGGTAAATATTTAATTGAACATGGCGTGCCAATTCGTCAATTTAACTCATATGGTTCTCGTCGTGGTAACCATGAAGTTATGGTGCGGGGTACATTTGCGAATATTCGTATTAAAAACCAACTTGCACCTGGTACTGAAGGTGGCTATACTACTTACTGGCCTACAGGTGAACAAATGTCTATATTTGATGCAGCTATGAAATATAAGGAAAACGGTACTGGATTAGTTGTATTAGCAGGTAACGACTACGGTATGGGTTCTTCACGTGACTGGGCAGCCAAAGGTACAAACTTATTAGGCGTTAAAACAGTTATTGCGCAGAGTTACGAACGTATTCACCGTTCAAACTTAGTAATGATGGGCGTATTGCCGCTACAATTCCAAGAGGGCGAATCAGCTGATAGTTTAGGTATCGATGGTACTGAAGTTATCTCTGTAGACATTGATGAAAATGTTAAGCCACACGACTTAGTTAAAGTCCAAGCTAAAAAAGACAATGGTGAGGTAATTGAATTTAAAGCTATTGCTCGTTTCGACTCAAATGTAGAAATGGATTACTATCGTCATGGTGGTATCTTACAACTTGTATTAAGAAATAAACTAGCTGGACAACAATAAAAAAACAAACCTGTATAATAAGTTTACTGATGGACTGGCCATATGCTAGTCCATCTTTTTTATGTTAATATTTAAGGTATGATATGTATCAGTAGAAATATTGAAAAGAGGATGCAAAAATGATTTACAGTATGACACAAATTGAAGCACGTTATTCAGAAACTGATCAAATGGGTGTAATCTATCATGGTAATTATCCTACGTGGTTTGAAGTAGCAAGAACAGATTATATTTCTAAACTAGGTTTTAGTTATAAGGATATGGAAGATAGTGGTATTATTTCGCCAGTAATCGATTTAGATATCAAGTATATTAAATCGATCTTTTATCCGGAAAAAGTAACAATAAAAACATGGGTTGAAAGATATTCACGTTTGCGATCCATATATAAATATGAAATCTATAATGAAGCAGGGGAACTTGCAACAACAGGTTCAACGGCATTGACTTGTATAAAAAAAGAAGATTTCAAACCAATTAGATTAGATAAATATTTCCCTGAGTGGCATGCAACTTATAGTGAAGTTGATAAAAGAAACAAGGCTGGAGAGTGCTTAGAGGTCATAAACGGCTTATAAAACGAAGTGGTTAATATCTATATCTATATATAATAAAAAGCGTCTGACACTTGAGCCAGGCGCTTTTTATTATATAGGTTATTTTGTAGCATATGAAATTTCATCAATGCCATCATTTACGTCAATAAATAAATTATGGTCTTCAAAATACCATAAATCTTTTTCAGCAATTACGACATCTAAACCGTCGTAATGATTTTCATAACCAATTTCAACATCCTCTTTTTTGTCAACGCTAAATGCAGGACTGAATCCTTGTTTTAATTGGAATTCGCCACCATAACGTACAAAGAATTGTAAGACTTTGTCACCTTCAGGTAATTCAAGTTCTTCTTTAAACCAAGACACGGCATTATTTGAAAGTTCTATTTCCATAATAAAAGTCTCCTTTCGGTTCACAAGTACTTAACTTATGACTATTGGCAACCAAATTGAATTAGTATTTTTATATATTACCCACTTTCAGTAATATTAAAAGTAGTATAACATAATTTTTCAATTAGTTATGTCAAATCATTCTACAATGCGGAGAAATATATATAACGCATGATAATGATACATATAAGTAGTATAATAGAATTAATGATCATAAAGCTGTGTTTAAATCTTACGATTCAATATGTGATATAAAAAAGCTGGAGGCATTAACGCCCCAGCTCAAATTTTGTTTACAACATATTATTTTGTAGAAAGACTATTGTAATAGTTACATCCATTTAATTTTAGGTTCTTCACCCTTAAATATCCTTACAATATTAGTTCGATGTCTAATAATGAGCAATACACCGACACCAATACTAACAATAAATAGGATATAGTCTCGAATTAATAATGCACCAATGACGCAACAAATAGATGCAATGATACTTGATAACGATACATATTTTGTTAAATATAATATTCCAAAGAAAATTGCTGCTAATATTAATAATAAGACAGGATTGACACCTAGTATGACACCAGCACTTGTTGCAACGGCTTTTCCGCCTTTGAATCCAAGATAAACTGGATATACATGGCCTAAAATTGCAAAAGCACCAACAATAAGTCCATTTGTGAAAAATGTAGTTATTGGGCCTTCAGCTTGGACAGGTAACCATAGTGGAAAGAACACTACAATGAACCCTTTAAATATGTCTAGGAAAGTTACAAGAAATCCAGCAGGTTTTCCTAATACTCTAAAGCTGTTTGTTGCCCCAGTGTTACCACTTCCGAATTGACGGATATCTTTTTTGAAAAATAGTTTACCTATTACATAGCCACTTGGGAAAGCACCGATAAGGTAACTTAGTATTAACATGATTACAATCATCATATATAATCCACATCCTTTAATGACATTAAAATTATTTTACCATATAAGCATAGGATAATACGAATGAAAATTTAAAATGGGTATTATTTCTCAATTGAAAATTCATTTGATACTTGCATTTTATCAAGATTTATATAAGAATAACTAATGTATAGTTTTAAAAACGAACGTACGTTTGTAGGAGGGCGAAACGATTGGCAATGAATAAGAAAAATAATTATTCGGATGATTCCATTCAGGTACTTGAGGGATTAGAGGCCGTAAGAAAAAGACCTGGGATGTATATTGGTTCTACCGATAAACGTGGATTACATCATCTAGTATATGAAGTTGTCGATAATTCCGTCGATGAAGTATTAAATGGTTTTGGTAGCGAAATCCAAGTTACAATTAATAAAGATGAAAGCATTACAATTGAAGATAATGGTCGTGGGATGCCAACAGGTATACATACATCTGGAAAACCTACAGTACAAGTCATTTTCACAATACTTCATGCTGGTGGAAAATTTGGACAAGGCGGATATAAAACATCAGGTGGATTACATGGTGTTGGTGCATCCGTTGTTAATGCATTAAGTGAATGGTTAGAAGTAGAAATATACAGAGATGGCAATATCTATACTCAAAGTTTTGCACAAGGTGGTAAACCAACAACTGGTTTGGTTAAACACGGGAAGACTAAAAAGACTGGAACTAAGGTGACATTTAAACCAGATCCAGAGATATTTAAATCAGCAACATCTTTTAATTATGATGTTTTAAGTGAGCGACTTCAGGAGTCAGCTTTTTTACTTAAGCGTCTTAAAATAACATTGAAAGACTTAAGAGCTGGAAAAGAACGTGAAGATGTTTTTCACTATGAAGATGGTATTAAAGAATTCGTTGCTTATGTTAATGAAGGAAAAGAAGTTTTACATGATGTAGCCGACTTTTCTGGGGAAGCTAATAATATCGAAGTTGAAGTTGCATTCCAATACAATGATCAATATTCAGAAGGTATTTTGAGCTTCGTTAATAATGTGCGTACAAAAGACGGGGGTACACATGAAGTTGGCTTCAAATCTGCAATGACACGTGTATTTAATGATTATGCACGCCGTATTAATGAACTAAAAGAAAAAGATAAAAATTTAGATGGAAATGATATTAGAGAAGGGTTAACAGCTATTATTTCCATCCGTATTCCGGAAGAGTTACTTCAATTTGAAGGACAAACAAAGTCTAAATTGGGTACACCAGAAGCTAGAAGTGCAGTGGATTCTGTAGTAGCAGACAAACTTCCATATTATTTAGAAGAAAAAGGTCAGTTATCAAAATCACTTGTTAAAAAAGCGCTGAAAGCACAACAAGTTAGAGAAGCTGCGCGTAAAGCTCGTGAAGATGCACGTTCCGGTAAGAAAAATAAACGTAAAGATACTTTACTTTCAGGTAAATTAACGCCAGCTCAAAGTAAAAATACTGAGAAGAAAGAACTTTATCTTGTTGAGGGTGACTCAGCAGGTGGTTCAGCAAAATTAGGTAGAGATCGTAAATACCAGGCTATTCTGCCTTTAAGAGGTAAAGTCATTAACACAGAAAAAGCACGTCTAGATGACATATTTAAAAATGAAGAAATTAATACGATTATTCATACTATTGGTGCTGGTGTTGGAAATGAATTTAAAATTGAAGATAGTAATTATAACAGAATAATTATTATGACTGATGCGGATACGGATGGTGCACATATACAAGTACTGTTATTAACATTTTTCTTTAAATATATGAAATCACTTGTAGAAGCTGGAAGGGTATTTATTGCCTTACCCCCCCTCTATAAATTAGAAAAAGGGAAAGGCCCCTCAAGAAAAATCGAATACGCATGGACTGATGAAGAATTAGAAAAATTACAAAAAAAATTAGGCAAAGGTTTCTCATTACAACGTTATAAAGGTTTAGGTGAAATGAACGCTGATCAATTATGGGAAACGACAATGAACCCAGATACAAGAACACTCATCAGAGTTCAAGTTGAAGATGAATTACGTTCTTCTAAACGTGTAACAACATTAATGGGTGACAAAGTTGCGCCTAGACGTGAATGGATAGAAAACCATGTTGAATTTGGATTACAAGAAGAACAAAGTATATTAGACAATAATGAAATCCAAATTTTAGAACAGGAACATCCTAATGAGGAGGAAATCAATTGAGTGAAATAATTCAAGATTTATCGCTAGAAGATGTTATTGGCGATCGTTTTGGTAGATATAGTAAATACATCATTCAAGAGCGTGCATTGCCAGACGTTCGTGATGGGCTCAAACCTGTTCAAAGACGTATTTTGTATGCTATGTATTCTAGTGGTAACACATATGATAAAAATTTCCGTAAAAGTGCTAAAACAGTCGGTGACGTAATTGGACAGTATCACCCTCATGGCGACTCATCTGTGTATGATGCTATGGTAAGACTCAGTCAGGGATGGAAGCTGCGTCATGTGCTCATAGAAATGCAAGGGAATAACGGTAGTATCGACAATGACCCGGCTGCAGCAATGCGTTATACAGAAGCTAAGTTAAGTCGTATTTCTGAAGAACTTTTAAGAGATATTAATAAAGAAACAGTACCATTCATGCCAAACTATGATGATACTACTTTGGAACCGATGGTATTACCAGCAAGGTTACCTAATTTATTAATTAACGGAAGTACGGGTATTTCTGCTGGTTATGCAACAGATATTCCACCACATAATTTGGGTGAGGTGATTCAGGCTACACTTAAATTTATCGATAATCCTGATATCACAGTAGCTCAGTTGATGAAGTATGTTAAAGGACCAGATTTCCCAACAGGTGGCATTATACAAGGTATAGATGGTATAAAAAAAGCTTATGAAACTGGTAAAGGTAAAATTATTGTTCGTTCAAAAGTCGAAGATGAAGAATTAAGAAATGGCAGAAAGCAATTAATTGTTACTGAAGTCCCATATGAAGTGAATAAGAGTTCACTTGTTAAAAAGATGGATGAATTACGTGCTGATAAAAAAGTGGATGGTATTGTTGAGGTAAGAGATGAGACAGACCGTACTGGATTACGTATTGCCATTGAATTGAAAAAGGACGTAAATAGTGAAGCTGTATTAAATTACTTATACAAAAATACAGATTTACAAGTTGCTTATAACTTTAATATGGTTGCTATTAGTGAAGGTAGACCAGTATTAATGGGGATTCGTCAATTTATTGATAGTTATTTAAATCATCAAATTGATGTTGTGACTAAACGTACACGTTATGAATTAGATCATGCTGAAAGCAGAATGCATATTGTTGAAGGTCTTATGAAAGCATTATCTATTTTAGATGAAGTTATCAAGTTAATTAGAGCTTCTAAGAATAAAAAAGATGCTAAAGACAACTTAGTCGCTGAATTTGATTTTACAGAGGCACAGGCCGAAGCGATCGTAACACTACAATTATATCGTTTAACGAACACAGATATTGTGCAACTACAAGAAGAGCACGATGAATTAAAATCACTAATTGGACGTTTAAAAAATATTTTAGATGATCATAGTGCACTTTTAAATGTAATAAAAGAAGAATTAACAGAAATTCGCAATCGTTTTAAACAAGGGCGTTTGTCTTCAATAGAAGCAGAGATTTCTGAAATTAAAATTGATAGAGAAGTTATGATTCCTAGTGAAACGGTTATTATGAGTGTTACAAAACACGGTTATATAAAACGCACTTCATTACGTAGTTATAATGCCAGTGGCGTAAATGAAATTGGTGTAAAAGACGGTGATGTACTTATGAAACATCAAGAAGTCAATACACTTGATACTGCATTGGTCTTTACTAATAAAGGGCGTTATCTATTTATTCCAGTACATAAATTAGCTGAAATTAAATGGAAAGAATTAGGTCAACATGTTTCTCAAATTGTGCCACTTGATGAAGGTGAATTTATCATCGATGCGTATTGTGAAAGTGATTTTAAACCAGACGCATTTTATATTTTAGCTACGCGTCATGGAATGATTAAACGCAGTAATGTTTCTATGTTTAAAACATCACGATTCAATAAACCTCTCGTTGCAATGAAAGTGAAAGATGATGACGAAATTATTAATGTCATGCGCATAGACTCTACTCAATTAATTACTGTTATTACAAACAAAGGTATGTCATTAACCTATAGTAGTGATGAACTCTCTGATACAGGATTGAGAGCAGCTGGCGTTAAATCAATTAATCTAAAAGATGAAGACTTCGCCGTGTTAACACAGGTCATTAGTGCAAACAACTCAATTTTAATGGCAACACAACGAGGATCACTAAAACGTATTGGTTTCAAAGTACTACAAACAGCCAAACGTGCACAACGTGGAATTACATTACTGAAAGAATTGAAAAAATCACCGCATCGTATTGTAGCGGCTGACGTAATTCAACCTGAGCACACGACTTACACGATTTATTCTGATAAACAACAAGAATCTGGCGCCATTAAAGATATTCATTTGTCTGAACAATATACAAATGGCAGCTTTATTGTAGATACAAGTGAATTTGGTGAAATTATTGACTTAGAAGTTAATTAGGGGTAATTTTTTAAAAATTATTAGTAAATACAGCTATATGGTGATAAAATACCAGTTAGGTGCAATAAATTATTAAAAAAGAGGTTTATAGCAGTGTGAAAAGTATCGTATTAGGCGTATGACTAGGGCGTACTTTTTCATCATTTTATAAGTGGCATGTAATGAAATGTTACAATTACTTATAAGACTGTCTATAAATCTCTTGCTCTAATTTGAAATTAAATATTACATAGATGAGAGGGATTAAATTGAAAGATTTTGATAGTTTAATTCCAGATTGGTTCAAAGCTTTTGTTCAAGTCGGGAATGATTTAATCTGGTCACAATATCTAATTGGACTTTTAATAACAGCGGGTATATTCTTTACTATCGGCTCTAAATTTGTGCAATTAAGATGGATTCCAGAAATGTTTCGTGCTATTGGTGAAAAACCTGAAACATTAGATAACGGTAAAAAAGGTATTTCTCCATTCCAAGCATTTGCGATAAGTGCTGGTTCTAGGGTTGGTACTGGTAATATAGCGGGTGTTGCTACAGCTATAGTACTTGGTGGTCCTGGTGCAGTCTTTTGGATGTGGGTTATTGCATTTATAGGTGCAGCGAGTGCGTTTATTGAAGCAACTTTAGCACAAGTATACAAAGTGCCTGATGAAGAAGGCGGTTACCGTGGTGGACCAGCTTATTACATAACTAAAGGTTTAAATCAAAAATGGTTAGGTATCGTGTTTGCTGTATTAATTACGGTTACTTTTGCTTTTGTATTTAATACAGTTCAATCTAATACAATTGCTGAATCATTGAAAACACAATATAATGTAGATCCTATAATAACAGGCATTATTTTAGCGGTACTTACTGCTATCATTATATTTGGTGGTGTACGTAGTATCGCCAATTTATCTTCAGTTATTGTACCTGTTATGGCTATTATTTATATCGGTTTAGTTCTAGTGATTCTTATCATGAACTATGATCAAATTATTCCAATGATTTCTACAATTATTAAAAGTGCATTTGGATTTGAACAAGTAACAGGTGGTGCAGTTGGTGCTGCCATACTACAAGGTGTAAAACGTGGTCTATTTTCTAATGAAGCTGGTATGGGTTCTGCGCCTAACGCAGCAGCGACAGCAGCACCACCACACCCTGTTAAACAAGGTTTAATTCAAGCACTCGGTGTATTCTTTGACACGATGCTAGTTTGTACAGCAACGGCTATTATGATATTGCTTTATAGCGGTTTAGAGTTTGGTGAAAATGCATCACAAGGTGTTGCCGTAACGCAATCAGCTTTAAATGAGCATCTTGGTAGTGCTGGTGGTATATTCTTAACGATTGCCATTACACTCTTTGCATTTTCTTCAGTAGTTGGTAATTATTACTACGGCCAATCTAATATTGAGTTCTTATCAAAAAATAGAACAATATTATTTATCTTTAGATGTTTAGTTGTCGTATTAGTGTTTGTTGGTGCAGTAATTAAGACAGAAACTGTTTGGAGTACTGCAGATGTATTTATGGGATTGATGGCGATTGTCAACTTAGTAGCAATCATAGGTCTTTCAAACATTGCATTTGCTGTTATGAACGATTACCAACATCAACGTAAAGCTGGCAAAAAACCAGTTTTCAAACCAGAAGAATTAGAAATCAATTTATTTGGTATTGAAAGTTGGGGCATGAAAAAATAATCAAATTGATAATTAGTTCATAAATATCAAAGCTTAAAGCGTCTTTTAAGATTGTCACGATAAAGTGACATCTTAGAGGCGTTTTTTGTTTTTTTAATCAACTCGTAAGGCATATTTATTAATTAGAATAGAATAATTCTTTCATTTTATAATTAGTCACTATATAATATTGAGTAAGATAAAGATAAGGATGATTGATGTGAATGATTTCTTAATAACTAAGGTTCTCAATAATAATGTGATTATTTGTACAAAAGCACAAGCGGAATATGTATTAATTGCAAAAGGCATTGGGTTTAATAAAAAAAGTGGCATGATTTTACAAGAGAATCAAACGATAGAAAAAATATACATATTGGATCAAAAATCACAGCAAGACCATTATAAAACATTAATGGAGCTAGCAAATGATACTTTAATTCAAGCAGTGATAGAAGCAGTTAATATTATTACGAATTCGGAAATGAAGGTAGATAACCAAAAATTAGTCATTTCATTAACCGATCATATTATTTTTGCTTATAAGCGGTTGAAGCAAAATCAGTTGATTAATAATCCTTTTATTGTAGAAACTAAACAGTTGTATAGCAAAGAATACAAAATAGCTGAAAAAGTAATTGAACGTTTAAATCACGTATTGGAGGTTCACTTTCCTGAAGATGAAATTGGTTTTATTGCATTACATATTGCTTCGAATACTGAATCATTGTCCATGCGTGAGATGGATTTAATCAACGAACTGATTAATAAGAGTGTTTTTATTTTAGAAAATGATTTGAAACAAACGATAGATAAGGATACTATTCAATATCAACGTTTTATAAGACATATTCAATTCTTAATTAAACGATTACGAAATGGTGAATCATTAAAGAAAACCAATGCTTTTGAAGCACTACTCAAAGAACAATATCCATTATGTTTTAATATTGCATTGAAAATCATGCGACTTTTACAACAAGAATTGAAAATAAAAGTGTATGAGGCAGAGGTTATCTATTTAACGCTACATGTCTACCACTTTATGGAAAACCATAAATCTTAACAAGATAGTAGTTAAACAGAAAGTCATATATAAAGTGGATTGATAATTGAATGTATAATAAAAACAAACCAGATGCTATATTTGCCATCTGGTTTGTTTTTTGTATTTGTGAATCATATCCATAAATGATAGGCGTCATAGGATATAACAATTTAATTATTTATTAGTTAGCGCTGGCGTGAAGACTGATATGAATGTTTTTGCCATAATATTGTTGGTCATATGTATTTATAGGTTTATTTAGTACAATTTCTATTTGTTTTGGTTGTTTTTGTGAATCTAATTTAGTGAATGCATAGCCACGTTTCTTAGTACCTGAGTCTAACTCATCTACTAGAGTGGTTGATTTTGGCATATTTAATTTTGTTTTTTTATCTAATATGATTTTTACATCACCAGTATATTTTATAGGTACTGGTGTTTCATTTATAACGTCACCAAAATATCCTAAATAAAGGTCATGTGTCTTTGTATTTTCAATTAGTAAATAGGAAAATGCTGTTCTAAAAGTTTTGTTATTTGTTGATGTTATACCTGTTTTAGATGAATGGTTATTTGTATATTTTTGAACTGATTTATAAGTAGTATCATTATTTTTAGAATAAAATGTGCTACCTATCTCAGCTTTAGCAAATATCAGTGGATCTGTCATTTGCTTTTTTGAACTTTTGGTATAACTGTAACCAGCTAAACCGATTAGAAGAATTAATATAATGACTATTGTCTTTTTCAATGAAATGCTCCTATTTTAAGTCGTGTATTATATGTGTAATTATATTATACGATTATAAAATGAATAAATAAAGATGATTAATGAAAAATAATATATTAATTGGTGTAAAACTAAAAGAAAATGATTAATGTTTGTTAATTGTGTGTAATGTAATTATTAAGATTTATAATTTGATTGTAAATTCTATTTACAAGTATATTGAATCATCTTATACTTGGTGTTCTGTCTGATTTGAATTTAGGGGGACGTACGTGTATGAAGTATTATGATGAGGTACCGATAATAAGATCTGTTGCCGCTATGTTAGTTGTGGCGATACATACAGTTAATAGTATAGCTTTGTCAGGAGGGACATTTACATCAGATGGCTTAGGTTACGTTAACCAAATAGCAAGGTTAGGAACGCCTATATTTGCTGTAATAAGTGCGTTTTTATTAACAATCTCAGTAGTGAATAAAGGGTTTAATTTAGATTATTTTGTTAAATCACGTTTTAGTAAAATATTTATTCCTTATATCATTTGGACAGTATTTTACTTATTATATAGAGCCTTTTATTTACATAATCTTGAAGATGATGGGAAATTATTGAATTACTTTGTGTATGGAAAAGCAAATTTCCACTTGTATTTTATTTTGACTGTTATTCAGTTTTACTTTTTATTTCCGTTATTACAGAAAATCAAAAAAGGTTGGCCTATTATTATAGTGTATATATTAGCGACAATCGCTAATATCATTTGGATTAGAATGGGGCCAGTTTCATTAGGTGGCGGTGGTGTCGAACGTTTTGTGAATGATAAATTATTCATTATGAATTGGATATCATTCTTTATGTTAGGTATTGTATATGCTAAATTTTACAATGAAATTAGAATCCTCATCTTTAAGCACAAAGCCATATTATCTACTATTATAGGTATATTATTTATCGATTTCCTATTGAGTATTGATTTGGATCATTTACAAAGTTCAATTACTGTGTCGAATATGATTTATATTCCATTTTTCATTGTGTTTCTAAATTATTTATATGAACATGTTAAAAAGAATCACACCATTTTAAAAACCTTAACCTTAATTGGTAATTATTCTATGGGAATTTATTTAGTGCATTACGTTGCAATTCAATTCGTAAAACGTTTGCCTATAATTGAAGATATCGTGCCACAAAGTAAATTTATGGGCGTATTTATATTAACAGTAGCAGTATCTGTATTGATTGTTTATCTAATAGGTAAAATCCCCTATGGTAACTATATTGTTCCAATTCCAAAGAAAAAAGCAACGCAAACCACAGATGTAGACAAAAAGAAAGTTACTCAAAGCAAAAACACACCTAATTATAATTCATGAGCATATTATAAAATAAAGTCTGAAGCATTGATGATAAATGTTTCAGGCTTTTTTATGCGAAAAAGAGTATGACAATGGTTTTATATTATTGGGGATATATTTAAACTAGAATTATTAAGACGTATGAATTAGGGTACATATATGTTATAAAAATAGATATGTGAAATGTTAATAATGTGATATGATGAGGATTAGTAATTAAGACGATTAAAGCATTCTATGATATAATTTTGTACAGTATTTTTTATCTGGTAGATTATATGATTATAATTTTTAAGAATTAAGTTAAGGTATGGTGAGTTATATATGTCGAATGAAGACAATGTTAGACAAGAAACAAAAAATAAAAAAGAAAAATTGAGACTTAGTTTTCCAGAGACCCGCTTCATGAAATTTATGGGAGGCAAAGATTTATTATTCGCCTTAATCATGCTGATACTCATTGGTATTGCGATATTTATATTTGATCAAGTATCCTATATATTTAAACCATTTATCATTGTATTTAATACGATTGTAGCACCGATTATTGTATCCATCATTCTATACTATTTATTCAATCCATTAGTCAATTTGATGGAACGCTATAATATATCACGTCTTTGGGGCGTTATTATTTTATTCCTAGTTATTATTGGGGTTATCGCGTTAGCAATTAATTTATTGATACCAGTCATTGGTACTCAATTTAAAAGTTTCGGTAATAATTTTCCGCATTATGTAGATAAAGTGAATCAATTTATTGATAATCTTACTAGAAATTCCTTGATTTCTAACTTTTATGGACAAATACAAGAACAATTAGATGCTTTAGCTAACAAGGTACCATCAATGGTTTCTGATTATTTTAATGGTTTCGGTTCAAAAGTGAAAAACTTTGCTGAAGCTATTGTAAATGTAGGGGTAGTCATTGCCACAACACCATTTGTCTTATTCTTTATGTTAAAAGATGGCCATCATTTCAAAGAATATTCTACGAAATTAATGCCACCAAAATTCAGAAAAGATTATCATGATTTATTAGACAAAATGAGTGTACAAGTTGGATCTTATATCCAAGGACAGATTATTGTTTCATTTTGTATCGGTATTTTACTATTTATTGGTTATAGTATTATCGGATTAGATTATAGTTTAATTTTAGCATCTATAGCTGCTGTGACGAGTGTTGTACCATATTTAGGGCCTACAATTGCAATTTCTCCAGCTATCATTATTGCTTTAATTACTTCTCCAATTATGCTCTTGAAATTAATCATAGTATGGACTGCAGTTCAATTTATAGAAGGTCACTTCATATCGCCTAATATTATGGGTAAAACGCTGAAGATTCACCCACTCACAATTATCTTTATCTTATTGAGTGCAGGTAATGTTTTAGGTGTTGTTGGTGTCATCTTAGGTATTCCAGCCTACGCTATATTAAAAGTTTTAGTGTCACATTTATATTCAATGTATAAACGCAGATATAATAAATATTATGGCGATGATGCAGGTGAATATGAAATTACAAACGATGAACAAATACGCTAGAATTTACAACTGAATACTTCATTATTCATCATACATGTAAGAGATTGATAAATGAGTCTGGGACAAAAATAGGTGTCTCGGACTCTTTTTCATTTAGGAAATAGCTAACGGAATTAAAAATGTAAAGTTTCACTTGTTTAAAGAAACGATTTTTCATTTTTACGGGCCTAACAATTATGTTAGAAGTTATTATTAAAATTTTATTTCTTATATATTATTATTGTGCTATATTTTTTATTGAGCTTAGATTATTAAAAAGTGAAGTGAAAACATGTCTAAAGAAATGAGAAGTAGATTATTTTCTATTTTAAAAGTTGTGTTTGCGGTGGCCTTATTTAGTATCGTAGTGTTTACTTTATATAAGGAATTGTCGCATATTAATATTAAAGAAACGATTCAGTCGTTTGGAAAAATTAATCGTGTATGGTTAGTCGCCTTATTTGTAATTGGCGGGGCATCCATTATTGTACTTTCGATGTATGATGTCATATTAGCGAAATCATTAAATTTAAAGATTTCTTTATTAAAAACGATACGTGTTGGGTATATTGTCAATGCGCTTAATGCTGTCGTAGGTTTTGGTGGTTTTATTGGCGCAAGCGTGCGTTTTTTATTTTACAAAAATGCCACCGATGATAAAAGAGCGTTACTGCATACGATTTCTATTGTATTGATTTCTATGTTAACAGGGTTAAGTTTATTATCCATTTTAGTAGTCATCCATGTATTTGATGTATCACATCTATTTACACCATACCCATGGATTAAATGGCTAATGTATGTTGTAGCCTTGTTCTTACCGGTGTTTGTAATTTTTACGATTTTACGACCAGTACAAGAAAATCAAAAGTTATTAGGTGTTTATTGTACGATTGTATCAAGTGTTGAATGGCTTGTTGCGGCACTCGTTTTATATATGGCTTTAACAATAGTAGGAGTTCATGTACCAATCTCAATATTTATGGGCATATTTATCATTGCAGCTTTATCAGGACTTATCAGTTTTATACCTGGTGGATTTGGTACATTTGATTTAGTAGTATTACTTGGGCTTAAGCATTTGAATATAGATGAAGAATCTATAGTTTTAGGGTTATTACTTTATCGTTTTGCGTATTATCTATTTCCTGTGCTCGTTGCTTTAATTTTATCTACATTTGAATTTCGTGGTACAGCTAAACGCTACTGGGAAGATGCAAGAATACTTGTTCCGGTGAGAGATATGACATCATTATTATCATCTTACCAAAAGGATATTATTGCACGTGCACCCTCGTTTTCAATTGCTATTTTATTAATGTTTACGAGTCTATTATTTTTCTTGAATAATCTAACTATTATCTACGATGGACTATATGATCCGAATCACTATATCTATTACATTATCGTATCGGTTCACACATGTGCATGCTTATTATTACTTTTAAATGTGGTAGGTGTATATCGCTTATCTAAACGTGCCATTTTATTTTCGATTATTTCTATTATATTAATTTTTATTGTAACAGCCTATACGTATGCTTCATTTATATTACTTAGTTGGCTTGTTGTAATGTTAATTTTATTGTTCATTTTTTACAGAAGAGCACGAGTTATAAAACGTCCATTTAGATATTTAAAATTATGCTTAAGTTTTATAATGGGTGCGCTCGTACTTTATATTAATCATATTGTTATTGCGAGTACGTTTTATACATTAGACATTTATCACATTGAGATAGACACCTCTATTTTGAGATATTATTTCTGGTTTACTATCTTATTGGTAGCGGTTATTGTTGGTCTGATTGTTTGGTGGTTTGAATATCGTTATAGAATATCTAATACACGAGAAGATACTAAAATATGTGCGTCTATTGTAAAACAATACGGTGGTAATTATTTAAGTCATCTTATGTATAGTGGCGATAAAAAATTTTTTATTAATGAAAATGAAGATGCCTTTATAATGTATCGTTATCAACGCAATGCATACATTGTACTTGGAGATCCTATAGGTAATCCCCAATCTTTCTATAGTTTACTAGAGTCTTTCTATCAAGAAGCAGAGTATCTTGGCTATGATATTATTTTTTATCAAGTAACGGATAGAAATATGTCTCTTTATCACAGTTTCGGTAATCAATTCTTTAAATTAGGTGAAGAAGCGGTTATCGATTTGAATGAATTTACGATTTCTGGTAAGAAAAAACGTGGTTTACGGGCAACTTTAAATAAGTTAGATGATTTAAAATATACTTTTGAAGTTATAGAACCTCCATTTACGCAAGCTTTAATTACGGATTTGAAAACAATTAGTGATGAATGGCTCGCCGATAAAAAAGAAATGCATTTTTCAGTAGGTAGTTTCAATGAATCGTACTTATCAAAAGCACCCATTGCAATTATAAAAGACAGTGATGGACTTATTATTGCATTTTGTACGTTGATGCCAACTTATTATAAAGGAACGATTTCTGTTGATCTCATACGTTGGAAACCAGATTGCACATTGCCATTAATGGATGGTTTATATTTAAATATGTTGTTATGGTCACAAAAACAAAATTATCAACATTTTAATATGGGAATGGCTACGTTATCGAATGTAGGTCAATTACCTTATTCATTTTATGGAGAACGTATTGCAGGTCGTGTTTTCGAACATTTTAATGGTTTATATAGATTTCAAGGTTTGAGAAAATATAAAGAGAAATTTAATCCAAATTGGGAGCCAAGGTTTCTTGTTTATAGAAAACGTCATTCCTTATGGCTTAGTATGATAAAAGTAATGCGTGTCATTAGAAAACATAAATAATATGAATGACAAAACACCCCACATGTGCTCAGCATGTGGGGTGTTTTTAGGAGTTGATAGTGCTTAATGGTTTTTGTGTAATTAATTACTGGAGAAGTTATTAATTACATTAATAAACTAACTATAAAATTTCTAAATATCATTTTGACTCTAACTATGAATTTAACATTACCTTGTTACTTAAGGTATAACCATAATATACCACCAATAGAAAACGCTTTCAACAAGGTATTACCATATTATTTCTTTTCTTTTTAACATATTATCTCTATATATTCTTTTTAAATATTAAAGGTATTATTACACTATGAATCTAATGTTATCTATTCGAAATGATTTTTATTGTAGCTAAATAGCTATCCTAATTATTTATGTTATATCAATAATAACAATTTTAAGCATTATAATTATAGTGTGAAAAAATAATTAAATAACAAGTTTATGAAAATAGACTATTAAATAGTAAAATCTTATGTTAACATGAAAACGGTTACATAAAAGAGGTGAAACATGGCAACGATTAAAGATGTAGCGACTTTAGCAGGATGTTCTGTAGCAACTGTCTCAAGGGCAATTAATAACAATGGTTATGTTAAGGCAAAAACACGACTTCATATAGAAGAAGCAATTGCCGAATTAAACTACCAACCAAATGAAGCAGCACGCACATTATATAAAAGAAAGTCTAAACTAATAGGTTTATTACTGCCGGATATGAGTAATCCTTTTTTTACACTTATCGCTCGTGGCGTTGAAGATGTTGCTTTAGCACATGGTTACCAAGTACTTATTGGTAATAGTGAGAATGATATAAAAAAAGCACAAGACTACTTAGCAACATTCGTATCACACAATTGTACAGGCATGATATCTACAGCATTTAATGAAAATATTATCGAGAACACACTGACTGATCATCACATTCCATTTGTTTTTATAGATCGTATTAATAATGAGCATAATGGGATTTCAACGAATCACTTTAAAGGTGGTCAACTTCAGGCAGAGGTAGTACGAAAAGGTAAGGGTAAAAACGTTTTAATCGTACATGAAAATTTATTAATCGATGCATTTCATCAACGCGTCCAAGGTATTAAGTACATATTAGATCAACAGCGTATCGATTATAAAATGTTAGAAGCAACGTTATTAGATAATGATAAAAAATTTATTGACTTAATTAAGGAACTTAGCATCGACAGTATTATTTGTAGTAATGATTTATTAGCGATAAACGTTTTAGGCATTGTACAAAGATATCATTTTAAAGTTCCAGCAGAAATACAAATTATTGGATATGATAATATTCCATTTTCAGAAATGACCTATCCACAAATTACTACTATAGATCAATCAGCATATCATTTAGGTGAAATTGCCGTTTCCCAACTATTAGGTTTGAATACGGATAATTTAACAAACAACCATAAGCAATTGGCACTTGCAGTTAAACATAGAGGAAGTACACGTAATTAAATGACATTATGTAACGGGTTACATATAAGGAGGTAAATTTTATGTATAAAACAGGGATATTAAATAGCGATATTTCAAAATTACTTAGTGATTTAGGTCATACAGATGAAATTATGATTGCTGATTGTGGTCTTCCAATTCCAAACGGTGTTAAAAAAATAGATTTAGCATTGGATTTTGGTAAACCATCATTCTTAGATGTATTTCATATTGTGAAATCGCATATGGCCATCGAAAAAATGACTTTAGCAAGTGAAATGAAAACTGAAAATGAATCACTTTATAACGTTTTAAAAGAAGAAGAAATTAAATTGACTACTGAATCCCATGAATTATTAAAGCAACATAGTAAGCATGTAAAAGCTATCATTCGTACGGGTGAAGCGAAACCTTATGCGAATGTCATATTAGCTAGTGACGTTTTATTTTAAAGGAGGGATCAATGGATGATTGAAATGAAGAATATTTATAAATCTTTTGGTCAGAATGATGTTCTTAGAGGTGTGGATTTTGATATTGCGGATGCCGAAGTTCATGCATTGATGGGGGAGAATGGTGCCGGCAAAAGTACGTTAATGAAAATTTTAACCGGCGTTTATGAAGCAAATGGTGGACAAATTTTAGAAGATGGTAAACCACTTCAATTTAAAAATACAAAAGACGCTGAGCAACATGGTGTGTCATTTATTCAACAAGAATTAAATATTTGGCCTAATTTAACGGTTTTAGAAAACCTATTTTTAGGTAAAGAACCAACGAAGTTTTTAGGGATAATTGATCATAAAGTGATGAGAAAGCAAGCGTTGGAAATATTTAACAATTTAAATATACAGCTTGATTTGAATCAAATGGCTGGGACGTTATCAGTAGGTATGCGACAAATGTTAGAAATTAGTAAAGCATTAATGCAAGATTCTAAAGTCATTATTATGGACGAACCAACGGCAGCTTTAACGACTAGTGAGATTGAAGTGTTATTCACACAAATTAATAAATTAAAATCTAAAGGTGTTTCATTTATTTATATTTCACATAGAATGGAAGAAATTTTTAATATTGCAGACCGTATTACAGTGATGAGAGACGGCCGGTCTATATTAACTTCGAACACGCAAGAGACCTCTAATGCAAAAATTGTAAAAGCCATGATTGGTAGAGATTTGTATAACCAGTATCCAGAAAGAAATTATAAGCAAGATGAATTAGTGCTGTCAGTTAATCAGTTAAGTTCTACGGTATATGACTTAAATGATGTACATTTTGAGTTACACAAGGGTGAGATTTTAGGATTCAGTGGACTTATGGGTGCTGGTAGATCTGAAATCATGCGCGTGTTATTTGGCCTAGACAAAGGACAAATGCAAGTAACACTTAATGGTAAAACCATTCACATGAATAATCCTAAGACGGCCATAAAGCACGGGTTAGCGTTTATTACTGAAAATAGAAAAGAAGAAGGTTTAGTTTTACAAGATTCTATTATAGAAAATATTTCATTACCTGCATTGAAAAGTTTTTCAAAGGGTGTTTTTTTAACACCAACAGCGATGAACAATTATACAGAACAGATGATTCAGCGTTTGAATATCAAAGGTGGAAAAGATGATATTTGTATGGATTTATCTGGAGGAAATCAACAAAAGGTTGTTTTGGCTAAATGGATTGCTACTGCACCACACGTTTTGATTTTAGACGAACCAACTAGGGGAATTGACGTTGGCGCAAAACGTGAAATTTATCAATTAATGAATGAACTGACAGAACGTGGTATGTCTATCATTATGATTTCATCAGAATTACCAGAAGTGATAGGAATGAGTGATAGAGTTGCCGTTGTACATGAAGGTAATATTGCAGGTGTTTTAAATAAAAAAGATCTAACTGAGGAACGTATTATGACATTAGCTACAGGAGGGAATATCAATGAAACAATCTAGCTTATCATTTTCATATTTAGAAAAAATTATTCCATTTATTGGTTTAATATTATTAGTCATTATCATTAGTGTATTAAATAGTGCATTTTTAGAACCATCTAATCTGTTTAACTTATTGAGACAAGTTTCTATAAATGGATTAATTGCATTTGGTATGACATTTGTAATTTTAACGGGCGGCATAGACTTATCTGTTGGTTCTACACTAGCGTTATCCAGTGCGCTTATAGCTATTTTAATGGTCTCAGGTGTAGATTCTATGATTGCGCTATTAGTAGGCTGTATTTTTGGTGCGATTTTAGGTGCTATTAACGGGCTTTTAATTACGCTTGGTAAGATGGCACCATTTATAGCGACTTTGGCTACAATGACTGTCTTTAGAGGTTTGACACTGGTTATTACAGATGGCAATCCAATTACTAATTTAAATGGCAGCTATGCCTTTCAATTATTTGGACGAGGTTATTTTTTAGGTATTCCAGTTCCAGCAGTGACAATGTTTATTACTTTCATTATTTTGTATATCATTTTACATAAAACAATATTTGGTAGACAAACTTATGCTATGGGTGGTAATGAAAAGGCAGCTTTTATCTCTGGTATTAAAGTGAATAAATTAAAAATCATGATTTATAGTCTAGCTGGTTTAATGTCTGCAATGGCTGGTGCGATTCTCACATCTCGTTTAAACTCAGCGCAGCCAACTGCAGGTATGTCATATGAATTGGATGCAATCGCTGCTGTTGTATTGGGTGGTACATCTTTAACAGGTGGTAAGGGACGTATACTTGGCACATTAATAGGTGTATTAATTATAGGTGTGTTGAATAATGGACTAAATTTATTAGGGGTTTCTTCATTTTACCAACAAGTAGTTAAAGGAGTTGTCATTATTATTGCAGTACTCATTGATAGAAAGAATAAATAAAGTAGGAGGTTTATCATGAAAAAATTATTTTTAAGTATGATGGCAATGATACTGTTGTTAGCTGGTTGTTCTTTAGAGTCTCCTCTAGAAAAGCAAGATAGTGGTAAATCAGACAAGAAAAAATCAGATATTGTGGTTGGTGTAAGTATTTCTACATTGAATAATCCATTTTTTGTGAAAATTAAAGATGGTATATCAGCTGAGGCGAAGAAACAAGGTATTAAGGTTCAATTTGCAGATGCTCAAGACGATGCAGCAAAGCAATCTAATGATATTGATGATTTAATACAGCAAAATGTAGATTATCTTATCGTGAATCCAACTGACTCAGATGCTATTTCGGGTAGTGTTCAAATTGCGAATGATCAAAATATTCCTGTTATCACATTAGATAGAGAGGTTGCTAAAGGAAAAGTTGCTTCGTTTATTGCTTCAGATAATGTTAAAGGTGGAGAAATGGGTGGCAAGCTCATTGTTGATAAATTTGGTAAAGGTACAAAAGTAGTAGAGCTTGAAGGCATACCAGGTGCTAGTGCAACTCGTGAGCGTGGTAAGGGATTCCACAACGTTGCTGATGATGAGTTAGATGTCGTATCAAAACAAAGTGCCAAATTTAATAGAACAGAAGGTCTAAATGTAACGCAAAATATGATTCAAGCGCATCCTGATATTAAAGCAATATTTGCACAAAATGACGAAATGGCTTTAGGGGCTGTTGAAGCGGTTGGTAATAAAGATATTAAAGTTGTTGGATTTGATGGTAATGAAGATGCAATAAAATCTGTTGAAAACAACAAACTATTTGCAACAGTCGCACAACAACCCAATTTAATGGGAGAAGAAAGTATTAAAACGGTTATGGATTTATTTAATGGTAAAAAGTTCAAGAAAAAAATAAGATACCTTTAGAAATGAAAAAATAAAAAATAGGATTTATGAGAAAAAGCCGGATACAGTGATCATCGTACTGTTTCCGGCTTTTTGTTTATTTATCTGTCTGTTGCTTATAATTTTGACGGTCTTGTTGTTCTTTGGCGTAACGTTCTGGATTTTTTTTATAAAAATCTTGATGTTCTGGCTCTGCTTCATAAAATGTAGCAGCAGGTAATACTTGTGTTGCAATAGCTTTATCTTTATCGATTGTTTCTTTGAGTTGTTCAATATATTCTTCGGCAACATTTTTTTGGTCTTCATTGGTATAGAAGATAGCAGTTTTGTACTGTGCACCTCTATCTTGAAATTGTCCGCCTTCATCTGATGGGTCTATTACTGAAAAGAAAATTTCTAATAATTTATTGTATGAAAACAGTGCTACATCATATTCGATTTCAACAGTTTCCAAATGTCCAGTGTTGCCTGTCTTAACTTGCTCATATGAAGGATTATCCACATGTCCTCCCATATAGCCAGAGGTTACGCTTTCAATACCTTCAAATGTGTCGAAGGGTTTAACCATACACCAAAAGCAACCTCCTGCGAAGTAGGCTTTGTTTATATTCATGCTTAACATCCTTTCCGTATTAGACCTTAGTACCATATATTAAGATATTACTTGATTTTTATACACTTTTTATATAACTTTAATATATGTTAATTATAGTACATAGAAGTGCAATTTTGAAGATATAAGGTTGATACTAATGAATGAAGACAAACTAAGAAGTAGTAAGAACACACAAGGCAATACTAATCCTCCGCCAATGCGTAGGGGGAAAAAGAAGCGGTTTAGGAAACTACCATTTATTATTTTGATTGGTATTATTATTTTAGCAATTATCATAGGCTATTCCGTACATGGTTATAATTCCGGCATAAAATATGCTAAAGATCATGGTAAAACGTTGAAACAGCATAAATTTAATGGTGCCATAAAGAATGATGGTAAAATTACGGTTATGGTACTAGGTGCGGATAAAGAACAAGGCGGAATTTCTAGAACGGATTCTATTATGATAGCGCAATACGATTATATTCACAAAAAGATGAAAATGATGTCTGTGATGCGTGACATTTATGCTGATATTCCTGGAAACGGACAGCATAAAATAAATTCTGCATATTCTATCGGTGGACCAGAATTGTTAAGACAAACATTGAAGAAAAATCTTGGCATTGATCCTGAATATTATGCGATTTTAGATTTTACTGGATTTGAAAAAATGATAGATGAACTAGAACCTAATGGTGTGCCAATTGATGTTGAGAAAGATATGTCAAAAAATATTGGCGTGTCATTGAAAAAAGGACATCATCGTCTGAATGGTAAAGAATTATTAGGTTATGCTAGATTTAGACATGATCCAGAAGGCGATTTTGGTCGTGTACGTAGACAACAGCAAGTAATGCAGTCTCTTAAGCAAGAACTCGCAAGTTTGGATACATTACCGAAGTTACCAAAAGTTGCTGGTATTTTAAGAGGTTATTTAAATACTAATATGCCAGATTCTGCATTAATACAATCAGGTTTAAACTTTGGTATCCGTGGTGATAAGAAAGTCGACTCTGTTACATTACCTATTAAAGGTACTTATCAGGATATTCAAACACCAATGGACGGTAGTGCTTTAGAAATTGATAAAGCCAAAAATAAAGCTGAAGTTAAAAAATTCCTTGAAGAAGATTAAGATAGTTTCGACATAAATAAAAAGCGTACGTTACCCTATGGATAGCGTACGCTTTTTTTATATAGAAAATTTTTCATTTGTAATCAGGTGGGTTAGGTGATGAACTTGATTACATTTTTGATCATTAATTCTGTTTTTATTGATCAGATTTTCTCACACCAGCTACGCCATAGTGAGATGCTTTCATTTCTTCTATGACAACTTTTATCGCCTCTTTATTAGCACCTGTTGTTTTTTCTACAGCATTTGTAACCTCAGTTACCAAATTTTTAAGTTGTTCATCTGAACGTCCTTCTAATAACTTTACATTTACGATTGGCATATGTAATTCCTCCTTTAATAATTTAAAGATATTATAGCATGAAAATTCGGAAAATTATAAATATATCAAATCGAAACATTTGTTCTTATCGCTATTGAAATAGAACATTTGTTCGTATATAATAAAATTAATTGAGGGAGGCATGAGATATGTATGATTATAATCTGGTGGAAGAGAGAGATGTATTGTGTATAGATCAAAAAAGTTTTTTTGCTAGCGTTTCTTGCATACAAAAAGGATTAGACCCAATGAAAGAAAAATTAGCTGTTGTTGCTGATACTAAAAGACAAGGTTCAGTTGTGTTAGCAGCAACGGGACCTTTGAAAGCATTAGGTGTAAAAACGGGATCTAGATTATTTGAAATACCACATAGAAATGACATATATATTATTAATCCAAGTATGAGAAAGTATTTAGAAGTTTCTGTAGCAATATCAAAAATTGCATTGCGCTATATTGCTCCTGAAGATTTACATCAGTATAGTGTAGATGAGTTTTTTATGGATGTGACCAATAGTTATCATAGGTTTAGTAGTACGGTTCAATCTTTTTGTCAAAAATTGCAATTTGAAATCAAAGAAGAAACAGGCATCAATTGTTCTATAGGTATAGGATCTAATATGTTATTGAGTAAGATTGCCATGGATGTAGAAGCAAAGCATACTAAAAGTCTAATTGCAGAATGGCGTTATCAAGATGTTCCAAAAAAACTTTGGCCAATCCAACCATTAAGAGAATTTTGGGGAATTAGTAGAAAAATTGAAGCGAAATTGAATAAAAGAGGTATTTTTACGATAGGCGATTTAGCACATTATCCTCACCAATACTTAAAAAGAGATTTAGGTGTTATAGGTGTGGATTTACATTTACATGCGAATGGTATCGATCAAAGTAGAGTGAGAGATAAATATAGAGTAATGAATCCATCTATTTGTAAGAGTCAGATACTGATGCGTGATTATCGTTATGAAGAATCTAAAGTAGTGATGCGAGAATTAATTGAAGATGTGGCGAGTCGTGTTAGAGGGCGAAATCAATTGGCAAGAACAATTCATTTTTCATTTGGTTATAGTGATGAGGGTGGCATAAATAAACAGTATACATTAGAAGAACCGACGAATTTAGAAGACAGTATTTTTAAAGTTGTCGAATATTTTGCTGATAAATTATGTGATCGTACCGCATTGATTCGTACAGTAAGTATTTCATTAACACAGTTTATAGAAGAGACAGATAGACAATTGAATTTGTTTATAGATGAATATGAAAGAAAGAGAAATGAAAAATTAGCTAAAACGATTGATGCATTGCATCGCAAATTTGGACGAGGTATTGTATCTAAAGCTGCTTCTTACACTGAAGCAGGAACAAAACACGGGAGATTAGGGCTTATGGCTGGCCATAAAATGTAAAGTCCCAAATAGCATTCTACTGGGCTTATACATGGAAGGTAGCTCAGGTAAATCTAAAAAATACTGCTTCATCCATTAAACAAGTAGGACAACGAAAATCAAATTTACCAAAAATGATTTCGCTGTCCCACTCATAAAATTTCATATATTAATCAAAATAAGTATCAAAATCACTAAGCGCATCTGCACCATCTTTGCGATCTTGTGGGTTTTTAAAACTAACTCGAAGTGCACCATAAATATCTTCACGAACTTCTAATATTCTCAAGTTGCTTATAGAAATATTATGTAAACTTAGGATATTTGTAACTTTGCTTATCATACCCGGTTTATCCGGAATGTCTACATATAGATCATACTCCACAGATAGTGCACCTTGTTGTTTAAGGGGTAACTGATCACGATAAACTTTAGCATCGTTGAAAAAATCATAAAGTTCATCAGGATTATTGTGTTCGATTATATTAATGACATCAGACATTTGATTTTTCCATTCTTTTAAAATGCGCAATATTGTATTTTTATTTTCAATAGTAATATCACGCCACATAATAGGATTACTACTTGCGATTCTAGTAATATCTCTAAAACCACCAGCTGCAAGCGTCTTAACAAGTGAAGAATCTTCGACATGTTGCGCATTCAAATGAACGAGACTTGAAGCAATGATATGAGGGACGTGACTCACAATACCAGTGACAAAATCATGTTCTTCCGCTGTTGTAGAAATAAATTTAGCACTCGTTGTTTGTAATAAGTGCTGTATTTCCTCAAAAGCAGCATCATTATCAGTTTCATTATGAACTAAAATATAAAAAGCATTTTCAAATAAATGTTTTTTTGCATTTAATACTCCAGATTTATGGCTTCCTGCCATAGGATGGCCACCAACCAAATGAATATCATGATTTAAAAGAAACTGCTCATATTGTTGAATCGTTGACTTTGTACTTCCAGTATCTGTAATAATTACATGTTTTTTTAGTTGATAGTTTGGTAAATCTTGTAAGTATTTAACAGTCTGCTGTACCGGTGTTGCATAAATAATAATGTCAGCATTTTCAACACTAGTTTTATAGTCAGTTGATTGATAATCTATGATACCAATAGACAATGCTTTATCTAATTGTGAAGTATCCGCATCAAAGGCGGTTATTTCGATATCATCATGATAATATCTTAAGTTACTCGCTAAGCTTCCGCCAATAAGGCCTAAGCCAACGAAAAGAATTTGTTTCATTTAACAAACCACCTCTATCAAAATTTTCAGAATAGTAACATTGTATAGTAGCGTATACAATTTCGCAATATGAATTAAAAGTAGAAGTAAAAGTGAATAACTTTATAGAAGGTATGCTAAAGTAAACATATTATGCTTACTAAAATAAACATAGCATGGATTAGGAGAGAAGGCATTGGAAATAAATCATATTTTAATAGCCGGTGACTATAAATCAATTTTCCAAAAATATTTAAAGGATTTAAAGAATTACCAATTAAGTTTTAAGTCAGTTGAATCAATTACAAATGAAGATTTAGATTGGGCAGATGCTTATGTGGGATTTGAGCCATGTGAGCAATTTAAACCATCACAGGTGAAATGGGTGCATACGTTTAATGCAGGCATCAATAACTATTTAGCTATAGACGACTGGCAAACATCGCAAACTTTACTCACAAGAACAATTAGTGATTTTGGAGAAAAAATGAGCGAATATTGTTTGAGCTATATATTAGCTGATTTACAACATCATAAGTTATTTGAAGAACAGCAAGATGAAAACATTTGGCTCAAACAATCACCACAAGCATTGCGAGATCAAACTATAACTATTTTTGGTACTGGAGAAACTGGACAAACCATTGCTAAGATATTTTCATTATTAGGTATGACTGTCTACGGTATTTCTAATAGTGGGAAAGCAAAAGCCTATTTTAAAAAAATGCTTCCTATCCATAAAGCTAAGACATTAGTTCAGCAAGCAGATTATATTATCAGTACTTTGCCACTAACAACAAAAACAGAAAAATTATTCAATCAAACTATGTTTGAAGCATTTGATCAAGCTTATTTTATCAATGTTGGTAGGGGACAAGTGGTGGATCAAGAAAGTTTAAAATCAGCTTTAAACAAAGGTAACGTCAGACATGCGGTATTAGATGTTTTTGAGTCAGAACCATTACACAAAAACTCTGAATTATGGCAAAGAAATGATATCACTATCACACCTCATATTTCTGCATTAACCGATTTGAATGAAGCTGTCACATGTTTTTATCATACTTTGAAAAATATAGAGCATGGTGAAATACTTGAAAATCAAGTGGATTTAAAAAGAGGCTATTAACAACGAACAAGCTGTACATATAACAAAAGCAATCATAAAGCTGTTTCTAAAAGTAAAATAAAGCTACTATCATCATCTCTATGTAAAGGATAGTAGCTTTATAATTAAAATTTAAGTATGTTTGGCAACATCAATTTAGCATATGGTTTTAAAATGTTATTGTATATTTTTAGATTTAGAATTTATATTTAACCTTTTTTCTAATACAGATATAAAAATAAAATTAACTAAAACAACTAAAAAAATAGTGCCAATATTTCCAAGTAAATGAGGCAAATCAAAATATAGTATTATAATCATCAATAGGATATTTGTATAAACATAAATATAAACATGAGTCATTATTTTTCGTTTAAGTTTATTTGATGCTGAGCCGAAGAATTTGAGAAGGCTTAATAAACCTAAAATTAATAAAAAACTTATTGCAATCATACTAGTGAAAACGTTATATTTTGTTGAGCTTGAAGTCAGAAAGATATTTAATACATATAAAATAAAAAAGATTATAGATATCGTATATCTTAATCTAACTTCCAATTTTAAAAGTTTGTCATTTTTCATAAAGTTTTATACACCCCTAAAGCATAATGATTATTTAATACATATTATTTAGAATTTCAAAATAATATTTAAAAATGTTGTTGTATGCAATGTAACATAAATTTTTAAATTCAACTATGTATTTTAAAAGGGATATAGTATTAATGGTATTATTTTTAAAATTTAAACGTTAGACTATATATATAATATATTTGGAGGGGGATTAGATGTCAGAATCAATTTTTAATACAATTCAAGCATTGACGGCAATAAATAGTCCGTCAGGGTACGCAGAAAAAGCCATTCAATACGTAAAAGGTGAAGCAGAACAATTAGGCTACCCAACAGAAGTGACTAACAAAGGAGCGCTATTAATCACAGCAAAAGGTGAAAATGATGAAGCGCAAAAATGTGTTACAGCACATGTGGATACGCTTGGCGCTATGGTCAAAGAAATTAAGGAGGATGGTCGTTTATCACTAGATTTAATCGGTGGGTTTAGTTATAACGCAATAGAAGGGGAATATTGTGAAATTGAAACTTCGTCAGGACAAATCTATACAGGAACCATTTGTTTACATGAAACAAGTGTACATGTATATCGCAATAATGACGATATCTCGAGAGATATTGAACATATGGAAGTAAGAATAGATGAAAAAGTCTCAACCAAAGAAGAAACTCAAAGTTTAGGTATAGAGGTAGGCGATTTTATAAGTTTTGATCCAAGAACACAGATTACATCATCAGGTTTTATTAAATCACGCCATTTAGATGATAAAGCAAGCGTAGCCATGATTATTGAATTTTTAAAGACTATAAAAAATAAAAATTTAACTTTACCACATACGATTCAATTCTATATATCAAATAATGAAGAAATTGGTTATGGTGCTAATGCGTCTATATCTCCAAAAATAAGTGAATTTATAGCATTTGATATGGGAGCATTAGGAGATGGACAAGCATCGGATGAATACACAGTTTCTATTTGTGCAAAAGACGCATCTGGTCCATATCATAAAGGGTTACGAGAGCAATTGGTTGAATTATGTAAGATAAATCAAATACCGTACAAGGTAGATATTTATCCATATTATAGTTCTGATGCTTCTGCAGCATTAAAAGCGGGTGCTGATATCAAGCATGGTTTATTTGGTGCAGGCATTGAATCCTCTCATGCATTAGAACGGACACATATCGATTCTATAAAGGCAACGCAAGCATTGTTACAGGCTTATTGTCTAGCAGCTATACAGAGCTAAATGTTTATACTAATTGTTTAAATTATTAGTTGAAAAGGAGAATTTGAGTGGAACAGTCACTACTTTGGTCAAGAAAATTCATACCTGTGTATTTCATAGTAGCAGCGCTACATTTCATATTTTTTAAGATGTATATCCAAACAGACAATTATTCTATTTATTTGATGACTATTTTACTTGTTGGTTTAGGTATTGCTTCTTGTATATATAATTATAGAAATAGGTTATAATTTAAATGAAGTACCAGCTATGTTAATGGAATTAGAATCTTTGATGCCATAAAAACATAGATATATTAAAAAAAGAGCCATTTATGGCTCTTTTTTTGGTTTGAAAAATCATAACAGTCTAGTAAGTGAATTCAACAAAGTTAATGAACAACTTAAACAATAAATAAATTTAAATGAAAACTCAGACATCTTATTGATAATCAATATCAATTACTGCATAATAAAATGATATTGAAAGAATATACTAAAAGGGATGATAGGATGAAAAGATTAATTGTTTTATTTTTAAGTTTATTAATTATTTTGTCTGCTTGTGGTCAAAATAAAGACTCGAATAAAGAAACAAAAACGTTTAAAACGCAATCAGGAAAGAGTATTAAAATACCAAAGCACCCAAAAAGGATAGTAGTTTTAACTTCAAATTTCGGTAATTTTAAAGATTTAGGCGTTACACCTGTGGGTGTTAATAATGATTTTCCAAAATCAAAATATATCAATGAAAAAGGTGCTAAACGTGTAGGTTCAGAAGATGTTGAAGGTGTTGCAAAATTGAAGCCAGACCTAATTTTGACTTATGATGTAAATACTAAAATAAAAAAATATCAAAAAATCGCACCTACAATACCAATAAAATACAATGATTATTCATATAAAGAAATGCATCTTGCAATAGGGAAAATACTAAATAAAGAAAATGAAGCTAAAAAACAAATTAAAGATATGGAGAAACAACTTCAATCTGATGGAAAGGTAATTAAAGATAAAATAGGCTCAAATAAAACTTTTACCGTAATGGAAATCAAACCTAAGCAACTTTCAATTTTTGGTGAAAATTTTGGTAGAGGCACGCCAATAATATATCAAGAATATCAATTACCATTTCCAAAAGGTGTAAAGGGAATGCTTGATAAAGATGGCTTTAAAACAATACCACATGAGCAATATAGCAAATATACTGCTGATTTTATATTAATTCCGACTGAAAAAGGTAACCCTATCAACAATGAATTTACAGAATCATCGCTTTGGAAAAATCAGCCAGCTTATAAAAATAATCATATATATTATTATCCTAAAAATGAGGCTACCTATTCTGATCCTTCATCGCTTAAGAAACTTTCAAATTATTTCAAGGATAGATTGCTAGAGCAAAAATAAATATATGATGATATTGAAGTGACATCTTTGATTATGGTATATAAAATTGTACTAATCAAAGATGTCTATATATTACTTATTAAAGAAAGATAATTTCAATGGCCAAAATGATTTAAATAACGCGTAGGGTGGTTTTTAAACTGAAGAAAACGCTGCTTTATTAGCTTTTTTAATAATAATGAGCCGTTTATAACAATTTAAGGGTAACTGTTGGCATCTCGATGTATATACCATTAAAATAGAAATTAACGACTAACTATAAAAAAAGCAATCAAATGTAATATGGGAGTATAAAATCATGAAAAAACCGAGTTTAAGAACGTTATTGTTAACGATATTTTGGATATTAGTTTTACTATATGCGATGTATGTAACATTTGCTGACCATAAATTTCAATATCATCCAATTATCTTTTTATTCTTATTTGCCATAGGTGCAAATTTAATCAAAAAAGTCGCTCCAAAAGATAATTATGAAAAATATCAAAATAATAAAGACAAGCTAGAATAGGCTTATCTAATATGGCTTTGTAATATAATCGATGTATTTTTCAATAGCACGGAAAGTATAAAAATGAAATTAATGATTGACAAATTGATTTTATCCTAGTAGGATTCTAGGTAATTACTTTTTGCAACGAAAGTTGCCATTTGAAAGATAACGTAGCAAATATGTCATGTAGCAAAAAGAAAGCTAATGGTTGATGAAAATTAGCACTGCATATATTGTGAATTGGGCTTTTAAATGTACTAAATTAATAGCAATGAAAGTGAACAATGAATTTGTTAACTAAGGTGGCACCACGGTAACGCGTCCTTACATTATGTATGCGTTAATGTGGTGTTTTTTTATATTAAATTTGAACTGAATTAGAAAACAAAATGAAGTAAGTTATGGCAGGGTAGTTACAGAAAGTTAGTGGTTGATGCAAACTAACACCCACATATACTGAAATTGGGTTTTGTTGGATTAAAACGAATAAAACAAAGAGCGAGTAGATGATTTTAAATTAATTGTTTATCTACTAATTTTAGGTGGTACCGCGCGTCAGCGTCCTTAACATAGTTTAAGGGCGCTGTTTTTTTATAAGGAGGAAAGTTAAATGAAAGTACAATATCAAAAGTTAAATGCTGAAGTTACCCCAGAAGCATTAGCAAGATTAAGAAAAAATAAAATGATTTTAGAAAGCTCAGATCAATCACAATTAAAAGGACGTTATTCTATAGTGATTTTTGACACTTATGGAGCAATTACTTTGGATAATGATGAAATGACTATTCAAACAGCTACTAACAAAACGATAGAACAGAATCAGCCTTATGAAAAAATGCAAGCTTTTATAGATCAATATAAAACTAATATAGAGGATGCAATATTAGAAGATTTACCTTTTATTTCAGGTTTCGTTGGGTCGTGTAGTTTTGATTTGGTAAGACATGCATTTCCTGTTTTAAAAGAAATTGAATTAACAGATCACCCACAACACGACGCAAAATTATATATGGTAGAAGATGTTTATGTTTTTGATCATTACAAAGAACATTTATACGTCATCGCAACGAATTTATTTTCTAATCAAAGTGATGAACAATTGAAAGCACGTGTGCAACGTCGTGTAGAAGAATTACAACAAATTAATATCTATCCTTTACGAAATGAACAAAAAGTAACAGAAAAAAACATAAAATCTAATATGGCAACGGAACAATTTATAGCAACAGTAGAAAAAATGAAGCATCTTATACAACAAGGTGATATGTTCCAAGTTGTGCCATCTATCATATACAGCTATGAACACAATTTTGGACAACAGTTACATCAATTATCTTATCAGTTGTATCAAAATTTAAAACGTCAAAACCCAAGTCCGTATATGTACTACTTGAACATGGATGAACGCATTGTCGTCGGCAGTTCACCTGAGAGTTTTGTAAAAGTTCAAGGTCAAACAGTAGTGACCAATCCTATTGCTGGAACAATAAAAAGAGGAAGCACTCTGGAAGAAGACAATGCAAACGAAACACAATTGAAAAACGATCACAAAGAATTAAGTGAACATCGCATGTTAGTTGATTTAGGAAGAAATGATATTCACAGAGTAAGTGAAAGAGGTACTTCTAAGATACAAAAGTTAATGGCAATTGAGCGTTATGAACATGTTATGCATATTGTAAGTGAAGTAACAGGACAACTTAAGCAAGACTATTCTCCAATGTCTGTGATTGCGAGCTTACTACCTACTGGTACAGTGTCGGGTGCTCCAAAACTAAGAGCCATTCAACGTATCTATGAAGCACAACCACAAAAACGAGGTGTCTATAGTGGCGGTATAGGCTACATCAATTGTAATCATGATTTAGATTTCGCCTTGGCAATACGTACAATGATGATTGATGAAACACATGTAAATGTTGAAGCTGGATGTGGCGTTGTCTATGACTCAATACCTGAAAAAGAACTAGAAGAAACAAAGTTAAAAGCTAAGAGTTTATTGGAGGTGTCACCATGATATTAATCGTTGATAACTATGATTCATTTACCTATAACCTAGTAGATATGATAGCCAAAAATAATGAAGTGATAGTGAAATATCCTGATGATTCGGAGATTTATCATTTAGATGTAGATGGTGTAGTCATATCACCTGGGCCAGGGCACCCATTAGATAAAGAAGATTTAATGAAAATTATAAAGCATTATGAAAATAAACCAATCTTAGGTGTATGTTTAGGTGCTCAAGCATTAACATGCTATCACGGTGGAGATGTTATTCAAAGTGAATTCATCATGCATGGTAAAACGGATCAAATGAGAATCATAAAAGATACAAAGTTGTATAGAAATATTCCAGAATATTCTGAAATAATGAGGTATCATTCACTGATTAGTAATTCAAAAACAATACCTGAAGCATTTATTATAACAGCAGAAACAAAAGATTGTATTCAATCATTTGAACATAGTCAATTGTTACACTTCGGAATTCAATATCATCCTGAATCTTTTGCAACAGCGGATGGTGTACAAATCATCAATAATTTTTTGAATATAGTAAAGGAGGACAAAAGTAATGGAACTACAAGCACAATTAAAACAGTATAAACCATTAAATCAGCAACAAATGAATGAATTTATAGAACTACTTATTGCTGATGATATATCAAACGAAGTAAAAGCAAATTTATTATCATCGTTCTCAGAAAAAGAGATTACTCAAGAAGAATTAACATATATTTCAAAAAGTTTGATTCATTCTATGTATCGACAGCAGCCTTATTATCCGAATGGTATGTGTGTTTGTGGTACAGGGGGAGATAAATCAAATAGCTTTAATATTTCAACGACAGTTTCATTTGTAATTGCTAGCGCAAATATCCCTGTGATTAAACATGGCAATAAGAGTGTTACCTCATCATCAGGTAGTACAGATTTGCTAGAGGCAATGGGTATAAATACAAGTTCTGTTGAAGCAACACCAAGTCAATTGAATCAAGTTGGTTTAGCTTTCTTGAGTGCAACAGATACGTACCCGATTATGAAAAGCATTCAACCTATTAGAAAAATGATGACTAACCCAACAATTTTTAATATAACTGGTCCGATTATTAATCCATTTAAATTAGATTATCAAGTGATGGGTGTATATGAAACATCAAAATTAGAAAAGATTGCTCAAACACTTAAAGATTTAGGCCGTAAAAAAGCAATCGTTGTCTATGGAGCCAATGGCATGGATGAAGCAACGCTTTCTGGTGATAATATGATATACGAAGTAAATGAAAACGAAGCTACTAAAAATTATACTGTAAATCCAAAGGACGTTGGTTTAGCGTATGCACCAAATGAAGCGCTCATTGGTGGTACACCACTTGAAAATTTAGAGATTACCAAAAATATTTTGACGGGTGTTGATCGAAGCGCAAAACGTGATGTAGTGGTGTTTAATGCGGGTATCGCTTTATATGTTGCTGAGAAGGTCAGCTCTATTAAACAAGGTGTAATTGAAGCACAACGCTTAATTGATAATGGCAATGCTATTGCACAATACAACAAAATGGGAGGAATGACATATGACTATATTGGATGAAATCGTGGATTATAAAAGAAATTTAATAAAAGAAGGTTACTATGAAGAGAAATTAAAGACATTAAATGAGGTAGACATTACGCATAAATCTTCGTTTAAGTCGCAATTAGATGAGTCTAACCAATTAGCAGTAATCGCAGAGATTAAATCTAAAAGTCCAACATTAGATCAATTACCAAATAGAGATTTAGCACAACAAGTTAAGGATTACGAAGCTAACGGTGCAAATGCAGTCTCAATTCTCACAGATGAGCATTACTTTGGAGGTAGCTATGAAAGATTGCAAGATTTAACATTACAAACGACTTTACCGGTACTATGTAAGGACTTTGTTGTCGATAAAATTCAAATTGATGTAGCAAAAAAAGCCGGAGCATCAATCATATTGTTAATCGTTAATGTATTAACAGATCAACAAATGAAAGATTTATATCAATATGCGACATCACTAAATTTAGAAGTACTAGTAGAAGTACATGATAAAGAAGAATTGGAACGCGCTTACAAATTAAGCCCGCAACTTATTGGTGTAAACAATAGAGATTTGAAACGATTTGTCACAGATGTGTTGCATACAAATGAAATATTAGAAAACAAAAAAGAGGGCTACCATTATATTTCGGAAAGTGGGATTCGGGATGCACAGGATGTAGCGAATGTGGTTGAGTCAGGTATTGATGGTCTGTTAATAGGTGAATCGTTAATGAAATGTGAAGATTTAAGTCAATTTTTACCAGGATTGAAATTAACTAAGGTGACAAAGTGAAAATAAAATTTTGTGGATTTCGTACGTTAGAAGATGTTGAAAAGGCAAAAGCATTGAATATCGACGCTATGGGCTTTATACATTTTACTGAGAGTAAGCGATTTGTTGATATTCAAACGATTAAACAATTTACAGATATTATACCAAATGATAAGGAAAAAGTGATTATTCTAGTAAATCCTGAACGCGCTACAATAGATAGCATTATTAATCATACAGGTATTACAACAATACAACTTCATGGAAACGAACCTATAAGTACGGTGCAATATATTAGACAACAAAATAGTAACTTAAAAATTATTAAAGCATTACCTGCAGTAAATCAACAAACATTATTGACATCAATAGATGATTACAAGCATTCAGTTGACCAATTTATTATTGATACACCATCACAATCCTATGGTGGTACTGGCAAAAAGTATGATTGGAAAATTTTAGATACCATACATGATGTTGATTATTTAATTGCAGGTGGCATTAATTATGAAAATATACAAAAGATAGAAAACTTATCACTTCATCATACTGGTTATGATATTGCAAGTGGCATAGAAACGAATCATAAAAAAGACTTAAATAAAATGTTAGAAATTATAAAACTTTTAAAAGGAGCTCAATAAACTATGATTGAAAATATACAAACAGAAGCAGATGCATTTGGTTTTTTCGGTAATTATGGTGGACAATATGTACCAGAAACATTAATGCCCGCAATACAAGAATTGAAACAAGCTTATCAGGACGCTAAAAATGATCCTCAATTTCAGATAGAACTTGATGATTACTTAAAAGATTACGTAGGTCGTGAAACACCGCTAACATATGCTAAGTCTTATTCGGAATTACTTGGTGGTGCAAAAATCTATTTGAAACGTGAGGATTTAAACCATACGGGTGCACATAAAATTAATAATGCACTTGGTCAAGCACTGTTAGCTAAACGCATGGGAAAAAATAAATTAGTAGCCGAAACTGGAGCGGGGCAACATGGTGTTGCTAGTGCAACTGTAGCTGCCTTATTTGATATGGAACTCGTTGTGTTTATGGGTGAAGAAGATATCAAAAGACAATCATTAAACGTGTTTAGAATGGAACTATTAGGCGCAAAAGTGGAATCAGTCACTGAAGGACAAGGCACATTATCTGATGCAGTCAATAAAGCATTACAGTACTGGGTAAGCCATGTTGATGATACGCATTATTTGCTAGGCTCTGCACTGGGACCTGATCCTTTTCCTACTATTGTAAGAGACTTTCAAAAAATTATTGGTCAAGAAATTAAAGCACAAGTTCATGAAAAAGAAGGTCAATTACCAGATGCTATTGTCGCATGTGTAGGCGGTGGTTCTAATGCCATCGGGACGTTTTATCCATTTGTAAAGGATGATGTTAAGCTTTACGGTGTTGAGGCAGCGGGCGACGGAATAGATTCAGATAAACACGCGCTTGCTATAAATAAAGGTAAAGAAGGCGTGTTACATGGTACAAAAATGTATTTAATTCAAGATGATGATGGTCAAATACAATTAGCACACTCAATATCTGCAGGATTGGATTATCCTGGCGTTGGTCCAGAGCATTCATATTATCATGACATTGGAAGAGTGAAATATGCTACTGCAAGTGACAAACAAGCGATGGATGCTTTAGTGCGATTTACTAAAGCGGAAGGTATCATACCAGCTATCGAAAGTGCACATGCCTTAAGTTATGTAGAAACATTGGCACCTACGATGCGTAAAGATGAAATACTTGTGGTTACAGTATCAGGCCGCGGTGATAAAGATATGGAAACGATCAGAAATTATATGAAACAGGAGGGTGACACGCATGCATAAATTATTTGTACCTTATGTTATGGGCAACAGAGACTTTATTGAAAATGTAAAAACACTAAGTGAAGCAGGTGCAGATATAGTTGAAGTGGGTGTTCCATTTTCAGACCCTGTTGCTGATGGGCCGGTAATCATGAATGCTGGTAATAAAGCAATTCAAGAAGGCGTTAATATACAATATATTTTCGATCAACTTACAGAAAATCAAGATGAGATTCAAAGTAAGTATGTGTTAATGACATATTACAATATCATAAATCATTATGGTGAATCAGCATTTTTGAATGCTTGTGAAGAAGCAGGTGTGTATGGTTTGATCATACCTGATTTGCCTCATGAGTTGGTGCAACAACTTAAAGCGCGTCATCCAGAACGAAAAACAAATATTATTTCATTAATTGCTATGACAACTTCAAACACTAGAAGTCATCAAATAGCTAAGGATGCAGAAGGATTTATTTATACTGTAACGATGAATGCGACTACAGGCGAAGATGGTAAATTTCATCCAGAGCTAAAAAATAGAATTAAAGATATAAAAGCACATACTGAAGTTCCTGTAGTAGCTGGATTTGGTATAAGAACAGCAGCACATGTAAAAGATATTATTGAAGCTTCAGATGGCGTAGTGATAGGTAGTGAAATAGTAAAACGCTTTGAAAATGACGATAAACAAACTACCATTGAGTATTTAAAAACAATAAGAAATGTCTTGAATTAAGCAAAGATTGTCATATATTTTTATGTGTATGCATTAAAAATAAGGGTAATATGATATCAGAGGAAGAGTTAGATAAATAGTATCGTTGGTATTATTTATCGTTCATACCTTTATTTTTAAAAGAGGTGACTTAATTTGAGTAAAAAAGTATTATTCATAATTACGAGTAGAAGTCAATATGATGATGGCACGCCAACTGGACTATGGTTAGAAGAGGCGAGCGAACCTTATAATATATTAACAGAAGCAGGTATTGATGTGGATATCGTGTCGATTGAAGGTGGAGAAATTCCATTAGATCCAAATTCTACACAAAATGATGAATTAAATCAGTATGCTAATTTTGTTGAAAAGTTAAAACAAGTACCAAGTATTGAAAATATTGATGTATCACAGTACGATGCAGTCTATTTACCTGGTGGACATGGTACCGTATTTGATTTTGCACATAACCAACAATTAGCAGATATCCTTGCAGACTTTAAAGAAGAAAAGAAAATTATTTCTTCAGTATGTCACGGACCAAGTGCATTTGTGGGTGCCAAAGATAAACAAGGCAATTTCTTAGTTAAAGGTGTTACATTAACATCATTTACAGATAATGAAGAACGTACGATGGGCTTAGAAGACAAAGTTCCATTTTTAACTCAAACGGAATTGGAAAATCAAGGTGCTAAGTTTGTGACAAAAGATGATTTTACAGAGCATATTGAATCTGATGCCCAATTTATCACTGGTCAAAATCCACAATCAAGTGTAGCAATAGGTAAAGCAATCAGAGATGCTTTATAATTAGAAACTTTTTATTGAAATAATATAAAACCGGAGAACGAGATAAGTTCTCCGGTTTTATCATGTATTTACAAATAAATTAAGTGAAGATGACAGTAAATATATAATTAAGGTAATAAAACCAAAAGTTATTCATAATTAAATTATAAATCTAACATGTTAAATATGAATAAATGCTTACGCTTTGTTAAAATAAAAGTAGTGATATAATTAAATAATACATAAAACGCAGTGTAATCATTGCATTAGAAAGATTATGTACAGGCTAATGATTTAGTTTTATAAATGAATATTGTATAATAATCTAGATTGAGAATTAAACTCGAAAATAGAACTATAGATAAATAGGAGTATATAAAAAATGAAATTTACGAATTTAACTGCAAAAGAGTTCGGTGCATTTACGGATAAAATGCCGAATAGTCATTTTACGCAAATGGTTGGAAATTATGAATTGAAAATTGCAGAAAGTACAGAAACACACCTAGTAGGAATTAAGAATAATGATAATGAAGTAATTGCAGCATGTTTACTTACAGCTGTGCCTGTTATGAAATTCTTCAAGTATTTTTATTCCAATAGAGGTCCAGTCATAGATTTTGAAAATAAAGAACTCGTGCATTACTTCTTTAACGAATTAGCAAAATATGTAAAAAAACATAATGCCTTATATTTACGAGTAGATCCTTATCTTGCTTATCAATATCGTAATCATGATGGTGAAGTATTAGCAAATGCGGGTCACGATTGGATTTTTGATAAAATGAAACAACTCGGTTATAAGCATGAAGGTTTTTTAACTGGCTTTGACCCAATACTTCAAATAAGATTCCATTCTGTTTTAGATTTAGCTGGAAAAACTGCTAAAGACGTACTTAATGGTATGGATAGTTTACGTAAACGAAATACTAAAAAAGTACAGAAAAATGGTGTGAAAGTAAGATTTTTAGGTGAAGATGAGTTGCCAATATTCCGCTCATTCATGGAAGATACTTCTGAAACAAAGGATTTTGACGATAGAGATGACGATTTTTATTATAATAGGTTAAGGTATTATAAAGATCGTGTGCTTGTCCCATTAGCTTATATGGATTTTGATGAATATATAACAGAATTAAAGGCTGAACGCGAAGTATTAAGTAAAGATATAAATAAAGCAGTTAAGGATATAGAAAAAAGACCAGAAAATAAAAAAGCGTATAATAAAAAAGAAAATTTAGAACAACAACTGATTGCAAACCAACAAAAAATAGATGAAGCCACTGCGTTACAAGAAAAGCATGGTAACGAATTACCGATTTCTGCAGCTTACTTTATTATTAATCCTTATGAAGTCGTTTACTATGCAGGTGGTACATCTAATGAATTTAGACATTTTGCTGGTAGTTATGCAATACAATGGAAGATGATTAATTATGCTATAGATCATAATATAGATAGATATAATTTTTATGGTATTAGTGGTCATTTTACTGAAGATGCAGAAGATGCAGGTGTTGTTAAATTTAAAAAAGGTTTTAATGCAGATGTAGTAGAATATGTTGGTGATTTTATTAAACCGATTAATAAGCCAATGTACAAAATTTATACGACATTGAAAAAAATTAAGGATAAAAAGAAATAAACATAAATAGAAGGGAACTAAGCTAGAATGAAATTTACAGAGTTAACTGTCAAAGAATATGACAATTTTGTACAGAATCCAGCATTAGAGAGTCATTATTTTCAAGTGAAAGAAAATATTGCGACAAGGGAAGAAGATGGATTTCAAGTTGTATTATTAGGCTTAAAAGATGACGATAATCAAGTTATTGCTGCTAGTCTTTTCTCTAAAATTCCTACAATGGGAAGCTATGTTTATTATTCAAATCGCGGTCCAGTTATGGATTATAATGATTTGGGGTTAGTAGATTTCTATTTACGTGAATTAGACACTTATTTGCAACAGCATAATTGTTTATATGTCAAAATGGATCCATATTGGATTTATCAAATATATGATAAGGATATTAATCCATCACCTAATCATGATAAGAATGATGCACTCGTTAATTTATTCAAATCTCATCGTTATATACATCACGGATTTACAACATCGTATGATACATCTAGCCAAGTTAGATGGATGGGCGTATTAAACCTTGATGGTGAAACACCAGCTTCATTAAAAAAACAATTTGATAGCCAAAGAAAACGTAATATAAACAAGGCAATTAATTTTGGCGTGAAGGTAAGGTTACTAACAAGAGATGAATTTGATATTTTCTTAGAATTGTATCGTGAAACAGAAGAACGTACTGGTTTTGTTTCTAAAACGGATGAATACTTTTATAACTTTATAGACAATTACGGTGATAAAGCATTAATCCCATTGGCATACATTGATTTGGATGAATATATTAATCATACTCAAGAAAGCATTAATGAAAAAGAATCACGCCGCGATAAAATGATGCAAAATGAGAATAAATCTGATAAGCAATTGAAGAAAATTGCAGAGCTAGACAAACAGATTGAACATGATAAAAAAGAATTACTTCATGCGAGTGAGTTAAGACTAACTGACGGTGCTGTTTTAAACTTAGCCGCGGGTGTTTATTTTGCAAATGCATATGAAGTGAATTATTTCTCAGGTGGTTCATCAGAAAAATATAATCAATATATGGGACCCTATATGATGCACTGGTATATGATGAATTATTGCTTTGATCATGGCTATGGTCGTTATAATTTCTATGGTCTATCAGGTGACTTTACTGAAAATAGCGAAGATTACGGTGTATATCGCTTTAAACGAGGCTTTAACGTACAAATTGAGGAATTGATTGGTGATTTCTATAAACCAATTAAGAAATCGAAATATTGGTTATTTAATACGTTGAATAATGTTAGAAAGAAAATTAAAAAATAATATTAAAAAGAAAGCATACTGGTTGTAAGCGTATATCAGTATGCTTTCTTTTGTTTAGGATTCGTTATAAAAGGATGGCTTTCCAATATAACGGTAATCTAGTATGTGGCATATTCTATGAGGTTGATTCTAGTTGTTAGCCACATTTTTTAGTATAGCATAAAATTATATAATATCAATATAACAATAGCATAATGATTTAAAAAAGTAAATATAAAAAATATATATATTTACTCGGTGTAAGTAATAAAATAGGTTAAAAAAACCATGTTGTAATTCGACAAATCACAACATGGTTTTTATGGTTTTTGATTTTTATGATTAAGCGCCCTAGTTAAAATATAAAATTTCATTTGCTATATTAAATTAATTCAAAGCATCAATAATATATGTGATACCTATGATAAAGAATACAATACACATAAATATAGCAATAATTACCGCAGCGATTAACGGGTTGAATAATAAAATAATACCAAAAACAATTTCAATTACATTTAGTAAAATTGAAAAAGTATGGAAAGCTTTATTCGACTTTTCAGCTGGTGTTACGGTGAATATATTGAAAATAGCATTAATAATAAACCAAATAGCAAATAAATAAATAATAAAGGTTGTACTCGTTACGACATTAAATAGGATTAACAAACCGATGATTATATTAATTATACCAAGTATAATCAGTAATTTGGAGCCCCTTTGTGTCGCTTTTTTCATTATACGACGGATGAAAATTTCTATAAAACCATTAATAATAAATAAAAGACCAATTAACCAAGTTATAGCAAATAAGTTTTCTTCTGGAAAACTAACGATAAATACGCCAATAACTAAGAAAATAACACCAATGATCAAACTTGACCATTTAATACCTGAAGATCGTTGCATAAATTTCACTCCTAAAATATTCTCTAAACAGTATATACCCAAAAAAAGAAAAGGAACACTAAAAGATTTTAAGATTATCATATTTATATTATGTAAACCTATAATGTAGTTTGAACTTAATAAAAACCATTTATTTAAGGATTACTGAGATTGTGATAGCGATTGGATATCTTATTTAGTAATTATTTTAGTAAGCGTTAAACATAGGCGCTGAGATTTGCATTTCTGAGCATTTTAAAATGATATTGTGGGTACTTGTTCATGTGATTGCAAATAAGTAACTTAAAATGAAATGGCCATTTGTAGTCATAACAATAAGTGTTGAAATTATCTATAACAAAGAAATGATTTACAAATAGATAACTTAAGTGAGAATCAAATTTAAAATCATGTGTATCATACGTAACATTAAACAGAACAATTAAGTATAAAAATCAGGTAATTCATTATAGTTACTAAGTTAAGGTTAAATGCTATGAAAGCATAATAATTTTCCAGTAAAAATATTTTCTGTATTTTAGTTTACATAATATATATTATAGGAAGTTATGTATATTGAGATATTTTCCAATTTCGGAACCCTTTTTCTTAGTACATGCTTGTACTATCTATATAATTTCTATGCTAATATGAATACATTACATATGCTTCACTTTGTTTTAGCTTGATTATAATTTGCTAAATCATTATTGCTCGTTGACTTTCTTTAATATGATAATTATACGTATATTGATAATCTCATATGTGTTATTTCCTGTAGACTTAATCATTAAACTTGATCATTAGACTTAATCATTGCATTGGTATGTTAATTCGAAATTGCTATGAACTTCACACAATCATTTAGTATTTCTAAAATCTCTAATTGATAATGATTTTCAATTAATATATAATTAACTTTTATATTAAAGGAGAGATTGTATATGAATAAGTTTATATGTATTGCATTAACCGCCCTTTGCTTTTTATTTTTAGGTGCTTGTAGTCATACCCAAAGTAATAAAGCATCTAAAGAAACAGTTAAAATTGAAACTTCTTATGAGTTTAAAGATAAAAATCAAGATCATAATAAAGGCGAAATTAAGCATGAAGTTGTAGAGGTTCCGGTTAATCCTAAACGCGTTGCAGTAATGGATTACGGTGTGTTAGATGTGATGCAACAATTAAAATTGCAAGACCATATCGTTGCTATTGCTAAGGGTCAAGGTGCTTCATTTTTACCAGACAGCCTAAAAGCATTTAAAAGCAGCCAATACAACAATATTGGCAACCCAGGTCAACCTAATTACGATAAATTAGCAAAATCTAAACCAGATGTTGTTTTTGCTTCTTTCAGGCAAGCACATACTAAAACTTTAGAAGAAATGAAAAAAGCTGTACCAAATGCTAAAATTGTTTTTATTAGTCCTCAAAACGATGATTACATAGCTTCAATTAAGAAAAATACTGAAAATATAGGTAAAATTTTTGACAAGCAAAAAGAAACAAAGGCATTAATTACAGAACTGGATGATAAGGTTGCTGAAACTAAAAAAAGAATTGAAAATGAATCTGTATTATTTCTAAATGTAGATGATAAAGGTATAAAAACCTATGGTACTACTGGTAGATTCGGTGGTTTTTTAAATGAAGATTTAGGCATTAAACATGCTGATAAAAAAATGAAACCGAACTCAAGTGGTATACTTATTTCAAATGAATATTTAAATGAAATGAATCCAGACAAATTATTTGTCATTGATCGAACTAAACATGGAAATGTAAAAAGTGAAAGTATGCCGCAAGCGTTACAGAATGATGTTATAAAAAATTCAAAGGCAATTAAAAATAATGACGTTACATTATTTGAAGCAAACAGTTGGTTTTTCGGTGAAGGTGGTATCAAATTAACCATCGACCAACTTGAACAAATACAGAAAGCATTTAAATAATCTTCCCCACTATCCTATTTAGTGGCAATAATAAAAGGCATTGTAATGTAACCCACTACAATGGCTTTTATTATATCTATCTTTTTTCTCGATAGTTCTCAATTTCATCTTTAGGAATACCACCACGTTTACGAATTTCTTTTTTCGCTTTTTTCTCGCGACGGCTTCGTCTCCAATTGCGTGTGAAATACCAAATTAAGAAACTAATAATTAAACTGATTACAGCCATAAATGCCGCAAATCCTAATAATGGTTCATATGTAATATCTTCAAAATTAGGAATCAAGAAAGCAGCTATTCCTAATACGACGATTGTTAATACAGCTGGGACAAACCATTTATTTAAAGCTAGATTACAGAAAATAGTTACTAATATCACAGCAACTACTGAAATCCATAAATAATTAGGCATATCAAATATTGTCATGTGTTGCACTCCTTACATATCTTTTGTTTGTAATTTTAACTTAATGATTAAGATTATACTACAATTTACCACAATCTTATTCGGACTATAGTAGTATGTACTAATCTTTTGTTTTAAAGACAAAAGATTCCATACATTTCATCTAATTACCTTCCCTGTTTCAATGATAATTAAACTTGCAATTGTGCTTTGTTATCGTCTTTCATGTATAATCAATATGAAACCTAAATTATGTGAAGGAGTGATTAAATGACTAGAACATTACAGTTTAGAAGTGATGTCCCTAAAGACGAAACTTGGGATATTACTGAATTATTTAGTTCTGATGAAGCATTTTATCAAGTGTTAGATGAAACTTTAGAAGCAGCCAAAGCATTTAATAAACAATATACAGAACGTTTGAATCATGCTGAAATGATTGAAGTTGCACTCAATGCATATTCTGATATATTAATTCAATTGGACAGAATGGCAAATTACGCCGAATTGAATTTAAGTGTCGATACGGCTAATGAACAAGCACAAACATTGAGTGCTAAATTTTCAACTTCCTATGGAAAGATAGCAAGTGAATTATCATTTGTTGTTTCAGAGATTATCGAACTTTCAGATACGACATTAGATGAATTAATTAAAACATCACAATATCCACATTTTTTAACAAAAATTAAAGCTAAAAAAGCATATAAATTATCTCCAGAAGTTGAAAAAGTTTTAGCTAGTTTATCCCCTACTTTTGACGGTGCTTTTGATTTATATGGAACAACTAAAACGCTAGATATTGACTTTGAATCATTTGAGCACAATAATCAAAATTATCCTTTAGATTATGCAACATTTGAAAATGAATACGAAGATAATCCGGATAGAGGTTTTAGAGAAACAAGCTTTAAATATTTTAGTGATGCGCTACGTAAATATCAGCATACAACAGCAGCAACTTATAATTTACAAGTTCAACAAGAAAAAATTGAAGCTGATTTAAGGGGCTACGAGTCGGTTATTGATTACTTATTACAAGACCAAGAAGTTACACGTGATATGTTTGATCGACAAATTGATGTAATTATGAGTGATTTAGCGCCTATTATGCAAAAATATGCTAAGTTAATCAAACGCGTGCACGGTCTTGATGTTATGGGCTTTGAAGATTTAAAAGTATCTATTGATCCAAATTATGAGCCAGAGATTTCCATAGAGGACTCAAAACAATATATCTATGGTGCATTAGATGTACTTGGACAAGATTATTTGAAGATGGTCGAAGCTGCATATGAAGAAAGATGGATTGATTTTGCACAAAACAAAGGTAAAGATACAGGCGCTTATTGTGCAAGTCCTTATGCTTCACATTCTTATGTATTTATTTCTTGGACAGGTAAAATGACTGAAACATTTGTCTTAGCGCATGAGTTGGGTCATGCTGGCCATTTTACATTAGCGCAAAAACACCAAAATTATTTGGAATCAGAAGCATCAATGTATTTTGTTGAAGCACCTTCTACAATGAATGAGATGTTGATGTCTAACTATTTATTTAAAAATAGTGATGATCCGAAGTTTAAACGTTGGGTAATTGGTTCAATTATTTCTAGAACGTATTATCATAATATGGTTACACATTTACTAGAAGCAGCCTATCAAAGAGAAGTTTACACAAAAGTCGACAATGGTGAGTCGTTAACAGCACCTGTGTTAAATCAAATTATGTTAGATGTTTATAGTCAATTTTTTGGAGATAGTGTGAAATTAACTGAAGGTACAGAATTGACTTGGATGAGACAACCACACTATTATATGGGGTTATATTCTTATACTTATTCTGCAGGATTAACTATTGGTACAGTTATGTCACAACGTATTCAAACTGAAGGCCAACCTGCCGTCGATGCATGGTTAGAAACATTAAAAGCTGGTGGCAGTAAATCACCAGTTGAATTAGCTGACATTGCAGGTATTGATATTCGAACAGATGCGCCATTGAAATCAACCATTGGTTATATTGGCAAGCTTGTTGACGAATTAGAAATGCTGACAGACGAAATTGAAGCAGAACAATAAAAGAAAAGCGCAGTGAGTAGAAAATCAATTTCACACTCACTGCGCTTTTCTTTGTTATTTATTGTAAGATTCGTAACGATTACCAGTAATAAAGAAATATATATTTTCAGCAATATTCGTAATGTGATCTCCGATGCGTTCTAAATGACGTGCTGCTAGATGCGCTTGTCCGGCAACAAAAGGATCATTATCAATGAGATAGGTAGTGTTAACAATATTTTTATATAGATCATCAATATCCTCATCGCGTTCAATGATTTCTTTAATAAGTGTGATATCATTGTTTCTAACCGCATCATTTAAATCTTTTAACATTAACAATGCTAATTTACCCATTGTGTTGAGCCTTGTTAGCACATATTTATCTATAATCTTTGCTCTTAATCTAATTTCAGCAATATTAGCAGCGTTATCTCCTATACGTTCAAAATCAGAAGCAATTTTTAATGCTGCCATCATCAATCTTAAATCAGTAGCAATTGGTTGCTGTTTAGTAATCAGCATAATAACTTTTTCATTAATTTCAGTTTCAAGTTCATTAATATTTTTATCTTTTGCAATAGATTCTCTTGCATAGTTTCTATCTTCTTCACTTAACGACATTAATGCAAATTCAATATTATGATATACATGAAGACCAAGCCGACGCAGATCTTTCATTAAATCATCGAGTTGGCCTTCGTATTTTTGTCTGATTATAGCCATAGATTAATCAACCGAAACGACCTGAGATATAATCTTCAGTTTGTTTATCAGAAGGATTAGAGAAGATTTTATCTGTATCATCGTATTCGTTTACATAGCCGTTAAGGAAGAATGCTGTTTTATCTGATACACGTGCTGCTTGTTGCATGTTATGTGTAACGATAATAATTGAATATTTTTCTTTTAATTCTTGTACTAATTCTTCAACTTTTAATGTTGAAATTGGATCTAATGCAGATGTTGGCTCATCCATTAAAATAACATCTGGTTCAATTGCTAATGTACGTGCAATACATACACGTTGTTGTTGACCACCTGATAAGCTATAGGCATTTGTATCTAAGCGGTCTTTTAACTCATCCCAAATTGCAGCGCCACGTAAAGATTTTTCAACAATTTCATCTAAAACTTTTTTGTTTTTAATGCCATGGATTTTTGGACCATACGTAATATTATCGTAAATTGATTTAGGGAATGGATTTGGTTGTTGGAATACCATACCTACATTTGTTCTTAATTTTTCTACTGAATGTTTGTCGTCAAAAATATTTTTATCACGATATAAAATTTTACCTGCAGTTTTAACAGATGGTACAAGTTCTACCATACGGTTTAAAGCCTTGATATATGTTGATTTACCACAACCTGATGGTCCTATAATAGCAGTGACATTATTTTCTAGAATGTCTAGGTTAATATTTTTAAGTGCGTGATTCTCGCCATACCATAAGTCTAAATTTTTTGTAGAATAGACAATTTTCTTTTCACTATCTGGAATTTTGTTCTCTTTATGATTCGATTCAATTGTTGCAATAGGTTTATCATTGCGATCTGTATGTGCTTGTAAGTCATCATTTTTATCAATTATTTGTTTATTAGCCATAATTAAAACTCCTTTTTTATATAAGGCTAGCCAGACTATAGATTTAATATCCATAGTATATTCCCAGTAGACTAGCCTTGGTTAAATACACTTTATATTTGAGTACGATTAGAATTTTTTACTGTATTTGTTTCTTAAGAAAATAGCAATTGCGTTCATCAATAATAAGATGACGAGCAATACGATAATGCCTGCTGATGCGACGTTTTGGAATTCTGCTTGTGGTAATTTCGCCCAGTTGTATATAGCCATTGGTAAAGCTTGGAACTGATCAAAGATACTTGATGGTAATTGTAATAATACTGTCGGGATACCAATTAGAATTAAAGGTGCCGTTTCACCTAACGCACGTGATAGTGCCAAGATAAATCCAGTTAAAATACCAGGGATTGCAGCTGGTAAGACTACACGGCGTATTGTTTGCCATTTATTACCACCTAATCCATATGATGCTTCTCTTACTGAATTAGGTACTGCTCTGATTGCTTCCTGACTCGCAACAATAATTACTGGTAAGATAAGCAGTGACATCGTGAGTGCGGCAGCTAATATGGAATTACCTAGTGCTAATGATTCGATACCCATACCTCTTACAAAAATTGTTAAGCCTAGTAAACCGAATACGACTGATGGTACACCAGCTAAATTCGAGATACTTACTTTTATGAAACTTGTGAATGCATTATCTTTTGCATATTCTTCCAAATAAATTGCTGTACCTACGCCTAAAATAATAGAAATAGGAATAATTGTAATCATCAACCATACAGTACCAATCAAGGCGCCTTTGATGCCGGCCATTGATGGTGTTGAAGATGAGAAGCTCGTAAAGAATGAAGGAGTTAAATGTCCAACACCTTTAATTAAAGTATCAATAATTAATGCCGCTAAGACGAGTAAGCCGATCATTGTACATGCAAAGAATGCCCACTTATTAAGTTTATTTATCGACAATCTCCCAGAGAGTTTCTTTTCAACGGTGTTTTGATCGACAAGTGCTTTACTATTGTTGTTAACTTCAGCCATTTTAATACTCCTCTCTGAAACGTTTCGTAATCCAATGTGAAATTAAGTTCATAATTAATGTGAATAAGAATAATGTAAAACCTACTGCATAAATACTGTAATAAATATCTGAACCGAATGTCGCATCACCTGTTGCTACTTGCACGATATAACCAGTCATTGTTTGAATAGATCCTGTTAAATCTAATGATGCAGACGGTGTACTACCTGCAGCTAATGATACAATCATCGTTTCACCGATTGCACGAGAAATTGCTAATACAATTGAAGCCATGATACCTGATGTTGCAGCAGGTAAAACAACCTTAGTTGCAACTTCAAATTTAGTAGCGCCTAAGCCTAAAGCACCCTCGCGCATTTTATTTGGTACAGATGACATAGCATCTTCACTCATACTTGAAATTAAAGGTATAATCATGACACCTACTACAATTCCGGGACTGATAGAGTTGAAACTACCTAGTTCTGGAAAGACAGAACGTAGTATAGGCGTTACGAATGTAAGTGCAAAGAAACCAAATACAATTGTTGGAATACCTGATAAGATTTCTAGTATAGGTTTGATAATGCTTCTTGCTCTACTTGAAGCATATTCACTTAAGTAAAGTGCAGCACCTAAACCAATTGGTACAGCTACAATAGTCGCGATAACTGTAATTTTCAATGTACCTAGAATCAATGCCCAAATACCATATTTAGGTGTTGATGAAAATGGATTCCAGTCCATTGTTAGGAAAAAGTCTGCAAATGAAACTCGTGTAAAGAATGTAATTGTTTCAGTTAAAAGTGTCACGATAATTCCGATAGTTGCTAAAATAGAAAAAACTGCAATGATTCCTAAAATGACCGGTGCAATTTTATCGCTTGTACCATTCTTTTTAGCGTTGTTTTTTTCAATCATTTCACTTACGGAAAGATTATTATTCGCCATGTGAATTCCTTCCTTCTTGTAAATTCCCAATTATTTAAAAAAAGTTGGGTCTGGAAAAATGACAAAGTAGCGTACGAATCTAACTTTGCCCCATTCCAGAATCCCAACCCTAAACGATCTTACTATAATTATTTACTGTCTTTGTCGTCGTCTTTTTTACTATCTTTACCAATGATGTCATCTAATTTAGATTGTTGTTCTGTGTAGTCTTTCTTAGGTAATGCAACAAATCCTGCATCTTCAGCTGATTTACCTTTGTCTTCAAGAACAAATTTCATGAAGTCTTGGAATCCTTTGTTATCTTTTAATTTTTTCTCGTTAGTGTAGATATACAATGGTCTACTCAATGCATATGAACCATCTTGGATAGTTTTCTTAGTTGGTTCAGTTGTTTTACCTGAATCATCTTTAACTTTAACTTCTTTTAATTTATCTTTATTTTGTTCATAGAAGTTATAACCGAAGTAACCAATACCTTGTTCATTTTTTTGAACAGATTGTACAATTACATTTGTATCAGCATTTTTCTCTGCTTTGATATCCCCTTTGTCCATAACTTCTTCAGTGAAGAAATCGTAAGTACCATGTGATTGGTCAGGTGAGTAAGCTTTGATCTCTTTAGATGGCCATTTTGGATTTACATCTTTCCAAGTTTTAGCTTTACCTGAGTAAATTTCTTTAAGTTGTTCTTTAGTAAGTTCGTCAACGAAATCATTATCTTTATTGACTGTGATTGTTACACCGTCTTGAGCAATTTTGAATTCATCGTATTTAATACCTTTGTCATCCAATTTTTTCTTTTCTTCATCTTTTATTGGTCTAGATGCATTTGAAAAATCAGTGCTACCTGAGATGAATTTTTCAAATCCCCCACCTGTACCTGAAGTACCTGATGATACTGTTACATCTTTATTATCTTTAGCAAATTTTTCGTTAAGTTTTTCAATGATTGGACCTACTGTTGATGAGCCATCGCCTTTAACTTCTCCTTCGCCTTTACCTGAATCAGCGTTACCTCCGCCGCCACAAGCACCTAATAAAAGTGAAGCACCGATTACTGTAGTACCAAATAATTGCCATTTTTTCATTGAAACATCCTCCTAATAAGTGAATAACCCAAAAGTTATATGTATTTCTTACAGTCTCTATACTACACACCTTTTATTAAATACAAATATAGATAATGTAAATGTTTTGTTAAGGAATTATTGTTGTTGTTTACAATATTTATATTTGTAATGTTAAGTGATCACTTTGGTTCAAAAATCGCTTTAAATCAACGTTATACTCCTCTTTTAATATTACAGAAGTTTTGAATTTGTAATGTTAAAATACAAAAAAACCTAAAAATAACTACAAAAAAAGTAGTATTTTTAGGTTTTAATATTGATTGCTGTATGATGTTTTACTGAATCAATGAATAGCAATTGTAATAAAATGCTTAAATAATGAAGTATGATTTAAATTTCATTAATTCAATCGTTCACTGCTTTATAATAGAAGAAACTATTTTTCGATTCTTGCCCAACCTTTTTGGGTTAAGGCAATTTTACCACTTTCGATCGTGATAATTTTATTTTTATAAAGATGGCCTATTGCTCTCTTGAATGAGCCTTTACTCATATTAAATATTTCTTTGATTGCTTCTGGACTAGATTTGTCTGAAAAAGGTAACTCCCCATCATATTCAACTAATAAGTCAAATATATGTTGGCCATCATCATCTAATCGCTCATGTGCTAAGGGTAAGAATGAGCCATTTAGTTCCCCTTTTTCATTATGACCAATGATACGAACGCTAACATTTTCACCTAATCGAGGTTCTTCTTTACGTTCTGTTTCATGAACGAATATTTTATAACCATCTTTAGATAGTAAGAAACTGCCAATTCTTAGTAAACGATAAGGTCTTGCTTCTATCACTTGGTTTTGCTTCTCGTCATCGAACACAGGTGTATACATTTGTTCAACGATTGTTTCTGTCGCTAATCGAGCAAACATGTTGTTATCTCTGTCGATACGTAAAGTAACAAATAGTTCATCACCTTGTACTGGCCAAACATCTTTAACTTTCGGAAGATCTTCCCAAGGAATCAGTACTTCTCGTGGTAACCCAACATCTACGTGTGCACCATCTCTATCAGTTTTTAAAACTTTTACAAAATCATATTTATTCGTAGTAATGTCAGGCATATTTTGAGTAGCGAATAATGCACCTGATCTATTAGGATATACAAAAAAGCTATATTCTTCACCTATTTGTAATTCATCTTCATCATTAATTTCAGATTGGTTTAATTTAACTTCTTCACCATTGGGTCCTTTTAATTTGTAAGTGGAACCTTCTAAACCTACAACTTCAAGGAATTCTATTGAACCTACAATATCTTTTTCATCTTGGGCCATACTTTTCTCCTTCGTTCATAAAATTTATTCTTCTATATTATAACATGCTATAGGAAAACAAGCATTAGTCTAGCGCGAAAGGTCGAAAGTGCAAGATAAGTGTGTTATAATTTGTGCGGTAGATTAACGAAAAGGAGTAAATGCATGTTACAAGTTACTGATGTAAGTTTACGATTTGGCGATCGTAAGCTATTTGAAGATGTAAATATTAAATTTACAGATGGCAATTGCTATGGTTTGATAGGTGCAAATGGTGCAGGTAAATCAACGTTCTTGAAAATTTTATCTGGAGAATTAGATGCACAAACTGGTCATGTTTCAATGGGGAAAAATGAACGTTTAGCAGTATTAAAACAAGATCATTTTGCATTTGAAGATGAACGTGTTATAGATGTTGTTATTAAAGGTCACGAACGTTTGTATGCTGTTATGAAAGAAAAAGATGAGATCTATATGAAACCTGATTTCAGCGATGAAGATGGTATTAGAGCAGCAGAATTAGAAGGCGAATTTGCAGAAATGGATGGATGGAATGCAGAAGCAGATGCTGGTTCCCTACTATCTGGTCTTGGTATAAAAGCAGATTTACAAGATAAAACAATGTCAGAATTAGAAAATAATCAAAAAGTTAAAGTCTTATTGGCTCAAAGTCTTTTTGGTAAACCAGACGTATTGCTACTAGATGAGCCTACCAATGGTTTAGATATCCCTGCAATTAGTTGGTTAGAAGATTTCTTAATTAATTTTGAAAATACAGTTATTGTAGTTTCTCATGACAGACACTTTTTAAATAACGTATGTACTCACATTGCCGATTTAGATTATGGGAAAATTAAAGTTTACGTTGGTAACTATGATTTTTGGTATCAATCTAGTGAATTAGCAATGAAAATGGCACAAGATCAAAATAAGAAAAAAGAAGAAAAAATCAAAGAATTACAAGATTTCGTTGCGCGTTTCTCTGCAAATGCTTCAAAATCAAAACAAGCAACAAGTCGTAAGAAACAACTTGAAAAAATCGAACTCGATGATATTCAACCTTCATCGCGTCGTTACCCATTTGTTAAATTCACTCCAGAACGTGAAATTGGGAATGACTTATTGTTTGTAGAAAACCTTTCAAAAACAATTGATGGTGTTAAAGTTCTAGACAATATTTCATTTACAATGGATCCTAATGATAAAGCTGTATTAATTGGAGATAGTGAATTTGCTAAATCAACATTATTGAAAATCTTAGCTGGTGAGATGGAACCAGATGAAGGTTCAGTAAGATGGGGTGTCACAACTTCACGTAGTTACTTCCCTAAAGATAACTCTGACTACTTTGAAGGTGTAGACATGAATCTAGTAGATTGGTTACGTCAGTATGCACCGGAAGACGAACAAACTGAAACATTCTTACGTGGCTTCTTAGGACGTATGCTATTTAGTGGTGAAGAAGTTAAGAAAAAAGCAAGTGTGCTTTCAGGTGGAGAAAAAGTACGTTGTATGCTAAGTAAAATGATGCTATCAAGTGCAAACGTGCTATTGTTAGACGAACCGACAAACCATTTAGATTTAGAAAGTATTACTGCGGTAAATGATGGATTAAAGAACTTCAAAGGTTCAATCATCTTTACGTCATATGATTTTGAATTTATTAACACAATCGCGAACCGTGTTATTGATTTAAATCCTGCTGGTGCAGTTTCAAAAGAGATTTCTTATGAAGCCTATTTAGAAGAAACTGGTGTATTAGCTAAATAATTGTAATCATATTTAAGCGTCTAAGACATAAATAAATGTTTTAGACGTTTTTTTCATATCATCACCTAATTATTGTAGTTATGACATCACATTTTTGAAAATAGACTTTTGTCACGTTTTTTCATTCCCCTACTTTAAAAAGAGGTATAGGCCGATTGCTTTAAAAAGCATTTTCACAATTATATAATTATAATTAATTAACTGTAGGAGGAATTTTTAAATGAAAAATTTAAATATGATTGACGGTCAAGTATTACCTCAAATTGGATTTGGTACATATAAGCTTAATGGTGCGCATGGTGCACATGCAATAACGAATGCATTAAATCAAGGATATCGCTTGTTAGATACAGCATATAATTATGAAAACGAAGGTACTGTGGGCAAAGCGATTGACAATAGTCATGTGACAAGAGATCAAGTTATCATTACTTCAAAATTACCAGGTCGTTATCAAGATTATGATGCAGCTATGGTTGCGATTCAAGAATCAATCTATCGTTTAGGTGTTGAGTATTTAGATTTATACTTAATCCACTGGCCTAATCCTAAACAAGGCAAGTATGTAGAAGCATGGCAAGCAATGATAGATGCGCAAAAAGCTGGCTTGATAAAATCTATTGGTGTTTGTAATTTCTTACCAGAACATATTGAAAATTTAGAAAAAGAAACAGGTGTGTTGCCTGTAGTTAATCAAATTGAACTGCATCCCTATTTTAATCAGCAGGACATGATTGAATATCATAATCAAAAAGGCATCATTACACAAGCCTGGAGTCCTTTAGGTCGTGCATCTGAGGTGATTAAGGATAAAGATATTGCTGTTATAGCAGAAAAATATAATAAAACAATCCCTCAAATCATTTTAAAATGGCATGTACAAAATGGTATTGTCCCTATTCCTAAATCAACATCGATTGCGCGACAAATTCAAAATAAAGATATATTTAATTTTACTTTAGAACAACAAGATATTGATAAAATTAATAGTCTGACACAGCAAGATGGCCGACTAAAAGGTCAAGATCCGGCATCGTACGAGGAATTTTAAAAGAATCATCATTTTGTGTTTTAAAAAAGCAACACCTCAAAAAGATATCATTTTACACTCTTGAGGTAAAAAACACTCCTTAAATGTCATATTTTTCAGTAAATTTAAAAAATTAAAGAAAAGCGGTTTACAGTACATGTAAGCCTATGTATAATGTGAAACATAAACAAAAATTTAATAAGGTTTTGATGAGGCGCATCAATCATTAGTAAAGATTAGAAGAATCTGACTGCTAGCAGCTAATTTTGAAAGGGTGAGATGCCGAAACGGTTATAATAGCAGCTTATAACATGTTGGACTTTATGGTTAAGAGCTAAGAGTCTGTCATTATTTTAAGATAATGGAGTGCATCACTTGTATATATAATATAGAACAGGTTCGCATTTCGGACTTGTTCTTTTTTTATATAACTGTGATTCTCCCCTATTCAACGAGGAGGATATGAATTTGGAAAGAAGTGTTTTGAAATTTGGTGGTTCTTCAGTTAGTGATTTTACTAAAATTAAAAATATAGCTGAGATGTTAAGTTTGAGAATTGCACAAGGAGAACAACTTATTGTCGTAGTAAGTGCTATGGGTAAAACGACCGATGAGTTAATGGCAAATGTATCTACATTAACCACTAGTCCAAAGGATCAAGAATTAGCGCTATTACTCACAACTGGTGAACAACAAACCGTTTCATACTTATCGATGGTTTTGAATGACATTGGCGTTCGAGCTAAAGCTATGACAGGTTATCAAGCTGGTATCAAAACGGTTGGGCACCATTTGAAAAGTCGTATAGCTGAAATTAATCCTGAAACATTTGAACAAGCATTTGAAGAAAATGACGTGCTTGTTGTGGCTGGTTTCCAAGGTATTAATGATGATTTAGAAGTAACGACTTTAGGACGTGGAGGTTCTGATACGACTGCTGTTGCATTAGCTGCGAGTAATCATACGCCTTGTGAAATTTATACAGATGTGGATGGTGTTTATGCTACAGATCCTCGCCTATATAAAGATGCGAAGCGACTCGATTATGTATCGTATGAAGAAATGATGGAAATGAGTGCTTTAGGTGCAGGCGTATTAGAAACAAGAAGTGTTGAATTAGCAAATAATTATAACATTCCCCTATATTTAGGTAGAACTTTATCAAATGTGAAAGGAACATGGATTATGCCACAAACAGAAATTTTAGAAAAGAAAGCCGTCACAGGCGTTGCATTAGATACACATATGATGCATGTTACAATTAGTTACCCCTTACCAGATAATAAATTACTCACAAAATTATTCAGTCAATTAGAAGATGGTTCTGTAAATGTAGATATGATATCTCAAATTGTTAATTTAGAAGGCTTACAAATGTCTTTTACAATTAAAGATACGGATGTTGCACAAATTTCATCTATACTGGAAACTTTAAAAGAAGACTTTAGTGCCTTGGACTTCAGAATTAATGAAGAATACGTTAAAATTTCTTTAATAGGTTCAGGTATGAGAGATATGTCTGGTGTAGCTTCAAAAGCATTTATTACTTTAATTGAAAATGATATCTCATTTTATCAAACGACAACATCGGAAATTAGTATTTCATGTGTCATCGATGCTGAAAACGGTGAACGTGCTGTACAGACTTTATATCAAGCTTTTGATATCTGAATTTTCAAAACTTTTTAAAATCAACTAATAAAAAATGGAGTGTTTTGTATATGACTAGATTAGCTATTGCAGGTGCAACAGGATTAGTAGGAAGAAAAATGTTAGAAACAGTAGATAGAAAAGGCATTGCCTTTGATGAGTTAGTATTATTCTCTTCAGCGCGATCAGCGGGAGAACAAATTGAATTTCAAGGTAAAACATACACAGTACGTGAATTGACTGATGAAGCAGCTAGCGAACCTTTTGATTATGTATTAATGAGTGCGGGTGGTAGTACAAGTGAACATTATTCCCCTATTTTCGAACAAGCAGGAGCTATCGTGATTGACAACTCTAGTCAATGGAGAATGACTGAAGGTATCGATTTAATAGTACCAGAAGTGAATGAACCTAAATTAGATAGAAAAATCATTGCCAATCCAAACTGTTCTACGATTCAATCTGTTGTGCCACTTAAACCATTACAAGAAGCATTTGGATTAAAACGTGTTGCATATACAACTTATCAAGCAGTATCTGGTTCAGGAGTGAAAGGTAAACAAGATTTAGCTGAAGGAGCAAATGGTAAAGCGCCAGAGGCATACCCTCACCCTATTTATAATAATGTGTTACCACATATAGATACTTTTCTCGAAGATGGGTATACAAAAGAAGAACAAAAAATGATTGATGAAACACGTAAAATTTTACAAGATGATCATTTAAAGGTAACAGCTACTTGCGTCCGTGTACCTGTACAAGACAGTCATAGTGTACACATGAGTGTAACATTAAAAAAAGAAGCAACAGTTTCAGCCATTCAAGAGTTATTTGAAAAAGATGATCGTGTTGTACTTGTAGATAATCCTCAAAACAATGAATATCCATTAGCAATTCATTCAACTGGTAGAGATGAAATCTTTGTTGGACGCATTCGTCGTGACGATAGCTTAGACAATACTTTCCATGTATGGTGTACTTCTGACAACTTATTAAAAGGTGCAGCATTAAATGCAGTACAAATACTTGAACAAGTTATGAGCTTGAAAGGAGTAAAATAATATGGGACATATATTTGAAGGTGTAGGTGTTGCACTAGCAACGCCATTTACACACAATGAAGTTGACTTTGATGCATTGAGAAGACATGTGAAATATTTACTAGATAATAATGCCAAATCAATCGTAGTCAATGGTACTACAGCTGAGAATCCAACATTAACTGATGAAGAGAAGGATCAAATTTTAGAAGTCGTTGTCAATGTTGTTGATGGTCGTGTGCCTGTCATTGCAGGTACTGGTACGAATAATACTCAAAAGTCTATTCAAGCTTCTGTGCGTGCAAGAGAAATTGGTGCTGATGCGATTATGCTTATTACACCATACTATAACAAGACAAATCAAAGAGGTTTAATTGCCCACTTTACAACAATTGCAGATGCAGTGAAATTGCCTGTTGTATTATATAATGTACCGTCACGTACTAATATGACAATCGATGCAGAAACAGTGGAAACTTTAAGTGAAAATGAGTATATCGTTGCATTAAAAGATGCGACAAATGATTTTGATTACTTAGAAGACTTAAAACAACGCCTTAATTTAGATGAGTTTGCTTTATATAGTGGCAACGACGATAATATTGTTGATTATTTCAATCAAGGTGGTCACGGTGTTATCTCGGTGGTTGCCAATGTTATTCCAAATGCTTTCCAATCTTTATATGATGCAAAACAAAATGACGAAAACATACAGTCTCAATTCCAGCCTATTCAAACGTTATTAGATGCGTTAGCAGTAGATGTTAACCCTATTCCTGTAAAAGCATTAACAGCAGTTGAAGGATTTGGTAACTATGAAGTACGCTTACCACTTGTTACACTTGAAGACAGTGATCGCCAAAAATTAGAACAAGCTTACGAACAATTTAAAGCAGGTGGAAATTCATGAAGATTTTATTAATTGGATATGGTGCTATGAATCAACGCGTAGCAAGGTTAGCAGAAGAGAAAAATCACGAAATCGTTGGGGTTATTGTGAGAAACAGTGAAAAGCACTATCCCTACCCTACTTTTGAACATATTTCAGAGGCTACAGAAGCGGATGTTGCTATTGACTTTTCAAATCCTGAACTACTTTTACCATTATTAGAAGAAGACTTTAATTTACCAGTTGTCATTGCTACAACGGGTGAGAAAGAACAAATCATAGATAAATTAAAAGCGTTGAGTACAGATATGCCAGTGTTTTTCAGTGCGAATATGAGTTATGGTGTACATGCACTTACAAAAATCTTAGAAGCAGCTGTACCGCTCTTGCAAGATTTTGATATTGAACTTACAGAAGCACATCATAATAAAAAAGTTGATGCACCGAGTGGTACATTAGTGAAATTATATGATGCTATTGAGTCTTTACGTGAGACTACAACGCCTGTATATGATAGACATGAAACGACTGAAAAACGTACCCAAGATGAAATAGGTATTCATTCTATTCGTGGCGGCACGATTGTTGGAGAACATGATGTGCTTTTTGCAGGTACGGATGAAACAATTGAAATTACACACCGCGCACAATCTAAAGATATATTTGCCAACGGTGCGATTGGCGCAGCAGAAAAACTAGTACAAAATAAAAATGGTTATTATACATTTGATAACTTATAAACCCTAAGGAGCGAATTTAATTATGGTACAACATTTAACGGCAGAAGAAATTATTCAATATATAAGTGATGCAAAAAAATCTACACCATTAAAAGTCTACATCAATGGTGATTTTGAAAACATTACTTTCCCAAGTGATTTTAAAGTATTTGGTTCATCTGATTCCAAAGTTATTTTTTGTGAAGCAGATGATTGGAAACCATTTTATGAGTCTAATCAATCAGTTATTGATGAAATTGAAGTTGAAATGGATCGACGCAACTCAGCTATTCCATTGAAAGATTTAACAAATACGAATGCACGTATTGAACCTGGTGCATTTATTCGTGAACAAGCCATTATTGAAGATGGTGCTGTAATCATGATGGGTGCAACAATTAATATTGGTGCTGTTGTTGGAGAAGGCACAATGGTTGATATGAATGCTACATTAGGCGGACGTGCTACAACAGGTAAAAATGTACATGTCGGTGCTGGTTCAGTTTTAGCTGGTGTAATCGAACCACCAAGTGCTTCACCTGTTGTTATTGAAGATGACGTACTTATTGGTGCTAATGCAGTCATTCTTGAAGGTGTGCGTGTCGGTGCCGGTGCCATTGTCGCTGCTGGTGCCATTGTTACTCAAGATGTACCCGCAGGCGCAGTTGTAGCTGGTACGCCAGCAAAAGTGATTAAACAAACAACTGAAGTCGAAGATTCAAAACGTGAAATCGTTTCGGCACTAAGAAAATTAAACGACTAGAGTACTAAGTATATAAACTTATACAAGTTATATATTACCGTATGTATTTTACACAAAATGATACGGAATTATTTTGTTGAATATAGGAGGTTTAGACGAGACAATATTTATTTTACTATGATGTCTCCCCTTATCTATTGCTAAGTGTTAAACTACGCTTTGTTTCGATAAGTTTGTCTATCCTCCTATTTTTATAAATTAAATACATAATACATAGCAAACTAACAATTATGCTTATTTAGTGTAATTAATATAATAATTTAAAGGATTTGATATCGATGACTGAGTTGGAATTTGTAACAGAACATAGACGTTATTTACATAAGCATCCAGAATTAAGTTTACATGAATATGAAACAACAAAGTATATTGCGCATTTTTTAGATGATTTAGGTGTGCCATATGAGCGTCCATTAGATACAGGCGTTATCGCCTATTTATCTGGAAATAGTACACATACGATTGCATATCGTGCTGATATAGATGCATTACCGATTTACGAAGAAAATGACGTATCCTACCGAAGTGAAGTAGATCATGTTATGCATGCTTGTGGACATGATGGCCATACAACTGCCCTTATGCTATTTGTTAAACGATGTAAAAATTTAGCTGATAAGGGCGAACTTCCTCAAAATATCGTCTTCATATTTCAACCTGCAGAAGAAACTGGAGGTGGCGCGAATCGTTTAATACGTGCTGGTGCATTTGAAAAATATCCTATTGAAGCAGTTTTTGGTATACATGTCATGCCATTTGAAAATGAAGGCCGTGTTGTGATTAGAGATGAAGAAATTACAGCAAGTGCTACAGAGTATAGATTCTATTTGCATGGTCTTTCAAGTCATGTTGCTGATAAAGAGCAAGGGCATTCATGCGGTGAGGCATTACAACATGTATTGACTCAAGTAGGACAGATACAGCAATATCATTTAAATGGATTGAAACGAAACATTGTCCATATGGGACATTTTGAAGCTGGTGAAGCCATAAATACGGTTCCAAGTAACGGCTATTTAGAAGGTACTATTAGAACATATGATGTGAAAGATTTAGAGATTGTAAAACAGCAAATGACGAAAATTAGCGAAAGCGTTAAATTATTATTTAATGTCGAGTGTGAAGTGAAATTTGAAGAAGGTTACCCTCCTACTTTTAATGATCCTCAATTACGCAAACATGTTGAAAATGGATTAGTAAATGCTGAGTTTGAAGTGATTGATAAACCTACACCTTACTTATTTGGTGAAGACTTTAGTTTCTATAGTCAAATTGCACCAAGCTATTTTGTATTTGTTGGAGTTCGAGATGAAGCAAAAGGATACGTGACTGGTTTACACACTTCTCATTTAAACTTTAATGAATCTATATTAATACGTATTGCAGATTACTATGAACAAATACTCAAATCTTATAGTGAGGTGCAATCGCAATGACAGCCACATGGTCAGTAAACCGACAATTATTTAAAGAAAACGCTAAAAATGTTAAACAAGATAACCAAATAATGGCAGTAGTAAAAAATAATGCGTACCATTATGGACTTGAATTTGCAGTAGAACAGTTTTTAGATATAGGGATAAATACATTTAGTACCACATCACTTAAAGAAGCAATTCGAATTCGCAAATTAGCGCCAAATGCTACTATATTTTTGATGAATGCAGTTTATGAATTTGATAAGATACGTGAGAATCAGATTCAAATGACTTTGCCTTCCCTTTCTTTTTATTATGAAAATATTAACGAATTATATGACATACAAGTTCACTTGGAATATGAAAATTTATTGCATCGTTCAGGTTTAAAGACACTTGATGAAATTAAAGAAGTCATTCACCATCATAATCAGAATAAAAATGAACATAAAATGCACATTAGTGGTTTGTGGACGCATTTTGGATACGCAGATGAATTTGATGTTCCAGATTATAATATAGAGCGTGCCGCGTGGTTAGAGATTGTAGATACGCTACTTGATGAAGGATATGAATTTGAGATGATACATGCACAGAATAGTGCAAGCTACTATCGTGAGCAAGGTGTATTACCTAACCATACGCATGCGCGTATTGGTATTGCATTGTATGGTTCTAGACCCTATAGTACAATCAATGAATCAGACATACAGCAATCGCTAACAGTTAAAGGTAATGTCATACAAGTTCGTGAAGTCAATGCGGGAGAATTTTGTGGTTACAGTTTTGCTTTTGAAGCGACAGAAAATAACACAAAATTGGCAGTCGTTGATGTTGGTTATGGTGATGGTATACTCAAAGCAAGAGCACAACATGAGGCTTTGATAAATCATAAACGCTACCCTATTCGTGCGCTTATGATGAGTCATATGTTTGTAGAAGTTGATGACAGTGTCAATGCACAAGATGAAGTGATACTATATAATAACCATATACGTGTCGATGAATTTACTTTTAAAGGCGTTGGCGCTAATTCAGAACAATTAAGTGCAATGAATCATGACTCATTAATAAAGGAGTATAGATAAATTATGGTAGTAGAATATAATAGCAATGGCGAACTTACAATGGGAGGCACAAGTCTAAAAACGATAGCGCAAAGTTTTGGAACCCCTACTTTTGTATATGATGAAGTACAAATTAGAAACCAAATGAGACGTTATCATGAAGCGTTCAAACAAAGTGGATTAGCATACAATATTTCATATGCATCAAAAGCATTCACATGTTTACAAATGGTTAAATTAGTACAAGAAGAAGGACTTGAATTAGATGTAGTGTCTGAAGGAGAATTATATACAGCATTAGAAGCTGGTTTCGATCCAAAACATATTCATTTTCACGGTAACAACAAAACAAAACATGAAATTCAATATGCTTTAGAAAGCAAAGTTGGTTACATTGTTATTGATTCATTAGAGGAAATCGATCTGATTGAGCGATATGCAAGTGAAGAAATTGATGTTGTTTTAAGATTGAATCCTGGCGTTGAAGCCCATACGCATGAATTTATACAAACAGGCCAAGAAGATAGTAAATTTGGCTTATCAATTAAGCACGGCTTAGCTATTCAAGGTATTGAAAAAGTGCGAGTTACTCAAAAATTAAACCTCAAAGGTGTTCATTTCCATGTTGGATCTCAAATTGAAGGCACAGAGGCTATGATTGAAACTGCTAATATTGTGATTAATTGGTTGAAAGCAAATGATATCAAAGTTGATTTAATTAACTTAGGCGGTGGCTTTAGCATTAAATATGTTGAGGGTGATGTAAGTTTCCCTATCGAAGAAGGCATCGCAGAGATTACTGCTGCTATTAAATCAATTGCCGAAGATGCAGATTATCCGGTACCAGAGATTGGTATCGAACCAGGTCGTTCAATTGTTGGTGAAGCAGGTATTACTTTATATGAAGTTGGAACAATCAAGGAAATTCCTCAGGTCAATAAGTATGTTTCCATTGATGGTGGTATGAGCGACCATATTAGAACAGCGCTTTATGATGCAAAATACGAGGCCTTATTAGTTAATAGAAATGATCCTAAAGACGAAACAGTAACAATCGCTGGTAAGTTATGTGAATCTGGCGATATTATCATAAAAGATGCCCAATTACCAAGCACAGTGAAGCGTGGAGATTACCTAGCGATACTTTCAACTGGTGCATACCATTATTCTATGGCATCTAATTATAATCAAATGCAGAAACCGTCTGTGTTTTTCTTAAAAGATGGTAAAGCAAGAGAAGTTATTAAACGTCAATCATTACGTCAATTAATTATCAATGATACTAAATAATCCAAAGGTGGCTGTGTCTCTGAAAAGGAGCTCAGTCACCTTTTATTGTCCTATAGTGTAGATACATGCATTAAGATATTAGATAAAGTATATAGTGGTATACATGCGGTTTCGCATGCATTAAGAGCCCCTAATCTCATAAAGAGATAAGGGATAAAGTGGTATACATGCGGTTTCGCATGCATTAAGAGCCCCTAATCTCATAAAGAGATAAGGGATAAAGTGGTATACATGCAGTTTCGCATGCATTAAGAGCCCCTAATCTCATAAAGAGATAAGGGATAAAGTGGTATACATGCAGTTTCGCATGCATTAAGAGCCCCTAATCTCATAAAGAGATAAGGGGCTCTATAAAAAAAAGAACCTTTAACAAGGTTCTTTAGATAAGTCAATATTGCATCTATATTATAGTTTTACAACGTTTGCAGCTTGAGGACCGCGGTCGCCTTCAACTACTTCAAATTCAACTGATTGACCTTCTTCTAATGATTTATAACCTTCTTGGTTAATTGCTGAGAAGTGTACGAATACGTCGTTTTCTCCTTCAACTTCGATAAAACCAAAACCTTTTTCAGCGTTAAACCATTTTACTGTACCTTGTTTCATAAATGTGAAACCTCCAAGACTAATATTCATTCAATATGCGTTATTCGCATATTACAAAAAATACAATGACACAGTATTATAAAAAATTACTCGTACAATATTCTTTGCAATATGGAATAAAACAATTGCTTGACTAATATTATAAAGCATTTTTTAGTAAATTGCAAGACTAATATGAATAAACTGTTTATTCAATATTAGGTAAATTATAATAAACTTCATTATTATTTAAAACAATATAACTATAGAATATTTGTAAATCTTCATCACAATCTTCACAAAATCCTAATTCACAATTATTATAAAATGCATGTATATTGTATTTGCCGACTAAGTAATTATCATAGTGGCGTTTACTTTTTAAAATTAAAGCATTATAAAAAGCCATCATAGCTTCATAAGTCTCGAAATTGTGCTGTTCCACGATTTGATCAGTCCAGTCACTAAATAACCACCAGCCTTCATAATCAGCTCGAATTTTTGCAACTGTCCACATTTTATTTCACCCTTTCACAATTAGTCTAAAATGAATTTTTGGTATTATAATGCATACCTTTTAGACTTATAGTGCAAATTGGATATACATATGTATGTTGTATGATACATTCACTCTAAATAAAAATCCCCCATGTTTATAAATAGAATATGAATAAGACTAAATATAGAATTCATTATTTAAATTCAGAGACGTACAATTTTTGCCTATGTGTAATATTCTAACGAGTTAAGCGACAAAATCAAGTTATCTGTCTCATACTTTTGGCCTATATACAACTGGATTATAAACGTAAATATTAGTTTTGTAGAGTGAAATTTCGTATAATGTTATTAAGAGGTGATTTTATGCAACGTAAACATATTAAAGTATTTGGAATGGTACAAGGCGTAGGTTTTCGTTATTATACAGAAAAAATAGCACAAAAACACAATATAGTTGGTACTGTTGAAAATATTGATAATTATGTTGATATTTATGCTCAAGGTAATGAGCCATCCTTAACTGAATTTATTAACGCTGTTACAGAAGGTGCCTCTCCAGCATCACATGTTGAAGATTACACAATAGAAGCATTAGATTATGATCAATCATTGAAAAAATTTAGAACGATATAAAGGAAGATGAATTTTGAGATATAATATTTCTCGTATTTTTGGGACAATTATTGCTTTACCAGCAGCAGTTATTGCTTGGTTTGCTAGTATCTTTGCATTAGATATATATTTTATTTTCGATGTGTTAGTAGCTGCTGCAACATTTATTGTATTTTACTTTCCTACCCAACGTTTAACTTCTAGAAAGTATCTAAAAGAAATTGGTTTGTCTCGTCGAGATTATCATTTTGTAAATGGTCAATTAAATAATGCTCAGGATAAAATTAGAAGAATATTTAAAACATTTGTGAATGTTAGATCGATTAAAGATTTTAAACAAGTCAACGAGATATATCGTTTATCCCGTGCAATATATTTTGCTGTTAAACAGCGACCAGGGTCATTTTTCAAGGTGGAGAGTTTCTTTTACTCTCATATAGATAATGCTTTAAATTTAATTGAAGCTTATACGAGATTATCTAAATCACCTAAAAAATCTAAAGAAGAAAAACAAAAATTAGAACAAACGCGCATCACATTAGATGAAGTGAAACGAACTTTGGTTGCTGATTTAAGAAGGATTAATGACGAAGATTATAGCCAGCTAGATATTGAAATGGAATTGAATAAAATTGAGCAGAAACGCAACAAATAAATAGATAATTAAAGGCAGAATGGAGTGGAATTTTATGGCTAGAGAGCAAGACTCAATTAATTCGCATCCATTGGATAAGTATATTGATGAAAACTCAGCAAATGGGTCTGAAATTATAAAAAGTTCAAGTCAGTTTTCTCATGAAGATCAACAAAAAATTGATAAATTGAGCAAACAAATTAAACCAATGGATAATGATGGTTTGTTAAATTATGGTACCGAAGCGCAATCGAATATGTCACAATTCTCACACCGAATTTTAAATGAAGTCAAAACTACAGATGTGGGACCTGTAGGTGACTCATTAAACGGATTAATGAGTAAATTAAAATCGGTCAATCCAGAAGAATTAAATCCGGAAAACCAATCCAAGCTGAAGCGTATTTTTAAACGAACAAAGGCATCAGTTAATGAGATATTTTCAAAAATGCAATCTGTCGGTTCACAAATTGATCGTATCTCAATTGAACTAGATAAACATAAAAACAATTTAAAAAAAGATATAGATATGTTGGATGAATTGTATGATATGAATAAAGACTATTTTGATGAGTTATCATTATATATAGAAGCTGCTAAACACAAGCAATACGTTTTGCAACAAGATGAAATCCCTAAATTGAGAGAACAAGCGAAATCTACGGGAAATCAAATGGATGTGCAAGCTGCTTCTGATATGGAACAATTTGTTGATCGTTTAGATAAGCGTATTTATGATTTACAACTATCAAGACAAATTGCTATACAAACTGCCCCACAAATACGAATGATACAAAATGTGAATCAAGCACTTGCAGAAAAAATTCAAAGTTCAATATTAACGAGTATTCCATTATGGAAGAATCAAATGTCTATCGCACTGACATTAATGAGACAACGTAATGCGGTTTCTGCTCAAAAAGCAGTTACGGATACTACAAATGATTTATTACTAAAAAATTCCGAGCTGTTGAAACAAAATGCTCTAGCAACTGCTACTGAAAATGAGCGCGGAGTTGTGGATATTGAAACATTGAAAACAACGCAAAAAGATATCATTGAAACGATTGAACAAACGTTACAAATTCAAGAACAAGGCCGTACGAAACGTAAACAGGCTGAATCAGAATTAAATGAACTTGAAACAGAATTACAAAATCAATTGTTAGATATGAAAGAAAATAAATAATTAAGTATATAAAAACACGGAATTACTGTGATAAGTAATTCCGTGTTTTTTAGTGCTTATTATCTGAAGATCTTTCTTCTAAAATGTTATCTTTAGTATGATCTTGTTTATTTTCAGTAGTGATTTTTTGTTCAACAGCTAATTTATGCGCAATTTTTGGTGCTGTCCATATAGCCGGTAACATAATGATTGATATGGGAACGGCGGTGATGATGATAAATGATTGAATAGCGTTAATACTACCCTCACCAATATTTATCAAGATAATAGAAATAACACCCATAATGACTACCCAGAAGAGCCTAATCATTTTAGGTGGATCTCCCTCTCCAGTTACTGACATAGATATTGAGAATGACATCGTATCCGCAGTTGTGATTACGAAAATTAAAGTTAGTAATAATAATACAATGACCAGTGCAGTACCTAATGGTAGATGTGATGCGATTGATATAACTGCTGCTGGCAGTCCATTATCAGCTAATGGGTTACTAATCGACCCACTATCTTTAGTTTCGTAAAAGAGGCCACTACCACCAAGTATGGAGAACCATAAGTGCGACACAACAGCAGCTACTATAGAAACGAGTAAGAATATCTCTCTGATTGTACGCCCTTTTGAAACACGTGCAACTAACATGCCCATTAATGGCCCGTAACCAATAAACCAGCCGAAAAAGAATAACATCCATGCTCCAGCCCATTTGTCATCTCCTCTGAATGTACTAATTTCTAAAAAGTGAGTAAGATATACGCCGTAAGAAGAAATGAATGTATCAATAATAAAACGGCCAGGCCCTATTAATAAAATAAATACGGCAAGTGCTAAAGCAAGCCATACATTAAGTTTACTTAAAAACTGTATCCCTTTATCAATACCTGTCGTGGCAGAAATTGTAACAACGACCATTAAACCAGCTACAGATAAAATTTGGGTGATAATATTATCTGGGATACCAAATATACTATGTAACCAATAACTAAATTGGAAACCAAAGAAGCCGATTGTGCCAATTGTACCTGCAACTGCACCTAAAATACAAAATACATCGATCATCCATCCAATTTTATTCTTTTCAATTTTACTTCCAAAGATTGGATACAACAGCGTACGTGGACGCATTTTCATGTTTTTATTGTAGTGTGCATACATAATAATAATGCCACTGACTGCACCATAAACTGCCCATGCTGTGAATCCCCAGGATGTAAAGCTTTGTGCCATGGCAGCCGGAATGGCTTGAGTACTGCTATTTTTAATATTTGGATCCATTGTTGGCGGTACATCTATAAAATAATACATTGGTTCCGCTGCTGCCCAAAAAATCGCACCAGCTCCTAAACCAGATGTTATTACAATAGCAGCCCATCTGAAATAACCCATTTCAGGTTTAGAGGCATTACCTAATCTTACGCGTCCGTATTTGGAAAAAGCTAAAAATGCTCCAACAGCAAAAGTAGCTAGCAGTAAAACTTGCCAAAAAGCACCAAAATATGTAATTGAAAGCTGAAATCCTTTTTGAACTAATGTTGATGTTGTCTTAGTGAATATTGATGACATCAGTACAAATAAGACAAGTATGCCCCCGCTTATTAAAAATACTGGCCAATCTAGTTTTTCTTTCCATTGAGAATATTTAATATTATTCGACTCCTCTATGTTACGTGTTTTCTTTTTCAAACGATTTACATTGCTTTAGACCAAAATGTTAAAAAGTTTAATTATGACGAAACACTTGAAGTAAAGAGTATAGCTTACTTTTGAAAAGTAATCAATTGGGCATTTAAAATAATTTGATTCTATAATTATAAAAATATTTAAAAATAGCTTTATAATAGTAAAAGAAGATTCCGAAAATAATTGGAATCTTCTTTGAAAATTTATATTTTGTTTTAGAGATGATTATAGTTATTCTTTTTCATACACAATCGGTTTTTGTTTTTTAACCATTGTCGCTACAATATATCCAATAATTGTAGTTACAATCGCGATTGGGAACCATTCTAATGAATATGATTTTAACGGTAAACTATCAATGAAGCTTAATTTTATCCAACCTTGTGTATGGATTACACTGAGGATTGATACAATAGAAACGATAGCGACTGGTATTTGTTGTGCAATGGGTTTTGTTGGTACAAAACGAGCTAATAAAATAAGTAGTACGGATGTAATCGCAATAGGATAAACAATACTCAATACAGGTACAGACATTGTAATGACAGAGTTTAAGCCTTGATTAGCTAAGATAAAACTAATTAATGTGAAAATAATTACGTAAATTTTGTATGAAATTCTTGGGAAAATTCTATGGAAATACTCTGATACTGCTACGACTAAACCACAAGCTGTAGTTAAACAAGCAAGAGCAACAATAATGCCTAATAAATATTTACCAAAAGTTCCAAATCCAACACTTGCCATTGTAGTTAATAAATAGGTACCGATATTTTGATCATTTGCAGTCAAACTCGCGATTTTTTCTTGAGAAACTGCCATATGATTGCCGATGTAGCCTAATGATATGTAAATAAACATAAGTGCTACGGCAGCAATAATACCAGCCATCAATGTTTGTTTGAATATTTTATTTGCATGTGTGACACCCGTTGCTTTTACTGCATTTACAACAATCATTGAAAAAGCAATCGCAGCAATCGCATCCATTGTTAAATATCCGTTCGTAAATCCTTGTGAAAAACCACTGAAGTTTGATGTGAAAGCATCAGTTGCTTGGCTATGTGAATTACTACCGTAATCAACGAATCCTTTAACAATCATTGCTAAGATAGTGATCAATAGTAACGGTGTTAATAATGATCCAATTCGATCAACCATTCTGCTAGGATTAATACATAAATATAAAACAATTAAGAAATAAATAACTGTGAAAATAAATAGTGCTAAATTACTATTCGTATTTGCTATTGGCGTAACTGTCATTTCGAATGAAGTAGATGCAGTACGTGGAATTGCAAATAGTGGTCCGATTGTAAGATATATAATAATTAAAAATATGATTGAAAATTTAGGTGAAATTTTATTTAATGAACCAATGTAACCTTGTTTATCCAATGCACCTACAATAACACCTAACAGAGGTAATCCAATACCTGTTAATGCAAATGCGAGTATGGATGGCCAGAAATATTGCCCACTGTCTAAGCCTAAGTTTGGTGGAAAAATGAGGTTCCCTGCACCAAAAAACATTGCAAATAGTGTGAAACCTATAATCCATGTATTTTTATTCATATGTCGTTCTCCTTCTAACCAATAAAATAATATTATCTATTCTATCATGTTTGATTAGATAACGTCTATATAAATTTCAGAATATTTAAAAATATAAAAGCCATTTATAACTATTTGTTTTATTAAAAAGACTTTAACAACAGTTTTTTTAATAATGGTGACAATTGTGCAGGTAAATTTTCAACACCTTCAACAAATAAAGCATATTGACCATAGATATTATGGATTGTTTGTTCAATGTCTTCTGTAATAGGTTCTTGACTAAGGAAAACATTAAACACTTCGATACCCATTTTACGAGACATCTCAACAGCTTCATAAGTATCTAAGATACCATCTTGACTATAATTATAGGCAGACGGTTCACCATCTGAAAATACAATTAAAAATCTTTGATTATGTGAGCGACGCATTAGACGCTCACTTCCAACTCTAATAGCGACACCGTCCCTATTATCATCTTGCGGTTCAAGCGCCATAATTCTTGGCCCATCTTTTTCTAATGTTGAATGATCATAAGAAATGATTTCATCAATAATATTTGGTTGGTTAGCATCGTCAGCATCAAAGGCATCTTCATTAAAGGCTAGAATCTCGTGTTTGACATTTAAAGATTTTAAGGTTTCATGAAAAAGGACAACCCCTTTGATTGTTTCTTCCATTTTATCTTGCATACTTGCTGAAGCATCAATAAGTAGCGTGAAAGTAGCATCGAAAGATTGACTTAAGTCTTGTTTTTTATAGAATAATTTGTATTGGTCATCAATGAACCAATTTAATAAATTCTTTTGCAGTCTGCCTTTAGTTAAATTATGTCGCTCATCAACATGTTCTCTGTCTATGGTCTTCTGGATGATTTGTATTAAATCTTTTATTTCAAATTGAACATCTGATTCAACGTTTTTGTATGCTTGTACATATTGTGGTTCAATATCTGGTATATTCCATTTAATTTCAACTCGCTCATTGATGCCTTTTAATGCAAAAGCTTGATTTTGTCCGACTGAACCGCCCTCATCGTCATCGATTTGATTATTGGTTAGGCCTTTCCCTTTTTTGGTTTGCATGTCAGTCATATCATCGCTTGCATCACCTTCGCGTGCGTTATCATTGTCCCCCATGACTTCACTATTTTCACCTTCATGTAATTCCATTTCTAAATAGGCACCACCTTGAGAAGCACTATCTTGATGGTTAGATTCCATGTCTTCACTAACTGTATTGTCATCACTTTGCTCTTCTGATTTGCCATCTGAATTACTGGCATCAGTTCTTGTTAAGTCTTCGAATTTGAGTGCCTCAATCGCTTCGTATACTTTTTTAGGTAAGTGATAATACTCATTTAACATATCTTCTTTTAATATGTCATCAATTTGATACATGATTCTTTCTGCTAAATACATATTGTCTTCAGACGATTGATTATAGAAAAAATTATGCAAATACATATACATATTGTTTAAAATATCGTCAATATGTGGATGGATTTGAGGAATATCATAAAAATTTTCAGTTATAAAAGATGCTTCTAAATGTAAAAATAGTAAGTCAGTGAAAGTGGTTTTAGTTTTATATACTTTAATTTGTGTTTTCGTATAATTTAACCGTACCTCTTTACGCATTTGAATAGCGGGTTGAATCGATGGACGTTGTCTTGCAATGGCATTTAAAATACGTTGATCTTCAAGTAATTTGAATAGTTGTTGGAAAAATTTTGGATGTTGAAATGTTGTATTATGAATCACTTCATTAACGATTTGTTCATCCATCATTTGATAACCATAAGCAGCAAGCATGACATCGGTCTTCAATCCTGTAGTTTCTATTGCTATATCTCTATGTGACCAAAATGAACTTGTAATTAGGGTATTGTTTATTGGATCATAATATGGAAATTTTTGTATTTTTACTTGTGTTTGATCATTTTTTAATAAAAGTCGGGCTAAATCTTGAAGCATCATGACTTGCTTAGCGTCTAATTGTTCATCATTAAATTTTATAAAACGATCACTCATGATTATCCCTCACTAAAAATTTAATTCTACTGCATTTAAAATAGCTTGTTGCTCACGTTCATCTTCTAGTTTGTCTATAATTGTACGTTGTATTGCACGTTCGATAGGCATAATCGTAGCTAAATCACTTAGATCTATTAATGCTCTTATACTTGCCGCTTCTTCAGAAATTTGACCTTGTTTTGTCATTGTACGCAAATCTTCATTGAATTTAATGATTTTTTGAATCATTATGTCATCACTGAGTTGGCTTTGTTGTTTGATTACATCACTCAAAATATCTCCATCAATATAATCTACTTGAATAACAACGAAACGGTTTTTTAATGCTTCATTCATTGGTAATGTACCAATATAACCTACGTTGATAGCTGCGATCACATTAAATCCAGGTGCTGCATTAACGATTTCACCTGTAAATGGATTAGTTAATTTTCTACGATAATCTAATACACCATTTAATATAGGTAACGTTTCGGGTTTGGCCATATTAATTTCATCTATATAAAGAATATGACCTTCCTTCATAGCTTTTATGACGGGCCCATCAATAAATACTATTTCTTGTGACCCATTTTCGTTTGTTTGTATTGTTTTAAACCCGAGAAGACTTTCTGCATCTAAATCAACGGAACAATTAATTTGGTGCATAGGTCTATTCATTGTCTCACTTAATGTTTCAGCTAATTTTGTTTTTCCTGATCCAGTCGGTCCTTTTAGTAATATATTTTTATTAAGTTGCATTAATGATTGCGCATCATTGAATACAGTTTCATCTCTATTAATATAATTGGTATTTGCCATCACTTTATAATCTCCTTTTTAAAATGGATAAAATAGTTAGTTTTTCAATCAATAAAAATAGACTGGGGCATGAATCGTTAATCGTTCGTTTGCCCTAGTCTTATTAGAAAAGTATTATAAATACGCAAACAGTGTTCTGCGTACAGTATTCAGTTTAAACTTCTTTAAAATAATCTTTATAATAACCACCGACAAGTCCAGAGTTATCTATAATTTGATAATATTCTTCAGTTTCATTGATAACATCATACTGCTTACCAATTGTTAACATATCAGAAACAGTAAATTTTTGTGCATCTGTATGTACGACTTCTACTTTCTTTATAGGTGTATTATTTTTCCAAGTTTCATGTAACATAATATATACCTCGCTTATTCTTTGATTTCTAATGTTAATATGAAAGTGATACCACTTTTTTCACTAATTCTAAGAGATTTTTCGCCATCTTGATCTAATGATTGATAAGGAATGCCTATAGATTCTAGTTGTTGTAATGCATTCTGGAACTGTGCCTTAGACTCTGTAGCGAATTCAATTTGTTCAACGATACCATGTTCAGGCATTTTAATCTCTTCGGAGGAAGCATATAAATGCAATTCTCCACCTAAACCACCTTCTCCTATACGAAATACTTGTACTTTATAATCCGCATCTGGATGTGGTGCATATTCAGCAAAGTGTGTTAAACCGAATACTTTATCTAAAATAGATTGAGTTAATAATAATTCATTGACCTTAAGTAAAACAGGACCTAACCCTTGAATTTGATGTAGTGGGTTAACAGTGCTATCAAATGTAGGCATACCTAAAGGTGCACCTATATTATGTTCATTTGAATAAATATTAAAAGACTGTTTATTTTGATCTTGAAATTCAAAATAGTTATGTCCATTCAAATCTGTTACTTCACTATGCTCAATATGATGCTGATCTAATATGGTTTTATACTCATCTAGACCTTCATCACTTGGAATTCTCAAACCAATATTTTCAATATGATTATAATCATTTTGATATTTTGGAATTTCTACAAAATGAATACGTGTCCCAGAAGTGAGTTCAGCGTCTCCAAAACGTAAAGCATTGCCTTTATCAGCAACATTTAATCCAAGTATGTCTTTAAATAAAGTCTTAGTTTTTTCTAAATTATCTGTCCCGGTTGTTACACTTCTTAGACCATTCATTATATTAACCCCTTTATTTATCACTTTTCAATTTATTATAACGTATTTTTAATGTGATTAATATGATGATGTTTGTTAGTAAAGAACGTTTTATGAATTTTTAAGATTATACATTGGACGTTTTTAAAATATGTATTAATATAGATATATAACGTATTTAAAATTTTTAATGAAAGATTAAAAAATAGATGGAATATGATATATAGGAGGTAGAAATATGACTGGTGTATGGATTGTTTTTGCAATAACGGTACTTATTGCTGTTTATTCTGGCATCACTTTCTTTTCTAATTTAAATAGTAAAGCGAAAGAAAAAAATGCCAACGCTAAAAGTGTTAAGAAGAATAATATATATGGCATAGTATTCTTGGTCTTTTTAATTATTGCCATTATAGAATTATTTGTATATATAGCGTAAATACTTAAATTTCATATTGTTAAATTAAGGCTTAGCTTTATGAAATTGATTAAGCATGAAAATAGCCCATCGATTACTTGTTTAAGTGAGCGATGGGCTATTTTCATTCTAGTATTTTTTTTTATATAAATATATTAAGGGGCAAAAAGCAATAAATTGGTAAGCAAATGAAATTAACACTAGTACAAGAAAGTTAAGGTCATATATTTGTATTGAATCCTCTGTTAAATAAGATAATAAATTATTGATCGGTGGTAGTATCCATAATATCCATTTTGTAAAAGGAAGGTTATTAACAATTATTATTTTGATTAATGACACAATAATGAAAAATACAGTAATCAGCCACCAGTAAGGTTTAAAAATAATATTTGTATTTGTTATGTAAGTACCTAACAAAATACCAAATCCCCCCATAAGTATGTGGATGATTAATCCTATGAAAAATAAATTGAGTGTCATTGATTTATCAAAATTACCAAGTAATATTGGATAAAATAGAGATATGATGTTTAGCGTAAATACTATAAGAAATATGTAAGTCATTTTAAAAATTAAATACTTGAGTTTTGAAGATAATTGAATATAAAATACATACCGTTCATTAATAGAATCAGTTTTGAAATTAGTTATAGTCAGCCAAGTTGAAATGATATATAGGCCTACTGAAGTCGATCCATAACTAGATAAAATAGGAATGTCTGTGTATATATAAATACCAACGACCCAGATTAAATATAAAAATATAGGTGCAATGAATTGAAATGATTTAATAAATTTAATATTTTCATATTTTAAAAATGTTAGTAATATACTACTCGTCCTTCACTTCTAGTATTTTATAATTATGCTTGATTAAGTTATTCAAAATAATATTTGTATCATTTCTATCTATGTATATTTTTATTGAATTATTATTAATATTAATTTGATTATGTATTTTCTGAACTAATACTTGAGGAAAATTGATAGATGCATTTTTAGAAGTCAAAAATGTAATAGCTTTAAATTTAGGGTTTGTATTTATTGTCTTAAATTTGCCGTTATGCAAATTTAATTCATGTGTTGCAAATGATTGAACGATATTGCTTTCATGAGAAGTCAAAATAATTGTTTTTGTTTTTGACAGTTTTTTTAATTAAGAAATAAAGTTACTCTCTGTTTTTTTATCCAAGCCATTAAATGGTTCATCAAAAATAAGTATTTCTCCATTTGATAACAATGCTTGTATGATATTTATTTTTTGCAATGTCCCTTTTGAAATTTGGTTTAATTTATCTTTTTCAAATGAAGATAAATTAAATGATTTACTATAATATTTCCAATTATGGTCATAGTTATTATTTAAGTTTTGTATCGTTTCTAAAAATGTATGGACTTTTATTTTTAAATTATTTGGAAATTTATCAGGCGCATAGGCAATACGACCGTTAGTCTGAATCTTACCTTTTGTTGGTCGTATTAATTGTGCTATTAATTTTAATGTAACACTTTTTCCTATACCATTGTCGCCCTTGATTAACGTAATGGAACCTTTTGGTATTTCAAAAGAAAGATTAGAAACAATATATTTATTATTAAGCTTTAAGGAAACATTTTTCGCATTGACTGCTACATTCAAACTTATCATTCCTTTTTATATTAATCTTTACTATATATCAATTGAACAACACCACTTTTAAATGTGTTTGTTTGTATGTGTGATAGATTAAGTTGTTTATGGATATTTTCAAAGAGTGGTTTACCTGTCCCTAGTACAACGGGATGGATGGATAGCCGATATTCATCTATGAGGTCGTGTTTAATAAATGACGTAATGAGCTCCGAACCACCATACAACCATATATCTTTTTGTTGTTGTGATTTGATGTCATTCACTGTTGTATACATGTCCTTAGGTTTAATAAATTGTGTTTGGTCATGGTTGAAACGTGTTTGGTTGGTAAATACATATTTATTTTTGCTATGAATTAATTGCCACATCAATTGATCATCGTTTTCTTGTTCATCATCAGGCGTATACGATCCCCATAAGTCATAGCTTTTACGACCATAAATGATAGCGTCAATTTAGTTTAAAAATGCAGTGAAATTCATCTCAGGCTCCATGATACACCAATCAATTTCTCCATTTGGTCCTTCAATTAAACCATCTAAAGTAACAGCTAAATCTAATATGATTTTGGAGTTGTTATTCATGTAAACACCCTCATTTCGATAAGATTATATCAAGTGTAATGGAAGTGCTTTTCAAATATCAATTAAAGTGTGTACATTTAATTGCAACGTTTTAAATATATTAAACCAACATCGATGAATAAAAAATGGTAGCATCGTCACTTAAGGACGATACTACCATAGAAAATTTTGAGGTATTAAATACTGTCGAATTGTACTGTTTTAAGTGATTCTGATGATTTCTGTATGGCATCAATCATAGCGATAGAAGTTAATGCATCCTTTGGATGAACGTAGTTATTACTATCATTATTGATGCAGTCATAAAAGGCATTAATTAATTTTCCGTGACTTGGCCCGTAATACGTTTTGTTACCGGTCATTTTTTCATCTTCAGCAATTTTTATCTTTTCGCCCGCTTCATTAACACGAGTAAGTATATTATCTTTGATTGTAAATTTTTCATTTTCAAAGATAATCTGTAATTCAACACTTGAATTTCCGAAATTCGCATTTGTAGCAAAGAACATACCATTTGCTTTGTTTTCAAACTTGATATGTGCAGAGGCAGTATCTTCTACTTCAATATCGTAGTCCAGTAACTGAGAAACAGTGCCTTTGATTGATGCAATTTTTCCACATAAAAGTTGCATTAAATCTAATGCATGAGTGGTTTTAGTGATTATTCTAATTTCTACAGAAGATTTAAAACATCTTATGGTTGTAGTTCAAGAAAATATTATCAGCGACATTTAACGTCATGATGCTTAAAAGCATTATGACGATATCTGTCACCTGTAATTAGAATGGTATTTATTGTGGTGATAAAAGACTAACAATTTAAGGAGATGTGATGAAAGCAAATGCATTACACATCTCAGTTTCCGTAAATTAATGTAGAACAATGCTAAAAGCTACATAAATTAACAGGCATGACATAATAATATTAAATAGTAATTCATGTTTGGTAATCCATTCTTTTAAGAGCGTACCTATTGCAGCCCAACTTAAAGTACCTAGAAAGCCAATAAAAGCCAATAAAATTACTAAATTCAATTGCACTATCCAAGTGGAATAATTAGGTGTCACAAAAGTTGAGATAACTGTTAATGCATAAATTACACCTTTTGGATTAATAAATTGAAGTATCATTGCATATTTTATATTACTATATTTTTCATCAAAGGATTTTTTTGGCCCACCGATTGAACTTATTAATACTTTATAAGCTAAATATAAAAGATAAATAAAAGCAAAAATTTTCATGTATATTTCAATTTTAGGAAAAACTGTATTGAGTGATTCATTAAAAATGTTGGATAAACACAGTAAAGCTAAAAAACCAAATCCAACACCTAATGAAAAACGAAATGCTTTTTTAAAGGTTAAATTTTGCGAGAAAAACAAGGCCATAATATTGTTTGGACCTGGTGTAAAGCTTGCTACAACAGCATAAATCAGCATGTTGAGTAGTAACAACGCACTCCCCCCTATCGTGAAAAACGTTATAAAGTTTTTAAATGCGTTATAGCGTTTTTACTTTAAAGTATACTTTATGTACGTTATATTGTAAATAGAGGTGTTTAAAGAATGAAAGAAATCAATGATATTATTGCTGAAAATTTAAAACTCTATAGAAAACAAAATGGATATTCACTGGAACATTTATCGTATCTTACTGAAGTAAGTAAAACGATGCTAGGACAAATTGAACGTAAAGAATCTATACCATCCATTACGACACTTTGGAAAATAGCTAATGGTCTAAAAGTGTCATTTACTGAGCTTACTCAAGAAAATGATGAAATCATTAGAAAGATCACTTTGAATGATATTCAACCTTTAGCATCAGAAGATAATAAATATCAAATTTATCCGTATTTTAAATTTGATATTGAGAAAAAATTCGAAAGCTATATGGTGCTTATTGAGCCTGGAGGGACTATGAGCGGCGAACCACATGGATCTGGCACTATGGAATACATAACCGTATTTGATGGCACATTGACGCTAACATTAGCAGATGAGCAATTTATCATTAAAGAAAATGAATCAATAAAGTTTAATGCGAATATGTTTCACAATTATGCTAATAACCATGATGCAACGATTCGTATAAATATGGTTATACATTATTAATAATAAAGGCATCGACACCACTAAAATGTGGAATCGAGGCCTTTGTTTTATAGAATATAAAAATGTACTCTTAAGATTAATGATTCTCATATCGACGTGTTTATAATGCTGATATTTAATTTATTAAACGATTAAAAATCATTTCTTTTTCATATTCTCTTTTCCTAATATAAAATACGATAGTAATAAACCAACACCAACTATTATCAGACAAAGTACTATTCTCCCTACTAATGTTTCAGGCATCGGGAAAATATAAAACATTGTACACATAACTAATGCCATAATTATACCGAACCTCAATGAATTTTTAAGAGTCATAAAATCACCTCTTTTTTATTGATAACCCCAATTAGTACCTTGAAACACGTAATTACCAGCGGCATTTTTTACAGATTTCATATTTATATAAACACCCTTACTTATGTCTAAGGCTGAACTAGCCATAGCACCTAGGAGACTATCAATAGATCCACCTAAAGGATCGCTTGTAGCCAAAGTTGCGAATAATAATTTTTTCAAAATCATTCCATCTTCTCTACTTAATTATTTATATCAAATATATTATATCATTTTATAATGTAAGCGATTTATTTTTTGCTAAGTGTTTGATTTTATTTCATAACTGTTGTAATATGCCTGTTTTTTGTCACAAAATACAAGCTAGTAAATCAAAGGACTCATAATTTAGGAGAGATCCCGTGTGTATTTCAAAAATGCATAAATACATAAAAAATACAACGACGTTAAACGCCGCTGTATTAGTGTTAGTAAACTATTTTGTGTTGTGGATTAAGATTCTAATAGTAAATCTTCTGGGTTTTCAATTAATTCTTTGATTGTTTTTAAGAATCCTACTGCTTCTTTACCATCGATAATTCTATGATCATAGCTTAATGCAATATACATCATTGGGCGATTTTCAATTGTATCTGCATCGATAGCAATTGGACGCGTAATAATTGAGTGCATACCTAGAATTGCAGCTTGGCTACCATTGATAATTGGTGTAGACATCATTGAACCAAAGATACCGCCGTTGGTAATCGTGAATGATCCATTAACCATGTCGTCTAAACCAAGTTTTTTGTCGCGTGCTTTCTTCGCTAAGTTGCCAATTTCATCTTCGATTTCAGCAAAGTTTTTCTTATCGCAATCTCTGACGAAAGGTACAAGTAAACCATCTTCTGTAGATACGGCAACTCCAATATCATAATATTGTTTAGTAATCATATCGTCTCCATCAATTTCAGCATTGACTTCAGGATATTTCTTCAATGCAGCAACTGCAGCTTTTGTGAAGAATGACATGAAACCAAGTTTAGTACCGTCGTGATCTTTAATAAATTGTTCTTTTTTACGTTTACGTAAATCCATAACATTTGTCATGTCAATTTCATTAAATGTAGTTAACATAGCTGTGTTATTAGAAACTTCTAATAATTTTTTCGCTGCTGTTTTCTTACGACGAGACATTTTTTCTCTGATTACAGGTTTTGATGGATTTTGTTGTGTTGGTTTTTTCGTTTCTTCTTTAGGAGCCGGTTGTGCTTGTTGTTGAGTGCTTGTTTGAGTTTGGCTTTGATCAACATGTTCTTTTCTAACTACATCATTTGAAGCTGCAGCTATTTCAGATAAATCAATACCTTTTTCGCGTGCGTATTTACGTGCAGATGGTGTTGCATTAACGCGTTGGTTATTATCTTGTGATTTATCATCTGCATCATTGCTAGTTGATTCAGCTGGTTGCGCTGATTTGTCGTCTGTAGATGTTTCAGTTTCTTGTTTAGGTGCTTCTTGTTTCGCAGGTGCTTCTGAAGTGTTATTACCACTGCCTTCACCTACAACTGCAATAGCTTGGCCTACTTCAACCGTATCGCCTTCATTTGCTAATAATTCTTGAAGTACACCAGCTTCTTCTGAAACGACTTCAACGTTAACTTTGTCCGTTTCTAATTCAACGATAGCTTCGCCTTTATCAACGCTATCACCGACTTGTTTTAACCATTCTGCAATGGTACCTTCTGTTATGGATTCTGCTAATTCTGGAACTTTTACCTCTGGCATGCTTAACTTCCCCCTAGTTAATGTTTGTACTTTGTTCTATTATCATATTTTGTACGAGTTTGTGAATTTCACCGTCACCTTCAGCTGGCGCTGAACGTTGTATACGACCATGATAACTCAAATCGTATTTGTCTGTTGTTAACTCTTTTAGATAAGGATATACGAATGACCAAGCCCCTTGATTTTTAGGTTCTTCTTGTACCCAAGCTGCATGTTCTAAATTAGGTAACTCGCTTAACAATGCATCGATTTCATCTGCAGGGAAAGGATACAATCTCTCTACTGCTACAAGTAAAATTGACTCATTTGGATTTTTTGTCAGATACTCTTTTAAATCAATAAACATTTTTCCTGATGCTAAAATAACTTTTTTAACAGATGCTTTATCATGTGCTTCTGGTAAAATAGGTTCGAATTTACCTGAAGTGAATTTGCTGATAGGATCTGCAACTGTTTTATTACGTAATAAACTCTTAGGCGACATCACAACTAAAGGTCTCATAGATTGTGTACCTAAGTTAGCAGCTTGTGCACGTAATAAATGGAAATAGTTACTAGAGCTAGATAAATTAACAATTGTTGAATTATTTTCACCGGCAAGTTGTAAAAATCTCTCTAAACGTGCTGATGAGTGTTCAGGACCTTGTCCTTCAAATGAATGTGGTAAGAATAGTGTTAGCCCAGAACGTTCGCCCCATTTGGCACGAGAACTAAATAAGAAATTATCAAAAATCATTTGAGCCATATTTGAAAAGTCACCATATTGGGCTTCCCAAATTGTCATACATGATTTATTTTGAACATTATAACCATATTCAAAGCCCACTACTGCGGCTTCAGACAATGGTGAATTACGCACTTCAAACGTTGCTTTTTGGTCAGGCACATTGTGTAATGGAACATATTGTGCGCCTGTGTCTGGGTCATGTAATACAGCATGACGATGACTAAATGTACCACGTTCACTGTCTTGGCCAGTTAAGCGTATAGGTGTACCATTTTGAGTTATTGTAGCAAATGCTAATTGTTCTGCTTGAGCCCAATCAACTAATCCGTCTTCACTTTCAAATGGTTCTCTACGTTTTTCTAATACTTTGTTAAGTTTTTTCAGTACATTGAAATCTGATGGGTACGATAGCATTGCATCGTTGATTTCTTTAAGTTGTTCATAGCTTACTTCTTCATCTTTAGTTTGGATTGGTTCTGCCAGACTATCTGGTTTTTGCATATCTGGATTATCCATTTTATCGTTTTTATCGATTTTGTCATGAGCTGCACGTAATGTATTTTGAACATCATCAAAAATTTGATTCATTTGATCTTCAGAGATAATGTTTTCATTTACGAGTTGTTTACCGTATAGGATATCAACAGACTCATGCTTACGTATTTCATGATATTGTAGTGGGTTTGTGATGGATGGTTCGTCCATTTCATTATGACCGTAACGACGATAGCCGACTAAGTCAATCACGACGTCTTTGTTAAATTCTTTTCTAAATGCCATTGCAATTTCTATTGCTTCGATTGTAGCTTCAACGTTATCTGCATTGACATGCATGATTGGCACATCATAACCTTTAGCAACATCTGAAGAATATGTTGTTGAACGGCCATCTTCAGGTTCAGTCGTAAAACCAATGCGGTTATTAGTAATGATGTGAAGTGAACCACCTGTTGAATAACCTTCTAGATTACCTAAATTCATTGCTTCAAAGTTAATACCTTGACCTGGGTAGGCAGCATCACCATGTATTAAAATCGGCATTGATTTTTTAAATTCAGTAGTAACTGCACCTGGTTTATCTGTTGTATCTTGATTTGCACGAGTCTTACCTAATACTACTGGTGCGACGATTTCCAAATGACTTGGGTTATTTGCTAATGAAATGCGTTGTTCACTACCGTAAGATTGCGTAGTTTTAACACCACCAAGATGATATTTAACGTCTCCAGTCCATCCTGAAGTTAATTGTAGGCTACCGTCTTCAGGTAAGAATTTCATAGGATCTGTGTGCATAAATTCAGAAATCATCATTTCATAAGGCTTTTCTAATACGTGGGTTAATACATTTAATCTACCACGGTGTGCCATACCTATTTGAATATTTTGTATGCCTTCATCGCTCGCAATTCTTAATGTCTGTTGAAGCATTGGTACTAAAGTATCTACACCTTCAATAGAAAAACGTTTTGCGCCTACGAAGTTTTTATGAAGATACTTTTCAAAACCTTCAACATGAGCTAAATTTTTAAATAATTCAATTTTTTGATTGTCATTCAATGTTGCTTTGTATGGAGTTTCAATTCTGCGTTTTAACCATACACGTTCACGATTATTGTTAATGTGCGTATATTCAAAAGCGATAGGACCTTTGTAGCGTTTTTCCATACGCACAATCGCTTCATAAGCATTATCGTATATGTCTTTAAAATGTTCAGACACAATACCTGCTGAAATAGATTCTAATGTTTCTTGATCTAAGTTGAAGTCTTCGATGTTTAATTTCGGTACGTTTTCTCTTTGAGGTCGGTTTACAGGATAAATATCTGCCAATAAATGCCCATATTGACGAATGTTATCGATTAGGCGCATAACACGTTTGATTGTGCTATCTCCTTTAGTCACATTTGATTGACCTTCTGTGTTTGTTGCGATGTTTGCTTCACCGTTTTTAATTGTACTAAATAGGACTTGTAAATCTTCTGGAACTGCACTAGGATCGTCTAGATATATGTCATATAAGTCTAAAACATATCCAAGATTTGCTCCGAAATTTACAGGTGCCTCGGAAACCTGACTTTCGTTGCTCATATTACACCCTCCACAAAATAGTTGAAACGCTTACAAATCAATAATAGCACTTATTATATACAAATTAAAGTACCAATAGCGCACTTATTACTAAAAAAGCAGAACCTTTTTTACTTTGGTTCTGCTCATAAGTTTTATATATAATAGGGTGACATATATGTTGTTAGAAAAAACATTTTGCACCAATTAGTTTTGAATGTTAAAAAGTAATCTTAAACGTTGTATATTTACCAACTTCACTATCGACATGTATAGTACCATTATTTAGTTCTATGATTTTTTTAGCGATAGATAATCCCAATCCATTACCACCTAATTTGCGAGAACGTGATTTATCAACTCTATAAAATCTATCAAAAATAAATTCTATATCTTCTTTAGGTATACCCACACCGTGATCAGTAATTTCAATAGAAATTTGTTTGTTTCTCAACTTTGTTTGTATCTGAATGTATTTATTTATCTGATCATATTTCATAGCATTATCAATAAAGATGATCAGCATTTGTTCAAATTGATAACGATCAATTCTTATGTTTAATGGTTTAGGAAACGCATCGAATTCAAATGTATAATCACTGTGCAATTGTGATAAAGATTTAATTCGAGATGCAATCTCTTGATTTATCTCAACATTTTCAATTTCACCGTCTCTACTGTTATTATTGTCTTTTGTAAGTAATAATAGTTCTTCTACAAGTTTTGTAATTCTTGTCATTTCTTCTAATGAAATATCTAAAGACTCTTCTAATATAGCAGCATCTTTTTTACCCCAGCGATTGATGAGATTAAGATGGCCTTGAATGATCTGTAAGGGAGTACGTAATTCATGTGACGCATCTTCGACAAATTGTCGCTGTTGATTAAAAGATTCTTCCAATTGGAGCATCATCTCATTAAATGTCACAATTAAGTTGTCTGTTTCTTCGTAATTTGTACTTAATTCTACTTTTTCTTGGAAACCATCTCTCCGAATTTGTTGCATCTTATTCGACATCAATATTAACGGTTTTGTAATTTGCGAAGAAAAGAAATAACTAATAATTGCAGTTATAAACGTTGCTATCACACCAAATATTAGAGCGATAAAATATAAAGAGTTTACAAGTGCTTTATAGTCTTCTAAAGAATGCACTATCACACTGTAACCATTAAATTTTGGTGACTCAATATGATCTGTGATGATGAGATAATCTTTTTTGTGATCACTTTTAACTGCTATACGATTTACATTTGTCGGTGCGATATTCGGAGAAAACGTAATGGAGTTATCATTTGATGTTTCCATTAATTTGTGACCATCTTCATTAAATAACATGACTTTTTGAAAATTACCTAAGGATGCATTTAAATCAAGTGGTGTGACGTGTTCAATTTGTTTAGATTCAAATAATTTAACTATATCTTCTGAACTACGTTCAGCCTCATCTACTTCATTATGTCTTAATGAATTACTGAGGAAGAAAATGATTATGATGCTAAAAAGAAAAATGGTTAAAAACGTAATCGTCGTAGTAATCAACATCCATTTAGTTTTAAGTTTACGTTGTTTCATTGTCTTACCACGTACCCTACACCGCGTACTGTTTCGATACACTTATCTTTACCAAAGGGTTTTAATTTGTTTCTTAAATATCGAATGTAAACATCTACTACATTTGTTTCTACTTCTGTATCGTATCCCCATACGTCCGTAATGATTTGTTCCCTTTGCAGAACGTGGTTTCTGTTTTCAGCTAGTAAAAATAACAAATCATATTCTGTTTTTGTTAAATCAAGTGGTTGTCCATCCACAGTGACTTTAAAAGCATCTTTATCTATAATGATGCCTTTGATATCGATTAGATTCTTTTTTGGTTGTCTTCGTAACATAGCTCTGATTCTTGCTAATAATTCTTCTATATCAAACGGTTTAACGATATAATCATCCGCACCGTAATCCAAACCAGCCACCTTATCGTAAGTATCACTTTTAGCAGTGATGATAATGATAGGTGTAGTTTGATTTTGACGAATCTGACGACAAATTTCTAAACCATTTATATTCGGAAGCATTAAGTCTAAAAGAATTAAATCATAAGTATTTGATAATGCTTTTTCTAAACCAGGCTTCCCATCATATTCAATATCTACGTCATAATTTTCATGTTCAAGTTCAAGCTCTATAAAACGCGCAAGGTTTTGCTCGTCTTCTACTATTAAGATTTTTGTCATATGTAGCACCTCAAATTATATATTATAATAAATGCTTGTTTGTAGAAAGTTATTGCATAAAAATTTCAAAATGTTTTTAAAATACTTCATGATTTTAATCACTTTTATTGTAATATATAGGTATTTCATAAAATTTGAAAAAATTATTCGAATTCAATTGACAATCATTCTCAGTGTTGTATAATGTAATTGAAAATGATTATCAATACCAAAAATAAGACATTCCCCCCCACATATTTCGTTCTTATTTGGATTGTTCATTTTCAAAAATATCCCCTTTTATATGCCCGTAAAAGACTAACGTTGCGAGACAACGTGAATATAAAAACCGGTTTTACATTGTGAAATCGGTTTTTATAATAAATTTTGACACATAAAAGCAGTTAGATGAATTTATTCACCTAACTGCTTTTTTACTGTGTTTTTAAATAAATTATAAGTTACATCAGACACTATGGATGCACATAAGTTGAATTGAATGGAATTATACTTGCAATTTATGGCGTAATATTAATGTTGATAATACGACACAGAATGCGCCACCAATAATACCTGCTATAATATCTGTAGGATAGTGTACACCAAGATAAACTCTTGATGACGATATCATAATGATAAATAAAGCTGAGAGACCAATCATAAAGGCTTTAGATTTACCCTTCATAACTCGATTGGCGATATATATCGTACTTCCAAAGAATGCTGTAGAACCCATCGCATGACCACTTGGGAAACTAAATCCTGAGATATCAATAAGTCGAAGTAGCGTTGGACGTTCTCTATCAAAGATATTTTTAAGTAATGGGTTTAATGTACTCGATAAACTCATTGCAATTGCGAAAAATAAAGCCTCAATATTTAAACGTTTTAACATTAAATAAGCAACGAGCAACAGAGATAAACAAACCATTGCCCAAACTTCTCCAACTTTGGTTACACCGAGAAATATCGTTGTGGTGATGAAACTTTCAGAAGAATAAATGAACTCATATACTTCATTATCAATCCACTTTCCCAGTCTTGATTCGTGGAAGAATGCAATGATGCCAAATATTAACGTAAAAATAATGAGTAATGATATTCTTTTCCAACGACTCATTGCATGTACCTCCTATTCGCTTAAAGCATCGTTTATTATCTTTTGGAATAAATCCTGACGCGTAAAGCTTTCTTTATATGTTTGCATTTGTTTAATGATATCATCGCGATTGGTTTCAATTTCTCTCAATTGTGTTTTTAATTCATTTTCAGTTAATGTATCTTCGAGAATTGTTTTACCAAATCCTTTTGATTCAAAATGTTTAGCATTGTCAATTTGGTCGCCACGTGATTGATCTAAACCTAAAGGAATTAATAACATTGGAATGCGTAGCGCTAAAAATTCATAGATAGCGTTAGAACCAGCACGACTAATCACTGTATCTGTAATAGCAAGTAAATCCGTTAAATCATCTTTAACAAATTCAAATTGAATGTAATCTTTAGTGCCAACATATGAATTGTCTAATAGCCCTTTTCCAGTTAAATGAATGACTTGGTAAGACTCTTGAAGTGTCTCGAGATTTTGTCTTATAATGTCATTCAATTTTTTACTGCCTAGACTGCCACCCATGACTAATAATACTTTTTTATCATTATTAAATTCTGTCAGTTGATAACCTCTATGTTTATCTCCAGTTTTTAAGTCTTCTCTCACTGTTGCACCAACAAAATTTGCTTTATCTTTAGGTAAATAATTTAATGTATCTTCAAAGGTAGTATATATTTTTTTAGCGAATTTTAATGAGATTTTATTTGCTAAACCAGGTGTTAAATCAGATTCATGTATAATCGTAGGGATTTTTAAAGATTTTGCAGCAATAACGACTGGTACTGAAACAAATCCCCCTTTAGAAAATAGTAAATCAGGCTTTTCTTTTTTTAGCACACTTCTAGCATCTAATACACCTTTTAACACCTTAAATATATCTTTAATATTATCCCAAGAAATATACCTTCTTAATTTACCACTAGATATAGAGTGGTATTTAATTGAAGGTAATTGAGATTCAATCATTTCACGTTCAATCCCATTTTTTGATCCGATATAAAAGGTATCGTATCCTTCTTCTATTGCAGTTGGAATCAAACTTAGGTTTACGGAAACATGTCCAACTGTACCTCCACCGGTAAATGCGATTTTCGTCATAATATAACCTCTATTCTTCTAAATTTTTATAATAGGCATAAAATGGTTCACCTTTATTAAAAGGATGATAATCAATTTTTGCTTCGCCTACTTTGCTAAAGCCAAATTTAGTAAACAGTCCTTGTGCGCGCTTATTTAAAGCAAATGTATCGGTTAATAACACATGAATATTATGATCCAGTGCTAAATTAACTGCAAAATCAAATAGTTGCGTTGCAGTACCTTTATATTCAGATGATCCTGCCAATCTATGAATAACGTAGGCACCTTTTCTGTCAATTGGCCATTCTAATTCATCATACCATTCTGATTGCTGTTGGTCGACAACTATAAAAGCATAAATAATAGAATTTTCTTCTAGAACAAAAAGTGTGTCTTTTTCAATATCTTCTTCAAAATGTTCTTCTAAAGGATAATGTTCATCCCATTGATTGTTGTTGTCTTGCTTCATAATAGTTTTAGCTTCTTCTACAATGTTTAAAATACTAGATAAATCATTTTTATTTGCTTTTCTAATCATAAACCGATGACTCCTCTTAAATTAATTTAGTTTTTTTAAAAGCTCATTTAATACGGTGTCTTCTTTGTTTGCTTTTTCAACAAGTTGCTGTGTGAATTTTTCATTCGTTGACTTGTTAAATGTGCCATTTACATCTAAATTATTTTTCTTTTGGAAGGATTTGAGTGCATCCTCTAGTTCGCTATCAAATTCAGTAGACTGATTATTAATATGATAGCCTAATGCATTCAATCCCACCTTCATTGTTTTAACATTTTTATCATCGTCACCCAACTGATATGTTTTATTGCTTGGGATAACATTTAATGATTGATATGCAGGTTCTTCTATTTTCTTATCAGGAGTAATGCCTTTTCCATGAATATAATGAGATTTTGGCGTTAACCATTTCATATTAGTGAATTTTAATAATGAACCATCTTCAAATTCTCGTGTAGTCTGCACAATGCCTTTACCAAATGTTTTTGAACCATAAACTTTGGCTTTATTATAATCTTTCATAGCACCTGTGAAAACTTCTGAAGCACTAGCTGAGCCTTTATTTACTAAAATAGAAACATCCATATCTTTGGCTTCTTTTGAGGCATCATTTGAAGCCTTAATTGCTTCTTTATGTTTGCCTTTTTCTAATTGAACAACTGTTTCATTTTTATCAATGAAAATGTTTGCCATTTTAACAGCTTCATCTAATAAGCCTCCAGGATTATTACGTAAATCCAATACAATTTTACGGATGCCATCTTTGTGTGCTTTAATGATGGCAGATTTTAATTCGCCTGATGTACTATTTTGGAATTTATTGATAGTAAAGACACCGACATCGCCATGTTTTTGGTATTCAACACTTTTGACATGAATTTTATCTCGTTTTATTGTGATGTCGTGAGCTTGTCCACCGCGTTCAATGGTTAGTGTTACTTTTGTACCTTGTTTTCCTCTAACTTTTTTAACAATTGCTTCTAAAGGCTGTCCTTTAATCGATTTACCATTCACTTTAGTAACCACATCTTTAGGCTGAATTCCGGCCTTTTCAGCAGGTGATTGTTTCATAGGGCTTGTAATTTGAATTTGATTCCCTTTCTTTTGCATTTCAGCCCCAATACCTACAAAATCACCTGATACATCTTCATTAAATGATTTAGTTTCTTTTTTGGTCATATAGTCTGAATAAGGGTCATCCAATTTTTTTACCATACCATCAATCGCTGCTGTCCCCAGCTCTTCTGAACTAGTATCTTTATAGTATTCATCATCTAGTGTTTGATAAACTTGCTCTACTTTTTTCATCTCAGCACGTTGATTACTATTTAAACCACTTGTCCAATGACTGATCCCAATCGTTGCAAATACTGCAATCACAGCAGTTACAAGTATTGTAACTATTAATATAATAATAAAGTGACTACGTTTGAAATTTATTTGTTTCTTTGTTGATTGCGATGATGCTTTTTCATTTACTTCTTGATTCACTTCAGTTGTGTCTTTACTTTCTGACATTTAATCACTTCCAATACATATGTAAAAAATTAATATTGTAAAAAATCATTACAAATAAAATGAGCTGGGATTGAATCATTTAGATTAATCCCAGCAACAAATGATACCTTATTATTTTAATATATTTTAATCGTGCTACTCAAATGTTAAAGTAATTAAAATTTTAACCATTCGGTATATTCCTCGTATAAATCATCAAAAACGGATAATGAAATAGTATAATGCCCTTGTGTTTCTATATAATCTGACAGTATATGAAAGTCTTTTTCATGTTTTGGAAAAGATAAATCATCAAATATTTCTTCTGCTAATTCACCTTTTTCATCTTTACGCCCACGTGCTGTAAGGGCAAAATGATAAAATGAATGGTCTTTCATTAGTTCATTGTCACATCAACAATTTTAGTTTCACCTTTAGTCACAGTTGTTACATCAGCCACTGAAATAGATGCTGTGTTGTCAGAATTTGTGATAATAATTGGTGAAACAACTGATTTTGCATTTTCTTTTATATAGTCTAAATCAAATTTTAATAATGGGTCTCCAACGTTAACAACGTCGCCACTTTCAACTAGAATGTCAAAGCCTTCACCATCTAATTGCACGGTATCAAGACCAATATGAACAAGTAATTCTAGGCCATTTTCAGCTTTTAATCCAATAGCATGTTTCGTTGGGAAAACATTATCTACCTTACCATCGATTGGTGAAACAACTTCACCTTCTGTTGGATTTATACCAAAGCCTTCACCCATCATTTTTTGAGCAAATACTGGATCTGGTATATCTTCGATTTTTACATATTCCCCAGTAATTGGTGCATAAATCGCGCTTTCTTTATTGACCTCTTTGCCTTTACCAAATAATTTTTTAAACATAATATGTTCGCTCCTTATTTTTCAAAATGTGGTATTAAATCTCCATATCCTAGTTCTTCTAATTTTTCATATGGTATAAATTGTACAGCTGCTGAATTAATGCAATATCTCAGACCGCCGCTTTCTTTTGGTCCGTCATTGAATACGTGACCTAAATGGCTATTTGCATCTTCAGAACGTACTTCAGTGCGCACCATGCCAAATGTTTTGTCGACTAATTCAACGATTTCTTCATCGGCTAATGCCTTAGAAAAACTTGGCCAACCACAATCTGATTCGAATTTTTCTTCAGAAGTGAATAATGGTTTACCTGAAATTTTATCAACGTAAATACCTTTTTCAAAGTGGTTCCAGTATTCGTTTTGAAATGGCGGTTCTGTACCATTTTCTTGTGTAACTAAATACTCCATTTCATTTAAATCATTTTTATTCTTTTTAATCATTTTGTTTCCCCCAATGCTTTTCTATAAAATTTTTCCGACCTGATCCACGTTGATACTGTTCATAATGCAATGGATTCTTTTTATAGTAATCCTGATGATAAGTTTCAGCTGGATAAAAGTTTTTATATGGTTTAATGGGTGTAATGACAGGTTTGTTAAAGATACCTTGTTCATTTAATTGTTGAATTTTAGCTTCGGCTGCTTTTTTCTGATTTTCATCATGATAAAAAATAGCAGGCTCATAATGTTCTCCACGATCAAAAAATTGACCACCGTTATCAGTAGGATCAAACGTTTTGAAATAAACGTCTAATATATTTTCGAAGGAAGTAATTTCTGAGTTATAAGTAATTTGGACTGCCTCGACATGCCCAGTTTGATTTGTACTTACACTTTCATAAGTTGGGTTATCTGTATGTCCACCACTATAACCAGAAATAACATTTTCGATACCAGGATATGAAGTGAATGGTTTAACTAAACACCAAAAACATCCTCCTGCTAATGTCGCATAAGCCATAATATACCTCCTATATCTATTTTGTCATAAAGTTACCATTATTTTAAGCGATTTGCTATGAAACTGTTTATATATTAAATAAGACCAATTTCATTTTGAGTATAGTCATAGCGCGCTTTGAAGTAGTACTTTATGATCGTAATACGACTAAACCGATAGCACCTTGTCCTGTATGTGTTGAAATGATAGGTGTTGTAACGTTCGTGTCGAATTTTGTAAAGTTGAACTCTTCTGAAAAATGTTTTTTTACTTTGTCTACGAATTCAATAATATTTGCATGTGCAATACCGATAGATTTTACATTTTTATCACCGATAAACGCGCTCACTTCTTTTTTGAGGAACTGAACACTTGCATTTTGAGTTCGAGAATTATGAATTAATTCAATCTTTCCGTCTTCGAGTGTTCCGATTGGTTTGATTTTCATCATATTACCAATTAAACCTTTCGTTTTGCTAATACGTCCGCCTTTAATTAATTGGTTTAATTGTCCTATAACAACATAAAGTTTAATGTTTTTTTGTAGTTCAACAATGTTTTCAACGATTTCATTTGTTGATAGTCCAGTATTATTCCAATCAACAATGTGTTGCACTTGGTAACCTAAACCAAAAGAAATAGACTTAGAATCAATGACAGTAACTTTACTATCAGTCATTTCGCTAGCTTGCAGTGCAGTCTGATAAGTTCCACTTAAACCTGATGTCATATGAATGCTTATGATTTCAGAACCATCTTCGCCTAGTTCATCGTATAATTCAATGAACTTACCGATAGCAGGTTGACTTGTTTTAGTATCAGCATTTTCTTCCAGTTTTTGAATATATTCTTCCGACGATATATCTATTTGGTCAATGTAGGATTCACCATCAATTGTTAAATTAAGAGGTATCACATGAATATTATTTTCATTTAAATATTCATGTGATAAATCAGATGTTGAATCAGTAACAATTTTCTTTTTTATCATAAATTTCCTCCTATGAAGTTCCCTTACGGATTAAATGTAAAAAGGTATGAGGAATCGTATTTTTTTCATCCAATACACCTTTATTTGATGATGCGACTTCCCAGTCTTTAAATGTATATGGTGGGAAAAAAGTATCACCGTTATATTTATCTTCAATAACAGTAATATACATATCATCAACCTTATCTATCATTTCTTCAAATAAGGACTGGCCACCAAATATAAAAACATGGCCAGGTAAGTTGTAGATTTCTTCGAAAGAATGGATAACATCCACACCCTCTGGTTTAAATGATTTATTTCTAGTTAACACAACATTTCTTCTATTAGGAAGAGGTTTCCCGATAGATTCAAATGTTGCACGACCCATGACAAGCGTATTTCCAGTAGTTAACGACTTAACGTGCTTTAAATCACTAGGTAAATGCCAAGGCAATTGGTTATTTACGCCAATAACCCGTTGTTGATCATGGGCTACAAGTATTGAAAGTGTCATAATGTTCCTCCTAATATTGAAATGAAAACAGTTTAATATGAAACACAAAGTGCATTATATAATAAATTATTGATGTTTTTAAGTCACTTCCCATTTAAACTGCGATGGGTGCTTTAATCGCTGGATGTGATTCATAATCAACAATTTCTAAATCCTCGTAATCAATATCAAAAATAGAGGCATCTGAATTGATATTAAGTGTTGGTGGATTATAGCTTTCTCGTGCTAATTGTGTCTCAATAGCTTCGATATGATTAGAGTATATATGTGCATCGCCAAAGGTGTGTACAAATTCTCCAACTTCAAGGCCACATTCTTTCGCGATGAGGTGAGTTAATAAACTATAACTTGCGATGTTAAAAGGAACCCCTAAAAAGATGTCTGCACTTCTTTGGTATAATTGACAACTTAATTTGCCATCTTGAACATAAAACTGAAACATTGTATGACAAGGTGGTAACGCCATTGTATCAATTTCTGTTGGATTCCATGCAGATACGATATGACGTCTTGAATTAGGATTCGTTTTAATTTGATTGATCACCGTTTTTAATTGATCATAATGATTACCATATTTATCTTCCCAATCACGCCATTGTTTACCATAAACATTACCTAAATCACCATATTTTTTAGCAAAATCATCATCATTTAAAATACGTTTTTTAAATTGGTTCATTTCGTCTTTATAGATTAGGTTAAAGGACTCGTCTTTTTGTGCCCTATGGCCAAAATCAGTCATGTCGGGTCCGTTATAGTCTTTGGATTGAACAAATTTTTCGAATGCCCACTCATTCCAAATGTTGTTATTATATTGAAGTAAATACTTAATATTTGTATCTCCTTTGATAAACCATAAGAGCTCTGTAGCAATTAATTTAAATGATACTTTTTTAGTTGTTAGTAATGGGAAGCCTTTTGATAAATCAAACCTCAGTTGGTGACCAAATTTTGAGATGGTTCCAGTATTTGTGCGATCATTCTTTTGTTTACCGATTTCTAAAATTTCTTCACATAATTGATGATACGCTTGATCAAAAGCATTTAACATTTAATCCACTCCTTCCAAAATTAATTTTATTTGTATCTTATTGGATAATTGTTATAAGTTAAAGGATTTAACATTAATTATGTAAAAATAATGTACTTTGAGTAAATTATACATCATTTTTTGTAAACGTTATACGCGTTAGTACTTATTTTTATGGAATAAATGCCAACTTACTATATCTTATTGGCTTGTTTAGACACAGTAAGTTGGCATAATGACCATTTAATGAATTTTTACGCTATGTTATTCAATACGATTTAAAAGCGATATTTATATAACCATACGAACCATTTAGCAGTAATCGTCAAATGCGTCTTTAATGTCCATACAAATATCTTGAATATCTCTACCTTCAATGTGTTCACGAGGTATAAAATGTTTCAATTCTTGTCCTTTGAAAAGCGCATAGGATGGACTAGATGGAACCTGTTGGATATAATCACGCATTGTTGCAGTAGCTTCTTTATCTTGACCTGCGAATACTGTTACTTTATTTGTAGGTTTTTTATCATTTTGTTCTACAACTGTAACAGCCGCTGGTCTTGCTAAACCAGCTGCACAACCACATGTTGAATTAATAACAACAAATGTTGTATCGTCACTACCCACATTTGTCATAAAGTTAGATACTTCATCTGCGGTTTCTAAACTTTTGAAATCACGTCCAGTTAATTCACTACGCATTTGAGTTGCAAGTTCATTCATGTATGCTTCATATGCATTCATTTAAAACACTCCTTTATAAATTCATATCATCAAATTATTACGATTTATTTCTATTAGCAATTTGTTTCCACACAGAACCTAATGCTTCATCACCATTTTCAATTCTTGCTATTGCCATTTCTATTTGAAGTTTAACTTCATATGCAGGGTCATTTTCATGTGTGCGAAGTGCATCAAGTTGTTCAGGACCGCCTTCATCAAATATAAACATAGCAGCTCGCCATCTTACTATTTTATGGGGATCATCTAATGCTTTTTCCATTTCAGGCAAAGCTTGTTTGAATCCTAAATCGCTTAAACAATCACCAGCTGTTCTTCTGACTGCTGGACTTTTATCATGTAATCCTTTAAATAAATAAGGTAATACTGCTTTATCTTCTATCATACCAAGCAACACGATCGCTTCACGTCTTAATGGTGTTTTCTCTTCTTCACTAACAGCATCACCTAATAATGGGAAATCTCTTTCTGTTGGTGTTGGGAAAGCTTTTAACATTCTTAAGCGTTCTTTCCAATCATCAGTTGCTTGATAAGTCTCAAGCGTCACATGTTGGTATTTTTTTTCAGGAATAACGACATCTGTATTTAAAGCATTTTCTACAAGATGGTTTAAATCTTTTTCAGGATAAAGTGCTAGGATTTCTTCAGTGACTTCAGACATAATATCATCTAATTCACCATAACGTATACCTAAGTCTTCCCATTTACGTTGGAAAACGATATTGTCATCATCTTTTTGAGCTGCAAGCATACTATCAATATACACTTCAGGTAATTGCTTACGTTTTTCTTCAGTACTAGAAGTAAGTTTAACCTGGTATGGGATCCCTTTGAACTCAAGTACTTCTGCCCTAACTTCGCCAAAGTGTTCATCTGGTGCTGGTGTAACAATAGATTCAGATTCGTCGCTTAATGTTGCTGTTACTTTAGGTAATAAAACTTCCCAATCATATTTGGGCTTTTTATCTACAGCTAAAAAATCCATAACGTAAAATATAGATTTCACACCATCAACTGCTAATACATCATTGATAAACTTGGGCTGATTATCAAGAATAGTTGTATACGTATTTGACTTATTATCTTTTCTTTTCTCATTCAAAACAATTTTCATTGTGTTGGGACTGGGCGTTGGTTCGACACGTACAATTTCCATTCAGAAAACTCCTTTTTATATTTCTTCTAAGGTTTTAGTTACTTCAGGTAATAGTGTTTCCCACTCATAGTCCGCCTTTTTATCTACGGAGATAAAATTCATTGCTTGGAAAATAGATTTTATTCCTTCGATTTGTAAAATATCGTTAATAAACTCAGGTTGATTATCTTTTACTGCAGTAAAGGTATTCGGTTTGTAATCTTCACCTGATAATTGTAAAACGATTTTCATTGTATTTGGGTTTGGTGTTTGTGATACTTCTAAAATATCCATAATAAAATGCCTCCTAATTATTGTAACTCATTTCCTAATTGTTTAATTTCTTTGCCGATTGAACATTCATTTATACAAAAATGATGTGCTTGTGTTTTACCTTCTGACTTTCTTATATGATGTTTGAGTAAACATGATTTGCAATAAGTGTTCATTAAATCATCTATTGAAGCCATAGCTTCTTTTTCAGAATAAGTAAGAATGTTTGTCACGCTCCTATATTACTTAAAATATCATATTTCTATCGATTGATTCATTTTATAATGTTTTGACACTTGAAAACATTATATCATTTGTAACTAGGATTGTTTAATCTTTAAATTTATGAAAATAGATATTCAACTTTTTATGTACGATATGAATAAACACACTTGTATTTTTAATTTTTTCTGATAAAATTACTTAGTTGTTTATTTTGCGGTTTCTAAACTCCCGCATTATCAAAATTTAGGAGGAATTTAAATTGTTTAACGAAATATTTGGTGTACTAACATTTTTAGTTACCTTTTTATTATTAGTAGCTATGTATCGCTTGTTTGGGAAACAGGGATTAATCGCATGGATTGCAATTGGAACTGTACTTGCTAATATCCAAGTTCTTAAAACAATCGACATATTTACTATTTCAGCAACATTAGGTAATGTAATGTTTGCTTCTATATATCTTGCCACAGATATTTTAAATGATATTTATGGTAGAAAAGTTGCAAAGCGTGCAGTCTGGATTGGCTTTAGTTCAACACTTGTTATGATTATCGTAATGCAAATGTCGCTGCATTTTACACCATCATCTATTGATACTTCGCAAGGTGCGTTGGAATCAATATTTAATCTTGTGCCAAGAATTGCATTGGGATCAGTGGTTGCCTATATAATCGGACAACATTTAGATGTACTACTCTTCTCGTTAATAAAAAAAGTGTTTAGCTCAGATAAAACATTTATCATTAGAGCATATGGTAGTACGATCATAAGTAACATAATCGACACTGCTTTATTTGTAACCATTGCATTTTATGGTTCAATGCCAAATGCAGCAGTATTTGAAATTTTTATTACTACGTATCTATTGAAAGTAATCTCAACGATATTTAATGTACCATTTGGTTACTGGGCGAAATCCATGTATCGTAAAGGAAAATTAGTAAATTAGATGAAGGTTATTAAAAACTCTGAAATTGGTTAAATGCCAATTTCAGAGTTTTTATTATTTAAACTAGCAGTGATTTGATTTTTAAGAAAATCAAAAGTAAGATAACCATCGCAATCTTGGAAGTGTCCATTATGATGCAGTTCGACTGTTTCTGTATTTAATTGTTGAGATAATCGGTTTGTTGCATTTATGTCGACAATTGGGTCATTATCTCCACCTATGGTCATGATATGTTGCGCATTAATATTTTCAAATTGTACTTGTGTTTGATTGATAAATTGATTCAATTCAGGGAGATTGTGTAAAGGTTCATTGAAACCTGAAATTAAAAACAGCCCTTTTATATTACTAAATACCTCTACTTTTGATAAATAATTTAAAACGGTAACCACACCCAGGCTATGAGCAACAATGATAGAATCTTTATCGAGTTTATGATTTAAACTATGTTGAATTGCGCTGTCCCAAGCATCTAAATCGGGGTCATTAGTATTTGGTAAATACACGATTTCAGTATGATAATCATAGGATTTCATCTGTGTTGCTAACCATTCAAACCAATGACTTTCGGTGCTAGCTTGGTAACCATGTATGATGAACATATTTTTCAATATAACAGCCTCCTTTAATTCCGACCTTTATAGTATGTTATTTATTATACATCACCTTACGTCAAAATGTCTAAATATCCGATTAGTATCGTTTCACTTATATAGAACAAGTACCATTTGTTTGGTAGTATAAATGTAAATATAGTTATAAGGATGATATGAATGGCGAAAATATATTTTGATGCTGCTACAGCTGGCAACCCTGGTGAAAGTGCCAGTGCAGTTGTCATTATCACAGAAGAAGAACGATTTCATTACACGAAATCATTGGGTCAAATGGATAACCATAGTGCTGAATGGGCATCGTTTCAGTTCGCGTTGGAATGTGCTATAGCACATAATATAACAACTGGCCTTGTATATACGGATTCTAAACTTATCGAAGATAGTTTTAATAGAGGGAATGTAAAAAATGAAAAATTCAAATCTTACTATAATAAAATTATAAAATTAGAACAAAAATTTGAATTACTCTTTGTTCGTTGGGTACCGAGAAACCAAAATAAAGAAGCGAATCATCATGCAAAACAAAGTTTATATCAAATAACCAAACATAACAAAAAATCATAACGCTATCTAAAGCTACTACAAAGAAGCGGTTATGAATCGAAAAACGAGACTGAGACATTAATAGTTGCCTCAGTCTCGTTTTTAAATAAAGAAATAACTGTATAATCTTGCACTTTATCATCTTATTTGTCGATTCAAAAAATGAGTTAGGTTTGTAAATTTTTAAATTAGCCAGCTTTAATCATTTGGTGCAAAAAAACATTTTCTATCAAAATCTTTTCCTGTGTCTTGCCTACTACATTATTCACATTGTTATTGATAGTTAAATTATGAATTTAACTGAAATGTGTGGATAGATATTTACCAGAAACATACAACTCATGTTCTTTACATATATTAAGAATTTTAGTAAGTTCTGTTCCAAATTGCATCTTATCCAGCAAATCGACTGTATTTAGAGGCACTTTGGTATGAATTTCTGCTAATGTTTTTGACAATTTAAGGTTATCGATATTAGCTTCGATTTTAGTTCTTTGACCTGGTGTTAATTGATCTAATGCATTTAAAACAGATTCTACAGACCCGTGATTTTGAATGAGTTTAATTGCTGTTTTTTCACCAATCCCTTTCACACCTGGATAACCATCAGCTGTGTCTCCCATAAATGCTTTGACATCGATTAATTGTAAAGGATTCAACCCGTATTCACTTTGAAAACGATCTAAAGTATAACGGTTATAAATATTAAAGCCTTTTTTAGTTAGCCATATTTCTACATTAGGATTAATACATTGCAAAATATCTTTATCACCTGTTACGACATAAACTTGATTTTGATCAGAATATTGTTGTGCAAGTGTACCGATAACATCATCAGCTTCATAATTTTGAACGCCAATATTTACAAATCCAAATTGATTAGAAACTTCTTTGACATAGTCAAATTGTGGAATCAATTCTTCTGGTGGTGCAGGTCTATTTTGTTTATATCCATCAAACATATCATTTCTAAATGTTGATTTACCCATATCCCAGCACACTGCGACATGAGAAGGCTGTATTTCATTGATAGCGGTAAACACATGGCGAACAAATCCTTGAACACCATTTGTAGGTATACCTGATGAATTTCTCATAAATTGTTTATGCAAACTTGTTGCAAAGAAGTGGCGAAATAATAAAGCCATGCCGTCTATTAGTAATATTTTTTTGGTCATATTGTGTCCTCTTTCTATTTTTACAATAATGCTTTTAATTTTTCGTTTGTTTCTTGTAATTGTTTAATAAGAGCGTCGTCCATTTCAAATGCTAATAGTTCTTGAATTTGATGATGCGCTTCTTTTTCTAATGTTTTGAATTTAGTTTCAGCATTGTAATCCATTGTAGAGACAATGTCGCTCATTGCTTGTCTTAAATTTGCAATACAAGGTGCTAAAAGTGCTATGGTTTCGTGTGTGATTTGTTCTTGAATCGCACTTTGAGATTTAGGTTGCAAAATCGTTTTCTTAGTTAAACCTTTTGGTAAAGCATTGAGCATGGTTTCTAAATCAATTTTTAAATAAGGGTCATCAAGTTCAATCATTTCTTGACTAAACTCAGGTTGTATAAATACATGTACTTGTTCAAGCTTTTGTTTTAATGGTGCAATCTCTGCATATACTTGTTCATGAAAATACTTCTTGATACGTTCTACTAAAAGGGACTGTTCTAAATATAGACGTTGGTGAATCTGATCTAAGTAAATTTTGGTTGATTGACGTTTTTCATCATTAAAATTACTATTTTTTGTCATTTGTCCATTGTAAATAGATTTAACCTCGTCTTGTAATTGTAGTTTTAATCGTTCATTTAAATGGTATAGTTGATCTTCTACTTCATTTGATGTGCGTTGTTCAGCAATTTGTAATATATTATTGTTGAAAATTGAAGAATTTTTATATTCTTGTAGCTTTTGTTTTCTTTGTTCAATTTGTTTTTTATTATTGTTAAATTCTTCAATCATTTGCTCATAAGCTTCAGAAATATTTTTTAATTGATTTAACATTTGTTGCTGTAAGATATCTTTGGATTCGATTTGAGTAAAGTGCTGAATACTGTCTTGAAGGCGTTTGATACCCTCATTGCCTGATTTCAGTGCTTCTCTACTTGATACTGCAAAAATATCTGAATCCATATTGACTTGACTTAAAGCATCACCGACATACTCAATAACAGCATTTAAATCCTCTTCCGTTTCTGCTAAATCAGTAGCATTGACAATCATTTTAAAGGCCTGATTTTCGTTCAATTGATTCATTTCTTTCATATGTTCAATAAAACGTTTATCATTTTCCGTAAATGAATGATTAAAATAACTAACATAGAGTATTAAATCGGAAGAAGTTAGTACTTTTTCTGTCTCATTCGTATGACGCTGATTATTTGAATGTAAACCTAATGAATCTACTATAATTTTATCTTTCAACCATTCTAAAGGTATATTTAGATGAACTGTATTAACAAACGTTGCATATTCATCCTCTGCACTCCACTTTTTAATTTCATCTTGTGCAATCGTATGTGTTTGCCCATCTTTGAGCATGTCTTGGTACATATCGTAATGCTTTTCAACAGCGTTCACAAAAGCTAACTTATTTTTCTCTAATGTTGCTTTCAATTTATTCGTGTTTTTAGATAGAAAATCTTCAATTGTTTTAAATGTTTTATTTTCTACTTCAAACACATGATTTAATTCTTCTAATAATTGTTTAGAGGATTTTAATGTGATTTGGCTTTCATGACCATAAGTTAATTCGGTCATTGCAGCTGTCGTTGGGTTGGGCGAACTCACTAAGTATGCATCTCCTAAGAGTGCATTGATTAAACTACTTTTACCTGCACTAAATGTGCCAAAAACACCAATTTTTATTATTTTCTTATCTAATCTCTTAAGCGTTTCTTCTATATCTGATTTTGTTTGTTCGAATAATGGTACATCTTTTATGGTATTCAAGGCATTTTTAATATTTTGAGTATTATTGGAATGCTTCTGCTGTTTACTTACATCAGATTTTGTTTGTTTCTTTAGATTAGTTTTGTTGTTTTTCGGTGTGAAAGTAATTTCTTTTCTATCTATCAATTTATCAAGAGAATCGTCCATGTGAATATAGTAATGCATATAGTTTTGTGTTTCTAATGACTCTCTTAAGCTACGCATTTCTATAAACTTCTCATAATCATTGTAATCATCTGCTTGTTCTGTACCAATATCATTAGCTTGCGCATGGCTTATAGCTTTTTTAAATAATGGATCTGATGCTTTAGCAATATGTTGTTTAAGTGCTTTCATCAAATCGTCGCAGAAAGTTAATACATATTGATTACTAATCGTTATTTGCATTTGATATAAATCGTTAATCAATGATGAAGGGATAGTGTAATGTTGATTTAAAATCTCATCATTTATATCAGATGAATTGATGAATCTCGTTAAAAATGACATATCTTCTCTTAATGGTTGTCGTATTTCTTGATTAACTTTATCTTGTAAGTGTTCTAAGACTGTAGTTAATCGTCGTTGTTGTTCTTCTTCTGTCTTTTTCTTTTTATTAAATAATCCGCCAACACTAAAATCTTTTGTGCGACTTTCTAAGTATATTCTGATTTTTTCTCTTGTGTCATGCGTCATGATATAAGCATTATCGATGATTGCTTTTCTCTTTTGCTTTAAAAAATCATATAATTCTTCAGGATTGTTTAGCAGTTTGGCTTCTTCACTAACTACTTGATGTTGTTTGAAATTAAGATAAGCTTGATCAAAATCCGCTTCATTAATATCTAACTTATCTAGTAAATCCTGAATTTCATATTGTACATAAGATAATTGTTCGTTAGTAATAAATTTAACAATGCGTTCTACATAAGCAGCTATAGATTCACGATGCGTATCTTTCTCTATTAAATAATTAGAAAGTGACGTGATTTCATTATGCTCATGTTCATATTTTGAAACGTAAAATGTTTGATCTAGGTCGATTTCCCACTCATTGATGGATTTATCTACACGACGCTTAAATGTTTCGAAACTAATTTCTTCTTCATTATGCTTATCTATCTGATTTATCACAAATACGACTGGTACACCTGCTTGATTAAGTTGTTTCATAAACTGAAAGTTTAATGATGATTGTACGTGATTATAATCTACAGTATAAAATAATATATTACTTGTATACATAAATTCTTCAGTGCTAGATTGGTGCGTTGCAACATTTGAATCTACCCCAGGTGTATCTTGTAATGTGAAGCCTTTATTAAACTTAGTTGATGGAAATTTAATTTCAACAGATTCTACATCGAAATTCTCGCGATTCATTTGTTTCACTTCATCGTAGTTATTTAAGATTGTGTATTGTTGATGGCTTAAATTAGCAATGATACCAGGTTGTTCAGCAACAGATACAATTGCGGTATTACTAGTAGTTGGTACAGGTGAGCTTGGTAAAATACTTTCTTCTAATAACAAATTGATTAATGTGGATTTACCAGCCGAGAAGTGACCAACAAATGTCGCTGTATATTGTTCTAAAAACATCTTTTTAATAACCTGATTGATAATGTGAACCAGTCTATCGTTTTTAGATTTTTCTACTTCTTTTTTTAATTTATATAAAATATCGAGTTGCTCAGTATTAGACATCTTTCGTATCCCCTTTATTACTTATATGTAATTAATCCTTATTGTATAACAAATGATTGCATGTCTAAAGTAAGTATTTGAAATTAAATTGTTTCATTGCAAATTTTATCAAACAACTTAGAACTTTTTTGAAGTTAATTAGCATTAGTCATTGAATAAATAATTACTTAAAGTGACAGTCTATATTTTTATGCACCATATTCAATTTATGGCATTACAAAATTATTTATTGTCATGCTAACTACACCATATTTTAAATATATTCACTTTACATCTCAAAACAACAGGGGGCATTTGTTTATGCACCCTGCTTTTAACATTGGATATCATAGCTATATAAGAAAAGGCTATTTTGTTGAACTATAAATAACACCTTTTTTAAGTATCTTAATTATCCACTGTATTTTATTATGAAATAATTTAGTGCAAATGAATGACTAGGCATAACTTACATATGATTATAATGATAGGTCACTAGTTCGAAAAATTGTTGCATATCATATCCCCATTTCCCATAATAAGCGATAGGATCAACATGTGTCGTACCTCCCCAATACTGTCTTACTGCATTATGACTAATGATTGTACCTATCCACTTATTCTTATCTGCAAAGCTAGGGGTCAAACCATTTTGTTTTAACATATATGCAGCAAGCCACGGATGAATTTCTTTGTTATCTACAAATGCATGTACAAAGGCAATTTTATATGTGTCATACATCCGATCAACCCATTGTTGTAGCGTTCGATTATCTTCGCCTACTTCATGAATGACAACACCTTTATAAGTACCATATTTATATGGCAATTTAGGAAGTGTATTCATTCTACTGTCCTTTATCACGTTTGAGTGATTTATATTATTTTGAATTATATATTGATTGACATCGGGGTAATTAATAAGTGTTGAAGTATCTTTATTTTGGGAAGGCTGATTCGCATTTAGTAATGTATCATTTATTTTAGTAGTTTGTGTCATCACAGTAGAATGAGACTCATTAAAATTTAATAACGGACTTGTGGCATAAGTAGCAGGAGCGAAAATAACTGACGTTAAAATTAGGGAGACAAACAGCAAAAATATTTTTAACATAGAATAAAAATCCTTTCGATTTTTTGAAATAAAAAAATATTGTACAATACAATAATTATAATACTCCAAAAAACCATGACTACAAGTGTATTATTCCACCTTGAAAACGCTAGATATAAAATTATGTGTATTCATGCGCTCTGTCGTTGCAATAAATCTGGACTTGCATGGAATTCGACAAATTAGTGAATTTAAAGATGTTGAAGTAGCAGTGAAAATGCTACGACTTCAATAAGTTAATATTTAAAATTATAATCATGCGCTAAGGATGGTTTAAACATAAAAAAACTGAAACATTAATTTATGTCTCAGTCTTTTTTATCAATTTATTAAGTTATTAGTAATTATGCATGTGCTTTAGCTTGAATCATAATTATTTTAAAATTGACTTATTCTACTTCCATCTAGGTTTGTCAAAATCAGTATTGGGTTTATTAATCCCTATATTATCTCTTGAATAAAGGGCTGGATCTTTAGCAATTTGTACTGCAATGGCTGCCACACTCTTTCTAGAAACTTCTGTCCCTTTAAAAGGTTCATCTTTTTTGGTGATTTCATAATCGATTTCGTTCGTATGTGTTAACCAGGCAGGTCTAAAAATAGTGTAATCTAAATCAGATTGTTCAATGATATCGGCTGCTTTCCTATAAATTACTAAATAATCACTAATTTGATCTTGTACCCATAATCCGAAATTCCCTGGTACTTCATTATATATACCAATGGAAGTAACGAAAATAAGTCTTTTGACATTATTTACATTCATTGCATCTACAATGGTCTGTGCTTCTTTATCTAATTCACCAGATAACGAAGCTAAAACGATATCAACGTCTTCCATAGCACGATTTACATCTTCAAAATTTGTTGCGTCACCTTCTCTAACGCGTATACGATCAGAAGCGTAATCAGGTAATCGATTTGCATCTCTTAAAAATAAGCGCAAAGTATAGGAAGTGTTTTCTAAAAATGAATTGATCGCCGCTTTAGAAACAGCACCATTAGCTCCCAATATTAATACTTTAGTCATTTAATCACTCCATTTCTTTTATTGTAATACGAGATATGTTGTCCATATTGTTTATAAGATATTTTTAGGTTCGTTTATATTATAATTATAAATGCTTGAAAGTTCACATTTTCTGTTTAATGACACTTCATAGTACTCACAATATTATAGTTATCCTATTTCTAACTACTTAAACGTAATCAATGAATTCGATTGTATACGCTTAGATTTTAAGGTATTAAAAAAGCCTCTTATTCGCAACGACGAACAGAGACTTTTAGTAAGGCTAATGAATGATCGGATTTTTATCTTTCTTAATTTTAAAATATTGAGAAATACTATATATAATAATACCAATCCATATAAATACAAATGTGATTAATTGATCAATATCAAATGGTTCTTTGAATAAAAATATTCCTAGTATAAACATTAAAGTTGGTCCTATGTACTGAATAAAACCAGTTAAAGATAAAGGAATACGTCTTGCACCTGCCGAGAACAAAATAAGTGGTACAGCTGTAACCGCACCTGAGAAGATTAACCAAAATGAAGAACTATTCATCCCAAAAGATAAACCACCATTTTGCCAAATATACCATAAATAAATGAATCCAGCGGGAGCAGTAACAATACATTCAATTGTAATGCTACTTATTGCATCGATAGGGACTATTTTTTTAATTAATCCATAGACACCAAAAGAACCTGCAAGTAACAATGAAATGCCTGGGAAGACGCCCATTTTCAACGTCATATAGAGTACTCCGATAACCGCTAGGCCTATGGCTATCCATTCAAGCTTATTAAAACGTTCTTTTAAAAATATAAGCGCCAACAAAATACTGACCAGTGGATTGATATAATAACCTAAACTTGACTGAAGTACATGTCCATTTGTAACGGCCCATATAAAAGTACCCCAATTTATTGTAATAACATAACCCGCTGCAATGATAGCAATAAGTTGGATAGGATTTGTAAAAAGTTGTTTAATATCCCGTTTAAATGGAGCCGTATTTTTCGTTATGATTAAGATGAATAACATAAACACCATCGATAATACAATTCTAAATGCTAATATTTCAAATGCACCAATATCACTAATTAATTCCCAATATATAGGGAGTATACCCCAAAGAATATATGCTCCGAACGCAAAGAAAAAGCCTTTTTTAAATTCTGTATTCAATTGAGTCACCGCTTTCCAAAATACTAATTGCACTAAAAACTAAGAACGAGGCTTTTTGTCTCCCCAATATTGGTAATATGTACATTCAATATAACCATTAAATAGTTTTCTACGTTTAGTCGCTTTTTTATTTACTAAAAATTCGAATTCTGTACTACTTGTAAGAATATATGTAGATAGTTGTGAATGTTGTTGCATAAGTTCTCCGATGTATCGGTACATTTCTTCTACTTTATCTCTATCCCCGATACGTTCACCATAAGGTGGATTGCCTATTAAAGCCATAGGTTTATCTTCATCAATGGTAAGTGTATTAACATCTTTAACACTAAACTGAATGATGTCGGCTAATCCAACTTCTTCAGCATTCCTTCGTGCTATTTCTATCATTTCAGGATCGATATCAGATGCATAAATTTCTAATTTACGGTCATAATTCGCTTGTTGATCAGCTTCATCTCTCATTTCATCATATAAACGATCTGGCATAATATCCCAATTCTCAGAAACGAAATCACGGTTAAATCCAGGCGCAATATTTTGAGCGATTAAACATGCTTCAATTGCTATCGTACCAGAACCACAAAATGGATCCACTAAAGGTGTGTCACCTGTCCAGTTCGCTAAACGGATAAGGCTAGCAGCAAGTGTTTCTTTGATAGGAGCTTCACCTTGCGCTAAACGATAACCACGTTTATTTAAACCTGAACCAGAAGTATCTATAGTTAAAAGTGCATTATCTTTTAAAATGGCTACTTCAATTGGATATTTAGCGCCCGTTTCATTTAACCAGCCACTTGCTTGATATGCACGTCTCAAACGCTCAACGATTGCTTTTTTCACGATGGCTTGGCAATCAGGTACACTAAATAATGTAGATTTAACACTTCGACCTTGTACTGGGAAATTACCATCTTGTTCAATGAGCGTTTCCCAAGGTAGTGCCTTTGTTTTTTCAAATAATTCATCAAAGGTTGTGGCTTTAAATTGGCCAACAACAATTTTGATTCTATCTGCTGTGCGTAACCATAAATTACATTTAACAATGGCAGTTTCGTCGCCTTCAAAAAAGATTCTACCATTTTCAACAGTTGTGTCGTAACCTAATTCCTGAATTTCCTTAGCTACAACTGCTTCTAATCCCATTGGGCATACTGCTAGTAATTGATACATTGTTTTGCTCCTTCTTTATAATGATTTGCTTTTATTTTATCAAAAGTTATTTTAAATAGATATGACATTGCCTAAAGATGTGTATGGAACGTAGGTTTTTAATAGATTATAGCAATGAAAAAAGCTCTCCGATTTGGGAGAGCTTGGGTCTAGTGATGATATTTCTGTAAGCCATGTTTTGTACCATTGTACTGCTAACGTGTACTAGAAACACTCGTACGCAGGTGGTAACCATCTGTCTACATACTTTTAAAAGTATGTCTTATATATACGTTGAATTCCGTTAAATAAGTGCTCCTACCTAATTTGGATTGCTCACTCGAGGGGTTTACCGCGTTCCACCTTTTGCATTTCTGCAAAAGCTCCGTCACTGTGGCACTTTCAAACTAATCTAACCTTATCTAAGGACTTAGGTTATTTCGTTGCCGTCAACTTAATGCCTTGACTTATTGTTTCATCAAGCACGAACACTACAATCATCTCAGATTGTGTGAGCATGGACTTTCCTCTATATCGCTATAGCGATTACCCGAAACACCATCTTTAGAAGTATATCATTATTTTATAGCCTAAACAAATAAAAAATAAGATAAGTTTTGAACGAATTCAAAACTTATCTTTATGTAGATGCTGCTATATCTACGGTCATCATCATATTCTCTATGTGATAATAGTTGATTATTTACCGAAAACAGCTTTTTCTAGGTTGGATATTCTTTTTAATATATCAACATTGTTGTTACTACTATTATTCTTAGTTGTAGCATTGTTGTTTGAAGAGAAGTTTTTATTTTCTTGTGGTCTCGATGTTGCTACACGTAATCTTAACTCTTCAAGTTCTTTTTTTAATTTGTTGTTTTCTTCTGAAAGTTTAACTACTTCATTATCTAAATCTGCCATTTTTTGATAATCAGCTATGATGTCGTCTAAGAAAGCATCTACTTCTTCCCTTCTATAACCACGCGTCATAGTTTTTTCAAAATCTTTTTCATAAATATCTTTTGCTGATAATTTTAATGAAACTTCTGACATTTTTCTCCACCTCATTCGAAACTTTGCTCTTGAGACCACTGCAAGTCGTTGATGAATTCAGTTAACTCATCGAACGTCACAATATCACAAGTATAATTTGTTTTTTCCATAAAATCAACTAACATCTGCTTAAAGAACTTTGGACTAGCTTCTTGTTCCTCATCATAAATCAAAAGCGTTGTATCAGAATGTGCTAACATAAATTGATCGGTTTGTTTAAATTGATGAGGCCCTTCATATGAAGAATGGAATACGCTATCAACAAAATCAGCATGATGCGCAATATGATTATATTTTGCTTGATTTTGTTCGTTCCATCTATCAATATGACCATAAAACGGTGTGATAATTCCTAATTTTAAATCTGGATAGGTTGCTTTCAACGCTAACACGACCTCTGCTGTCCATAGCTCTATACCCATCTGTCCTTGTATCAATACCCATTCTAAGCCTTCTTCAATCAACTGTTTTAATTTATGTTCAATAAATTTTTTTAAATAGGAAACTTCAGGTGCATCATCTTTAAAAATATTAAGTTCAAACGACTTATATCCAGTAACATATACAGTTTTAATCATAAAAATTGCTCATTTCTTTGTATGTAGCTTAAATCATATTGAACAGCCTTTACTTTTTCATTAAATAATTTTCTGCTCGTACGTTTAAAGTGACATTCAACAGATAAAGATTCAATATTTGAAATAAGTAAATCGAATTTTTGTTTATTCATATATTGTAATTGAATTACTTGTTGCTCATATGTAACTAGCTTTTTAAGTTGTTGATCAATATCATTTGTGAATGGTACAACCTCAACATAAAAATCGTAATCTTCGCCAGTTGATTTGGCAGTCTCGTATTTTTCTACCATTTTCAAAACATCATTTAATAATTGCATTAATAGTTGTTGCATGAGGATTCCCCCTACTTCACAAATTTACCATAAATGACCTACTTCGTCATTTTTAAAGTGTCGTTTAACATTTATATGATTAACTATTTTATTTTGTTTCAAATATTGTTTAATTGAGCAAAGCACGTTAAAATGTATGTGATGTATTTATAAATACATTGGTTCATATTTCATAGTTTGGAAAAATTTGCTAAAGTCATGTATAATGAAACAGGTTTTGGATGACCAAACTAAAGTGGTGAAAATAAATGAATTATCCAAATGGAAAGCCATTTAATAGAAATAAGTCTCAGGTCGGACGAACTCATAAGGGACAAACGAGTAAAATTGATTATGGTGGCAGAGGTATGTCACTTGAAAAAGATATCGAACTGTCGAATGATTATTATTTAAATCGAGGTATTGCTGTAATACATAAGAAGCCTACCCCGATACAGATAGTGAATGTTCATTATCCTATGAGAAGTAAGGCAGTAATAAATGAGGCTTATTTTAGAACGCCGTCGACAACAGACTATAATGGTATTTATCATGGTCGTTATTTAGATTTTGAAGCAAAAGAAACAAAAAATAAAACATCATTCCCTTTAAATAATATGCATGAACATCAAGTTCGACATATGGAAGCATGTTATCAACAACAAGGGATTGTATTTTTATTAATTCGCTTTAAATCGCTCGATGAAGTGTATTTGCTCCCATATGCAAATTTCAAAAAGTTTTGGGAGAGACACATTCAAGAGATTAAAAAGTCGGTAACGGTTGAAGAAATAAGAAAAAATGGTTACTATATTCCTTATCAGTATCAACCACGATTGAATTATCTCAAAACAGTTGATAAGTTGATATTAGATGAAAGTGAGGACCGCGTATGACGGAGAAAAAGAGGACTTCTCAATCTAATAATAAGAATGGAAAGTCCGAGCAAAAAAAGAATAGGAATATAAAACGAACGATTATTAAGATATTTGGGTTTCTAATTATAGCCTTTATCGTTCTAGCTTTAATAGGAATCTTGTTGTTTGCATATTATGCTTGGAAATCTCCTGCATTTAATGAAGCAAAATTAAAAGATCCCGTGCCAGCTAAGATTTATGATAAAGATGGCGATTTAGTTAAAACAATCGATAATGGGCAACGACGAGAGCATGTCGATTTAGACGAAGTACCTAAGACAATGAAAGAAGCTGTTTTAGCTACTGAGGATAATCGATTCTATGATCATGGAGCACTTGATTACAAACGTCTCTTTGGTGCTGTAGCTAAGAACGTCACTGGTGGCTTTGGTTCACAAGGTGCATCAACATTAACACAACAAGTAGTTAAACGTTCATTCTTAACAGATCAAAAATCAATTGCACGTAAAGCTCAAGAAGCTTACTTGTCCTACAGATTAGAACAAGAGTATAGTAAAGATGAAATTTTTGAGATGTACTTAAATAAAATTTACTACTCTGATGGTGTATACGGCGTGAAAGCTGCTGCTAAATATTATTTCAATAAAGATTTGAAAGACTTGAATTTAGCGGAATCTGCTTATCTTGCTGGTTTACCACAAGTACCAAATACTTATAACATTTATGATCATCCTAAAGAAGCTGAGTCTCGTAAAGATACAGTACTTTATTTAATGGAATATCATAATAGAATTACTAAGAAACAAAAAGAAGAAGCACAAAATACTTCTTTACAAGACAATCTGGTCCAACGTTCATCTGAAGATCGCGAAGTAAGTGAAGATAATTCAAACGAGGCATACGATTCATATGTAAACTTTGTGAAATCTGAACTTATGAATAATAAAGAATTTAAAGATGAAGATTTAGGTTCTGTATTAAATAGCGGCGTTAAGATTTATACGAATATGGACAAAGATGTTCAACAAACATTACAAGATCGAGTGAATAATGGTAGCTATTATAAAAATGAAGACCAACAAGTTGGTTCTTCTATTGTAGATAGTGAAAATGGTGGCCTTGTCGCAATATCTGGTGGTAGAAATTATAAAGATATTGTAGATAGAAACTTAGCAACTGATGCCCACCCTACTGGTTCTTCACTGAAACCATTCTTAGCGTATGGTCCTGCAATTGAAAATATGTCATGGGCAACGAACCATGCGATTCAAGATGAAGAATCTTATCAAGTAGATGGTGTAACATTTAGAAACTATGATACTAAGAGCCACGGTACGGTAAAACTTTATGATGCATTACGTGAAAGTTTTAATATTCCAGCACTTAAAGCATGGCAATCAACTAAAGAAAATGCCGGAAACGATGCACCAAAAGATTTTGCTAAAAAAGTTGGGTTAGATTATGAAGGAGACATTGGTCCATCTGAAGTATTAGGTGGTTCAGCATCTGAATTCTCTCCTACTCAATTAGCTTCTGCATTTGCTGCAATTGCTAATGGTGGTGAATATAACAATGCCCACTCTATTAAAAAAGTTGTCAAACAAGATGGCGAAACGGTTGAATACGATCATACTAGTAAAAAAGCTATGAAAGACTCAACATCATATATGTTAGCAGAAGTACTTAAAGGTACATTTGAAGCATATGGTTCTGCATACGGTCATGGTGTATCTGGCGTTAATCTAGCAGCCAAAACTGGTACAGGTACTTATGGTGAACAAACTTATCAACAATATAATCTGCCAGACGATGCAGCGAAAGATGTTTGGATTAATGGTTTCACACCTAAATACAGTATGTCAGTATGGATGGGATTCAATGAAGTTAAACAAGGCGGTACAAACTCATTTATAGGCCATGAAGAACAAGAATACCCACAATACTTATTAGAAGATGTCATGGAAAGTATTTCACCAAAAGATGGCAAAGATTTCTCTAAACCAGATTCAGTTTCTGGAGACTCAAAAGATGATTTATCTGTTAAAGGTAAACCAGATGATAATACCACTAGTAATAAACCTCAGGGTCAAGGTGGTAGCAGTAACAGTTCATCATCTTCTAATTCAAGTAATAATAATTCAACTAGTAATACAAACAACTCAAGTAACCAACAAAGTGCAGCACGTTAATTCATTTAGCTACACTCATACCCGGTATGCCATTTCATTTGGCTACCGGGTATTTTTTTGAAAATAAGGATATCTTTAAATAACACTAAGTATTCATTTTTTGATAGCAATCACTTAATTAAATAACTGCATTTGCAATAAGTACTTATATTACAAATAGCAATTATAAAAAAGCGTACGCATCCATCATATATGGATGCGTACGCTTTATATTTAGAAGTTTATGATCTCGGCTGCGCATAGCAGAATTGTGGTATGTCTCGAAGTCTAGAGAATCTTATTTATACTATTTTTCTAGCTGTATGCATTCGTTACAAAATTAGTGAAAAATGTGTGTTCATATTCAAAAATAAGACACCTCATTTTAAAATGACTATAACATAGTTTTAAAATAGAGTGCCTTATGCCTTAAATTATCTACAAATCGAGCAATATGAACAAAGTAACTATAATTTTCGGTTTTTGCTTCTAATTTGATAAGAAGCATTCATTTTTATAAGTTCAGATTTTAAAGTTTTCATTTGACTGTAGCCCATAAAATGATATTTTCTAGCAATCATATAATGATAACGTTCTTCAAAATTCATTGGCACTACAGGGTATGCATCTAAATCTGAAAAATTTATAGTTTGGATATGATTAATCTGTTTAAAATATTGTTCGATTAAAGCAAAATAGTCATCTAATTTTAATTTAGCTTCTGATGATTTCAATTGCTTTGATTTCGCATATTGATCAATTTGAGCTTCTAATTCAGTAAAGTCTTCTTTTGTAATCATAAAATTACGCCTCTTTCAAATTGGCTTTATAGCGTTTTTGACCTTCTCTACAATCATTAAATAACGGACAAACATCACACTTTGGACTTCTAGCAAGACAGTGATAACGACCAAAGAATATAAGTTGGTGATGTGTTTTATTCCAGCGCTCTCTTGGTACAACGTGGCATAACTTATCTTCAACTTGTCTCACGTTATCTTTCCATCTACAAATGCCTAAACGTTTAGATATTCTTTCAACGTGTGTATCAACTGCTAAAGATGGTTCGCCAAAAGCAACACTCATAACTACATTAGCGGTTTTTCTACCTACGCCAGCCAAACTTTCTAATTCAGCATGCGTATGTGGAATTTCACCATCAAATTGATCCAACAAAGAACGACATAATTTTTGAATATTTTTCGCTTTGTTTCTATATAGACCAATGGTACGCAAATCATTTTCTAATTCAGAAATATCTACATTTAAGTAATCTTCAGGTGTTTTGTATTTTTGAAATAAATCTTTTGTTAATTTATTAACAGAAACATCCGTCGTTTGAGCTGATAATAACACAGCAATCGTTAATTCGAAAGGATTGTCATGTTTGAGCTCACATTCAGCATTTGGAAACATATTTGCTATGACATCAACCATTTCTAATGCTTTTTTATTACTTATCATTTGGATTCTCCCCGTTCAGCCAGTCGAATTTAGGCACTTTTTTAATTGTATGCTTCATTTTAGGTTGATTGAATTGGCGACTAATTTTTTTAGAATCTTCAATTGTTTTTACATTATTTTTTTTCCAATTTAATAAAATACGATCGATATATTTAAAACTTAACTTATTCTGGCTCGTCGCTTCATCTAGAGCAGCTTGAATGACACTTAATTCATGTTTATCAATATCTAACCATTGGTTTAACGTTTCGATTTCAAACGGAGATAACGGTCTACCAAAGGCTTGTTCAATTTGTTGAAATAAAACATTAAATTCAACTTCCGTATTCTCTTCTTCTACTTTAATATTTACTTGTTCCATTATCTCACTTAATTTCACATAGAATTGGTTGAGGTTCATATATTCAGTAAATTTACCTTCTTCATCTTTCTCAACCTTTAATTCAAGTAAATCATGTTGTATTAAACTTTGGATGATAGTTGTGACTTCTCTAGAGCCGAATGTCGTCCCTTGCTGCAAGGATTCAATAGAAGGTTGTTTGTTTGAAGATTCAGAGGCATGTAATAGCTTAATTAATATAACCAATTCAGCTTCATTTATCCCAAGTTGGTTATAATGATCTAACAGTTCACGTCTAATAATGACGGGCCGTATTTTAAGTTGTTCACTATTCAAAGATAGATACCTCCTGTTCTATATTCATGTTATAAAAACGTCCAGCCATTGATAACTAGACTGGACGTTTTTGACACATATTCTAAAATAAATTATGGGTATAAACGGTTTAATAAGCGTGGGAATGGTGCTGTTTCACGAACGTGTTCAACGCCTGATAACCAAGCTACAGTTCTTTCTAAACCTAAGCCAAAGCCACTATGTGGCACACTACCATAACGACGTAAATCTAAATAATAACTATAACTTTCAGCATCTAATTCGAATTGACTTAGTCGTTCTTTAAGTAATTCAAGATCATTAATACGTTCAGAACCACCTATAATTTCACCATAACCTTCTGGTGCAATTAAGTCTGCACATAAAACAGTGTCCTCATTTTCTGGATTAGGCTGCATATAGAATGGTTTGATTTTAGTTGGATAATTCGTGATGAACACCGGTAAATCATAGTGATTAGCAATCGCTGTTTCGTGTGGTGCACCGAAATCTTCACCCCACTCTATATCATCAAAACCTTGTTCTTTTAAGAAAATAACAGCATCAGCGTAAGTTATACGTGGGAATGGTGTTGTTACTTTTTCTAATTTAGATGTATCTCTGTCTAGCGCTTTTAGTTCTAATTTGCAATGATTCAATACTGATTTAACAACATGAGTGACATATTGTTCTTGTACTTCTAAACTTTGTGCGTGTTCACAAAATGCCATTTCTGGTTCTATCATCCAGAATTCAATTAAGTGACGACGTGTTTTAGATTTTTCTGCACGGAATGTAGGACCAAATGAGAATACTCTTCCGTGTGCCATTGCAGCGGCTTCCATATATAGTTGGCCACTTTGAGATAAGAAAGCATCTTGGTCAAAGTATTTTGTATGGAATAATTCACTTGTACCTTCTGGTGCACTTGCTGTTAAGATAGGCGGATCAATTTTTGTAAATCCGTTATCATTAAAGAATTCGTATGTGGCACGAATAATTTCATTTCTGATTTTCATAACCGCATGTTGTTTTTTTGAACGTAACCATAGATGACGATGATCCATTAAAAATTCTGTACCATGATTTTTAGGCGTAATTGGATAATCATGTGCTTCAGATATTACTTCTATTGATTTAACTTGCATTTCGTAACCGATATCAGAACGATTATCTTCGCTAATTACACCTGTCACATATAATGATGACTCTTGTGTAATTTCTTTTGCTTTTTGGAATATCTCTTCATCTACTTCAGCTTTAGCAACAACACCCTGGATAAATCCTGTGCCATCTCTTAATTGTAAGAAAGCAATCTTACCACTTGAACGTTTATTCGTTAACCAAGCACCGATTGTAACTTCTTGGCCAATATACTGTTTTGCTTCTTTTATCGTTGTATTCATAACCAGTCTCCTATAATAGTGTATTCTACTTTTTTTATCCTTATATATTTTAACAAAATCCATATATAAGTTCTAGTTGCTTGTGCTATGTTTATGGTTTCTTAGCGTTTTCTTTTTTTAATTTTTTAAGGAGTATAGAAAATTGCTTAATATCCCCTTTTTTCTGACGATATTGTTCTAATGATTGTTCAAAAAACTGTTTGTAATTACTACGAATTAAACGGTCATCAAAAGATACGATAATGCCTTTATCATTTTCACTACGAATTAATCTACCTAGCCCTTGTCTAAAGCGTGTCACAGCATCAGGTAACACATATTCTTTGAATGTAGAAGTAAACTCAGACTCCATCAACCAATATTTAGTATTATTTTGGTTCATAAACGGTAATTTAGCAATCATGACACATTTAATGCCATTTGACTGAAAATCGAAGCCTTCAAAAAATGTACCTGTACCTAACAATATGGCTTTATTAAAACTATTAAATTGTTGGACAATCTTATAGTTTTGGTTCTGTTGTTGTGTTAATACAACATAATCTTCAAATTCAGGCAATTCATTTATTAATTCTTGAACCATATGCATCATTTTATAACTCGTAAATAGGATCAGACATTTGGATTCTACAACAGATACGTATTCAATTACATAATTAACAATGGAACTTACATAATCGTTAATATTCTTATAATTATAAGATGATACATCATTTGGTATAAAGACAGTCGTTTGATTCGGTGATGTTACGGTCGTATCAATTTCATATGTGTTAAATTCAATATCTTTATTAAACCATTGTTTAAAGTTCTCAAAGGAATGATTGAATGTTAGTGTCCCTGAAATAAATGTTAGTGATTTGAATTTATCGAGCACTTGCTTCGTGAGGATTTCTTTAACATCGTAATCTTTAACATTAAGTCTTATAGTAGATTTCTGATTTAAATTTTTGATAGATAAATAACATGTGTGTTTATTTTTAAGACTTTGTTCAATATCTTTAAAACGATCATTAATATATAGAAATTGCTTTCTCACTGATTTAATTGATTTATGGCTCATACCATTAAAGAATTCTAACGTCATGTTTAATTTGTGAATAATGGCATGTAAGTCGTTTAATATAGGTGTGACATCAAAGTGATATACGAAATGAAGTTTATGGACTTCATCATCTTGTATTTCAGAAGATTGAATAATATCATACATCGTTGTAAACAATTGTTCATTCAAATCATGTATCTCATTCACAGTCGTTTTTAAGCCAAAAACATCTATAGGTGGTATGTCTAATTTTTCGAGAATACGTTGCTGTTCAAGTAGATCTATAGATTTTAGTAACTTTTCATTTTCAGTCTTACCAATCAACCCTAACTGATATTTAATATCTGCGTAACTCAATTCATTAGTTACTTGATTTAAAGCATAATCTGGCAGCCTATGTGCTTCATCTATAATACAATCATCAAATAATTGATAAATGGAGTTATCGTGAGCTGCGTGAATTAAGTGGGCATGGTTTGTGATACCAATTTGAATGTTTTGTGCATTGCGCTTAATAAAATTAAAATAATGTATATCATTACGGACTGGAACATAGGTTTCGAGTTTTTGTTCGAAATACATTTTTTGTCCGCCTTTTAAATCTAATTCCTGAATATCACCCGTGTCTGTTTCCGTAATCCAAATCAGTAATTGCATCTTCAAAATGCAAACTTCATAATTACTAGATTCTTCTTTAAGTATTTGACTTATTAACCCTAAAGCGATGTAGTCACGTTTGCTTTTGATTAGCGTCGCATTTATTTTGAAATCTAATGCTTTTTTAATCGCAGGAATATCCTTTTCTAATAATTGGTTTTGTAATAATTTTGTATTTGTAGAAATCATGACATGTTTGCCAGTTTCGATATTATACATCAGTGAGGCAAGTAGATAAGCAAATGACTTACCGCTTCCTAAAGGGGCTTCAATCATTGCTTTTTCACTATGCATGAGTTGTTCCAATATAATTTCAGATAAATATAATTGTTGAGGGCGATATGTTAACCCCAGTTCTTTAGTCACTAAAGTGTATAGTGCTTTTAAGTTACCACCGAATTGTACGGTTGGTGCTTTAAAATCTATTTGTTTTTTATATATGATTTGTTCGAATTGATCAAATCGATCACTAAGCGTTTGTTCATCATAATTTCGCACCATTTCAAATATAATATCATGTAAATCGTATTTTAGATTTTTACTTAGGTAATAAAGTTGCTTAAGTGTATCTAATGGTAAAGATTCAAATTTTTCGAATGCAATAATCATCAGTTGTGCCGTTGTGGCAGCGTCTTCATCAGCTCTATGGGCATTGTTTAAGATAATCCCATGTACTTCAGCTAGTTCGCTTAATTGATAGCTTTTATCCGTTGGGAAAGCAACTTTGAATAATTCTAACGTATCCATGACTTTCTTTGGACGATAATTGATATGGCATTGTTTAAATGATTTCTTGATAAAATTTAAATCAAACGCCACATTATGCGCTACAAATATACAACCATCTATTTGTTTGTATATATCTTCTGCAATTTCATGAAAATACGGTGCTTGATTTAACATATCTTCTTCAATTGAAGTTAAAGCTTGAATAAAAGGAGGAATTTCTAAATCTGTTTTAATCATGGAGTGATACGTTCCAATAATTTTATTTTCACGCACAAATGTTATGCCTATTTGAATAATTTCATCATAATCTAATTGGTTGCCTGTAGTTTCTAAATCTACGACAGCATAGCAAGGTTTTGCCATTCTACTTCCTCCTTTCATTATTTGAGTTATAATTCAATATCAGCGCTCATCAATTGGTGTTGTTGTTTATTCTCATCTAAAACAATTAAAAATCCATTATCATCTATATCAATGGCTTCACCTTTAAATTGAACATTATTTTCAGTGAATCTTAACTGTTTGTGCCATATATTTGAAGTAGCTATGTATTCATCACGAATAGATGAAAATGGTTCTTTAATAAATTGTTTATATCGATACTCGATTTGTGAAATAAGCACTTCTAAAAAATCATAACGATTCACTTTATCTTTCTTGTGTATTCTAATACTGGTTGCTTTTTGAGCTAATTCACCAGTAAAATCGCTTGGTTCTTGATTCATATTAATGCCAATACCACATATAACAGCTTCAATACCGTCACTATTAGCAACCATTTCGGTTAAAAAGCCACAGACTTTTTGATTATTGATATAAATATCATTAGGCCACTTTACAGAAACATCACTTTTACTAAATTGTTGAATAGCATCTCTTATACCAAGCGCCATAAATAAATTAAACTTAGTTATCATATCGAAAGGTACATCTGGTCGTAAAACAATTGACATCCAAAGCCCTTTTCCTTTGGCTGAAGCCCACGGTCTATTGAAACGGCCTTTTCCTTTCGTTTGTTCATCACTTAGGATTAAAAACGTATCTGTATTGCCTACTAATTTTTGTTTCGCTAATAATTGTGTGGACTCTACTTGATCGAATACGTCAACATGTTCAAATAAATGTTGAGATTGAATGGTTGGCATAACGATACCTTTGTACCATTTATCTGGTAATTGAATTAAGTGATGTCCTTTATGATTAATGGATTCTATCTGACACCCTTCTTCTTTTAATTGATCAATGACTTTCTTTACAGCTGTTCTTGATATAGAAAGTTGCTCAGCAATAAATTGGCCAGAAATGTATTCAGATTCATATTGGTATAACATATAGACAACTGCTTTACTATATTTAGACACGTGTTTTCACCCACTTTTTAAGTTCAGGTTTGAAATTGACTACTTCACCTGATATTATAGCGTATTCGACTTCACGTAAGGTTTCTTTGAGCCATGGTCCGCTTTTTTTATTCGCTATTTCTAATATATCTTTCCCATTGATATCCATTTCACTTCTTGACAGCATCGGTAATTGTTTTGCAACTTCAGTAACTGTTTGGTCGTTAACTATTAATGGTGATATAGATGTAATACGATTTCGTTTTAATTCATCTAAATAGCTTAATACTTCTAGTATATCTTTTTTTCCATAGTCATAAACAAATAATTTTAATTGTGATTTTGTTTGTACTTCATCTATTTGATCGATAAGTTGAACTAATGTTTTAATACGTTTTTTTTCATTGTTGCTCACTTTTAAATCAGCAATATTCGCATCTATTTCACGCTGTTGAGATATTAAAAACGCTACAAACGTCGTAAAAGGCATGGCATTACGTAATGTGAATTTGGTGATGTCGTAGTGTTTGAAAAATGGAATATATTTAAAAGCCATAAAATGCTTTAAATTATTAAAACTTTTCGATACAAAGTCACCATTTGTTAGTTTCTTTAATTCAACAACAATGCGTTCAATTGCCAAATATTTAATATCTGCAATGTGGTTGAACATCGCGGTAAAAGTAGCTTCTTCTAAGTGAAAGCCAAATTGTGATTGAAAACGTAAGCCTCTGATAATTCTTAATGCATCTTCATCAAAGCGTTCATCAGGATTACCAACAGTTCTAATGAGTTGATGTTTAATATCCTGCTGTCCTTCAAAGTAATCAAAGATTTGATAATTAATATCCATCGCAATTGCATTCATTGTAAAATCTCTGCGCTGTACATCATCATATAAGTTTCTAACAAAAAAGACCTCATTAGGTCTACGGTGATCATCATAATCACCCTCAGAACGAAAAGTTGTAACCTCATACTGCTCGCCTTTGTATATCACATTAATTGTGCCATGTTCTCTCCCAATAGGTATGGTCTTATCAAATACTGTTTCAATTTCATCCGGCGTTGCACTCGTTGTAATATCGATATCATGAATGGGTCTATTCATAAGATAGTCACGCACAGAGCCACCAACAAAATAGGCTTGAAAATGATGAGCTTGTAATTTTTCTAGAATTGGTTTGGCTGTTTCAAATAAAGAATTAGTCATTGTTACCCTCTAACATTTTTTTGTAATAATACTCATATTGATCTGCAATTAAATCAGATGAAAATCTGTTTGCAACATCTTCTAGCATTCGCGTTTGCATTTCGTGATATAGTTCAGGATTAGTTAGTAACTGAATCGAATACGCACTTGCAGCTTCATCGTCTCCAACATTAACGATATATCCAGTATCTTCATGTTTAATTACTTCTTTAATACCACCTGCAGTTGAACCAATTGGAACCACACCAGATTTCATAGCTTCAAGCAATGTTAATCCAAAGCTTTCTTTTTCACTCAATAATAGAACTAAGTCTGAAATTTGATAGAATTGACTCACCCAATTTTGCTTACCTAAAAACAACACTGCATCTTCTAAATTAAGTTGACGTGCTTTTTCTTTCATATCCATAAGTTCAGGGCCATCGCCAAGTAAGATTAATTTAGAAGGGATAGCTTTATGCACTCTTGCAAATGTATCAATAATCGTATCGATACGTTTCACTGATCTAAAATTGGACACATGAATCAGTACTTTTTCATCAGGATGGATACCGTAACAAGCTTTTAGTTGTTCATCCTCTGAAGTTGGTGTATTGAGTTTGGTAGGAAATTCTTTTTCTCTTACAAAATTATATATAGGGACAATCTCTTTATCAGTTTCGATGATATCATAAGTTTGTTGTGCAAGTGATTGACTTACACTCGTCACCACATCGCTGCCCTCAATACCGAATTTAATTGCATTTTTTAAAGAATGGTCATAACCGAGCACTGTAATATCAGTACCGTGTAAGGTCGTCATTATTTTTATATCTTTTTGTGACATATGTTTTGCTAATATACCACACACAGCATGAGGCACAGCATAATGCATATGTAGCACATCTAAGTCATATTCATTGATGACTTCAGCGATTTTTGTACTCAGTGTTATATCATAGGGTGGATATTGAAAAACAGCATATTGGTTTACTTCAACTTGATGGAACGTCATATTTGGTAAAGGCTTTCTTATTCTAAACGGTATATTAGATGTAATAAAGTGAATATCATGACCACGCTCAGCGAGTTTGATACCTAATTCTGTAGCTATAATGCCTGAACCACCCATAGATGGATAACAAGTGATGCCTATTTTCATAAGGCGGTACATCCTTTCTCATTCATGTAAAATTATTTTCGTTCGAAACGATTTTTGTCACGTGTATTAAATTTCTCCATCGTCTCATCAAAGCTTTCAGTTAAATCGATATCTAAAGAATTGGCAATACACATTAAGACAAATAAGTTATCTCCTAATTCTGCTTTAATTGTATTATCATCTTCTGAAGCTTTTTTCTTTTTCTCACCATATACATGATTGATTTCTCTTGAAAGTTCCCCGACTTCTTCAGTTAAGCGCGCTAGGTTCGCTAATGGAGAAAAATATCCTGTTTTAAACTGTCCAATATAGTCATCTACTTCGGTTTGCATTTCTTTCATAGATTTCATAATATATGCCTCTCATTTCTAACGGTTTCTTTTATAGTATAGACTAATTTTATGTTTCATGCATTATTCCTGCAACAGTTAAGGCTTATGCTTGATTGTGAAAAAATATATTTAGAAAGCAGTAGGATACTTGTGTATCTAGATGAGGAAAAATGTACTATACATAAGCAACTCAATAATTGTATTACAACGGTCGTATTTTGATTATGAGAAAATTTAAGAATTAGCACATAAAAAAACCCAAACATCAAAGATGTTTGGGAATCAATTATATTAATCACTTGATCTAGCAATTAGAATAAATCTTGCAAGTTCTGCTAAAGCAACTGCAGTTGATGCAACATAAGTCATTGCAGCAGCTGTAAGTACTTTTTTAGCATGACGATATTCTTTTTCATTTACGATATCTAAACTTTGAATTTGTTTCATTGCTCTACTACTAGCATTGAATTCAACTGGTAATGTGACAATTGAGAACAATACTGCAAATGACATAAATGCTATACCAATCCATAGTGCTGTAGAACCTAAAGTACTTTGTAAGCTTGTTAAAATAATACCTGCAAATACAGCTAAATAGCCGATTGAACTACCAATATTAGCAAGCGGTACTAAAGAAGTTCTGAATCTCAAGAAGAAATAGCCCTGCGCATGTTGAATTGCATGACCAACTTCGTGTGCAGCAATAGCAGTACCAGCGACTGAAGGTCTGCTAAAGTTAGCTGGAGATAGTACAAGTACTTTCTTACGTGGATCGTAATGGTCCGTTAAGAAACCTTGTCCTTCTACAACATCAACATCGTAAATGCCATTAGCATGAAGTATTTCTAAAGCTACTTCTTGACCCGTCTTTCCGCTTGTAGATCTGACTTGTGAATATTTTTCATAATTAGATTTAACTTTGTGCTGCGCCCAAAGAGGCAGTACCATTAATATAACAAAGTATATAATCATATAGATAAAAGACAAAAACCTCACTCCTTTATAAACATTTTACTGTGTCCTTCATTAGTGGTCAAATATTTTATCTTTTTCAAATCGAGTTAAATTTAAATATAGAATTAACGGAATAATACTCAACCAGAAAGCGAGATAAGCAACACCTTCAATATGACTCGCGATAAAATCATAATAGGGATACTGCATAAAAACGTAATCGATAATATCGTTATGAAATACCCAGATCATAGCAATAATAAATGCAGAAATAGATATTTTAAACCTTGGATAAAAGACGAATGCTTCAACTGCCATTACGCCATGCGATAGTATAAGCATGCAACCCGTAATCGTTACTGCATCGTATTGTATAAACATGATGATATTCATAATGACTGCCCAAACACCGTATTTAATAAGCGATACAAAGGCCAAAGCCTCAAAAATGGGTATTTGTTTACCGAATATATAGGCCAGAATGATAATACATAGAAACAGTGATGCAGTCGGACTATCAGGTACAAAGGCCTTAAATTGTATATCAGTAACACTAAGTTGACTACCGTACCATATATAACCATATGCCGTTCCTAGTAAATTACAAATAAGTAAGAAGTAAAGCACACCCTTATGATATATCATTGCATGCCATAACGTTTTTATATTCATAGCGTCAGTCCCTCGTTGATGTATTTACATTTCTTAATTTAAACGTATTAAGGATTTGTGATAATTGATAAAACAACGCTTTATCATGTAATTGTAAACTTAAATCAATATTATCTTGTAAATGAGAAATAATAGAAGTCTCACTTTGCTTCGATAAAGGAATGCTGTATATATCTTGCATATATACAGCATAATAAGGTGAATTGAGTAATTGTGTTAACAATAAATTATCTAATTTATAATCTCTTTTTTGCGTGTCGCTAAAATATACTTTTATATCAAAAGACAAAGCATCATTTGCTATAAATTCAAAGATTTCATTGCTATTGATTAATTGTTGATTGTCTAGTGTAAATCTTATTGCAGGCTCTACCGTATTTTCTGTAGCTATTTCTAGTGTGTTATGATTTGGAATACGTGCATCTACAAAGTGTATTTGTTGCAATAAATTCGGTGATGACTTGATTAAATTCAATACCCATACACTAATTCTAGATTTAAACTGATAATGAAATAGAAGGTATTCAATAAAAGCTGCTTTAGATTGTTGTAGGGTATAAGTCATTCGAACCCACCTTTCCTAATTTAGAAAGATTGTAATCTTTCAGCTTCGTCGTGCCAAGTTTCATTACTAGGCTCTAATTCTAATAATTGGTCTAAAATCATTTTGGCTTGTTTAATTTGGCCAATTTCAATCAAATAATAATAGTAATCACTTAAAAATGCTGATTGTGTTTGTAACGTCGTATACGCTAATTCGAAAAAGTGTTGCGCTTCTTTATCTCGTTCTTCTTGGCCAAGTGCATAGGCAAGATGCCACATAAAGACAGGATCCAAGTCTTCTTCGTCAACATATTGTAGTAATCCTATGAGTGATTCGTAATCTTCTTCTTGTCTATATAAATCACTTAATATTAGTAAAGGTTCTTGGTATGCATTATCTACTTCTAATGCTTGAATAAGCAATTGGACACCTTCATTTGCATCGCCATGCTCTATTTGAATTGTTCCTGTAGAGACCATCAATTCTTTATAAAATTGTGTTAAGCGTAAACCTTCTTTACCAATTTCAATTGCATCTGCATGGTTGTGTTCATTTTCATATAATTGTTGTAAATAAAAATAAGCTTGTAAGAAATCAGGATCTTTAGATAATAAAGTCTGTACTAAATTAATTGCCTCTTGCGTAAGATCATTTTTTTCATAAGCAATTGCTTTTTTAAAATAGTCTTCAGAGTCCATCTCGTCTTCACTAATTTCATCAAACATTTTGATAGCATCGCTATAATTCCCACTTTGCAAACTACAGTCAGCTAGACGTGAAAATAAATTCACGCCATTCACTTCATATTCGCCTGTTTCAAGGACAGTTTCGTATTCAGACGTAGCTCTTAAATACTGTCCGTCAAAGTATAATAATTCTGCTAATGCATAATGAATAATTGGATCATTTGGTTCAATGTCAATTGCTTCATCAAGTTTACTAATTGCAACTTCAAGCATATTTAATTGTTGATATAAATCAGCTTCTAACATTAATCTTTCAGTGGATATTTCCACTTCACTTAAATACTCTAAGGCTTCATCAGTATGGTTCTCAGACATTAACCCTTCGATGAAATAGATTAATAGTTCACTTTCATCAGGATATTTGTGGTAAAGCGTACGGAACACTTCTAAGCCCTGAGGCATTAAACCATAATTATATAACGTTTCACCAAGAATAAATAATGCATCGTCTTTAGGGGAACTTAATGCATCATTTACCCGTGTATCTAGGTTATCTAATTTTTGTAAGTTGATATCGTCTATGAGTTTGTAGATATCTTCCATACTATTATCCCTCTTTTTCTAATTGTTTTAACTTTGGTAAGAAACCTGGGAAAGAAACATTGACAGCATCAAATTGCTCGATTGGTAGTGCTTCATTTGATAACAATGACGCGATGGCTAACATCATTCCAATACGATGATCAGTGAAACTGTTAACTGTCGCCGTTTGTTCAAATGCAGATGGGTGGATGATTAAACCATCATTCGTTGGTTGCAATGTAAACCCTAACAAATTAAGCATATTTGCGGTCGTATCAATGCGGTTTGTTTCTTTAACTTTAAGTTCTTCCGCTTCTTTTACAATACTTGTACCATTCGCTTGCGTACAAAGTAAGGCTACAATTGGAATCTCATCAATCGCTCTAGGTACAAGGTCACCATCAATATGAATAGGTTTCATATTAGGTGAATATTGCACGCGAATTGATGCTGTTGGTTCTGGATTATCTGTTTGATTAAATAATGTGATATTCCCTTCCATTTGTGTCACGATTTCTATGATACCTGAACGTGTAGGGTTAATGCCAACATTGTGAATTGTAATATCACTGCCCGGCGTAATCAAGCCAGCAACAATAAAGTATGCTGCGGACGATATGTCACCTGGTACGTGAAAATCAGCAGGTTTAATATGTTCGATACCAAGACTTGGCATTTCAATAATGTCATTATTTACAGCAATAGGTATATTGAAATGTTCAAACATCGTTTCTGTATGATTTCGTGTTGTATCAAATTCTTTAATTTTCGTTGGTTCATTAGCAAAAAGACTTGCAAAAAGAATTGCACTTTTAACTTGTGCGCTGGCTACTTCCATTTCATAAGTAATACCGCTGATAGAAGCAGGTTTAATAATCAGTGGCGTATAATTATCATTAATTCCAGTAATATTTGCATTCATGTATCTTAATGGTTTCATAATTCTATCCATTGGGCGTTTACCAATAGATTCGTCCCCAGATAAGACTGTTTCTATGCCGAGTCCGCATAATAATCCGGCGACTAAACGCGTCGTTGTACCAGAATTCCCAGTATATAACACTTGGTGTGGTGTTTTGAAATACTTATAGCCAGGTGAATCAATTTCGATTTTATCTTCATTGACTTCAATTTGAACGCCTAGAAGTTTAAATATTTCGACTGTACGAAGACAATCTTCACCTAGAAGCGGCTTATAAATGGTTGATTTTCCAGTTGCAAGCGAACCTAACATAATCGCTCTATGTGTCATTGATTTATCGCCAGGTACTTCGATTTCCCCAACAAGTGGTCCGTTAATTTCTACTAATTTACTATTTGACAATTTTTAGGCACCTACTTTTCAAAATGTGTTGTGAATATTTCAAAAGCTTGTGAAAGTGTGGCTTTATCTACGTGTTTGACTTGAGGATCCCCAATAGCATTTAAAAGCACCATTTGCACACCTTGTTGATCATTTTTTTTATCTTTTAACATTAATCCATACAATGAATTAAATTCAAATGATTGAATGACTTCTAACGGATAGTTTAGTGATTTTAAATACTGAATATAATGTGAAATATCATAATGTGTATTTAATATGATATTAGAAACTATAAATTGATAAATTATACCTATCATGACGGCGTGACCATGTGGGATTTTAAATTGATATTCAACAGCATGTCCAAAAGTATGCCCCAAATTTAGATATTTACGTACATTAGATTCTTTTTCATCTTGAACAATAATATTTAGCTTTGTTTCTATACCTTTATATAGAAAATATTCAATATCCTTTAACGAAGCAAGTGCTTGTTCATTTGGATACTGTGCTTCAATATTATTTACAGACGTTATATCGTTTAGTAAGGCATGTTTATAAACTTCTGCATAACCACTTAATATCTCAGTGTAAGGTAATGTTTCTAAAAAATTCAGGTCATAAATAACAGCTTTAGGTCTATAAAAAGCGCCTATTAGATTTTTACCATGTTTAGAATTAATCCCTACCTTGCCACCCACACTTGAATCATGTGCCAAAATAGTTGTTGGAACTTGAATGAAATCAACACCTCTTAATAAAGTCGCAGCAAGAAAACCTGTGAAATCACCAGTAGCACCACCACCGATCGCAATGAGACATGTATCACGCGTTAATTGTTTAGCTAATAATGATTCGATGGTTTTTTCATAAAATGATAAGGTTTTTGTCGTTTCTCCTGAAGGAATGATCAATTTATGTGCATTATTTTCAGAAGTGATAAAATCTAACAACTCGTGCCAATCATGGTTTACATGTTCATCGACCACAAGTACGACATCTTCATAGTCTTTGATAAACTGATGTAAATGGTCTATTGCTTGGTGTTCTACAATGATAGGATAATTATTAGATTTATAAGTTGTTTCTAGTTTCATGTAATCACCTCAATAATCTGTGAATTTTTTAGTTACATTTTAGTATTCTATATTTAATAAACGACGTTCTTTGATTTGTGATTGAAGCTGTTCAATATGATTACATTGAAATTCTTCGAGCAATGCTTTTGCTAATTCAAATGCGACTACGTTTTCAACAACAACACTGGCTGCAGGTACAGCACAACTATCAGAACGCTCAATAGATGCTTTAAATGATTCTTTAGTATTAATATCTACTGAATTTAATGGTTTGTATAGTGTCGGAATAGGTTTCATTACACCATTAACAACGATTGGCATTCCATTAGACATGCCGCCTTCAAAGCCGCCTAAATGGTTTGAGCCTCTATAATACCCATTTGTTGTATCGTATAATATCTCATCTTGAATTTCACTTCCAGGTTTTTCAGCTGCTTTAAACCCTTCACCAAAACTAACGCCTTTAAACGCATTGATGCTTACAACACCCTGTGCAATTCGACCGTCTAGTTTACGATCATAATGTACATAGCTACCAATTCCAATCGGTACACCTTCAATGATTGTTTGTACAACGCCACCGATTGTATCACCAGCTTTTTTAGCAGCATCGATTTTATCTCGCATCGTTTGCGCGATTTCATCATTAACGACACGCACATCATTTTTATCGATATTTGATTTGATTGTATCTAAGTCATATTCTAAATCATCTTTAACTCCACCAATTTCTACTACTCTACTATAAAAGTTAATATCTAATTGTTTCAAAAGTATTTTTGAAACGGCGCCTACAGCAACACGTGCTGCTGTTTCACGTGCAGATGAGCGTTCTAATACATTTCTTAAATCTCTGTGATTGTATTTCATCCCACCGATTAAATCTGCATGACCAGGACGAGGTTTAGTGATAACACGTTTCATATTATCTTGATCTTCCTCGCTAATTGGGTCTGCGCCCATTATTTTTTTCCAATGTGTGAAGTCATCATTTGTAACAATCAGTGTAATTGGGCTTCCAAGTGTATAACCATTTCTCACACCTGAAACAATCTCAACAGCATCTTTTTCAATTTGCATACGGCGACCACGACCATATCCACCTTGTCTTTTAAACATTTCTTCATTTATATCAGCTACATTAATTTCTAAATTAGCTGGCACACCTTCAATAATCACCGTTAGTTGAGGTCCATGTGACTCACCAGAAGTTAAATATCTCATACTTTACCCACTCCGTTCTTTAGTACTTTAAATTAATATATGTTCTATATCTTATCATATTCAATAGTTCAAATTAATAGGAAAATTAATAATTGCTGAATATTCATAAAAATGACTTCTAATATTATTATTTTACAAGTGTAACACTTGAGTTATTTAAATTATATTAAATCCTGTACTTGATTACTATAGTCATGTAAAACGAGTGGAAAATTTGTTTTGTACATATAAAAAACTGATTAGATACAATGATCTAATCAGTTTAATTATTGGTATTTACAATTTTTAATGATTATTCGTATAACCAAGATTCTCTAGACTCTGAGTACTCACTTAATTCATCAGCCTTAAACCAAAGATTAATCTCTTTATTTGCTGACTCAACTGAATCTGAGCCATGTATAATATTTCTTCCTACTGTTAAACCAAGGTCTCCTCTAATTGTACCTGGCGTAGCTTCTGATGGGTTTGTTTTACCTATAATATGACGAGCTACATGTACTGCATCTTCACCTTCAACAACCATCGCAAATACTGGTGCAGATGTTATAAAACTAATTAAATGTTTATAGAACGGTTTGTCAGTATGTTCAGCATAATGCTCTTCAGCTAGTGATTGTGGTACAGTCATAAATTTACCACCAACTAATTTGAGACCTTTCCTTTCAATGCGAGAAATAATTTCCCCTATCAAATTTCTTTGTACTGCATCTGGTTTAATCATTAAAAATGTTCTTTCCATTGTGTGTGCTTCCCCCTGTTTGTTATGTATCAGTGTACGATTAATAAATTAATGTACACAAATATGTATTAAAAATAAAAATATGTTTTGAATCACATTCATATATTAACAGGTTATTAGAGCGCTTTCAATATTTTTCACATAAGTTACACATTTCTTTTACCAACTTTTTTAATTAACTTTTTAAATAATGATTTTGAATCTTCGTTATCTAATTCATCAATTAAATGTAAAGCCTTATTAAGATATTTGTCGCTTACAGCTTGAGATTGCGCAATGACATCAGAGTTTCTAATTTGATCAATTAGTTTAACGAATGTTTCATGATCCGTTTCTGAATTTAATTGCTGGATTTGTTGTTTAAATGTTTCATTTTTTCTCATTTCGAAAAGCACAGGCAAAGTTAAATGACCATTCATCAAGTCACTTCCAACTGGTTTGCCTAGTTTTTTCTCAGTACTAGTAAAATCTAATATATCATCTACAATTTGGAAACTCATACCTATATAGTGGCCAATCATTTTTAGATTATGTACAGTTTTTGCGTCAGCTCCAGAGGTGATTGCACCTACTTCTGTAGACAATTGAATGAGCAATGCTGTTTTACGATTAATTCGACGTAAGTAGTTTGTTATTGTCTGATGTCCATTGAATTGATCCTGAAACTGATATAGTTCTCCCATGCATACTTCTACAATGGCGCGAGAAATAACAGCGTGTACACGATTAGCTTCAATATTCGATATATGTTCAAGTCCACGAGCGAGTAAGAAATTACCAGTGAGTATGGCTGTGTTTTGATCCCATTTTTTTGAAATCGTCAAACTGCCTCTACGTTTGTCGCTTTTATCTATAACATCATCATGGACTAAAGTAGCCATGTGAATTAATTCAAGCGTAACTGCGACACGATAAACATCTTCATTCATTTCTTTGCCGAATTGGCTACTTAAAATTACAAAAGCTGGTCTAACGCGTTTACCACCAGAAGAAAATAAATGATGTGAAGCAGCCTCGAGTACTTTATCGTGACTTTTAATTGACTGTTCTAATCGTTTTTCTATTTTTTTTATTTCACTATTTATATTTAACTTTGACACGCTAATCACCTTTGGTTGATTCATTTTTATTTATAGCCAAGGTGCATTGCTGCAACGCCACCTGTAAAGCTACGGACTTTAACATTACTAAAACCTGCTTGATTAAATAGTCTTTTCAGTTTTTCTTTATCTGGAAAATCAAATGTTGATTGTTGTAACCATTCATATTCATCTTTAGATTTTGCAAAAATTTTACCAAAAATTGGCATCACAAATTTAAAATAAAGTTTGTAACATTGTTTAAATACTGGCGTTGTAGGTTGACTTGTTTCAAGACAAACAATCATACCACCTGGTTTAAGTACACGATTTAATTCTTTCAATGTTGCTAAATAATCAGGCACATTTCTTAAACCAAAACCGATTGTTACATAATCAAATTCGTTATCTTCAAATGGCAAATTCATTGCATCACCATGAACAAGTTGAATATTATGCATATCTTTGGTCTTGCGTTTTCCAACTTCTAACATGTTTTCACTGAAATCTACACCGATGACCTCTCCAGTGTGACCTACAGCTTTACTTAAAGAGATTGTCCAATCTGCTGTTCCACAACAAACATCTAATGCTTTAGATCCAGACTTCACATTCATTTCTTTCATTACGCGCTTTCTCCATGTTTTATGTTGCTCGAAACTTATGATGTTATTCAGCCGATCGTATTTACCAGAAATATTTTGGAAAACATCATGTACTTGTTCTTTTTTTGCTTTATTATCTGCCATATTAATTACCTCTTTTTGGATGAATTTCAGTTTTTAGTTGGTCTAAAAATGATTCTAGCGTTTCTTTAGAATAATTACTTAAATATGAAGGGTGATTTTCACTTAAATTTGCTATTAATTTATCATTGATAAAAGAAGTATCAGCATTTGGAATAAATCGTTTTATTGTAATTAGTGGAAATGTATTTTCTATTTTTAATATATATGCTCCAATAGCGTTAATATCTATTGCTTCGTGGTGAATAGAAGATTTCATTTCATTTACTTCTACAATGGCTGTACTAATTTCTTTTTGATAAGTTGGATCATTTAAATTTGCTAATAATGTATAAAAATGTGCACTTAACAAGTCACCTATTAAAATAGATTTTTTAGACGATAAAGTTGTAGAAACTTCGTCTAAGTGACGCATTGCTGTATCTATTGTGAGGCAAGCTAATTTAGCTTCTTGTGGTATATCATAAGAATCAAGAATTTGTGCCAACGTTTTATTTATATAGATTGATTCATAATGATTTACACCGCGAAGTCGCTGTGTAATTTGTGTTTCTAATATGTTTAATGTCGTTTCCATGTTCACACCTCACGTTATTATCCATATACATATTAACATTATATAGAGAAAAATAAAATCAACGAAAACCATAGTTAACAATAATCGTGCATTATATATAAAAAAAGCGTAAGAACTACTTATATCATTTTGCTAAAAAAGTTTCGTCTTCTCAATTTGGAAAGAATGGCTAGTGCTTGAAATGACTGATTTAAAGCTGTTTTAATTCAATCACCAGTTGTTCACATTATAATTCAGACTAAAACGAATGTACTTGTCTTAGTCTGAACTGTGATTTATTTCATCGTATGTATTAATTTTAGTTTCATTGTATCTTAAATCATTGTGAATATATAGTTTGTAGTTAACACAAATGATATCATAAAGTTTTTGTTTATATTGATAAGTATTTAATTAAAAGCTTAATAAAAAAAGAAAAAGCCCCTTAAAAAGGGCTTCACTTTTAGTAAAGAATTATTTTACTGCGTCTTTTAAAGCTTTACCAGCTTTGAATGCTGGAACTTTGCTTGCAGGGATATCAATTTCTTTACCAGTTTGAGGGTTACGGCCTTTACGAGCAGCGCGTTCGCGTACTTCAAAGTTACCGAATCCAATTAATTGTACTTTTTCACCTTTAGAAAGTGATGATTGAATTGATTCGAATACTGCATCTACAGCTAAACCAGCTTCTTTTTTAGTTAAATCAGCTTGCTCTGCTACAGCATTGATTAAATCTGTCTTGTTCATTATGAATTCACCTCCCCTAGGGTTTATAATGATACTTAATATCATTATGGTATGACTTTAACACAACGATTACTGCTACTGCAATGATTTATGTGCAAAAAACGTTGAAATAATAGGATTTTGATAGCAAATTGTTATATATTTTATAAAAAGTGTAATTATACTCTTTTATTCTGCTTTCTTTCCTCGTCCCATCAAATCTTTAACGCTTTCATCTACGGGTCTATTTTCGAATAATACTTTGTATAGAGCGGTTGTTATTGGCATATCAACATTGACTTCTTTTGATAAATGGTAAACTGATTTTGTTGTATATACACCTTCCACAACCATATTCATTTCATTTAAAGCAGTATCAAGTGATTTTCCTTCACCTAATTTATAGCCTAATGTATAGTTTCTGGAATGTGTTGAAGTACATGTCACAATTAAATCGCCAATACCACCTAAACCAAGAAAAGTAATAGGATCTGCACCTAATTTTTCGCCTAAACGACTAATTTCAGCCAAACCTCTAGTCATCAATGCCGCTTTAGCATTATCTCCGAAGCCCATTCCTGAAATTACACCGCTTGCAACAGCGATGATATTTTTTAGAGCGCCTCCGAGTTCAACACCTACGAGATCTTCATTTGTGTAAACACGTAAATAATCATTCATAAATAAATCTTGTGTTAGTTGCCGTACAGATTCTGATTTTGAAGAAGCTGCTACTGTTGTAGGTTGTTTAATGACTACCTCTTCGGCATGACTTGGTCCTGATAGTACGCCAATTCCTGCATTATGTTTAGGTGAAATAGAATCTTCTAACATTTCAGATACGCGTTTATAAGTATCATTTTCAATACCTTTAGCAACGTGTATAAACGTTTTCTTACTAGATAATAACGAATCAATTGTTTGAGCTACTTCTCTCATCGCTTTGGTAGGTAGTGCCATTAAATAAATATCAGCAAAAGCAACAGCGGTTTCAATATCAAGTGTTGCTTCAATAGTTTTATTTAACTCAGCGGTTTTTAAATATTTACTATTAATGTGTTGTTCATTAATTTCTTTTATAGTGGTTTCGTTTTTCCCCCACATCAATACTTGATGTCCATTTTCGGCTAAGACATTTGCTAATGCTGTACCGAAACTTCCAGTACCAAAAACGGTAACTTTAGACATGCTATCCCCTCCGATGATTAATTTCTTTTTCTTGCTATAATATGCACTGGTGTACCTTCAAATCCAAATGCAGCCCTGATTTGATTCTCTAAATAACGTTTATAAGAAAAATGCATCAATTCTACATCGTTGACAAAAACGATAAATGTTGGTGGTTCAATTGCAACTTGTGTAGCATAAAATACGTTTAAACGACGTCCTTTGTCTGTCGGTGTCGGGTTCATTGATATAGCATCAGTGACAACTTCATTAAGTGTAGAACTTTGAACACGCTTTTTATGATTCTCACTGGCTTCTTTAATATATGGGAATAACGTTCTAAGACGTTGTTTTTCTTTAGCTGAAACAAATGCTATTTCTGCATAGTCCAAGAATTGAAACTCTTTACGTACTTCATCCTTGAATTTTTTCATTGTATTTGTTTCCTTATCTACCGTGTCCCATTTATTAACTACGATAACGATGGCTTTTCCTTCTTCATGCGCATATCCTGCAACACGTTTGTCTTGTTCTATGATACCTTGTTCAGCATCTATGACAATAAGTATGACGTTCGATCTTTCTATTGCTTTTAGTGCACGTAAAACGGAGTATTTTTCAGTATTTTCATATACTTTACCCTTTTTACGCATGCCGGCAGTATCAATTAATACATAGTCTTGATCATCATAGCTATATTCAGTATCTACAGCATCACGTGTTGTGCCTGCTACGTTGGAAACAATGACGCGGTCTTCACCTAAGATAGCGTTCACTAAACTTGATTTACCTACATTTGGACGTCCTATAATTGATAATCTAATTGTATCATCATCATATGGCTCAGGTTCTTCTTCTTTAAAATGTTTAACAACTGCATCTAATAAATCACCTAGACCAAGTCCATGTGAACCGGATATTGGGTATGGATCTCCAAAGCCAAGAGAATAAAAATCATAAATTTCATTTCTCATTTCTGGATTATCGACTTTATTAACGGCTAACACGACAGGTTTTTTTGATTTATATAACATTTGTGCAACCATTTCATCACTTTGAGTTAAGCCTTCTCTTACATTAACCATGAAAATGATAACATCAGCTTCATCAATTGCAACTTCTGCTTGAGCTCTTATTTGAGTTTGAAATGGTGCATCTCCAATTTCAATACCACCCGTGTCAATGATATTAAAATCGTGCGTTAACCATTCACCTGATGAATAAATTCTATCACGAGTCACTCCTGGCGTATCTTCTACAATCGATACACGCTCGCCTACGACTCTATTAAAAATTGTCGATTTACCAACGTTTGGCCTACCAACAATTGCTACTATAGGTTTAGTCATAACTAACTTCCTCTCTTTTTTAATCTCTATAATTCTATCATACGGGTTAGATAAATAAAAAGAAATATTAAAACAATATGACTGTTATAATTATTACATTGTAATTTTATGGCAAAAAAAGAAATCTTGCCCTAGTTATCATTAGGACAAGATTTAAAATTGGCATCATACTTTGTATTAAAACTTAAAGTCTTTTAATTTATCACCGAATACATCACCCAATGTTGGATTATCTTCGTCATCAGAACCATTATCTAAATAGGATTGTGTTGTTTCACTATCACTTTCGATAACATTTTCATTTGGTAACGTAGCTTTTATAGATAACGAAATACGCTCATTCTCTACATCTACACCAAGCACTTTAACACTTACGACTTGGCCAGGTTCTAACGCTTCACTTGGAGAACCAATATGTGAATGACTAATTTCAGAAATATGCACTAAACCTTGTACACCAGGTTTAATTTCTACAAATGCACCAAAGTTAGCTAATCTTACGACAGTGCCTTCGATTACATCGCCTTCGTTGAATTCACCTTTAATTGATTCAAATGGGCTAGGTAACGTATCTTTAATAGATAAAGAAATGCGTTCAGAATCTTTGTCTACAGATTTAATTTTCACATTTACCGTTTCACCAATTGAAACCACATCTTCAGGAGATTTTACATGTTCATGTGATAATTCAGAAACGTGAACAAGTCCATCAACGCCACCTATATCTACGAATGCACCAAAGTTTGTAAGTCGAGCAACTTTACCTTCTATAACGTCACCTTCATTAAGTGATTCCAATAATTCATCTTTTTTCTCTGCATTTTCCAATGCCTCTACTGCTTTACGACTAAGAATGACACGATTATTTGCAGGGTCTAATTCTTCTACTTTTAATTTAAGAACTTGACCTTCAAAATCAGAGAAATCTTCAATGAAATCTGTAGAAATTAATGAAGCCGGAACAAATCCTCTTTGACCAACATCAACCACTAAACCACCTTTAACAACTTCAGTGACTTTAGCTTCAATTGTTTGGTTATTGTCTAGTTGTTCTTGTAAAAATTCATATGATTTTTCAGTTTCAAGTTGACGTTTCGAAAGGATGTAAGCACCCGTTTCATTCTCTTCGTCATATTCTACTTTAGTAACATATGCACCAATTTCATCACCAACTTTGACAGCATCACTAGGATTATCAATATGATGTGTTGAAAGTTGACTTATTGGGATAATACCGTTAAATTTTGCACCATTAACAGCAACAATTACTTGCTTTTCTTCAATTTCTTGAACTTCGCCTGTAACTTTATCCCCTTCTTTAATGTCATTAATCATTGATTCGTTAAACTCTTCAGTCATCTTGTCTGCCTCCTTATTACACTACATATTTATAACATCTTATAATCTGACAAAATTGTCAAGAAATTCCACTTTAATTAAGGAATTCAAATATTAATTGTTAAAATGCTGTAAAATAGGGTCATTTAGCTAACTAAATTTTAAATAAGTTTACCTATTTTTTACAATTTCACTTTATATGCAGCTCGTATTAGTATAAAAATTCATGTAAGTTTTATACCCGATAATTGTATTATATAACCTTTTTACACAATTTGGAAAGAAAGGGCTTTATATATCTAGCTATTATTTGAGATTAACTAATTTTATGAACAAGTGCTAATATTTCTTGTGTAACAATTTCTATGCTCTTTCCTGTTGTATCAACTGTAATCGCATCATCTGCTTTTTTCAAAGGTGATATGTCACGGTTCATATCATATTGATCTCGATCAGCAATTTCTTGCTTAAGTTGTTCAACATTGGAAACAATACCGCGTTCTTCATTATCTTTTTGTCTTCGAACTGCACGTTCTTCCACTGAAGCAATCATATATACTTTCAAATCTGCATCAGGTAATACAACGGTACCAATATCTCTTCCATCCATTACGATGCCTTTTTTAGCTGCTAATTCTTGTTGTTTGTTTACAGAAAATGTTCTAACCGCTTCTTTAGATGCAACATAAGAAACATGATTGGTTACATCGTTTTCTCTTAAATAGTCAGTGACATCTTGATTATCTAAAATAACTCTTTGACCTTTGTCTTTATCATAAGTTAAAGACAATTCAGTAGTTTCTATAAGTTGATCAAAATCTTCAGGTTTGTTTTGTTGTAAGTATTTGTAAGTTATTGCGCGGTACATTGCGCCTGTATCTACATAAATCATAGATAATTTAGCTGCTAATAATTTAGCGATGGTACTTTTTCCAGCCGCAGCAGGTCCATCTAGTGCGATATTTAATAATTTCATTTTTGTAACCCTTCCTTGTTGTTTTATGAATAATATTTTATCATAAATATGTATATTATAAATAGGAGGAATGCTAGCATGAAAAATGTTCTTGTTATACATACCGGTGGAACGATAAGCATGTCACAAGATGAAGCTAACAAAGTGGTGACAAATAAAGATAATCCTATATCTAATCATCAAGATGTGATTGCGCAATATGCAAATGTGACAGAAATAACACCGTTCAATGTACCTTCACCGCATATGAATATTGAATATGTGGAAAAGTTGAAAGAAATTATTGAGGAAGCAACTAAAAATGAATCTTATGATGGATTTGTTATTACTCACGGTACAGATACGCTAGAAGAAACAGCTTATTTACTGGATTTAACAACAGATATTTCAAAACCTATTACGATTACTGGTGCTATGCGTTCTTCAAATGAAATAGGTTCAGATGGTTTATATAATTTCATATCTGCGATTCGTGTTGCAACAAGTGACGAGTCTTCAGATATGGGTGTCATGGTAGTGTTTAATGATGAAATTCATACTGCGCGTAACGTTACGAAAACACATACATCAAATACAAATACTTTTCAAAGCCCTAATCATGGCCCACTAGGTGTTGTCACTAAAAATAGCGTTCAATTTCACCATAAACCATATGAGCATCTTATCTTAAATGAAATAGACCATACTTTAAATATTCCATTAGTTAAGGCATATATGGGAATGAATAGTGATGTGTTAACGTTTCATAGTGATAATAATGTTGATGGCATCATCATTGAAGCGCTTGGACAAGGTAATTTACCACCAACAAGTTTGGAAGGACTAGACAAATGTTTAGATAAAAACATACCTATAATTTTAGTATCTAGATCATTTAACGGTATTGTAGGACCAATTTATGCTTATGAAGGTGGCGGTGCAACCTTAGCAGATAAAGGTGTTATTTTCTCAAATGGTTTAAATGGTCCTAAAGCTAGGTTAAAACTTCTAGTTGGATTAAGTAATGATTTAACATTTAAACAATTAAAACGATACTTTGAATCACAACTTTAAAATGATTAAGTATACTATTTGAATTATAAAAAGCTGAGACAATTTTTAGTTGTCTCAGCTTTTTATATCTTAGGAATTTAAGATTCTAAAGGTGTTTGTTTTTTTGATAAGATACTTTGTGTAATAATACCGCCATGGTATTTGCCATTTTCAATAAAAATTGTATTTGCATCATTACCAGCAGCTATGACACCAGCTATATAGCAATTTTCAACATTAGTTTCATATGTTTCTTTATTATATACAGGTGCAGTACCATATTCATTTTGATTAATTTCAATGCCGATAGATTGTAAGAATTCGTAATCTGGGTGATAACCAATCATGGCAAACACATAGTCATTGGCTATCTCAAATGTTTGGCCACCCTGTTCATAGAAAACACTATCCTCAGTAATTTTAGTGACATTTGCATTAAATGCCATATCGATTTTTTCATGTCGTACAAGCGATTCGAAATTAGGAAGTATCCATGGTTTGATCGCTTTTGGATATTCATTGCCACGATAAATAACTGTGACATTTGCGCCTGCTTTTTCAAGTTCTAAAGCAGCATCGACTGCTGAGTTTTTACCGCCTATGATGACAACATTTTGATCGAAGTAAGGATGCGCCTCTTTAAAATAATGCATTACTTTTGAAAGTTCTGCACCTTCGACTTCAAGTTGATTGTGATGTCCATAGTATCCTGTTGCTACAGTGAGAAATCTACATTGATAAACATCTTTCGTAGTTGTAATTGTGAAACGGTTATTGATTTTTTTTACAGTGAGGACTTCTTCGAAAGCATTGATTCGTAACTGATGGTGTTTAACTACAGCTCTATAATAAACCAGTGCTTGATTTCTATGCGGCTTGCTTTCTTCAACTATAAAAGGTATGTCCCCAATACTTAATTTGTCACTAGAAGAAAAGAATGTTTGGTGTGTAGGATAATTATAAATCGCGTCTACAACATTACCTTTTTCAATAACTAATGTATCTATTCCTTTTTTCTTTTGCTCAATGGCAGCACTTAATCCACAAGGACCGCCACCTATTATGATACTTTCAACTGTTTGCATACTTTATTCGTCCTCCTTTTACCACCCATACATTATACCAATAGTTTTAAAAATTCCAAATTAAAGAATTTGAAAACTTTATAACAATTGAATTCATAAGGTTTATGCTTGAAAGAAAATTATATTATTTAATATTTAACTCGATAAATAAACATAGATAAACCCTACGCAAATATGTGCGCAGGGTTTATCTATAATTTGATAGCTACTCTATTTAATAGTTATCCATAAAAATTATCAGTAGTAAAGAAAATTATTGTGGTATCACAAGACGTTGACCATTATGAATGTCGTTGCCTTGAATATTATTTGCTTCCCTGATTTTTTCTACATTTTCTGGAGTACCTTCACCATAGTATTGGATTGCAATTCTATATAAATTTTGTCCATTTACAACGTGAGTGCGTTGTCCAGAATTGCTATTTGAAGATTGATTATTTTGTTGGTTGCTATCGTTTGATGCATTTTGTGACTGGTCTGATGAACCATTTTGATTGCTATTAGCTTGATCATTTTGTTGTGATTGATCGCTTTGTTGATCTTGATTGTTTTGACTATTTTGTTCATCTTGTGTGCCTTGGTTTTGATCGCTGTTAGCTTGATCTTGTGAATCGTTGTTACCTTGGTCAGAATCAGAATTGGCATTATCAGAGCTATCACTACTATCAGAATCTGTTGTAGCTTGATTATTGTCATCATCTTTAGCTTTGTCTTTATCTTTAGCTGATTTACTGTCTTTATCAGAATCAGCATCTTTAGCTTTATCAGAATCTTTATCTTTGTTGTCAGCTACTTTTTTGTCATCGTCGCTGCCTTTATCATCGTTGTTACCTGTTAACGCCATACCACCAAAGATACCTATAGCGGCTAAGATTAAAATAGCTGCTATAATTGGGAGGAGTTTACCAAGTAAACCACCTTTTTTCTTGTTGTTATCTTCAGAATCATGGTTATTGTCACCATTATTACCATTTCCGCCGTTGCCACCATTACCATTACCACCATTGCCAGTACTTGATTTAGAATGTGAAGCAGCGGCAGCGCCAGTACCAGCAGCTGCTGCACCGCCTGCTACAGCAGCACCTTTTTTCTTAGAACCATGTTTTTCTTCGTTTTTAACGTCAGATTTGGATTCATTTTGTTCTGGTTCATTATCATTTTTATCTTTTTTGCCTTTATGCTTGCCAGCTGCATAAGCACCAGCTCCAGCAGCGGCAGCGCCACCTGCTACAGCAGCACCTTTTTTCTTAGAATCATGATTGTTTGTATTTTCATCTTGCGTTTCTGTCGAATCATTCGTTTGATTGGATTGTTCCCAATCTTGATTTTGTTGATGCGCTTTATCGTTATGGTCTTTAGAACTTGAAGCTGCATCGTTATGTTTACTAGCAGCATAAGCACCAGCGCCTGCAGCACCACTACTGGCGATAGCAGCACCTTTTTTATTATTGCTATCTTCGTCAGATTGAACTTTTTCATTATTTATATCATGACGATTTTCAGATTGCTGATCGTTTGATGATTCGTGAATCAAATTGTTATTTTGTGAAGGATCATTAGATTCTTTGTCTGCATTTGAATCTCTTGAAGAATTGTCTTCGTGTTGTAAACCATTATCACGATCACCAACATCATTATTTTCGTTGTGATGTTCTTGGTTAGACTGCTCATCTTCTCTTTGATTTGTTGCTGTGTCTCTTCGACGTTGTCTGCGTTGAGCATTTCTAGGAGGAAATTGTTCATCTGATTTATTAGACACTTCCTCTTTTACATTGTCAACTGAATCGTTAACCGAGTCTTGAGTATTTTCTTGGTGTTCTTTTGGATCAATGGATTGACGATTTTTTTCAAAATCATCTTTAAAATTGTTGTTAGACAAATTCATCATCCTTCCTTTTTTTATTTAAGTATATACTGTTTTACCCTGAAAGATTGTAAATATGTATAACTTTTTGAAGAAAAATTACTATTAAACAAGTGTATACACCGTATTATAGCTTGATTGAAAATATGAAGTAAAGTGATTGTCTATTATTTAAATAAATTTTGTATTTTTTCATTAAAATCCATTTTTCTTTTAACTTTTTTTCTATTTAATATATTTATTGCATTAATTTTAGAATCATTATCACAGCACTGGTTTGGTTTTTCGCTCAATTGTTCGTTAAAGAATTCTATCATATAAGCACGTCGACATTGATCAAGATGCTTATAGCCTAACATGCGCATATATCCTAAATGTTTACGTTTGTATGAAATCTCGAATATATTACGTAATTGTTGATATGTATAATAGCTATAAAGTATTTGTAGAACTTCTGATTTTTCAGGAGGCAAAAATTGACCGAGTTCGAATGTTTCAACATCCTCCATCGTTATCATATCGGTAAATAATAGTGTTTCTAATAAAAAGCGATCATCTGGTTGATAAAGACTAATGGCTTGACTTTGTCCCCCGTCACGACCAGCACGACCTATTTCTTGCATATAATTAGAAGGACTTGTAGATAAATGAAAATGGATAATTGTTCGGATGTCTTTTTTATTAATGCCCATACCAAATGCACTTGTAGCAACAATGATTGGGATTTCATTATTTAAAAATTGATGTTGTACCGTATGACGCTCCTGATAAGATAAGTCACCATGATAAATACCAGTTAAAAAGCCATAGTTGTATATTTGTTGCGCTAATAATAGACACATTTTTTTAGATGATACATAGATAATTGTTGGACCAGCGTGTTCTAATGAAGGTAGTAACCATTTCAACTTCTCATCATCATCAGCAAAGTTTTTATGCGATAACGAAATATTATCTCTATTCATGGTTGTCTTTACGATATGAAAAGATTTATTTAATATTTGCTCTAAATCAAATGTTAAATAGGATGGTGCTGTTGCTGTTAAAGCTAATACAGTAGCGTTATGAAAATGGTTGACGATTTTGCCAACTAAGGCGTAATGCGGTCGGAAATCATAACCCCATTCTGAGAGACAGTGTGCCTCATCTAATACGATGATTCCTAGATTTATATGTTTTATTAATTTAAAGTTATGAGGTTGTAGCAGAAATTCAGGACTTAAGAAAATAAAGCGACTTTTCGTCAATTGTTTAATGTTTTGAGCCCTTTCATGTTCATCCATTCCTGAGTGAATGCAAGCTACATGATGCTCACAATGTAGTTTAAGTTGCATGACTTGATCATCCATTAATGAGATTAATGGAGAGATGATTAGTGTTGGTTGTTGATTTATATATGTTGGCAATTGATAGCATAGGCTTTTGCCACTTCCAGTTGGTAAAATACCTAATGTATCTTTCTTTTCAAGTACATGCGTTATGATTTCTTTTTGTCCAGGTTTAAAAGTATCAAAACCAAAGTGTTTTTTTAACGCTTCATTAAGCATGCAAATCACCTCTTTCAATGCCAACAATGATTAATTTAATTTCAAAATAACTAAGATCTGGAAATATAGTTTTATAGTTTCTTAAACGTTCACTGCGGTTTGACAAGTAATGTGGAATAAATTGTTCATAAGTTTTATGTATTAAAAATGAATGATAATCTGTTAAATAACCTTTGATAAATAATTCTAAGATATGATCTTGTATCGTATTTTGTTTAACATTTTGTTGAGCTGCTAATTTATCAAAATGCATGCCTTGTTTTATACCTTCATAAGTTAATGTTGTCTTATGTAATAAAGCAGGTAATATAATAAGTTGATTTAATAAAGGATATTGTGAATCATCTTCTATTTCATACATTAAAGTAACTAAATCTCTTATTTCCAATTCATATAAGTGTTCTTGAGATACAGATTCAATTAAACTTACTTGTTGTCTAGTGTACATGCTTTCTTCAAAACCTTGTAAATAGTAATGGAGATAAACATGATTGTTTTTTTCTGATAACGTATGAAATAAGTTTGTAAGTTCTTCGATGAATCGAGATTTTAAATCTTCATCAGTTATTTTTTTATATAGTTGTTTAACTTGTTTTTGCACAGTACGATGTTGTGTGATCGGTATAAATTCATAAATAGCATGGCCAGTATTGGAAAGTGTCTGAGTTAACAATTGAATTGCATTAAACGTGTTCACAAGACTGTCGTATGTGTGTCGAGGATGATTAATGATACTTTGATATTGCGCTGTTTCAATGTTAAAATTATTATAATATCGCTCAAACGACGGATATTTTAAATTAGGTAAGCTATGATACAATGACAATAGTTGTTGACTACAGGCGTCAAAAAAGGTTTGATGAGACTTTTTCCCTGTGATAATATTAAATATACTTTTTTCGGTTTTGTAATTATGTGCATTTGTGTATGCAAAATGAATTATATTATACATAGACGCTCCCTCATCTTATAAATCGAAAACATTTGAAAAAACGATAAACTGTGATTACAATAATATTTGTGTAATTATTGTAGCATTTTTGTCAAAGGAGGCGAAGAAATTGGCTAAATATACAATTGTAGATATGGATACATGCATTGCATGTGGTGCTTGTGGTGCCGCTGCCCCTGATATTTATGACTATGATGACGAAGGTATTGCATATGTTATTCTAGATGATAATCAAGGTACTGCGGAAGTGCCAGAAGAACTATATGAAGACATGGAAGATGCATTAGATGGTTGTCCTACGGATTCAATTAAAATTGAAGAGGAATCATTTGATGGCGATGCATTAAAATTTGAATAATGCTATTATTGCAAAATAGTAATTATATACAACCATGTTAGTAACGTCATCACTGTGACATTTGCTAACTTTTTATTTTTTTAAAGCGATAGATAAAACGAGCCGTGATATCAATATATAATGGCTCGTTTTATCTATCTTTCTTTTATTAAATTTTATTTAGGTAAGACATTTTTTAGTCTGTTGTATAACAAAATAAATATGATAGAGATGACAATACCTTTAATGATATTAAAGGGAATCACACCAGATACAATGACGATTTTTACATTTTCAACAACGTCAGATAGATTCATAATCATGCCATACAGTGGGAGTAAAACGAAATAGTTCAGTATACTTAATACAATTGTCATAACTACTGTCGCAATACTTAGTCCAACAATTTGTGACTTAATTTTATCTTTATATTTCGTTACAAAATAAGCTGTTAATAAAAAGCTAGATGCTGCTAAAAAATTTGCAACTGGTCCAACTGGATCACCTATGTTAAATAAAAAGTTGAGTAAATTTTTTATGAATTCTACAATAAGACCTGCTACAGGTCCTAAAATAAATGTTGCTAATAACGCGGGAACATCACCAAAATCTAACGTTAAATAAGGTGGCAAAAATGGTATTGGAAATTTTATAAACATTAAAATGAAAGCCACCGCACTCAACATACTTATGGTAATGAGTCTTTTTGTTTGTTGATGCATATTTAATTGTCTCCTTCCATTCATCTTACATAGAATAGGAGGAATAAATTGCACAACAAATCATGTCCTCCATCTTCTCCCATCCAGACTTTACTGTCGGCTCTAGATTTTCACTAGATCAGCCATTTTATTATATATAATAAAATGGGTCGCAGGCTTTATTTACTGCCGGTTGGGAATTGCACCCTACCCCGAAGATGAATTTCTTAAATTTTATAAATTTATCATAGCTTATTAGTCAGATAAAAACAATAGAATTGCTTAAAATAACTCATTGCCTAGCCATTGTGTGTACTACACATGTGATAAAATGATTAAAAATAAAATTAAATTCAAGCTACCAACGAAAATAATCCGTCACAAGCCGTAGTAGTACCACGCTTGTAACGGATTTGTAATAGATTAGAATTATTAAAGATAAATCAGTTTGTTTTAGGTTTTGGTAAAGTGATGATAAATGTAGTCCCTTTACCAAGCGTACTTTTAACATCGATAGTACCACCATGCTCGTGTATAATCATGCGACATATGAACAATCCTAATCCTGTTCCTTGTTTACCTCTTTTACGAGCAGTGTCTACTTTATAGAATCTATCAAATACTTGTTGTAAATGTTCAGGTGCTATGCCTGATCCAGTGTCACTAATATAAAGGATATTTTCAGTTTGCGTTTCTCCATACTCAATCTTTATTTCGTCACCTGGTTCAGTATATCTTGAAGCATTGTCTATAAGATTGGTTAATACTTGTTCAATTCTATCAGAATCATAATACCACATCTGATTGTGAGTATTTGGACTTAAATTCATATTTAAACCTAAATCTTTAGCATGTTTTTGATACTTTTGTTGCACCTTATCAAGCAAATGATCAATGGGTTGAACAACTTTTTCTACAGTTAATCCTTCTGCGTCCATACGAGCAACATTTAATAACTCATTCACTAATCTGTTCAAGCGTTTTGTTTCATCTAACACAATTGAAAGTGACTCATGAATTTCTGCAGGTTCGGTGACGATACCATCAACGATGGATTCTGTATACCCTTGCAGTAAAGATATAGGCGTGCGTAATTCATGTGATACATTCGCAATAAAGTCTTTTTTCATTTGGTCCATATTATGTTCGTTAGTCATGTCACGAATGATAGCTACAATACCACTACGACCATCAGGTTGAATTTGTTCGATATAACTTGTAATAATTACAAAATAGCGCGTGTTAATTTCATAAACTTCAAATTGCGTTTTTTTATTTTTAAATGTAAGTTCATTTTGTTCATCAAGTTTTTCTAAAGCAAAATCATCTAACATTTGCAATGTAGTATTAGCCATTTTGTTTGAAATGATAATTTCTTTTTTATCATTAAAGCCTAATACGCCTTCTACCATTGAATTGATTAGACTATCGCGTATATTTTTAGATGAAGATAACGCGTCAATGTGTTGCTGTATTTCGGAACTCATTGTATTAAATGCGCGTGATAATTCCCCTATTTCATCTCGCGAATTGACTGGGACAACTTGCGCATAATCACCTTTAGATACTTTTAACGCTTGTGTTCTTAAATTTCTTAAAGGCTTTGTAATTCTAGAAGATAAGAAGAAGGCAAAGATAGTTGTTATCGCTAAAAAGATAATCGCAATAATTAAAATGATAACGGTAATGACATTGTTTGTGTCTTCAATCGTTTTTAGGTCTTGATAAATGAATACACCACTAAACTTATTTGTGTGATTATCCGCTGATGAAATGGCTTTTGTAGGATAACCGATTAATACATAAGTTCGTTGATTTCCATTCATATTTAAGGTGACATGTTCAGAAACTTGTTTACCATTATTAAATACTTGATTGTAATCATTGCTTTTTTTAATTTCTTTGACCATTTTGTTTTTCGTTTTATCTTTATCCTGTCTATCTATATGCTTATCATTCATTATGATAAGTCCAACTGGTCCTTCGATTAATTTTCTACTATGTTGAATTGCAGTTTCTCTATTATCTGCGCTTTCTAAAAGTTGACTAATTCGTTTTGCATCTTTTAATAATGAGTCTTCTGTTTCTTGCGTGAAATAAGATTGTATAAACGTTATAAGCGCTGCACTTAATAAAATTAAAACTGTAGTCACTATAAAAATAATAGTTAACCACAGTTTAATGACGACGCTATTGAGTTGATTCATTATTTGATTTGATTTCAAATTTATAACCAACACCCCATACAGTTTGTATCATATGTGCAGCGTCCTCTGATACACGATTTAATTTCTCTCTTAAACGTTTAACGTGAGTATCTACAGTTCGCAAGTCACCATAGAACTCATAATGCCATACTTCTTTTAGTAATTGTTCTCTATCAAATACTTTATTAGGTGTTTTTGCTAGGAAAATCAATAATTCATATTCTTTAGGTGTTAAATTCACTTGACTACCATCTGCCAACACTCTGTGTGCATCGTTATCAATCACTAAGTGATCAAATTCTATTAAATCACGTGCATGTGGTTCGCTTTGTTCGGCAGTTGCCACTTGTGTACGTCTTAATAATGCTTTAACACGTAGGACCACTTCTCTTGGAGAGAATGGTTTTACGATGTAGTCATCCGCACCAGATTCAAATCCTTCTACACGATTTGTTTCCTCACCTTTAGCAGTTAACATGATAATGGGTGTTTCCTTATGCTCTCTTAATTTAGACGCAACGGTAATGCCATCCATTTCAGGTAGCATCAAATCTAATAAAATGCAAGCATAGTCATGTTCCATTGCCATTCTATATGCTTCATTTCCATCATTTGCTTCATGTATTTCAAAAGATTCTCTTTCGAGATATAGTTTCAATAATCTTCTAATACGATCTTCATCGTCTACAATTAGTATTTCGTTTGACATACGTATATACCTCCCACACGACTAACTTTCTAATTCAACCATATTATATCATAGCTTTAAGGTTAAAAGTGGTTATGAAGAAAAAGTTTGTGAAAAAATTATCATAGTTGATAATTTAAATTCAGATTAATTACCGTGTTCTGCAATTTGGCGTATCATTTTAACTTCGTGTGGCGTAAGTACTCTACCTTCACCAGCATTTAAACCTTTCAAGTTTAATGGTCCAAATTCAATGCGTTGCAATTTGGTTACTTGATGTCCAAAATGTTCAAACATGCGACGCACTTGTCGATTACGTCCTTCAGTAATAGTGATTTCAACTAATGTTGTGTTTTTATCTTTATCTTGATTTTTCACTTTAATTATAGCAGGTTGAGTAACACCATCTTCTAGTTGGACACCTTGTTCAAGCGATTTCACTTCTTCACGCATGAGATAACCTTTTAATTTTACTACATATTTTTTCTTTATTTTATAACGTGGATGTGTCATAAGATTAGTGAATTCGCCGTCATTTGTCAGTAATAATAAACCAGATGTATCATAATCTAAACGGCCAACTGGATAAATTCTTGTTTTAATTTGTTTAAAGTAGTCAGTTACAACTTTACGCCCTCTGTCATCTGAAACACTGGTGATGACTTGTGCAGGTTTATAAAATAGTATATATAATTTGTCTTCTTGTTCTAATTTGATACCCTCTACTTCGATGCTATCAGAAGGTTTAACTTTAGTGCCTAATTCAGTTTCAACTGTGCCATTCACTTTTACTTTGCCTTCAGTAATTAAAGTTTCTGCTTTTCTACGTGAAGTATAGCCACTGTTGGCAATACGTTTTTGAAGTCTTTCTGTATCTTTATTCATGATTATCTCCTTTTTGATTAACTAAGTTACTAAAGAACGCTTCGATTTCTTCATCTTCTTCGTCTGTAGTAGGTAAATCGTCTAAATGTTCAATACCAAATACGTTTAAAAATAGTTCAGTGGTATAAAGTTGATGACTTCTAGAATCGGCTTCCTCTTTAGCTTCTACTAAACCGCGAGCGATTAATGTTTTAACAGCGCCGTCTGAATTAATACCTCTAATTAGTTCAATATCACTGCGTGATAAGGGCTGATTATATGCAATGATGGATAAAGATTCCATTGCAGCTTGTGATAATTTCATTTTTGATTTTTGTTCAATTAATTGTTCGATATAATCAGATGCTTCTTTCTTGGTAGTTAATACATAAGTATTACCGTAGTGTTGAATCGTTAAACCGGGTGAATCATACGCTTCAATTAATTCTGTTAATGTTGTTGGTTCAATTTCTAAAATTTCTAGTAGTTGCTGTTGATCCAAACCTTCGTCTCCGGCTGTGTATAGTAGTGCTTCTAATATGCCTTTATCTTGCAACGCCATAGTTTACTCCTCTTAAAATATTAATATCATCAAAACTTTTTGCTTGTTCAATATTTACTATACCGGATTTCGACATTTCAAGTATAGCTAAGAAATGTGTCACTACCATTTCTATCGGTTCTGTAAAATTAAATAAGCTAAAGAAGTTAAAGGACTCATGCTGCTTTAATTTATCAGTGACTTGTGAAGTTGCTTGTTGTATTGTGAATGTTTCTTTACGTATATCTACTGTTTTAGGTGTATGGAACTCAACTCTGTTTTTTACTTTTTGATAGGCAATGATTAATTCTGTTAAATCAATTGTATTATCTGGGCTCCATGTTTCATTGGATTCTAAATGGGATAAATCCGTTGGATGTTTAGAAAAATATAAAGCACGTTCGACTTTACGTTCATTTAAAAATTCAGTGTAGGCTTTATAATTTTGATATTCGATTAAACGACCCACCAATTCGTCTCGTGGATCATCATCTAAATCTTCCACTTCATTCGTTTGAGGTAGAAGCATTTTACTTTTTATCATCAATAATTCTGAAGCCATGACTAAGTATTCACTAGCAATATTAATTTCTAATTGATTCATCGTATGTATATATTGCATATACTGCTCAGTTAATGCTTTCATAGGAATATCATAAATATCAATTTCAATTTTTTGTATAAGATGCAATAATAAATCTAATGGTCCATTAAAGGCATCTAGTTTTACTTCGTACATTTTATCTACCTCATATCGCAAGTTAAGTGCGTAATTCACTAAAGTATTATAGCATGTTTAATGAAAACATTTAAATTTGGAGCGGTTTTTTATGGAAAATGCATTAAAGGAATTTTATTTTCAATTTCATACGAATCAACATTACTTTTTATGTCATGACATTTTAGAGGAAGCTTGGAAGGAAAATAAATCTTTCAGTAAGGATGACGCTGTCGTCAGTTTAATTTTATTTGCAACTGGATGTTATCACTTTCGTAGAGAAAATGATAAAGGTGCTATCAAATCTTTTAGAAAAGCATTAAAAGTTATTGAACCTTACAAAGAAGAAATCAATCTAGGTATTGATATCAAAGCATACCAAAAAGTGATTGCTGAATTAGTACATGCTATTGAAAATGGTCAACAATTTGCACCAGTACAGTTACCAATCACTTCACAAATGCAACAAAAAATTTTAACAACGTATCCAAACTATATCATGACGGAATATGTTATTAGAGATAGTTACATTGTTAATCATCATTTAGAAAGAGATAGAACAGAAGTGAATGAGGCTCGTTTAAACGCATTATATCAAAAACAACAAGATAGAAAATAAAAGTACTAAACCAATTGTTTGCATATAAAAACACAGGCGAGTTATTCAACGAATCAACTTGTCTGTGTTTATGCACGTGGATGAAATTCATTATACATTTTTCTAATTTGTGATTTGGATACATGTGTATACAATTGTGTGGTAGATATATCAGAATGTCCTAACATTTCTTGAACTGCACGTAAATCCGCCCCATTTTCTAGTAAATGCGTGGCAAATGAATGTCTCAATGTATGTGGTGTTAATGATTTTGTGATATTAGCTTTGATAGCGTTTTGTTTAATCATTTTCCATATAGCTTGTCTTGATAAAGGTTTGCCATGCATATTTAGAAATAAGGTATTCGTCACTGTTTTCTTCAACAATTGAGGACGAATGGTTTCTATGTACGTCTTTAAATATTCTATTACTGTGTCACCTAAAGGTACAATACGCTCTTTATTACCTTTTCCAAATACTTTGACAAAGCCCATAATTAAATTTACATCTTCTAACTCAATTTTGATGAGCTCAGAAACACGCATGCCTGTCGCATATAATAACTCTAGCATTGTGCGATCTCGATAGCCATTTATTTTAGCCAAATTGGGCGTTTCCAATAGTGCTAACACTTCATTTATTTCTAATACATCAGGTAATTTGCGATCATATTTGGGTGTCTCGATAAGTACAGTTGGATCTTTTGCAGCATACTTTTCTCTCAACGCAAATTGATGAAAGCTTCTAATTGTTGAAATAAACCGTGCTAACGATTTAGCAGAAGCGCCATTATCATGTAAATACCCCAGACATTGTTGAATGGATGCTCTATCAATAAAATCAATATGACTAATCTTTTGTAACTCTAAAAACGTATTATATTTTTTTAAATCTCTCCGATAAGCTCCTATTGTATTCGAGCTTAATCCTTTTTCTAATTGAATGAATTTCAAATATTCTTCAATAATCGTATCCAAGATACCACCTCTATCTTTAAAATGGTGTACGTAGCTGAGTTATTTACCCAATGCCTGGCAATCAGAACATACACCATGGAATGTCAAACGATGATCAGAAATTCTAAAATTAAAATCATTTTCGACACGTTCTTCAACTTGTGGCAATAAGTCTTCTTCAATTTCTTCTACTTTGCCACATTCCATACAAACAAGGTGGTGGTGAAAATGTTTTGCGCCTTCTTTACGTAAATCAAAACGAGCGACGCCATCTCCGAAATTAATTTTATCAACAACTTTTAATTCTGATAATAGCTCTAACGTACGATATACTGTTGCTAGACCTATTTCAGGTGCTTTGTCCTTCACTTTTAAATAAACATCTTCAGCACTTAAATGATCTTTTTCATTTTCAATTAAAACACGCAACGTAGCTTCACGTTGAGGTGTCAATTTATATGAAGATTGTTGTAATTGTTGCTTCACGCGATTTAAACGTTCTTCCACGGAAGCCTCACTCCCCTACTAATAATTATAATCATTTTAATTTACATAATGATTTATATATAAAATACCAGTAATTGATAAAATACGCAAGTCAACTTGCTTCTTATTTATAATCATTATAATTAAGGAGTAAATGTTGTAATGCAATAATCGTTTTAGCATCTTCGAAATACTTATTTTTTAACATATCTTTAATGTCGTCTACATCGTAATATACTAATTCAATAAATTCATCATCATCGAGATGCATTTCTCCAACTTTTAAACTATTAGCCATATATATGGAAATTTTCTCATTTGAAAAACCAGGAGAACCGTACATTTCTGTAATTAGTTCTAAATCTTCAGCTATATAACCTGTTTCTTCTTCTAATTCACGCTTAGCTGCAGAAAGTCGTTCTTCGCCTTTTTCTAATTTGCCTGCTGGAATTTCTAATAATGGCTTTTCAGCTGGTTTACGAAATTGTTTTACTAAGATGACTTTGTTATCAGGTGTCACCGGACAAACTGCGACTGCCCCATTATGATAAACTAATTCACGTTTAGATGTGTTGCCATCGGGTAATTCAACATCGTGGACTTCTAAATCAATAATTGCGCCTTTATAAATGGATTCTTTATGTATTGTTTTCTCATATAAATTCATTTTAATCACGTTCCTTTAATTTGATTTAAGTTACTGTTAAGATAAATACGTTAGTATATAGGGAGCAATTAAAATAAGTATTTCAAATGACAAATAAATCGTATTTAGTAAATTTATTTTTAATCCCTATGATTTGAGTGTATCGAAAGGAGAAACGACATGCAAAAAAATGTTTTAAAAAGTGGTATTGAACTCTCAGAATTAGGATTAGGTTGTATGAGTTTAGGCACAGATATTAACCAAGCTGAACCAATTATAGAACGTGCAATAGAACATGGTATTACTTACTTTGATACAGCAGATATATATGATAAAGGTGTAAATGAAGATATTGTAGGTAAAACACTTAAAAAATATCAAGATAGAAGTGACATCGTCATTGGTTCTAAAGTAGGAAATCATTTAGCTGATGATGGTTCTACATTTTGGGACCCTTCGAAAGCATACATTAAAGAAGCAGTAAAAGGTTCATTAAGTCGCTTAGGACTTGACCATTTAGACTTGTATCAATTACATGGTGGAACGATAGATGATCCCCTAGATGAAACGATTGCTGCATTCGATGAATTGAAACAAGAAGGCATCATCCGAGCATATGGTATTTCTTCAATTAGACCCAATGTTATCAATTATTATTTAAAACATAGTGATATTGAAACACTCATGTCTCAATTTAATTTAATAGATAACAGACCGGAAGCTTTATTAGATGATGTACATGCTAAAAAAGTAAAAGTTTTAGCTCGTGGTCCAGTTTTTAAAGGATTGTTAACTTCTAACAGTAATCAAGCCTTAGATCGTAAGTTTTCAGAAGGTATTTTTGATTACACATATCCTGAATTAGGCGAAACTGTTGCATCTATTAAAGAAATCGAAAGCAATCTCTCCAGTTTAACATTTAATTACTTAACCTCTCATGATGCGTTAGGTTCAATCATTGTAGGGGCAAGTAGTGTGAATCAACTGGATGAAAATGTTGAAAATTATAAACTGTCTAAAGATATCAGCTTAGAAAAATTGAAAGCAGCACGTGATCGCGTTAAAAATTTAGAATACACGCAACATTTAAAATAAGTTAACCAATTAAAGCGTATGAGTTATTTTAGATAGGAAAGTGAACTAAACTGTATCCTATTTAATCTTACTCATACGCTTTTAATATTGTATAACTACTCATATTGATTAAGATTTGTTATTAAATAAAAAAGTGAAGTGTTTTTCAATAAATCGAGGTGCTAACTGATAAATACGTAAGAGATGATGCATCCAACTGGGTGCATTAATTTCTTCTTTTTGAGTGATTATCGCATTAACAATACGTTGAGCTAATTTATCGGAGTTTAGCATGATTTTTTTATATTTTTTTGAATATGTTAATGAAGGATCTGCTTTTTCATGGAATGGTGTTGCTATCGGTCCTGTATTAACTGTTAGTACATGGTAATTGGGTTTTTCAATACGGAGTGCATTTAGTACTTGATTAAATGCAGCTTTACTAGCACCGTAATGGGCAGCTGAAGCTTGTGTCAAAAATGCAGACTGACTTCCAATGCCTACGATTGTAGGCATGCGACTGAAATGTGGTTGTAATGTAGTTAATAATGAATTAAAGCTAATTACATTTAACATATATGTTTCTTGCATTTCTTCTATTGTGTGTTGATCAATTGATTTGAAATAACCTAACCCAGAACTATAGATGATACCATCGATGGATTGTCCTTTAAAATGGTTGCTAAGTTGGACGATTTGCGATGTGGACTGTAAATCACATTGGATAATCTTTAAATGTGAGGAGCCATATTTTAATTGAAGCGGCTTTAGCTTATTAACGTCACGTACCAGTGCAGTCACATAGACCTGTTTTTGTAATAGAATGTGTAAGATAGATTTACCTAATCCACCTGATGCGCCTGTTAAGACATAATGTCTACCTATCATATGTATCCCTACCCTTTGTTAGTATATGGATAGTATATATGAAGTCATTACGTTATGCCATTTATTATGGAAATATTAGGCATATTGTGAAACTATGTTACTATAGATACATAAATGAAACATAAAAACTCAGAGGAAGTGAAATGTTCACATGAAACTAGTATTTTATGGTGCTGGTAATATGGCACATGCAATTTTTACAGGTATCGTTAATTCTAAAGTTATAGATTCCAATGATATTTATTTAACAAATCGTTCTAATGAAGTTGCACTTAAAGAATATGCTGAAAAGTTAGGTGTCAATTATAGTTATGATGATGAAGCGTTATTAAAAGCGGCAGATTATGTATTTTTAGGAACTAAACCTTATGATTTCGAATCATTAGCAGAAAGAATTAAACCATTTATAACAGACAAAAATAAATTTATCTCTATCATGGCTGGTTTACCTATTAGTTATATAAGAGAAAAATTGGAAGCGGACAATCCAATTGCACGTATTATGCCAAATACCAATGCACATGTAGGTCATTCAGTTACTGGAATTAGTTTTTCAAGTAATTTTGGTCCAAATTCTAAAGATGAAGTCGATGAATTAATTAATGCCTTTGGTTCAGCAATAGAGGTTCCAGAGGACAATTTACATCAAGTGACAGCCATTACAGGAAGTGGTCCAGCATTTTTATACCATGTATTCGAACAATATGTTACAGCTGGTACACGCTTAGGTTTGGAAAAAGCACAAGTCGAAGAATCGATTCGCAACTTAATTATTGGAACAAGTAAAATGATTGAACGTTCTGAATTAAGCATGGAACAACTTAGAAAAAACATCACATCTAAAGGTGGCACTACTCAAGCAGGGTTAAATGCCCTTTCACAACATGACTTAGAAAGTGTTTTTGAGGATTGTTTGAGAGCTGCAGTGGATCGTAGCGTTGAACTTTCAAGCCAGGATGAAGATTAAGGACTGACATTTTACAACAATAATAAATAGAAACATGTTTTTTCATAAAATTATAAATACCCTTTAAAGTAGAAGTTCTAAAAATTTCACTTTAAAGGGTATTTTATATATGAGATTTTAATTTCCACTATATTCATTATTATAAGCAAGTTTTAAAAAGACCACGAATCAAAATCTTTCACAAATTTAAATGGAGGTGTAGTGGGAAGTGATTTAAGTGATTTACTAATCGTTTCAACTTCTTCAATTGTGTAACGATTACTCATGTGTGTAATCAAGCTATAATCTACGTGGGCATTTTCTATTAGTGTAAATACATCCTCAATATGGCTATGATGATAATTGTTTGCTAATGATTTATCACCTTCTATATAAGTACTTTCATGAACCATAACATTAGCATGATCGGCGATGATTTCTTCATTTTGACACGGCATTGTATCACCAAATATAGCGATAACAGGTCCTTTCACAGCATCCCCTTTAAAATCTTTGGAATTATAAATAATGCCATTATATTCAAATGTTTCATTATTTTTTACATCTTGATATTTAGGCCCAGGCTCTAACCCAATTTCTTTAAGCGCCGATACATCTATTTTTCCAGATGTATAGGGTGCTTCGATACGATATCCGAAAGAAGGTATACCGTGATTTAACATATGCGCTTCTACATTAAAACCATTATTTTGATAGGATAAGTGGTTTTCGATTTCTATATATGTAATTGGATAATTTAATTTAGATTCAGATAAACGTAAAGTCGTTTCTATATATGCTTTAATTCCTTTAGGTCCAATGAGTGTTAGTGGCTTACCTTCACCACCTTGAAACGACCTACTCGTTAATAATCCTGGTAACCCAAAAATATGGTCGCCATGCATATGCGTTATAAAAATGTGATCTACCTTTCCTAATTTAATAGAATGATGCAATATTTGGTGTTGTGTACCTTCACCGACATCAAATAGCCAGATATTATTAGAATATGGTTCCAAGTTTAATGCAATTGCTTGTGTATTTCGTTCTTTTGTTGGTAGACCAGCACTCGTACCAAAAAATGTTATTTCCATGCATATGCCTCCTCTTCTTGTTCACATTTTATCATAGAAAAGAATAAAAAATATATTAAAATTTTCTTATCTCAAGCAAAAAGGTATGAACTAAACAGATTATTGTTCTATAATATAAAGAGATTTATAAAAAGAATTGAGGTTTTGATCTTGAATACTAAAAATAAAGACATTCCATGCTTAATAACAATATTCGGAGCAACGGGTGATTTAAGTCACAGAAAATTATTCCCATCATTATTCCATCTATATCAACAAGAAAATTTAAATGAACAAGTTGCTATAATTGGTATAGGTCGAAGAGAGTTAACAAATGATGATTTTCGTAGTCAAGTGAAATCATCTATTCAAGAACATGTTAAAGACACGAAGCATCTTGATAAATTTATGGAACATGTATTTTATCATAAACACGATGTAAGTGACGAAGCAAGCTATCAATCATTACTAGAAGTTAGTAATAAACTAGACACTGAATTTAATTTAAATGGTAATAGATTGTTCTATTTAGCTATGGCGCCAAAATTCTTTGGTGTAATTTCTGATTATTTAAAATCATCTGGATTAACAGAAACGACTGGTTTCAAACGTTTAGTCATCGAAAAACCATTTGGCTCTGATTTAGCCTCTGCTGAAGATTTAAATGAACAATTACGTCGTTCATTTAAAGAAGAAGAAATTTATCGTATTGATCATTACTTAGGTAAAGATATGGTACAAAATATCGAAGTGTTACGTTTTGCTAATGCAATGTTCGAACCACTATGGAATAACAAATATATTTCCAATATCCAAGTAACCTCTTCTGAAGTATTAGGTGTAGAAGATAGAGGTGGTTATTATGAATCAAGTGGTGCATTAAAAGATATGGTACAAAACCATATGCTACAAATGGTTGCCCTACTTGCTATGGAAGCGCCTATCAGTTTACACAGTGAAGATATTAGAGCAGAAAAAGTAAAAGCGCTTAAATCATTACGAAAATTAGAACCAGAAGAAGTGAGACAGAACTTTGTCCGTGGTCAATATGATGAAGGTGTAATCCAAGGTCAAAAAGTACCAAAATATAGAGATGAAGATCGTGTTGCTGAAAATTCAACTACCCCTACTTTCGTAGCAGGTAAATTAACGATCGATAACTTTAGATGGGCAGGCGTACCTTTTTATATTAGAACTGGTAAACGTATGAAGAGTAAAACAATACAAGTTGTTGTTGAATTTAAAGAAGTGCCAATGAACTTGTATTATGAAACTGATAAAAAATTAGACTCAAACTTACTTGTAATCAATATTCAGCCTAATGAAGGTGTGTCATTACACTTAAATGCTAAGAAAAATGTACAAGGCATAGAGACAGAACCTGTTCAATTATCATATGCAATGAGTGCACAAGATAAAATGAACACAGTCGATGCATATGAAAACTTATTGTTTGATTGTTTAAATGGTGATGCTACAAACTTTACACATTGGGAAGAATTAAAATCTACATGGAAGTTTGTAGATGCAATTCAAGAAGAATGGAATCAAAATGAACCAGAGTTCCCTAATTATGAGTCAGGTTCTAATGGTCCGCTTGATAGTGATTTATTATTAAGTAGAGATGGTTTCAAATGGTGGGACGATATTCATTAAATAATATATTGCTAATCATACGAGCATCAACATTTGTAACTTTACAATGTTGATGCTTTTTTGTTAACTATTTTTTTATGTTATGATTTAAGCTATTGAGTAAAAAAAGTGAATGCCAAATAACTTATTTACATTTTACCCTATTTAATATTTTTAAGATGTAAGCGGAATGAAAATGATGTAGAATATACTTAATCAGTTAAAAACATATTATATTATGTAGTCATTTTTTAAGAGTAGTAAAACACGGATCATATGTTTTTTGTGTTATTCAGTTGATACATCGGCTGATAAATATAGAGGGTTACTTCGTGAGAAAAGTGATTCGTTGTGAATTTGATTCGTGCTCTATCAGTAGATAGTTTATGGTTTGTTATTTGAATGGAAAATCTAGTTTAGGAGTGAAAGTTTTGGACGTTATCAAGCAAATACAACAGGCAATTGTTTATATAGAAGATCATTTATTAGTGCCTTTTCATTTGCAAGCACTCAGTGATTACGTTGGTCTTTCACCATATCACCTCGATCAATCGTTTAAAATGATTGTTGGTCAATCTCCGACAGAATATGCTAGGTCTCGTAGAATGACATTAGCAGCGAATGAAATTATAAGTGGATCTAGTCGATTAATGGATATTGCTAAAAAATATCATTACAGTGACACAAATGCTTTTGCAAATGATTTTAGTGACTTTCACGGGGTTTCACCTATTCAAGTCAACACAAAACGTGAAGAGCTAAAGATGCAACCACGTTTATATATTAAATTAACAACAACAGAAAAACCGCCCAATGCATATCGTTTAGAGGATACAGCGGGCATAGCTTTAGTTGGTTATGCACAATTTATCGATTCAGAACATTTAGAGAATCCTTTTAAGGTACCAGATTTTCTTGAGGACTTAATGGAAGATGGAAAAATCAAGGAGCTACAACGTTACAATGATATTAGTCCACATGAATTGTTTGTAGTAAATTGTCCGCTAGATGAAGGTATGGAAATATTTGTTGGTGTGCCTAGTGAAAGGTATCCGTCTCATTTAGAAAGTAGATATCTTCCAGAAAGGCAATATGCAAAATTTAATCTACAAGGTGAGTTAGACTATGTTGTGAATGAGGCATGGTATTATATAGAAACAAGCTTACAAATGACTTTACCTTATGAACACAATAGTCTTTACGTTGAAGTATATCCATTTGATATCTCATTTGATGATCCATTTTGTAAAATTCAATTATGGATGCCTGTAGATCAAGAACAATACTTAGATTATGATGAAACAAACCGATAAAATATAAATAGATAGACCCACCACTCATTATTGTGGTGGGTCTATCTATTGGCTAAGCTGAGACGTTTGTAGGCTCGGTTTATTTTTATTTGTTTGTTAAATCAAGGACAAATGCTTCAAAAGGTCGTAATGCATTCATGTTAATAGCGCGGTCTTTATAGTTATGAAGTAAAATATGATTGCTATGATTGGACATATAATCAGGCATATTTAAAGATGTTATTTGATCAGTAAGATTACCGACAATTAAGACCTGCTTATCATCTAATGTTCTTGTATATGCGAATACTTGTTCATTATTTGTATCAACAAGATCAAATTTACCATATGTGTAGACATCATCAGATTTTTTCAATTGAATCATTGCTTTATAAAAATTGAGTATTGAATTTGGATTATCTTGTTGTTCAGCAACATTGATTTGTTGATAATTAGGATTTACTGGGAACCACGGTTGATGATCAGAAAATCCAGCATTTTTATTTTGGTTCCATTGCATAGGCGTTCTTGAATTATCTCTATTTTCCATTTTATGTTTTTCTAATAATGCAGACGTATCACCATTTTGCGCTTTTACAATATTGTATTCATTAACTACGGCGACATCATTAAAAGTCTCGATGCTTTCAAATGGATAATTTGTCATACCTATTTCCTGTCCTTGATAAATAAATGGGGTGCCTTGTTGTAAGAAATAAACAATTGCATGGCTTGTTGCAGATTCATACCAATACGTTTTGTCATCTCCCCATGTAGATACACGTCTAGGTTGATCATGATTTTCTATAAATAACGCATTCCAACCTACATTTTCTAGTTTCTTTTGCCATCTATTTAATATAGTTTTGTATGATTTTACATCAAATTTTACGTCACCGGTGTTCCATAAACCTAAATGTTCGAATTGGAATATCATGTTAAATTTGCCTTTATCTTCCCCTACCCAATCCTCTGCATTATCTGGATTAACACCATTGGCTTCGCCTACAGTCATAATATTATACTGACTTAGTGATTTATCTTTCATTTCCTGTAACCATGTTTGAATGCCAGGTTGATTCATATCAACATCAAATGCCGGTGCATATGTTTTACCTTCAGGTACGGATAAATCTCCAGCCTCGAATGATTTTTTTATATGTGTAATTGCATCTACTCTAAAACCATCAATTCCTTTTTCAAACCACCAATTCATCATATCAAATATTTCATTACGAACTGCTGGATTATCCCAGTTTAAATCAGGTTGTTTTTTACTAAACAAATGGAAATAATATTCTTGAGTTTGCTCATCAAATTCCCAAGTTGAACCATTAAATATGCTTTCCCAATTATTTGGTTCAGAACCATCTGATTTTGGCTTTTTCCAGATGTACCAATCTCGCTTGGGGTTGTCTTTGCTTGATTTTGATTCAATGAACCAAGGATGTTCATCTGAAGTATGATTAACAACAAGATCAAGGATTAATTTCATGCCACGTTTATGTACACCTTCTAGTAATTGATTAAAATCATGCATCGTACCAAATTCATCCATAATATCTTTATAATCACTAATATCATATCCGTTATCATCATTTGGTGATTTATACATTGGGCTTAACCAAATAACATCGATACCTAAGTCCTTTAAATAATCCAACTTTTCTATAACACCCGGTAAGTCACCGATACCATCATTGTTTGAGTCATTAAAGCTTCTTGGATAAACTTGATATGCGACAGCTTCTTTCCACCATTGTTTATTCATAATGTTTCCTCCTAATATTTTTTGGTTGAGCAACGATTAATGATATGCGTTGGTATGATTTTATTCATATATTCAATGTGGCTATCTTTTACTAATTTAATAATACTTTCACCTGCAGCTTTACCTAGTAATTGAGGTTGAATATCTACAGCAGTTTGTGGTGGTGCTGCGTATGCTGATATATATGAGTCATTAAAAGTTGCAGTTTGTATGTCTTCAGGAATAGTAATATTCAATTCATATAGTGCACTTAAAACGAGTTGATTAAGCATAGTGTCGGAGGTAATAATGATAGTTGGTAAAGCGTTTTCAGTAACAAGCGCCTTTAAGTGATTTATAATTTGTTGGCGACTCAAATCTGTAAACATTATACTCGGTTTTAAATTAGCAACCTTCAATGTTTGTTTATAACCTTTAATGCGATCTTTCACTACCTCATAATCACCCATCTCCGCTAAAAATAGAAACGTTTTATGTCCTAAATCTATTAAATAGCGCGTTAATAATTGTGATGCCAAAATATTATCATTATCTATATGTACCACATTTTCATTGTTGATTGGTTTACCTATAACAACATAAGGTATGGCATGTTGTTTTAATAAATTAGCAATCTCGTCGTTTTCTTTTGAATAAAGCAATATAAATCCTTCAACTGCATGAGACTGAATCATATGTTTTACTTCAGCTATGATTTCACTAGTTTGCTCACCTGTTGTAGATATGGTTGCATAATCATAGTATTTACATTCAATATAAACACCAGACAATACTTCTATAATAAATGGATTTTGTCTTGTTGCTTTGTCACCTTGCTTTTGAATAATACCAATTGTTTTTGATTTTTTTGTTATGAGCGTTCTTGCAGCATGGTTTGGCTGGTAATTAAAATCAGCCATTATTTTTTTCACTTTTTCCTGTGTGGCTACACTTATGCGACTATTACCACTAATCACACGGGAAACAGTAGAAGGAGACACATTTGCTACATTTGCAATATCCTTTATAGTTACCAATATAACGACATCCTTTAATTAACTAATAAAGCGCTTTCTCTTGCTAAAATAAATAATAAAGAAAATATAAACCAAAGTCAAAAGATTTGTGCAAACGTTTGCGCAAAAATATTTTTTCTTTCTCTAAAATCTACTAGCATATAAAAAAAGAGCCAAGACATTATTATTTAAACAATAATGTCTTGGACTCCTCTATGATACAAATACAATTAGAATTTTAAAATCGTATTATTCTTCAATCCATTGTGTATGGAAGACACCCTCACGGTCTTTACGTTCATAAGTATGTGCTCCAAAATAATCACGTTGTGCTTGAATTAAGTTAGCTGGTAAGTTTTCTGAACGATAACTGTCATAATAGTTAATACTTGCAGAGAAACCAGGTGTTGGAACACCATTTTGTACACCAGTTGCAACAACATCACGTAATGCGTCTTGATAATTAGTTACAATATCTTTGAAATATGGATCTAATAATAAGTTTTGTAACTCAGTATCATTATCATAAGCTTCTTTAATTTTTTGTAAGAATTGCGCACGAATAATACAACCTTCACGCCAAATCATGGCTAATTCGCCTAATTTTAGGTTCCATTCGTTATCTTCACTTGCTTTTCTCATTTGAGCAAAACCTTGTGCATATGAACAAATTTTACTCATATATAGTGCTCTACGTATTTTTTCTAAGAATTCATCTTTATTACCTTCGAATTTAGCATTAGGTCCATTTAATTGTTTTGAAGCATTTACACGTTCTTCTTTAATTGATGAAATGAAACGCGCAAATACTGATTCAGTAATAATTGTTAATGGAATACCTAATTCTAAAGCGTTAATTGAAGTCCATTTACCAGTACCTTTTTGACCAGCTGTATCTAGTATTTTTTCAACTAAAGCATCATCAGCGTTATCGTCTAATTTTGTAAAGATATCACCAGTGATTTCAATTAGATAACTTGATAATTCGCCAGCGTTCCAATCTTTAAATGTTTGAGAAATTTCTTCATGAGACATACCAAGTAAATCTTTCATCATTGCATAACTTTCAGCAATTAATTGCATGTCTGCATATTCAATACCATTGTGAACCATTTTGACGTAGTGTCCAGCGCCATTTGGTCCAATGTAAGCTACACAAGCAGCACCATCATCTGCTTTGGCAGAGATAGATTCTAATATGTCACTTACTTTCTCAAAAGCAGCCTCTTGACCACCAGGCATTAATGAAGGACCAGTTAACGCGCCAACTTCTCCGCCTGATACACCCATGCCGATAAAGTTAACGCCACTTTCAGCAAGTGCTTTATTTCGTCTGATTGTATCTTGATAGTTTGTATTACCACCATCAATTAATATATCATCATTGTCTAATAATGGTAATAAGCTATCAATTGTTGCATCTGTTGCTGGACCAGCTTTAACCATTAATAAAATTTTACGTGGTTTTTCTAGAGAATTAACAAATTCTTCTATAGAGTATGTTGGATGTATGTTTTTTCCTTCAGATTCCTTAACCATTTCATCAGTTTTTTCTGAAGAACGATTAAATACTGAAACACTATATCCACGAGATTCAATATTCCAAGCAAGGTTTTTACCCATTACGGCTAAACCTACTACACCAATTTGTTGTGTCATTTAACTAACCTCTCTTATTAAAGTTTTCTATTATATTATATCACAAAGCGATAATAATAATCACTTAATCAGTTCGTAGATTGTTGAGTAATTATTTCTACAATTTTAAGTAATTGTTTTGTTAATAAATTTAAAGCATTTATTGGCATGCGTTCTTCAGTTGTGTGAATGTTTTCATAACCTACGCCTAAAATAACAGTAGGAATTCCCAATTGATTAATGATATTACCATCTGATCCTCCACCTGCCATCACAGTGTTAGGTTTTAAGCCTAATGCAGTTGCACTTGCCTTTGCTACTTGAGTTACTGTAGCTTCGTCATGAATTTTAAAACCAGGATAGCTCTTAATGATTTCAACTTCAGAAGTACATCCATATTTTTCTGTCGTTTCTTCAAACACTGTTTTCATATGCTGTACTTGAGATTCAATACTTTTATCTGAATGAGAGCGTGCTTCAGCTTTAAGTGTAACTTTATCTGCAACAATATTTGTAGCAGAGCCACCTTCAAATCGTCCAATATTTGCAGTAGTATAGTCGTCTATTTGTCCTAATTTCATTTCACTTACTGCTTTAGCTGCTATATTAATCGCGCTTACGCCTTTACTTGGGGTACTCGCATGTGCGGTCTTTCCATAGATTGTAGCATTTACTTTCATTTGAGTGGGGGCATGTGTCACAGTTGTACCTACGCCAACACTGGCATCAATAGCATATCCATAATTGGCATCTAATAAGGTTTGATCTAATGCTTTTGCACCCTCAAGTCCTGATTCTTCACTAACAGTAATAACGAATTGGATTTGACCATGAGGTATGTTTTGTTCTTTTAAAACGTTTATACATTCTAAAATAGCAGCTAACCCTGCTTTATCATCAGCACCTAAAATTGTAGTTCCATCAGAATATATGTATCCATCATCTTTAATTTGAGGTTTTACATTTAAACCGGGGACAACAGTATCCATATGACTAGTAAAATAAATTTTATCTATATGATCTAAATTTGATGTAGCAGGTAAAGTGCAAATCAAATTGTTAGCACCTAAATTTTCATTTTTACTAGCATTATCTTCTTGAACTAATAATCCTAATGATTCAAATTGTGATTTGAGATGTGATTGAATCATTTGTTCATTACCACTCTCAGAATTTATTTGGACTAATTCTAAGAATGTGTCTAAAAGTCGTTGTTCGTTAATCATCTATAATTCCCCATTCTAATATTTATATGTCTTATAGTTCAGTTTAACGAATTATATAGAGCAGTAAAACTAATATGATTCAACGTATGTAGATGCTATGTGATATAATATGTATATAAATATATATTGATGCGTATTTAACTATGTGCATGATATTGATGAAATTAGATAAGTTGGAGGAATAATTTTGAATAATAATAAAGTATTAAGAGTTATTATCGTAGTTATGTTAATAGCTGTCGTTCTTGCATTAATCTTGACGAGCGTCGTGCCATTAGTAAATTAATCGTTAATGTATTAATAAATGTGTGTAAGTAATATAATTTAATAATCGCATTTAAAATGACTGAAACATGAGTATAATCTTTACTCAAATCTCATTTGAATTATATGAGTGTAGTAATTTGCTATTAGAAAAGCATATTAAAAATATCATCAATTTAGTTACTTATACCTCAAATCAATGAAACAGGCCGAGACAAATTGTTGTCCCGGCCTGTTTCATTGATTTGTTTAAATGGTAACTTTTTAATCGCTATGTAACCTTAATGAACCGAATTGTGATTTAACAGCCAAATAGGCTTCTAATTCATTTAATAATTGTAATAAACTTGCTCTCGTTCTAAATGATTCGTGTGTTGTGGGTAACTCTGCCTCATTCAGTTCTAATCTTATTTCATATAAAGAATGTAAACGTAATGCAGTATAGTCATTGCTATTTACATTCGTAGCTACTTCGGCAAATAAATTAGAAATCTTAGTTAACATACAGTCCTTTGTTTCAATATTTTCTATAATTAAAGCCATACGATGCAATAATTCTAATTGTTCTTCTCTCATATCAAAATAATGATAATAAGAGTTTTCGTTTCTAACAAAATGGTTTTTAACATCTCTAAACGCAATAGATTTTGCTTTACGAATCGTGAATTTTAATTGTTTGAAAGAAATATCAATCGATATATTAGGTTTTTGACATGTTTTGCTAAATGTTTCAAAAATTGCTGTGAACTGTTGTTCAATTTGTTGTTTATAATGCTTTAAATTGCTATCTAAACTAGGCATAATACTATTCATTAAAAAAGCTATTCCTAATCCGACAACGAGCAATAAAATTTCATTTATAAATAAATGTAAATCGATTGTTTGAGCATTAAACACATGTAATAAAATAACACAACTTGTTACCACGCCTTCTTGAACTTTAAATACCACAGTTAGTGGTATAAAAAACAATACGATGATGCCTAATACGATTGCATGTTGCCCTAAAAGGCTGAAAGCAATAGAGCCAAATATTAAAATCATAAAGCAAGATACAAAGCGTGATACAATGGCTTGTAGTGAATGTACTTTCGTATGCTTAATGCATAAAACAACTAAAATAGCGCTTGAAGCAAAATTATCAAGGCCAATTAATTTGGCAATAATGATACCAAGCGCCATTCCAACAGCAGTTTTAATTGTTCTAAATCCAATTCTATAGGGATTTAAACTAATCATTTTTTACGCCTCTATTTTTCGACACAATAATTATCGAATAAATTTTGTAATTGTGTGATGACGTTCATTACGTCATGACCTTCTATTTGATGTCTTTCTATCATTTCAGTTACTTTACCATCTTTAATCAATGCGAATGAAGGACTTGATGGTGCATAACCTTCAAAGTAATCTCTAGCACGTTGAGTTGCTTCCTTATCTTGACCCGCAAATACTGTTACTAAACGATCAGGTAATTTATCATAATGTAAAGCATGTGTTGCTGCTGGTCTAGCAATACCGCCTGCGCAACCACATACAGAATTGACCATTACTAAAGAAGTGCCTTCTTGTTTTAATACATTATCCACTTCATCTGCACTAGTTAATTGTTCATAACCAGCTTCTTCAATTTCATTTCTAGCTTGATTAACAACGTCTGTCATATATAAATCAAAATTTAAGTCCATAATCAACTTCACCCTTCATTTCTAGATTAATACTTTTATTCTACTAATATATATAGAATACTTCAACAGGTGTGCGTTATATTGTATCATTTCCTAATATTTAAATAATCATTTTAAATCAAACCTGTTCATTTAATTAATGATATAAAAAAAGCACAATCACATGATATATAACATTAAGTTTGATATCACATGATTATACTCTTATCTAACATTGGTCAATTATTTTATATATTAATAAATGCTCGTATGTTCTATTGAATATTGTTCAATACGTGTTTTAACGAAATTCATAAATCTACCAGCTTGTAAGCCATCTAAGATACGGTGATCAATTGAAATACATAAATTGACCATATTACGAATAGCTATCATATCATCAATAACAACTGGTTTTTTAATAACTGATTCAATTTGTAGTATCGCCGCTTGAGGGTGATTGATGATACCCATTGATGAAACTGAACCAAATGTTCCAGTATTATTTACAGTGAATGTTCCACCTTGCATATCTTCTGAGCGTAATTTTTTATTTCTAGCTTTTTGTGCTAACTCATTTATTTCTCTAGCAATACCTTTAATTGATTTTTCATCAGCATTTTTAATCACTGGCACATATAATTTATCTTCATCTGCCACAGCAATCGAGATATTCACATCTTTATGCATAACGATTTCTGAATCTTGCCAACTACTATTAAGTAATGGATATGCTTTTAATCCTTCAGCCACAGCTTTAACGAAGAATGCGAAAAATGTTAAGTTGTAACCTTCACTTTCTTTAAAACTTTGCTTATGATAATTTCGCGTTTTTACTAAGTTAGTGGCATCTGCTTCTACCATCATCCATGCATGTGGTATTTCATTTACACTATTGACCATATTTTGCGCGATTTGTTTACGAACGCCATTTACAGGTATAGATGAACCAGGTGATGGTTCATTATATACTGCTTGTTTAGAAACTTTAGGCGAATCTTTAGGTGAAATGATATTAGAAGACGTTTTACTTGTACCTTCTTTGATTGCTTTTTCAATATCTTTTTTAGTTACACGACCTTCGAAACCAGTACCAACAACTTGTGATAAAGCGATATCATTTTCAGAAGCTAATTTAAATACAACTGGAGAATAACGACCATTATTTTTAGCTTCATTACTTTGAGCATTAGCAGATTGATTTGTTAATTCACTATCCTGATGATCTTTTTCAATATCTTCATTTGATGTATTATCTTGCGTTTCTGATTCTGTCTCATTTTCAGTGGCAGTTTCAAGTGTTTGGTCGTCTGCATCTAATATGCAAATGACTTCGTCAACAGCAACAGTAGTACCTTCATTTACGATTATTTCACGAATTGTGCCGGCGTATGATGAAGGTACTTCTGCAGTTACTTTATCAGTAATAACTTCGCATAGTGGATCATATTCTTCAACTTTATCGCCTACTGAAACTAACCACTGTTCTATTGTGCCTTCATGCACACTTTCACCGAGTTTAGGCATTTTTATTTCCATTATAGTGCCTCCTTAGAATTCTGCGAGTTCACGCATTTTAATTTTTATCTTATCTGGATTAATCATAAACTCATCTTCAAGTGGTGGTGCGAATGGCATAGAAGGAACATCAGGTCCAGCAAGTCTCATAATTGGTGCGTCTAAATCGAATAAACAATTTTCTGCAATAATGGCAGCAACTTCAGAAATGACACTACCTTCAAGATTATCTTCAGTAACTAACAACACTTTACCAGTTAATTTGGCTCTTTCAATAATCGTTTCTTTATCTAATGGATACACTGTACGTAAATCAACTACTTCAACATTGATATCATCTTCAGCAAGCATATCAGCTGCTTGAATACAATAATTCACACAAAGTCCATAAGTGAATACTGTAATATCATCACCTTCACGCTTAACATCAGCTTTACCAATTGGCACCGTATAATAAGATTCAGGTACTTCCTCTTTTAATAACCGATAAGCTTTTTTGTGTTCGAAATATAACACTGGGTCATTAGACTCTATTGATGACAGTAAAAGCCCTTTTGCATCGTAAGGTGTAGAAGGAATTACGATTGTTAGACCAGGTGTGTTAGCAAAAATAGATTCGACACTTTGTGAATGATAAAGCGCACCGTGTATGCCACCACCAAATGGAGAGCGAATCGTAATCGGACAATGCCAATCATTATTTGAACGGTATCTCATTTTTGCAGCTTCACTCATAATTTGATTTGTGGCTGGTAAAATATATTCAGCGAATTGAATCTCTGCAACTGGTCGTTTACCTAACATCGCCGCGCCAATACTAGTACCAACAATATTAGATTCTGCAAGTGGTGTATCTAAAACACGTGCTTCACCATATTTTTGTTGTAAACCTAAAGTAACACCAAATACACCGCCTTTTTTACCAACATCTTCACCTAAGACGAATACGTCATCATCCTTAGCCATGGCTTGATCTAATCCTTGTTGAATTGCTTCTAAATAGCTTAATTTAGGCATTGATTGAGCTCCCTTCTTCGTAAACGTGTGTGTAAGTTTCTTCTGGAGATGGATAAGGTGCTTTTTCAGCCTCTTTTGTTGCTTGGTTTACGATTTCTTTATGTTCCGTTTGGATTTTTTCTAACCATGCTTCATCGATAATACCTTCTTCAAGCAGAAATGTTTTAAATTTGAGGTTACAGTCTAAGGATTTTAAACCATCTCGTTCTTCTTGAGTACGATACTTGTCATCATCATCTGATGAGTGCGCAGTCATTCTAGTACACATAGCTTCAATAAGTGTTGAACCTTCACCATTCAATGCACGTTCACGCGCTTCTTTCATCACTTTGTACATTGCAATGGGATCATTACCGTCAACATGTTCCCCGTGCATACCATAACCAATGGCACGGTCAGATAATTTTTCAGCACCATATTGCAAAGAATCAGGAACAGATATGGCATATTTATTATTTTCTATTACACAAATAAAAGGAAGATTGTGGACGCCAGCAAAGTTAAGGCCTTCATGAAAATCACCTTGGTTCGAACTTCCTTCACCAACCGTTGCCATTGCAATATTTGGTTTTTTATCCATTTTTAAAGCTAACGCTGCACCTACAGCATGTACAATTTGTGTCCCGACAGGTGAACTCTGTGATAATATACCTTTTTCTCTTTTCCCAAAATGAGAAGGCATTTGTTTACCACCAGAGTTTATATCATCACGTTTACCAAATGCAGCCAACATTGAGTCTAATGCTGTCATACCCATATAAGTTACAAATGCTAAGTCTCTGTAATAAGGTGAAGATATATCACCTTCACGCATAGCATATGCCATCCCAATTTGAGTAGCTTCTTGTCCTTGACAACTAATGACAAATGGAATCTTCCCTGCGCGATTTAATAACCACATGCGCTCATCTATTTTACGACCTAAGTCCATCCATTTATACATCGTTTGTAAGTCGGACGCTTCAAGTCCAACTGATTTATAATCAAACATCTTATTTCCTCCTTAATTAAACGTGAATCGATCTGTTTTCAACTTTTAAGCCTAGTTCCATTAACACTTCTGAAAGTGATGGATGGGCATGTGTTGTTAATCCAAGTTCTAAAGTTGATCCATTCATAAATTGCAACAATGATACTTCGTTAATTAATTCTGTTACATGAGGCCCAATCATATTTAAGCCAAGTACAGTATCATTATCTTGATCGATTACGATTTCGCAAAAGCCATTTTGATTTGTAACATTTTCAATAACTGCCTTACCAATCGCTTTAAACGGCACTTTAAAAGCTTTTGCATTTAAGTTATTCGCTTTTGCTTGTTCTAGATTTTGTCCAATACTCGCTACTTCAGGTTGTGTGTACACACATTTTGGCATCTTATTATAATCCAATGGTAAAGGTGATTTATCAAACATATGTTCAATTGCTGTAGTACCTTCTTTAGAACCTACATGAGCAAGTTGTAACTTTCCAATGCAATCACCTGCTGCATATATATGTTTGTCCTCTGTTTGTTGGAATTCATTGACGATAATATGATTGCTATTAGACAATTTTATTTTTGTGTTATTTAAGCCAATATCTTCAGTATTTGGTTTGCGACCAATTGCCACTAAAGCTTTTTCAAAATGAGTGACTTCTTCATTTAATTTAATATCAATACCTGTTGCTTCAATTGTAATTTGCGATTCAGTAAGTTGTGTATTTTCATAAAACGAAACACCGCGTTGTGTTAATTCTTTCTTTAATGTATTGGCAATTGATTTACTTTCAGTTGGTAAAATACGTTCTCCTGCTTCGATGACCGTTATGTCTACCCCCAAATCAGTCATTAAAGACGCAAATTCTAAACCTATAACACCCCCGCCAATAATGGCTAGTGATTTAGGTAACGCTTCTAATTTTAAGATGTCATCACTAGATAAGACGATTTTATGATCAAACGGCAAAAATGGTAAGTTCATTGGTTGTGATCCAGTAGCGATAAGTACATTGTTATTAGGTATTAATTCTGATTCACCATTTTCAAATTCTACAGATACTGTACCACTTTGAGGTGAAAATATAGAAGGACCTAATATACGGCCAACGCCATTAAACACATCAATTTTATTATGTTCCATCAAATGTGTTACACCATTAAACATCTGATTGACGATATCATTTTTTCTTGATTGCATCTGAGAAAAGTTAACTTTAAAGTTATCCACATCCACACCATAATCAGTAGCATTGGATATTGTCCTCATAACTTCTGCGGATTTTAATAATGCTTTTGTCGGTATGCATCCTTTATGTAAACAAGTTCCACCTAAAAGCGATTGCTCTACAAGTGCCACTTTTTTTCCTAGCTGTGATGCTCTAATTGCAGATACATAACCTGCAGTGCCTCCACCTAGTATCACTAAATCATATTTTTCTTCTGACATTTTTTTGCTCCTAACTATAAACCTCAGCAATTTCAGCTATTGTTAATACTATTCATGTACCTATTGCCATAGTTGCCTTTGCGCTGTAACCTGGATAAATAGGTTCTATTGTAATCCAAGAAACTAAGATTTTTAATTTTTCTAAACCCTGTTCTTTAAATTTTAATGCCTCATGTAAACCATTCGACTCGTTTCAGCTTAATACGCCTATGTAGCTCCATGTAACGATTTTCACTTTTTGACTCACTCATATATCGAAAATATATTAATTATATGGCTTAGATAATTATTCAGTTAATTAGTAGTATTCAATCAATTGTTTAGAACACACTAATGAAACCACCTTTTTACTTAAAAAGTGATTCATTTCTTTAAGTGTAAAATTGTAATTGTATCATCTGGTTTTTGAACATTCCCGCTACATACATTTAAAAGTCATGTACTAGATAATTAATCATCGTTATCGAATATATTTTCAATTTTTTATGAACCAACTGTAATACAATTTCAAAAAAGTATGTCAATAACAGTGATATCAAGATTAAATCTTTAAATAAACATTACCTTTTAATCAAGCAAACACTTTTGAAATTAATACGTGAAAATGTCGGCATTCTTTTCCCTAAGATATCTTCCTATCGTTATAATCATTAATGCCTCAATGACTATAAGCGCATCGGTAAAAAACATCATTAATGAACATCTAAAACTATAAACAATAATACCACTCAGTTTCGCTACATGTACACCATATTTAAAAATTTTAGGCGAATGATCAACTTGCGTTAAATAGAATGTCAGGACGTCCCCATATCATAAACACAACTGTAATTTAATTTTTAATGTTATACGGAATACCTTGGTTCATTTAAAGTGAAAATATTGATTGATGCTACATGAATTCAAGTTTTAAGTTTTCAAAACTACGGTAATATTAACCAATTTATGATATCCATTTATATTTTACATCAATTAAAGGCATTATAAAATTAATAACCTATCCCGAAAAATATAATATGACACTTCAATAGAAAAATTACGTTAGTTTAACACTTTTAGCGCTAAAAGTAAGGAGTCTAATTTATTTTGCTTTGTATCTGAACGAGATGTTAATACGATTGGAAATTTTGCCCCTAATATTAAACTTGCAACGCGTGCTTCTCCGAAATAAGTGAATGATTTATACAATGCATCACCAACATCAATATGTGAAACGAGTAATGCGTCGGCGTCCCCTGCAACCGACGATTTAATATTTTTCTTAATCACGTTTTGCATACTAATTGCATTTTCAAATACAAAAGGACCATCAACGAATAAAAATTCCGATTGTTTCCGACTGAAAATTTGCTTTAATTTCACAGCATCCAAAGAAGATTGTATTTTTTTAATTGGTTTTTCTACAGACGAAAGCAAGGCAATTTTAAATTTTACATAACCCAGTGACATTGCAAATTTTGATAAATTATTAATTATTTGTTTCTTCTCTTCAACTGTAGGACTAATATTAAAAGCTGAATCGCTCAGCATAAGCGTTTTGTGATAATTAGGGACGTGAAAACATGCTACGTGATTTAAAAAACCATGATAATCAACAAAATTTTTATTGCCTAATACAAATGTTAATAAAGTTGAAGACGCAATATTTCCCTTCATTAATAAAGACACTTTACCAGTAGCTAAATCATGTGCACACTGTTGAAATAATTTGTTCTCATCCTCAAATGTTAGGATATGAATTCTATTTAATATTTGTACTTCGACGTCAAATGACCGGATAATTTCGGTAGGGTCTTGCGTATCATAGAGATAAACATCAATATCTGTTAGCGATAATGCATCTATAACGACAGATAACATTTTTTCATCGTTGGCAAATAAAATGGCAACATCACCTTTTAACACTTTTTTAGGCTCAATTAAATGTTGATATTGCATGAAAATCAACACCTTTCTTATTTTATAAAAATAATTTTTATAATAAATTAAGAAATTACATTTTGCTTATTCACGTAAACGTTGGTTTTGCTCAATCATTTCTTTCGCATTTTGACGTGTGAGTTCTGTAACGCTTGCGCCAGATATCATCCTTGCTATTTCCGTTACACGTTCATCGCCAGATAATTCATGTACATGTGTAGTTGTACGGTCATCTGTAGTGTCTTTGCTTATAAATAGATGGTGGTCGCTCATCGTTGCTACTTGTGGTAAATGTGAAATACATATAACTTGAATATAAGTAGCTAAGTCTTTCATTTTTTCTGCCATTTTTTGTGCAGCTTGACCAGAAACGCCAGAATCAACCTCATCAAATAATATTGCTGTTTGACCTCTTGTTTTGACAAAAATGGTTTTAAGCGCCAACATAATTCTAGATAATTCGCCTCCAGATGCGATTTTGTTTAAACTTTTAAGTGGCTCACCTTTATTAGGACTAATTAAAAATTCAACAAATTCAATACCTTCACGATTTGGAACATCTAGTGGTTTGAATGAAATTTCTAAGTTAGCATCTTTCATTTGTAAGTTTTGAATTTCTTCTACAATATGATTTCTTAATGTTTGTGCAACACTACGTCGCTCTTTAGATAATTGTTCACCTAAATTAATTACTTTATCGTATAACGTATCAATTTCTTGTCTTAATTGAGAGGTACTTTCTTCATAATTCTCAATTTTATCAATTTCATTAGCCAGTTTACTTTGATAAGTAATAAGTTCACTAATATCCTTGCCATATTTTCTTTTCAAATCGTTGAGTACATTCATTCTAGACTCTAGTTCATTTAAATATTGTTCATCAAACTCTGTATTCGTTAATTCATCATATAACTGATGTTTAGCGTCTTCTAAGGTGTAATAAAATTGATCCACCTCTTCTTTCAATGAATCATATTTTTCAGGTAATATATGACTAATTGATTGTAATTGATTACTTAATTCATATAATCGATCTGTTATTGCATGTTCATCAGTTAATGTGAGGTGTGCATTATTTAATGCTAAGTTTAGGTTTTCAGAATTTTGTATACGTTTAATATCAGTTTCGAGTTGCTTAACTTCACCTTCAACCAAATTTGCTTCTTGTAATTCTTCATGTTGAAATTTCAACAAATCTAAACGTTGTAATAAAGCCTGGTCCGCAGACTCTAAATCTTCTAGTTCTTTCTTTTTGGCTTTGTACTGGTCAAAAGTAGCCACATACGAATTTAGTAATTTCTTATATTTGTCTTCAGCATAATTATCAAGAAGTTGCAGATGATATTTTTGTTTTAATAGTGTCTGTGTTTCGTGCTGACCGTGAATATCTAGTAATTCTTGCATAATCTTACGTAAATCTTGTAGAGTTACGATTTGATTATTAACTCTGCACATACTCTTGCCAGTACTGAAAATTTCTCTTTTTACTAGAAGAAAATCTTCGTCGATATCAATATCTAGAGCTTCTAATATAGAAATTGCTTCCTTGCTCTCATCAATATCAAAAATACCTTCAATAATGGCTTTTTTTGCACCATGTCGTACATAGTTAGATGAAGCACGCATGCCAATTAATTGACCAATTGCATCAATTATAATTGATTTACCAGCACCTGTTTCACCACTTAGGACAGTTAATCCATCACCAAAATGAACTTCGAGTTCATCAATAATTGCAAATTGTTTTATAGATAGCGTTTGGAGCATCCTTTTAACACTTCCTTATACTTATAATAAATTAAAGATGCGTTTTTTAATCTTCTCGCTTGCAGCATCATCTCGACAAATAATTAAACAAGTATCGTCACCACAAATTGTACCTAATACCTCTTCCCAATCGATTTGGTCTAATATTGCACCAATAGATTGCGCATTACCTGGTAGTGTTTTTAATACTAATAAATTACCGGTTCCATCAATATTTACAAATGAGTCAATTAAATAACGACCCAATTTTTCTAAAGGATGATATTTTCTATCATTTGGTAAACTATAAACATATTGCCCCGCTGGCGTGGGAACTTTTATAAGTTGTAGTTCTTTAATGTCTCTAGAAACGGTCGCTTGGGTAACATTTAATTCATATTCATTTAATCGCTTTACTAATTCATCTTGTGTTTCAATTTTTTCATTTGAAATTATTTCTCTTATTTTTATATGTCTTACCGATTTTTTAGCCATATATAGCACCTCTATAAACGAATATTTATACATTGATTTTACCACAAGCCATAGCATTCGACTACTAAAGACGGTTTGTAATTTTACTTACTTAAATGGATATTCCGTTGTAATTATAGTCTTGACAATACTTTTTCAGTGATTCTAAATATGAAGCATTTCAATCATGACTTATATCATATTATGCGTATGCTGAATATTTATTGAATAGTACAAAACTAAATAAAACAAGGAAATAAAAAAACGGAGACCGTTATTTTTCGTTGTGATCAATATAATTCGGAGTCAGCGACATTACGATAATCACATTATTGATTATTACTATAAATTAAAAAGCAGCCTCATGAGAAAACTCATAAGACTGCCATGGTAGCTTGTATGAATCGCTTGTTAAAAACAATTCATTATTTAGTTACCAATAATAAGCAATATGACTATCAAATGTCCCCACATTAAAATAATCATAATTACAAATATAGATTAACACCTTATTTAAAAATATTAAATCATAAGGTTTATTTAGTATACTTAATTTACTATATAACCAGTTGACTAATCGTAGGAAAGAGTCCGAAACATCCATTTTTGTCCCAGACTCTTAAATAAACACATTTGATTTTATGATTCACGATTATTAAAAAGTTCTATAATATAAACTAAATTGTCAGTATTATATTGTTTTGGTAATTGATTTAAACATTTGTAAGCTTTGTCAGTATGATGTTTCAATTTGTCTTCAGCCCCTTGTTGGCCTAAAAGTGAAACATAGGTACTTTTATCATTTTCAATATCACTACCGACAGCTTTACCAAGTTTTGCTTCATCACCATAAATATCTAATAAATCATCTTTGATTTGGAACATTAATCCCAAATGTTCACTATATGATTCTAAAGCATTGGAAACTTCATTTTCTGGTTCAGCAATATCGACTGCTGCCATGACTGCAAATTTTAATAGTGCACCTGTTTTTGCATTATGAATTTTCTCTAAAGTGTCTAGATCAATATTTGTTTCTGCACCTTCGCTTTGCATATCAAGCGTTTGGCCACCTACCATACCCAGATGGCCGCTAGCAAAGGATAAACGTTTGATTAATTTAACTTTAGCAACATCATTAAGTGAATCATCGTTTACAATCATATCAAATGCTTTAGTTAGTAACGCATCACCTGCTAGTATCGCTTTCCACTCTCCAAATACTTTATGATTTGTTAATTTACCTCTACGATAATCATCATTATCCATTGGTGGTAAATCATCATGTATTAATGAATATGTGTGTATCATTTCTAGTGCAAGTGCTGATGAAAATCCTTTTTTATACTGATCTGTTAACATTTCTAAAGTTAACAGTAATAATACAGGTCTTATGCGTTTACCACCTGCTTCTAGTGAATAACGCATACTTTCTTCTAGATTAGTATTTAGTTTTGAATTTGGAATTGTTTCAGATAACAATTGATTAACTTCTTCAGTTAAATGTTCCATTTTTTTATTTATCATCACTATCTACCTTCTCAGTATCGTCATTATTGTCAGTATTTTCATCAGACATCAATTCATTTACTTTTTTCTCAGCATCTTTTAATGTTTCATCACAAGTAGCCGATAATTTCATACCACGTTGATATAGGTTTAAAGATTCTTCTAAAGAAACATTTTCATTGTCTAATTTTTGAACGATTGTTTCTAGTTCTTTCATCATTTCTTCAAAACTTTGTGTATTACTATTACTCATCATTACACCTTACTTTCTTTACTTGTGCATCAACAACGCCATCTTTCATTGTTAACACAATATTATCATTTTCAGCCAAGTCTTTCGTACTGGTAATAACTTTATCATCCTTATTTACGATTGTATAACCACGCAACATAGTATTAGTAGGACTTAAATTATTAAGATTTTCTAGTTTTCTAGCAAGATTGTTTTTTTGATTATCAAGTAAATTATGCATGACTTTACTTAATTCAACACGTTTTTGATTATTTGTTAATTGGTCTCTTTTAATACGTTGTTTAAACGTTTTTAAATTGAAATTGTTAAAGAGTAACTGTAATTGTTGTTGCTGATTTTTAATTTTCAAATTCAAAGACAACTTAAGTTGTTTCTCAAGATCATCACGTTTTTGTATTTGTTGATCATAAAGTAGTGAAGGCGTTTGGAATTTATAATAAGATGCAACATGTTCCAAATGTTTTCGTTGTTGCTGCATATATTGTTTGATAAATCGAGTCAATGATAAATTAGCTTGCTGTAAATATTGACGTAATTCATATTGGTCCGGCGTAGCCATTACTGCTGCTTGAGTTGGTGTTGCTGCTCTTACATCTGCCACAAAATCACTTAATGTAAAATCAGTTTCATGTCCTACTGCGGAAATAATCGGTGTTTGACAATTATAGATGGCTTTAACGACATCTTCTTCATTGAAATTCCATAAATCCTCGATAGAGCCTCCGCCACGACCGATAATAATTGTATCAACATTCAAAGCATCAGCTTGATTAATTTTTTCAATAATGTCGCTTTTAGCTTGTTCTCCTTGAACAAGTGTATTGATCTGAACTTGTTCTGCTAATGGATACCTACTATTAATAGTCGTATGAATATCTCGTATTGCAGCGCCAGTTCCGGCTGTTAGCATAGCTATTTTTTGGGGGAATTTAGGTATCACTTTCTTATGACTTTGATCAAAAAAGCCTTCTTTAGTTAATTTCTTTTTTAACTGCTCTAATTTTTGATAAAGATTACCTATTCCATCCATATGCATTTTATTAACGTATATTTGATAATTACCACGACGTTCATAGACAGAAACACGTGCTTCTAATAGCACTTCGTCCCCTTCTTTAGGTTCAAAATCAATTTTTGATGCATTTCCTTTAAACATCATTGCACTGATGACACTGTTTTTATCTTTTACATTAAAATACAGATGTCCACTACTATGCTTTTTAAAATTAGATAATTCGCCTTTAATCAATACGGATTGTAAATGAGGATCTTGATCAAATTTATATTTAATATATTTAGTTAACGAAGTTACACTTAAATATTCTGACATGTTATATCACTCTTCTATTCAATATTGCTCAATACACCGTTTATAAATTTGTAATGATCATCATCACTGAATTGTTTTGCTAATTCAACAGCTTCATTGATAATTACTTTTTGTGGTGTTGAACTATGTAACATTTCAAATGTAGACATTCTTAAGATAATTCGATCAGATTTTAACAATCGTGCTAAAGTCCAGTCCTTTAAATGAGGTTGGATTTTTTCATCTAGCACAACTTCGTGATCTTTAACGCCAGTTACTAACCAACTGATGAATTCGAATTCTAAATCTGGATTATCATCTTTAATAAAACTGATTGCTTCTTCAATTGTTAAATCGCTATTTTTCATTTCAAGTTGAAATAGAGTTTGAAAGGCTTGCGTTCTGGATTCTTTTCGACTCATTATAAACTCCTTCAAGCATAGTATTATAGTAAACCATTAACGAAAAGAGATGCTTAAAATAGAAGCAATCGCTTTTCGCAAAATGAATTTAAAGTAAATTTGCTTTTATAATTTTAATTTATTGGTTCTATATGTGTAATATGAATATTGATTTGACTAGGTTCAATTGTTGTCATCGTCGTTAACGAATTATAAATAGCTTGTTGAATTTTTTTAGCAGTTTCCGATATATTGATACCATACGCTAATGAACAATATACATCGATATAGATGCCTTCATCATTTGTATCTACTTTAACACCGCGACTAAGCTGTTTTTTGCTAATGTTTTCAATGCTGCCTTTTTTTAATTCTTTAAAATGCCCTTGTATACCTTTTACTTCTGAAGTGGCAATACTAGCTATGACTGTTAATACCTCGGGTGCTATTTCTATTTTACCTAATTGGGAATGTGAGGTTTCTGAAACTTTGACCATGTCAATTACCTCCTATTTAGATTGATCATCCATAATATTATGTGTTTCTAAAAACTTCGTATTAAATACGCCCCTTCTAAAAATATCATTATTTAGTAAACGAATATGGAATGGGATTGTTGTATCAATGCCAAGAACAAGATACTCACCTAGTGCGCGTAAACCTGTCATAATTGCTTCTTCTCGTGTTGGTTCATGAACAATGAGTTTCGCTACCATAGAATCATAATAAGGTGGAATCGTATAATTAGTATAACAAGCTGATTCAATTCTCACACCAAAACCGCCTGGAGCTAAATATTGAGTGATTTGACCTGGAGAAGGCATGAAATTTTTATATGGATTTTCAGCATTGATTCTGAATTCCATTGCATGTCCCTCGATTTTAATATCTTTTTGTTTGAAAGGAAGTTTTTCACCCATTGCAACCTTCAATTGTAGTTTAACTAAGTCTACACCCGTAACCATCTCTGTAACTGGATGTTCAACTTGAATTCGCGTGTTCATTTCCATAAAATAAAAGTCATTCGTATCTAAGTCATAAATGAATTCTATCGTCCCAGCATTTTCATAATTTACGGCTTTTGCTGCTCTGACTGCTGCATTTCCCATTTCTTGGCGTTTTTCTTCGGTAAGTATCGGTGAAGGAGCTTCCTCAACTAATTTTTGCATTCTTCGTTGAATTGTACAGTCACGCTCACCTAAATGTACAACATTACCAAAGCTATCACCCATAATTTGTATTTCAATATGACGGAAATTTTCAATGAATTTTTCTAGATATAAGCCATTATTGCCAAATGCAGTTTCTGCTTCTTGTTGTGTCATTTTAAAACCAGTTTCAAGTTCTTTTTCGTCACGTGCCACTCTAATCCCTTTACCACCGCCACCAGCAGTTGCTTTAATGATTACTGGATAGCCAATTTCAGTAGCGATTTTTTTAGCTTCATTGATATCTTGAACTAACCCCTCGCTACCAGGAACTACAGGTACTTCTGCACGTTTCATTTCTTCTTTAGCTACATCTTTAATCCCCATTTTTTGAATTGATTCATAGCTAGGTCCAATAAATTTTAACTGGCATGCTTCACATAATTCTGCGAAATCTCCATTTTCTGCTAAAAACCCGTACCCTGGATGAACACCGTCGCATCCAGTAGAAGTTGCTATTGATAAAATGTTTGGGATGTTTAAGTAAGAATCTTTAGATTGAGTTGGGCCAACGCAATATGCTTCATCAGCAATTTGAGTATGTAGTGCGTCTTTATCTCCTTCAGAGTATATTGCCACTGTTTGCAATCCAAGTTCATGACATGCACGAATGATTCTTACTGCAATTTCTCCTCTATTTGCTATTAAAATTTTATTCATTATTTCACCTTAAATAACGGTTGGCCATACTCTACCATTTGACCGTCTTCTACTAAAATTTCTGCAATTTCCCCAGTTACTTCGGCTTGAATTTCATTAAACAATTTCATCGCTTCTAATATACAGACAGTTGATTCGTTTGTAACAGAATCACCAACTTGTACGTAAGCACTTTCTTCTGGTGATGGCGATTTATAAAATGTACCTACCATTGGCGCATTAATAGTTTGTAGGTTATCGTCAGTTGTACTTGCATCGCTAGTAGTTTCTTCTGTACTACCTGTAGCTACTGGATTTGATGCTACACCTTGTTGCGGCGCTAATTGTTGCATCGGTTGTTGTGAAATTTGTGGTGTAATGATTTCAGTTTCTTTTTCTTTTTTTAAATTAACAACATTGCCCTTGTCTTCTATATTAATTTCAGTCAAACTTGATTGATCAAGAATTTCAATTAATTCTTTAATTTCTTTAAAATTCATAAATACTGACTCCTTCAGATTGTTTTCATTTACCTAGTTTATTTTACTTTAGAGATATGCTCAATTCAAGCATATACATACTCTCTATATTAAACTGATTCACTTTTGTAGTGTTCCATATAACTATACCTTATTTCAAAAGTAAACTATTAGTGCAATTTTAAATAATATTATTTGATTCTATCTATTTTAACACAATAAAAACCTTTCCAAAGTATAGCGCATTGGAAAGGTTTTTTTAAATGTAATTTCGATAAGTAAATACAAAATTAAACTATTATGCTCTTGAGATGTAACTACCGTCACCAGTATTAATCACAAGTACATCGCCTTCATTTACAAATAAAGGTACATTTAACGTATACCCTGTTTCTACTGTTGCTGATTTAGTTGCACCATTTGCAGTATCACCTTTGATACCAGGTTCTGTTTCAGTTACAGTAAGTTCAACTGTTTTAGGTAATTCAACACCTAATGTTTCATTTTCATAAGACTGAATTTGAACTTCCATGTTAGCTTTTAAGAAGTTAAGTTCATATTCTAAATAGTCAGCTGGTAATTCTGTTTGTTCAAACGTTTGATTATCCATGAAAACATGTGTATCACCATCTGCATATAAATACTGCATACGACGGTTTTCAATTAAAGCAGTTTCTACTTTCTCTCCGCCTCTAAATGTTTTCTCCTGGATTGCACCCGTTCTTAGATTACGTAACTTAGAACGTACAAAAGCAGAACCTTTGCCTGGTTTTACGTGTTGGAAATCTAATACTTTCCAAATACCATTATCTACTGATATTGTTAAGCCTGTTTTAAAATCATTAACCGAAATCATTCAGTTTCCTCCTCGATTATAAGGTCTTCTATAAAATAATAAGGTTTTTAGTGCATTTAGTAAAGCGTTCACAGCCATTTTCTTTAATTAAAATGTCATCTTCTATACGAACGCCACCTAGACCATCTATATAAATGCCAGGTTCAATTGTAACACAATTATTGACGTCTAATTCAGTTTCAGATTTTCTAGAAAGATTGGGACCTTCGTGAACATCTAACCCTATACCGTGACCTAACGAATGTCCAAAGGCATCTCCATACCCTTTTTCCGTAATGTAATCTCTTGCTACTGCATCTAGAGCTTTACCTGTAATGCCTTTTTTAGCTGCTTCTATTCCTTTTAAGTTCGCTTCTAAAACAATATTGTAGATTTCTTTAAGTTGTGGGTCTGGCTCACCGATTGCAAATGTTCGTGTAATGTCCGAACTATAGCCCTTGTAATAAGCACCAAAATCTAAGGTGATCATTTCACCATGATTAATTACTTTATCGCTAGCTACACCATGTGGTAAAGCTCCTCTTACGCCTGAAGCAACTATGGTATCAAACGATGTCCCTTCTGCGCCTAATTCTAACATTTTACTTTCTAACTTTGCTTTTAGTTGCTGTTCCGTCATACCAGCTTTTGCAACAGTTAATATATACTCAAATGTTTCATCAACAATGTCTGAAGCTTTTTGTATTAGCTGAATTTCTGCTTCATCTTTTACTTCACGAATTTTTTCAATTACACCACTAATACTAATTAAACTAATGTAGGCTTTACTCAATTGTAAGTAAGTATCATAACTAACTAGATTACCTTCAAATCCGACATTTTGCACACTTAAGTTTTCAAGTTGTTGCTTTATTTCATCAATTAAGGAACCTTGTTGTTTGATGATTTTAAAATCTGGTGCTTGCGCAGTGGCTTGCTCTATGTATCTAAAGTCAGTAATTAATAAATTTTGTTCTTTCGTTATTATTAATGCACCACTTGTACCTGTGAAACCGGATAAATATCTTCTGTTAAAATCTGATAATATGACTGCTGCTTCTAAATGTTTTGTTTCTAATGCAGAATTTAATTTTTCAATTCTAGTCATCTTTCTTCCTCCTATTCAATAAATTTGTACATTTTCCATTTATACATTAAAATGATAGCATAATTATTATATAAATTTATAGTTTTTGAATTAGGAGCGTATTATGAAGAAAAAAATTGTAGCTATTTTAGGTGCTTCATGTTTGTTAGTTGGTTGTGGTAGTCAAAATTTAGGGCCACTAGAAGAAAAGACCACGCAACTTCGCGATGAAAATCATAAGTTGAAAAGTAACATTCAGGATTTAAAACAACAAATTAGTAAAGAAAAAAGTAACATCACAGCTTTGGAAAAAGATAAAAAAAACATAGCTACAGCTAAAAATAACAATAAGAAAGTTACAAACTTAAAAGCATCTTCTACATATTATCAAGACATTGCTAAATCTATTAAACAGTACGATGAAATTGAAAGTGATGTCACGAAAAATAAAGGTGATAAAAAAATTCAAGAAAAACTTACCGATATCACTAATAAAATTGATACAGCCTTTACTACGTACAAAAACGATATAAATAAAGAAAAAATGAGTAGTGATGACAAGGAAAAAAATAAAGACATTACTAAACTTAATAAAAAATTAAGTGATGCAATGAGTGATATTAGAGAAGGTTACAATGGCAAAGATAAGAAAAAAATTCAAAAGGGACAAAATGCTTTATCAACTATAAGTATCAATAATAGTCAAAGTTAGAATCACATAGGAGTGTTTTAAGTGAAACAAGCGATATTTTATATTGTCATCGCTGTGGCAGTAGTTGGATTAATTCTTAATTTAGATGCATTTATTTTTAGTTTTGTAAGAATGGCAATTAGCTTAGCGATATTTGCTGGAATTATTTACGCAATTTATTATTTCTTCTTTTTGACAGAAGACCAACGTAAATATAAGCGTGCGCAACGTAAATATAAAAGACAAAATAGAAAGAAAAAATAAGTGCTATTTTAAAAGCGCAACGACATTGAATGTCGTTGCGCTTTTTAATACTTTTTCATTTATTTTCTATAATTCCATTCATCCGATTTATACTTTTCAATTAAGGTATTTATTTCTTCTTTTTGGTTTTGATTAAGCTCTAGTGGTTTGAAATTGATGTCTAAGCCTTTTTTAAATCCAATTTCAAAAGCTTCTTCCATCTCTTCTAGTGTAATATATCGATCTGAAATATCATTAATGGCGACTGCTTTGTCTACAAAGGCTTGTTTCATTTTATCTTTTAAACGCTCATTTTTGAATATAAACATGTCAAATAGATCGTCAATGTCCACATCTTGCAATAACGAACCGTGTTGTAAAATAACGCCTTTTTGTCTAACTTGGGCGCTACCTGCTATTTTTCTACCTTCTACTACTAATTCATACCAGCTCGGAGCATCGAAACATACAGCACTTCTTGGTTGTTTGAGTTTAGCTCTTTCTTCTTTCGAGCGAGGAATGGCAAATGAAGCATCAAAACCTAAATGCTTAAACCCTTCTAACAATCCCTCAGAAATTACTCTATAAGCCTCTGTAACCGTCGAGGGCATGTCTGGATGTGATTCTGGAACAATGACACTATAAGTTAATTCTTTGTCATGTAGCACACCTCTACCGCCTGTTTGACGTCTGACAAGTCCATATCCTTTTTCTTCAACTTTATCGATATCAATTTCTTTTGTAAGCCTTTGAAAGTAACCAATAGATAATGTTGCAGGATCCCAAGTATAAAATCTAATGACAGGATCTATTTCCCCTCTGGAAACAAAATTCAGTAAGGCTTCATCCATCGCCATATTAAAATAAGGATCTTTACTCCCAGTATTGATAAAATTCCATGTTTCTGTCACATTCAAAACTCCAATCGCTAAATTAAATTGTGATAACATATATTTTGTGTTATCGTTTTCAATAATTGTATAAGTTTGTCAGTCTTTCTTATTAATCAAAAGCAAAAATATTTTGATAAATTGGGCTAACAGTCTTATAATATATAATATCGGTTAATTAGGGAGGATGCAAGATGAGTAATTTTTGGTTTATAGCGTTAGCAGTTTTAATAATTATTATCGCTTACATGCTAATCAATTATCTTCTTAATAAAAGAGCAGTCACAGAATTAAACCAAAATGAATTCCATAATGGTTTGCGTAAAGCTCAAGTTATTGATGTAAGAGAAAAAGTAGATTATGATTACGGCCACATCAATGGTGCGCGTAACATACCAATTACTATGTTTAAACAAAGATATCAAGGTTTGAGAACAGATCAACCTATTTATCTGTGCGATGCTAATGGCATTGCCAGTTATCGTGCCGCTAGAACTTTAAAGAAAAATGGGTATAAAGATGTTTATATGCTTAAAGGCGGATACAAAAAATGGACTGGTAAAATCAAATCTAAAAAGTAGTTTAAATATTTCACTTAATAATAAGCGAGTAACTATATTTCATATATAGTTACTCGTTTTTTATTAAAATAGACAAAAATAAATCCGGATAATTAATTATCCGGATTTATTTAATATAATACTTATTCTTTTTCAGAACGAAGATTTTCAAATTTTAAAACAGGTTGTCTAGCTGCTTTAGTTTCATCTAATCTATCAATGATTGTTGTATGTGGTGCTTCTAAGACTTTATCTGGATCTTCTTTTGCTTCATTTGCAATTTCAATCATTTTATCACAGAAATAATCAAGGGTTTCTTTAGATTCTGTTTCAGTTGGTTCAATCATCATACCTTCCTCAACATTAAGTGGGAAGTAAATTGTTGGTGGATGAACACCGAAATCAAGTAATCGTTTAGCCATATCTAACGTTCTGACACCGTGTTCTTTTTGTTTTGAACCACTTAATACAAATTCATGTTTACAAAATTGTGGATAAGGGATTTCGAAATGATCCTTCAATCGAGCTTTAATATAATTTGCATTTAATACAGCTGCCTCAGAAACTTCTTCAAGTCCTTTATTCCCCATCGTACGAATATAAGTATAAGCTCTTAGATAGATACCAAAATTACCGTAAAAAGGTTTTACGCGTCCTATAGAATTTTCGATATCATTATCATATTTATATACATCGTCTTCTTTGACTACCATTGGTTTTGGTAAGAAACTAGCTAATTCTTTTTTCACACCGACTGGTCCAGAACCTGGTCCACCGCCACCATGAGGACCAGTAAATGTTTTATGCAAGTTAAGATGTACCGCATCAAACCCCATGTCTCCTGGTCTTACTTTGTCCATAATGGCATTTAAATTCGCACCATCATAATATAATAATCCGCCAGCTTCATGAACAATATTTCTTATATCCATAATATTTTTTTCAAATATACCTAATGTATTAGGATTTGTAAGCATAATTGCTGCAGTGTTTTCATTTACAACTCTTTTTAAGTCGTCAATATCAACTTCACCGCGTTCGTTCGATTTAACTGTAACCGCTTTGAAACCAGCAAATGCTGCAGAAGCTGGGTTAGTACCATGTGCGGAGTCAGGTACAATAACTTCATCACGATGTCCTTCACCATTTTTTTGATGGAATGCCTTGAATATCATCAATGCAGTCCATTCACCATGCGCACCGGCAGCTGGTTGCAACGTTACTTCATCCATACCGGTTATTTCTTTAAGTTCTTCCTGTAAACTATGAATTATTTCTAAAGAACCTTGAACTTGTGATTCATCTTGCAGTGGATGTGACTCGGCGAATCCTGGTATTCTTGCTATTTTTTCATTGATTTTTGGATTGTATTTCATTGTACATGAACCTAAAGGATAAAATCCTGAATCAACACCGAAGTTTTTATTTGAAAGCTCAGTATAATGACGTACTAAATCTAATTCAGCGACTTCAGGTAGTTCTGCTTTATTTTTTCTTATAAATTTGTCGTCTAATAATTTTTCTACTGCACCGTTATCTATTTCTTTTTTGGGTAACGAATATGCATAACGACCTTTTTTAGAACGTTCAAATATTAATGGACTAGATTTACTTACTACCATTTAATTCACCTGCTTTCTTAACAAATGTATCTATCTCATCTTTAGTTCTTAATTCTGTCACTGCTACTAACATTTGATTTTCATAATCCTTTGAGACTTCACTTAAATCAAAACCGCCAATAATATCTTGTTGTAGTAATGCATCATTAATATCTTTTACAGGTTTATTAAACTTCACGACAAATTCATTAAATGATGTGCCATTTGAAACTTCTAAACCAGCTTCTTTAAATTGTGCTTTTGCATAATTAGCATTTTCAAAGTTTTGTACTGAAATGTCATAAATACCTTGTTTACCTAATGCAGACATGCAAATTGAAGAAGCTAATGCATTTAACGCTTGGTTTGAACAAATGTTTGAAGTGGCTTTATCTCGACGAATATGTTGTTCACGTGCCTGTAGCGTTAAAACGAAACCACGATTTCCATCTCCATCTTCAGTCTGTCCAACCAAACGTCCCGGTATTTTTCTCATTAATTTTTTCGTTGTTGCGAAGAAACCACAATGCGGACCACCAAATTGCGCTGGTATACCAAATGGTTGTGTGTCTCCTACAACAATATCCGCTCCAAAACTACCTGGCGGTGTCAATAAACCTAAAGCAAGTGGATTGGCATAAACAATAAACAGTGCCTTTTTGTCTTCAATAAATGAATGTATTTTTTCTAAATCCTCAATAGATCCATAAAAGTTTGGATACTGCACAGCAACTGCCGCTGTATCATCGTCAATTGCATTTTCTAATTTTTCTAAATCTGTAATTGTACCATCAAGGTCTACTTCTACAACTTCAAATTCTTCTCGAGTTTTAACGTAAGTTTTTAATACTTGCAAAGCTTGATAATGTAGTCCTTTTGAAACAACTATTTTATTTTTACGCGTTTGATTAAATGCTAAAATACATGCTTCTGCGAAACTTGTAATACCATCATACATAGATGAGTTTGCAATATCCATATCTGTTAATTCGCAAATTAATGTTTGGAATTCAAAGATAGCTTGTAATTCACCTTGCGAAATTTCTGGTTGGTATGGAGTATAAGCAGTATAAAATTCAGAACGAGAAATCATTGCATCTACAACTGCTGGTGCGTAATGATCATAAACACCTGCGCCTAAAAATGAACTATGCGTTTCTTTAGTTACATTTTTGCTTGCAATTCTGCTTAAGCGTTTTGTCAATGTCGTTTCAGCTTCACCATCTGGTATGGCCAACTCTCTATTTAATAAAATATCTTTTGGAACATCTCCAAATAATTCACTTATAGAGCTTGCTCCGATTGTATCCAACATTTCTTTTTTATCTTGTTCAGTTAATGGAATATAACGATGACTCACAGTAACACCCCTTTGATTTATTTACTAATCTGATTTTTTTTAACAATTTTAGCTTTAACTTGTCTTTTTCTAACCTGTACAACAACTTCTTTTCCCATTTCAAAAGCATCTCGATTGATTAGGGCTAGTCCAATTGATTTACCAGTTAAAGGTGATTGCGTACCTGAAGTAATTTCTCCAATTTGATTACCGTCTAAATCATATACTTCATACCCTGTTCTTGGAATACCTTTGTCGATCATTTCTAATCCTACTGTTCTTCGTTTAGAACCATTCTCTTTTTGATCTTTTAGTACTGATTTACCAATAAAATCGGCTTCTATTAATGGTTTTGCAGCAAATGCTATACCCGCTTCATATGGTGTGATTTTTTCGCTTAAATCTTGACCGTGTAATGGCAGTCCAGCTTCTAATCTTAATGTGTCTCTAGCACCTAAACCGCATGGTGTCACATCATTTTTTAGAATTTCATCCCACAAATATGGTGCATCGTCTGCATTACAGTATATTTCAAATCCATCTTCACCTGTATATCCAGACTGTGACAGTATTACATTTTTACCAAAGAATTCAACGTTTTGTTCAAATTCAAATGGTTTCATTTCAGATACATCAATATTTACATGTTGTTGGACTAAATCACGTGCTTTTGGTCCTTGTATAGCTAGTTGGCCATATTCAGTTGATACATTAATAACTTCAGCATCAAATACTTTAGCTTTTTCGCACATCCACTCAAAATCTTTTTCAGTATTTCCAGCGTTAACAACTAAAAGATAAACATTTTCTTCTAATTTATAAGTAATTAAATCATCAATGATGCCACCTTGTTCATTACATAAAGCTGTATACTGCGCTTTATGCGTTGTTACATTGTCTGTATCATTTGAAAGCAAATATTGTACTAAATTAGAAGCATCTGAACCTTTTATGATAATTTCTCCCATATGACTTACGTCAAATAAACCTATTTCAGTTCTAACTGCATTATGTTCTTCTTTAATACTAGAAAATTGGACTGGCATTGCCCATCCACCAAATTCTACTATTTTAGCCCCACTATCTACAAAAGTTTGATATAGTGGTGTTTTTTTAAGTTCATTGGACATGAAGAAACCTCCTAAAAATTATATAATAAAAAAACAGGGTAGCCTAAACTACCCTGTTGTAATATTCCAGGAATGCGTTACAGTATTATCCTTTTGCCTGAGAGTTTCGTAAAAACTTGCACCTTCGGCGATGGACTAAAGTTAAGTTATATTAAGTATAACTACCATTCTCTCTAATACTGATCATTCGCAAACAATCGCTTCCATGATATCATTTTGTAAATCTGAAAGAGATTGACTACTATTTACTTTTATGAATGCGATTTCATTATATCTTGAAACCCTAGATGAATACAAGCTTTTTAATTCAAATAACGATTTATTATTTGCATTTGGTCTATTGCTGTCATTTTTAATTCTTTTGTAAAGAATTTCTATATCACAATCTAACCAGATTACTTTTGGCTGTTCTTTTAATATTCGGAATGATTCATCGCCTTCTATTATACCACCACCGGTTGAAATGATATCATAACGTTGAACACATTCTTGTAGATATTCATTTTCTAATTTTCTAAATCCTTGCTCACCAATGGCTTCGAAAATTTCAGGGATAGATTTATTTTCCTGTATTGCTATATGTTCATCTAAGTCAATATAGGAGAGTTGATTATTACTTGCTAGAAATTGACCCAAAGTTGTCTTACCTGTTCCCATAAATCCAATAAGTATGAGTGGTTCTATTTTATTATTCAAAACTAACTTCCTTTTTTATGTATGTGTTTATTTGATCTTTATAATACGATTCAATATTATCTAATGTTTTTAATTGTAATCCAATTTGAAATGTATAAATCGTAATTAAAGATAAATATAGCATAAATATGACTAGCATAAAAGGATACATATAAGCAGGATGATTAGAAAACAATTTTCTTTTCATAATAAATACCTTTCTCAAAAATTTTAAAATTAATTACTACAGATTTATCATTAATAATTTTGAACTTTGCACTAACAACATTATGTAATGTAGTAATGTTTCCTTTTCCATCTAACGTTTTAATTAATTTGTTATTTTTAAATTCATAAATGATGTTTCTCTGTTTATTTCTAATTACAATATGGTGTTCATCGGATTGATTTTTAAGAACATAAGCATTTTCTTTAATTAAATCTTGTGTCAAATCTCTTGAGAAAAATGCCAAGTCTACTTCTTGAGCATTCATAATTTGCTCATTGATGGTGCCTGTCGTTCTAATTAATGTGGGTAATATTGAAAAAATGAGTATAGTTATAAAAAGTGCAAACAAGACTTCTATATATGTAAAAGCTCTAAATTTATTTGAAGAAACATTTTTCATATGTTTCTCCCTTTTTGAAAATACAAATTTTGTCGTTACTCATTTTAACGCTATAATCTTCAATCATAATTCCACTTTTCAATTCCTGTCTTTTATAGTGGTAAAGTGAATTAAGTAATATTCTAGTTAGATCTATTTCATGGCTTTTGTGTTGAATATCCAACTTTAATTGCAATATCATAGGTATAAATAAGATACAAATCAGTGTGATAATTGAAAAAGATAAAAGACTATCCATCAATAACGAGGCATTAACATTAAATTTTCTCATATCTAATACGTCCTTTTTCAATATGAAATATGATTTTATAAAGATTTTTATTCGTTTTTAGGTAGACACTTCCAAATTTGTTTGTTTCTCCTTTTTTGTTAAATGTTATAAATTTCAAATTTGTTCTTGGATGTATAAAGCTATTTAAAGGGAGTATTATTGCTTTGGCCCTTTTATTAGAGGGGAATTGTTCATTAATAATAATTTTATTAGAGTAATCATTAAAGACCAGTGTAATTGATTGGTTATCTTTAATCGCTTTAGATTTAATATAGTTGAATTGCATAATTAAATTATTAATTTTACGCTGTTCTATTTTGTTATTATTAGTATCGAAAGCACTGATATTAGATAGTTGGAAATATAAGAGTAAACTAATAATACAGACCACAAAAAGCATTTCTATATAAGTAAATGCGCTTTTAATTTGCAACAGCTTCACCATTGTTAATAGTGATGGCTGCACCAGATTTACATGACTTTTGATTTTCTTTAATGTATCCTTCTGTAACTAAGTCTTCTATAGACGATGGCTTTTTATTAAACTTTAAAGCATACGCTTCAATTTGGCTATCAATCATTTTAAGTTGTGCCTCACATCCAGTATTTTGCAAGTGAGACGATTGTTTAGCTATATTGGGTATAATTAATATTAATAATAAGCTAATTATCAATAATACAAGTAACATTTCTATTAATGTAAAAGCTTTTCTATTAATTTTTAGTTTTTTCATAATTGATTTAACTTCCTCTATTCGTAATTATTTAATCGTTTGCATTAAATCAAACATAGGCAACATAATAACTAGATATAATGACACTATTAATATAGCAATTAAAGAGAAAACAATAGGTTGTATGAACTTTATGATTAAATGAATCAACTGTTCTATTTGAGACAGTATCATTTCACTATATAGTTTCATTTCTATCTCTAGCCTTCCTTTTTTCTCACCTTCTTCAACAAAAATAATCAAATTTTTTTCAAAACACTGTAAATGCTTTAATACTTCACTTAAATTTAATCCTTGTTGTATCCCTTTTGAAATTTCATTTGCTAAAAATATTAAATATTCATCTTGCTGTTTAGCGTATATTTCAACAATCTTTTGTAAAGTTATACCATTTTTATAGAATAAAGATAATTCAGAAGCTAAGCAAAATGTTTTATAATACTTGAAAAATTTCGAAATAATGGGTATTGATAAGAGGATTTTATGCTTTATTTCTATAGATGACTTTCTATATATGATGAAAATACCTAAAATGATTAGTATAAAAATTATTGAACTATATAGGAGATACGATGGGAGGTTTGTGATGAATAAAGATAGATAGAGTTGTAATGGGGAAATACTTACATCCATACTACTATATAAATTTTGAAACTCGGGGATGATTGTATGGTTTAAAATAATTAACATTATCAAAAAAACGATAAGTAACAACGCGGGGTATTGTATTGTTTTTAAAAAGCGTTGCTTCGATTTATAGTTTTTTACTAAATATTCATAAGCGTGTGGCAAAGTAATAGTTAAATCTCCAAATATTTCTGCAAAATTGATTAACGTTAAGATGGATTTAGGATAATTTAGTAACCTTAATATTTTTGCGCAGCCAGCACCATTATTTAATTCTGCTTCAATTTGCAACTTTAATTGGCGATTTTTAATGTTTGTATATTGAATTAAAAAAAGAAATGCTTCACTTAGCGTATAACCGCGGTCTAACAAATCTTTTAATTTTATCAATAACGTTATTTTGTTTTTTTCTGATAAATTGAAAATATTTTTAAATTTAAATATAGCGCTCCATAGTTTCCTCACAAATAACACCTGCTTTGGCTAATTGAGTTAATTGAGTAGACAAATTAGAAAATGAACTAGGTAATGTATAGTCATTGTCTATTAAATGATTTATTTGTGCTTTAGTAAGTTGTTCATATACAAGTTTTCTTTGATTATTATAAGTCGTAATTAGTCTTTGGTTTAAAACGGTTAATAAAGCTTGTTTCATTTCTTGCATCGTTAGTCCCATTTCTTTAAGCCTTAATAATGCGCCTTTACAGTTATTAGCGTGAATTGTTGTTAATACTAAATGACCACTTAGACTCGCATGCATTACTTGTTTAGCTATTATGGCATCTCTAATTTCACCAATCAAAATAATGTCAGGATCACATCTTAAAATCGCTTTAAAAGTATTTGCATAATTGATACCTGCTTTTTCATTAATCGATACTTGTGTAATTCCAGATACTAGCTGCTCCACTGGATCTTCAACTGTTATGATATTTAAATCTAACTGCTCTTTTGCATGCATGACCATTTGATACATTAAAGTGCTTTTTCCGGAACCAGTGGGTCCACTTAATAATATAAGCCCCTGTTTTTTATTCATTAATTTATATAATGTACCTAAATTACTTGTATCACTTCCTTTTTGAAAATACTGTGGAACAATTCTGATAACACAACTTTCTATTCCCAGAGATAAAGGTAGCGTGGATATTCTTAAAAAGTAAATTTGCTTGAATTTGTAAGTATATCTACCACTTTGAGCAACATTATGTTTAGACACATCTAAACCAGCTTGATATTTCATATAGGTTAATAATTTCAAATAAATATGTTGCTGTATGGATTCAATTGGTGCAAGCGTATCTTGAACTCTGAATTTAATATATATTTTGTCATTTGAAGGAATAAAGTGCACATCAGTGGCCTTTGTACTAATCGCTTTTTTAAGTATATTATTAAATAAAAGTTTCAAAAAATCCACCTCCTACTTATATACACGTAAGAGATGGATAAATTACTTCTAATCTACTTATAAAGTTTGCGTTAAATTGAAAGCTATTCACCCATGCAAATATGGGTTAAGTTGTTCATCTTCAACAGTTGTATATGGTCCATGTCCAGGGAATAATGGTAGGTCCTCTTCAAGCGTAAATAATTTATCAAGTATCGAATCTACTAAAGTTTCATAATCTCCTTTATATAAATCCGTTCTACCGATACCTTGTTTAAACAAGGTGTCTCCTACAACTGCAAAATCTTTAAATACAAAAGTTAAACTACCTGGTGAATGACCTGGCGTATGCAGGACATTGAAATCAAAGTTAACAATATTTGTCTGGCCTTCAGTTAATGATTGTGGTGTGACTGAACTAATAACTTGTGGAAGGCCATATTGTTTGAATTTTTCTGAACCGTTTTTTTGAGTATCTGTTAAAAAATCAAATTCTGCTTTATGCATGTACACGGGTACTTGATACTTTTCTACAATAGCATCTAATGCACCTATATGGTCAAAATGTGCATGCGTTAATAAAATTGCAGATAATGGCTTATTAATTTGATTTAATTTTTTAATAATCAAGTCGCTATCACTTGCAGGATCAACTAAAAGTACATTTGTCTCATTTTCTATAAAATAAGCATTTGTATCGACCAATCCTAAAGTTAAACTTGATATTTTCATTATGCTTGCCCTCCATTATTCAAATGGTTTTCCACAGATTTTAGTTTATCATTCATTTTACGTGATTTATCTCTTCTATCATCAATTCTAATATTTGTACAAACACGATCTAATCCTTTGTCAAAAGGTAACTCATGAATTGCTTGCACAACTTCGAATAAATCTTTCAAGTCACCTTCAATTAAAGTATTCATAGGTGTCAGTTGATAATCTATTTTCCCTTGATTTTTATACTCTTTTAATTTCGTTTGTATTTCAGCAATATATTTACTTACACTTGGCCCTTCTGTACCAACTGGTATAACGACTACATCTACAATTGCCATTATTTTGCACCTTCCTTTTCAATTACATAAGTATATATTAAACCTGCAGCACCTGTAATGCCTGCATCATTGCCAAGTTGCGCTTGTACGATTTCAGTATCTTTCTGTGCTGGAGTGAAAGCTAAATTATGATATTCCGTTTTAATGTTTTCAATCAAAATAAGTCCCGCAGTTGACATACCACCACCTAAAACAATGTATTTAGGGTTACTCGTTACACTTAAAATACTACATAAATAAGCAATATAATTAGCAACGCGTTCTGTGATAAATATGCAGAATTGATCTCCTGCTTTCGCCGCATCAAAAACAGCTTTTGCAGTTACATTATTTTCTTTTATTAATTGGAGTATAGATGACTTAAAAGTTAATTTTGGATAATAAAAGTTAACAAGATTAACTACGCCTGTAGCAGATGCAACTGTTTCAATACAACCCGATTTACCACAATTACATTTAAAACGTTGGTCATGGTCTACTCGGAAATGACCAATTTCAGCTCCTGAACCATTGTGTCCATGTACGATTTCGCCATTCGAAATAATACCTCCGCCAAGTCCTGTGCCAAGTGTAATTGCAACTACATCATCAGCACCATTACCTGCACCTTTATGTTTCTCTCCTAGTGCAGCTACGTTAGCGTCATTATCAACATAAACTGGACAATCAACAAATTGTTTGAAAATATTCCTAACATTTACTGGTTCCGTCCAATATAAATTGACTGCACCGTTAACTTCACCCGTTTCAAAATTAACAGGACCAGGAACTCCTATACCAACACCGATAACATCAGAAAAAGTATAATCAGATTGATCAATATATGCGACAAAAGTATCATAAATATTTTTCAACAATTGATAACCCGTTGTATCTGATGTATCCGTGTTAATTGACCATTTTGAAATACGATTTAAATTTTCATCAAAACAACCTAATTTACAAGTTGTACCACCTATATCTGCTGCTAGTATGATTTTATTCATATATTACTTACTCCTTCTCTGACTAATGATTAATCTGCATTTTAAATATTCATCTTTTGATATAAGATTATAATCATATAAAGATTTTATCTCTTGTTCCATCATTTCATACATATCCACTTTATCTTTAAAGTATATAATAAAGCCGAATTTTTTTAAAAGTTGCTGAACATCGTAAAATGAATTAATTTTCTGAATCACTATTATCGCTCAATTCTTTATTTAAATTAATATAGTCTCTATTATTTGGATCAGCTTTTAATGCATTTTTGATATACTTTTTAGCTTTATCATTATTATCCAATGATCTATTTGCAATTGCGAGTTGGTAATTTAAGATACCTGAATTAGGGAAATATCGTAAGCCACGTTCCCAAGATGCGATGCCCTCAGCTTTAGAATTTTGTGTTGTTTTAATCAATCCACTTAAATAATATGTTTCATCATCTGCATAGCTTTTATTGATTGTACGTTGAACCATATTTTTCGCTTCATCATAATTACCTTGTTTCATTTCTTTAGTAATAATGCTGTTATAGATATTATCTTCCTTAATGGTGAAAATTCTAACCTGAGCAGCTAAAAATAAAACAAGAATAGTAATTAAAATAATCCAAAAACGTGTTTTATTCATTTTGAAATAATATCCCATTAATGTAATCAATAATCCGCCAATAAATCCACCAATATGGGCCACGATATTTATATTTTGCATAAATAAAGATAAACCAATCATAATGACAAGTACAATTAATAATTGACCGATAAGCTTACGATTAAATTGTTTGCCTATATACATAAATGTGAAAATTGCACCAATAAGGCCAAAAATCGCACCGCTAGCACCTACCGAAACGGTATCAGTATTAAAAGATAAAGAAGCAAAGTTACCAAATAAACCAGCTACCAAATAGATAACGAACATACGCCAATGACCTACAATTGATTCAACTATTTTACCAAATATGAATAAACTCAACATATTCATTAATATATGTTCAAAATTATAATGTAAAAATATAGATATTATTAAACGATACCATTCACCATGAACAACATTAAAATGCACTAATCCACCAACATCTAAGAGCTTTAAATCTGAGAAACGATTTAAAAACAATACCATAAATAACCAAATCACAACATTTAATATGATTAAAGCATAGGTCACTGGTGAAAACTTCAACATGTGTTTTTCAATTGGATTCGTATTTAAAGCACGCTGTTTATAATACCCTTTTGTTTGCTTTGTATTTCTTTTATATAATTGTCTGATAAACACATTAGGGAGCAAGCGTTCCATATGATCTACTTCTCTAATTATCTTGACCTTAAATTTTACTGGATGATTTTCATTTAAATTTTCATCTGTAAAATGCTTATCAGTAAAAATAAACAATTCATAATTATTAGGTTCAAAACCTAGAAAAGTACTGATATCTTGCTGATTTTCTTGGATTCTGCTTTTATCAAATCTCACTTCTTGGGTTGAATTTGCTCCATATTTGAAAATAACGATACTACGCTTACGTTGATTCGCTAACCAAACTTCGTTAGTTTCTTGATTTTTATGTACAACATGATAATTTAGATATTTAATCCAAGTGTAAATACACTTCCAATAATGCTTTTCTGTAATCATTTTCCCCTCCATTATCTTGTTGTCGCTATGATTAGTTTTTCTACAGGTTGATCATGTGTTTCAACTTTAAAGTCACTTAATTGAAAATCATAAATTAAACTCATCGTTGGTTGATTATATGTACTGATAAATTTATCAAAGTAACCGCCACCATAACCAATTCTATAGCCACTATCATTAAAAGCTACCCCAGGAACAACTAATAAATCTAATTCATTGGATATTTCAGTCTTTGTATTTACATGATTCATCCCTTTAGCATCTTTACCAATATGCTTTAAATCGTCAATATGTTTAAAAGACATTTCACGCAATTGGTAATTTGTTTCAGGTACAAATACTTGTTTACCATCGTCTAGCATCTGTTGAATCAAAGTATATGTATTAACTTCGTGCGGCATGGATAATACAATACCTATACGAGAAGCAGTGCGGTATTCATCGGTATTAAAAAATTGATTAGCTAAAAACTGATCTGCTCGTTGTTTTTCCTGTTTGTTTAACATAAAAGATTTCATTAATTCAATATGTTTTTTTCTCAATAATTTTTTATCCATTTTGTACACCTTCCCGTAATTCATACTTTTATTATTATAACGTTAATAAATCATAATGTCATTAAACTGCAATTTGAATCACAATTTTTTTATAAGATTTAAGTTATGAAAATTTAAAATGTTAATTATAAATTGATTTATTCACTCATTTTAATAAACCACATAAAAATAACCAGATTCTAATAGAATCTGGTTTAAATAATATTAATTATTTTGTTTCACGGTGCATAGTGTGCTTATTATCACGTGCACAGTGTTTTTTCATTTCTATACGTTCAGGATTAGTACGTTTATTTTTTGTAGTGATGTAGTTTCTTTCTCCACATTCTGTACAAGCTAGAGTTACGTTTACGCGCATGCTAATTCCTCCTTACCTTTTCAAAATACGACTAATTAATCATACCATTTAGTTATAAAATTGAAAAGTATTATTTTTCAATAAAGGCGACTATACCAGTATTTTAAATAAAATTGATGCTAAAATATTAATCTTTTGACTTTTCTTTGAAATAGTAATTAATAACATCTCGTCCTAAATCGCCACCATTTAACCATGGCTCAGGTACTGGTTGGTTTGTATATACAATAGAAAATGCAAGCTGTGGATTTTTGATTGGCGCATAACCAATGTAAGTTGAATTAACTCTTGGTTCGCCATCTTGAAATACTTCCGCAGTTCCAGTTTTACCAGCTGATGGCACTTCTGTATCTTTGAAACTTTGATAACCAGTTCCATCTTTTTCGTTAAATGCCATTTTGAATCCTTCTTGTACTTCATTCACTTCATTTTGTGTATTATTAACTTTATTCAACACTTGACCTTTCACTTTTTCTTTAACTGGCCCAAGCGTTTCTTTGTTAGTCGCTTTTCTAATTTCTAAACCAACATGTGGTTGAACTCTATAACCATTATTACCGATTGTTGAAACGTATTGAGATAATTGCATAGGAGTGTAGGTATCATATTGTCCTATGGCTAAATCAAGGTAATTACCAGGATTGTCTGTTAATGGCTCAATTTGTCCGTTTGTTTCATTTGGTAAATCAATACCTGTTTTCACTCCTAAACCAACCTGATTTAAACCTTTACGCAATTTTTGTCCAGCACTCGTAATATCGGTTGGTAATGACATATTCGGAGTATAAGGTGATCCGGCTAATTTTAATGCTGTTTTGAACATATAAACGTTTGATGAATGCATGAGTGCTTCTTTATCGTCAATTCTTACTTTACCATCTTGGTTGAAATAAGAATGTTTTGTTAAACCACCAGCGAATTTAAGCGGCTCATCAATCATTTCTTCTCCAACTTTAATTGCATTATTTTGATAGCCAGCAAGTAGCGTGCCGCCTTTTACTGAGGAACCAACTGCATATTGAGAAGTAAATGTTCCAATATCATAATCTGTTAAATCACCATTTTTATCTATTTGCTTACCTGCCATTGCTAAGATATCACCATTATTTGGGTTTTGCACAACAATTAATGCATTGTCCATATCTTTAGCGCCTTCACTACGCAATTTTGAGATTTGCTTTTCTAAATATTCTTCAGTTTTCTTCTGTAAATCTACATCAATACTTAATACAAGATCATCGCCACGTGAACCTGGATTAATTACTTTAGAGTCTATAACTTCACCTGATTTATCAGTGGTATATTTCATTTCTTTTTTCTTACCTTTTAAAATATCATCATATTGATATTCTAAATATGATTTACCTACACGATCGTTTCGAGAATACCCTTTGGCTAAATACTGCTCAGTCAATTCTTTTGGAATACCTTCTTCAGTCGTAGAAACGTCACCGAAAATGCCTCTTAACGTATCACCATATGGATATTTTCTATCCCAATCCATAGTCGTATTTACACCCGGCATATCAGATAATTTTTGCGAAACGGCTGCATACTCTTCATCACTTACATCTTCATTTTTAATTGTTTGTGGATCAAGTGCAGAACCAGACATCATTTCTCTATAAATAGCAAGGATTTGTAAATCTTTATCATTTAGTGAGTTAATTTGATTTTTACCTACTTTTTTATATAAAGCATCATCATATTCATCTTGGGTAATATTACCGTCATCTAACAATACTTGCTCGTTTTTCATTAAACTTTTAGCTTTATTTGGATGAAGTTGTATCCAATAATCTTGTTTATCACGATCAGTAATTTTATCTGTATCCATTTTAATAAGTTTTGATAATTTTTCAGCAGTTTTCAATACTTCTGATTGTGAAGTTTTTCTTCCTCTTGCATATGTAATCGCTTTTTTAGAAGCATTGTCGACAAGGACTTTGCCATTCCTATCTAGAATACGACCTCTAGGAACAGCTTCGTTAACTGTCAGGTTTTCACTATTTTTAATAAGTTGCTTATAATGAGAACCTTGTGCAATTTGTAAATATCCTAATCTTAAAACAATTATCGCAAAAATGAATACAATGATTCCAAATATAAAGCTAATTCTTTTATTCATCGTATTTCTAATTTTTTCATCATTTGATTTTTCTTTTAATCTTTTTAGCAAAACAGCATACCTCTATTCAATAGTTCTCACTACAAATGATATATGAAATCAGTCAATATTTCTATTATTTTAGTTAAAAAAAATGACGACCTTTGAAAAGGCCGTCATAATCGTACGCGCAATTATTTTGCAGCGTTATATAATTCGTCAACTTTTTCCCAATTAACAACATTCCAGAAAGCACTAATATAGTCTGGACGTTTATTTTGGTATTTAAGGTAATATGCGTGTTCCCAAACATCTAATCCTAAGATTGGTGTTTTACCTTCAGTTAATGGGTTATCTTGGTTAGGTGTTGTAACGATTTCTAAGTTACCGTTATTCACAACTAGCCATGCCCAACCTGAACCGAAACGAGCTGCTGCTTTGTCAGCAAATTCTTCTTTAAATGCATCTAAAGAGCCCCATTGTTCTTTAATTTTATCAACAACAGTACCTTTTTCTTCTGAGTTTGGAGTTAATAATTCCCAGAATAGTGAGTGGTTTAAGTGTCCACCACCATTATTTCGAACAGCTGTTTGAATATTTTCTGGAACACTGTCTAAGTTTGCAACAATTTCTTCGATTGATTTAGATTCTAAATCAGTTCCTTCTACTGCTGCATTTAATTTAGTTACATAAGTGTTATGGTGTTTGTCATGGTGAATTTCCATTGTTTGTTTATCAATGTGTGGTTCCAATGCATCAAAACCATAAGGTAAATTTGGTAATTCAAAAGCCATAAATAATCATCCTCCTAATTAATCTTTAAATAAAGCATAACAATTATTAATGATGACAACAATTAATATGCTTAAACATTAATTGTAATGTCATAATATAGTATTTGTTATCTTTAGTTACTTTATTAGTATATCTCAAAAACAGCTTATTTAAACATGTTTAGCAAACAATTTTAAAAATTCACTTTAATTCATACTAATGACCTATGTTTAAAAAGAGATAAGCTTGTAGAAAGAATGAATTTTTCACGTTTTACAATAAATCAATTACTCATATATTATGCTTTTTGGCACGATTCGCATATGCCATAAACTTCTAATTTATGTGTGTGAATATCTACTTTTGGTAAAAATGCTTTAATTTGATCAATTGGACAAAAATCTATTACTTTTGTATCGCCACAGGATTCACAAATAAAGTGATGGTGATGATGATCAGTACATGCAATTCTGAATTTCATTTCTCCATCTAGTTCAGTACCTTCTACAATACCTAAATCTTTAAATAAATGTAAGTTTCTATAAATTGTATCGAATGAAATGCCAGGGTAATTTTTGTCCATTTTTTGTTGTATTATTTTTGCATTGATGTATTTATCTTCTTCTACAAAAATATCAATCATTTCACGTCTTTTATTTGTATATTTGTGTCCATGATTTTTAATAATGCCAATAGCTTCTTCAGTCTTCATCTTTAGCAACTCCTTTAATCGATTTTACTTTTAATCTTTGATACATCATCGTTATTGCTAAAATAAGTACAAGTAGTACTACTATTACACCGCCAGGAGATATATTCATATAAAATGCTAGAACAAGTCCAGCGATAACAGAAAACTCTCCAATAATCACGCTCAATATAATTAATTGTTTAAATCCTTTAGTTATTCGCATTGAAACTGCTACTGGTAACGTAATTAAAGCACTTACCAATAATATGCCTACAACACGCATAGAAGCAGAAATTACCATTGCAACGATAATTATAAATAAAAATTGTATCCATTTTGGAATTCCAATTACTTTACTATATTCCTCATCGAACGATAATATAAATAGTTCTTTATAAAATGAGAAAATAAATATGAGTACGATAACTACAATCACGATAATAGTTGATAAATCACTTAATGTAACAGCACTGATTGAACCAAATAATAGCCCAACTATTTCTTGGTTAAATCCATCAGCGAGTGATATAAAGATAGCACTTAATGCAATACCTGCGCTCATGATGATAGGAATCGCAATTTCCTGATAATTACTATAAGATGTTCTTAAATTCTCTATAAGTAAAGCGCCTATAATAGCAAATAAAATACCAAACCACATTGGGTTAATAAATACAAATGCAGGTATCACCGTTATAATGAACATGCCAAAGGAAATACCTCCCAGTGTAACATGACTGAGTGCATCGGCAATGAGTGACAATCTTCTAACAACGATAAAAGCACCAATAAGTGGTGCAATGAAACCAATTAATATACCACTGATAAGTGAATATCTCATAAAATCAAAATTCAGTAGGGCTTCTATCATGATGAACAACACTCCCTACTATGTTGATGATCAACAAATTGTATTGGATGACCATAAATTTTTGAAATTTCTACTTCGTCTAGAGATTTAAATGCTTCTGTTGTTCCATGGAAATGTATATGTTTATTGAGACATGCAACCTCTGTAGCTGTATCGGCAACCACACCAATATCATGCGTTACTAGTATAATTGTTACGCCTTCATTTTTGAGTCTTTCCAACGTTTCATAAAATTCACTAACATGTTTTGCATCAATACCACTTGTCGGTTCATCTAAAATTAATACCGAAGGCTCACTTATAAGTGCTCTAGCTATTAACACGCGTTGTTGTTGACCTCCGGATAATTCAGCAATGTTTTTATCTATTAAATGTTTTATATTCAGTCTTTTTAATACAATTTCTACTTTTCTCTCATCTTTTTTATTGAACCATTGAAACAGTCTTTTACGTTTAGTTAGACCACTTATCACAACTTCTTTAACACTTGCAGGGAACCCCGCTTTAAAGGCTTGTGCTTTTTGTGAGACGTAACTTATTTTTAACAATGATTGTTTGCCATTATAATCTTTTCCATCCACATATATTTGACCTTTTTGGATGGGTAATAACCCTAGGATAATTTTCAATAGTGTTGATTTTCCAGCACCATTGGGTCCTACAATTGCAACAAACTCTCCTCGATTAATTTTTATATTTATATTTTCAAGTACTTGTTTGTTATCAAAATAATAATCAATATTTTTTAATTCGAATACTGGTGTAGTCATGTTTTCACCTCATTCCATACTATACAACGTCCAATCCAATATGTAAATAGTAATGTTTCCGAATTAACAAAAAAAGAGTAAGCACAAGTACCCTATTTTATATCTAGGATACTTACGCTTACTCAATTCAATATATTAATTTAATTTTAAACAAACATTATTGTTGTAATATTTTATTTTTTAAATCTTCATCAAATTTTTGCTGTTTTAACATTTCAATTTCTAATTTATATGGTGGTTTTTTATTTTTTTTATCTTCACCTACATAAGGTGTTTCTAATATCTTAGGTATATCTTTAAATGTATCATGATGTACGACATAATTTAATGCATCAAAGCCAATATATCCAAAACCGATATTTTCGTGTCTATCTTTATGTGCACCAATATCATTTTTACTATCATTGACGTGTACTACTTTAATTCTATCTACACCGATAATTTTATCAAATTCATTTAGTACACCATCAAAATCTTCTTTAACATTATAGCCAGCATCATGTGTATGACATGTGTCGAAACAAACCGATAAACGATCATTATGGTTTACACCATCTATAATTCTTGCTAGCTCTTCAAAGTTTCTACCTACTTCAGAACCTTTTCCAGCCATCGTTTCTAATGCAATTCTTACATTATTATCGTTCGTTAAAACTTCGTTTAAACCTTCTATAATTTTTTTAATACCAGCATCTGTACCTTCTCCTACATGAGAGCCTGGGTGTAAAACAATATCTTGTGCACCAAGTGCTTGTGTTCTTTCGATTTCACTTTGAAGAAACTCTACCCCCAATTCAAAGACATGGGGTTTAACAGTATTTGCGATATTTATAATATAAGGTGCGTGAACAACAATATTGGAAAGACCATGTGCTTTCATTATCTCATGACCTTTTTCAATATTTAATTCTTCGATAGGTTTTCTTCTAGTATTTTGAGGTGCACCCGTGTAAATCATAAAAGTAGATTCGCCAAATTTATGTGCTTCTTCAGCTGAACCTTCTAACATTTTTTTACCATTCATAGATACATGTGATCCTACTAACATAAAATTCACCTATCCTTTTCTATTTTTTCTATCTTGACGACTTTTCTGTTTACTAAATTGTTTACGTTCCTTACGTTTTAAATCATCTAAATCTCTTTTGAATTTTTTCTTATAGCCTGGCTTTACTTTTTTCTTATTCGTTTTAACTTTATATTTCAATTGATTTGTTAAGTGATCGTCTTTATTTTTACGCGTTTGTCGCATATTATGCGCTTTTATTGGTTTTAATTCATCGTCTTTGATATCTACATTTTCGAATTTATAACCTCTTTGCTCAATTAATGCAATATTATGCTCTTCATCAGGACTGTACAATGTAATTGCTACACCTTTGTATTGACCACGTCCTGTACGTCCAACTCTATGTGTAAAGAAATCAATATCATTAGGCACATCGAAGTTAATTACATGGCTTACACCGTCAATATCTATACCACGTGAAGCTAAATCACTTGCAATCACAAATTGGAATTCTAAATTTCTAATTCTTTTCATTTGTTGTTTACGTTCTCTAGGTGTAAGACCACCGTGAATCATCCCTAATTTTAAACCAGCAGCATTTAATTGTTTTGCTAATTCATCTGCACTATCTCTACTGTTACAGAATATAATACATAAATATGGATTTAATATATCGATCAGTTTTAGTGTTTTTTCTATTTTTGCTTCACCTTTTGTAGGTATTAAATAAAATTCGATATTTTTCTTATTTTTTTCTGTGTTTTCAATTTCTACAAATTCTGGATTTTCTAGATATTTATTTAAAAATGGGTGCAATGACTTAGGAATAGTTGCACTAAATACTGCAATATGTGCATTTTCATCTAGTCTTGTTGCTACGTAATCCACTTCATCTATTAGTCCTAAATCAATCATTAAATCTGCTTCATCAATCACCAAATAAGAAGCTAAGTGTACATGTAAATCCCCATGTTTAGCTAAATCGTTAATTCGAGTTGGTGTGCCTATGATAAGTTGCGGTTGGTTCTTAACTCGGCTACGATCTTTTTCGATATCTGTGCCGCCAATGAAGAGTTTTACAGATACGTCTTCTTTGAATCTTGTTAAATGACTTGCTACATCAAATAGTTGTTGTGCTAGTTCACGTGTTGGTGCAACAACTATTGCTTGTGGTTCTTTATAGTCTGTATCGATTGAATTTAATAATGGTAATAAAAACGCATGTGATTTTCCTGTGCCTGTTTGTGATTGACCAATTAAATTCACTTGTTTAATTATCTTTGGTATGACACGTGTCTGTATTTCAGTTGGTTGATTAAAATTCAAATCTTTCACAGCATCTATAAGACCTGCTTCTAAATTAAATTTTTCAAATGGGTGATTTGCCATGTCTTGGCCTCCTTAAATCTTCATCTTGTCTATTATAAAGCAAAACACTATAATTTTGAACTAAATTATTGATTTGGAATCTGACTTTGAACCTTTAAGTAGTCTTTGTAGAGAAATACGCACCTTATCAAAATAATTTCGCAGAACAATCTTACTTTTTACTCTACAGCATTTAAAATGGTTGAGATACTTATTTATATCTCAACCACTTATTAACTTATTTAGTGTATCTACCATAAAAAAGTATCCCTAATAATTCATATAGTATTTTACTATTTGTTGTTTCTATTGATTCAGGCATATTTTGGTTTAAGATAACCTATAAATTTTTAAAATTTTAATTATAGATAGTTGAAGGGATCTGTATTAAGTTTTGACGCTATAATTTTAAAATCTTCTGTTTCATTATTTAACCAATCTACTAATAACTCACATAAACCTTCTTTCATTACATATTCGCTGTAATGATTAATATCTAATAGATTCATACCTGCGATTTTTGCATCTAAAGCATCATGGTGTTTTATGTCTCCTGTTACAAATATATCTGCACCTTTATTTATAGCGTCAAATTCAAATCCAATACCTGAACCACCAATAATTGCTACTGTTTTAATGTCTGCATCTAAATTACCTGTAAATCTAACACTAGGCATTTTCAAATTCGTTTTCACATGGTTTACAAATGCCATTGTATTCATCGTTTCTTCCAATTCACCAAGCATTCCCAAGCCATAATCAGCTTCTTTTTGTAATTCTATAAAATCAAATACAGGTGTTTCATATGGATGGTGTTGCATTATAAGTTGTTGAGCTAGTTGTTTCTGATTATAATCAATCATAAATTCTAATTTATATTCTTCAACAGATGAAATTTGGTCTAATTCACCAATGTGCGGATTGGCACCCTCAATCGGTTTGAATTGTCCATTTCCTGGGGTTTCAAAGAAACAATATTGATAATCCCCTTCTTCTGCTAATCCTGCTTCACTTAATTTATTTTTAAAGTCTATTAAATTTTCTTTAGGAATAAAGACTTGAACTTTATAATAGGAGCGTAACTCAGGATTTAAAATACGTTGATGATTTAACTTAAGTTTATTGGCAAGCATTGCATTAACGCCTTTAGGGTAAACATCTAAATTTGTATGTAGTGCAATGACATTTATATCATGTTTAATTAATTTTCTTAAAATTGCACCATAACCATCATCTTGTGTTATTTGTTTGATTCCTTTGAAAATAAGTGGATGGTGGCAAATAATGGTATTACAGTGATTTTTTAATGCGTCATCTACTACTTCTTCCGTACAATCAAGTGCAGTCATAATGCCTGAAATCGTTGCGTTTTTATTGCCAATTAACAATCCTACATTATCCCAAGATTCAGCAGAAGCAAATGGAACATGCTTATTAATGATATTCAGTAAATTTTCTATGTTCATTTAAATCACCTCATTAATTAAATTAATATCCTTATCAATTTCTCTTAAACGTTCTGTATGTACATTTGGATTCAAATTACTTTTTATTTTTAACAATGCGTCATGTTCGCGTTTCCATTTTTTATAAAATAATGGGGTTTTATTTTGGAGTAATTTTGGGCCAAATTTTATTTCTTGTTCAGTCATAGGTTCACAATGATTATTATAATCAGCAACAAGTATTTCATAGATGTGACCTTTTTCTTCCAAAATTTCTTCTGCGATTATAGTGTAGTTTAACTTTAATAGTTGCTCACGTATTGCGCTAGATTGAATATTACTTTGTAATATCAGTCTAGGTTTGTTTTCTAATTTTTCAGTGCCTTCATTTAATATTTTAGCGATTAATGGACCACCCATGCCACAAATTGATACAGAAGTGACATGGTCTTCGGGTCTTATAACAGTTAAGCCATCTCCGAGCCTAACATCAATTTCATGACTCAGTTTATAATCTCGTACATTGCGAATAGACGCATCAAATGGTCCTTTAATCACTTCCCCAGCAATTGCAAAATCAATTAAATGATTTTCAATGGCATAAATTGGTAGGTATGCGTGATCTGATCCAATGTCAGCTAAACAATTACCTTGAATAAAAGTACTTACTTTTTTTAATCTCTGATTTAATGGAATCATATTGTTACTCCTCTGATATATGTAAAAAAGGAGCGGGATTGAAATCTAAAAATGTAATTAGATTTCGTATGCCCGCCCCCTACAAAGATAAATTGATTTCAAAATACTTAGCGTGAGTGAATTTAGAAATCAGTCAGTCATTGCTTTAACAATTTATACACAATAACGTGTGGTTTCCAATTTATGTTTATATTACTTGTTAGTCCATAAAGTCTTTTAGACGTTTACTTCTGCTTGGGTGTCTTAGTTTTCTAAGCGCTTTTGCTTCTATTTGACGAATACGTTCTCTAGTAACGCCAAATACTTTACCTACTTCTTCTAATGTGCGCGTACGTCCATCATCCAAACCAAAACGTAAGCGTAGTACATTTTCTTCACGGTCCGTCAATGTGTCTAAGACATCTTCTAATTGTTCTTTTAACAATTCATAGGCCGCATGATCAGAAGGACTTTGAGCCTCTTGGTCCTCAATAAAATCACCTAAATGACTATCATCTTCTTCACCAATTGGTGTTTCAAGTGATACAGGTTCTTGAGCAATTTTTAAGATTTCTCTTACTTTTTCTGGTGGTAAATCCATTTCTTCCCCTATTTCTTCAGGTGCAGGATCTCTACCTAAATCTTGTAATAATTGTCTTTGAACACGAATTAATTTGTTAATTGTTTCTACCATGTGTACTGGTATACGAATTGTACGTGCTTGGTCAGCAATCGCACGAGTGATTGCTTGACGAATCCACCAAGTTGCATAAGTTGAAAATTTAAATCCTTTATTAAAATCGAACTTTTCTACTGCTTTGATTAAACCCATATTACCTTCTTGAATAAGGTCAAGGAAAAGCATGCCACGACCTACATATCTTTTAGCAATACTTACTACAAGTCGTAAATTGGCTTCAGCTAATCGAGATTTCGCAACTTCATCGCCCTGCTCAATTTTTTTCGCCAATTCAATTTCTTCTTGAGCGTTTAATAAATTTACTCGTCCGATTTCTTTTAAATACATACGCACTGGATCATTTATTTTTACGCCTGGAGGTGCACTTAAATCATTTGGATTTAATTTAAAATCTTTATCTGAACTATCTTTTTCATTAACTAAACTTATGTCATTATCAGTTAATTGATCAAATAATTCGTCCATTTGATCAGAATCCATTTCGAAATTTTGCAGTTTTTCTGCAATTTCTTCATGACTAAGGTGCCCTTCTTTTTTACCTTTTTCAATTAATTGTTTTTTTACATCTTCTAAAGTTAGAGATGGATCAATCGTTTGTTTTTTAACTTTAACGTTATTTCCAGACATGAAATGGCCTCCCGAATATAATATCAAATTGATATCAAAATATTTTATAGATAAAATTAGTGAAATCTACTCAAAATATTTACTTAGTATACATTTTAGCAACCCCATATAAATAAATATACAGACAAATACATAAAAAATTAATTCATTCTATTTTTATTGTGATTTACAATTTTTTCTAAATAATATTTTTGCAGTTCTAAATCACCTAACCTGGAAGCTTCCCGCAACTTTTGATTAAGCGATTCAATCGTTTCTTCATTTCTATTAGATGTCAGTGTATTTATATAATCGTCAATCTCATATTCATAAGGTTCTTCATTTATCATATAATTATCTAATGATATAAATGCTTCTTTGATTTCATTGATATCGATATACTGTAACACATCACTAATATTAAACGTATCATTTTCAGAGTAAAACTCATGTAAAACATTAAATATACGCTTAAAATATTGATTTGTAAAGTCTTCTGTTTGAAGTAATTTATGATAATTCAAGAAAGTGTCTTTATCGTTCATAAAATGTTTTAATAAAGCACGTTCTGCTTTTTCATGTTTGCTCAAATTATTAAATTCAGGAACAGTGGGTATTTGATAATTGTGTGGCTGATAATAATCTTGTTGCTGTCCTACTTCATTATTTAGACTATCCAAGCTAACTTTAAACAATTCAGATACTTCTTGCAATATTTTTTTGCGTAAAATCGTTGATTGCATAAATGAAATATCATTAGTTATCTCTTTTAAATATCTTTCATATGCTAGATCATTGTTTTCTATTTCGTCTTGATGCGTGTGAATTTTGTAAATGATGAATGACTTCTTCTCATGTTCAACAAAATAATTAAAAGCGTCTGCGCCATGTTTAACAATATATTCATCAGGGTCCATATTTTTAGGAAGTTGTACTACAAAGACGTTAAAGCCTTGTTGTAATAGAGCCTGTCCTGATTTCAAAGTAGCTTCAGTACCCGCAAAATCACCGTCGAACATCAAAGTGACATTTGTTGTTAATTTCTTTATAAAGGCAATATGTTCATTTGAAATCTGTGTACCCATACTAGCAACAACTTGTTTCAATCCTGCTTGATCTGATTTGATTACATCCATAAAGCCTTCTAATAAAATAATTTCATCATTTTTACGTATTGATTTTCTTGCTTTATCTACATTGTAAAGTAATCTTCGCTTTTGAAATATGGGTGTTTCTGGACTATTTAAATATTTTGGTTCTTGATTTGTATATGTTCTACCAGAATAACCAACAGTTCTTCCTTGTGCATTATTTAATGGAAACATGACACGATCACGAAATCGATCATAATAACTAAAATTCTCTTCATTTCGTGACAACAAACCAGATTCATAAGCTAGTTCAATGTCATATTCTTTTTTCTTTAAAAAATCATGACAGAAATGCGCATTATTAGGTGCATAACCAATTTTTCTTGCATCTATTAATTCATCTGTAAAACCACGTTCTTTTAAATAATTTAATGCCGCTTCACCTTCAACAGTTTTCTTCAGTGCGTAATGGTAATAATCTTGCATTAATTCATGCATTTCAATCATTTTTAAATCATCTGAAGCGACTTGATGCCCATTGTCTTGATTAGCATAACTTTGATCGGTTTCAACTTTAATATTTACACGTTCACCTAATTCTTTTACTGCTTCTGTAAATGGGATATCTTTAATTTCTTGTGTGAATTGAAAAACATTACCACCTTTTTTACAACCGAAGCAGTGACAAATTTGTTTATCTTCAGAAACAGTAAATGAGGGTGTTTTTTCATCATGAAAAGGACACAAACCTATATAATTGCGTCCTCTCTTCTCTAACTTCACATACTCACTAACTAAATCAAGTATATCCGTTTTATCTTTTATTTCATTTATCGTGGATTGATCGATTCTCAATATTATCACCTATTAAACATTAGTCATACTATTATAATTGTTTTCGTTAATTTTTGAAATTATTTTGCTCAATAAGACTGATAATATCATTTGCTGTTTCTTCAATAGCCTTATCTGAAACATCAATTACAGGACAACCAATTTTATCAACTAATTCATGGAAATAATTCAGCTCTTCTTCTATGCGTTGTTCAGTAGCATATCTTGCACTTTCACCTAAGCCAAGTTGTCTGAGTCTTTCTTTACGAATTCTATTTAATTTTTCTTCACTAATTTTTAAAGCGATACATTTAGAAGAATCTATATCAAATAAATCATCTGGAGGTGTTACTTCAGGTACGATTGGAATATTCATAACTTTGTAACTTTTATGTGCTAGATATTGTGATAACGGCGTCTTAGACGTTCTTGAAATCCCTAACAATACAATGTCAGCCTTGAATAAACCTTTTGGATCTTTACCATCGTCATATTTAACTGCAAATTCAATTGCATCAATTTTTTTGAAATAAGCTTCATCTAGTTGATGGACTAAACCTGGTTCAAAATACGGCTTTTCATCTATTTGATCTAATAAAATATTCATTAGTGGCCCCATAATATCCACTGCTTTAATTTTAAATTCTGCTAATTTCGCTTCCATGTATTTTCTAATTTCTGGTTTAACTAGTGTATATACCACTATCGCTTCGGTATCTTTCGCTACTGAAATCACTTCATCCACATTTTCTAGTGCTTCTATATAGGGATACCTACTTATTTCACTTTCACATTGTTTAGGATTAAATTGTGAAATACAAGCTCTTGCTACAAGTTCGGCTGTTTCACCTACCGAGTCGGACGCCACGATTATTTTAATATTTTTCATTTACTTAAAACCACCTATTCATTTAGTAAGGATACAAAGATTTTAGTGATCGTAGTTTTAGAAATACGACCTTTAACTTCATATTTATCATTATCTTTCTTTACTACAATTGGTAATGAATCAATTTCTTTTTCGATCATAAGATTTGCTGCATGTATGACTTTCTCACCTTCAAGTACAAAACTCAAATTCGGCATTCGTGTCATAATAATATTAACTGGCATTGTATGTATATCATCACCAATCATAGAAGCTCTCAGTAAATCTTTACGAGAACAAACACCCATAAAGTCACCATCACTATTAATAACAAACAATGTGCTGACATCTTCTAAAAATATGGTGCAAATTGCATCATAAACTGACGTCTCACTTTTAACGACGACAGGGTGAGACGCATAATCTTTCACAACATATTGCTTCAATTCATCCGCAATTAATTTATTCTGAGGTTTGCCAGAATAATAATAACCTACACGTGGTCGAGCTTCTAATATGCCAGACATTGTTAATATGGCTAAATCCGGTCGCAATGTAGCTCTAGTCAAGCTCAGACGATCAGCAATATGTTCTCCTGTAATAGGCCCATTACTCTTTACTATTTCAATTATTTGTTGTTGCCTTTTACTTAGTTCTATAACACTCACCCCTTTATTCATTCTTCTTAATTATACATTGAATTTTTAATTGCTACAAATACATATATTTACTTGCTTATAAACTATCAATACATTAAAATTAGACTTAAAGCGAGTTAAGGATGGTGAAAGCTTAACAAGTAACAATGGCTACAATTAAATGATAGTTAAAAGCGAGTGTACACACTAATTTGGGTGGAACCGCGGGTTAACATGAATCTAGTAAATAAACACATATATTACATATGTGATTAAAAAGATTAACTCGTCCCAAGATATAGATTAAACTTTTTGGCTTATTCTGTGTCTTGGGGCGTTTTCATGTAAAAAAGGAGAGTTATATTTAATGACAAAAGATATGGAAACAATCGTCTCATTAGCAAAACATAGAGGTTTTGTATTCCCTGGTAGTGACATTTATGGTGGTCTATCAAATACATGGGACTACGGCCCACTTGGTGTCGAATTAAAAAATAATGTTAAAAAAGCATGGTGGCAAAAATTCATTACACAATCACCATATAATGTTGGTATTGATGCTGCAATTTTAATGAACCCTAAAACTTGGGAAGCATCAGGTCATTTAGGTAATTTTAATGATCCGATGATCGATAACAAAGATAGTAAAATTCGTTATCGTGCAGATAAAATCATTGAAGACTACATGTTAAATGAAAAAGGTGACGAAAACTTTGTCGCTGACGGTTTAAGCTTTGATGAAATGAAACGCATTATTGATGAAGAAGGTATCGTTTGTCCTGTAAGTGGCACAGCGAATTGGACTGATATTCGTCAATTCAACCTTATGTTTAAGACTTTCCAAGGGGTTACTGAAGATTCTACTAACGAAATTTTCCTACGCCCTGAAACTGCACAAGGTATTTTTGTTAACTATAAAAATGTACAACGTACTATGCGTAAAAAATTACCTTTTGGTATAGGACAAATCGGTAAATCATTCCGTAATGAAATTACGCCTGGTAACTTTATCTTTAGAACACGTGAATTCGAACAAATGGAATTGGAATTCTTCTGTAAACCTGGTGAAGAAATTGAATGGCAAAATTATTGGAAAACATTCGCGAGTCAATGGCTTAAAGATTTAAATTTAAGCGAAGAAGCAACGCGTTTACGTGATCACGATGCAGATGAATTGTCTCACTATTCAAATGCGACTACTGATATCGAATATCGTTTCCCATTTGGTTGGGGTGAACTTTGGGGTATCGCGAGTCGTACAGATTTTGACTTGAAAAAACATAGTGAACATTCTGGTGAAGATTTCCAATATCACGATCAAGAAACAGGAGAAAAATATATCCCTTACTGTATAGAGCCTTCATTAGGTGCTGACCGTGTTACTTTAGCATTTTTATGTGATGCTTATGATGAAGAAGGAGTTGAAGGAAGCAAAGATTCAAGAACAGTACTTCACTTCCACCCTGCACTTGCACCATATAAAGCAGCTGTATTACCATTAAGTAAAAAATTATCAGGCGATGCAATTAAAGTGTTCGAAGAATTAAGCGCTGATTTTGCAATTGATTTTGATGAATCACAATCAATTGGTAAACGTTACCGTCGTCAAGATGAAATTGGAACACCATACTGTATCACTTTTGATTTTGATTCTTTAGAAGATGAAAAAGTTACAGTTCGTGACCGTGATACAATGGAGCAAGTTCGTATGCCAATCACTGAATTAAAATCATTCTTAGCTGAAAAAGTTAAATTTTAATTTTAAGAATGATATATTCAAAATCAAATAAAACTTAAATAGCAATTTAAATATTTATGGGACAAGAAACTAAGATTATTTCATTGTAATGGATTAATTTTTCTTGTCCCATTTTTTTATATAAAAAAAACAAACCTATGGTCTGGGCCAATAGGTTTGAATATAAATAATTATTATAAGTTATCTAATCGATATAATTGATTAATTAGTTTTTGACTTTTGAAATACATACCCGCATACTCTTTATACAATAAGATAACAAGTTCTGACATTTCATCGACAATTGTTTCGTGTATGCTCAATGAACTCATTTGATTAATTGGTAACTTCTGAAGGATATCTAATAAATACAACGTTTTGTTTGATAACTGAAATGCGTGTGTATCTTTATATGCAACATTTTCAGAAATTGCACCATCATATTTAAAACTATAACCGACTAATTTTGATTGATCTTCACTTTGAGTTATCACACATCTGTCAAATACTGCATTAAATCCAAATTTTGTCATACATTTTAACAATACAACAACTGACATGAGTTGTGCTGAAATCCCCTGCCTAATCTTATCTAATACAAAATGCAATAATTCGTAACTATTTTTAGAGATTTCATCTGTTTCCATGGAACGGTCGATCGTTTCAGTACACAAACTTGCATAGCTACTTTCATATATATCTAGTCGCAGATGGTAATTTTGGTCAATGACATCAACTGAACTTAAGGTGCCCATACCTTTCCACTTTGAATAAATAAACAAGCCATACACAAATAATTGCGTATTAGCCTGCAAGCCGCTCTTACTTTTCTTGGCTCTTCTTACCATAAGTGGGACTTTAGCACCATATTCATTTAAGATAGTTATAATTTTATCGGATTCGCCATAATCAATGGTTTTTATAATAATCCCTTTTTGTTTGATTAACACACGAATTCACCGACTTTCAACTTTAACTTAATCTCTATCTTCTAAATAACCCATTTGGCGAATGAAATTAACTTTATTTCGCCAGTCTTTTTGTACTTTAACCCATAGTTCCAAGTAAACTTTCGAGCCTAATAAACGCTCTATATCTTGACGCGCACGTTTACCAACCTCTTTTAATTTTTTACCGCCTTTACCAATGACAATCCCTTTTTGAGAATCTCTTTCTACGTAAATAGTAGCTTCAATTCTCACTCTATCTTCATCTTCTTTAATCATACGGTCTACATTAACACCAATCGCATGAGGAATTTCTTCACTTGTTAAATGTAAAATTTTCTCTCTTATCAGTTCTCCAACAACAAATTGTTCTGGATGATCTGATATTTGATCATCAGGATAATATTTAGGGCCTTCTGGTAAATATGATTTTATAACATTAATAAAATGATCTACATTTAAGCCTTCAAGTGCAGAAATAGGTACGATTTCTGTAAAATCCATATATTTTTTATATTTTTCAATTCTAGGCATTAATTCATCGGGATGAACCAAGTCAATCTTATTTAACACTAAAAATACTGGCGTTTTGATTGTTTTTAGCATATCCATAATATATTCGTCGCCTCTACCAATATCCTCATTGACGTTTACCATAAACATAATGGCATCTATTTCAGATAGTGTATTCGTCGCAACGCGCATCATATAATCTCCTAATTTGTGCTTAGGTTTATGAATACCTGGTGTATCTAGGAAAATAATTTGCGCATCTTCTTGTGTCATGACACCTTGAATTTTGTTTCTAGTTGTTTGTGCTTTATCGGACATTATCGCAATCTTATGTCCTATTACACGATTTACAAAGGTTGATTTACCAACATTGGGTCTACCAATGATAGATATAAAGCCTGATTTGTGTTCTGTCATTAATTTAAATCCTTTCCTGAAAATCCTAAAGGCAATAACTCGCCTACTGATAATTCTGTCATATCACCTTTATGATTGGTCATATAAACTGGCATTTCGTCATCACAAAGCTCTTTCATTACTTGTCGACATGCGCCACATGGTGAGGACGGTTCATCTGCATCTACAGTTACAGTAATTGATTCAAAATCTCCTGGGCGGTATCCATCAGCAATTGCCGCAACTAAACTTGATCTTTCAGCACAAATCGCCATTGGATAAGCTGCATTTTCAACATTACCACCGTAATAAGCTTTGCCATCTTTCGTTCTTAAATACGCACCAACTTTAAAATTACTGTAGGGTGCGTACGCATTTGCCTGTGCTTTTCTTACTTCTGAAAAATAATGTGGTTGGTATGCCATTGCTTCATCTCTCCTGTTCAATATTCAACACCATGGAAATGGGTGTATAACTATATTTTATTAAAAGCTTTATTCATTAAGTATAAACAACTTTTGTGAATTTGCACTATTATTTAAAAATATACGGTAAAAAAACAATCAGCCCAATTAAGACAGCTATAATAGACGCAATAATCACGCTAAAAGCAGCAACGTCTTTCGCTTTCTTAGCTAAAATATGATAATCCGTTGTTACCAAATCGACTACATATTCAATAGCTGTATTTATCGTTTCAAATGCTAGCACAAGTCCAATCGCTAACAATATAAAAAGCCATTCCACTTTTGTAATATGAAATATAAATCCACAAACAATGACTATCAAACCAAAAATAAGATGAAGTAAGAAATTCTTATCTTTTTTTAATAAAACTATCATGCCTTGAAATGCATATTTAAATCTATCCATACGCGCCTCTAATCTCTAGTTAAGCCGTATGCATTAAGAATTTGATCTTGGCGTCCGAACATTTGTTTCTCATCTTGCTCATTCATATGATCATAACCTAATAAATGTAAAAAGCCGTGTAATGCAAGGAAGCCCAATTCTCTTTCAAATGAATGTCCGTACGAGTCTGCTTGTTCTTGAGCAACATCAGTACAAATAATAATATCGCCTAAAACTCTCGGCATTTCTATACCAGTTATTTCAGGTTCATCTTCCTCTAATGCAAAAGATATAACATCTGTGACTTTGTCTTTATCTCGATACATTTTATTAATTTCTTGAATCTCATCTTTATCTACAAAAGTAACTGACAATTCAGCCTCTTCTTCGATATTTTCTTGTTCCTTTGCAAACGTTAGCAGCTTGTCAATTTGTGTAAACCAATCCTCTTTCACTAAATTAGTATGGTCACTAAAATCTATCGTAAACATTTATTCATCTCCCTCATAACGATCAATAATTTTACTTACTAATGGATGACGTACCACATCTGTTTGGTCTAAATGATGAATACTTAAACCTTTAACGTTTTCTAATTTTTTAATCGCTTCTTTCAAACCACTCTTTACACCTTTTGGTAAATCTACTTGTGTTTTGTCACCAGTGACTACCATTTTTGATCCAAATCCTAATCTAGTTAAGAACATTTTCATTTGTGCATGTGTAGTATTTTGAGCTTCATCTAAAATGACAAACGCATCATCTAATGTTCTACCTCTCATATAAGCTAATGGGGCAACTTCAATGATACCTCTTTCTATAAATCTAGCAGTTTGTTCTCTACCTAAAACAGTATTTAACCCGTCATAAAGCGGTCTTAGATAAGGATCTACTTTTTCTTTTAAATCTCCTGGTAGAAATCCTAAAGATTCGCCAGCTTCAACTGCAGGTCTTGTCAAAACAATGCGTTTTACTGACCCTTTACGTAACTGTTTAGCAGCATAGACTACAGCTAAAAATGTTTTACCTGTACCAGCTGGTCCCACACCAAAAACTAAATCATTATGGTGCATCGCATTTACGTATAAACGTTGTCCCATTGTTTTAGCACGAATCGTCTTGCCAAATGCATCTTTAGTAATTTCATCTTCATATAAATCTAATAAGTATTGAATCGTACCATTTTGTGCCATTTTCACTGCTGCTTCAACATCTTTAATCGATATTGTTACACCTTGTTGTATGACTTTTAATAAATTAATTAGTACGGATTCCGCTTTTTCAACATGCTCAACTTGCTCTCCTTTTACAGCAATTTCTTGACCACGAGCATGTATAATGACATCAAATCCTTCCTCAATTGATTTAAGGTGTTCATCATTATTACCAATGAGTGCTTGCGCTTCATTGATGTCATTTATTTGAATAATTCCAGGCATATAGGTGCTCCTTTACAAATATATTCGTTTCTTTTATTTTATCCTATTAGATTTTAAGTTACAAAATGATTGTTAACAAATAAATAATCAGCTTGTATAAAAATATACAATTACTGTTTAAAACTATTGATTATACATCTCTATTATATCACGAATACTCAATATATTATTTTAAAGTGAATTGAATAGGACAGAATTTCATTAATTTTAACAGAAGATTTACATTCTATCTAATTTTATAATAAAACGAAAGCTTTATAATGTATAAATATGATTGTGATAATCAGATAAATAAAAGTTCTTACTACGATTATAATATTAAAAACGCCTTATAACATCAAATTACATTGATTTATAAGGCGTTAACTTAAAACATTATATTATAATTGTTTCGGTCTTTCTAATACTTCTGACCAAATAATACCATTAACAACTTCGTCCTCAGCAAACCTGAATTGTTCATTTGTGGCTGTTCCTTGTATCGCATGAGCATTCATAAGTTGTTTTAAACGAAAACGCTTTGTTCTTTCTGATAAATATTTATCAGCTATAATTGCACGTGCTTTTCGTTCAGTTCGTTGCAACTTCTTCTCAGTTTCGCGATCAATTTCACTACGTACATCTTGCATTTGTCCTATTAAATCGGATTCTAATTCTTGTTGTAATTTATCATCTTGCTGTTGTTGTGAACGTTTTGCTTTTTCAGCTTCAGTTTCATTATCCGTTCTCATCGTTCTTGATGAGCGCTCAGGACTCGGTGTTTCCATTTTTTCTGCACGTGTTTCAACCGGTTCTGCTTGTGTCTTAGTAGGTTGAGGAGCGCGTGGTTTTTCACGTTCTTGCGACATAGGGTCTTCATTTAATTGTTTCTCTATTTCTTTAAATGTTTTTCCTATTTCATCAAAAAAGCCACGTTTCTGTGGTTCTCCTCCATGGTCATTTGACCGTTTGTTGACTGGTGGTTTTTGGTTTTGTCTTTCTTTATGGCTATTATCACTAATAGCACCAATTATTGTCACAATCACAGATATTACAAAGATAATAATACCTATACTCATTTAATCACCCCTAATTATTTATCCGGTGATTCATCATCTTTTTGATTCGTACGTTGATTAATAGAATTTCTCATGCCTGTGTCAGCTTCAACATTTTTTAAATTGTAATAATCTTTTACGCCTAAGTTGCCAGAACGTAAAGCTTCAGCCATAGCCAATGGTACTTCTGCTTCTGCTTCAACCACTTTAGAACGCATTTCTTGTACTTTTGCTTTCATTTCTTGTTCTTGAGCTACAGCCATCGCACGACGTTCTTCTGCTTTAGCTTGTGCAATATTCTTGTCTGCAAGCGCTTGTTCAGTTTGTAAATCTGCACCAATATTTTTGCTAATATCAACATCAGCAATATCAATTGATAAAATTTCAAATGCTGTACCAGAATCTAATCCTTTACTTAAAACAGTTTTAGAAATATTATCTGGATTTTCAAGAACTTGTGTATGGTGTTCACTTGAACCTATTGTTGAAACAATACCTTCACCAACACGTGCGATAATTGTTTCTTCACCTGCACCACCAACTAAACGAGCAATGTTGGCACGAACTGTAATACGTGCTTTTGCTTTAACTTCGATACCGTTCATTGCTACACCAGCAATAAATGGTGTTTCAATGACTTTAGGATTAACTGACATTTGTACAGCTTCTAATACGTCACGACCCGCTAAATCTATAGCAGCCCCACGTTCGAATGGTAAGTTGATATCAGCTCTTTGCGCTGCAATATTAGCATCAACAACGCGATCAACATTACCTCCAGCTAAATAATGCGATTCAAGTTGATTTGTAGTTAAATGCAATCCAGCTTTGTGCGCTTTAATTAGCGGTGAAATCACTTTACGTGGAGATACTCTACGTAATCTCATACCTACTAAAGTACCGATGCCTACTTTAACACCAGCAGCAATTGCTGAAATCCATAATCCTACTGGAACAAATGAAAATAGCAACAACAATGCTACTAATACAATAACGACGATTATAATTAATCCGATCATACTTTCTCTCCTTTATGATTCGATTTCTCTTACAACAACTCGTGTACCTTCAACTTCTAAGATGGTAACCTGTTTATTCCTTAAAATAAATGAACCATCTGAAACAGCATCGATTCTTTCATTATCAAATGTAATAATCCCTGCTGGTCTTAAGTCCGTTGATGTTGTTGCAGTTTTTCCAACTAAATGAGAGCGATCTTCATGTGAAGTGTAACCTGCCTCTGCATTTGTAGAATCTTTCAGTACAACTTTGTCTAAAAATGGAATTTTGCGTTTAAATCCTTTCACAAGTATCACCCACTCAATAATAGATAAGATTAATGCAAAGACAACATTAGCAATCATGAAGATAAAATTGTCTCCTAAAGTAATAATACTGAAAATAATAAACCCCATACCAATGATGCCAATAACCGCACCGACAACAAATAACTCAATGATAACTAATATGACTCCTACTCCAAAAAGTATCACAGAATAGAAATTAACGTCGCCTTTCACAAAAAATCCTAAGAAAAATATCAATAACGCTATCGTTGATATGATACCAACAACATTAATCTTATTAGAATATAATTGATATAGAAAACCAAGAAAGATAATACAAGTTAAAATCAAAGCGCCAATTGGATGTACTATAAAGTTAGCTATATTATCAATCCAATTTCCATCCTCGACTAAATTGGAAGGAAAAATTGTATGTAAACTACTTGAAAGAATCACTCTATCACCTCGCTCTCAATTTGATTATACATGAAACTAATATGCGATTATACCGTTTACACTATAAAAATCTATTATCTTCAAAGAAATTTTCATTATTACTTTTTACTTTAATAATGATTAAGTACTACATGGTTTGTATAATAAAAAATATATTGATTTAAAAAGTACAATGGTTTTTTATAAAAAAATAATAGCCTTAGCTGTATATAACAACTAAGGCTATTATGGTTTATAATTAATGTTGGTGTTGAGGGAGTCAACGAAACTATTAATTATTTGAATTTACGTTTACGTGCAGCTTCTGATTTCTTTTTACGTTTAACGCTAGGTTTTTCGTAAAATTCACGTTTACGTACTTCTTGAATAGTACCGCTTTTAGAAACTGTACGTTTGAAACGACGTAACGCATCTTCAAGTGATTCGTTCTTTTTGACTACTGTTTTAGACATGTGTATTTCCCTCCCTCCAAATATCAACGAAACTTTATTATCAATACACGGTATCAACCATGTATAATCTAGTATAATATATCTGATTAATGTGGTCAATTACTAAAATTCAGATTTTGTTATTTTGAATAAATTCTATTAATACATGAATAAATTTATCCGGGTATGGATTTTTATCGTTGTATCACCTTATTCTTTATAATTCATATAACACGCTATTAGCACACATCAATACATTAAACTAATTGTGTAAATCCTTTTCGAAACTCAAAGCACTCAAAACATATAAAGGTGCTGTTTCAGCCCTTAAAATTCTAGGACCTAAGCCAATTTGGTAACCAACATCTTGTAACAGTGAGACTTCATCCTCATCAAGTCCACCTTCAGGTCCAAATATAATTAATACTTTATCATTTGGTTTGAATTGTTGAACTAACGATTTAAATTGACTTACTTCACCACTTTTAGCGGCATCCTCATAGGCAATTAGAATGTAATCATACGCTTTGGCACTTTTAAGTACATCGTTTAATGTTGCTTGATATTGAATCGTTGGAATAGCTAATCTATAACTTTGTTCTGCAGCTTCCTTGATAATCTTCTGCCAACGTTCTAATTTCTTTGCAATTTTATTTTCTGTAAGCTTGACAACAGAACGTTTCATATCTACAGCAATAAATTCACTTGCACCTAATTCCGTTGACTTTTGTAGCATCCATTCATATTTATCAGACTTGATTAGTCCGCTACATATCGTTACATTTTGTGGTAATTCTGTATCCACATCAATACGTTCTTCTAACGAAACCATGATACCATCTGCACCAATATTATCCAGTTTACATTTATAAACATAATGATCAGCAAATGTAATAATGATATAATCATCAACTTGATGTCTCATGACATTTGAAATATGATGTATATCACCTTGATCAGTTATACAAAAACGCTGATTTACATCAGCGTTTTGATCTATAAAATATCTTTGCATGTCAATCGCTCACTTTCTGTCCGACGATACAAACCCAACTATTGTCATGATTAATAGAAACTATTTCAAATCCACTGCGTTTCATATGTTCAACAATAGCCTCGTGTTTTTCTTCTATAATACCAGAAGTTATAAAATAACCGTCTTTATTAAGTGTATTATAAGCATCATCTATCATTTCTTCAATAATATGAGCTAAAATATTAGCGATAACAACATCAAATTTTTCAGTTTCTTCTTTTAATAAATTACCTGGGACTGCTTCAATAGCATATTCACAGTTGTTTTTTTGAAAGTTTTCTTTAGCTACTCTAACAGCCATTTCATCTACATCAAGTGCTTTTATACGTTTAACGCCTAACAAATGTGCCGCAATGCTCAGTATACCTGAGCCTGTGCCGACATCTATAACTGAATCACTAGACTTAACATATGCTTCAATTGCTTTTAGACACATACTCGTTGTCGGATGATCACCTGTTCCAAATGCCATACCTGGATCTAACTCAATGCATAATTCACTATCATCTTCCTGTTGGTATGTTTCCCAACTCGGAACAATTGTGAATTTTTCAGATGCGCGAAATGGATGAAAGTAATGCTTCCACTCATTCTCCCAATCTTGCTCTCTAATTGTTTGCTCATCAAAGCTAAACAAATCTAAATCAAGACCTTCAATGTCTTTTAATGATTGAATTAATTTTTCTTGAAAATCTTTTGTATACTTAATTTCGTTAAAATATGCTTTAACTCTCACACCTTGTGTAGGATAATCTTCTGCATTTAATGCATATATTTCACCATACTTATCTTCGAAATCATGTGTTAAATCTTCTGAATCTTCTATAACAACACCATTAGAGCCATAATCTTCGAGTAAATTGGTTATGATTGGTGATACCTCATGGTTAGCAACGATTGCAACTTCAGTCCAGTTCATAAGTTATTCTCCTTTGAAGAACCTTTTTGCTTTATCTCTAAAATTTGATGGCTGCTCAGAAAGCTCCTCGCCATCTATTTCAGCAAATTCTCTAAGTAATTCTTTTTGGCGATCACTAATTTTTGTAGGCGTAACTACATTGATGTTAATAAATAAATCGCCATAACCGTAACCATGAACATTTTTAATGCCTTTTTCTTTCAGACGGAATTGTTTTTCAGTTTGTGTACCGGCAGGAATTGTTAGCATGACACTACCTTTAAGCGTTGGTACTTTAACTTCATCACCTAAAGTAGCTTGAGCAATACTGATATCTAATGAATAGTATATATCGTCGCCGTCCCTTTCAAATTTTTCAGATGGTTTGACTCTAAACACAATATATAAATCACCTTGTGGTCCACCGTTTTCTCCTGGAGCACCTTCACCAGCTAATCTAATTTGTTGTTCATTGTCTACACCTTCAGGAATCGTCACACTAATTTTAACATTTTTATTTTCAGTACCTTTACCATGACAAGTTGGACAAGGTTCTTCAAATTCTTGGCCTGAACCACTACATACTGGACATACTTTTTCAGTTCTTACTCTACCAAGAATAGTATTTTGTTCAACTGAAACATGACCAGAACCATTACAGTAATGACAAGTTTTTTTCTTAGTTCCAGGTTTAGCACCTTCACCATCACATGTGTGACAAGCAACATCTTTGCGAATAGAAATTTCTTTTTCGCTACCGAAAACAGCTTCATCAAATGTGACAGTCATCGTATATTGTAAATCGTCACCTTTTCTTGGGGCATTTGGATCTCGTTGCTGTCTGCCACCACCAAAGAATGAACTAAAGATATCTTCGAATCCGCCACCGCCGAATCCACTAAAGTCTTGGCCACCGAATCCTTGGCCGCCAAAGCCACCTTGTGGTCCATCGTGTCCGAATTGGTCATAATTTGCACGTTTATTTTCGTCACTTAATACTTCATATGCTTCTGAGATTTCTTTAAACTTCTCATCAGCGCCCTCTTCTTTATTTATATCTGGATGGTATTGTTTTGATAATTTACGATAAGCCTTTTTAATTTCATCTTTAGAAGCGCTTTTGCTAACACCTAAAACTTCATAATAATCTCTTTTGGCCACTCATACCTCTCCTTTCACGGTTTTATTAAATCTATTATAAAAAGGAAAAAGTCAAAGCCAATGTTCAATTGACTTTGACTTAATTTGGCTAAGCAATTGTGTCATATATTTCTGTTAATAACAATTATTTAGTCAATGACTCGACTTATTTTTGGTTATCTTGGTTGTCATCATCTTTAACTTCTTTGAAATCAGCGTCTTCAACATTACTATCTTGAGAAGCATTTGCATCTTCACCTTGAGCTTGTTGTTGAGCTTGAGCTGCTTGTTCATAAGCTTTTGTAGACAAGTCTTGAACTACTTTTTCTAAGTCTTCTTTTTTAGCTTTGATATCATCAATATCTTCGCCTTCTAGTGCTGATTTAAGTGCTTCTTTTTTGTCTTCAGCATTTTGTTTATCTTCTTCACTGATGTTTTCGCCTAAATCAGTGATTGTTTTTTCAACTTGGAATACTAAGCTATCTGCTTCGTTTCTCAAGTCACTTTCTTCGCGACGTTTTTTATCTGCTTCAGCATTTTCTTCAGCGTCTTTAACCATACGATCAATTTCGTCGTCTGAAAGTGCAGAGCTAGATTGTATTGTAATATTTTGTTCTTTGTTTGTACCTAAATCTTTTGCAGTAACGTTTACAATACCGTTTTTGTCGATATCAAATGTCACTTCGATTTGAGGTACGCCACGTGGAGCTGCTGGAATATCAGTTAATTGGAATCTACCAAGTGTTTTGTTATCTGCAGCCATTGGGCGTTCACCTTGTAATACATGGATATCAACTGCAGGTTGGTTGTCTGCTGCTGTTGAATAAACTTGAGATTTAGATGTTGGGATTGTAGTATTTCTTTCGATAAGCGTATTCATACGTCCACCCATAATTTCAATACCTAATGATAATGGTGTTACGTCTAATAATACGACATCTTTAACATCACCAGTGATAACGCCACCTTGAATTGCTGCGCCCATTGCAACTACTTCATCTGGGTTCACACCTTTATGAGGATCTTTTCCAACTTCTTTTTTAACAGCTTCTTGAACTGCTGGGATTCTAGTAGAACCACCAACTAAGATAACTTCGTCAATGTCAGAACTTGATAAACCAGCATCTTTCATTGCTTGACGCGTAGGTTCCATAGTTCTTCTGATTAATGAATCTGCTAACTCTTCAAATTTAGAACGAGTTAAAGTTAATTCTAAGTGTAATGGACCGTTCTCTCCTGCAGAGATAAATGGTAATGAAATTTGTGTTTGAGATACACCAGATAAATCTTTTTTAGCTTTTTCTGCAGCGTCTTTAAGACGTTGTAACGCCATTTTGTCTTTAGATAAATCTACACTGTTTTCTTTTTTGAATTCTGCAACTAAGTGATCAATAATTACTTGGTCAAAGTCATCCCCACCAAGTTTGTTGTCACCTGCTGTAGAAAGCACTTCAAATACACCGTCACCTAATTCAAGGATTGATACGTCAAAAGTACCGCCACCTAAGTCGAATACAAGTACTTTTTGATCTTGTTCAGTTTTGTCTAAACCATATGCTAAAGCAGCTGCTGTTGGCTCATTAATAATACGTTCAACTTCTAAGCCAGCAATTTTACCAGCATCTTTAGTAGCTTGACGTTCACTATCATTGAAATAAGCTGGAACAGTAATGACTGCTTTATCTACACTTTCACCTAAATAATCTTCAGCTGTACTTTTAAGATTTTGTAAAACCATTGCTGAAATTTCTTGTGGTGTATATGATTTTCCATCAACATCAACTTTATAATCAGTACCCATGTGACGTTTGATAGATTGTATTGTATTTGGGTTAGTAATTGCTTGGCGTTTTGCAACTTCACCTACTTGAGTTTCATCATTTTTGAATGCTACTACAGATGGTGTAGTTCTAGCGCCTTCAGGGTTTTGAATTACTTTTGGCTCATCGCCTTCTAAAATTGCAATACATGAATTTGTTGTACCTAAGTCAATACCTATTACTTTACTCATAAATAAATTCCTCCTGATATATTTAAAAATTTGGTGTTTTCAACAATAAAACGAATTATTGATTTACTTTAACCATTGAAGGTCTTAAAACTCTTTCTTTCAATTTGTATCCACTTTGTAGTTCTTGAGTGATTTGACCTGATTCAAAATCAGGATTGTCATCTTGAACTACTGCTTGATGTACATTCGGATCAAATTGTTGACCTTCTGTCTCAATTTTTTCTAAACCATTATTTTTTAATGCATTTAATAGACTTTCATGAACCATTTCTACACCTTTTTTAAGTGATTTAAATTGTTCATCTTCGCCATCTATTTGTAAAGCACGTTCAATGTTATCTATTGTTGGTAAGATATCATTTAGTACATCTTGTGCTTTATATGCTTTCATTGTTTGATTTTCTTTTTGGATTCTACGTTTATAGTTTTCAAACTCAGCGTATAATCTTAAATATTTTTCTTCATTTTCTTGAACATCTTTTTTTAATTGTTGAATTTCTTCATCTTTAGGATCTACGTCTTCTGCAATTTCTTGTGAATCGTCCTCCTGCAGATTATCTTGTGATGTTTCTGTAGTTTCATCATTGTTTTCAACTGAATCGGTTTGTGAAGTTTCTTCATTAACTTCTTCATTTTCGTTGAAAGCTGATTCGTTTTGCTCTGTCATAGTCTGCCCTCCAATACAATTCTTAATTACCAAATCGTATTTAGTAATCGAATTACGTTCTGATAATTCATTGCTGTTGGTCCGATAACCGCAATTTGACCTTTCAGCCTATCATCAATATGATACTCACTTGTTACGATAGAAATATCACTTAAACTTGATTCAATTTCATGTCCAATTTTCACATTGATGGAAGTATTGGACATTTCATCAAGTAGTTGTGTGATTTTGTTCGATTCTATATACTGTAGAATCGGTTGAATAGATGATACGTTTGATTCATTCAACGCATCTATGAGTTTAACCTTTCCGCCCATAAAAATGCCATTACTTTGATTATCAAAATGAATATCAATCATATTTAGCATGTCTTTTATAAAATCTTTTTCAGTATCAGATTTTACAAAAGCATTTAATTCATTTTCAAAACGGTGGTTATTCCATTCATTATATTTAGCAGTAACAAAATTTGATATTTTGGTTAATTCGTCATTAGATAAAGGTACTTCAGATGCTAAATGTAAATGTTCAACATGACCTGATGTAAACACAACCACCATAATAACCAAATAAGCATTTGCTCTAATCAAATGAATATTATTGATTATATCTTGTTTATGATTTGGACGCATTACCAGCGTTGTGTATTGTGATGCAATTGAAAGTTCATTAGCAAAATCACTCAATGTAGAGGAAATATCATAATGATTTTCAATTACCAAATCTTTTAAACGCTGCATTTTAGTTTGTTGTTGATGAGATGTTTCTTGTAATAATTGATTCACATAATATCTGATACCTGATTCTGATGGATATCTTCCTGATGAAGTATGTGTTTTTTCTATTAGTTCGAGATCTTCTAATTGTTTCATCTCATTTCTAATAGTAGCAGGGCTAACATTTAATTTATGTCGTTCAATCAGTGTTTTAGAACCAATTGGCTGACCTAAATCAACATAATCTTCAACAATTGCATTTAATATGCTTAATTGTCTATCACTAATCATGTTTTCACCTCATTAGCACTCTTTTGTTTCAAGTGCTAATTATAATTTATCAAATTGGTCAAAGTAAGTCAATGTTAAAGCCTCGGTTTTTAATAAAAACTTATACATTTAGTAAAAAAGACTCAAATACAAGGTTTCCGATGACTTTCCCTCTCTCAGTCATTGAAATAAAGCCTTGGTTATCTACAATAAGTTCTCTTTTAAGTAAATCCTCAATTGTTGTGCCATATACTTCATCTATAGATAAATCAAACTTTTCTTTAAATCTAGCTTTATTGACACCTTGGTTCATTCTTAAACCTAAAAACATTTCTTCTTCCATTTGTTCATTTTTTGTTGGTCTCGTGGACTCTAACAAAGGTCTTTCATTGTTCTTTATTTTCTTTATATAGTGATTTACAGGATTAACGTTACTGTACCTTTCACCGTCAACATAGCCGCTTGCACCTGCGCCAAAGCCATAGTAACCTTCATTTTTCCAATAAACTTTATTATGCTCTGATTCGTGACCCATTTTTCCAAAATTAGAAATCTCATATTGATGTAACTCAGACCTTTGCATGCGTTCTAAAAGATATTCATACATTTCTTCCCCGATATCTTCATTAGGTATTTTCAATTTGCCTTTTTTATACATATTATAAAATTGAGTTTTAGGTTCTAAAATAAGACCATAACTAGAAATATGATCAATATCCATCGCCAATGCTTTTTCTAAACTATCTTTAAAATCATCGATGGTCTGTTTTGGTAAGTGATACATTAAATCTAAACTAATAGAAGGAATACCTACGGCTCTCGCATTTGTAACTGCTTGGTATATATCAGATGTATTATGTGTTCTTCCTAATATTTCAAGCAACTCTGGTTTAAAAGTTTGAACGCCCATAGATAATCTATTCACACCAAAATCCTTTAATAATTGAACTTTTTCCAAAGTCAATTCATCTGGATTTGCTTCAAAACTAAATTCTCCTTTGATTTCGAAAATATCAGTAATAGCTTTAAGTAAACGTTTAAGTTGTTCATAACTAAGTGCCGTTGGCGTTCCTCCACCAACAAAAACAGTTTCTAACACTTTCGTTTTACTATATTGCATTTCTTTAATTAAACAATCTAAGTATTCATCAACTGGTTGGTTATGAATAAAATATTTATTGAAATCACAATACGTACATATTCTTACACAGAAGGGGATATGTATATATGCACTTTTCACTTCCATATTGTGTTCACCTACTTCCCTATTTAAAAACATGATGTTTCATAAAAAACTGGGGCATAAATCGTTCGGATTTAAGGCCCCAAGTTTAAAGTATTATTAATCTTCATCCATTTTGAGTACTGCAAGGAAAGCATCTTGTGGAATTTCTACATTTCCCACTGCTTTCATTTTAGCTTTACCCGCTTTTTGTTTTTCTAATAATTTTCTCTTACGTGTAATGTCCCCACCATAACATTTAGACAATACATTTTTCCCCATAGATTTAATGTTTGTTCTTGCGACAATTTTTTGTCCTACAGCAGCTTGTACTGGTACTTCAAATTGTTGTCTTGGTATTAATGTTTTCAACTTATCGACAAGAGTTTTACCACGTTCGTATGCAAATTCTTTATGCACGATAAAGCTAAGAGCATCGACTTTTTCACCATTTAATAAAATATCCATCTTAACCAGGTCACTTTCTTTATTATCAATAAATTCATAATCAAAAGAAGCATAGCCTTTAGTATTAGATTTTAATTGATCGAAGAAATCGAATACTACTTCTGATAACGGAATTTCATAAATAATATTCACTCGAATATCATCCATGTATTCCATATTAATAAATTGACCACGTTTACGTTGACATAATTCCATTACAGCACCGACATAATCATTTGGTACCATCATAGTCGCACGTACAAACGGCTCATAAATGGTTTCTATTTTATCGCGATCTGGCATATTCGCTGGATTATCTACAGATACTTCCTCACCAGATTTTAATATACATTGGTAAATTACCGATGGCGCAGTTGCGATTAATTCAATACCGAATTCACGTTCAATTCTTTCTTGAATAATTTCCATGTGTAACATACCTAAAAAACCAGTACGGTAGCCAAAACCTAATGCTTGAGAAGATTCTGGTTCAAATTCTAATGAGGCATCGTTTAATTGCAGCTTCTCTAAAGCTTCTCTTAAATCGTTATAGTCTTTGTTATCAATAGGGAATAATCCACAGAATACCATTGGATTCATTTTTTTATAACCTTGTAGTGGCGCTTCAGCAGGTCTCTCTGCATGCGTGATTGTATCACCTACACGGGAATCATCAACATTTTTAATACTAGCAATGATATAACCTACATCACCCACTGTTAATTCATCTACTGATAATTGTTTTGGGGTGTTAATACCTACTTCAGTTACTTCAAATTCTTTTCCAGTAGCCATCATTTTGATACGATCTCCAGCTTTAACAACGCCTTCCATAACACGTATGGATGAAATGACACCTCTATATGGATCATACTCAGAATCAAATATTAAAGCTTTTAAAGGTGCTTCTGGATCACCTTCAGGTGGTGGTACTACCTCAACTATTTTTTCCAATATATCTTCAATACCTAAGTTTGATTTTGCACTTGCAAGTACGACATCCTCTTTATCAATACCAATAACGTCTTCAAGTTCTTGTTTAACGCGTTCTGGCTCAGCTGCAGGCAAATCAATTTTATTGATAACAGGTAGAAGCTCTAAATCATTATCCAGTGCTAAATAGACATTCGCTAGTGTTTGTGCCTCAATACCTTGTGCTGCGTCCACTACTAAAATAGCACCCTCACACGCCGCAAGTGATCTAGATACTTCATATGTAAAATCTACGTGTCCCGGTGTATCAATCAAATGGAACGTGTATGTTTCTCCATCCTTCGCTTCGTATTTCAATCGTACTGCGTTTAGTTTTATAGTAATACCGCGTTCTCTCTCTAAATCCATAGAATCTAGCAACTGTGATTGCATGTCTCTTGTTTCAACTGATTTAGTATTTTCTAAAATTCTATCAGCTAAAGTAGATTTACCATGGTCTATATGTGCGATAATAGAAAAGTTTCTTATATTTTTGCGTCGATTATAACGATCTTGTTTATCCATGTATTATCCTTCTCACTTTCATAATTCTAGCCCGTTTGTATGTATGACATTCTTTGATATAATAACGTTTTTACAAGTCAATTGCAAACTTGCAAAGCCATTCGTTTATAATAATTCAAAATATTAATTCACTTGTTAACACTTTATCAGAATATTTTATAGAATAAGTGTTTCATAACTTTATACATTATTGTATCATTTATATTGAATTTACGGGCGGCTCATAAATAAATGATTGCAGAAAGTCGCTTGTTTTGATAAAATATTTCTTGTTGTAATCAAATTCATTTTGATAGCGAAGATCACTTTTAGGAGGTGACACACATGCCAAACATCAAATCTGCAATTAAACGTGTTAATACAACACATACTGCTGAAGAACGTAATATTTCTCAAAAAAATGAAATGCGTACAGCAGTTAAAAGAGCTCATTCAGCTTTAGAATCAAATGCTGATAACAAAGCTGACTTATTGAGTTTTGCTTTGAAAAAAGTAGATAAAGCTGCACAACGCAACTTAATCCACGACAACAAAGCTGCTCGTATTAAGTCATCATTAATGACAGCTGCTAAATAATATTAAAGTTCAAGCAATTGCTTGAACTTTTTTTATATCTTTTTTAAATAAGTATCCTTTTAAAATACGCCCAATTTAATGTATGCACAACGGGATAATATTGCTTTGTTTAAAACTACAGCGATAAAATAAATAACTCTAATATGAGATGTTTATCCATATAAGATGATTTTAATTTATAATCCGTTTCAGCACAGTAATCTATAATATTTAGCAAACTTTCAAGTTGGTAGTTTCTTGCTTGATTAAGCGCTAATTTTACTCTGTATTGGTGTACATTTATTGTCTTGGCAATTTGTTGACCACTATAACCCTTTTGACTTAATATTTTAGACTGATAAAAAAGTCGATAATTACTGGTAATTAATGCTAATAACTTAATTGGTTCTTCTTTCATTGCAATCAGATCATTAACCAATTGAATTGCATTTGATTTTTTATTTTTTTGAATATAATCTGTTAGTAAAAACACATTTTGTTCTAAACTTCTATTAACAATTTGGTACACATCTTGTTTATTAATTGTTGATCTGTCACCTAAGAAAAGGATTAATTTTTCGAGTTCTTGTTTAACAATATTAAAATTAACGCCTGTTAATTCTATAAATAGGTCAAGTGCATCTTGTTTGATATCTTTAAAATTTTCATGAAGCTCTTTTTTCATCCACTGCATAATTCCTTCTTCTGACATTTGCTCTATTTTTTTTAATTGGGCATTCTTTTTTAATGTTTTCACCAATTTCTTACGCTCATCTAATTTACTATGATATACCTCAAAAATAATCAACGTATCTCCATCATATTTTTCAATAAATTCAATGAGTTGATCTATGTTGTGATTCAAATCTTTAGGAGGTTTTTCACCAGTGAATAGGTATGCATTTTGAACAAGTACTACTTTTTTATCAGAGAAAAAGGGCATGGTCAATGATTCTTCTATTACGGGTGCCAAATCATGTTCGTATAAATTATATTTCACGAAATTAAAATCATCTTTAGGTGCATTTAAATAGTTATTTATTTCTTCTGCTGACTTTTTTTCTATAAGTTCCGGTACTTCTCCGTAAATTGTTATTATATTGTTGCTCATATATAGCACCCTTTCATCTCTATTACACATTAAATTATTATATCACGCAGTATTTGTTCTCTCTACCCAAATCATTTACCAAATTGTGATTTAATTTGTATCGAATTTGATAAAGTAATTGTAACTTCCCCAGAGAGACTCGTCATATATATTTTAGATCCTATTGCTTTCAATCTAGTAATAACTTCGGTACTAGGTAATTTATATATATTATTTTGTCCAACTGAAATTAAGCTGATTTTAGGATGCATTATATTGACAAAGTTAGAACTAGAACTTGTTTTACTTCCATGATGACCTACTTTTAATACATCCAAATTATTAAGTTTGTACTTATTAAGTAAAAGAGATTCATTATGTTTTGAAGCATCGCCCATAAATAACATTTTATATTTATTATATTGTATGTAGGTAATAATAGAATGTTCATTTAGATCGTCTGAATTTTGTATTGTAGCATCTAATAAACGAATATCTGCTTTGCTAAGTACGATATGATTAAAAGTTTTAAAATCTAATAATTTAACCTTATGTTTTTTACATTGTAACGTTAGCGCTTTTAATTGTTCTAAGCTAAAGCTATTTGCATTTATTATTATATGATCTATTTGATATTTTCCTATTAGATAGCTTAATTCTCCCATATGATCAACATGTGGGTGTGTAATAATCAAATAATTAATTTTAGGTAAACCATGCTTTTTTAAAGTGGGCAGAATCTTTCGTTTTGATAGCATGTGGTTGTCTTTCATACTTTTTTTAATCAATACACCCCCAGTATCTATAAGCATAGATTCCTGTTTATCCGTTTCAAATAATATAGCATCTCCTTGGTTCACGTTTAACATAGTTAATCTGTAATCATTTGATTTCGGTAAAATGGTTAAAATGAAAAATATGCTTATTAGAATCAATAAAAAAAGAAAATAATGCTTATGAACGAATAAAATAAGTGCAACAATGATAAGAAACACAGCAATCGCAATAAAAAATGAAGATAATTCGGGGGTGAACCATTTTAAAGTAGAGAATTTCATAAAAATAGAAACAAAGTAATCATGAATCAAGAGCAATATATTTAGGCATTTTGTAAAAATTGTAACTTTAATAGGAAAATGAAGCGAAGCAAAATAAATTAACGAGGCAGGAAATAAAATAAATGTGTAAAACGGAACAAAGAATAAATTAGCTAAGATACCTATCCATTGGATTTGATTAAAATGGGCTGCACTAATAATGGAAGATGAAAGTTGTGCTATAACACTGACAAAAATCATGCTTTTGGCGATATTAGCGTCTTTTAAAATCGGGAGTGCAAAAAGAATACAAAAAGTTATAAAAAATGAAAACTGAAATCCAATATTATATATTAATTGTGGAGAAATTAGTGTGATTAAAATAAAAACACCAAAAAGAACATTCATAGAATGTTTGTACAACTTTTTCGGAAGTAATAGAAGAATAAGCGCAACTAACACTGCACGAATAGCACTTGGAGCCATACCAGTGTAAATAGTATAAATGGGTAACAAAATAAAAATAATAGCTTTTATCAAAAATAAGGGACATCTGACTTTAGTCAAAGTATAAAAAATAATACTAACTAAAGCTGTGATATGTGTCCCACTTATTGCTAGTAAATGATAAATACCAATTTCTCTAATTTGATCTAATTGGTGGTCTTTTATCCTGGAAGTATCTCCCGTAATCAATGCAATTATTTTACCTGGATCATCGTTGTGTTCTGTAACAAGACGCTTATAAATATATTGCTTATGTAAATCGACCAGAGACATCCAACCCATTGATATTGACTTACAACTTGATAAATCGACGCTTTTTATATTGATATATAATTTTCTACTTATTCCTTCCCCATTATATTTAAAAGCACCATGGATTTTACAATCGCGTCGGTATAATTCAGACGAATCCGAAGATTTAACTTTACTGTTCGGCTTAAAATAATATTGATAATAATCGCTATCAATTTGGAGTTTACCACTTAGAGTATTGTCGCTAATGACAGGTTTAGTGATAAATTTTGCATTAGCAATTAAAGATTTACTTAACATATCATTTTGAAATTCTAACGTTTGATGATAATACCTATAAAATAATCCAAAAGCTATAAAAGGAACAATTATAATCATAATAACTTGCTGCCATTTGAACTGCTTTATTTTAAGTAAAAATATAAGGAATATAAAAAGAAGTATTGAAAGAAATTTGAGATGTAGCCAAAGAATGCCAACTAAATATGCTATGCCATAATAAACCGTGGCTATTTATTTAATAAGTATTGTGCTACATGCTCTTGATCAAATGAAATTTTTTTATACTCAATACCTGCTTGTTTCAATAACTCCAATGCATATGTATGGTTATGATAATCTTCGGCATAATATATTGTATCAATACCAGATTGTATGATTGATTTTGTACAGTTCAAACAAGGGAAATGAGTAACATAGATTGTAGCGCCATCTGTAGAAACACCTTGTTTAGCACATTGAAGTAAAGCGTTCATCTCAGCGTGTATTGTTCTGATACAATGGCCATCCTCTAATAAACACCCTTCATCAATACAATGAACTTCACCTGAAACCGAACCGTTATAGCCCCCTGCAATGATTCTATTATCTTTCACTATAGTAGCACCAACTGACAAACGTTCACACGTAGAACGCAAAGCCAAAAGATGACTTTGAGCCATAAAGTATTCTTCCCATTTGATACGATCCATGATGATTTACCTCCATATATGTATTATATTTTTTGATTAATTATAGATTAATTTGAATTGAACCATAATGCAACTAAAAGTTATATAGTCAGCTTTGAACCGATTTTTTCTAAAGTCTTAGCTCCAATACCTTTTACGTCTTTTAATTGCTCTACAGACTCAAAAGGGCCATGTTGTTGTCTATATTCTATAATAGCCTTAGCTTTAGTCGGTCCAATCCCATTTATCGTTAATAACTGAGATTCTGTTGCATCATTAATATTTATTTGTTCTGAGTTTATTGTACTATTACCTTTTTTACTATCTTCTGTGTGGTTATTCTTTAAAGCAAAATGATTCATATTAATGTCTTTTTGATCTTTGTCACCAATTTTCGGAATATAAATGACTTTCTGATCTTGTAATTTTTCAGCTAAATTCACACTTGAAAGATCAGCATCTTTTAATAAAATTGCTTTGTCCACTAATTGCTTAACCCTATCCGTATCTTTCATCTTATAAATATCAGGATGCTGTACAGCACCTTTAATATCAACAAAAATAAAGCTACCCTTTTTATCATTTTTTACTGATTTTGCATTATCATTATTAGTAGCAATTGTTTTACTATTGGTATTTTGTTCATTAATTAATGTGGAATCATCATTTGTACTTAAGTTTGCATTGCTGTTGTCATCTGTATTGCTGACATTTAAAAATTTATAACAACAAATAGCAAGCAATAGTACTAACGCGCATCCAACTATGATTACTAATTTATTTTTCTCAAAAATTACTTTCCATTTTGACCAGTCTAATTGCAAAAAATCACTCCTTTATACTTAACACGTATAAGGGAGTGATTTTACTTTTATTTTTTAGCTATGAAAAATAATCTATAACCATTTTCAGTGTGATTGTTTATGTCAAAGTCAACAAAAGTCTGTATATGGTTAAAACCTACTTCTTTTAACATCGCTGTATATTCATTTTCAGTATAAGTTTGCTGATAATGTGATTCATCAAACCTAGTATAATGCGTACTATCTTGTTTAATAAAAAACGACATATCGTGCCAAACACTCAGAGGTTCTTCGCCTTGGACAGCTTCCCACCCTAAGAAAACATCTTCGGATTCGTCAATATAACTTTGATTATTAAACAATGTATTCATTTTATAAGCTGTGTGAACATCAAACATAAAAACACCATCTTGAGATAAATGTCGATAAACATTTTTAAATGTATCTGAAACATTTTCTCTTTCAGGTAAATAATTCAAAGAATCACAAAATATTGTAATGACATCAAAATGTTGTTCAAGCTCAAAATCAGTCATATCTGCTTCAATCCAATTAACAACATTAGATTTTTGAGCAGCTATGGCTAACATATCAACACTAAGATCCATTCCTGTCACTTGCTCAAATTCAGTGAACAGCGATGTTAAACTACCGGTTCCACAACCAATATCTAAAATAGAATGCTTTTTACCTGCAAAATGATTAACAATGCTTAGCCAATCTTCATACGGTTGATCTAAGGTTAGCTGATCATAAAACAAGCTCATTTCTTCATATTGTGCCATTTTTAATAAACAGCCTGTCTGTATGATTCAAGAGGTGCATCTCTATATAGTTTTTCAATATTATAATAATCTCTTTCATCTTTATGGAATACGTGTACGACTACATTTGCCAAATCAATAAGGATCCATCTCGCATCATTAAAGCCTTCCATTCGTTTAACTTCAATTTCCGCTTCATTAGCTGCATCTTTGACTGCACGTGCGATAGACTGAACTTGTTTTTCATTATTTCCGTGGCAAACCACAAAATAGTCTGTCATATCACTAATACCTTGCATATTTAAAGAAATAATATCTTCTGCTTTTTTATTCTCAGTTGCTTCCACAGCTAATTTTAATAATTGATCTGATTTCATTTAATCATCCTTTACTCTTTCGTCACTGTAATTGTAATAATTCAAGCATGCAATCGTCGCGTCATAGACATTAATATCTTTATTAATTAAATATAAAACGGTACGCTTAGATATTTCATATATTGTTTTATCTAAGCTACCTTTATTGTATGCTAAATCTCTAATTTCTTCAACGCCTGGGGTTTGACGCCCAGGTTCTATATAGTCTGCAATAAAGACAAGTTTCTCTGTTTTTGTCATTTGAGCACGACCTGTCGTATGGTTTTTTATCGCTAATAATACTTCTTCATCATCGATACCATACTTCTCTTTCATAATAACCGCACAAACAGGTCCGTGTAAAATTTCCGAACCATAACTTAATAAATTGCTATCTAAATCATGTTGCGTAACAACTTGATACATCGTTCCTAAATCATCATATTTAGAATAATCGTGTAATACACCCGCAAGTTCTGCTTTATCTTTATCACCATCATAAATATCTGCTAATTTAACCGCAGTTTCAGCCACTCTTAATGAATGGTTAAACCGCTTTTCAGGCAATTTCTCTTTGACAATTTCTATTGCTTCATTAACTTTCATATAATCCTTCCTCTCGGATATATTGTTCAACACTTGGAGAAACGAGTGCTTGAATATTCTCTTTATTCTTCACTCTTTTTCTAATTAATGTTGAGCTTATATCAATACGTGGAATTGTTATCGATAGCATATCTGATTCGACTTCTTGTGTCGTTTTATCTCTATTGACGATTACAAAAGTAATGTACGATTTTAATTCATTAATCTTATACCACTTATGCAGTTGATTATATTGGTCTGTCCCTATCACAAGATAAAGTTTTGCATCAGGATGCTTATCTAAAATATACATCACTGTATCATAGGTATAACTTTGTCCTCGTCTTTCTATTTCATTTAAACAGATACGACCAAAACCCAGATCATCTATAACAGATTGAATCATATCAACTCTATATCGACCTTCCAAATAATCTGTATGTTCTTTTAGCGGAGATATAAAACTAGGTATAAAATAAAATACGTCCGGTTTTATAAATGCGTTAACTTCACTAGCTACGACCATGTGGGCGATATGAATCGGGTTAAATTGCCCACCATATAAGACAATCGATTTAGCCATTATGGTAACTGAATTTGTTTATTATCTTGTGATTCTTTGTAAAGTACAATCATCGACCCGATTACTTGTACAATATCACTACGTGTTGCATCACTTAATGATTGTGCTAAGTCATTTTTATCTTCAAAGTTGTTTTGCAATACATGTATTTTAATTAACTCTCTATTTTCTAGAATATCTTGTATTTGCGCTACCATATTGTCATTAATACCAGCTTTCCCTATTTGAAAAGTTGGATCTACGTTATGAGCTTTACTTCGTAAAAATCTTTTTTGTTTACCTGTTAACATAATTCAATCTCCTTTTATAAATATTTTAAAACAGTGTCTTTCATTATTTGAATTTGTGGTAATTCACCTGTCCAAATTCTATAACTTTCAGCACCTTGGTATACGAACATATCTAATCCATTATGAATAGGATTTCCTTTAGCTTCTGCAATTTCTAAAATAGGTGTCTTAAATGGTACATAAACGATATCACTCACTAACGTGTGACTATCCAAATTATCAAGGTTAATAATAACCTCTTTATTTTGATTCATACCTGCTGGCGTTGTATTGATAATAATATCAAATTCTGATAATGCTGCTTCAGCTTCTTGTAAACTAATTTTATTCACTTCTAATTGCCAACTTTCAAATCGATCCATAGATCTATTGGCTACTGTAAGTTTGGGTCTAACGAATTTTTTTAGTTCATTAGCGAGCCCTTTACTCGCACCACCAGCGCCTAAAATTAATATATATGCATCTTCTAAATCTGGATATACTTGTCTTAAACCTGTTACATAGCCAATACCATCCGTATTGTAACCAATCCATTTACCGTCCACAATTTTCACCGTATTAACTGCTCCAACTGTTTTTGATTGTTCATCGATTTCATCCAGATAGGGTATAATACGCTCTTTATGTGGTATTGTAACGTTAAATCCAGAAAGTGCTTTGTCATTAATTATATCTTTGATACGATGAAAGTCTTCGTTTCTAATATTAATCGCTTCATAAGATGATAAATCATTTAAAGCTGCAAAATTTGCATTATGCATAACTGGTGATAAAGAGTGATCAATAGGATTGCCTATCACTGCGTACTTCACATTAAACCCGCCTTACATTATAGAATTTCGTAATACGACATCGACATTTTTAGGTACACGAACAATGATTTTAGCACCTTCATCAATGGTAATAAAACCTAATCCAGAAATCATAACATCACGCTTTTCTTTACCTGTTTCTAGGCGTACGGCTTTAACATTTTGCAAATCAAAATGATCTGGGTTATTAGGGGGCGACAATACATCCCCTAATTGATTACGCCACAATTTATTTGCATTTTCCGTTTTAGTTCTATGGATATTAAGATCATTTGAAAAATAACATACTAATGGTCGTTTACCACCACTTATATAATCAATACGTGCTAAACCACCGAAAAATAATGTTTGTCCTTCATTTAATTGATATACACGTTGTTTAACCTCTTTTTTAGGCATGATTGTTTTTAATTCTTTTTCCGTTACGTAATGCGTCATTTGATGTTCTTGAATCACACCAGGTGTATCATACATGAACGAAGTGTCATCAAGTGGTATATCAATCATATCTAAAGTTGTACCAGGGAATCGAGAAGTGGTAACTACATTCTTTTCACCCACACTGCGCTCTATCAATTTATTAATCAGTGTAGATTTACCTACATTTGTAGTCCCTACAATATAGACATCGTCATTATTTCTCAAAGTATTAATAGCATTCAATAAATCTTCGATACCCTCATTTTTTTCAGCAGAAATTAAAATGACATCTTCTGCATCTAAGCCGTATTTTCTCGCTGTTTTCTTCAACCATTCTTTTACACGGCGTTTATTAATTTGTTTCGGTAATAAGTCTAGTTTATTACCTACTAAAATGATTTGTTTATTTCCAACAATGCGTTTGATTGCATTAATAAAAGATCCTTCAAAGTCAAAAACATCCACAACATTTACAACAATACCTTTTTTGTCTGCTAAGCCATTAAGTAAATTTAAAAAATCTTCACTATCCAAGCCTACATCTTGCACTTCGTTGTAATTTTTTAACCTAAAACATCTTTTACAAATAACGTCTTCTTTATAAAGACTACTTTCTGGAACATATCCAGGCGCATCTGAATCTTCAGATTGTAAGGGTGCGCCACAACCGATACATTTTAATATCTCAGTTTCTGCCAATCAATTTTCCTCCCATTTAATATAACCTTTTTCTCTAAAATGCTGTAGTAATCTACGTTCAATCATGCGATTAAACTTCGTTATAAATCCATCTGTTTTTTTCACTGGGACAACCATAATTGTGAATAATCCGCGTCTATTTCCGCCAAACACATCTGTTAGCATTTGGTCTCCAATGACAACTATTTCTTCTGGATTCAAATTCATTAATTTAGATGCTTGATTAAAGGCGCGACCTCTGGGTTTTTTTGCTTTAAATATATAGTCCACATTTAATGATTTTGAAAAATTGCCTACGCGTTGTTCGTTGTTATTTGAAACAATTGTTACAGTTATGCCGAGTTCTTTTGCTCTATCGAACCATTCTTTTACTGCTTCTGTTGGATCAGCTACATCCCATCCTACAAGTGTGTTATCTAAATCTGTAATTATACCTTTTACGCCTGAATTTGCGAGTTTTTCTATATCAATTTGAAAAATAGATTGTACATATTCGTTTGGCATAAAATAGTGCTTTATCATACCCATGTTTTATTTCACCTTTTTATATAGTTTTAATTAAACGATCAACAATTTGACTTGAAGCAATTGCTGCTTTTTCTAAGAATGCTTCGAATGTTATACCTGCATCACCATCTGCTAAATCAGAAATAGCACGTGTAATTATGAATGGTAGGTTAAACTGATAACATGTCTGGGCAATCGCTGTTGCTTCCATTTCTGCTGCCATGGCTTGTGGAAAGTTTGTTTTGATATCTGCGCGTTGTTCTGCAGTGCCAATAAAACTATCTCCACTTACAATTAAACCAGATTTAGCAACCCATTTTTGATCATTTATTGCTTCTTTTGCTAATTCAATTAAATGGCTATCCGCAACAAATTGTGCAGGCATTTGAGGAATTTGACCCAATTGATAACCAAATGCTCTTGCATCTGCATCGTGATAAGCTACCATGTCACTTACTACAATATCTCCGACACCAAGTGATTTGTCTAATGCACCCGCCGAACCTGTATTAATAATTAAATCTGGGTGAAAACGATTTATTAATAAAGTAGTAGAAATTGCAACATTTACTTTTCCAATACCACTTTGAGTCAAGATAACTTCTTTATCATGTAAACGCCCTTTATAAAAAACAACATGAGCAACATTAATTATTTCTAAGTTAACAATTTTATCTTTTAAGATAGCTACTTCTTCTTCCATAGCACCTATAATACCTATCATTATATTTCACCTCATCTTAAAATCCTAGCCTCTGTTATTCTACCATATTTGAACACATAGCTCGATAATAGTTCAATGTTTTTGCATAAAATAATAATTATTGAAATTATTTAAACTTTTTAATTATATTAACTATCATAAATTCGTTTGTTTTAAAAACTTAACATGAAAAATACCCTGAACTTAATGTATTGTAACCATAAGTCAGGGTATTATCTATTTTCATTTAGCTACCAAATAATTCAGTTAAACCTTGAAGCGAGAAGATACCAGTTACAATCGTTACGACTACTGCAACAATCCCGAACCAAAGCATCCATGTCGGGTGTTTGTAATCTCCTACGATTGATTTACGTTTACTAGCAATTAATATCGTACCTAATGTAATAGGTAAAATCAAACCATTTAGTGCACCTGCTACAATAAGTAGCGTGACAGGTTTGCCTAAGAATAAAAATACTAACGTTGACACTAGAATGAAACTAATTACAATAATATTCGTTTTATTATAAACAGATTTATGTAATGTTTTTAAGAATGTTGCACTTGTATATGCAGAGCCAATAACTGAAGACATTGCAGCCGCAAATAGTACAATACCGAAAATATTTCGTCCTATAGGCCCTAACACATGTTCAAATACAGAAGCAGGTGGATTATCAGCATTCAATGTAACGCCCGTTACTACTACACCTAATACAGCTAAGAATAATAATGTTCTTAGTACACCAGTTGTTAATATACCTGAAATCGCAGCCTTATTTACAAATGGTAAATAATCTTTACCTTTAATTCCAGAATCTAATATTCTATGTGCGCCAGCAAAAGTAATGTATCCGCCAACCGTACCACCAACTAATGTGATAATTGGTAAAACAAGCGCTAGTGGTTGCTCTGGCATCACTAAATGTTTTGCAGCCTCAGCATAGGGTGGATTGGCTTTAAACATAACAAAAGCGACAACGATAATCATCAATACACCTAAAAACATTGTTACGACGTCCATTATCTTTTGTCCACTTTTACTAATAAATATTGCAATTGAAAGAACAGCAGTAATTGCTGCACCTATTTTAACATCTAACCCAAATATCGCATTCAAACCTAATCCAGCACCGGCTATGTTACCAATATTAAAAGCTAGACCACCAACTGCAATGAGGATTGATATAAATGTACCCAGTCCATTAAAAATCTCATTAGCTACTTCTTGTCCACGTTTACCTGTAACAACGAGTACACGCCAAATATTAATCTGTGCACCAATATCAATTAATATAGATAGTAAAATTGCAAATGCAAAACTAGATGTAAATTGTGCTGTAAATACAGCAGTTTGTGTTAAAAATGCTGGTCCTATCGCGGATGTTGCCATTAAAAACACAGAACCTAATAATAACCTTTTGTGATTTTTAGTAAACTGGAAATCTTTCTCGCTTGACCTTAATTTTTCTCCCATTGCTTAGCCCCCTAGCCTTGTAATTGAAATGCCTTCTTTCGTTAATTGTTCTCTAATTTGTGTTACAAATTCAATTGCATGTGCCCCATCGCCGTGCACACAAATAGTATCTGCTTTAATATCTATTGTATTGTTATTTTTTGTAATTACTTTTTGAAATTTAACCATATTTATCACTTGTTTAATCGCTTCATCTGTATTGGTAATCAATGCATCAGCTTCTTTTCTGCTTACTAACTGTCCATCGTCTTCATAACGTCTGTCGGCAAAAACCTCAGAAGCTGTGGACAATCCTAAAGCCTGTGCTTCTGAAATTAATAAAGTATTAGAAAGTCCCACATAGATTAAAGTCGGATCAAAGTCATAAACTGCTTTTGCAATAGCATGCGCAATAACTTTATCTCTTGCTCCCATTTGATAAAGTGCACCATGCGGTTTAACATGATTAATCTTAACGTCATGAATTCTACAAAAACCATTCAATGCACCTAATTGATAAACAACAATATCATAAACTTCTGCAGGAGATAAATCCATATTTCTTCTGCCAAAGCCTTGTAAATCAGGAAGTCCTGGGTGTGCGCCGATACCTATACCGTTGTCTTTTGCAAGTTTAATGGTATCGTTCATCACATGTTGATCGCCAGCATGAAAGCCACATGCAATATTTGCTGATGTTATTAAAGGAATAATTTGATTGTCACTACCAAATGAATAGTTACCAAACGCTTCTCCTAAATCACAATTCAAATCTACTTTCATTTATACTTCCTCCTTTAAAATTTGATGTCTATCTAAAAATTTAATGTCTACTTGGCTTGCATCACCATCAGCATATTCAGGATAAGATAATACAGCATACAGAAAATCAGCAGTTGTCGTAAAACCATCGATGACCATTTCATCAAGTGTTACTTTTAATTTATTAATAGCAAGTTGTCTAGTGGAAGACTTCACAATCACCTTTGCAACTAATGAATCATAATATGGTGAAACTTTATATCCGTGATATAACAAACTATCAACACGTATATTAAAGCCCTGTGGCAGATGTAAAGCTTCTACAGTGCCTGGTGTAGGTTGAAATTGTTTCTCTGGATTTTCTGCATTGATTCTTGCCTCAATGACATGACCATCAAAAGTAATGTCTTCTTGTGTGAATGGTAGTTCATTATGTTGCATGAGATACAATTGTGCTTGTAATAAGTCTCTGTTTGCTCTCATCTCTGTTACTGTGTGTTCAACTTGGATGCGTGCATTCATTTCTATAAAGTAATACGCATCATCCGTAACTAAATATTCAATGGTGCCTGCACTGCGATAATGAGATGCACGCGCCACTTTAACAGCATCATTACACATTGCTTCTCGCATCGACTCAGAAATTGCAGCGCATGGTGATTCTTCAATTAACTTTTGATTTTTCCTTTGTACAGAACAATCTCTTTCACCTAAGTGAATAAAATTATTTTTGCCATCACCGATAACTTGAACTTCCACATGTTTTGCAATAGGGATGAAAGCTTCAACATAAATACGGTCATCATCAAAATACTTTTTACCCTCACTTTTAGCTTCTTTAAAAGCTTTTTCGAGTGACGCTTCTTCTTTGACAATACGTATACCTTTACCGCCACCACCACTCGCTGCTTTTAACACAAGTGGATAACCAGTATCTTGAGCAATAGATTTCACTTCACTTATCGAATCAACATCACTTGTAGAACCCGGAATAATAGGAACACCGACATTATCAACTGTTTGTCTAGCAGTGATTTTATCCCCCATCATTTCCATAGTTGTCTTAGTAGGACCAATAAAATAAATCTCGTTCTCTTCAACTTTTTGGGCAAACGATGCACTCTCCGATAAAAAGCCGTACCCTGGATGAATCGCGTTAGCTTGTGTTATTTTGGCTGCGCTAATAATTCTGTCTTGGTTTAAATAACTTTCAATTGGATTTGCCTCACCTATACAAACAGCTTGATCTGCTAAACTTACATGCAAACTTGATTCATCACCTATCGCATAGATTGCAACAGTTTCAATATTTAGTTCTCTGCACGCTCTTATAATACGTACAGCAATTTCTCCTCTATTTGCTATCAGACAACGATACAATGCAAACACCCCTTTATTTGACTTATTTTACGTTAACAATCAGTTGATTGTATTCTACGCTCGAACCGTGCTCAACTAAAATTTCTTCTACAACGCCTGAAACATCGCTTGTTACTTCATTAAGCACTTTCATCGCTTCAATATATCCGACTGTATCTCCTTTTTTAATTTCGTCACCCACTTGTATAATAGGGTTTGTTAACTCTTTTTCGTCTTGTAAGAAAAATGTGCCTACCATTTGAGATTTAATTTGTTGATATGTATGCTCATTTGTTGAATCATTCTCTTCATTTTTAGCATTATCTATTTTATTACTATCATTTTTTTCTGCTTGGTTTGATGTAATATGATTTGCATCATTCTCAGTAAAATCAAGTTCGATTTCGTTTTCATAGTCTTTATATTTAAATTTTTTAACGTCGTTCTCTTTAACTAATTTAATTAACTGTTCTATTTTTTCAAAATTCATTATAATTCCCCTTTTAATAAATTTTTGATTCGTGACGCTGTTGGTCGAAGTTGTTTTATTTTAAAAATTGGATTTTTTATTATTTCTTTTCTTTTTTCAGAAAAACATTTTTCTTTTTGCTTTAGTGTCTTGATTGCATCTTCGACTGATATCCATTGGAATCGTATGGTTTCACCTGGCTGTTTTTGTGCCAGTATCGATAAATCAGCTGCACAAACTGTTGCAATTTTAGTATAGCCTCCCACAGTTTGCTTATCATTCAGTAAGATAATGGGATTACCATCGTTAGGCACTTGAATACTACCAAGTGCTACTGGTTCTGAAATGATATCTGCAGAATTGGTTGGCGCAATATTTTCGCCTTGTAAGCGGAATCCCATACGGTCAGATTTTTCTGAAATTTTAAACGATTCAGATGTTAATTTTGCTTTTACTTCTTCTGAAAACTGCTCTATTTGTGGCCCTTCTATAATATGAATCGTGTGTTGTTCATCGTTTTCATTTTCAATACGCGCACTTATACCTATCTGAGATAAATAGTGATCGTTTTGTTGAATAGTCAATACATCACCTTTTTTTAAAGCTCGTCCTTTATAGCCGCCAATTTGACTACGGGTGTGTGTGGCATAACTATTAGCTATCAAAGGTACATTGATAGGTTGTCCAAAAGCTATGTATCCTCTGGCACCATGTAACGCTGAATTTAACTTTAATATATCGCCTTTTTGTGCTTTAATAACCGTTTGATGAGATATAGGTTCATCATTAATAGTAGCGTCAAACTGAGCACCTGTTATAACAAAGGTATTATCTGCTAAAAATTGAATGGACGGGCCGATAATTGTAACTTCTATTGCAGATCCTTCATTATTAATTAATGTTTGTGCAAGTCTATACGCATAGATGTCTAATGCACCAGCTGTTGAAAACCCTTGATTTTGATAACCAATTCGCCCTTTGTCTTGGATTGTACTAAACAAACCGGGCGTTAATATTTTAATACTCATTACTTACTGTCACCCACTTTTCAATATCAAATTGATTACTTTTTTGTTCCTCTTCAATCTGATTTAAGGTTTGTTCATTAATAGCATAAAACTTAATATAATCTCCTGAGTTGTATAAACACATTGGATCTCGATTTATATCAAACACTTGTATAGGTGTTTGTCCGATAATTTGCCAACCACCTGGAGAAGATTTTGGATATAATCCTGTTTGGTTATTTGCAATACCAACAGAACCCGCAGGAATACTTGTCCTCGGTTCCTCTCTTCTGGGTGTATGTAATTGTTTATTTAACCCTCCTAAAAATGGGAAACCTGGCATAAAGCCCAGCATATATATTAGGTAGGTATTTTCAGTATGTAATTTAATAACTTCTTCTGAAGTTAATTGATTATGTTTCGCGACTGTTTCTATGTCTGGGCCACGGTCACCACCATAGTATACGGGTATATGTAAAATTTTAGATTGTGAGTTTGATGTCAGTCCTGCATCAACATCAACATTGCCTAAGTCCAAGCTGTTTATGATTTCTGTCGCATCGCTTTGAGTGATATCGATAGTCAACATAATTGCGCGATACGAAGGTATTATTTCTAAAATAGCTTTATTACTTTGATCCTTAATATACTGTTCTATTCGCTGTACTTCTTTAAAAGTATCAGGATCAATCTGTTCATCAAAATAAATCATGATGGTTTGTTCATTAATGATTTTATATTCCAGAAACGTTGCCCCCTTTGTTAATTATCACAACTTATTATAAAAACAAACTAAGTTGTACATTCAACATTTCTATTATATCATTTATTATAAATTTCTGTTTAATAGCAAATAATTATCATAGATTATAATAAATAATGAATTCGGCTTATATGAAAAGAATCAATATAGATAGCCTAAATAATTTTATAATTGTTATCAATTTATCAGAATATAGTCTGCAAGTATAGAAATATTTTAGCAAAGTGTAAAATCCCCCCAGACATTTAACATGTGTGGGGGGATTTGCACTAAAACTTATTTGATATTTACGATTTTAACATTTATTTCTCCACCATTTGGTAGTGGAACACGTACTTCATCGTCTAATTTTTTGCCAATTAAACTTTTGGCCATAGGTGATTCGTTAGAAATTTTACCTTTAAATGCGTCTGACTCTGCAGAACCAACAATTTGATATTCTTCTTCTTCTTCACCAGGTAATTCAACAATCGTAACTGTTTTACCTAATTGTACTTCGTTATTATTACCTGTATCTTCGATAATAAGTGCATTACGTAACATGTTTTCTACACGTTGGATATCTTGCTCAATAAAACCTTGTTCATCTTTTGCCGCATCATACTCTGAGTTCTCTGATAAGTCACCAAAAGAACGGGCAATTTTAATTTTTTCAACGACTTCAGGTCGTTTAACAGTTTTTAATTCTTCAAGCTCATGTTCTAATTTCTCAAAACCTTCTTGCGTCATTGGATATTGCTTTTGGTTTTCCATTATGTCATCTTCCTTTACTTATAAATACTATTGTTTACTAACTAAAGTTTGAATCTTCGTCGTCATTATATCGATAGCTACTTTATTACTTCCGCCTTCTGGTATGATAATATCTGCGTATCTCTTAGTTGGTTCTATGAATTGATTATGCATAGGCCGAACTACATTCAGATATTGATTAATAACAGATTCCATTGTACGTCCTCTTTCTTCGGTATCACGAAGCAGACGTCTTAATATGCGCAGATCAGCATCTGTATCAACATAAATTTTGACATCCATTAAATCTCTTAATGTTTTGTTTTCAAGTGCAAATATACCTTCTACGATGATAACATCTTTTGGCTCAAATGCAATCGTTTCCTTACTTCTCGTATGATTTGAGTAGTCATATGTTGGCACTTCAACCTGCTTACCATTCCTCAAGTCATTCAAATTGTCAATTAATAAATCATTATCAAATGCAAATGGATGATCGTAATTGGTTTCTAAACGTTCATCAAAAGTTAAATGTGATTGGTCTTTATAATAATAGTCTTGAGCCAATAGTGCAACACTATGACCTTCTAAATTTTTCATTATTTCGTTTGTAACGGATGTTTTCCCCGATCCTGAACCACCGGCAATGCCTATTATTGTTGTACTTTTCATTATCCAATTTCCTTTCTCATCATGTTATTCGCATAAATTGGATGATCGACTTTAATTTGAACTATCTGCAACGGATGGCGTGCAGCATCAAGTTCATTTCCCTCTTCATCATAAATTGTTTCCACAACTTGTCGAAAAGTATCAATTTCTGGTCCAAAAAATTCAATTTCCTGTCCAGGTTCAAATTTATTGCGTTGTTGTACTGTAGCAATTTTAGTCGCTTTATCATAATCTAACACTAACCCACAGAAATCATAAGCAGAATTTTTCTTATTTTGTTGACCAAACATTTGCTCTTCATAACCTGGTGTACCTTCTATAAATGCAGATGCAGTATCTCTATTAGCGCATTTGTCTAGTTCAATCAACCATTCTGGCTTAATCTTAAAGTTCTCTGGATCACTTGCATATGCGTCTATAACTTTTCTATAAATTGAGACTACTGTCGCAATATAATGTATGGATTTCATGCGTCCTTCAATTTTTAAAGAATCTACACCAATATCCATCATATTGGGAATCGATTCTATTAATTTCAAATCTTTAGGGCTCATTGCAAAAGGTGCAACCTCATGATCACCATAATATAAATCTAATTCCCCATCAGATTCAATATGTAATAAATCATAATCCCATCGACAACTTTGACAACACCCACCACGATTTGAGTCACGCGCAGTCATATGATTACTTAATGTACATCTTCCTGAATAAGCAATACACATTGCACCATGTATAAAAGATTCAATTTCAATATCAACTTTTTCTTTCATCTCTTTCATTTCCATAGCACCTGTCTCACGTGCTAAAACAACCCTATCTAAACCTTCTTCTTTCCAAAACTCAACTGCTTTGTAATTAGAAAGTGATTGCTGTGTTGAAAGGTGGATTTCCAATTCTGGCGCTACTTTTTTACAAGTTTCAATTATAAGCGGATCAGCAACGATAATACCAGTTGCACCTGTTAATGCTAAATCGCGTAAATAGGTGTCTAAGCCGTCTATATTTTCATCATGAGCAATTATATTAGTGGTTACGTATATTTTAGCACCATAACGCTTTGCAAATGCAACACCCTCTTGGATTTCTGGCATTGTAAAGTTATCTGCATTAGATCTCAAACCATATTCTTGTCCACCGAGAAAAACAGCATCTGCACCATAATGTATAGCTATTTTAAGTTTCTCTAAATTACCAGCAGGTGCAAGAAGTTCAGGCTTTTTCATTTTAGGTTTGTTTTGAACATTAATTTCTTCTAAAATTTTCACGAGTTAACCTCCATTAGTATACTGTTTGTTTATATAAGAAGCCTTCGTCAAACGGGCGATGTTCCGGTTGTATTGCTTCTATTGGATCGACAAGCATGAATTTTTCATCTTCATATGCATCTGGGTCCTCATTATACAGATCTATTGCTTCTCTGTATTGTTCAGTACAAACATTGATATAACTTTCTGACTGTAAGATGCCGTCTATTTTCAGTGAATCTATACCCGCTTCAAGTAATGGTTCCAATTCTTCTATTAAGCAAATATCGTTTGGTGACATAATATGTGTTCCATTATAATCTTCATAAACTGGGTATTTATTATCACGTTCTTCGTCATATAATAATAAATCATTCGTTTCATCGTTACGGGAGATCTTCATTTGACGTTCTTGGAAAGTGTAATAATTACCTAACAACATACGCTTAGATTGGAACATGCAAGTCATACCATGAACTTGAACTTCAATTTCAACATTCGCATGGGCTTTGATATTAAGGATTTCGTCCAAACTCAATTCTCTAGCAAGTTGTGCACGTGCAGCTCCTTTTGCTCCCCAATAATTACATTGAAAATAATTAGTCACCAGTGCTTCTGCATCCCAATGTAAAGGAATTGGATCTGTGTGTTGTTTAACATACATAACAACAGCTGGGTCTCCAAAGATAATTCGATCAACTTTTATTTCATGAAGAAAATCAATATAAGCTTCAACTGCACTTAAATGATAGTTATGGAATATACCATTTACTGCAGCATATGCCTTTTTACCATTACGATGAATCATATCCACTGCTTCAATCATTGCTGCTTTATCAAATTCTCCTGATAATCTCAAACCAAATTTTTGCTCGCCAATGACAAAGGCATCAGCACCTTTTTCAATTAATGTTTCGATATGTTTAACCGATTTGGGTGTCACTAATAATTCTGTCATTTAGATTCTCCTTTAATTGAAATGGCTAATCCATCATCAATATTTAAAAAGTTAGTCGTATAAGCTTCGTTATTCATAAGCCATTCGTTATATTCAATCACCTTTTTAACCATTTGGCGCACATTGCGAGTCCGCACAACTGAAATATCAGAAACAAAGCCATGATAGAGTACATTATCCGTAATAACTACGCCACCTTCTTTTAATAAAGGTGTATATAATTCAAAGAATTTCTTAGACTGTGCTTTAGCAGCATCAATAAATATCATATCGAAACTTTCTTGTTCGACATTATGAAATTGCTCTAACGCGTCACCCTCAACCAATGTCACTTGATTTGAAAAATCGTATTTCCTAATATTTTCTTTTGCTTGCTGTTGCATATCTGAATCACGTTCAATTGTCGTAATATGTACATCTTTAGATACAGATGCAAATTGCATTGCACTATAGCCAATCGCTGTACCAATTTCTAAAATATTTTGTGGTTTATGCAGCCTAATCAATTGCTTAATCATTTCTAAAGTAAGTCTGTCTACAATAGGGACGTTATTCGCTTCTGCATATGGTCTCAAAGACTCTATCGTTTCATCGGTTTGTTTATGTAAATTTAATAAATAGGATTGATTATTATCCATTTTCAAAACTTCCTTCGTTATAATATAATACATAAGTTTTAACAATAAAATAGGGAGTAGTATAGAAGCCTTTTGCACATAAGGTTCCTTGCCCCATCCCGGCAAAAATGGCCAATTAAAAACTCAAAATACTTATAGATTTGCGCTAGAATGCGTCATTTTATGTATGACCATCATATTTTCTTTAGAAATTATGCTTTAACATCTATTATCATTGTATTTTCAACTTAATCAGTTACCGCACAGACTATCAATCACACTAGTCATTGGTGCTCGTGCTAGTTTAATTTTAGTAAAGATGAAAAATATATTTACATATAACATTTATATGGTCTATTCCATTATTAATAAATGCAATTTCAAAATCGTATGTGTTTGAATTTAACTTTATATATTTTACCATAAACACCCCGATAATATAAGCATAAATTCCGTAGTTAGTTAACTCTTAAATATATAATTATCATTAATCATTCGATTTTTATTCGTTTATTTACAGAAAAAAACCATACTGCTTTTCCAGTATGGTTTACTTCATAGTGACTTATATTTAAAGAACGATTTTTTAATTATTCGTGGTCATGATCGTGGTCATGATCATCCATTTCTGTATTAACGACTTCTTCAATCATATCCCATTCTTCGTCAGTTTCCACTGGTAAGAATTTGCCACCTTCACCATTTTCATCTGGCTCATTAATCATAGGCACCAATTCAATTAAATCGTCATCATCTGATTCTGCACCTTCTTCAGCAAGAATAACGTATTCTTTTTTGAATTCTGGGTGGAAAAATTCTAATACTTTACGATATAAGACTTCATTACCTTCTTCATCATATAATGTAAGTAATTCCTCTTCATTGTTAATTTCTAATTGAGAATCATGGTTATGCTCTGTCATTATTAAAAGCTCCTTTTTATTGTAATGAGTCTAAATAGCCTTGCAATATAAATACTGCTGCCATTTTATCTATTACTTTTTTTCGTTTCTGTCTAGAAACATCCGCTTCAAGTAATGAACGCTCCGCAGCCATAGTGCTTAGACGTTCATCCCACATAATTATTTCTAATGATGGCAGTGCTTCTTGAAGTTGCTCCTTGTATTGTAACGAAGCCTCGCCTCGAAATCCAATAGAATTGTTCATGTTTTTTGGTAATCCAATAACTACAGTACCAACGTTATCTCTTTTTATAATTTTTACTAATGCTTCAATACCTAATTCATTGTTCTCTTCGTCTATACGGAGTGTGTCTAATCCTTGGGCTGTCCAACCCATCAGATCACTTATTGCAATGCCAACAGTCTTACTTCCTACATCTAATCCTATAATTTTATGCTTTAACATAAACTAATTCGATTTCTCTTGCAAATAGTTTGAAACTAATTCTTCCATGATATCATCGCGATCAATACGACGAATTTGATTTCTAGCTTCGTTATTGCGTGGAATATACGCAGGATCTCCTGATAATAAGTAACCAACAATTTGGTTCACAGGATTATATCCTCTTTCTTCTAAGGTATGATAGACATTTTGTAATACTGTTTTGACATCTTCTTTTGGAATTTCATCATAATTAAATTTCATTGTTTTATCAAAATTTTCCATTGTTCTTACACTCCTTTGTATCGAGTAAAAAAAGTTCTTACTTATATTCTACATTAGAATCGAATCAACTTATAGAGATTTAATGTAATCTTTAATGAAACGTAATGATTCTGTTATGTTCTCTGGTTCAGTACCGCCGCCTTGAGCCATATCAGGGCGTCCGCCACCTTTACCGCCTACTACAGGAGCCATGTTTTTAATGATATCTCCTGCTTTCACTTTATCAGTTAATGCTTTTGGTACGGTAGCTACTAATGACACCTTACCATCTATATTACTAATAAGTACAATAACAGTATCTTGTAATTTTGATTTAAAATCATCCATAGTTTCACGTATTGCTTTAGCATTAGGAACTTCTACTTCCGTTGCTAAGACTTTCAATCCATTAATTTCTTCCACTTGATTAGTGATGTCACCCATTTTTAATGATGTCACTTCTTTATTCTTTTGTTCAAGTTGTTTTGTAAGCTCTTTTTCTTTGTCTTGCATATGAACGATTTTCTCTAATACTTGGTCATCTGATTTTACTTTTACTTGCGATTTAACTGCGTTAAATTGAGATTGAATCGTTTCTAAGTATAAGAAAGCTGATTTACCAGTCAATGCTTCTATTCGACGCACTCCAGCACCTGTACCAGACTCACTTACTATTTTAAATAAACCGATTTCTGATGTGTTGTTCACGTGAATACCACCACATAATTCAATTGAAAATGGGGCCATATTTACAACTCTTACAATTTCACCATATTTTTCACCGAAAAGTGCCATAGCACCTAGTTGTTTTGCTTCAGAAATTGGCATTTCTTGAATATCTACTTCAATACTGTTCCAAATTTCTTCATTAACACGACGCTCAACCGTGTCAATTTCCTCTTGTGTCATTGGGCCAAAGTGTGAAAAGTCAAATCTTAGACGATCTGCTTCAACAAGTGAACCTGCTTGATTAACGTGATCTCCAAGGACTTCTTTTAATGCAGCGTGTAATAAATGTGTTGCACTATGGTTTTTCTTGATTGAACGACGTTCTTTGTGATTCACACTCGCTGAAACTTCAGCATTCTTCTTAACAGTACCAAATTGAATCTCACCTTTGTGCAAATTCTGACCATTTGGTGCTTTAGTCACTTCAGTAACTGCGATTTCAAAGTTTTCATTACTAATTGTACCTTGGTCTGCCACTTGACCACCACTAACAGCATAAAATGGTGTCTCACGTAAAATAAAGTAAATCGTCTCTCCTGCTTCTGCAGATTCTACAAGTTCACCATTTTGGATAATATCTGTGATGACAGAGGCTTTGTCCATAACATCATACCCAACAAATGTGCTATCTGTGGTAATCTTTTTCAATACTTCACTTTGAACTTGCATAGATTGTGAATTTTGTCTTGCTTGTCTTGCTCTGTCTCGTTGCTGTTGCATTTCTTCTTCGAATGTTTGCATATCTATTGATAAATTTTCTTGTGTCGCAATTTCTTCTGTTAACTCAACTGGAAAGCCGTAAGTGTCATATAATTTAAAAGCGTCTTTACCACTGATTTCATGGGTAGATGTTTTCGCTTGTGCAACTAAGTTATTTAGAATAGCTAGACCTTCTTCTAATGTTTCATGGAAGCGTTCTTCTTCTGATTTAATGACGCGCTTAATAAAGTCTGCTTTTTCTTTAACATTAGGATAATATGGTTCCATAATGTCAGCTACAATATCAACTAGACGATACATAAATGGTTCATTAATATCTAATGATTGACTGAATCTTACTGCTCTACGTAATAAACGACGTAAAACATATCCTCTTCCTTCATTAGCTGGTAGTGCACCATCTGCAATGGCAAATGCAATTGTACGAATATGGTCGGCAATCACTTTAAATGCCACATCATAGTTATCATTTTCCAAGTATGTTTTACCTGATACTTTTTCTACTTCATGAATGATAGGCATAAATAAGTCTGTTTCATAATTTGTACGCACATTTTGAGCAAGTGATGCCATTCTTTCAAGACCCATGCCGGTATCAATATTTTTATTGGGCAGTGGTGTATAAGTGTGATCTTTATTGTGATTGAACTCACTAAACACTAAATTCCATACTTCAAGGAAACGTTCATTTTCTCCCCCTGGATACATTTCTTCTGCAGGATCATCTTGTCCAAAATCTTCTCCACGATCATAGAAAATTTCCGTATTCGGACCTGATGGACCTTCACCAATATCCCAGAAGTTGCCTTCAATGCGAATAATACGACTTTCCTCAAGTCCAATGTCTTCATTCCAAATTCTATACGCTTCTTTATCCTCTGGATGTATTGTTACATATAAAAGTTTAGGGTCCATTGCCATCCACTTTTCACTTGTTAAAAATTCCCATGCAAATTCTATAGCTTCTTGCTTAAAATAATCCCCAATTGAAAAGTTACCTAACATTTCAAAAAATGTATGATGACGTGCTGTGAAGCCAACATTTTCTATATCATTTGTACGAATTGCCTTTTGAGAATTAACTATTCTTGGTTTTCTAGGTGTTTCTCTACCATCAAAATATTTTTTCAATGTAGCTACACCAGAATTAATCCATAATAGTGAATCATCGTCAATAGGGACTAATGGTGCAGAAGGTTCTACCATATGGCCTTTTTCTACGAAATAATCAATAAAATTTTGTCTAATTTCACTTGCTTTTAAGTTTTTCATACTTAAAATTCCTCCATCTCAACTCATGTTAGTTCTTTAAATAATTAAAAAAGAAAATAAAAAACGCCCATCCTCATAAAAGGGACGAACGTTTCGCGGTACCACCCTAGTTATAAGTGTTAACAAATTAATTCAATCTTAATTGTAAGTATCATACAGATCAAACGACTGACTTTAATTCCCTAACATACACTTATCACTTAATTAGTTATTATGCTTGCTGACACAAAGTAGCATTCAACTATACCGACTGTACTTTTCACCAACCAGTACATCTCTTTTCGCTCAGTATAATTTACTCATCTTTATGTGAAGTTAATTATATTGTATTTATTTTCTTGTCACATGTCAATCTTCAACGAAGTCATATGGGGAAATATCTCCCATATTAATCATTGGGTTAATTTTAAAAATATTGTCTTCAGTTAGAATGATATCAGCATCAAATGTGTCGCTGATTTCTTCTTCAGTAGATGCATCGTTATTAAAGTAGGCTTTTAAAAATGTGCATAACTGTGTCATTCTCACTTGTCCATGCGTTTTTAAACCAATATCAAAGGCTTGCGGATCACCTAAAAAGACAAGGGATTGTTTAGCCCTTGTTAAGCCAGTATATAATATGGGCTTTTGTAGCATTCTAAAGTATTGTTTTACCATAGGCATGATGACTATTGGGAATTCAGAACCTTGTGATTTATGGATCGACGTACAATAAGCATGAGTTAATTCTATTATATCTTGACGAACAAAAGTAATTTCATTACCTTCAAAATCAACGACTAATACATCTTTGTTCAACGCATTTTCTTTTGCCCAAAAAACACCCACGATTACACCAATATCACCGTTGAAAATATTATCATTAGGCCTATTTACAAGTTGCAAGACTTTGTCACCTTTTCTAAAAAGCACATCACCAAATTCTATTTCACGTGTATCTTTATCCTTAGGATTTAAAATATCTTGTAATACCATATTAAGTTTTTTTATGCCTGCTGACCCTTTATACATTGGTGCAAGCACTTGAATATCACTCATATCATAGCCTTTATTCACAGCGCTTGAAACAACTTTTTCCACAACTGTCGGAATCTGATCTGTATTACAATTTATAAAATTTCGATCATGAAAACGTTGGGTTATATCAATCGGTTCACCTAGTTTCATCCGATGCGCTAATTCAATAATACTAGAACCATCTTGTTGTCTATAAACTTCTGTTAAATTAACACGAGGAATCACTTTTGAATCAATTAAATCTTTAAATACTTGACCAGGACCTACAGAAGGCAATTGATCTTCATCACCTACTAAAATGATTTGTGCATCTATTGGAACTGCACTTAAAAATTGGTGGAACAGCCATGTATCAACCATAGACATCTCATCAATGATAATTAATTTTGCTGATATTTCATTATCTAAAATATCTTCCGGTTGTGTATCCTGATTCCATCCGATTAAGCGATGAATTGTCATGGCTTCTAAACCTGTCGACTCTGCCAAACGCTTTGAAGCTCTTCCTGTAGGCGCACCTAATACGACTGGATAATCATCATTTTGATAATCATCATAATTTAATGAGAGACCATGAATTTCTGCATATAATTCTACAATACCTTTTATCACAGTTGTTTTACCTGTACCAGGACCACCTGTGAGTAACATAATTTTAGAATTAATAGCAGTCTGTAACGCATCTTTTTGTGAATTTGCATAATTAACTTGATTGCGCTCTTCAATTTCTCCAATCTTCATTAAAAGATCAGACTGTTCTATTTGTTTGAGTTTATTCGTATACGCATAATTGCGATAAAGATTCTGCACACTTTTTAATTCTGAATAATATAAACTCGGAATTGCAACTTCATTTTCTTGTTGAATGAGTTTGGTATCATTTACCAATTCTTGTAATACATGATTCAATTGTTGCATTTCTATTATTTCACTAGGTGCTTGAGAAAGCATATCTTGAGTCATTTCTAATACATTTTGAGTAGGTAAATATGTATGTCCTTGCTTAATACATTCCTCTTCAAGTACATATAACAAACCCGCTTTTAGTCTTTCTGTATCATTGAACTGGATTCCAACATTTCGTGCTAAGGTATCAGCTTTATTAAATCCAATTCCTTTTACATCATATACGAGTTGGTAGGGTTTATTTTCAACAACATTAAGTGTTTCTCCTAAATACGCTTGGTAAATCGCCATAGCTAGTTTTGGTCCAAACCCTAAATCATGTAAGCGTATGATAATTTGCTCCGTCTCTTGATTACTAGCAATTTGTTCAGCAATTTGTTTTTGCTTTTTCTTAGGTAAACCAGGTACTTGCTCTAATACCGACGGGTCATTCAAGATATCGTTTATAGCATTTTCACCTAGTTTATTAACAATACTTTGCGCAGTTTTTTTACCAATACCTTTAAATAAATCACTTGATAAATAACTAATAATTGCCTCTTTAGTTTGTGGTAATTCTTTTTCAAACGTTTCAGCTTTAAGTTGTTTACCATACTTCGGATGTGTAACAACTTGGCCTTTGAATGTATAAACATCACCTTCAGCAATTTCTGGGAAAAACCCTACAATCGTAGGCATTGAATCAAATGTTTCACTTGACTCAATTGTATCAACTTTTAAAACCGTATAAAAATTTTCTTTATTTTGAAATAAAATCGCATCAACGGTTCCTTTAATCATTGAATTATTAAATAGTGTAGGGTCTCCCATCAGTTATTCCTCCTCTGCGATAGATTTAAATGTTTTTATAGCATGCTGACTCATAACATGTTCTGGATTTGCGTCTACAGCAGCTTCAAAATATTCAATTGCTTGTGCTGTATCTTCAGTCTGCATATAAGTTGCCAAACCTAAATTATATAATGCATCTGATTGTTTATTATCCATTTCTAACACCGACTTAAGTTGCTTTATCGCTTGATCAAACATTTCTAAATGACAAAGTACAAGTCCATACTGAAATTGAACCTCAACATCATGACGGTCATCTTGTTCTGCTGCAGTCATTAAAAAAGGTAAAGCCTCTTTAAATGCTTCTAATTGATTAAATGACATGCCAATCATATAGTTAGTATCGACTTGATCAACGTTAAATTTCAACGCTTGTTGATACAATTTAATCGCTTCATTAAAACGGCCTTCATTGTAATATACATTCCCGAGATTATAATAGATTGAGCCATTTTGCGGATCTAAAGTAATTGCACGTTGAAAGAATTTTTCTGCTTTATCTACTTCGTTCGCTTCAGCTAATAAAATCCCTGCATTTATGTAATTTTCTACTTCTTTTGGATTTGCTTCTATGTTTTCAAATAATGCTTTTAATGCTTCTTCAAAATTGCCCTGTTTAATTAAATTATATATCTGTTCTTGATTCATTTCTAACCCTCATTTCTGACTACTTATTATAACATTTACCACGGTATTTGAAATGATAATTTCAAAAAAAGAAATCGCTAGTTACTATATTGAATAGCTTTCTAACGATTTCGAATAAAATTCAAAATTAATATTTATACAACGTAACTTAGTTGACCAGATTCTTTATAAACGTCATCTATCGTAGCGCCACCTAAACATACATCACCATCGTATAAAACGACAGATTGGCCAGGTGTAATAGCGCGAACTGGTTCATTAAATATCACGCGTATAGCATTTTCGTTTTCTTTTTTTACAAATACTTTCGTATCTTTTTGACGATATCTAAATTTAGCTGTACATTCGAAACCATTTTCTAGATTTACATCATTTACGAAAGAGATATCAGATGCTATAAGGTAATCGCTGTATAATGCGTCATGATGGAATCCTTGTTCCACATATAAAATATTGTCATCTAAATTTTTACCTACAACAAACCATGGATCACCATCGCCACCAATACCTAATCCGTGACGTTGACCAATTGTATAATACATCAAGCCAGCATGAGTGCCGATTTTTTTACCTTTTAGTGTTCTCATTTCTCCAGATTGTGCTGGTAAATATTGTGATAAGAATTCTTTGAAATTACGTTCGCCAATAAAACAGATTCCTGTTGAATCTTTCTTTTTAGCTGTAGCTAGGTCTTGTTCTTCTGCTATTCTGCGTACTTCTTTTTTCTCTATATCTCCAATCGGGAACATCACACGTGACAACTGGGATTGAGATAACTGATTCAAGAAATATGTTTGATCTTTATTATTATCAACACCTCTTAGCATTTCAACATGACCATCTTCATGACGACGCACACGTGCATAATGTCCAGTTGCAACATAATCTGCACCGAGTTTTAACGCATGTTCTAAAAATGCTTTAAATTTAATTTCTTTATTGCACATAACATCTGGATTTGGTGTACGTCCTTTTTTATATTCGTCCAAGAAATAAGTAAACACTTTATCCCAATATTCTTTTTCAAAATTAACTGCATAATATGGAATACCTATTTGATTACATACAGCGATAACATCATTATAATCCTCTGTTGCAGTACAAAATCCATTTTCATCTGTATCATCCCAATTTTTCATAAAAATGCCAATTACATCATATCCTTGTTCTTTTAAAATATGTGCTGTAACTGAACTATCAACGCCGCCTGACATGCCAACTACTACGCGTGTATCTTTATTTGACAACTACATTTCCTCCCTAAATTTATGGTATATTTTGTGAATTTCTGAAACTATATATTTAACTTCTTGTTCTGTTGTCTGTTCATTAAAGCTAAATCTAACTGAGTGCTTCGCTCGCTCATCATCACTATACATTGCTTGTAACACGTGTGATGGCGTCGTTGTTCCTGCTGTACATGCCGAGCCTGATGATACATAAATATTTGATAAATCTAATAATGTGAGCATTGTTTCAACATCTACAAACGGTAAATATAAATTAATGATATGTCCTGTTGAATCTGTCATGGATCCATTGAGTTCAAAAGGAACTGAGCGCTCTTGTAACGACACTAGAAACAAATTCTTTAAATTCATAAGGTGCACATTATTTTCATCTCTATGCTCATTAGCTAATTTGATTGCTTCAGCTAAACCTACAATTTGTGGCACATTTTCAGTACCAGCTCTACGTTTTGCTTCTTGTTCTCCACCTAATTGTTGATACTTCAATTTAGTTTCTTCTTTTAGCAAAAGTACGCCGACACCTTTTGGACCACCAAATTTATGTGCAGTAATACTCATAGCATCCATATTAAAATCATGGAAATCAATTTCTAAGTGTCCAATAGCCTGAACTGCATCAACGTGGAATAATGCATTCGATTCTGAAACAATTTCTTCAATATCATACATAGGTTCAACAGTCCCAATTTCATTATTAACAAACATAATTGAAACTAAAATGGTTTCTTCAGTAAGTGCATTTCTTAATTGATTAAGGTTAATCAATCCTTCTTTATCCACTTCTAAATAAGTAACTTCGAAACCTTCTTTTTCGAGTTGTTCAAATACATGAAGTACAGAATGATGCTCAATCTTAGTAGTAATGATGTGTTTACCTTTGTGCATGTGCTCATAAGCAATACCTTTAATTGCAGTGTTATTTGATTCAGTTGCGCCACTAGTAAAGATGATTTCACTTGGCTTAGCATTAAACGATTTAGCAATTGTAAGACGCGCATCATCTAAGTATTTTCTGGCATCCCTACCCATGCTGTGAATTGATGACGGATTACCAAAATGTACTGAATAGACTTCCATCATTTTATCAATAACTTCTTGTTTGACGGGTGTTGTTGCAGCATAATCTGCATATACTTCCATGTTTGACACTCCTTAAATTTTTATCAATGTTCCAATAATAGCACCATATAATTTATTTTTCTAGTCGTCTGTTTCAAAATGGCCATTTTCATCTATATCTCTGAAATCATTTAATAAATTCAACGTATTTTGCGTATTAATTTTTTGTTCACTATTCATTGTAACATTAAGTAATTGTTTGTTTTTTACAACCCAATGTGTCGCATCAAAATGTTTTTGTAAATATAAATCATGTGTAACAATCAAAACTTGTCCTTTGAACTGTTTGATCATATTTAAAATTAAGTCTTGCGTTGTAATATCAAAGTAATTCGTTGGTTCATCTAAAATGAGTAAATTAGCATTTGAAAAAAACAATAGTACAAATTGCAATCTACTTTTTTCACCCATAGATAAAGAACGAATCGTTTGTTGTATTTTATCTTTATCAAAACCGAACGAAGCCAAGATTGTTTGAGCATAACTACGTGTCATATGATCTATTGACATGACCATATCTAATGGTGTTTGTCTGTAATTCAAATTATTATTTTGTTGATCAAAATACGCAATTTTTACTGAAGGCGTTACATAAACTGTACCTTTATCCGGTTTCACTTGTTGTCTTATAAGCGCAATTAGTAATGATTTACCACTACCATTCGGACCAGTTAATAAAATATGTTCATCTTTTTTAATTTCAAAATTTGCTTTGTTATAAATTATTTTTTGTCCAATACCTATACATATATCTTCTAATTTCACTAATTCTCGATTATGCACTGATTGTTCATCATTAAAATGAAACTTTCTATCCTGTTTATCCGGAGACTCTAACTGCTTTTCATTTAATTTATGTGTTAACTGAGCATTTTTTACTTTTGCTTTTTTAGCTAGTTTGCTAAGACGCTTTTGTTGTTTAGGATCACGCACACTTGTCGTAGCTTTGGCAGTTGAATGCCATTCATTCACGCGTGCAATTGATTCTTCCAGCGCTTTGATTTCTTTTTGTTGCTTATCATATGCATTTTTATGAGATTGAAATTCTAATTGTTTGACTGAATGGTATTGATTATAATCACCTTGAAATTTTCTCGATGTTTTTTTAGTGATTTCATAAACATGACTCGCAGTCTGATTTATAAAACCACGGTGATGTGAAACGTAGAGTATCGTTTGCTTAGACTTATTTATTTCTAAAATTAAATTATCTAGCATTGCTTGATCAAGATGATTTGTAGGTTCATCTAATATAATTAGCGGTTTTTCAGATATAAACGCTCTGATTAATGCAACGCTTGTTTGTTGTCCGCCACTTAATAATCGTATTGGCTTATCTAAATCTTGTTCACTTATATTAAACCGCTTTGCGGTAGTAATTATTTTTTGTTCTATCTCATAACCATTTAAAGCGATATAATCACTTATCTTGTCATAATCGGTTACAATTTGCGTTTTCAAAGTTGCAACCTCAGGAAATATTGAAATGATAAAGGTCATCGCGGTTAAATCAAATACTTGCGTCAAGTCTTGCTTCATTAAATATGATTGCGTTTCATATTTTAAATTTAAAGCATTTAACAATGTTGACTTGCCGACACCATTATCACCAATCATTGCAACATGCTTACCTAGTTCAATATCAATATTTACGTCTTCTATCAATATTTTACCAAACTGTTCAAATGGTTTTTCTGAAAAATAAAAAGACATATCATCTTCCTCGCTCTCAATAAGGACATGACACATCTTTAAATATTATAACTGTAAAAGATTATAAGGTGCTTTCACATAAAAATACTAACCAGACAATGCCTATCCCATAATAGTTTTATTTTCTTGTACATCGTTGTTATTTACCTTATGAGCATTATCCATAGTATTTTTCTTGAGCCACCTCTCATTTTAATTTCATTAATTATAACAGTGAGCAATTTCTTACGCAAGTTTAAAAACCACTGTTATACTTCTTTATATTAGTTATTTAAAGGAGGATTACGTTAATTATGAAAGACTTAAAGTTATCGGCACTTAACTTAGTGCCAATTCGTGAAGGTCAAAATGACCAGAATGCCATAGAAGATATGGTGACGTTAGCACAACAATTAGAATCCTTAGATTATGAGCGTTATTGGATTGCCGAACATCATAACGCGCCTAATCTAGTCAGTTCAGCGACCGCATTGTTGATCCAACACACTCTAGAACATACTTCAAAAATACGTGTTGGATCTGGAGGAATCATGTTACCTAATCATGCACCTCTGGTTGTCGCTGAACAATTCGGTACAATGGAAACAGTGTTTCCAAATCGTGTAGATTTAGGTTTAGGTCGTGCACCAGGAACAGATATGATGACGGCTAGCGCGTTAAGAAGAGACCAGCATAATGGCGTTTATGAATTCCCTGAAGAAGTTGAACAATTGGCAACTTATTTCGGACCAGCAAATAAACAGGCTTATGTTCGCGCGTATCCTGCAGTAAACAAAAACGTTCCACTTTATATACTTGGTTCTTCCACTGACTCGGCTCATTTAGCTGCGCGTAAAGGCCTTCCTTATGTATTTGCGGGTCACTTTGCTCCTCAACAGATGAAAGATGCTATACAAATATACAAAGAATTATTTGAACCATCAGAGGTATTAAGTGAACCTTACGTTATCGTTTGTTTAAATGCAATCGTCGCAGATACAGATGAACAAGCTGAATACTTATCAACGACACAAGCACAAGTAATGGTCAGTATAACTAGAGGAAGAATGCAACCAGTTCAACCGCCAACAGACGATTTAAGAGGTTTATTAACGCCTACTGAATTTGAATTAGCGAAACAGAGAATGGCTCAATCATTAATAGGATCAGAAGAAACTGTAAAAGCTAAATTAACTTCATTTATTGAAGAACATGGTGAGATAGACGAACTAATGGCAATAAGCTACATTTACGATCAAGATGCACAGTTAGAATCTTACCGTAAATTAAAACATGTGATTGAATCTCTATAACATTATGTTATATACAACACTGATAAAATTCAATGCACTAGAGCGCGTATGTGTACTATACATTGGAATATCAACTCAAGTAATGATAAAAAAGCACAACTTACTTTATAAAAGTAAGTTGTGCTTTTTATTTAATCGAATAAACTATTATTTTTCGTCTTTTTCTTTTTTACCATCTTTATTATCGTTATCACTGCCACCAGTGAATTTATCGATTTGTTCAGATGCTTGTTTAGCTTTTTCATTATCTGTATCTTTTAATTTATCTGATACTGTTTTTGCAGTTTCTTTTGCTTTTTCAAAGAAATTTTCAGCCATATGAATCGCTCCATTTAATTAATTGAATTAGTGTAAATTATTTTTTGAATTTATCGATAACTTCATTAGCTTTATCTTTTGCATTTTCTACAAACTCTTTAGCTTTACCTGAAGTTTTATCTTCTTTACCTTCGTTTTCTAATTCTTTATTATCAGTAACGTTTCCAACTGTTTCTTTCACATTACCTTTTGCTTGTTCAAATTTATTTTCATCTGCCATAATAATTACCTCCTTGCGATATATAATATACATACCACTCAGTAAACTAATTAAACATACAAATAAAAAATTTTTGTTTTTTACTAACATAGATATATAAACTAATAAAAAATGATAGCTTACACATTAAATATAAAACATATAACCGTCTAAGTTATTAGTTTCTTTATACTCAGCTAAATATTTTAAAGATGTATTATCAAGTACATCTCTTACCGCATCTCTCATTCTGATCCAAAGCTGTTTCTGTGCAGGTGGTTCAGACTCTATGCTTTCGACAAAGGTAATTGGTCCTTCAAGTAAGCGTATAATATCACCAGCAGTAATTTCATCCGCTGGTACTCTTAATTGATAGCCACCTTTTGCACCACGAACACTTCGAATTAATCCGGCATTTCTTAATGTACCTACTAATTGCTCTAGATACAGATCACTTAAGTTGTTTTCTTCTGCTATCGATTTTAATGACACACATCCTTGGCCTTCTTTTTTGGCAAGCGATATCATTAATGTTAACCCATATCTTCCTTTTGTTGAAATTTTCATTATATTACCTCACTTAATTCGAATACTATATATTAACATTCTATCATTTTTTAAGTTAATATAGAATAAGAAAGGTGTGAAAGATTTTGACAAATGAACCATTAGCTTCAAGAATGCGTCCAAATAATATCGATGAAATCATTTCTCAAGAACACTTAGTTGGACCAAAAGGAATTATTCGAAGAATGGTTGAAACTAAAAGACTTTCTTCAATGATATTTTATGGACCTCCTGGTATTGGTAAGACGAGTATCGCGAAAGCCATATCAGGAAGTACTCAATTTAAATTCAGACAGTTAAACGCTGTTACAAATACTAAAAAAGATATGCAACTCATTGTAGAAGAAGCAAAAATGTCTGGACAAGTTATTTTATTACTAGATGAAATCCACCGTTTAGATAAAGCGAAACAGGATTTTTTATTACCACATTTAGAAAATGGAAAAATTGTGTTAATCGGTGCTACGACGTCAAATCCCTATCATGCGATAAATCCTGCGATTCGATCTCGTGCTCAAATTTTCGAGTTATATCCACTTGACGAAAACGATGTCAGGGTATCATTGGATAGAGCATTAAATGATTCTGAAAGAGGTTTAGCTAGCTACAATCCAATGGTCGATGAAGACGCTATGGCTTATTTTACAACCCAAAGTCAAGGTGACGTTAGGAGTGCATTAAATGCCTTGGAACTAGCCGTATTGAGTTCGGAAAATATTGATCAACAACGACATATTACTTTGCAAGATGCAAAAGATTGCCTACAAAAAGGCGCTTTTGTAAGTGATAAAGATGGCGACATGCATTATGATGTGATGAGTGCATTCCAAAAATCAATCCGCGGTAGTGATGTTAACGCTGCGTTACACTATCTTGCCCGTTTAATTGAAGCTGGGGATTTACCCACAATAGTTAGAAGATTACTGGTAATCAGTTTTGAAGATGTTGGACTAGCTTCTCCAAGTGCGGGTCAACGTACACTAGCTGCAATTGAATCAGCTGAAAGATTAGGTTTTCCTGAAGCTAGAATCCCATTAAGTCAAGCAGTCATAGAACTTTGTTTATCTCCAAAATCAAATTCAGGTATCAGTGCGATTGATGCAGCCCTTTCCGATATTAGAAAAGGTCATGTTGGTCAAATACCAGATCATCTAAAAGACGGTCATTATGCTGGTGCAAAAGAACTTGGTCGTTCTATCGGTTATAAATATCCACATAACTATGAAAATGGTTTTGTCGCACAACAATATCTACCAGATAAATTGAAAAATAGAATATACTATGAACCAAAAACAACTTCAAAAAGTGAGCAACAATTTAAAGCTGTGTTCGATCATATTAATCAATCGCAGCAAAAAAATAAAGGCTAAAGCCACATTACCTCAAATACGATGAAATCATTTTCTATTTTAAGCCTTACAAATATAAAAAGCGCTAACCCAATGAAGATGGATTAGTGCTTTTTAATTTAGGCTTTATTATTACTTTTAATTGTTTGAATTAAATATCGCACAAAAATAGTCTTTTGTAGCACTTATTATTTTTTATCCTTAATTCTAGTTACAGGTATATCTTTTAAAATGTCATTAACAACGTAACTAGCACTAATTAAACCCACTACACTCGGTACAAAGGCATTAGATGAAGGTGGAATTTGTGCCTTTCTTGTTGAAGCATTTGCGTCTCCAACAGTTTCTTTAACATCTTCTCTAATGACGATTGGACTTTCATCAGAAAAAACCACTGGTACCCCTTTGGTTATACCTAATTTTTTTAATTTTCTACGAATGATTTTAGCCATTGGATCCATATATGTTTCTGAGATATCGGCAATTTGGAATTTTGTAGGATCTGTTTTATTTGCCGCACCCATGCTCGAAATCACAGAAATCCCTCTATCCAAACACTCTTTCATAAGATGAACTTTATACATAATTGTATCACTTGCATCGACAAAATAATCGATATCATAATTATTAAATAATTCCTCATATGTATCCTCAGTATAAAACATATGCAGAGATGTCAACTTACAATCAGGATTAATAAGTTTAATGCGTTCCTCCATCAATGTTACTTTACTTTGCCCAATGGTTGTTGTCAAAGCGTGAAGTTGTCTGTTGACGTTAGTAATATCAACATCATCTTTATCTATAAGAATAATATGTCCAATATTAGTTCTTGCAAGTGCCTCAGCTGCGAATGAACCTACGCCACCTACACCTAAGATAACAACAGTCTTTTGTTTTAAAAGCGCCAGGCCTTCCTGACCGTATGCTAATTCATTTCTAGAAAATTGGTGTTTCATGTCATACTCCTTATTCATAAAAAATTATTTATTTTAAAAAATCATATTGTCAAAATTATATTTTCGTTGTTCATGTATTTTAAAAGTATAGTTTATCGTTTAATATCAAAAAAATACGCAAGACCGAAGTCTTGCGTACCGATAGAGTCCGTTAGTGCCGTAGTTATAAAATGCTTGATCATTCGGCCTGCTTATAACAGGTGGGTGCCCTGTTTCTTGTTTTGCAAGTCCTCCTAAATGAGGCGTGTGCGCTGCAAGAAAACCCATTGGGCTCCCGGATCAAAGAGTGTTAGGCCCAAATATGAAGCAAACTTACGAACACTACAGATGACTATCTTATGGAATAATCATAACACAATATTAAAATATAGCAAGAATTAAAACTTCGTGAACATATTAATGACGTATACGTAATGATAGTTCTTCTAATTGATTTTCAGAAACTTCACTTGGTGCATCTGTTAATAGACACGTTGCTGAAGCCGTTTTAGGGAATGCAATCGTATCACGTAAATTCGTACGACCTGTTAATAGCATAACTAAACGGTCAAGTCCTAACGCAATACCACCATGTGGTGGTGCACCATATTTGAATGCATCAAGTAAGAAACCAAATTGTTCCTGAGCTTGTTCTTCAGTAAAGCCTAAGACTTCAAACATTTTAGCTTGCAGCTCTCCGTTATGGATTCTGATTGATCCACCACCTAATTCGTAACCATTTAACACAACATCGTATGCATTAGCTTGTGCATTTTCAGGTTCGCTATCTAATTTTTCAATATCTTCTTGTTTTGGTGCTGTGAATGGATGATGTGCTGCAGTATAGCGTTTGAGATCTTCATCATATTCTAATAATGGCCAATCTGTTACCCACAAGAAATTCAATTTAGATTCGTCTATTAAGTCTAACTCTCTTGCAAGTTTAAGTCTAAGTGCACCTAAACTTTGAGCAACAACATTGGGTTTATCAGCAACAAATAATACTAAATCTCCAGATTCTGCATTTGTTAATGATTGTAATTTTTCAATATGTGTTGTTTCAAAGAATCTAGCGATTGGACCACTTAAACCGTCATCAACCACTTTGACCCAAGCCAATCCTTTAGCGCCATAAATATTTACAAATTCAGTTAATGCATCAATATCTTTTCTAGTATATTGATCAGCTGCCCCTTTTGCAACGATTGCTTTAACTTGGCCATCATTATTAACGGCATCTTTAAATACTTTGAAGTCCATCTCTTCGCCAAGTTCAGATACATTAATTAACTCCATTTCAAAACGTGTATCTGGTTTATCTGACCCATAACGTTCCATTGCTTCATTATATGTCATTCTTGGGAATGGACGTGGAATTTCAACATGTTTGACATCTTTTACGACATTTTGCAACATTTCTTCACCCATATCCATGACATCTTCTTGATCAACAAAGCTCATTTCGATATCGACTTGAGTGAATTCTGGTTGACGGTCGGCACGTAAATCTTCGTCACGGAAACATTTGACGATTTGATAGTATTTATCAAAACCACTAATCATTAATAACTGCTTAAAAATTTGAGGTGATTGTGGTAATGCATAAAACTCTCCATCATGTACACGAGAAGGTACAAGATAATCACGCGCACCTTCAGGCGTTGATTTAGTTAATACTGGCGTTTCGATATCAAAAAAGCCTTCTTTATCTAAATATTGTCTTATTGAACGTGTTGTTTGATGTCTCATTTTAAAAGTTTGTGCTAATTCTTGTCGTCTTAAATCAAGATATCTATATTTCAATCGAATGTTTTCATCAACATTTTGATTTTCTTCATTAATAGCAAAAGGTGGCGTTTCTGATTTATTAATGATATTGATTTCTGATACTTGCACCTCTACTTGACCCGTTGCAATTTTAGGATTGACTGTTTGAGGGTCACGTTTTTTAACTAGACCTTTAACCTCTACAACATATTCCGATCTTACGGTTTCAGCAGTTTTCAATGCTTCTTCAGAAAAATCTGGATTAAACACGATTTGTACATAACCCTCACGGTCACGTAAATCAACAAAAATTAATCCTCCCAAATCTCTACGGTTGTGTACCCAACCCTTTAATGTAACTTCTTGATCTAATAAAGATTCCGTTACTAAACCACAATATGTTGTACGTTTACTCATTTTATCTTCTCCTTATTTTTAAAATAATTAACTAATTTATCTAAATCAACGCTTTTACTTTCACCTGTTTGCATATTTTTAACATTAATTTTATTTTCTTGTAATTCTTGCTCACCAATAACAATTGTATAATTAGCATTTAATCTATCCGCTTGTTTCATTTGACCCTTAACTTTACGTTGTAAGTAATCTTTATCTACCTTAACACCATTTCGACGTAAATCATTAAGTAGTTTAACTGCATATCGATCTGCTTCTTCACCCATCGTAACAATGAATAAATCAAAGTCATGTTCAGTATCTAGTTCAATGTTTTCTTCATCAAGTGCTAACAGTAACCTTTCAATACTTAAAGCAAAACCTATACCTGTTTGGTGAGGTCCATCTAATAACTCTAATAATCCATTATAACGACCGCCACCACATAAAGTTGTTATCGCACCATCATAGTTAGGATTATCAATCATTAATTCAAATGCAGTGTGCGTATAATAGTCTAGGCCTCGTACCAAATTAGGATCTTCAACATAAGGTACACCTAAGTCATCTAAATGTTGTTTGACATCTGCATAATACTGCTTAGATGTTTCATTTAAAAATTCTGTAATTCTAGGCGCATTTTTCACTGCTTCTTTATCTTTATCTATTTTACAATCCAATATTCTCATTGGATTCGTGTGCAATCTTGATTGACAATCACTACAAAAGTCGCCAATAACTGGTTCGAAATGTTTAACTAAAGCTTCGTTATATTCTTGACGTGAATCGATATCACCAATACTATTAATCACTAATTTTAAATGTTTTAACCCAAATGATTGATAAATGTGCATTGCCATAGCTAATACTTCAGCATCAACACCAGGGTTTTCAGCACCAATTGCTTCAACTCCAAATTGTGTAAATTGGCGGTAACGTCCTTTTTGTTTGCGTTCATATCTAAACATCGGACCATTATAATAAAGCTTAATAGGTTGATTTGGTAAACCTTGCATTTTATTTTCAATGTATGAACGAACTACTGCAGCAGTCCCTTCTGGACGTAACGTAATGCTTCTATCACCTTTATCTTTAAAAGTATACATTTCTTTTTGTACAACATCTGTAGAATCTCCTACACCACGTGCAAACAATTCAGTACTCTCAAAAATAGGTGTACGAATTTCTTGATAATTATATACTTCCATTAATTCATCTAATCTTGCTTCTATAAAACGCCATTTTTTAGTTTCATTTGGTAAAATATCTTGCGTCCCTCTAGGTATATTGATCATAGAATCTCTCCTTTTATGCAATAAAAAAACCCTTGCATGACTAATAAGTCATACAAGGGACGAATTTCCGTGTTGCCACCCTAATTGGTTATAAGTTGTAATTTATAACCCACTTCTTACGATTAACGCTCGTTACGCGGCTTTTTAAAAAGCACCTGTTCTTGTGTTATATATTTCTAACTTAATTTGCATAATTTTTCAGCCATGAATTATGTCTCTACACACGTAAAATGCTACCATTTCAATTAGAAATTTCAAGAATCATATCGGTTTTAATATAGAATTCATATTCAATGATAACGACTTTGTTAAAAATATGCAACCTTTTTATTCTGAAAAATACGCCCGTAGTCCTTCAACAATTGTTTGTTCTACAATATGACGATGTAATTTTTCTGTAATCATATCTTCATCTGTTGGATTACTAATATAACCTAGTTCTAATAAGACAGCAGGTACGTTTGTTTGTCTCAATACTTGGAAGTTTTCTTGTCTTGCGCCTTTATTGGTTAATAACGCTTTCTTTTGCAAGCTGGCACTTAAGGTTTCAGCTAATGCTTTTTGATTGTCTTTAAACCAATAGACTGTACTTCCATTTGCTGTGGAAGATTTAAGTGAATCATTATGTATACTAATATAAGCATCACCTTTAATATTACGGTCATCAAGTGTTACATAAGTATCAGACTCACGCGTCATACTTACTGTTGCGCCTTCTTTCTCAAGAAGTGCTCTTAATTCTTTAGCCGTTTTTAAAGTATATACTTTCTCTTTGCTTTTTTTGTGGGTATTACTTGATGCACCCTGATCACTACCACCGTGACCAGGATCAAGTACAATTGTTTTATCTTTTAATGGTTTAGCATTGGGATTCTTATCTGCTTGAATATTCAAATTGGTATGCCAACCTGCTACCCAACCTTTTTCTTTGTTATTACTGGATACAACTTCTATCCATTTACCAGTTTTGCCTATTTTATGGAAATTTTGTCCTTTGTCAATTGAATGTATTTCAGGATAAGCAGCGCTAGGTCCTGTTCTCAATTCAGCATCTTCAGTAATATAAATCGTACTACTGTCTTCGTCATTATGATTTAAGAAAGCAATGGCCATAAAAACAAAGAGTACAAATGCAACAACGACAATAAGTGTGGGGATGTTTCTAAGATTATGTTTTTCTAACCAATCATTGAACTTCTTCATATGATTTTGCCATCCTGACTTTCATAAATAATCGTTACAGGACCATCATTGGCAATATCAACAAGCATGTCTGTACCAAATTCACCGGTTAATACATTAATACCATATGAGCGTAAAGTATCATTGAATTGTTCATATAATTCATTAGCGCGATCAGGTGACATCGATTGTGTGAATCCTGGTCTATTTCCTTTTCTAACATCTGCATACAAAGTGAATTGTGAAATAGACAATATTTCTCCTTCAACTTGTTGTAAGTTTAAATTTAATTTACCATCTGCATCCTCAAATAAACGTGCATTAACAATTTTTTTCGCTAATGTAGCAATATCTGCTTCAGTTGATGATTTTCCTACACCAACTAATAAACAGTAGCCTTTATTTATTTTATTATCTACTGAGTCATTTGTAACTGAAGCGTGTTTCACTCTTTGAACTACGATTCTCATTTGGTTGCACCTCTAATTCCATACTCTAGTGACTGTGTATACATCGCCGAGCTGTTTAATTTTATCTACAACTTGGTAAACTTCATTTACATTTTTTACCATAACACTAATATTAATCACTGCGTTTTTGTCAATATCTGAACGGCCTGAAACTTTGACTAAGTTGCTTTGTGTTGAATTGACAGCTTGTAATACTTCATTTAAAAGGCCGTTTCTATCGTAAGCAGAAACTTCTAAATCCACTTGATAGCGTTGCGTTGAATCCTTTGAGCGTACCCATTCAACATGTATCAATCTTTCTTTTTCATTCTTGATATTTGGACAGTCCGTTCGGTGAACTTTTATGCCATGACCTTTAGTGATATATCCAACGATATCATCTCCGGGTATAGGATTACAACATTTTGATAATCTAATTAATACATTTTCAATACCTTCTACATATACACCACTATCGGTTGTAATATCATCTTTAATTGGTACAGATTTAGTAATTTCTTGTGCTTCATTCAAGGCTTTTTGTTTATCGATAATACGTTGTTTTTCAGTTAATTTATTGACTATTTGTAGTGCAGTTACGCCACCAAAGCCTACAGCTGCAAATAAATCATCTTCATTTGCAAAATTATATTTATCATTAACGACAGCGATATTATCATCCGTTAGCACGGTATCAACTCTAAAGCCTTGGTCTTTAATTTCCGCTTCAATCATGAATTTACCCTTTTCAATATTTGAAGAACGGTCTTGCTTTTTAAAGAAACTACGTATTTTACTTTTAGCACTAGATGATTTTACTATTTTCAACCAATCTCTACTAGGACCATAAGAATGTTTACTCGTTCTGATTTCTACTATATCACCAGTTTGTAACACATAATCTATCGGCTCAATTTTACCATTTACTTTTGAACCAATCATCTTATTACCTACTTCACTATGTACCGCATAGGCAAAATCGATAGGAACCGCACCATATGGTAATTCAATTACATCACTTTCTGGCGTAAATGCATAGACTTTATCACTTTGCAAGTCAAATTTAAGAGTTTCCATAAACTCTTCAGCATCAGAAGTTGTATTATTTGTTTCAGCTAATTCCTTAATCCAATTCAATTTATTATTAAAATTTTGTGACTTCTCAGTTACTTTCTTACCTTCTTTGTATGCCCAATGTGCTGCAACACCGTGCTCTGCAATTTCATGCATTTCAAAGGTTCTTATTTGAATTTCTAATGGATCGCCATTAGGGCCCACGACTGTAGTATGTAATGACTGGTACATATTCTGCTTCGGCATAGCAATATAGTCTTTAAATCTGCCTGGCATTGGTTTCCATAATGTATGCACTAAACCTAACACAGCATAACAATCATTAATTGAATTGACGATGATACGTATTGCTAATAGATCAAAGATTTGATCAAATTGTTTCTTCTGTTTAACCATTTTTCTATAAATGCTATAGATATGTTTAGGACGACCATTAATATCCCCTACAATATTCATACTAGTTAAATCAGACTGAATTTGATTAATCGCGTTTTGAATATACTCTTCTCTTTCACTGCGTTTCTTTTTCATGAGATTCACGATTCTAAAATATTGTACAGAATCTGTATATCTTAAAGCCGTATCTTCTAATTCCCATTTAATCGTATTAATCCCTAATCGATGTGCTAATGGTGCATAAATTTCTAATGTCTCTTTAGAAATTCTAATTTGTTTTTCCCTTGGCATTGCTTTTAATGTTCTCATATTATGTAATCGGTCTGCTAATTTAACTAAGATAACTCGAACATCTTTAGCAATAGCAATAAATAATTTTCTATGATTCTCTGCTTGTTGTTCTTCTTTAGATCGATATTTCACTTTTTTTAATTTTGTTACGCCTTCAACAATTACTGCAATTTCTTCATTGAACATGCCTTTCACATCATCAAATGTATAAGGTGTATCTTCAATTACATCGTGTAAGAAACCTGCAACAATCGTTGGACCATCTAAATGCATTTCCGTTAAGATACCTGCAACTTGAATTGGATGCATAATATAAGGTAATCCATTTTTTCTAAATTGGCCTTCATGTGCTTCGTAGGCTATATGATAACTTTTTAATACAAATTCATAGTCCTCTTTTGATAAATATGATTTTGCTTTAGATAGTACTTCATCTGCACTATATGGATATTCATTATTCACTTAAGACACCCCTATACTAAATATTAATCGCTATTAGATACCCAGTATTATATTTCGTTAGCTTCAATAGCTTCTATTCATTGTATTATTTTCGATTATAACGTTTTTTTACGTTATTAGGCCAAATTTTGTATAATAGTTATATAATACTACATGTTATTAAATAAATAAATGCGTAGGCCATACGAATAATAAAATCCAGTTTAAAATTATTCTAATTTTCATTTCAAAGTATCATTTAGAACAGTCCATATTTGAATAAATAAAAAAGTCAGATAGCACATGCCTTAAAATGTGCATATCTGACTTCTTTTACTAGATTAATTTAATCTTCATATGAAATTAAACTCATTACATCATAGTCTTTAATTTTTTCAATACCGTTTAAGTATTTTAATTCTATTATGAATGCGATGCCAACAACAATGCCACCTAATTTTTCAACAAGTTTAATAGCAGCTTCAATTGTTCCACCTGTAGCAAGTAAATCATCCGTGATTAATACACGTTGCCCTGGTTTTATAGCATCTTTGTGCATTGTTAACACATTCGTGCCATATTCTAAATCATATTCATAACGGATAACTTCGCGTGGAAGTTTGCCTTCTTTACGCACTGGTGCAAAACCAATGCCCATTGAATATGCCACTGGACATCCAATGATGAAACCACGCGCTTCAGGTCCAACAATAATATCTACGTCTCTAAGTTTCGCATATTCAACAATTTGATCAGTAGCGTAACCATACGCTTCTCCATTATCCATAATTGTCGTTATATCTTTAAAATTCACACCCGGTTTTGGCCAATCTTCAACTTCAGATACATATTGTTTTAAATCCATTCAAACTTCCTCCTATTTATCTACCAGTTCAGTTTTAATCCATTTTTTTAAATTAGCGAAATCATCATAGAGAAGCACTTTTTCAACTTCTATTCTATCTAGTCTGCCTTGATAGTATTTACTAGATTCTATTTCTCTCTTTGTTGAAACACTATTCATTTTAATTATACCATTTTCATCTTTTATAAACTCTAAATCAAGAAAAACTTTTAGAATGAATTTAAGCATACTTGGTTGTATATTTAAAAATTGGCATAATTGCATGCCTTCTTTAGCTAAATCTGTTTCTTTTTTAGTTGCCAATGCTTTAAAGCATTTTTTAAATGTTTCCATTTTGGGCATACCTTCAAAATAAATTGAGCGTTCGTGATTAAGCACCAAGTATATTTGAGAAACATCAACTGTTTTAAGTGTTGTTTTTATAGCTTGAATTGAAGGTGGTAAATCTCTAAATACATATTTATCATATGATTGGTCAATTGTATCACCATAGTAGTAATAATTATCATCTAATTTTTCACTCTTGTTATGAATGAGATATGCAACGTTACTTGAGTCTTGTTCAAATCCACTCACTTTACTTTTGCTTCTATAATCTAAAATTTGTAAATTATTACTTGCTAAATCTTGAATCATAAATTGTGGAGATTGAAATCCGTTCCATTCATTTATTTGAAGTGTACCTATTACATTTATAGGTTGCTGTTCTCCTAGTTCTTTCACAAGATGACCATTCTGCCAAAAAATAGCTTGCAATTGGCTATCACCTAATACCATTTTCAAATGTTTTTTATCTTGACCAATGGCTTTAGCTTGATTGACTATGACGCCTTCTAATTCAAAACATGGGCTTGAAAAGTCAGTACCAAATGGTCTAAGTCTTTGAATATCTTGAATATTCTTGATTGTTATATCTGTTTCTGCTACTTTAACATCCACTTTTTTACGCGGTTCTAGTGATGTTGTTGATGCTAATTGTGCCATCCAATCATTTAAGCCTTGTCTTAAACTTTCGATATTTTCAATTGGCATTGTGATTCCAGCAGCCATATGATGCCCACCAAATTTTGAAATTAAATCTGAATGTGCATTTAAAATTTCAAACATTGAGACTTGTTCTATACTGCGTGCAGAACCTTTCGCATGATCTTGTGTTTCATCAATATTTAAAATCAATGTTGGTAAGCTATATGTTTCTACTATCTTAGATGCAACAATGCCAAGTACACCTTCATGCCAATCTGCCTGTGCTAAAAGTAAAAACTTTGTCCCTTGTTTGACTTGATCCTCAGCAGCAGCTAATGCCTCTTCTGTAATTTGGGCAACGATATCTTTTCGTTCTTGATTAAAGAATTCAACTTGTTCTGCTAAAAATTCTGCTTCTTCATCATTATCAGTCATCAATAACTCAGCAGCTAATGCTGCATCTTCGAGTCTACCTACCGCATTCAATCTTGGGCCAATAATAAATCCGATCGTTTCTTCCGTAATTACATCATTATAACCCGCTTGTTTAAGTATTGCCTTAATTGATGCTGGACAATGATCGTTTAGTATTTCTAAACCTTTTTGGACTAAAGCTCTGTTTTCATCAGTTAATGATACCAAATCGGCAACCGTTCCAATAGCAACTAATCCAAGAAAATAAGCTGGCGGTTCATCTAATAGATTTTGCGCTAATTTATATGCAACACCAGCCCCACATAAATATTTAAAGGGATAGTCAAACTCCGGATGCATTGGATGGACTATAGCAAACGCACTAGGCATTGTTCTACCAATTTCATGATGATCTGTAACAATAACATCGACACCTAAATCTTGAATCATCTGTATTTCATCATGTCCTTGTATACCGTTATCTACAGTTATTATTAAAGATATACCTTCCTCATGTGCATTTTTAAAAGCCATTTCATTGGGGCCGTACCCTTCTGAAAATCGATTGGGTATATACCAGCCAACATGCGCACCTAGCGCTTTTAATGTTTTTACTAATATTGTTGTTGATGTTACACCATCTGCATCGTAATCACCATAAACTAATATTTTTTGATTTTGATCGATGGCTAAATTAATACGTTCTATGGCTTTTTCCATATCGCTCATCAACCAAGCATCATGCATAACTTGTTTATTTTTTAATAATTGATCTATCGCTGCTTTATCGGTAATTTCTTTACTCTCTAATATTTTTTTTACAATAGGAGTTAGTTTTAAATCTAATGAAACATCCTCTGTAATTTCATTTTCTGGTGATTTAACGTCCCAAGTATATTTTGATTTAATCATACTATTCTCCCTCATTTCCACCAGTCATTATACAAAAGAAATCCAAAAATAAAAAGTGGTTCCATTTAAAAATAAAAATCAAATGCCTGAACAAAGATATACTTACTACCTTGATAAAAAAAACGACCTTCTACAATTTATGCAGAAAGCCGTTTCACTATAATTTCAATGACTGATTGTTTATACTAAAATCTTTTCATCATTTGATTTTTTCTCTTTATGAACAATGATTTTGTTATTGTCTGATTTCTTAAGCTGTCGTTTCTTCATAATACCCCATAGCGGTACTGCAATAAATACAGATGAGAATACGCCTGAAATTAATCCAATTAATAAAGCTAATGAGAAGTTAAAGATACTTGGCGCACCGAAAATCAACAATGCGATTACAACAATAACTACAGTTAGTACAGTATTAATAGAACGTGTCATTGTTTGACGTATAGATCTATTAACAATATCATCAATTTGTTCATTTTTAGTAATCACTTTTACTTTGTGTAAGTTTTCCCGTACCCTATCGAATGTAACAATCGTATCATTGATAGAATAACCAATTATTGTAAGAACTGCTGCGATAAACGTAATATCGATTTCTATTCTAAATAGACTGAAGACGGCAACTATCATAAAGGCATCATGTAGCAATGCAAGTACAGATGACAGACCCATTCGCCATTCGAATCTAAATGTAATATAAATGATGATACCAATTGCTGCGTAAATGAGTGCTAACATTGCATTTTTAGCTAATTCCTGTCCTATAACTGGTGATACAGTGTTCACAGTCGGTTTATTACCAAATGATTGGTCTACCGTATCTTGAATTTTAGAAACTTCGTCTTTAGACAAGTCATGCTTAAATTGTACTGTTGCGTTTTTATCATTTTCACCAAGAGAAACTTGATCCGGTTTAAAGCCTTTACTTTCTAAAGTATTTGTAACTTTATTCTCGTCGACTTTATTATTAGATTCAAAATCAACTCGAGTACCACTTGTAAAATCAATACCTAAATTTAATCTGAAAATAAATAATATGATAGCACCCACAACAATAATAAGCACGCTTAAACCTAATAAAGGTTTTGCTAATTTCATAAAATCAATGCGCTCGTATGGTGTTTTCAAGTCATGTATTTCTTTTTCTTCATTAGCGTTATGGATATTTTTCTTACTAACACCAAATAGCCAATTGGATTTCTTAAAGAAATTAGATGATATTAATAACGATAATAACCATCTTGATAAGAATACTGCCGTTACGAAAATCATTAGGATACCTAATAATAACATCGTTGCGAAACCTTTAACAGAACTTTCACCAAAGAAGAATAACACTGCTGCTGCAATGACTGTAGTCAGCTGTGCATCGACAATAGTTAAGAAAGAGCTCTTATTAGCTTTTTTATAGGCTTGTTTAAGCGTTCGCCCAATCTTCAATTCATCTTTGATCCGCTCATACATTATAATATTAGCATCGACTGCCATACCTACACCAAGTACTAACGCAGCTAATCCTGGCAATGTTAATACACCAGAAATAAAGTTAAACGCTACTAATGTTAAATAAATGTAAGTTGTTAAAGCGATAACTGCAACTAATCCCGGTAAACGATAGAAACCTAACATAAATAAGTAAATAACAGCAATACCAATTGCAGCCGCTAATACAGTTTTATCTAAAGCGTCTTGACCAAATTGTGCACCTACAGAATTTGAGTATATTTCTTTAAGGTCTACTGGTAATGAACCAGAATTTAATAAATCAGCGATTTGTTTTGCTTTCTCTACGCCTTCTTCACCATTGAAACCACCAGAAATTTCCACACTATCTGAGTTAATCGGTTTGTCTACAGACGCTGCAGAAACGTATTTAGGATCTTTTTTATCCATTTCTTTATGGTAAGTATCACCTTTTTCATGATCTAACCATACAACCATGACATTTTCATCTTTTTTAGAAATTTCTTCAGTTACTTTTTTAAATTTATCGCTATCTTTTAATTTAAAAGTAACTGCTGGTTGATTTGTATTTTGCTTAAATTCTTGTTTAGCTGACCCTTGTTGAATATCTTTACCTGTCAGTTTGACATTGTCATCAGCATCACGAATCGTTAAATTCGCTTGTGAAGATAAGATATCGCGGGCTTGAGATTGATTTTTCACACCTGCTAGCTGCACACGAATTCTATTATTATCTTCGACTTGTATTTTAGGCTCTGAAACCCCTAAGACATTGACACGGTTTTCAAGCGTCTTAGCTGTCGCTTTTACCGCTTTATCATCTATCTTATCGCCTTTTTGTAAAGGATCAACTTGATACAAGACTTCAAATCCACCTTGTAGGTCTAATCCAAGATTGACATCTTTAACTACGTTCTTATATGTAAGTCCCATGCCTGCAAACAACAGAACTACAAGTAATATGAACGCAACTATTCTACTACTTTTCTTCACTTGAACACCTCATTGTAAGCTTATGTTTTAAGAATACTCGCTTAAATTATATTAATGCAAGTTTAATGAAACTAGAAAATTTTACTCAACAACCTTATATATCTTAACATATTACAACGAGTGTAAAAACTAACTCAACTAAATTAACCTTGTATATTTCATTGTAACGATAGCAAAGCCCAGTTTTGACTAACATTCGTATAATGTTAAATATATGGTATTACATTAAATTATAACACTCTATAGCGTTAAAGGTCTTACTTGTCATTATAACTAGCTGAAGGTAACCTAATAACCAACATCATCTTATTATATATTAGATCAATTTGATTAAAAGATATAAAAAAAGAACTGATATAAACATATCAGTTCTAACATTTATTATGAAGGATCAACTTGTTTAATAGCTGGTTTTTCTAAAGTGATTTCAGTACCATTACCATTTAAAGTTAATACAACTGTTGTTTCGTCAACACTACGAACCGTACCTTTGATACCGCCGATTGTTGTAACACGTTGACCTGAGCTTACTTGACTAATCATTTCACGATGCTCTTTAGCCTTTTTTTGTTGTGGTCTAATTAAGAAGAACCACATTAATACTAATAATAATATTGGTAATATCAATGAAGTAAATTGCATTATTTTTCTCCCTTTTAAAAGTTTTTTGGGTTTTCAACATTAAGTCCATACTGTTCAAAGAATTCTTCTTTAAAATCTAGAAGGCGATCTTCACGAATTGCTTGTCGGATATTTTCCATTAATTTCAGCAAGAAATGTAAATTATGATAAGTAGTAAGACGTATTCCAAAAGTTTCTTCTGCTTTTATTAAATGTCTTATGTATGCCCTACTATAATTTTTACAAGTATAGCAATCGCAATTATCATCAAGTGGTCCCAAATCTTCAGCGTATTTGGCATTTTTAATGATTACACGACCATGAGAAGTCATACAAGTACCATTACGCGCTATACGTGTTGGTAATACACAGTCAAACATATCCATGCCTCTAATACTACATTCTATTAATGCGTCAGGCGAGCCAACACCCATTAAATAACGTGGTTTATCTTTGGGCATAAATTGTTCCGTATGGTGTACCATATCGTACATCACTGGTTTAGGTTCTCCTACAGACAATCCGCCAATCGCATATCCAGGAAAATCTAAAGCTACTAACTCCTCAGCGCTTTGCTTTCTAAGATCTTTATATTCTCCACCTTGTATGATACCAAACAAGGCTTGATCCTCTGGTCTCGAATGTGCTTTAAGACAGCGTTCTGCCCATCTTGTTGTTCTTTCAATCGAGTCTTTCACATATTTATATTCAGCTGGCATAGGTGGACATTCATCAAATGCCATCATGATATCTGAACCTAAGTCATTTTGGATCTGCATAGATTTTTCAGGACTTAAAAATAGTTTAGATCCATTTGTGTGATGGCGAAATTCTACACCTTCCTCAGTAATCTTTCTTAAATTACTTAAACTAAATACTTGGAAACCACCAGAATCTGTCAGTATTGGACCATTCCAGTTCATGAACTGATGTAATCCCCCACTCTTTCTGATAATATCATTTCCCGGTTGTAACCACAAATGATATGTATTACCTAGTATAATCTTAGTTTCCATTTGATGTAATTCTTCTGGACTCATTGTTTTTACGGTTGCTTTCGTTCCAACAGGCATAAACATTGGTGTTTCAAACGAACCATGAGGTGTATGAACGATACCTAGTCTTGCACCTGATTGTTTACAAGTTTTAATATGCTCATATGTAACAGCTGGCGTTGGCATATAAAATCCCCTTTCATTCCCTAAATAATTAACATTGCATCTCCAAAACTAAAAAATCTATATTCTGAAGCTACAGCTTGATTGTAAGCATTAATGATATAATCTCTAGAACTAAAAGCAGACACAAGCATAACGAGTGTTGATTTTGGTAAGTGGAAATTGGTAATTAATCCGTCAATTGCTTTAAAATTAAAGCCAGGGAGGATAAAAATATCTGTCCATCCACTTTTAGCGACAAATCTATCACTTGATTGCATAATTGTTTCTAAAGTTCTTGTAGAAGTCGTACCAACAGAAATAATTCGATTACCATTGTCTCTTGTACTATTTAAAAGGTTTGCTGTAGCTTCATCCATTTGATAATATTCACTATGCATTTCATGATCATCGATATTATCTACACTAACTGGTCTAAATGTTCCTAGACCTACATGTAATGTAATAAAAGCTATATTTACACCTTGAGCTTTAATACGTTCTAACAATTCATCTGTGAAATGCAATCCTGCAGTGGGTGCTGCTGCCGACCCTGATGCTTTAGCATATACAGTTTGATAACGTTCTTGATCATCTAACCGTTCTTTAATATATGGTGGCAATGGCATTTCACCTAGCTCATCCAAACGCTCTTGAAGGATACCATCATAGTGCAATCGCATGATACGACCACCTTGATCCAATTCTTCAATGCATTCGGCTATGATTTTCCCTTCACCAAAGGTCAATTTGTTACCAACCTTAATTCTTTTAGCTGGTTTTAATAATACTTCCCAATCATTGCCTTCGATTTGAGTAAGCATTAACATTTCTACCTTAGCACCTGTTTCTTCTTTCATTCCAAATAAACGTGCTGGCATAACCCTTGTATCATTTAATACAAGTGTATCCCCTTCATTAAGGTAATCTGTGACATCTTTAAAATGTTTATGTTCAATATTACCAGATTGTCTGCCAAGAATTAGCAATCTACTTTCATCTCTGTTCTTCAGAGGTGTTTGTGCAATTAATGCTTCAGGCAAGTGATAATCAAATGCTTCAATATCCAAACTTATTCCTTCTTTCCATTCTTCTTGCTAAAATGTTCAAATGCATAAGGTGTCGCTTTTCTACCTCTTGGTGTACGTTCTATAAATCCTTTTTGAATTAAAAATGGCTCGTAAACATCTTCGATAGTTACACGTTCTTCACCAATCGAAACTGCAATCGTATCTAAGCCAACAGGGCCACCTTTATATTGTTCTAAAATACAATTCATCATTTTATGATCAATATAATCTAAACCTTCATCATCAACTTGAAGTAATTGTAATGAAGCTCTTGTTGTGGCAATACTTATTAATTCATCTTCGTTGACTTGTTGGAAATCACGCACGCGTTTCAACAACCTATTTGCTACTCTTGGTGTACCACGACTACGTTTCGCTAACTCAATTGCACTTTCGTCGTCAATGGAAGTGCCTAAAACTTCTGCCGTACGTACGATGATTTCTTTTAATTCAAGCTCTTGGTAATACTCAAGTCTTAAATGTACACCAAATCTATCTCGTAATGGTGCAGTTAAGCTACCAGCTCTTGTTGTGGCACCAATTAGCGTGAAAGGCGGTAAGTCAATTCTAATACTCCGTGCTTCCTCACCTTTACCAATAACAATATCTAAAAAGAAATCCTCCATCGCCGGATACAATACTTCTTCAACAACGCTACTCAATCTATGAATTTCATCTATAAATAGCACATCTCCAGGTTGTAAACTTGAAAGAATTGCAGCCAAATCACCCGGCCGTTCTATAGAAGGGCCTGAAATGATTCTGATATTTACCTCCATTTCATTGGCTATAATATTTGATAATGTTGTTTTACCTAAACCAGGGGGACCAAATAATAAAACATGATCTAACGGTTCTTGTCGCATTTTGGCAGCTTTAATAAACACTTCTAAATTTGACTTAATCGTAGATTGTCCAATATATTGGCGTAGTTTCGTTGGTCTTAAAGATAACTCAAATGAAGATTCTTCATCATGCATAGATTGATCAACCATTCTATCATCCATTTTTTTACCCCCTTTTTAAATATAATTGTATATTTATGCTATAAGTAATTGTAAGCCTCGTTTAACCGCATCGTCTACTGAGTCAAATGTTTCTTTACTCAATGATTTTTCAACTTTTGTTAATTCTCGCTTAGAGTACCCTAAAGCTTCTAGAGCAAGCAAAGCTTCTTTAATAATCGGTGCATTAGCGTGGTCCTGAGTATCCATATTTAAAATTTGGCTACTGTCTACATCATTAATTTGGACCTTGCCTTTAAGATCCAATACAATTTGTCTCGCTGTTTTTTTGCCTATGCCAGGAAATTTTGTTAAGTAAGCATCATTTTCATTTTCAATTGCTATTTTGACATCGTTTGGTGAACTACTTGCGAGTATAGCCAATGCTGATTTAGGTCCGATGCCAGTTACCTTAATTAGGCTTAAAAACATATCTTTTTCTTCTTGATTTATAAAACCGTAAAGCAATTGTGCATCTTCTCGCACGATAAGTGATGTATGTACAACCACTTCATGGTCCATGTATTTCTGAAAACGATAAGAATTTGGCGTTTGTATTTCATAACCAACACCTGAAGCCTCAACAACTACGTGTGTAGGGTTTAATTCAGTTAATGTGCCTTTAATATATGCGTACATGAATACACTTCCTTATATAGTCATACTAATTAATTCCACTTTAGAAACATGATCAACGATTCTTAATGCTTCCATTACATCATCAATCTCTAAATCGGTACTTGTAGCATCCAATGAAAGTGTGATGGTTGCTCTACCTTCCATCGGTATACTTTGATGAATTGTCAAGACAGATAAATCTAAATTCGATAATGTATTCAGTACTTCTGCTAACATGCCTACAATATCATTTACGTATAATATCAACGTAAACTCTCTTGTTGATTCGATTTTTTCATCAATTGAAAATATCGTATCTCTGTATTTATAGAATGCACTTCTTGATAAATCAAATTGCTTAACAGCTTCAAATATGGACAGTGATGGATTATTTTTTAAGACTTCTTTTATCTTTAAAGTTTTCACAACAGATTCAGGTAATACATCCTCACGAATTAAGTAAAACTTTTTGTAATCTTTTTTGTCCATATTATGCACTCCTATTCAACAAATTCAAATTCTCCACCTAAAATTCTCACGATATCACCATTTCTACAACCACGTGCTCTTAAAGCATCATCAATACCCATTGAGCGCATTTGACGTGCGAAACGACGTACTGCTGGATCACTATTGAAATCAGTCATCTTGAACATTCTTTCAATTGCCTTACCACTAACAACGTATGCAGCATCATCATCTCTAGTAATAGTGAATTTATCTTGACTAGGCGTATGTTTATAAACAACTCTATTCACACCTAAATCTTCTTCCTCATCTTTACTGAAGTCAATGTCTTTAACTGCTTCTAATTTATCAGCAATCGCATAAAGTAATTCATCTATGTGGTCATGCTTAAATGTAGAAAGCGGTATAATGTGTACTGAATCGTCGTTTATTTCTTCTTTGAATAAAGCTAAATTATCTTCTGCATTCGGCATATCCATCTTATTTGCTACCACTATTTGTGGTCTTTCTTCTAAACGATGTTCATATGCGCTTAATTCTTCGTTAATTACTTTATAATCTTCATAGGGATCTCGTCCTTCAGAACCACTCATATCTATCATATGTACGATTACTTTAGTACGTTCAACATGTTTTAAAAATTGATGCCCTAATCCAACACCTTCGGAAGCACCTTCAATCAGACCTGGTAAGTCAGCCATAACAAAGCTTCTTTGATCTTTAGTAGATACTACACCTAAATTTGGTTTAATTGTAGTAAAGTGGTATGCTCCAATTTTAGGTTTAGCTTTAGAAACGATAGATAACAATGTTGATTTACCAACACTCGGAAAACCTACAAGTCCAACATCCGCAAGTAATTTCAACTCTAAGGTTACTTCAATTTCCTCGCCAGGTTCTCCGTTTTCACTAAAATCAGGCGCAGGGTTTCTTGGTGACGCAAATCGAGAGTTTCCGCGTCCTCCACGTCCCCCTTTAGCTACAACGGCACGTTGGCCATTTTCAACTAAATCTGCTAATACTTCTTCAGAATCTGCACTTTTAATAATAGTGCCTGGTGGTACCTTCAAGACAAGGTGTTCAGCGTTTTTACCGTGCATATTGCTGCTTTGACCACCGTCCCCTCTTTTAGCTTTGAAATGTGTTTGGTATCTAAAATCTAATAAAGTTCGTAAGCCTTCATCAACTTCAAATATAATAGACGCGCCATCTCCACCGTCACCACCGGCTGGCCCACCAAATGGTACATATTTTTCTCTGCGATAAGCTGTAATACCATTACCACCATCGCCTGCTTTAAGCGATATTTTAACTTGATCAACAAACATGATTTCACCTCTTTTTTTCAAATTTTAAACTTCTATATCTTTTTTATTATATCATTATCTCATTAACTAGAAAATAAAGACAAAAAATAAACACCAGAAGTGATCACTTCTGGTGTTAACGATGACAAAAATTACTCAGCTGCTGCGTATACAGAAACTTGTTTTTTGTCGCGACCTTTGCGTTCAAATTTAACAACGCCGTCGATTTTAGCGAATAATGTATCGTCGCCACCACGACCTACATTTTCACCAGGATAAATTTTAGTACCACGTTGGCGGAATAAAATAGAACCACCTGTAACGTATTGACCATCAGCACGTTTAGCTCCTAAACGTTTTGATTCTGAGTCACGACCGTTTTTTGTAGAACCAAGTCCTTTTTTAGATGAGAAAAATTGTAAGTTTAATTTTAACATATGCTTGCACCTCACTTATAATTTAGTCTAATATTTTCTTTATATTCCTCTTCAATTGTTTGCAATGATACGAGCATTGCTTGAAGAATTAATTGCGCTTGTTCATTTGTAGTGTCTACACTTCTAACGTGGAAATGTCCACCGTCATCATTGTAATCAATGTCGGGCTTCTCACTTGTTAATCCCATTATAGCATTAACACTTCCGAAGAGAACTGCGGATGCGCCTGCACAAACTATATCATGTCCATATTCGCCATGTTCTGCATGACCATCCATGATAACATCAGTTACTTGACCGGCATCGTTCAATGTAACATCAACAGTAATCATGATTACGCGTTGATTTTGTCGATTGTTAATTTAGTGTAAGGTTGACGATGACCTTTTTTACGTTTTGAGTCTTTACGACGTTTGTATGTGAATACAGTGATTTTTTTACCGCGACCTTGTTTTTGTACTGTAGCAGTAACTGAAGCACCTTCAACTGTTGGCACACCAACTTTAACTGCATCTCCACCTACAAATAATACTTTGTCAAAAGTAAATGAATCACCTTCGTTAACATCTAATTTCTCAACGAAGATTTCTTGTCCTTCTTCAACTTTAACTTGTTTTCCACCTGTTTCAATAATAGCAAACATACTTTGCACCTCCTAATAATTTAAGTCACGCCAAACTCAGGTGACATACATGTACTTTAACCTGAATCCGAGCGGTTGTATGTAGCTAAAAACTACTCAACTACTGCATTTTAGCATTACGATTACTTACTGTCAATCTTCATTTGTACTTTTCTGAAGAATTTAGTAATAATTGGATATAGTATCACTAATAAAATGAAATTTAATATTAGTGTTGGTATTAGTCTGAAAACAATAAAGTCTATAAAATTAAATGCAATTAAACCTAATATACTATAAATGATTGCAACGTATATTTCTAAGAATATCGTACTTAACCAAACCGTAATAAATAGCATCGTGTTATCTCTATAAAACGTTTTAAAGAAAAAGTCCATGATGACAACAAATAAAATGAAGCCAAATAAATATAATCCGTAAAAACTACCGAAATAAAGGTCCGTTACTATTCCAAATACAGCAGCTAAAATCATAGCAACACCAAAGCTTCTGTAAACACAAATTAATAGTAAATACATAAGCATCAAATGAGGTACAAAAACAATGTCCTTATCCCCTATTTGCATTGGAATGACTAACCCAATAACTGTGTCAATATAGAATAAAACTATACCGATTAGAAAGTAGTATAAAGCTCGCATTAATTATCCCCACTTCCATCGTCAGGTATCGTCTTAGGATCTCTTTTAGCTACATAAACATGGTTTAAGTCTGATAAATTAGCTGCCGTTTTAACTCGAACCTCTTTCGATAGCCCATACTCATCATTTTCAACTTTAGATACTTCTCCTATGTAAATACTGCTAGGTAGTTGATCCGCTAAACCACTCGTAACAACTTTATCTCCTTTTTTAATGCTATCTTTGTTATTAATATCAGTAATTACTAATTCTTCACTTTTCGAATCATAATGATCAATTAAACCAAAGACATTTTTACTATCGTGTTGGATATTTACTGATAATCGATTGGCACGTGTATTGGTTGAAATCAAATCAACCTGAGATGAAAATTGATTAACTTTAGAAATACGACCAACTAAGCCTTCTGATGTCATGACAGCCATATTATCTTGAATGCCATCTTTAGACCCTTGATTAATGATTAATGTATTCATCCACTGATCTGGATTCCTAGATAAAACCGTACTAGAGATGGGTTCAAACTTAGATATATCTTCAATATCCAATTCTTTTTTATACTTTTTATTTTCACTTTCTAATCTTTCATTTTCAGCTTCTAATTGCTTCAATTTTTTCGATTGCTCTTTTGAACCATCGTTTGAAAATAGATTATTAATTGATCCAGTCACAAATTGCACAGGATAACTTACCGCTTTTTGTCCAAACGCTACAGAATCCCCTACGTATTGTTCTACCGGTGATTGCGATTGCGAACGTAAAGACACGCCTATTAAGGCAATAAACACAATGATTGCACACAAAATAACAATCAATTTGTTGTTTTTAAAAAACTTTGACAACCTAAACACCTCTATTACACGACTATTTTATGTTCTTCTATCATTTTATATTACTCATAGTTTGAAATAAAGCACGAACCTCAATAATTTTCAAATCAGTTCTTTTTGTTTAGGTATTCTATTAATACAAACTTTAACAAACTACTTTTAATTAATATATAAGAGAACGATACATTGTATTATAACAATTTTCAACGTGAATAGTGTATTAAAATGATCGATATTAAATAAATAAAGTGCTAAGACGTATTATCTATATAAAACATAGTATAGTTACCCACTCATTGTTCAAATCTGAAACTACAATTCAAACAAATAAAAGTCGTTACATTATAATAAAATAAGCCTGAAACGTTTTGGTTTCAGACTTAATTACCTATGAACTAAATATTATGATTTATCTTCTTCTGAAGTTTCAGTGTTAGCGTTCTTTTCGGCTTCTTTTTCATCTTCTTTATATAATGTTTCTTCTTTTCTCCAACGTGCAAATAGATTTTGTGCTTTAGCTTGCTCATCTACTTTTTTATCATTAGATTTTTCTTCACTCATAATTAGACACCAACCTTTAACGTTTTTACTTATATAAGGCTAACGCATTTTAGCATAGAATTCAAACGCCTTACTCGTAGCTTGAAGGTGGTAATAGTTCTATATGTTCACCCAGTTGGTTTAAATCTTGCTCCATCTCTATTTCTGTTCTATATACTCTGATTGAATCTGAGCCAAATTTATAAATAATAAATTCATCTCCGCGCTGACCAGCTAAATAATCATCACTGTATCCCATCCTGTATATGCCAGATACAGACATGAATTCTTTTTTATCTATCCAATCAAAAACATTTTTAGTTTGGCTGAGTGGCACGTTATTCAATATATCATTATCTTTAACAGTATAACGTTGACCTCCAGCTAAATCTTTTTTCGTTTGCGTATGGTTTACAGATGGTTCATCGTTACTAACTGGATTCCATTGTTGGTCTTTTAAAAAAGGTGCATATTTAAGCGCAAAGAATACAATAATAACGATTGCTATAATTGCTACAATATTTTTAATGATGCTAAATATAAAACGCATGAACCATCCTCCTATTAAGTCATGTTAAATTATAAAATTTTACCCATAAAAAATCATCAGTCTGAAGTAGTATTTAAAAAGTTCCCCATAGATTGATGAATAGTCATTCAATTCATAGTACAATTAAAAGCAAAGGGAGTGAACATAGAATGAATATTTTATCTATAATCCTGCTTGCCCTCTTGGTTATACTATTATTTAGAGTAGGTTTATCTTTATTAAGAGTTTTAATATATATTGGAATCATTGTATTATGTATCTACTTAGGATATCAAGGAATTCTTTGGATCATGGATCATTTTAACTACTATTTCAACTTTATAAATTAAATTAATATTTATGAAATTGGAAAACAGTGAATAGATTCATTTGAGTAAGATGCATGTGAATAATCTGAGCCTGAGGCATGAATAGATGCCTCAGGCTTTTTTAATGCATAGTGATAAACATCTCTACGTTATAAAACTGTTTTTAACTCAAAATTAGCGATGGTTTTGTATGCGCTTTAGTTTATAGATGAACCGTAACATTGTCATCCATTCTTGAATTGGAGCATGAAATGATTAATCGAAATTTTGATTTTAGCTTTCTACATCAAATTATTTTTATAATGCATTCATGGTTAAAATTTAATCATACTTAATTCAGTCGTACATCAACTATTACTATATTTAAAAGAAACAACTTATTTTTTTACATTATTAGAAAGTATTTGATAAACATAATAACACGCGCTTAATAATAATGCCCATACGATTGATACAATGATTGCACTGATAACAGTATGCCATATCTCAATTTTCGCATGATTAAAGACAATAAATAAAATGGTTACTATTAAAACACTAATGATCGAGATGACAATTGTATTTATTGTCCGTTTCAAATTAATAGCTACTTTCTTTTTTGTCAGTTGCATTAAATATACAACTGGAATTAATAGCCCAATTAAAAATAAAATCCCCAAACATTCTCCCTCCTTAGTTAACTATTTCATTATACCTCATCTATTTTATAACAAAAAATTGAAATTAGACATTCTATTATATGTCAAAGTAACCTTCTTCAACCATACTTAAATATGTATGATCACCAATAATGACATGATCTAATAATTGTATGCCTAATATATCTCCACATTCTCGTAATCTATCTGTAGTTTTAATATCCTCTAGTGATGGTGTAGTATCGCCTGAAGGATGGTTATGAAGGACAATAATTGCATTACTTGCACATTTAACTGCTTCACTGTAGATTTCTCGAGGATGCACAATAGCACTATTCAATGTCCCCATAAAAATTGTTTTTTGCTTGATAATGATATTCTTAGAATTTAAAAATAACGCTATAAATTTTTCTTGAGTTAAATGTTCCATTTTCCCCATCATAAAGTCTGCTACATCTTTAGGGCTATTGATTTGAATTTTATCATCAACACTTCCAGAATGCATTCGTTCACCTAATTCAAAAGCAGCTTTTAAAGTGAGTGCTTTGTATAGTCCAACGCCTTTGATTTTATTTAAATCATTAATTGATAGATGCTTTAATTCTTTTAAATTCACAATAGATTTAAGTAATTCATTCGCAATATCTAAACTAGAATATCCTTTTCTACCAGTATTAATTAAAATTGCTAGTAATTCAGCATGTGATAGATGAGAGGCACCATAATTTAACATACGCTCCCTGGGTTTTTGATGATTTGCAAGATCATTTATTTTCATAAGAACTTCACTCCGTAGCTTATACTTTGTTGGAATATGATTGTGAGATTAAATGCAAGAAAGATAAAAGGAATCAGTGGTACACACTGTTTGGTATTTCTAAAAAATATGAAATGAAATAACGCAAATACGCCACCGATAATAAAAGTAAATAAAAAAAGGTATCTAAATAAAGAAAACGGCAGTGCTAATGCTAATACAGAGAAGACAAGAATGTCTCCGTATCCAATTGATTTATTACAAAAGAAATATATTAAATGAAGTAAACTACTTACGAGTAAAAAAGAAATGAAATGTATCGGTACTATAACACAAATACAAAATGTAAAAACAAACAGCATATGTAAGGGGATTGAAAAAGTAGCAATATCATAAAGTGCAAGCACAAGTAAGAATAAATAAATGAGTAAAAAAGTGGAATAATCTATGTTTAATAAAGTGTTATATTGTAGTACAAAAAATACTGGTAATAAAGCAAGACTTTCACCAACGAAATAACAACGATTGAGTTGTTTATTACAACATGTCGTTTTACCTCTTTGAAATAAAAAGCTAAATATCGGGATCATTTCATAAATTCGAAGTTGTCGATAACAATAATCGCAATGCGAACGGAATTTAAAGTAAGTCAAATCAAGCTTCTCTACAAAACTTAACTGATATAAATAACTAAATAAAATAGGGCAAATTAAAAACAATAGAAACACTTAAGCACCTCCTATCACTCATTATAACATAATTTATTTATTAAATAACAAAATTAACAAAAACAGATAATATTAATATAATATTAAATTTAAATTTATTTTTTGTTCTGAAATGAAAGTTATAATTAGCAATAGTTTGTATATACTCACTAAAATAAAGAAACAGCAATCAAATATAAATTTGATTGCTGTTTCTTTATTAATTCTAACTGAGACATTTTTAATGCATCATTAATCTTTTTGTATTTCTTCAACTGTTTCTTCTACTTCAGAACGTGATATTTTTTCACGTCCATTTTTCATCGCTTTAAGCGATTTATGTGCAAGTGCCAATGGTAAGCGACAAAATAATAATATTGTCTTTTTATTAATGTCTTTCATATAAGCATCAGCTTTAGCTAAATTATCTTGAGCATATTCGAACAAGTCATCTCTGTCCCAATCATCTGGAACAAAACTTACGCCTCGTTCTTCATAATCTTCATGTTGATTTCTCAGAATATTTACAGCTTGTAAACCTCGACCATATCCTATAGCTAAATCTCGGTCTGTTTTAACGCCAGCGCAAAGATCCCAAAGTTGTGAAAGCATCACACCAACAAGTCCTGCAACATAATATGTATAGTCATCTAAATCCGCTTTAGTATGGATATCCCAATTGGCTTTCGCCCATTTTGCCATACCATACGCCATCTCACTTGAAGCCTCTAATACAACAGCTCTCGTATGTTCTGGACAAGCATCTATCCATTCGCCTAATCGTATTGTAACTTCAGGCATGTCATTTTTAACAGGCGCTAAAATTTGTAAATATTTATCCTCGTCGAATGTTTCCTTAAATAATTCACTTATTTGCATGAGCATATTGTATTTCATATCGTTACTTAATGCTTCATGGTCTTCAATTTCATCTATTGCTCGTAATACGAGATACGCAGAAGCTACCGTATGCTTTAATTCTTTTTCTAAAAAAGTAATCGGTATATAAAAAGTTCGGCTTGTCTCTTTTAAAACTCGCATTGCATCTTTTGGGAATTTCTTGTCTGCCATTTTATTCTCATACCTCCCCTTTGTAAATACTATCATATAACACCAAATTTAAATAGGAAATATATGTTTCATTTTTAGACGAAATTCAATACGCTTAGCGCCCGTATACTACGTTGAATTTCTATCATAAATACATATTTTCTTCATAATAATATATTACCTCACACGTATATCATTGAAACTAAAACAACAACAGGCTGAAACATCAATGATGTCTCAGCCTGTTAATCTTAAAGTTACGCTTCACTAAAGAACTTTAACATTAGTAAACCATATAGAATTTTAGTAGCACTTACGAATAAGTTTCAGTTTAGGTAGTATTAAACTCAAGCTCATATAACTAGACATATTGCTATACTTTAATATATGCATCATTTATGTCCTAATTGCTCTCATTAAAATTCACTTTAGATTTTACTTCGCTAATAAAGTATAAACTGCCAGTAATGATTAAACCTTCACCCTCATAAGTTTCTATAAACTTAACATAATCATCAACAAGTGCTTTTTGATCATATCTGACGTCTTCAAAAATCTCTTCTTTTGTTAAGGCTTTCGGGAAATCAAAATCAGTAATATAGAATGTCGATGCAATCGTTTTAAGTTGATCTACCATGGCATTGATGGGCTTTCCTTTAATTGCTGAAAACAAGATATCTATATTTTCTATGTTGTAATATTGCTTAATTGTGCTAATTAACGCTTCTACGCTTTCTACATTATGCGCTCCATCCATAATCATTAAAGGCAGATCTTTTACTTGTTCAATTCTACCAGTCCAACTTACGGATTCTATACCATCTATCATTTTATTGAAATCTAAATCAACGATACCATCTTCATTTAATTCAATTAATGCCGTAATCGCTAGAGCTGCATTTTCTTTTTGATGTTCACCGACCATATTCAGAAGTAGTGTTTCTAATTCATAATCTTTATAGCGATAAGTAAATTCTTCATCTTCTGAAATAATACTAATATCGCGATCTAATTCGATGCCTTCAGCCTCTTGTTGCTCAACATAATCTCTAATCACTTTAAGTGCTTCATCGTTTTTCACGGCATAAATAACAGGTGTATTAGGTTTAACGATAGCGCCTTTGTCTTTCGCGATATCTACATAAGTATCACCTAAAAGGTCTGTATGATCTAACCCAATACTTGTAAGGATTGATAATATTGGTTTAAATACATTAGTCGAATCATTTTTAATACCTAATCCTGCTTCGACTATAACAAAATCTACTGGATGAATTTCTCCAAAATATAAAAACATCATTGTTGTTATAATTTCAAATTCGGTAGCAGTGCCAAGTTCTGTTTCTATTTCTAATGCTTCACTGACGGGTTTGACGTGTTGAACGAGTGCAACAATCTCATCATCACTTATTGGATTCCCATTTAAACTAATGCGTTCATTGAAGGTCTCGATAAATGGTGAAGTGAATGTGCCCACTTCATATCCGTTATCAACAAGTGCTGATCTCAAATATGAAACGGTCGATCCTTTACCATTTGTACCACCTACATGAATACCATTTATATTAAATTGTGGATTATTCAAGCGCTCTAGCATCCATTCCATGCGTTTGACGCCTGGCTTTATACCAAACTTAGTTCGCTCGTGTATCCAATATAAGCTATCTAGGTAATTCATCTTAAGGACTCCTATGCTTTTAATTGATTAATTCGTAATTTAACACCATCATATTTCTCTTGATAGGTTTGCTTTTTCTCACGTTCTTCATTAATCACTTTTTCAGGTGCTTTATTGACGAAGTTTTCATTTGCTAATTTTTTATTTACTCGATCTAGCTCTTTTTCCCATTTTAAAAGTTCATTTTCTAAACGTGCAATCTCTTTATCCATATCAATCAAACCTTCTAATGGAAGTACAACTTCACCGGCTGTCGTTACAGATGTCATTGCTTTTTCAGGAATTTCAATTGTTGTATCAATCGTTAATTCACTTGGATGACAAAATCTATCTATATAATTTGAATTATTCAACAATGTTTCTTTAATATTTTCATCTTTTGCTTTAATGAAAATTGGAATCGCCTTAGATAAAGGTGTATCCACTTCTAAGCGTGACTGTCTCACAGATTTTATAATTTCAACGAGTTGCTGCATTGTTTCTTTACTATCATCAAAAACAAGCGCTTCGTTTACTTTTGGCCAAGCAGCTTTAACAATTGTTTCACCTTCGTGAGGTAAATTTTGCCAAATTTGTTCAGTCACAAATGGCATGAATGGGTGTAGCATTCTCATCGTATTATCTAGTACATAAGTAAGTACAGAGCGCGTGATTTGTTTCTGTGCTTCGTCTTCACCATTCATTGGTATCTTACTCATTTCAATATACCAATCACAGAATTCATCCCATATGAAATTATATAACGTTCTGCCTACTTCACCAAACTCATATTTATCACTTAATTCCGTTACATTCTCAATTGTTTCGTTTAAGCGAGTTAAAATCCACTTGTCAGCAAGTGATAAATCACCTGATAAGTCAACTTGTTCTACCGTAAAGTCTTCACCAATATTCATAATACTGAATCTCGCAGCATTCCAAATTTTGTTAATAAAATTCCATATAGACTCCACTTTTTCAGTAGAATAACGTAAATCATGACCTGGTGACGATCCTGTGGCTAAGAAATAGCGTAAACTATCAGCGCCATATTCATCAATAACACCCATTGGGTCAACACCATTACCGAGCGATTTACTCATCTTACGGCCATCTTCCGCACGAACCAATCCATGTAATAATACATCATTGAACGGACGTTTTCCAGTAAATTCTAATCCTTGGAAAATCATTCTAGCTACCCAGAAAAAGATAATATCATAACCAGTCACTAAAGCATTTGTTGGGAAATAACGTTGGAAGTCATCTGCTTCGACATCAGGCCAGCCTAGTGTAGAAAACGGCCATAAAGCACTGGAGAACCAAGTATCCAAGACATCTTCATCTTGTACCCAGTTTTCAATATCTTCTGGTTCATACTCACCTACAAATATTTCACCAGTTTCCTTATGGTACCATGCTGGAATTTGATGCCCCCACCAAAGTTGTCTAGATATTGTCCAATCTCGAATTTCTTCCATCCATCGATTAAATGTTTTTTCGAAGCGGGCTGGAACAAAATCGATTCTGTCGTCTGTTTTTTGGTTATTTAATGCTTGTTCAGCAAGTGGTTTCATCTTAACGAACCATTGCGTAGATAAATAAGGTTCTACGACTGCACCAGAACGCTCAGAATGACCAACTGAATGTTCATGCTCTTCAATTTTAATGACTAGGTTTTCCGCTTCTAAATCTTTTACTAATTGTTCACGACAATCAAAACGATCCATGCCTTGGTATTTATCAGCTTTGTCATTCATCTTACCTGATTCATCCATGACAATAATACGCTCTAAATCATGTCGATTACCTATTTCAAAATCATTTGGGTCATGCGCAGGTGTAACTTTCATCGCACCACTACCAAATTCAATATCTACATATTCATCAGCCAATATTGGTAATTCTCTACCTACAATAGGTAAAATAACTGTTTTACCTATTACGTCTTTATAACGTTCATCATTCGGGTTAACCACAATTGCAGTGTCACCTAACATCGTTTCTGGACGCGTCGTTGCAATTTCAATATAACCATTACCATCTGCATAAGGATATTTAAAATGGTAAAATTTGCCTTGCACATCTTCATGTATAACTTCAATATCTGATAAAGCCGTGCGCGCAATAGGATCCCAATTAATAATATATTCGCCACGATAAATCAAGCCTTTATTGTACATATCAACGAATACTTTTTTAACTGCTTTACTTAAACCTTCATCCAATGTGAATCTTTCTCTACTATAATCTAGACCAAGACCAAGTTTAGCCCATTGTTGTCTGATAAAGTTTGCATATTCCTCTTTCCAGTCCCATGCTTGCTCCAAGAATTTTTCTCTTCCTAAATCATGTCGAGATAAACCTTGTTCATTTAATTTTGCTTCTACTTTAGCTTGTGTCGCAATGCCTGCATGATCCATGCCTGGCAGATATAAGGTATCGTAACCCTGCATGCGTTTCATACGTGTCAATATATCTTGTAATGTTGTATCCCAAGCATGACCAAGATGTAATTTACCAGTTACATTTGGAGGCGGAATAACGATTGTGTATGTTTCTTTAGATTGATCATCTTTTGCTTTAAAATATCCACTGTTTACCCATTGGTCATAACGTCCAGACTCAACTTCCCTTGGATTATATTTTGGTTTCATTTCCATGTGTTAAAATCCTCCTTAAAAATAAAAATATCCGCCCTATCAAAATAGGACGGATATTCCGTGGTACCACCTAAATTCAAGAAATTACAAACTAATTTCAAGCACTTAATTACATGATTAACGCTCAAGCACGCTTTAACCTATTAAACAGATATCTTCATATGATTAGTGTTCAGTTAAAGTTCAATGTGGGCTACCTTCAATAAGTTAAATTGTACATTTTCAGCATTCTTGTACTCTCTGTTAAATTCAAGCCTATTTACTCTTCCCAGTAGACAATATTTATTTACTTAATTATAGTATAATGGATGTTAAAATAAGTCAATAAAATGGAGTGAAATTTATGAACGACTGTGCATTTGGTACCAAAGATCCAATCTATTTAAAATATCATGACGAAGTATGGGGGCAACCACTATATGATAGTCTCAAATTGTTTAAACTCTTAGCACTAGAATCTCAACATGCTGGTCTTTCATGGTTAACAATATTAAAGAAAAAAGAATCCTATGAACAAGCATTTTATGATTTCGATCCTCATCAAATTGTAAAAATGACAGATAAGGATATTGATCAATTAATGACTTTCCCTAATATCGTACATAACAGAAAAAAATTAGAAGCAATTGTAAGTCAAGCAAAAGGTTACTTTGAAATTGAAAAAGACTACGGTAGTTTCAGTGATTATTTATGGTCAACTGTTGATTATGAACCCATTAATTGTGGTTACAAACAACCTAGTGACCGAATTACTGTAGATGAACGTGCAACAAAACTTTCAAAATCTTTAAAAAGTTATGGGTTCAAATTTTTAGGTCCAGTAACAGTTTTTTCATTTTTAGAGGCTGCTGGATTGTATAATGCGCATTTGCAGTCTTGTCCAAACAATCCGATTTATAACCATAACTAAATAATTAGATGATTAAAATTTGTTAAACTAAATTACTTGTAAAAGTGACTCGTATATATTCATAACCTATATGCTTATTTTTAAATAAAAAAATACTTTTCAATGATTTCATTTGTTATAAGTAAAATGAAATCATTAAAAAGTACATCGCTGTTTCATAATGTAATTAATAGATTATTTATTTTGTTGGCTTTCTGAATGCCACCATAATGAATCCTTAGGGTTTTCAACAGCTATTTTAAATTCTTTTTCATTAGAAACAGTTGGATAAGAGCCTTTTAAAGACTGTTTTGAAGTGTCTTTAAATAAAAACACGACAACTATAAGGCCAATAATACTCACTATTAACCAATAAAAGCCTGGGGCAATGTTGTTTCCAGTTTCATGTACCAACCATGTCGCTACTAAAGGTGTCGTACCACCAAACACAGACACTGAAATGTTAAATGTCCAAGACAGTGTTCTATAACGAACATTTGAAAAGAATAGTGTCGGTAGTGTGCCTGGCATTGTGCCTTCGTAGACTGATAATACGATACCGATCATTAGTAGACCTATAAATAAGAATATTAAGTTACCCATATTTAAAAATTGGAATGAAATTAATGATAATCCCCTTAAAATGTCTGATTATTATTTTATGCATTTTGTTTTCATTAAAAAATAACCTTCTATTCATAGAAGGTTATTTGTGAACATATTTCATTTTAAAATACCTAATCAAACTCAATAGTAAATCAATAAATTCTAATAGCTCTAAGAATGTGATCTATCTATATATTTGAGTAAATGACCTAATAAAGGTGCAATTAAGAATAAAATAAAGAATATCCTAAAAATATGATAACTCGATATCAGCGCCACATCGGCACCTGTTTCAATTGCTACTAATACGATTTGGCTCATGCCACCAGGTGCAGCACCAAGGAACAATTCATTTACAGAATGATTAGACACCATCGAAATTAGCAACACCATGATAAAGGCAAGTAATATCAAAAGTACATTTTGAAATGCAATCGCAACTGCAATTCTCCCTTTCATTTGATCTAGCAACTTAGCTATTTGTAGACCAATGCGAATCATATAGATCACCTGGGCCGACGCAATAATATAATTATCTAGAGTAAATGTTACACCTGTAATTAAATTCCAACTAATAAGTACTATAATCGGTGCTAGTAACTGTTTCGTTGGAAAATTAATCTTACTCATTATGATATAAACAATAAAAACTGCTAATGCTAAAAGTAATATTTGGGGAATTGATACTGCATCTGTCAGTACCTTCGTTGTCGCCTTTTCAGGGCTACCATTACTACCATTATCTCTGAAAAAGTAAGAAATAAATGGTACTAGAATAACTACAAAAATAATCCTTGAAGTTTGTGTCAAACTGACTACCATAATATTTGCTCTTTTATTTTCTTCCGCCATGATTAACATTTGACTTAAAGCCCCTGGAATCACACTAAGAATAGCAGTTTCCGTATTAACTTTGGCAATTTTTTTGAAAAAGAATGCTATCACTAATGCTAGGGCTAACAACATGACAGTAATCAAAATAATCGTTAACCAATCATCTTTAATATCTAATATTACATTTTTAGTGAAAGTTGAACCAATTTGAACACCTAGCAAAACCAAACCTATCTGACTAAGCCAAAATGGCCATTCAATCTCTAGACGAAAGACCCTCACACAAATCACACTTGCAATAATAGGACCAAACATGAATGGCAACAATATATGCGCTGCGTTTAATATCAAACTTAATATCACGGCGAACAGTAATACGATCATATTATTTCTTAATTGCTTATTCATGTTCTCACAACTTTCATCATTATCGTCAATCACAGTAAATCCAAATAAAATGCCCGCTCAACACATTGGTTGCTCGGGCATCATTTAAACTTTATACAATTCGACTTAATGCTGTATCAAATGCTTGTATGGTTTTGTTAATATCTTCTTCAGTATGTGAAGTAGAAAGGAACGTTCCTTCAAATTGTGAAGGTGGTAAAAATACGCCCTCTTTTGCCATTTCTCTATACATTTGGCTAAACATTTCTAAATCGCTATTGTTAGCTTGTTCAAAATTCGTTACTGGCCCTGCATTTAAGAAATATCCTATCATAGAACCAGCACGATTTACAGTGATTGGCACATTATGTTTGGCAAAAACATCTTTTAAGCCTTGCTCTAGTAAATCACCTAATTTATTGAAATAGTCATACGTTTCAGGTGTTAATTGACTTAATGTTTCGTAGCCGCTCGTCATGGCTAATGGATTACCGGATAATGTACCAGCTTGATAAATATCACCTGTTGGGGCAATTTGATCCATAATTTCTTTTTTACCTCCGAATGCACCTACTGGCAATCCACCACCGATTACTTTACCTAAGCAAGTTAAATCAGGAGTGACATCGAAGTATCCTTGTGCACAGTTATATCCTACACGGAATCCAGTCATTACCTCATCGAAAATCAATAACGAACCATACGCTGTTGTGATATCTCTTAAGCCTTGTAAAAAACCTTCAACTGGAGGTACCACACCCATGTTACCAGCTACAGGCTCAACAATTACGCCTGCGATATCGTCACCGAATTCTTCAAACGCAACTTTGATTGCATCTAAATCATTATAAGGTACTGTAATTGTGTTTTTTGCAATACCTTCTGGCACACCCGGTGAATCAGGTAATCCAAGTGTTGCTACACCAGAACCAGCTTTTATTAATAGTGAGTCACTATGACCATGGTAACAACCTACAAATTTCACAATTTTATTTCTACCTGTATAACCACGAGCCAAGCGTAATGTATCTAACGTCGCCTCAGTACCTGAAGATACCATACGCACTTTTTCTATAGATGGTACACGTTCGATAACAAGTTCAGCTAATTTATTCTCCTGTAATGTTGAAGCACCAAAACTTGTTCCTTTGTCCACCGCTTCATGTATCTTTTCAATGACTTGTTTATTTTTGTGTCCTAAAATTAAAGGACCCCAACTTAATACATAATCGATGTATTCATTACCATCAATATCATAAATTCTTGAACCTTCACCATGATCCATAAATATGGCTGGTGTATCAACAGATTTAAATGCTCTTACTGGACTGTTTACACCACCAGGCATTAATTCTTCGGCTTTAGCCATTGCTTTTTCTGAGTTACTGTAACGCATTCACATAACCTCCTAATCACTATTGTTCGTCTAAATAACGACAAATATCTTTTGAAAAATACGTAATAATCATATCCGCACCAGCACGTTTCATGGAAGTCATTTGTTCCATAACAACTGCTTTTTCGTCTATCCAACCATTCAATGATGCGGCTTTAGTCATACTGTACTCACCACTTACATTATATGCAACAACTGGAACGTTCGTAGTATTTCTAACATCTCTAATAATATCTAAGAAGCTAAGGGCTGGCTTAACAATCATCATATCTGCGCCCTCACGTAAATCACTATCTAGTTCTCTCAATGCTTCTCTACGATTAGCTGGATCCATTTGATAAGTCTTACGATCTCCAAACTGTGGTGTTGATTCTGCAGCATCACGGAAAGGACCAAAGAAACTTGATGCATATTTAATTCCGTAACTCATAATTGGGACATTATAATATCCAGCGTCATCTAGACCTGCTCTGATTTCAGCAACAAAGCCGTCCATCATATTACTAGGTGCAATGATATCCGCACCAGCTTCAACTTGTGATATAGCTGTTTTCACTAATAATGGTAGTGATTTATCGTTATCTACATCTTTCGTTTGTTCATTAATGACACCACAATGACCGTGGTCTGTATATTCACATAAGCATGTATCTGCAACAACTAATAAGTCATCATACATAGCCTTTGCTTTTCTTGTAGCTTCTTGAACAATCCCATTATGATCATATGCACCTGTTCCTATAGCATCTTTTTCATTTGGAACGCCGAAAAACATAACACCTCTAATGCCTAAATCATATGCTTCTTTAATTTCTTCGTCTAATACATTTAAGCTTAATTGGTAAACGCCAGGCAATGATTTAATTTCTTCTTTAACATTATCACGTTCTACTACAAAGATTGGATAAATTAAATCTTCTTTGTTCACATGTGTTTCTCTAACTAAATTTCTCATTGATTTACTACTACGTAAACGTCTATGTCTATCAAATTGCATTTTCTTCCCAACTTTCTAAAATTTTATTAACTAAAGCATCTAATGTCTGTATATCAGCAACGATACCTTGTTTTTGATAATGATTCAATGTATCCAGCGTTTGTTGCCCTATCACAAAATAATTATTAAATGATACGTTTTGATTATCTTCAAAAAAATAACGCACTGCGGATGAACTTGCGAATGTAATTGCATCCACTTTGCCTTGCTCAATCAACATTTTAACATGCTTAATATGCTTTGTATGTGGCACAGGCTCATATAAATCAATCTTTTGAACATTATAATTTTGTTGTTTCAATCCTTCTTCAAGCGTGGACCTAGCAGCTGCGCTAGAAGGTAATAAAATATTGCTTTGTTCATGTGTTTTAAATGCTTTCAGAAATCCTTCTTGCGAATAGTCTTTAGGACAAAATGATACTTTCAATCCAATTGAAGTACAATAATCTGCAGTTTTTTCACCAATCACAGCAATTTTTTTGTAATTCAGTTTAGATAAGTAGGGTTTGAAGTATTCCACAGCTTTTTTGGACGAAAAAATAAGCCAGTCATAATTAACATCGAGTAAATTCAGATTAAATGATAACGGTTCTACATTTATGAAAGGTTTATGTAGTATACATACATCTGATTTATAAAATTCACTCGTTTGAGTCATTACTATAACTGGTCTCATTTATTTTCACCTCGAAGTATTATTGTTCTTCGTTTAGTGCTTTAATTATTTCATACGCGCCTTGTTCATTTAATACTTTAGTCACTTCTTCACCTAATGCAACGGGATCTATGCCACGTACAGTGTGCTGATATCGTTCTTTACCATCTGGAGACATGATTAACCCTGTAAATTCGATTGTGCCATCAGCTTCTTTTGTTGCATAGCCACCGATTGGCACCTGACAACTACCATTCATTCGAGTTAAGAACGTACGTTCAGCAGTGACACAATCAGCAACATCTTGATTATGAACTTTGCTCAATAGTGATAAAAGGGTCTCATCATCTGAACGACATTCAATGCCTAATGCACCTTGACCTATTGCTGGAATTAATGTTTCTTTGTCTAAATAGCTCGTGACGATATCATCAGACCAACCCATACGTTTTAATCCGGCAGCAGCTAGAATGATTGCATCATAATCTTCTGTTTCAAGTTTATTTAAACGAGTATCAATATTTCCTCGTATCCATTTAATTTGTAACTTAGGATATTTTGCAAGAATTTGTGCACCTCTGCGTAACGAACTTGTTCCCACAATGCTATTATCAGGAAGTTCATTTAAAGGAACATGATTTTTTGCAATATATGCATCGTATGGATTTTCACGGTCAGGGATACACCCTAAAGTTAACCCATCAGGAATGACGCTAGGTACATCTTTCAAAGAATGTATCGCCATATCGATGCCATGATTAAATAATTCATTTTGAATTTCTTTCACAAAAAGGCCTTTTCCGCCTACTTTCGATAATTGTTTATCTACGATGAGGTCACCCTTTGTCACTATTTCTTTAATTTCTATTTCTAAACTTGGGTCAATAGCTTTTAATTTATCTATAAATTGTCGACTTTGTGTTAAAGCCAATTTACTTCTTCTTGAACCAACGACTAACTTACGCATTTTGCGTAACCTCCTAGCAATTTAGCGTTTCATCATTTATATTTAGTATCTCTTTAAATCCCAGTCCATTGATGAAAATCAGAAACATGGGAAGTGAATAATAAATTAATCATGTTTAAACAAAATAGAATGATATTAATATAAATCAACTTATGTTTTGATATCGACTGCCTTACTCTTAATAATAAGTATAAACCATACAATATCGTAATAATTACAGACATAATTACTTTCGGATCTACAAAAATATCCATCCCAATCGTATTGATGCCCCATTGAGCACCTAAAATAATGCTTAATATGATAAATAAAAAACCCACTAAACTATTATAAAATACAACTTTTTCAAGTGTAGCTACACTACTAATTCTAAAGTATTTTTGAGTAAATCGCTTTTGTTTCAAATTTTTAAATTGAATTAAGTATAAAATGCTATTCACAAATGCAAAGGCAAAAACAGCATAACTTATTATCGCAAACGTTACGTGTACAATAAGTAATTCATTGATTACATTCAATTTTTCACCAGCACCTTGATAGTGCATAGGTTGAAATGTACTAATTGCGATAAAAACGAAGCCAATTATATTAAATAAGAAAATGGATATATTGACTTGTTTAATCACACTAATCACGATTGATATCGAAATAATCAACCACGCAAGTGCAAATAATACATCAAAAACATTGCCCAATGGCACTTGATTTGTTGCGGTTACGTAAAAAGATAAGGAGATTGTTTGTAACACCCAAACAATCCCCAATGTAACAAATCCAATGTTTCTAATCTTATAAAACCTTTTAATAAAATCAAAAAAATAACAAGCAATACTAAATAGATAAATTAATAATATTAGTTCATTTAACCTTATGAATAATAGTTCTTGCATATTATCACCATTTGCTAATGCTTATTCAAAACTTAAGATTTGACCTGTTTTCATATTGTTCTTTTGCTTTTTAGCTTCATATGCATTTTCAGCTTCAATATCAAATATGTTTTGAAATAGCTCTAATTTTTCGTTACTTTTCTTATCACTACTCAATTCTTTAGCTTGTTTTATAGGATCTTTCAACATTTGGTTTATAATGCTTTTTGTATGTTTTGAAATGATTTTGCGTTCTCTTTCAGATAATCCAGGTAATTTTCTGTCTATACTATCCATTGTATCCTCTTGAATTGACATGGCTTTTTCTCTAAGTGCGCGAATAACTGGCACAACGCCTAACATATTAACCCATTCATTATGTGCTTCAATTTCATTTGGAATGTTTTGTATAATTTGTTCTGCTGCTAGTTGTCGTTCTCTCAGATTAGCATCTACTAAACCTTTCAAATCATCAACATCATAGCTAAACATATCGTGGATTGTATCTATATTCGGTTCAATGTCCCTAGGAACCGCAATATCAATCATTACTAATGAATCGTGTTTACGTTCAGTGCTAATAGATTGCAACATTTCATTTGTCACAATATAATTTTCTGAACTTGTTGAACTTATTACTATATCTACGTCTGCTAAAAGTCTTGGTAATGATTCCATTGGTTCAAATTTAACATGATGTTTCATTGCTAAATCTTGAGCTTTACTCAATGTTCTATTTACAATTGTGATATCAGTTACACCTGAACCAATTAAATTTAAGAGTGATAATTCACTCATATCCCCTGCACCTATAATTAAAGCTTGCTTATTATTGACTTTGCCAAACACTTTTTTACTTAGTTCAACAGCCGCATACGAAACACTTACTGCATTATCAGCAATATCAGTCTCATTATGTGCTTTCTTCGCAAAAGTAATTGCTTGTTTAAATAGATGATTAAAGATAGTGCCTGTTGTATCTTCTTCTTGAGCTAAAAAGAATGCGTTTCTAATTTGCCCTAGAATTTGTGTCTCACCTAGTACAACAGAATCTAAACCTGAAGTGACTTGCAATAAATGTTTTACTGCTTCGTCCCCCACTTTTACTTCAGTCATATCTTTAATATCCTCAACATCTAATCCAAATGATCTCGCTAAAAATCTCTGTATATAATAGCGACCCGTATGAATTTGATCTGCAACAGCATATACTTCTGTTCGGTTACAAGTTGATAGTATAACGTTTTCTAAAATAGATTTCGTTTCATATAAATCAACATTGGCTGAACGCATGGCATCATCTTTGAAAGCAACTTTTTCTCTAAGTGCTACATCTGCAGTACGATGATTAATGCTTACCGCAATTAAATGCATTTATAACGCCCTCCATACATATTACAATAAGTTTATTATAACACAATTATGACATGCGTTAAGTAACTCGTCCTGTAAATTAGAAGAATTATAATCTGTAGTCATATTGTTGTCATAATTATACTTAATTTTCTATTATATGTAATGATAAAAAGCCTGTTCTTTATAATAATTACAAATACTCTTCTATAACATTCCAAATTTGTTGTTGTTTATTATTTTTCACAGATGAATAACTTATAATTTCATCTTCCGGTTCCATTTCTAATTTTTGTTGAATATTTGCTAAGTGTTTTTGTACTTTACCTTTTGCAATTTTGTCTTCTTTAGTTGCTACCACAAATGTAGGGATTTCATAATATTTTAAGTAGTTATACATTAAAATGTCATCCTCAGTTGGGTTATGTCTTAAATCTACAAGTTGAATGACTAATTTTAATTCTTCTCGCTGTGAAATATATTTTTCAATCATTTTGCCAAAAGCTTCACGTTGTTTTTTGCTCACTTTAGCGTATCCGTATCCTGGTACATCGACAAATACAAGTTGATTATCAATATTATAAAAATTAAGTGTTTGTGTTTTCCCAGGTTGTTGTGACGTACGTGCCATATTTTTTCTACCAATCATGCTATTAATAAACGTAGATTTACCTACATTAGATCTTCCACTTAAACCGACTTCACTTAGACCTGTTTCAGGATATTGTTCTGGTTTCACCGCACTTATCAATAATTCAATTTCGTTAGGATTAACTTTCATTTTCGCCCCTCCTTTCTGTTAAACTCTCTGTTTCATTATATTACACAAATTATTAAATGAATATGTATTCTCACTATAAAGTGGTTATTTTGAATAAAAATAGGAGTGGGTTAGCAATCTCAATTAACTTTGATTGCTTAGTCCCACTCCCAGTTTACTTCTTAAAATATATTAAGCAGATGTTTGTTCTTTATTCACAAGATTTCCATCTTTATCGTAAAGTTCAGGTTCTTTTTCATCATTAATCGTTTCTGCAGTAATTACTACTTTAACAACGCCATCAGAAGATGGTACATCGTACATAATATCAATTAATGCTTCTTCGATAATTGAGCGTAATCCACGCGCACCTGTTTTACGTTCTATTGCTTTATTACTAATTGCTGACAATGCTTCATCTGTAAATTCTAATGTGACATCATCAAGTTCAAGCATTTTAGTATATTGTTTAACTAACGCATTTTTCGGTTGCGTTAAGATGTTTTTTAATGCGTCTACATCTAATGTCTCAAGGTTCGCTACAATTGGCACACGTCCAATAAATTCTGGAATTAAACCATATGATTGTAAATCTTCTGGTCTAATTTGTTCAAGAATCGCATCTTCATCATACTTAGATGCTTCGCTACTAGAGAAACCAATTACTTTTTCACCTAATCTACGTTTGATTACTTCATCAATACCATCAAAGGCACCACCAAGTACAAATAAGATGTTAGTCGTATCAATTTGAATTAACTCTTGGTTTGGATGCTTACGTCCGCCTTGTGGTGGAACACTTGCTGTTGTGCCCTCTAAAATTTTAAGCAATGCTTGTTGGACACCTTCACCAGATACATCACGTGTAATTGACGTGTTTTCTGATTTTCTTGCAATTTTATCAATTTCATCGACATAAATAATACCTTTTTCAGCTTTATCTATATCAAAATCAGCAGCTTGGATTAAACGTAGTAATATATTTTCAACATCATCACCGACATAACCAGCTTCTGTTAAACTTGTAGCATCAGCAATTGCAAATGGTACATTTAATGTTTTAGCTAATGTTTGTGCTAGAAGTGTTTTACCACTACCAGTTGGACCGATTAAAGCAACATTACTTTTTTGTAATTCCACTTCGTCTTCGTTAGGTCCTAATTGTTGAACACGTTTATAATGATTATAAACAGCAACAGCTAATGATTTTTTAGCTTTTTCTTGTCCAATAACATAATCATTTAATTTGTCCATAATTTCTTTAGGTGTTGGTAATTCAGTTAGCCCTTCAGGCTCTGATTGAGCTAATTCTTCTTCAACTATTTCTGAACATAGCTCTATACACTCATTACAAATATACACGCCACTTCCTGCTACTAGTTTTTTAACTTGGTCTTGATCTTTACCACAGAAAGAGCATTTTAAATTTTCTTCACCTTCATTGAATTTGAACATTCTATTTACACCCCTATTCCCTAAAGACTATACTAGATAGTATTTTAATATGCAACTTGCACCTTTCACAAGTTATTTGCATAAAATAGTGTAGCAGACACATTATTTGAATGCATCTGCTACTAGTTTACTATATTAAACGACTAACATATAATTCACAAAACAATTTGCTCTATTTATATTTAGTTACGCTTCTGAGTCATCTTTAGATGGTTCTACTAATTTAGCTTCATCAACTAATAAGTCGATAACTTTTTGAATACGTACATCATTTTTAACGATATCCGTATTACCTAGTGTTTGTTTAATATCTTCTACTGAAATATTAAATTGTTCACTCATTTTTTCTAATTCTTTATCGATATCATCATCTGAAACTTCAATATCTTCTGCATCAGCGATAGCAGTTAATGTTAAGTTTGTTTTAACACGTTCTTCTGCATCGTCTTTCATTTGTTCTCTTAATTGTGATTCATCTTGACCAGAAATTTGGAAATAAGTTTCTAAATTAAGACCTTGTTGTTGCATACGTTGTCCAAATTCTTGAACCATACGATCTAACTCAGTATTAATCATTGCATCTGGAACATCAATTGAAGCATTGTTTGCTGCTTTGTTAATTGCTTCTTCTTTTTGATTGTTTTCAGCATCTGTTTCTTTTTGTTCAGTTAGACGTTTACGTAAGTTTTCTTTATATTCATCAACAGTGTTTGCTTCTGAATCTAATTCGTTAGCAATTTCATCTGTTAATTCTGGAACATCTTTATATTTAATTTCATTAACTTTTGTTTTGAATGTAGCTTCTTTACCAGCTAATTCTTCAGCATGGTATTCTTCTGGGAATGTAACGTTAACATCTTTTTCTTCACCAGTTTTAACACCTACTAATTGTTCTTCGAATCCTGGAATAAATGAACCTGAACCAATTTCTAGATCGTAGCCTTCAGCTTGTCCACCTTCAAATTGTTCTCCATCAACATAGCCATCAAAGTCAATGTTAACTGTGTCGCCATTTTCAATAGCGCCATCTTCTTTAACAACCATTTCTGCTAAATGACCTAATTGATGATCAATTGATTCTTGTAATTCTTCATCAGTTAATTCAACATCTTGTTTTTCAACTTCTAAACCTTTGTAGTCACCTAATTGAACTTCTGGTTCTACAACAACATTAGCTTCAAATGTCATTTCTTTACCTTTTTCAATTGATGTTACATTGATTTCTGGTTGATCAACTGGTTTAATTCCAGTTTCGTCAATAGCTTCACCATAAGCTTCTGGTAATAAGATATCAACTGCATCTTGATATAAAGCTTCTACACCAAAGCGTTGTTCAAAAATTGGACGTGGAACTTTCCCTTTACGAAAGCCAGGTACATTGATTTGTTTAACTACTTTTTTGAAAGCTTGATCAATTGCTTTGTCTACTTTTTCTGCTGGAACTGTAACGCTTAATACACCTTCGTTACCTTCCTTTTTTTCCCAAGTTGCTGTCATGTATAAAAACCTCCATGATTATCCTATTTTATTTTTTCAACTACACTATTATAGCATAGGACTATTCACTACACAAACCCTGTGCTTATAACATTTTATTTTCCTGTGAAATTGAAATTATTTGCTTTATTATAACACTATTTTTTACAATTACCCGAAATACAAATGATTAATTATTCAATTTATCTATTTCAGTAATAAATTGAATGGCCGCATTAGACTCATCTAAAGATTCTAAACCTATCATCGCTTTAAAGTAATTCGTATATGCCTCAACCCAAACATCTATATGAGCGATTCGCTCAATATCCAATGGATAAAATAAAATGGCATGATTATTCATTAAATGAAGCGCTTCTTCTATCAATTGCGCAGCATCTTCTTCAATGTGCTGAATCACATTTGGAATGATGTTAAGTTTAAATTCCGTATGCTCTAATCCTGGTAATTTGCTAGGTATAACAGACATGTCAAAATTGTATTTTATTATATCTATCTCTTGATCATATTCTGCAAAACGTAAATATTCAAGCATGATACTTAACACATTAGGTGCGAGAGTAACATGCTCAATAATATTCACAACCGTATTTTTATAGCTGAACTGACTATAATCAATTAATGTAAGTATCGTATTAATTTGATCACGAAGTGAAATTGAGTCGAAATTTTGTAGCATTTTGGTAGCATGTTCATTATGACTATCTATTTGACTCATTGCATATTCTTTAATCGGGAACAATTCCATTCTAGTTCTATGGTCATTAACTTCATCTATAATTTGATTGATGACTTCTACTACTTCAAAATACTGTCCCAAGCCGTTTAAACTTTTCACATAATAAACCATTAAATCATCATACTTTGTCGTTCCTTGTTTAAGTAAAATAATGGCCTCTTCACGTAATTCTAGAAAATGCTGCATATTATATAACATCGAACATTTTAATAAAGCCATTTGTTCATCTAATTCGAAGTGTTCTTCAAAGTCTTCAAACAATTGATACATTTGCTCTAAATCATTGCTATTAAACGATTGCTTAATTTCTCTAATCAGTTTTTCTTTTGATCGAGGAAAAGGAATGACATCGGACATCTTTATACACCCCTACTGTTTAGCTTGTAATATTAAAGCGCTCCATGATTCAAATTCATCATAGTTATCAATTTTACTTTGATCTACCCATTTTATTCTCAATGTGTCGGTTTCTTTTGATTCTACATCATTGCTATTTACATTGATTTTAAAGACAACACCTAGATGTACTTCGCCTACCTCATTCGTGTCATCATTGATGAAACCGATGTAAGCTAAATTCTGAGACTTACTATCCGATAAACCAACTTCTTCTTTTAATTCTCTTTGAGCGTTAACTCTCAACACTTCATTTATAGATTCAGCACCCTTAACATCATTCATATGACCACCAACACCGATTGACGACTGACCATGTAAACGTGCCTCTCCACCACCAGACAAACGTTCATAAACTAAAATTTCATCATGTTCATTTTCTAATATACAATATGAAATTAATTGTTTGTATGATGGGTCTTCTTCCATATCACCGCGTAGTTTTATCTCATATTTTGAAAGTGTGTCAAAAATATCTTGACCTTTTGTAGTATTTTTATCTAAGAAACCATTAAATTTATTTTTTTCATTATCAAATAAAATTGTTCTTGGAACTACTGTTATCATTTCATCAAATTTAGACATTAGTTTCTCCTTCATATATGACTTCTTCATTATTTTATCAAACCGTAGTTATTTATCAAAATGATTATTCAAAATCATATTGTAGATTGTTAATATAACTTTAGAAATTACAAAAATTAATTTGCTATGTATTTTAATCTCATTCATTAAATTTAAGACAACAAGAGAAAAGTTGAATTTTCATTGTTTAACTTTTCTAGAATTAAATTGAAACGAATCGATAAACATAAATGATCTCCAATATAGAGATTGCATTTCAACCATCTTTTGTCCTATATGACAAAGAGTCTGAGACAATAATTCATGTCCCAGACTCTACTTGATTATTATTTTAAAGCATCTTTTGCTTTAGCTACTAATTCACCAAAAGCTTTTTCATCTGAAATTGCAATTTCAGAAAGCATTTTACGGTTGATATCAATTTCAGCTTTTTTCAAACCATTCATTAATCTTGAATAGCTCATGTCATGTTGACGAGCTGCTGCATTGATACGTGTAATCCATAATTTACGGAAATCACGTTTTCTTTGACGACGGTCACGGAATGCATATTGACCTGATTTCATAACTTGTTGTTTTGCTACTTTATATAATGTACGTTTTGAACCGAAGTAACCTTTAGCTAATTTAATCGTCTTTTTACGACGCGCTCTTGTTACTGTTCCACCTTTAACTCGTGGCATAATAAATTCCTCCTCTAAATATGTTCGATCTTATCTTTTTTATATCGTTAATTATTTTTTATAAGCTAATAATTGTTTTACACGTTTCATATCTGATTTGCTTACTAATGAAGCTTTACGTAATTTACGTTTTTGTTTAGTACTCTTGTTTGCAAATAAGTGAGATGTGAAAGCTCTAGAACGTTTTAATTTACCTGAACCAGTTCTTTTAACACGTTTAGCTGCTCCACGGTGTGTTTTCATTTTAGGCATGATTCATTTCCTCCTGTAATATCGATTATTATTTTTCGTTAATTGGACTTAACATGATGAACATTTGACGTCCATCCATTTTAGGTCTTTGTTCAACTGTAGCGATGTCTTTGCATTGTTCTGCAAATTTTTCTAATACACGTTGACCAATTTCTTTATGCGTAATTGCACGACCTCTGAAACGAATTGAAACTTTACATTTATCGCCTTTTTCTAAGAACTTACGTCCATTTTTCAATTTCGTTTGGAAATCGTGTTCCTCAATTGTTGGACTTAAACGAATTTCTTTAAGGTTGATTGTTTTTTGTTTCTTTTTCATTTCTTTTTCTTTTTTCTGTTGTTCAAATTTGTATTTACCGTAATCCATAATTCTAGCAACAGGTGGTTTAGCGTTTGGAGCCATAATGACTACATCTAAACCAACGCGTTCCGCCATTTCTAGAGCTTCATTTTTAGTTTTAACACCAATTTGTTCTCCGTCTTGACCGATTAAGCGTAGTTCTTTTGCACGAATCTTTTCGTTAACTTGAGTTTGATCTTTTGCTATGGTTGACACCTCCAAGATTTTTACGAAATTATCCCAAGCAAAAAGAGCGAGTATATAATATACCCGCTCTTCTCTACACATGAAATTAACATGTATATATAAGACCTGCCAACTGCCTATAGCGTCGCAACAGGTGAGAAGCGGGAGCTTCTACTTGGTTCGTTTCGTATTCAACGTTACCTATCTTATCAATAATACATATACAAGTCAATAGCTTTTTTATTATTTATTAATTTCTTCCATATCAACATCTTGTCGTAAGTTCACTTTTTCTAATGGGACCATTTTCGTTTTATATCTCACTTTATGATAAATGAAGAACGCCAAGAATACTGGAATTCCCATATAAGTGATAACAAACCTGTTAAGGTCAAAGTCACCTGTTTTAATAAAATCTACATCTTGTCCAATAATGACTAACACACACAAGATACCAGCAAATATAGGTCCAAATGGGAATAATTTCGCTTTGTATTTCAATTTAGATTTATCATAATCTTGTTTATCAAATGCTTTTCTAAATCTATAATGACTCACAGCTATACCTACCCATGCGATGAAACCAGTCATACCACTCGCAGCTACGATATATTCATATGCATCACCACTCAAGTGTTGCAATATAAATATGCCTATAACTATAATTGCTGTAACGATTAAAGATACATAAGGAACACCGCTTTTATTTGTTTTACCAAATATAGGGTATGCCAGTTTATCTTTACTCATTGAATAAAGCATTCTAGTTGAAGCATACATACCTGAGTTACCTGCAGAAAGCACTGAAGTTAAAATGACTGCATTCATGAATGATGCAGCAAATGCTAAGCCTGCATTTTGGAATACTAATGTAAATGGTGAAGTAGAAATATCATCTCCGCCGCCCATTAACGCTGAACTATCGTAAGGTATTAGCATACCGATTACAAATATAGCAAGTATATAAAAGATTAATATTCTCCAAAATACTTGTTTAATTGCTTTTGGAACTGCGCGTTCTGGATTTTCAGATTCACCAGCAGTAATACCAATTAATTCTGTACCTTGGAATGAGAAACCTGCCACTAAGAACACACCTAAAATAGTAAGTAAACTACCTCCAAGACCGTCACCTAAAATAGGTCCACCGCCTTTAGTAAATGTATCAAAGCCTACAAATTCTCCTCCCATAATACCTAGAATCGTTAATAGACCAATTGCAATGAAAATAATCACAGTAACTACTTTAATTAACGCGAACCAATATTCACTTTCGCCATAAACTCTTACAGATAATGCATTAAGTCCAAAAATAATAATTAAAAAGAGACAACTCCAACTCCAAGCTGGAATACCAGATAACGGCGTCCAATATTGTATAACTTGCGCAGCTATTGTAACATCGGCAGCAACAGTAATGACCCAGTTAAACCAGTAGTTCCATCCCAACGCAAATCCTAATGAAGGATCTACAAAGCGTGTAGCATATGTACTAAACGATCCAGATACAGGTAAGTATGTCGCCATCTCTCCTAATGAAGTCATAAGGAAGAAGACCATTGCTCCAATGATTGCATATGCTAAAAGTGCACCAAGTGCACCAGCATCGTGAATCGCACCACCGGAAGTCATGAATAGTCCTGTTCCAATACAACCCCCAATAGCAATCATGGAAATATGACGATCTTTCAACCCTCTTTTAATCCCAGTGTTTTGATTTTCTTGATTTGCCATAGAAGCTCCCTTTCTTTAAATTTAGAGGCTAACTTTCTATATGATTAATCCAATACGTTTATAGTAAAACATTGTCATCTGTGTTCAGTACATCCATTACACATGACTTTATATTTTCGCTCTATCCCGTTAATGTATTTTCAATAATCATTCAACCAAAACAAAATGGTTGCATACCCATTAGATATGCAACCATTTTAATAATAGCATTTATATAGGTAGCACATCACATATGTGACAGTCCAGTTTCTTTCGATAACTGTCCCAACCTGTATTGTGAATGGTCAATACAGGTTTCGGCATTTTCACCTTTCATGCATTCAACATACGCCCCATCTGGCTTCTGAATCATTACTCTTTAAAAACGCAACCTCTAACTCAAATTTAATTTTTTATTACTCACTAAACTGTAATATACATGATTTTAACAATAGTTTCAAGACTATCTTTGTTTTTTCAATCTGATTTCATCAACTAAGTTCCAAATGAATTCACCTTTTTCAAGCGTTTCTTGATCTTGGGAACCATATTTTCTAACATTTACTTCTTTGTTTTCAACTTCTTTGTCACCAACGACTAGTTGATATGGGATTTTTTGCATTTGTGCTTCTCTAATTTTATAACCCATCTTTTCATTACGATCATCAATCTCTACACGTACACCTTGAGATTTTAGTTCATCTTGAATAAGTCTTGCATAATCATAATGTAAGTCAACATTAACTGGAATAATTTCTACTTGTTTTGGTGCTAACCAAGTTGGAAAGGCACCTTTAGTTTCTTCCGTTAAGAACGCTACGAAACGTTCCATAGTTGATACAACACCACGGTGAATAACTACTGGTCTATGCTGTTCGCCGTCATTACCTATATAAGTCAATTCAAATTTTTGTGGTAATAAGAAATCAAGTTGCGCTGTAGATAAAGTTTCTTCTTTACCCATCGCTGTTTGAACTTGTACATCTAGTTTAGGACCATAGAATGCCGCTTCACCGATGGCTTCTTCATAGTCTAATCCTAGTTCATCAACCGCTTCTTTTAACATGCTTTCAGCTTTAATCCACATATCATCGTCATCAAAGTATTTCTCTTTATCTTCTGGATCTCTATAACTTAAACGGAAGCTATAATTCTCAAAATTAAAGTCATTATAAACATCTATAATTAAATTAACTACGCGTTTAAACTCTTCTTTGATTTGATCTGGACGAACAAAAATATGCGCATCATTTAAAGTCATACCACGAACACGTTGCAATCCTGAAACCGCACCACTCGCTTCATAACGGTGCATTGTACCAAGTTCAGCAATTCTAATTGGTAGTTCACGATATGAATGAGGTTTATTAGCATAAATCATCATATGGTGTGGACAGTTCATCGGTCTTAATACCATTTCTTCATATTCATCTAATTTCATTGTCGGGAACATATCTTCTTGATAATGATCCCAGTGTCCAGATGTTTTATATAAATCAACGTTTGCCATTACTGGTGTATAAACGTGATCGTAACCCATACTCACTTCTTTATCTACGATATAACGTTCAATTTCACGACGGATTGTTGCACCATTAGGCAACCATAGTGGTAAACCTGCGCCTACTAACGGATTATTAGAAAAGAGTTCTAACTCTTTACCAATTTTACGATGGTCACGTTCTTTTCTTTCTTCAAGCATTTGCAAATGGGCTTTTAAATCTTTTTTATCAAAGAAAGCTGTACCATAGATACGTTGCAACATTTTATTATTGCTATCGCCACGCCAATAAGCACCCGCAGTTGATAACAATTTGAATTCTTTAATTTTTGAAGTTGATGGTACATGGACCCCACGACATAAATCAGTAAATTCTCCTTGTGTATACAATGTCACATTTTCATCTTCTGGAATCGCATCAATTAATTCTTGTTTATACGGATCATCTGAGAAAAAAGCTTTTGCTTCATTACGTGACACAACTTTGCGCTCAATTGGATAATTTTCGTTCACAATTTGTTTCATTGTTTTTTCAATTTTTTCAAAATCATCCGATGAGATACTTTCTTCCATATCAAAGTCATAGTAGAAACCACCTTCAATAACAGGTCCAACACCAAAATGAACCTCACCATACAAACGTTTTAATGCTTGCGCCATTAAATGTGCTGTAGAATGACGTAAAACTTCCAACGCTTCATCTGAACCAGGTGTCACGATTTCAATATCTCCATCACTTTCAATAGGTCTAGTTAAATCAATTAATTGTCCATTCAACTTACCTGCCACAGCTTTTTTTCTTAATCCTGGGCTGATGGATTGTGCGATATCTTCAGTTGTTGTTCCTTTGTCAAATTCCTTTGTATTACCGTCTGGAAATTTAATTTTAATTTGATCCATGTCACATTCCTCCTATTTTTTTCAAGCTCTTAAACCTTTACGAATCACCCTATGTTACTACTCAAAAACACAAAAAGACCTCATCCCAAAAAAGGGACGAGGTCTTCGTGGTACCACCCTAAATTAAAGTTATTCAACAAAAATATTGCATAATAACTTCACTCTACATAAGATAACGGTCTTGAGCCGGATGTTTATTACAACATCATTGACGAAGTAGTAATCAATAAATATACCTACCAATTCTCAACAAACATTGGTTCTCTGTGAGGTATCCATTTATTCATCTTGTCTCCGTATTATTTCGTAAGATTTAGATTTAATTATATTATACAACATTTATTTCAAATTTCAATCATTCCGGTAATTTTTTCCTTCTAGATAATACGGTATAGAAAGTGTTTTAATTCGCTCCATAATTCTGGCAGCTTTTGTCTTTTCAGTGCCGTCTCTCGTAACTGAAAGATGATATTCTAATTCTTCGAAACTTAAATTTGAACTGAAGAAAGTTGGCAGTTCTTGAACCATTCTATAATGTAAGAGCGGGCCAATGACTTCGTCTCTTGCCCATGGTGTAATTTCTTCAGCACCAATATCATCCAACATGAGTATATTCGCTTCTCTGACTCTTTGAAGTTTAGACTCAAAACTACCGTCTTTAAATCCGCCTTTTAACGAACGAATAAACTCTGGTAAATAAACAATGGTCGATGGTATTTTTTCAGTTTTCAATTGATTCGCTATAGCACCTAATATAAAAGATTTCCCCGTTCCAAATGGCCCGTGTAGATATAAACCTTTCACTTGCGATTCGTGATTTGTAATTTTGTCGCAGATTTGGTTTGCAGCCATAGCAACATCTAATCTATCTCTTCTGTCCATATAAATATCTTCCAACTTAGCATCTAGTGTGTCGCGTTGCATGTGATGGGATGTAATCAAATGTGCATTAAACTTTTCTTCATCATGCTTGATTTTGCAAGGACAAGGTAAATAGCGAATCTTTATATGATTATTTTCAATGTACAATTCAGGTATGTGTCCTTTAACAAAATTGGGACAATCTTTATAAGCATGACCATCATAATGCTTTTCTTGGTCTTTATATTCTTGCAAAATATTTAAATCTTCATCAATCATTGCATTGGTCAATTCGGACTTATGTTTCTCTAAAAATTGTTTGACGTCTGGATCATTGACGACATCTTTTTTGATTTTTTCGATGCGTTTTGATAAATCATTTGATTCACCCATAATATGGTTGAAAGATTTCATTTATTGTCCTCCTTCCATCTATTTTTTAATTGATTAAGAAATTGTTCTCTATCTTTTTTTAATTTCTCATCATCTTCATCTTTGGATGGTTCATTCGATTGCTTATTGTCGCGTTCTTCTAACCATTTTGGTGTCATTTCTCTGGAAGCTAATTGTTTCTGTTTATAATTACGTTTATTAGATTGGTTTTCTTTCTTAGGCTGATTTACTTTCACGGCGTATTGATATGCTTGTTCTGCTGTTTTAATGCCTTTTTTCTTCCAATTAGATGCAATCTCAAATATATAGGATTTAGGCAGCTTCATATCTTCTTTTAACATTACAAACTGCAATAGAATATTAATAACGCCAAATGATAAATGTTCACGTTCAATCAGTTCTTCAATCATATATTTTTGTTGGGTAGTTGGTTCAGACTCTGACCATGATGCAAGCATATCAATAGGACTTGTTTCCTCCAATTGTTTAAGCCAACTATCATTTTCACTTTCAGTTTCCACTGGTTGATTCTCTAGTTTAGTTTCACTATCCGCTTCTGTTTTAACGTTTAGTGTAGGCAATTGTTGTTCATGCTCCATTAAATAATACGTTCTTGCATGTTTACGCAATTCTTCAAATGACAATTCTTGTGCACTTGTGATGGATTTTAATATGATGCGTTTCATTGCTTCAGGTGTCAATCCATATAATGTAGCAATTTGTGTGATTAATATTTTAGCATCTTTATCAATTATTTTTGTACTTATAAAATGGCTTTGTAATAAATCGTAAAGTGTCTCAAAATCAAACTGAACTTGACTTAAGTTTAAACCAGTATATGCTGTTTCTTTTATTTCTATACCATCATTTTCCACCGTTTTATTTGGCACTTTAAATACATCAGTGAACGTACGAGTCACATCTTGATATTGACAATAATCAATACGCTTATCACTCTCGAAATGCCGTTTGAGTTGTTGATAACGTTGTTTACTTACCTCACTATATAAATAAACAGATAACATAGGGTCGTTAAAAAATTGTTTCGCAGAAGGTGGTTGAATCAAATCATAAATAAACGATGAATGTTGCGCACTGTGATTAACATATGATTTAACAAGGCCTGTACCTTCTAACAAATCCATTTCTTTTCTGAATTCCAACAAATTTATTTTTAATTCACTCATTATAATATAGTGAGTTAAAACAGTATCAGAACCAACTTCCGCAAATTGATTCAAGTAATGATATAAACCAATCGCATTCATACCAATCATGGGCGTAAACAATCTATTTAATATTTCTAAATGGTTATTATTTAAATTAAAATCACGAACAACATTGAAATTATCATGTGGTCTCAAACCATAATCGTAGGATTGTAACCCCATTAAGAATCACTCCGTTTATTTTCAGCTAAAATACCTTGCATAGATTGTAGTAACTGGTCTACATCCTTAAATTCCTTGTATACAGATGCAAATCTTACATACGATACTTGATCTACATGCATCAATAAATTCATAACATGTTCACCAATTTCTCTTGATGAAATTTCAGCACGACCCTCATCACGTAATTTCCATTCGACATTATTTGTAATGTCTTCTAATTGTTCATATCGTACTGGTCTTTTCTCACATGAACGAACTAAACCATTTAATATTTTTTCTCGTAAAAATTGCTCACGTGTACCGTCTTTTTTAACTACGATGAGTGGTCTTTTTTCTATATGTTCAAAAGTAGTGAACCTTGTTTCACACTCTTCACATTCTCTTCTACGTCGAATCGCATTAACTTCATCTGCATGTCTAGAGTCCACAACACGAGAATGAGTCGAATTACATTTCGGGCATTTCATCGAATTATCACCCTCTCTTTTTGATTACCTTACATTATACTATAAATATGCAAGTCACAAAAGATTCGCTATTACACTATATCTATATCGTATAGCATAATTCAAAAGAAACGCCGTATAATTAAGATTTATTAACTTTAAAGCTAATATTAACGAAGAAATAATAATAAAATTAAAAACGCCTCGTAATATAGTTTATAAATTAACAACTATGTTACGAAACGTTTTAGATAATTATTTTTAAAATTTGTAATCGCTATTTTTGAAAATTAATTTGCTACAGCTGCAACATCGTTTTTAAGTAATTGTCCAATTTGTGTGGCAACATCAACTACTCTATTAGAATAGCCCCATTCATTGTCATACCATGCAATTACTTTAACTTTATTATCTCCTATTACCATTGTACTTTGTGTATCGATAATGGCCGAATGTGGATTCGTGTTAAAGTCCATTGAAACGAGTGGTGCATCTTCGGTAGAAATGACACCTTGTAAATCATTCGCTTCAAAAGCTTCGTTCACTTGTGCTGCTGTTACATTTTCATTTAAATCAACTACTAAATCAACGAGTGATACATTTTTTGTAGGTACTCGTAAAGCCATTCCATGTAATTTCCCTTCTAATTCTGGCAATACTTCTTTCAATGCTTTAGCAGCACCAGTTGAAGTTGGAATAATACTTTCATTACATGAACGTGCACGTCTTAAATCTTTATGTGGATTATCAATATTATTTTGGTCATTGGTAATGGCATGTACAGTTGTCATCAAGCCATTTTGGATACCAAATTGATCATTTAACACCTTTGCAACCGGACCGATACAGTTTGTAGTACATGAAGCGTTGCTAAAAATATCATATTTCTCAATATCTAATTGGTCATTATTAACGCCTTTGACAATCATTTGTACATCTCCACCCTTAGATGGACCTGTTAACAATACTTTTTTAGCACCAGCTTTAATATGTGCTATCGCTTTATCTCCATGGTTAAATTTACCTGTTGCTTCTATTGCAACATCTATATCTAATTGCTTCCATGGTAAATTTTCAGGATTTCTATCAGAAACTAATTGAATTTCGTGATCATCAACTTTAATTCCCGATTCTATTGGCTCTACTTTAAAATCATAAACGCCATGTGTTGTATCATAATTTATTAGATGTGCAATTGTTTCCGGTGGGTAACTCGCATTTATCGCAACTACATTTAAATCTTTATTTTTTAGTGCGATTCTCAACACCATTCTACCTATTCTACCCATTCCGTTAATTGCTATATTTGTCGTCATTCGAAGCACCCCTCGTCTTAGTGTTATACTTTATGGAAATAGTATAACATAAATATTTATTTAGGAAAGCGTTTTCTATAATAAATTTAAAAACTTTAGCATTAAGGCTTTTATGTTTTCTAATATTAATCAGTAAGATTTTCGTATATATCCTATTCTCACTTATGTATTTCCTTAAATATTAATAATAAAAACACTTAAGTTATTAGAACGTCTCTTATATAAAAACCACCCAATTATCAAAGATAATTGGGTGGTTGTAATCACTTTTATTAAAGTACATCTTCAGAATGACTCTCTATATAGCCTTCTTCTAATAATAAATTTTCTAAATTTTGTTTTAGTTCTAATTTTGTATCACGATTATCTATTTCACGGTCTGCCATTCTACGTTTTTTATCTATAGAAATTTGACTATAAACACGTGCTTTCGCTTCTTCCATTGAAATATTATTTCGTTCCATCAATCTATCGATTTGTATACTTTCTGAAGTATATACTAACCAGACTTCATCGACAGTATCTTGTAAATTATTCTCAAATAATAATGGAATATCCATAATGACATGATAACCTTCGCTTAAGTATTGTGCTTTTTCTTTTTCCATAATTTCTCGCACAATAGGATGTACGATTTCATTTAATTCTAATCTCTTTTCAGGTTGATTAAATACTACTTCGCCTACATAAGCTCTATTCATTTCACCATTTTCATCAATAGCTTGCTCACCAAAGGCTTCTTTCACACGTTCTAGGCCTTTTGTACCTTTTTCTACTGCTTGACGTGATGCAATATCTGCATCTACGATTTTAAAACCATGTGCACTTAATAGTTCTGATACCGTAGATTTACCTGATGCGATACCACCAGTTAGTCCTATAACTTTCGGCATATTCTCACTCTTCCTTTATTGTTGACAAGTTGGACAAAAATGACTATTTCTCGTTGCAATTACTTGTGTTGCAATGTCATCGCCACAAACTTTACAAACTTTTTGTTTATATACGTTTAGGTGTTGCTGCATTGTACCTGTACTACCATCAGCATGACGGTAATCTGAAATGCTTGTTCCACCATATTTTATACCCGCTTCCAGTACTTCTCGAACATAATAGAATAACATTTCTCGTTCCTGATGATTTAAATCTTTTGGTAATCTAGCTGGATGAATACCTGATCTAAATAATGCCTCGCAAGCATATATATTTCCACATCCTGATATGACACGGTGGTCTAGAATCATTTGTTTGATTGGTTTATTTTGATATAACTTTTTATCAAACCAAGCCAAATAATGTGCCATAGCTTCTTTTTCAAAAGGTTCTGGGGCAATTTCTAAAAATGATGGGTAAGCTTCAAATGAAGCAACGTTTCTAATTTCACCAAAGCGTCTAATATCTGAATACACAAGTAATTTGTCATTATCTAATTTAAATATGACATGCCAGTGTTTGCGATAATTTGGCACACTAATATCTTCAAGCTTATCTACGACAAAAAATCCACCAGCCATACCTAAATGACTTATTAGAATTCGCTTATCTCCATCTTTTTCTAAATAGAAGACAATATACTTACTTCTTCGCTCAATATCAACAATCGTATAAAGCCTAGTGAATCGTTTAAAAGTATCAAGCTCCATACCTTTAATAATGGTTTCTCTATGATTCGCTTTTCCTTCTTGTACTTTATCAGAAAAGAGAATAGATTCTATTTTTTGCCCTTTTACAAATGGCTTAATGCCTCTTGTTACATGTTCTACTTCAGGTAATTCAGGCACTTGTTCACCTACTTTCTATTTTGCGTCATACCATGTCTTACCATAACTTGTTTCAACTTTGAGTGGTACGTCTAATGCCAATGCATTATCCATTATTTCTTCTATAAATTCACTAAAAGCCTCTACTTCATCTTTAGGTAATTCAAAAATTAATTCATCGTGTACTTGTAATAATAATTGCGCATGAAAATCAGTATGTTTAACTTCATTTACAAAATTAACCATTGCCAATTTGATAATATCTGCGGCACTGCCTTGTATCGGTGTATTCATAGCCGTTCTTTCCGCAAAACCACGTAAATTAAAGTTTCTACTAGTGATGTCCGGAATATAACGACGGCGATGTAATAGTGTCTCAACATAACCTTGCGCTTTACAATCTTTAACAATATCTTCCATATATTGTTTCACACCAGGGAAACTATCGAGATAATCATCAATAAACTGCTTTGCTTGTTTACGTGTAATACCTAAACTTTGACTTAACCCATAGTCGCTTATGCCATATACGATACCGAAATTTACTGCTTTCGCTTGTCTACGCATTAGACTATCAACTTCATCTGGCTGTACATTAAATACTTTCATAGCAGTTGCTGTATGAATATCTTCATCATTGATGAATGCTTGTTTCATGCTCTCATCTTGAGTAATATGTGCAAGTACACGTAATTCAATTTGCGAATAGTCAGCTGAGAAGATGACATTGTTATCGTCACTAGATTTAAATGCCTTTCTAATTCTTCGACCTTCTTCTAAGCGAATTGGAATATTTTGCAAGTTAGGATCTACAGATGACAATCTACCCGTTTGTGCAAGTGTTTGATTAAAACGCGTATGAATGCGATTATCTTCACTAATCACTTTTTGCAGTCCTTCTACATAAGTAGATTGTAGTTTTGATAATGTTCTGTACTCTAAAATATAGTCGATAATAGGATGTTGTCCTTGTAGTTGCTCTAGTACATCTACGGCCGTAGAATAACCTGTTTTAGTTTTTTTAATAACAGGTAATTCTAATGTTTCAAATAGTACCACGCCTAATTGTTTTGGTGAGTTAATATTAAATGGTTCGCCAGCCGCGTTATAAATATTATCAATTAGTACATCAAGTTTCGCTTGAATTTCTTTTTCCATTTCTTGCAAATCGGTTGCTACTGTGTAAATGCCAGTTTCTTCCATTTCACTTAAAATACGTGCTAACGGTAATTCTAAATCATCTAATAAGTTAGTTTGATTATATTCTTCTAACTGCGCTTCCATTTTTGGTTTAGTTTTGTTAATTGCTTCGATAATCGTTCCAACGTGATGATCTAAAATATCATCCTCAGGTACATGTCTTTTTTTACCTTTACCAAAAACTTCTATACTTTCTTTCACATAATGTTGATCAAAATACGAAACCACAGAATTCACATCATCAATTGTGCGAGATGGATCGATAATATAACTCGCGAGCATAACATCAAAAACGATATGTTTAATAGCTATGTCTAAGCGATGTGCAACAATATATGATTTTTTAGCATCATAGACGATTTTTTCTGTCTTATCATTTTCTAACCAAGCTATCAATTCCGGATAGTCATGAACCTTATCCGCATCAATGACAACATGATTTGATCCATCATATAAAGCAAATTTCAAAATATCATCTTTCAAATAATTCGATCCATCTAATTCAAAATGAATAGTGGCTTCTGATAATTCATTAAAATCTACATTACTAAAATCCGATGTAATTTCAAGTTCTAATTCTTCAGCAGAAGTATGCGTGCCCTCTACATCGACTTGATCTAAAAGCTGCTTAAATTCAAGTTTTTTAAAGATATCAATTTTTGCTGTTGAATCAGGACTTTCAGGTAACTTCGTATCTGCTAAAGTGACTTCTATAGGGCTATCACAGTTGATTGTAGCAAGTTCTTTACTCATTAAAGCATCAGATTTACTATTTTCTAGTTTTTCTTTTAATTTTTTACCAGACACTTCTTCAATATGATTATAAACATTTTCAACAGTAGAAAATTGCTTCAATAACTTGATTGCTGTTTTTTCACCAACCCCAGCCACGCCAGGAATATTATCTGATGCATCGCCCATCAATCCTTTCATATCAATGATTTGATTTGGGACTAAGCCATCATATTTTTCAGCAATAAATTCAGGCGTATAATGATCAACATCTGTTACGCCTTTTTTTGTGTAATAGATTGTTACATCATCTGTAGCTAACTGCGTCAAATCTCGATCACCTGTAACAATTATTGTTTCAAATTTTTCTGCATTTGCCTGTTTACTTAATGTTCCTATAATATCGTCAGCTTCATAATTGTCTAATTCGTATCGTTTAATTTGATACGCATCTAACAATTGTCTGACATATGGAAATTGTTCACTTAGTTCCGGTGGTGTTTTTTGACGTCCACCTTTATATTCACTATATTGTTCATGTCTAAATGTTGTTTTTCCTGCATCAAATGCAACAAGAAAATGTGTAGGCTGTTCTTCTTTAATTATTTTCTCAAGTAACATCGCAAAGCCATAAACAGCATTGGTATGTATACCTGCCTTATTTTGTAAAAGTGGTAAAGCATAAAAAGCTCTAAAGCTCAGACTGTTACCATCAATTAAGATTAATTTATTCAATATTTTAACCTCCAACACATATTTATATTTATTTTAGCATAAAAAACTCCCGTAACTGTATTGATACGTCATATTTGCGATATTCAAATAAATATTAACGAAATAAAAAAGCCGGTCAAATACCATTTAGGTTATCTGACCGTTATATACATATAAGCTACTTTGATTTTAAAATTATAACATGTGTCACAACGTTATTCGAAAAATGTGACTCTAAAAGTAGAGCCTTCATTAGGGCGACTAAAGACATTAATACGTCCATTATGTGCTTCCATAATGTGTTTGGTTATTGAAAGTCCTAAACCAGTACCGCCTGAATCTCTACTTCTCGCTTTATCTACGCGATAAAACCTTTCAAAAATATGCTGCTGATCCTCAGCACTAATACCAATACCAAAATCTTGGACTTCCATGATACGTTTGTTTGCATCTTTATATACACGTACAATCACTTCACTTGATGCTTTAGAGTAACTCACGGCGTTAGACAACAAATTCAAGGCCACTTGTGATACTTTATCTTTATTTGCATCAATGACTATGTCAGGTTTAATTTCATTAACAATTGTGATTTGCTTTTCTTCTGCAATATTTTGCATATTCTTAATTGTGCTTTCTGCGATTTCCGAAAGACTCACATATTCTGTTACAATTTCTGTTTGTTGCTCAACATGTGAGAGATCTAATAAATCAAACACTAATGTTTCTATGCGATCTGATTCTTTAGAAATAATTTTTAAAAATTCATTTAACGTCTGTTCATCGTTTTTTGCACCATCTAATAATGTTTCTGCAAAACCTTTGATAGACGTAATTGGTGTTTTTAATTCATGTGACACATTAGCAACAAATTCTCTTCTCAAATTTTCTAGTTTTTTAAGATTCGTAATATCGTGTAACACAATCACCATACCATATAAATTTTTCTTTGTTTTAGAAAGAATCGGTACACAAGATGTGTCAAAATATTTTTGATGAACTTGATCAATTGTTAATTCAATTTGATCATATATTGGCTTTTCTACTTTAAATGCTTCGATAATAAGTTTTTGCAGTGTCAAATCTACAAAGTCAACATAACTTTTATGCTCTACAGCTTCTTCAGGTGTAAAAACATTATAAAATGATTTGTTAGCTACAACGATTTCACCATATTTATCAATCATCAATATGGAACTTGGTATATTTTCTACCGTAGTTTTTAATCGATTAGATTGAAGTTTTTGTTTGTGATTTAATCTTTGCAACCTGCGAGCAAGTTCATTCGTCGTTACAAATAACTCTTTGGTTTCTTTGACATTACTTTCAGGTACTCTCACATGGTAATATCCTTCTGCTAACAGGTTCGTTGCATAAGTCACTTCATTAATTGGTCTAATATAAGTCCGGTTAATACTTCTAACAACTAAAAATATGATGATAATCACAAATAAACCAATCAGTGCAATATATTTCCACATTTGAATCTGTAATTCTAATATCTCATTATTTATTCCACTAAGGTATACATCTTTATCATCAATAGTGGTTTTAAATGTATATCTGCGATCATCATTTTCTTTATCATAGATTAATCGAGATGGATTTGCTTCATTTTTTATATCCTCATTTATTTGTGTTCCTTGATTTGTGGAAAACAAGACATCGTTACTTTCCTCTATTTTAACTGTAAGCTTTTCACTTTTAGCAATATCAGTCATCTCATTTTCTTTGTCATTCTTATATAGTTTGACTAGATGATCAGCTTGATGTTCCAAATCACCTTCTTGAGCTGAAGAAGCTGTATTATATATTGCATGTGTAATAATTGCACCTAAAGCTAAAAAACTTATAATAACGATGGTACATAATAAAAATAAAAGTCGTTGATGAAACTTTAACATTAGACTTTAGGTCTCTCCAATTTATAGCCTAACCCACGAACTGTCTTAATTAGTTTGGGTTGTTTTGGATTTTCTTCTAATTTATCTCTTAAATGACTTATATGTACATCCACAATTCTAGAATCACCAGCGAATTCATAATTCCAAACAGAGTTCAACATATGCTCACGTGTGATAACTCTGCCTTGACGCTCAATTAAATACAATAATAATTCAAATTCTTTTGGTGTTAATTCAAGCAATTCATCTTCTCTATATACTTCAAAATATTCAGGTCGAATTCTTATCGAACCAATGAGTATGTCATCTTCATCATTTTCAACTGGTACCGCCTCATTTACGATTGCAGACCTTCTTAATATTGCCTTTACTCTGGCAACAACTTCTCTTGGTGAAAATGGTTTAGTCATATAATCATCTGCGCCTAACTCTAGACCTAGAACACGATCAAACTCATCATCTTTGGCAGTTAGCATAAGTATAGGTACAAGATTTTTATCAGAACGTATTGATTTACAAACTTCAATTCCATCTTTTTTAGGAAGCATTACATCCAAGACAATCAATTCTGGGTTTGTAGCATTTACTTTTTCTAATGCCTCTTCACCATCATAGGCTACTTCTACTATGTATCCAGCTTGTTCTAAATTATATTTTAATAAGGTTACAATTGATTGCTCATCATCTACTACTAGTACTTTTTGTGACATAGTATACCTCCATATTTTTGTTTACAAATTAATTATAACTTAATTTTTAATAAAAATAACATAGTTTAAAATTTTTTAACATAAACTTTACAAAGCAAGTAATAATAATCTATGTAAATATTTTTTGAAACTTTTGTAATTTTGCTTTAAACAATGTATTGCGCTATTTATAACTGAAGTCATTATTGAAAACAATATATTGCGTTAACAGAATCTTAACACTATATACATAATATGAACACCTAAATAAGCGTTTTCATTTACTCTGTGTATTTTATTCCAACCCTATCTCACATAGACTCCCTTAGTTATCAAAGAGTTTTAGTAGCCAATTGATATAAAAAGACGAAATTCCATAAGTGAGAATTTCGTCTTTTTTAATATATGCTAAATGTATGCTTTCAGATTTAATTTTAACTGAATTATAGATTTTTAATTAATTCATCAGCAAAGTCAGATGTAGAAACTTCCTTCGCACCATCCATTAAACGAGCAAAGTCATAAGTAACTACTTTAGACGCGATTGTTTTTTCGATAGATGCAGTAATTTTATCTGCAGCTTCTTGCCATCCTAAATGTTCTAACATTAATACGGCACTTAAAATTTCTGATGATGGATTCACTTTATTTAAGTCAGCATATTTAGGCGCAGTACCATGTGTTGCTTCAAAAATAGCATGTCCAGTTTCATAATTTATATTTGCTCCTGGAGCTATACCGATACCACCAACTTGTGCTGCTAATGCATCTGATACATAGTCACCATTTAAATTCATAGTAGCAACAACATCGTGATCTGACGGACGCGTTAAGATTTGTTGTAGGAAGATATCAGCAATTGAATCCTTCACTATAATTTTACCATCTTTTTCAGCTTGTTCTTGAGCCGCATTCGCTTTGTCTTTACCTTCTTTTTCAACGATTTCATCATATTGTTGCCATGTAAATACTTTGTCACCAAATTCGTTATGCGCTACATCATAACCCCATTGTTTAAATGCGCCCTCAGTAAATTTCATGATATTACCTTTGTGGACTAATGTTAATGATTTACGGTTATTGTCTAACGCGTATTGAATCGCTGCACGAACTAAACGCTCTGTACCTTCTTTTGATACTGGTTTAACACCAATACCTGATGTTTCAGGGAATCTAATATTTTTAGCGCCCATTTCATCTTGTAAAAAGTCGATTAGTTTTTTAACTTCTGGTGTGCCTTCTTTAAATTCAATACCAGCATAAATGTCTTCAGTGTTTTCACGGAAGATAACCATGTCTGTATCTTCTGGACGTTTAACTGGTGATGGAACACCTTGGAACCAACGTACTGGACGTAAGCATGTGAATAAATCTAATTCTTGTCGTAACGCAACGTTAAGTGAACGAATACCGCCACCAATTGGTGTAGTTAAAGGCCCTTTGATAGCAATTAAATATTCTTCAATTGTATCAAGCGTTGCTTGTGGTAACCATTCACCTGTTTCATCATAGGCTTTTTGGCCTGCCAATACTTCTTTCCATTCAATTTTCTTTTCACCATTATAAGCTTGCTCTACTGCAGCATCGATTACTCTGCTTGCTGCTTTCCAAATATCTGGTCCAATACCATCACCAATAATAAATGGGATGATTGGATTATTTGGTACTGTTAAACCTTCATTTGTTTTTGCTACTTTTTCGCCTGCCATGTATAAAAACCTCCGTGTATTTGAATTATATTTTAATTGGGCTAACTAAAATAATACTTATTTATATAAAGCAACTCACTTATTTATGAGTAGTGATGCCTCTATCTGACTTATCTTTCTTCAATCGGTTCGTATGTTCTGTTTGTTTCACCAATATATTGTGCTCTTGGACGCATAATTCTATTATCTCTATATTGCTCTAAGATATGTGCAATCCAACCTGAAGTTCTGCTTACTGCAAAAATTGGTGTAAATAAATCATGTTCAATGTTCATACTATGATAAACAGTCGCACTAAAGAAGTCGACATTTGCAATTAAACCTTTTTCGGCTTTCATTTTATCTGCAATTTTAACTGAGATATCAAACAATTGACTTTGCCCAGTTTCAGCAGTGATTTTTCTACTCATTTCTTTTAAGTATTTTGCTCTTGGATCGCCATCTTTATATACACGGTGTCCAAAGCCCATAATTTTTTCTTTATTTTTTATTTTGTTATCAATGTAATCATCAACTTCATCAATGGATTTCACTTCAGATAACATGCTCATTACACGTTCATTTGCCCCACCATGTAATGGACCTTTTAATGAGCCAACTGCTGCAACAATACCTGAATACATATCAGATAAAGATGAAACAGCACATCTTGCTGTAAACGTAGATGCGTTTAGTTCGTGATCCGCGTGTAATACAAGTGCTTTATTAAAAGCTTCAATTTCGATATCACTAGGTAATTCTCCTCTTAACATATATAAAAAGTTACCTGCATAGTTTAAATCTTTATTTGGTTTTACAGCTTCTTTGCCTTCTCTAACACGCGCATATGATGTAACAAGCGAAGCTATTTTAGCTTGAATACGAATAGCTCTTTCCATTGTTCTGCTTTCATCTTCGTCTTCAGCATGTTCATCAAAATGAGCGATATATGAAACAGACGTTCTTAATGCTGTCATTGGATGTACGTTACCTGTAGCGTATTCTTTAAAATGACTATACACTCTAGGATTTAATATCATATATTCAAAGAGCTTTTCTTTAAGTTCTTTCAATTCTTCTTCATTAGGTAATCGATAATGCCAAAGTAAATAGATAACTTCTTCAAATTCAGCATTTTGTGCTAAGTCATCAATATCATACCCAGCATAAGTTAATTGGCTGTCGATGATGGAACTCACTTTCGTTTCAGCTGCAATTACCCCTTCTAAACCTTTTTGTAACTCTGCCATATATAATTCCCCTTTTCTATTCGTTATGAAATGGCTTTCATAAACCATTATATCCAATTTTAGAACTTTTGTGAATATTTAGGTTTTAATTTCCTTACCAATTCAATAAGAAATATGTTTTTGTCTATATGCCCATAAACACGCATCTATCTATATACGTTGTTATAGATATATTTTAATATGTAAGCACGTACACTTCAATTTTTATACCTTTTCAATTGGTTATCATGATTAATAACAAATTATTAATGTACTGTTATACTGTGTTCTGTATGATATCGTTTCAGAAAATAGTTGTTTTATTTTATATTGCATAGCATAATAATAAATAACTAAATAAAGGAGTCTTATATATGGCAAAACAACAGTTACAAAGAGAACTAAGTAATCGTCACATTCAGCTCATTGCAATCGGGGGTGCAATCGGAACTGGATTATTCTTAGGTGCTGGTCAAACAATTGCATTAACTGGCCCGTCTATTTTACTTACGTATATCATAATTGGTTTTATGTTATTTATGTTTATGCGTGGCTTGGGAGAAATATTAATTACTAATACTAATTTTAAATCCTTTGCAGATGTTACCAACCATTACATAGGTCCATTTGCTGGCTTTGTTACTGGCTGGACATACTGGTTATGTTGGATCATTACTGGTATGGCCGAAGTAACCGCAGTTGCAAAGTATGTTAGCTTTTGGTTTCCAAACATACCAAACTGGATGAGTGCTCTATTTTGCGTACTTGTCTTAATGTCACTTAATCTATTAAGTGCTAAATTATTTGGAGAATTAGAATTTTGGTTTTCTATAATAAAAATTGTTACAATCATTGCTTTAATCGTAGTGGGCGCTATTATGATTATCATGGCTTACAATACTCAGTTTGGGCAAGCATCTTTAACTAACTTGTACAATAATGGTATTTTCCCTAAAGGTATCAGTGGTTTTGTTATGTCATTCCAAATGGCACTATTCTCATTTGTAGGAATTGAACTTATTGGTGTAACCGCGGGCGAAACTAAAGATCCCACTAAAACATTACCAAAAGCAGTTAACAGTGTACCGACACGTATATTAATATTTTATGTTGGTGCTTTAGCAGTCATCATGTCAATTATTCCATGGAATCAAATCAATCCAGACGAAAGTCCTTTTGTAAGGCTCTTCGCACTAATTGGCATACCATTCGCAGCCGGTATTATAAACTTTGTAGTATTAACAGCAGCCGCATCATCTTGTAATAGTGGTATTTTTTCAAACAGCCGAATGCTCTTTGGATTATCGTCACAAAAACAAGCGCCACCGTTTTTCAATAAAACAAATAAAAACGGAGTGCCACATATAGCGATATTCGTTTCATGTGGATTACTAATGATTGCTGCTTTATTGAACTATATTATACCGAACGCAACACTTGTATTCACATATATTACCACTGTTTCTACGGTACTATTCATTGTAGTTTGGGCGTTAATTACAGTGGCTTATATAAACTATCACCGTAAAAATCCAGAATTACACAAAAATGCGTCATTTAAATTACCAGGTGGTAAATACATGGGATATGCTATATTAGTATTCTTTATATTAGTGTTTAGCTTACTATTCGTAAATACGGATACAAGAATTGCAGTATTTCTTACACCGATTTGGTTTATTATTTTAGGTTTAATGTATATGCGCTATAAACAAGTATCAAAATCACAACAATAAAAACCGATTATGACTGAGCAAATTTAAACTTTATTAAAATATTTTAAGAGAGTTGGACAGAAATCCAATTTTCTAATATAGCATTCGTAACCTGTCTTAGGTTAGAATGACTAAATGAATAAGAGTCTGGGACAAAAATAAATGTCTCAGACTCTTTATTTTTATTGCACATATTGATCTGTCGTTGATATTTAAATGAGTAATAGATTCAAACTATATTCATAGTAGTTTGTTATCAAAAAGAAAGCCTCGACATGACGTCGAGGCTTTCTACATATTATATTATGAATTAAATTATATTTTTAAAGTACGTTTGCATAACCTTCAAAGATTTTTCCTTGGTTTGCATCTACTGTAATGAGTACATCACTTTGAATTTCAGATGTAGCGTTCTCAACGCCTACTACGGTAGGAATACCTTTTTCTAATCCTATAATTGCACTTGGAGATGTAATGCCATTTTCTTCAGTAATGAGTCCGATTGCATTTTCAATATATGGTACAAGCGTCTCATCTACAGAACTTGTTACAATTATAGATTCTGATAAGTCTTTGCCTTCTAGTTCACTAGCATCTTTAACTACTAGTGTTTTACCTACTACAGAACTTCTACCAATACCTTGTCCTTTAGCTAGTTCATCACCAACTAAATGTAATTTCATCATATTCGTTGTACCTTTTTCACCAGTTGGTACACCAGCAGTAATAATAATTAGGTCACCATTTTGAACTCTTTCAGTTTCAACGGCTGTTGCTACTGCATTATTTAATAATGAATCAGTTGTTTTACGTCCTTCTTTAACGACTGGGAAAATACCCCATACTAAAGCACACTGACGCGCAGTTTCTGCATTAGGTGTAACTGCAATAATGTCAGATTGTGGACGATATTTAGAAATTGTACGGGCAGTTGAACCACTTTCAGTAGCAGCTACGATTGCTTTGACATTTAAGTTTAAAGCAGTATGAGCAACTGAAACACCAATAGCATTGACTAATGAAGTTTCAACTAATTTTGTACGGTCAGATAATAATTTTTTATAATCTTGTGCTGCTTCTGCTGATACAGCTATATTACGCATTGTTTTAACTGCTTCTTCAGGGTATTGACCTGCAGCTGTTTCACCAGAAAGCATAACCGCATCTGTACCATCATAAATTGCGTTCGCTACGTCACTTGCTTCTGCACGTGTCGCACGTGGATTACGTTGCATAGAGTCTAACATTTGTGTAGCAGTTATAACTGGTTTACCTAATTTATTACATTGTCTAATTAAATCTTTTTGCACCATTGGTACTGATTCAGGTGGAATTTCAACACCCATATCACCACGAGCAACCATTAAACCATCAGAAACTTCTAATATTTCTTTAATATTATCAATACCCTCTTGGTTTTCAATCTTAGGTATAATGCTGATATTTTTATTTTGCTTCGCTTCTAATAATTTACGAATATCTAATACATCACTTGGACGACGTACAAAGCTCGCTGCAATGAAATCAACGCCTTCACTAATTCCAAAGTTAATGTCGTCAGCATCTTTATCTGTAATACCAGGTAAGCTTACTTTGACACCAGGTAAGTTTACGCCTTTTTTGTTTTTTAATTCTCCAGTATTAAGTACATCACATAATACTTCACCGTTTGCTTTATCGATTGATTTAACTTGTAATTCAATTAAACCATCATCTAATAAAATATATGAACCTTCTTCAACATCATTGATTAAGTTTTCATACGTTACTGAGAATTTTTCAGGAGTACCTTCAACTTCAGTCATGCTTACGGTAACTTCAGAACCTTTTTCAAGTTCAATAAGCCCATCTTTCATGTTGTGTGTACGTATTTCTGGTCCTTTTGTATCAAGTAAAATTGCAACTGTTTTGCCTAATCTTTTAGAAACTTTACGAATTGAGTCAATTCTAGTTTTATGTTCAGCATGGTCACCATGCGAGAAGTTTAAGCGCGCGACATTCATTCCAGCCTTAATTAATTTTTCAAGCATTTCTTCAGATTCGGACGCAGGTCCAATAGTACAAACAATTTTAGTTTTTCTCATTATTATTTCCTCCCAGTATTTTAAATAGATAATTCGTTCGTTAGCGCATAAGTTTCAAAATCAAACTCATGTTCATGTGATCTAAATATCTCTTCAAAAGGTGTATCAGTTAATTCATTATTACGAATTCCAACACCAATAGCAGATTTTCCATCTAACAGTAAATCAACTGCATGTCCGCCTAATCGTGATGCAAGCACTCTATCTGCACCACTTGGGCTACCACCACGTTGAATGTGGCCTAGCACTGACACACGTGCATCAACATTGATATATTTAGTCAATTCTTCTGCACATACTTCACCTGACATGCAACCTTCTGCGACCATCACGATCGAGTGTTTTTTGCCACGTTTGATTCCATTATCAATCTTTTCTGCTATATCTTTGATGTCTGTCTCAACCTCTGGAACAATAATAGTTTCAGCACCAACGGACAAACCAGCCCAAAGCGCTAAATCACCACAATCGCGTCCCATAACTTCAATGATGAAAGTTCTTGCATGACTAGATGCTGTATCACGAATTTTATCTACACATTCAATTATAGTATTTAATGCCGTATCAAATCCAATTGTAAAGTCCGAACCATTGATATCATTATCAATCGTACCTGGTATTCCAATCGTCTGTATTTCAGGACATTCTTCACTTATACGCTGTGCACCTCTGTAGCTACCATCTCCACCAATAACTACAAGCCCCTCAATGCCTCTCTTACGTAGATTTTCTATACCTTTTTTACGGACTTCTGCTTCTTTAAATTCTGGACATCTTGCAGAATATAAAAATGTTCCACCTCGTTGAATTGTGTCACCTACTGAACCGAGTTCAAGTTTCTCGATATCATCGTTTAATAATCCTTGATAGCCTTGATAAACACCATAGACTTCAATATTATTGTAAATCGCTTTTCTAACCACAGCTCTTACCGCTGCATTCATGCCTGGAGAATCTCCACCACTTGTCAACACTGCAATTTTTTTCATGACGACATACCTTTCTAACATGTATTTCTTACTCTAAAAATACCATAAAATCTAAGCTGTTGCCATTAAAATAGGGCTTCGTGACAAATGTAAACGTTTTAAATATAAGTATTCGATAATTGTACATATAGTAAGCGTTTCCTTATAAGTTCCTAAAATTACTTGAATACTTATGTACTATTTACCTTAATTCGAATTATCGTAAACAAATCATAAATCTATAGCAATTGCTTCATTTTGTAAAAATAACAAAAAAGCTTAGACAATAGAAATTATTATCTTAGCTTTCAACATATTTAACACGAATATCAAAAACATCAGACACTTTATTCTGTATACGAACCTATTGTTCTAAATTTTTGATATCTATCTTCAACTAATTCTTCTTGCGTTAATTGGTTCAATTCTGATAAATGCGATTCAAATGTGCGTTTGATACTTTGTGCTTGTGTTTCGACATCATGATGTGCGCCACCTAAAGGTTCTTTGATAACTTCATCCGCTATATTTAATTCATATAAATCTTCGGCAGTAATCTTCATTGTTTCTGCCGCGATTTTAGCTAGATTACTATCTTTCCAAAGTAAAGCGGATGCACCTTCTGGAGAAATAACAGAATATGTACTGTTTTCTAACATTAGGATGCGATTGGTAATGCCTAAACCTAGTGCACCACCACTTCCTCCTTCGCCGATAACAATAGAGATGACTGGTACAGTTAGCGAAGCCATTTCAACTAAGTTTCTGGCTATTGATTCACTTTGACCTCGTTCTTCTGCCGCTTTACCCGGATATGCACCTTTTGTATCAATAAATGAAAAAATCGGTCTATTGAATTTTTCAGCTTGTTTCATCAATCTAAGTGCTTTTCTATAACCTTCTGGATGCGCCATTCCAAAATTGCGATATATGTTATCTTTTGTATCTTTACCACGTTGTTGACCCACTATTGTAACTGCTTGTCCATTAAGATAGCCGATACCACCAATCATAGCTGGATCATCTCTATAATTTCTATCCCCATGTAATTCGATGAATGAATCAAATATGTGCGGGATATAGTCTAAAGATGTTGGTCTTTCTTGTAAACGCGCTAATTGCACACGATCCCATGGTTTCATATTGGTATATACTTTTTCGGTTTCTCTTGCTAATGAAGCTTCCAACATGTCAATTTCTTCTTGTAAATCTACATCATTTTTTTCTTGAGATTCTTTCAAAGATTCAATTTTATTTTTTATTTCAAAAAGCGGCTTTTCAAAATCAAGCATTTGTTTTCACCTCTTGGTGCATTTTTAGAATATTAGATAATGTCGCTTTCATTTCTTTTCTATGTACGACTTTATCTAATTGTCCGTGTTCTAATAAAAACTCTGCAGTTTGGAAATCATCTGGTAATTTTTCATTTATAGTTTGTTCAATGACACGTCTACCTGCAAAACCAATTAATGCTTTTGGTTCACTTATGTTGATATCACCAACCGAAGCAAAACTAGCAGAAACGCCTCCAGTTGTAGGATTTGTTATATACGAGATATATAATAATCCAGCATCTGCATGTCTTTTTAAAGACACACTTGTTTTACCCATTTGCATTAAAGAGATAATACCTTCCTGCATTCTTGCACCACCACTTGCTGAAAACAATATGAATGGCAATCTATTTTCAGTACAGTGTTCAATGATTCTACAAATTTTTTCACCTAATACAGAGCCCATGCTTCCCATTCTAAATCGCGCATCCATAACTGCCACACCAAATGTCATACCATCTAATTGTGCTGTGCCAGTCACTACAGCTTCATTCAAACCAGTTTTTTGTTGGTCTTTTTGAATTTTTTCTTCATAGCTTGGGAAGTCCAATGGATTAGCAGAGGTCATTCCTTTATCAAATTCCGTAAATGTCCCTTCATCTGATATAGCTTCTATACGATTGTGTGCAGTTAACGCAATATGATGATCACAATTAAAGCAAACATTCAAATTTTCTGCTAGTTCTTTTGTATACATAATTTTTTTACACTTAGGACATTTAGTCATAATACCTGCTGGTACATCACTTTGTTTTGAATCAGATACTGTTACATACTTTTTCTTTTTACTGCTTCTATTGAAAAAATCTTTAAACATTGGTAAACCTCCACTTAACCATCGCTTAGTTACTCACTACCAATTCGGTTTTTGTAATCAGCGTTAATGAATATTATTTATCTAAGTCTGTTAATTTCATTGTTTTATTATATATCTCTTCTGGATCTACATCTACTCTTGCTACACCAGATTCCATCGCTGCTTTAGCTACTTCTCGAGCAACAGATGGTGCAACACGTTTATCAAACGGACCTGGAATACAATAGTCCGGATTTAACTCTTCTGGTTTGATTAAATCAGCAATAGCCTCAACAGCTGCTTGCTTCATTTCTTCATTGATATGTGTTGCTTCAACGTCTAATGCCCCTCTAAATATGCCTGGGAATGCTAAGACATTATTAATTTGGTTTGGAAAATCTGAACGTCCTGTACCGATGACTTTAGCACCTGCAGCTTTCGCTACATCCGGTTTTATTTCAGGATTTGGATTAGCCATTGCAAAAATAATTGGATCGTCAGCCATTGATTCAACCATTTCTTTAGACAATAAATCTGCCACAGAAACCCCAATAAATACATCGGCATCTTCAATCACATCATTCAAACTGCCCTCTATTTTGTCTCTATTCGTCCATTTAGCTACATAAGCTTTCGTGTCATTCATACCAAACGAACGTCCCTCATAAATTGCGCCTTTTGAATCACACATAATCATATTTCTTACACCATAAGAATAAAGTAATTTAATAATCGCAATACCAGCGGCACCAGCGCCATTCAATACGACTTTAATGTCCGATAAGTCTTTATCTACGATTCTCAATGCATTGATCATACCTGCAACTGTTACAATGGCAGTACCATGTTGATCATCATGAAACACAGGGATTTTAGTTTCCTTTTTTAATCTTTCTTCAATTTCAAAGCAACGAGGTGCTGAAATATCTTCAAGATTAATACCACCATAATTGGGTTCAAGTAATTTTACAGTATTAATGATTTCTTCGGTATCCGTCGTATTCAGTGCAATTGGCACACCATCTATACCGGAAAAACTTTTAAACAACACTGCTTTACCTTCCATAACCGGTATACTTGCCTCAGCCCCTATGTTTCCAAGTCCTAATACCGCAGTACCATCAGTAACAACAGCGACGGTATTGCTTTTCATTGTATATTCAAATACTTTACGAGGGTCCTCATGTATTTCTTTACAAGGTTCAGCTACACCTGGCGAGTATGCCAAGCTCAATTCTTCTTTATTAGTCACCTTTACTTTAGGTGAAACCTCTAATTTCCCTTGATTTTTTCTATGCATTTCTAATGCTTCGTCTCTTAATGTCATGTAATCCACCCCTTACATCCAATTAGTTTAAAATAACATTCATATACATTTTTATTACAATCTAACCCAAATTACAAATGATATCGTTAACAAATTGTTATTTTCATTCGCACGTTAATGTTTGTAATAAAAACATATAGATATATAAACTATTATATATTTTTTCACTCTTAATTTTTATAAAAATTAAAACTGATGGCAAGTTTATGCTTTACCATCAGTTAACTATACCATAGTTTATAGTGCGGTTAAAGTTAAATAATTCTAATATCTCGGGGTGATAAACGTTGGATTAATTTACTTAATATTTCATTATCTCGTGTTATGAAACCAATTGTTTCTATATTGTTTTGGCTTTCATCAAAATAGTTAACCGGAATTTGATTTTGCCCTTTATCGTTTGTTAATAATTGATCCAATTTAGATTCACTATCCCATTTTCGAACAACAACTTGTTGCGCTTCGTCAAATTTAGTTTGCTCAAAATGATCCATGGTATCCACTTGATTTAATATCAGTTGTTGTTTATTATTTCTATTCTCAAACTTACCTCTTACGACTAACATTTTAGAAGTATTTAAATCGATTTCATATTTTTTAAAGGTATCCGGGAATACGACACCATCCAAATTATTGATACCATCATTTAAAGTTACAAATGCCATATTTTGCCCATTTTTCGTTCTAATACGCTTAAATTGATCTATTTGAACAAAAATGGGTTTATTATCTTGTGCGTTAGCAAGCTTATAAATACCCAAATATTGCTTTTGTTCAAATGCTTTTTCTACTGGATGTGTAGATACATAAAACCCTAAATATTCTTTCTCATATTCACTTAACATATGATCTGGTAGCTCTTCTTTTTCTTCATAAGAAGCTTTAGGTGTGAGTACATCAAAAATAAAACCATCTTGTTCAATATCAGAGATATCATCCAGCACTTGATCTATAGCATTTAACAGCGTCGCTCTATTCTTGCCAAAAGTATCAAATGCCCCCACTAAGATAAGAGATTCAAGTAATTTTCTAGTTTTAATTCGTTTAGGTATCCGTCGCGTGAAATCAAAAAAGTCTTTATAGAAACCATTTGCTTTTCTTTCTTCTACAATTAATTTAACACTTTGATAACCTACACCTTTAATTGCACCAATAGATAGGTAGATACCTTTTTTTGTGGCCTTGTAGAACCAATGACTGTAATTAATATTAGGTGGTAATATATTAATTTTTTGATGTTTAGCCTCATCAATCATTTGCGCTGTTTTCTTTTCGCTTCCAATAGCATTACTTAAAATATTGGCATAAAAATAATTAGCATAATGTACCTTTAAATAACTCATAATGTATGCAATTTTTGAATAACTCACGGCATGCGCACGAGCAAAACCATAATCCGCAAATTTTAAAATCAAATCAAAAATCTGTTTACTTAAATTCTCGTCATACCCATTTTTCAAAGCACCATTCACGAAATGTTGCCTTTCACTTTCTAATACCGCTCTGTTCTTTTTACTCATTGCACGTCTTAAGATATCCGCTTCACCATAACTAAAATTGGCAAATTTACTCGCAATTTGCATTATTTGTTCCTGATAAATAATAACGCCATAGGTCGTTTTTAATATAGGTTCTAAATCTGGATGTAAATATTGCACCTTCTCTGGATGATGTCGTCTTGATATATAGGTCGGAATTTCTTCCATTGGCCCTGGTCTATAAAGTGATGTGACAGCGACTATATCTTCAAAGTGTTCAGGTTGTAATTTTTTTAATACATTTCTAATACCATCAGATTCTAATTGGAAGATACCTGTTGTATCCCCTTGTGACAACAAGTGAAATACGTTTTCGTCATCGAATGGAATTTGTTCTATATCCACATCTATATTCAAATCATGTTTCACTTGTTTTACTATTTGATGAATGATTGAGAGATTACGCAAACCTAAAAAGTCTATTTTTAATAAACCTATTCTTTCTGACTCAGTCATTGTCCATTGAGTCAATAGACCTGTATCACCGAGCGTTAATGGTGCATATTCATATAATGGATGATCATTAATAATAATACCTGCTGCATGAGTCGAAGTATGTCTAGGTAACCCTTCTAATTTCTTACAAATATCAAACCATCGTTCATGCCTATGATTACGATGAACAAACTGTTTAAATGGCTCCTGTGAATATGCGTCGTCTAATGTTATGCCAAGTTTATGTGGAATTAATTTAGAAATTTCATTTAGTGTGATTTCTTCGAACCCCATAATTCTCCCCACATCCCTAGCCACTGCCCTTGCAAGCAAATGACCAAAAGTCACAATACCAGCGACATGGGTTTCACCGTATTTCTCTTGAACATATTGGATGACTTTATCTCTATGTGTATCTTCAAAATCAATATCTATATCTGGCATTGTTACACGTTCAGGGTTTAAAAAACGTTCAAATAACAGATTATATTCAATAGGATCGATTGTTGTTATATTTAATAAATAACTTACAAGTGAACCTGCAGCTGATCCACGTCCTGGACCGACTAATACATCATTGTTCTTAGCGTACTGAATTAAATCACTTACGATTAAAAAGTAGTCTTCAAAACCCATTTTAGTGATAATTTGATATTCATGCTCTAAACGTGTTTGATAAAGTTCCTTTTTGTTTAGTGGTAAATTTAATTGCTGAAGATTATCTGCTAGTAATTGCCATAAAAAAGCATCCGATTGCTGTTGATTTGGTGTTTTATATTTTGGTAACAAAGATTGATGATAAATCATTTCCGCCTGACAAAGTGTTTCGAGTTGATTTGTTTGTTCCCAAACCGCATCATCGATTGACAAACCTTGTAATTCAACATTTGAATATAGATGTTCATTGTAATCCGTTTGTTCACTCACTAAATCTAATTTACTATTCTCCTTTATTGCGGCCATGGCAGAAAGCGTATCTGAATCTTGGGAATTTAAATAACGCGTGCTTTGTGCCCAAACTATTGGTAAGTCAAAAGTGACTTTACTCGTATGATTTACAAAGACGTGCGCATGTTCCGAAAAGTTTGAAATAATTGCTTCATGAGATTCAGTTACATTTTTAAAAATAATAACGAAATGACTTTCATATTTTTTTAACCATTCTATCGGTGTTTCCACTTTCTCTTTCATTTTAATTGCCGATGATAGTTTAAATAAATCTTTTAATCCTAAGTTATTTTGCGCCAATACGATTGTTTCAAGCTCTGACAAACCATCTGTAAGATTAATTGTCATACCAAAGATTGGATGAATATTTGCAGCAATACATGCGTCATAGAATTGCGGAAGTCCATACAAAACATTCGTATCAGTAATTGCGAGCGCTGTATAGCCTTCTTGTGCAGCCTTCGCAACAACATCCTTAATTCTAATACTTGAATTTAATAAATCATATGTCGTATGAATGTTTAAATGCGCAACCATTTGCAAATACCTCCCATCTTATTACAGTTTATTATTTAATGCTTCAGCGAGCGTTTCAAATTGAGCCCAATCTCTTACCGATACACCTGAAGCATTTGGATGACCGCCGCCACCAAAATCACTTGCAATGTCGTTGATAACAATACCTTTAGAACGAATGCGACATCTAATTTCTGTGCCCTCATCAACAGCAAACACCCAAATCTTCAACCCTTGTATATCAGCAATTGCATTTACAAATAATGAAGCTTGGTTCGCAGCAATGTCAAATTGTTCTAAAATTTCTTTAGTAATGGTAACTTTACAGAAACCTTTTTCATTTAAATCAAAATGTTGAAGCACATAACCTTGGAATGGTAACAATTTTGGATCCTTTTCACCCATTTTATTAAGTTCTTCATTATGATTAAAAGGAAATGTCAATAATTGACCCGCAACACCCATTGTATGTGATGTAGTGTTATTAAATAGGAATCTTCCTGTATCTCCCACAATGCCAAGATAAAGTACCCTCGCCACAGATGCATCAATGATGGGAATATCATTAAAATGACTGATGAAATCAAAAATAATTTCACTTGTTGAAGAAGCTTGATCGTTTACATAATTAATATCGCCATATTGATCAACTGCTGGATGATGATCAATTTTAACCAATAATCGTCCTTGATTAAATCTTTCATCACTAATACGTGGTGAATTAGCTGTGTCACAAACGATAACTAACGCTTCATTGTAAGTATCATCCGAGATTTCATCAAAAGTACCAATAAAATCTAATGACGGTTCTGTTTCGCCAACTGCAAATATCTTTTTATCCGGGAATTTGAGTTTCAAATAGTTCTTTAACCCTAATTGTGAGCCATATGCATCAGGGTCTGGTCTTACATGTCGATGTATAATAATTGTTTCTGAGTCATTAATTTCTTTCATGATTTCATTAAATTCTGTTGTCATCTTTATCTTCCTTTTTCGTTATATATTTATTAGTCTATCATTTGACAAATAATCATTGCTTTTGCTACGCGATGGCCGTCACTTGTCATTGTTACTTCTAGTTTTGAAAAATTGCGTCCTACATCTAACATATCATATTGTACATGTATTTCGGATTCTATTTGCACTGTTTTAATATACATAATATTTAAGATTTCTATCATAACTTCTAATTTCTTTAATTTTCTCATTTCATAACGTACTGTTTCTTCAATAATTGCTACAAATACTGATTTACTTAATGTTCCATATTGATTAGTTAATAATGGCGTGATTTGTACATGTATCCCATCATTTGAAATTGTAATATGTTTTGCAATTTGATCATTTATGGTTTCACCAACTTGTGGTTGTCTACTTAACAATTGCATCGCTGTTAACACATCTTTTCTAGTGATTACCCCTATGAGCTTTTTACTCGGAGTAGTCACCGGTAACAATTCAATGCCTTCCCAAATCATCATATGCGCACAGTTTGCCACAGTCGTTGACAATTGAACATTGATAGGTGATTTCGTCATAAATTGTGCAAGTGTGTCTTGGTTTTCCATTTTAATAATCTCTTTACTTGTTACAATACCTACTAATCTCCAATTTTCATCTATGACAGGAAATCTTGAATGTCCTGTCTCACGGGCTTTCGTTTTATAATCACTAAGACTCATATTATCAAATACAACCATGTCTTCAGTCACGGTTTTAACGATATCTTCTACAACCAAAATTTCTTTACGAATCATTTGGTTATACATCGCCCTGTTTATAATATTGGCAACTAAATATGTATCATAATTGGAAGATAGAATTGGTAATTCATGCTCATCAGCATATTGAATGATTTCTTCTGATGTATTAAATCCTCCAGTAATTAATACCGCACTTCCTCTTTTAAGCGCTGCTAGTTGTACATCCTTACGATTTCCCACTATTAATAATGTATGTGGACTAACATATTTTACGACATCTTCAATTTCCATTGCACCAATCGCAAATTTTGTAAGTGTTTTTATCAGACCATTTCTACCACCTAAGACTTGACCATCTATAATTTTCACAATTTCTGCAAAAGTTAGTTGTTCAATCTGTTCACGTGATTTCTTTTCTATTCGTACTGTGCCTACTCTATCTATTGTAGCTACCAATCCAATTTGCCCGGCATCCTTAATAGCCCTGTATGCCGTTCCTTCAGATACACTTAAATCTTTTGCAATCTTTCTAACAGATATCTTTTGTCCAACTGCTAGAGATTCTATATATGATAAAATTTGTTCATGCTTTGTCATTTCAATAACCTCGTTTGTTTTGACAGTTTCTATGACATTATAACTTTTTATAACTAAAATTGCGATGTAACAAAACAAATTATCTTACGATTCCTAAAATCACAGTTTTTGTTCCATTAAATAATATAAAATTTTCTTTTTAGTAAATTAATATGTTAAATAGACAAATTTAATTGGCTTTATGAATAAAATTTTATTAAAATGAAGATAAGGAGGGATGAACAATGTTCAAAAATATTTTACTTGGTGTTGATACAACACTTAAAAATGAGAAAGCACTTGAAGAGGTTTCTAAACTTTCAGGTGAAGGTACTACAGTTACAATATTAAATGCAATTAGCGAGCAAGATGCACAAGCATCCATCAAATCTGGTGTTCATTTAGATAAGCTCGTACAAAAACGTAGTGAAGGTTTAGAAAGTACACGCAATAGCTTAGACGAGTATGGTATTAAATACGATGAAATTATTGTGCGCGGGAATGCGAAAGAACAATTGGTTAAAGAGGCTAATAGTGGAAAATATGAAATTGTTGTCCTCAGTAACCGAAAGGCTGAAGATAAAAAAAAATTTGTCTTAGGTAGTGTCAGTCATAAAGTTGCTAAAAGAGCTCACATCCCAGTATTAATCGTAAAATAATAAAACGCCTGAAGGACTTTAAAGTGCTTCAGGCGTTTTATTATATATTTAAATACACAGTTTATAAAGGGATTAGAATGAAACGTCTTCACCCGGTTTTAATATTTGTACTTCCCCTACAGATACTGCTTTTTTAAACTTATTTGGATCTTGTTCAATAAGTTCAAAAGTATCGTAGTGTATTGGAACTGAAATTTTCGGTTTAATAAACGAATTAATTGCATAGCTTGCATCATCGATTCCCATAGTGAAATTGTCACCAATCGGAATAAAGCATACATCCACTGGATGACGATCTGCAATTAATTTCATATCGCTGAATAATCCTGTGTCACCAGTGTGATAAATCGTCTTACCTTCAATTTCTAAAATAAGACCCATTGGCATACCTAGGTATACTGGGACACCATTTTCATCAGTTAAACTTGAACTATGGAATGCTTGTACAAATTTCACATTACCAAAATCAAATTCTGCTTTCCCTCCAATATTCATTGGTCTAACATTTTCCACATTATGATAAGTAGTGAGATAATCACCTAATTCTGCTGAACCAATCACAGTAGCATGATTTCTATTAGCTAATTCTATTGTATCTCCAAAATGATCTCCGTGACCATGTGTTAGTATAATATAATCAACTTTAAGTGTAGATGCATCTAAATCAGATTGTCCATTGCCTGTAATAAACGGATCTACAATAACCTTTTTACCATTTGCTTCAAAATAAATTGTTGATTGACCATGAAATGAAAGTTTCATTAATTAATTCCTCCCGTAAATATGTTTAGTCTTTATATACCACAAATCCCTCACGCTATAACACGGTAATTTAATTTACTGAGTGTTTTTCTTCTTAAATTTAAAAATTTTCCTATGATATTGTTTTATTATCATATTTAACTTTTGAATTCCTTCATCAAGTAACATAAAATTAAATATGATTAACTATTTAGGAGGATGAATTAAAATGAAATTAGAACAGATTACCGAAGAATTAAAATCCCAACAGGCAGATGCTGCTTGGATAACAACACCTTTAAATATTTTTTATTTCACTGGTTATTTAAGTGATCCTCATGAACGTTTACTTGCATTACTAATTAAATCAAATGGTGAACAAGTATTGTTTTGCCCGCAATTAGAAGTTGAAGAAGTTTGCGCCTCTCCATTTAATGGTGAAGTTATCGGTTATTTAGACACAGAAAATGCTTTAGATAAATACGATATTAAATTCAATAAATTACTTGTTGAATCAGCACATTTAACATTACAACGTCAACGTGAACTTATTGACGCTTTTGGTGTACAAAGCTTTGGGGATATTGATCAAACAATCAAAACATTACGTAATATTAAAAGTGACTCGGAAATCGAAAAAATTAAAAAAGCTTGTGAACTTGCCGATAAATGTATCGAAATTGGTGTGAGTTTCTTAAAAGAAGGTGTCACTGAACGTCAAGTTGTCAATCATATTGAATATGAAATTAAAGCATATGGTGTAAATGAAATGAGTTTCGACACTATGGTATTATTTGGAGACCATGCTGCTTCCCCTCATGGCACACCAGGAGACCGCCAATTGAAAAAAGACGAGTTTGTCTTATTTGATTTAGGGGTTATTTATGAAAATTACTGCAGTGATATGACTAGAACGGTTAAATTTGGTACACCTGATGCTAAAGCACAAGAAATTTACGATGTTGTATTAAAAGCAGAAAAAGAAGCTATAGCAGCTATTAAACCTGGTGTAACGATTAAAGATGTAGATGATATTGCACGTAACATCATTACTGAAGCGGGTTATGGCGAATACTTTCCTCATCGCCTAGGACATGGCTTAGGCTTAGAAGAACATGAATATCAAGACGTTTCAAGTACAAATACAAATGAATTTAAAGCAGGCATGGTTATAACTGTTGAACCCGGTATTTATGTACCAGGTGTAGCTGGTGTAAGAATTGAGGATGACATCTTAGTTACTGAAAATGGTAATGAAAGTTTAACTGGTTACGAAAAATGATAAAAGAGGCCGTAGTAGAAACAATTCAGCAAGTTGAGCAAGCTGTTGCCAATGGTGCTAATCGAATTGAACTTTGCGATAATTTAAGTGTGGGTGGTACTACACCTAGTTTCGGCATGGTAGAAATTGCAACAGAAATATGCAAAGCTAACCACGTTGAGATTGCTGTTATGATTCGTCCACGTGGTGGTCATTTTGTTTATAACTTGTATGATTTCGAAATCATGCAACGTGACATAAAATCACTGAAACAATTAAATGTAGATTATTTTGTCTTTGGTTGTTTAACTGAGGACTCAACTTTAAACGAATGGCAAATGAAGACCTTGAAAAATTTGGCCTCACCTACTCCAGTTGTATGTCATATGGCATTTGATGAAATTTACCTAGAAGGACAAATTAAGGCTTTACACCAATTAATTGATATAGGGTTTACACGTTTATTAACACATGGCGGACCGAGCGATACAAATCTGTTCGATAACTTAAATCAATTAGGTAAACTTGTAGTAAATTCAGACGGTCACATCGAAATCATGCCTGGCGGCGGTCTGAATAAAGACAATCTTCCTGAACTTCTTGAAGCCTTTCCGTTCCAAGAAGTCCACGGTACTAAAATCGTTTAAATACTTCCCATATTTTCTTAATGACATTATCATTTTGACATAGCAAAATAAAAAACTGGCAAGTCTTTTTGAGTTAAATACTCTAAGACTTGCCAGTTTTTTATTTAATAATTCATTACTTATATTATTTAAGTGCACTTTCGATATCTGTATAAGATAGGTTCAATGCTTCCGCTACGCCTTTGTTCGTCAACTCGCCATTAATTGTATTAAGTCCTAATGACAATGCATGGTTATCTTGTACAGCCTTTAAATAGCCTTTACTTGCTAGTTGTTGGGCATATGGTAACGTTGCATTATTTAGAGCAATTGTAGATGTGCGTGGCACTGCACCAGGCATATTCGCAACAGCATAGTGTACGACGCCATGTTTTTTATATGTTGGGTCATCATGTGTGGAAATTCGATCCGTTGTTTCAAAAATACCACCTTGGTCAATTGCAATATCAACGATAACGGCTCCATCTCTCATTTCTTTGACCATATCTTCAGTTACAAGATTTGGTGCCTTAGCGCCTGGAATTAATACAGCACCAATAACTAAATCGCTATCTTTCACACTTTGTTCTATATTTAAAGGGTTAGACATGATTGTGTGAACACGTCCATCAAACAAATCTTCTAATTCTTGTAAACGTTTAGGATTAACATCTAAAATTGTAACATCAGCACCTAAACCAAGTGCAATTTTAGCAGCATTTGTTCCAGCTTGACCACCGCCAATGATAGACACGCGACCTTTTGATACGCCAGGTACACCACCAAGTAAAATGCCCATGCCACCTTTATATTTTTGTAAAAATTCAGCACCAATTTGTGCAGACATACGACCTGCAACCTCACTCATTGGTGTTAATAATGGTAATGTACGATCAGGCAATTGGACCGTTTCGTAAGCAATACCAACTACTTTATTTTCTAGTAAAGCTCGAGTTAATTTTTCTTCATTCGCTAGATGTAAATAAGTAAATAGAATTAGACCTTCTTTGAAATATTGAAACTCTTCTTCTAATGGTTCTTTCACTTTCATAACCATATCTACGTTCCATACTTCAGCTTGTTCGTTAACGATGCTTGCACCAGCTTCAGTATAGTCTACATCTTCAAAATACGAACCTAAGCCTGCAGATTTTTCAACAATGACAGTATGACCTTGTTCTACCAATGCATGTACACCACTTGGTGACAAACTCACTCTATTTTCATTGTTTTTAATCTCTTTCGGAATACCTATAATCATTTCATCCACCTCCAAATTTATAGTAACGCGTATTTTATGAAAGCGCAATCAAAGTTTAGAGTACTTTTACAACATCTAAATTATGTTAATATTCTGTAAACGGTGGTATAATATAAGTAAGAAAAATAAGGAGGTAATTACGATGCTAACTTATAAAAATATTTTAATAGCCGTCGATGGATCACATGAAGCTGAATGGGCCTTTAACAAAGCAGTGGATGTGGCAAAACGTAATGATGCAAAATTAACAGTGGTGAATGTCATTGATTCAAGAACATATTCTTCATATGAAGTGTATGATGCTCAATTTACTGAGAAGTCAAAAAATTTCTCAGACGATTTATTAAAAGGTTATAAAGAAGTTGCTACAAATGCTGGTGTGAAAAACGTTGAAACACGTTTAGAATTTGGTTCACCAAAAGCTATTATACCTAAAAAGCTAGCAACAGATGTAGATGCTGACTTAATTATGTGCGGTACTTCAGGGTTAAATGCCGTCGAAAGATTTATCGTTGGTTCAGTATCTGAAGCAATTGTTCGCCATTCTCCATGTGATGTGTTAGTGGTTCGTACAGAAGAACTTCCTGAAGATTTCCAACCTCAAGTTGCCACTGATGAGTTTAGATCTCAATATCAAGCTCACTAAATAGTTTTTAATTTATAGGGCTGATTGAACAAGATAATTACGAAAAGAGCTTGAGACATTAATAGATGTCTCAGGCTTTTTTCAATTAAACAGTAGCTGTAAAGCCCCTCTCCTCATTTTAAATTTCAAAAAACTTCATTTCACTCACTACTTTACAATATAGTCATTGAAATTTTAATTTCATTTCACACCCTTCCTTTATACTTAATTTAATACTTTTAAATTAAGGAGCATGTAAATATGAAAATGATTTATAAATCATTCGCAATAAGTTTATTAGCATTAACTACTTTGAGTCACACATATAATAATCAAGTTAGTGCAAAGGCTAAAGTATCCGAACACGCAACACAATCCGTAGATGACCTTAGATTTATAGGTAGTCAAACTGTGCCATATAACACTCAATTCGATCATACAAAAGTTGGCGGTATTTCTGGAATTACCTATCAACCAACAACTCATCGTTGGTTATTAATAAGTGATGATCGTTCAGAACAAAATCCTTCTAGATGCTACGAAGCAAAACTAAACTATAACCAAAATCATTTTAATAAAATTAAGCTACAATCTATGCACTTACTAAAACAGCCGAATGGTTCAAACTATACTAACAAGAACCATTACAAAGACAATCCACAAGATATCGTTGCTGATCCAGAATCTATTCGCTTCGACCCTTTATACAAACAAATCATGTATACAAGTGAAGGTGATCGTAGTTTAGGCCTAAATCCTTTTATCCGTTTAGCTTCGTTACAGGGCGACTTTATTACAGAAATACCTATAAGCCACACACAAAAAATGGATCAACATGCAAAACATGGTTTCCGTAATAATCTCGCATTAGAAGGAAGTACATTTTCAGCAGATGGGCATTCTATTTGGACAGCAACAGAAGCGCCTTTAATACAAGATGGTAAATCCCCTACACCTACAACAGAGGGATTATCTCGCATCACACAATATGATAGACAAGGACGCTTATTAAACGAATATGCATATCGTTTAGATGCTATACCGAAATCACCTGGTAAGGGTAAGGAAGCTGAAAATGGCGTTTCTGAATTATTAGCAATTAACAATCATGAATTTTTAACTTTGGAACGCGCAAGTGTGCAATCTTCTGATAATTCATATCACAATTATGTACGCATTTATAAAATAAATACCGACCAAGCTACAGATATTAAAAATCAAGAGTCATTAAAGCAAACTAAGATTCACCCTGTAAAAAAAGAACTCATCGCTGATTTAAATAAAGAAGATATTGGTCACATAGATAATATCGAAGGTATTACATTTGGTAAACAATTACCAAATGAACACGACAGTATTGTTATAGTTGCTGACAATAATTTTAATAAGGCTCAAAAGCAACAATTTATGGCGTTTGAAGTTATTCCAAAATAACAAAAAAGGCATTTTCCGATTTTGGAAAATGCCTTTACTTATTTAAATATAATTTATTTAAAATCACCAAAATTGATAACGTCACGCGCAATCATAACTTCTTCATTTGTTGGAATAACGATAACTTTAACTGGTGAGTGTGGGTAGTTAATAAATGCTTCTTCACCATGAATGCTTTCATTTTTCTTAGCATCCCAATATACTCCCATAAATTCTAATCCTTCTAACACTTTAGCTCTTACAACATCAGAATTTTCACCAACGCCTGCTGTAAATACGATAACATCTACACCATGCATACGTGTCGCATAAGAACCGATATATTTGTGAATACGTGAAGCGAAGACATCGAGTGCTAATTGAGCTCTATCTTTGCCCTCTTCAGCTTCTCCTTGAATATCTCTTAAATCACTAGATGTACCAGAAATACCAAGTAATCCTGATTCCTTATTCAACGTATTTAAGACTTCTTCAGCATTCTTACCTGTTTTTTCCATGATAAACGGAATTAATGCAGGGTCAATGTTACCTGAACGTGTTCCCATTGTCACACCAGCTAAAGGTGTGAAGCCCATGGATGTATCTACAGATTTTCCACCATCGATAGCAGCTATAGAGGCACCATTACCAATATGACAAGAAATAAGACGTAATTCTTCAATTGGTTTACCTAAAATATCTGCTGCACGTTGAGAGACATATTTATGGCTCGTACCGTGGAAACCATATTTACGAATACCATAATCTTTATAATATTGATAAGGTAAACTATACAAGAACGATTTTTCAGGCATTGTTTGATGGAATGATGTATCAAACAATGCGACATGTGGAATTTCCGGTAATAATTTACGGAAAGCGCGGATACCCATTAAGTTAGCTGGGTTGTGTAAAGGTGCTAATTCACTTAAACTTTCAATTTGCTTTTCTACTTCATCAGTTATGTAAACTGACTCTGGGAATAATTCGCCACCATGTACAACTCGGTGTCCAGTACCATTAATGTCATAAATACTATCAATGACACCATGTTTTTTGAAACTATCTAACATGATATTAACTGCTTCTTCGTGATCAGCAATATCATTTGTTTCTTTAATTTTATCCTCATTTACTTCAATAGTGAATACTGAATCTTTTAATCCAATACGTTCAACAAGTCCCTTAGTTACAATTTTTTCTTCCGGCATTTCAATAAGTTGAAATTTCAAAGATGAACTACCAGCATTTATAGCCAAAATCAATTTTGACATAAGCATAATGCCTCCATTTTCAAATAAGTTTTATATCCATTACCATTTAATCATTAATACAGTATGAATTCAAGAATATTACAGTTTAATTTTCAGGATGATTTTCTTGCATCCATGCATTTAAATCTTGTAAAAATGCTTGGAACTGTTGTGGGCTCTTGAAATCTGGTATATTTGCTAATAAAACTTCGACTGGTTTCGTCACATTCGTTTCTTTTTTCTGTAATACAAGGATAGATTTACGTGCTTTTTCATTTTTAAATAAGGTTGATGGTAAATTTAAGAATGCTTGCATTTCTGTCTCTGTAGCAATGAAATTTTGCAACTGTTTCACATTTTCACCTTCAAAAATATTGCTTGGAACAACTAAAAATGCATAACCAGATGCTTTCATAGCTGTAATAGCTTGCTCTATCAATAAGAAATGAGAATAACTGTGCCCTTCATCGAAACCAAGTGCCATTTCTTTACTTCTATCATCAACAGGATAGTATCCAATTGGTAAATCCCCGATTACAACGTCTGCGTCTTCGAAAGGTAAAGGCATAATTGCATCTTGAGGATAAACATCAAACGGTATTTCTAAAAAGTTAGCCAAATGGACACTTACTCTAGAAAGTACTGGATCTACTTCTACTAAGTGATGCATTAAAGTGTGATCTGAAAGCACCTCGTGTACCGAAGCACTTAAATGTCCAGCACCACTAGCAATATCTGCAATGTGCATTGACTCGTTATTTTTTAAGAATCGTTCAGCTAAAAAGCCTAAAATTAAGCCAATAGAATCTGGTGTAATTTGATGATTTGCTTGTATATCTTCTTTTTGCATTAGACTTAGATATGCAAACTGGAATGCTTTCCTTCTATCTTGCAATGTAGCTTGTTCTAATAACTCTCTCTTATTTGTATAAATATGCTCCATAGCAAGACCTAAATTTTCGATAAAACTTTGTCCGTTTCCATCATTTAAATCCTTTGCTTTTTCATCTAATGTTTTGAATAACTGCTCCATTACTGTTTCTTCTTGTGTCATTTAATAGTCCTTTCTAAAAAAACTGCCCATAATTTAATTGAAATCAAGCCAGTTTATACTAACTTATTTTACCAAATAATTATGGACAGTAATTTTTATAATGTCAATGATACTGTTTGCTTGTGCAACAATATATTTAACTTATTATATATATTGCAAAACGTAATTAAATATTACGATATGCTTCTAATGCTGATTCAAAGTCTGGGAAATCTGTACCTTCAGAAACAATCTCTGAATATACGACTTTATTATTTTTATCTAATACAAAAACGGAACGTGCAAGTAAACGTAATTCTTCCATTACGACACCATAGTTTTTACCAAAAGATAAGTCTTTATGGTCACTTAATGTAATCACGTTATCTAATCCGTTCGATGCACACCATCTTTTTTGTGCGAATGGTAAATCAACTGAAACAGTTAATACAACGCCATCTTCTTGTGAAGCTTCTTCGTTAAATTTACGCGTTTGTTGATCGCAAACACCTGTATCTATAGATGGTACAACACTAATTAATTTCTTTTGACCATCATAAGTTGATAAGTTTACTTCATTTAAATCATTATCTAGCAAAGTGAATTCTGGAGCTGTTTCACCTGTTTTCACTTGCGAACCTAATAAAGTAATTGGTTCTTGTTTGAATGTAATTTGCGCCATTAGAACGCCTCCTAAATTATAAATGTGTACTTCAATTATTATAACGCTTTAGAATTATGAATGATACTATTCTACCTGTAATAAGTGTTAATCTACTTTAAATAAAACAATTTTTCAAATTTATTTTTTATGACCACCGTATCTGCGAAATAATCATGTATACCTCTATGCTTTTTAGTAAAAATTGTCACTAAATAAGGCAAGTTTGCAAATACACCGCTAATAATACGTCCAATCCATTCTCTAAACAGTACATCTGTCCACGTTAGCTGTTGTCTGTCCATGCGCTCTACTCTGATATTGCAAATCATTTTACCAAGTGTTTGTTTAAAATATTTTGTCATTAATACAAAATACAAATAAAATACTAATGCATCCAACAGATGACCCACACTAAAATAATCAATCCATAGTTTTACTGAATCTAAATTTGTGAAATGATAAATCGGTTTTAAGATCAAACTATGTACTCCGAAAATGATTAACAAATCTATTATGAAAGCACAAAATCTAATACCAAAACCAGCATATAAAGCTTTTAACATTTGTTCATGATACAGTGCATCTGTATCTATTTTTTGTGCACTATCTTTTGTATATTCTGAAACACTGTCTTGTATGTTTTCCATAATTTCACCTAACCTTCGTAAAGATACATAGGTTCAGTTTTAGTATCATTTGTAATGATTGATTTCACATCTTTGATTTCATTTGTAAACTGAGAAATGCTTGATTTCACATTATACATTGATGAGAACCAACCACCGTCTGTGCTATATTCAAACACTTCTGCGTCCTTAGCATTAATATCTTTTTTCAATGCTTTGACAGTTTGATCTTCGTAACCAATTTCGTCAATCAGACCATTACTTTTCGCTTGTTGCGCGCTATAAATTCGACCATCTGCCAGCTTTCTAACTTTACTTTCTGGCATATCTCGACCGTCTTTTACAATATTAACAAATCTATTGAAGCTATCATCTAAAACAGATTGTAAGATATCTCTTTCTTCGCTTGTCATTTCTCTTGAACTGCTTAAAATATCTTTATGTTCACCTGATTTGATTACGTTTTGTTTGATACCTAAATTCTTTTGTAATCCTGAGTAATCGATACTAGACATAATCACTCCGATTGAACCAGTCATTGTTTGTGGACCTGCATAAATCTTATCTGCAGGTGCTGAAATATAATATCCACCTGACGCAGCCATGCTATCCATATGGACATAAATCTTTTTATGTTTTTGTTTAATTTCTTTTATCTTTTCATAAATTTCATCACTTGGATATGTACCACCACCGGGTGTATTGACCGTTAACAGCACACCTTTTATAGAATCATCTTTTTTCACATTATCCAACTGTTTTAAAAATGCTTCATGGTTATATCCTTCACCACCGAACAGGCCACCACCAGTACCTTCAGTAATTTCACCATTTAATGTTAGATGAGCGATACGTTTGCTGGAATTACCTTCTTTTTCTACTTTCTCTGTAAAAGGATTCGTATCAGATGTAGTTGATTCACTAAATAAAGATGAAACAACAGCTGAAATAGAACTCATTATTATACCACCTAGAACGATCACAACTGCAAGTATTAAGGCGATAATACGCTTTTTCGACATTCATCGTCACTCCCATATATTTTCTATTGATTCCTTCTTCATTTAAACACAATTAAATCCTAAATGTATACCTTAAATAAGATTAATAATGAGAGCATAGTAAGAAATCAATCCATTTTGATTTCTTACTATGCTCTCAACAATTCATCATTTACTTTAGACCATACTGTTTCTTATTGATAAACACTTTCTGTTAAAATCCAATCACGAGTTTGACTCAAAACTACTACAAAAATGAGACTTATGTATTTATAACAGATTTTATATACTGTACTAATTGATAGCTATATGATTTGAATTAAATAATCATAAGCATTTTTCAAGATTAATATTGCAGTCACGACTATAAATAATACTTTGACGTAGCCCACACCTTTTTTTATAGCAAACATAGCACCTACATAAGAACCACATATCATACTTACAGCCATAATCAAGCCATAAAAATAATCCACTTGGCCTAAGCATATAAATAAGAGGAGTGCACCTAAATTGGAGGCAAAGTTTAACACTTTCGCATTACCTGCCGCGCCTAAAAAATCAAAACCAAACATTAGTAAAATAAAGAGCATAAAAGAACCCGTTCCGCCACCTAAAAAGCCATCATAAAAGCCTATTAAACACATGAGTAAAGCAAATAGTATTGCTTTCCCAAAAGTTAATTTGGTAAAAGTACGGACGTTACCCCAATCTTTTTTCATAATCGTGTAAATCATCACAATGGTTAATATGACAATAACAACTGGTTTTAAGAGCTCTGAAGGTAAGAATGTGGCGATACTGGCGCCACCAATAGCGAATACAAATACAAATGGAAATAATTTACCAACAATTTTCAAATCCACATTGCCAGAACGCAAAAAGCGAAATGCACTTGTCAAAGAACCGAATGCACTTGCTAATTTATTTGTTCCTAATGCTGTGGATGGCGGCATACCAACTGCAAGCAATGCAGGTATTGATATTAAACCACCACCGCCTACAACTGCATCAATAAATGCAGCCAAAAATCCAAGAAGAATAATGATGATTACAATTGAAACATCCCACTCTAACATTTAACCAACCCCTTTATTTATTAAAAAATATATATTCCATGATACTTTAATATATTAAAATAAATCGTCAGCTAGTGCTTGTGTTGCTGTATCTTTTTCACTTTGGTAATCACTAGTAATAAGCAATGTTTCAATACCATCTACAGCTTGTTGTACTAATGGTTCAAAATCATAACCAATTTCATATTTTTCTACTTTTTCAATATCTGGTTCAGTTATAGGATTTTTTGGCGTGAAGATTGTGCAACAATCTTCATAAGGTTGAATAGACACATCAAACGTTCCAATTTCTTTCGCTTTTTTTACAATATCTTCTTTATCTAACGTTAATAACGGGCGAAGTACTGGCGTAGAAGTGACATGGTTTATAGCATACATACTTTTTAGCGTTTGACTTGCCACTTGACCTAAATTTTCACCATTTACTATCGCATGGGCATCAATATCATGAACAACTTTATCCGCAACGCGCATCATCATGCGTCTTGTTGAAGTCATTGTATAGCGTTCATGTACAACTTTATTAACTTGTTTTTGTAAATCTGTAAAAGGAACAATATGCAATTTTATGGGTCCTACATGTCCAGATAAAATGCGTGTTAATTCAATAACCTTTTCTTTCGCTTTTTCACTTGTAAATGGCGGACTATGAAAATGAATCGCTTCTACTGTAACACCTCTGCGCATAACTTCTATACCTGCAACAGGTGAATCAATACCGCCGGATAGCATAAGCAATGTCTTACCACCCGTACCTACTGGTAATCCACCTGAACCTTCAATCACTTGATCGTACATATAGATTGCATCTAAACGTACTTCAACTTTAATGTTGTGATCTGGGTTATGCACATCGACTGATAAATGGTTCATAGCATCTAAAACAGCGCCACCGACCGTGCGTTGCAATGCATACGTATCATATGGAAAGTTTTTATCTGAACGTTTTACATCAATTTTAAATGTATCACCATCTGCATATTCCTTAGCAAAGCGCACCGCTAATTCATTAGCCGCTTCTACTGTCTTTTCAATTTTTAATACGGGACTGATAGAATAAATACCGAAGACTTTTTTTAGTCGATTACACATTTCTTCAATATCTGCGCCTTCGTCTAATTCAATATACATTCTGTCTCTATTTGCCTTTACTGTATAACCTTGTAACGGCATTAATGCACGCTTTACATTAGAACGTAATTTGTTCACAAATAATTTACGGTTGGCGCCTTTTAAAGTAAGCTCACCGTACCTCACTAATATGTGATCATAAATCATACTAACAACTCCTTCACTTCTTCATATACTAATTTGAATTTTTCCTTGAATGTTTCAATATCTGCTTCAGTAGTATAGCTATCCATAGAAATACGGATACTACCTTCAATTTGCTTCGTTGGAATACCCATTGCTAACAAAACTTCATTAAGACTTGCTTTTTTCGAAGAACAAGCACTCGTCGTTGATAACATGATGTCATTTTTAGAGAATGCATTCACCAATACTTCACCTTTAACACCTGCCAACCCAACATTTAAAATATGAGCAGCAGCACCCTTAGGTGAATTAACCTCAACACCACGAAATGCAACCAAATATTGGCGTAATTCATTATTAAATTCGCTTAACCGACTATTTAAATCCTGTGTATGATTAACTGCTGATTTCATCGCTTTAACGATAGCAATATCCATCGGTAAGTTAACCGTCCCACTTCTCACACCAAATTCTTGTCCACCACCATGAACAATTGGTTCTAACTGATGTATATTTCGAACAAATAAAATGCCTTGGCCTTTCAAACCATTAAATTTATGTCCGCTTAGACTAAGTGTATCTACACCTTCAAATATGAGTGGTGTTTTCCCAATAGCTTGTACTGCATCAACATGTAAATGTGCTTTAGGATATTGATGAACAATTTCTGCTATATCGGCAATCGGTTGTATTTGACCCATTATATTGTTGACATGCATACATGTAACAAGTCCTACATTATCTGACATTAATGTTTGAAGGTGATTCAAATCTATTCGACCTTCATCTGTTACATCGACATACTTCACAATAAATCCTTCGTCCTCTAGTGAACGAACCACTTCTAAAACGGAGGGGTGTTCTAATAATGAAGTGATAATTTCATTGGCGAAATTCTTTTTCTTATAAGCAATACCTTTAAGTGCTATATTATTTGATTCAGTAGCACCACTTGTATAAATAATATCAAATGTATTATCTAAATTAAATAAGTCTTTAATTTGTCGTTTTGATTGTTGTAATAATTGTTCTGCTTGTAAACCTGCTTGATGTGGACTATTAGGATTAAAATATAGTGATTGATTCACTTTAATAAAAGTATCTAACACATCTTGATTAGGCTTCGTTGTTGCAGCGTTATCAAGGTATATCAATGTTTTCACTCCAATTTTTTCTTGTAGTTTATTTGAGCTCCGAAAAGCGTCGGGTTTTAAAATTTTATATCTTAATCGGAATATGCTACATATAAACATTTCACTTAACAGAATATATGCATGCGCTCCACCTATTGATTTTAATGATTTAACATTAATACATTTTATAACTAAATTAGATTGAATATACGCACTTAAATACATTTTCATATGTTTTAACTATCCGATTAAAACTTACACTGTTAGCATTATACTCGCTTTTACTAGAAATAAAAGAGACTGAGCCATAAATCATATAATTGTTAAATAATTTACGATACTAGCTTGTTCATCATGGGATTAAATAAAAATCAATTCACATTCAATGCACACTTCACGTATTCAAATCGATGAACATGCATTACAAATAAAACGCTATGTATCGACTGTCCGTTTTTTTAAATTAATAATCCTCATTCGAATCAACGATCGCAAAAAAGACTCGAGACAATCAGTGTCTCGAGTCTTTTCTAATCTATAGTTATGCGTAATGTGTTTAATATTAACCAATAACTTTTGATTCTATTTGTTTTGTAATACCAGGCTCAACGCTTTCCAATGCTTGTTCAGAAATTTCAATTGAACGTTTATACCTATTGTTCTTAAATAAGCGTTCTGCTTCATTAAGACTTTTATCAATATTTGAACTATCTTTACGATAACGATTGCCATATTCAATTAGTTTTTCTGCATAAACTGCATTAACAAGTACATCTGTAGCTTCATCATCAAATTTATTCATTTGTAGGACGACTTTAGATACTTTATCTTTTAACTGTTTGACATGAATTGGACGTACACTAAATTTCTTGTTAACTTCTCTTACTTCATAATCAATTTCATTTTTCATAATGATAAAACGTTCCGGTACACTTGGTAAATTAGAAGCAAGTAATTTTCTATATACTTCTTCTTTTTTACTTTGTACTCGTAAAATATTTTCTTCAGCTTCTGCCTCATCTTCACGCAATTGAATTAAATGATTTTGTAATTTTTCTTGTTTTTCATTAATAACAGCTACATGTTCTTCGATATATTTCAAGTTGTCTTGCACTTCACTATAACGCACTGCAGATTTCGCCATTTCACGTAAAATTTCATCATATACTGAAATCATATTTTGAATTTCATTTTCAAACTGTCTTACATTTTGTACGTCACTTTCATTTATATAATAATTTTCGCGCACATATTCAATTTCAGTTTGTAATGTATAGTTCATTTCTTTTGCTCTAAATAAATTATCTGTAATAACTTCTTTTGTTTCTTCAACATCATTTTTAGCTTTAACTTCAAGCTCGATTAGTTCGTACATTTCATCTAATCGGTCATTAATGCTGTTTAATTTTTCATTTGCTTCATCAAGTTCTAATCTGCTTATCATTGGCTCTACAAAGCTTAACTCCGTTTTTAATGTTTGAAGCGTGCTATCAATTTTGACATGATCCAAGTCGTAGCCTTCTACTTTCAAGTCTCTACAACCATATTTAATGTCTTGGAATTGGCCGGGCAATTCTTTTTGTGCTTCTTTTATTAAATCTGGAATTTCATCCATATCTGTTTTTAAATAATTCATGTCATCATTTAAAGTTTTGATATGGTCATGTGCTTGATTGAAATTACCTTCTGATTTAAGCGTTTCATAAGTTTCCATTTCTGGAACAAAAGATTCGATTTCTTGTTCAAGCGGTGAAGCTGCTTCGCCGAATTGATGTCTGTTTGCTAACACATCACGCTTCATTTCGCGGTAATCCGTTTTACATTCATTATATAAATGGTCACTTTGTTTATGTAGTCCTATAATCTCTTCTACTTGTGTAGTGAGCTCATTATAGTTCGCTTCATATTGATCCATCATTTCATGCGCTTCATCCACTTCAGTTTGAGCTTGTGAAAACTTAAATTTATCAAGCAAGCCCTCTGCATCATGAATCTTTTCTTCTACCGGTAATAAATACTGATTTTTACTATCTAACGATGATTGTTTCAATCTATCATACGTTGATTTTGTCTCACCTGTTAAGTTAAATTCTGTTAATTGAGATAAACTTTCATCGTATGGTAATTGTTCAACTTTATGCTTTCGTTCTTCAGCCTTTTCTATCATTTGGCTTTTATTTGAACGCATATAGAACAATACACCAACAATAATGAGTATAATGAATATAATTGCTAAAACGATATACAACACCATATGTTTTCTCCTCCTATTTTATCACTGTTTATTATAACGTAAGTTACCTATGCATTAAAAGAGAAAATGGATTAATTCATGTAAATATTTTTTATTTTATTTAAAATGATCTCTAATAATAATATGTATTAGGTTATTTATTATCTAACCCTTTTCAAATCAATTGATTGATTACTATTAAAACAGTCTTTATACTAAATGAAAAGTAAAAAGTGAGGTTATCTAATGACGGAAGTTAAAGAAACAAACTATAATTTATTGGAAAAACAAGTGAGTAGTTTAATAGAAGATGAGTCGAATTTAATTGCTATACTGAGTAATGTATCCGCGCTACTAAATGATTCGATTGATCAAATTAACTGGGTTGGATTTTATCTTATTGAAAACGAAGCATTAATTTTAGGGCCATTCCAAGGTCATCCTGCATGTGTTCATATCGCAATCGGCAAAGGTGTATGCGGTACTGCTGTTTCTGAAGAACAAACACAACTTGTAGATGATGTGAATGCATTTCCAGGTCACATTGCTTGTGATGCGAATAGCAAATCTGAAATTGTTGTTCCACTTCGTAAAAATAACCAAATTATTGGTGTATTAGATATCGATGCGCCTATTACAAGTAGATTTACTGATGTAGACAAAAATGGCCTAGAACAAATTGTTGCTCGTATTGAAAAGCAAATATCATAATTCCATCGCAACTTGAATATGGACAAAGTCGAAAAGACTATTGACAGCAACCGATAACATGTTACAATGTACTTTGTGTGAATAAACGAAATTAGCAGTTGCGTATTAGTTGGCTCTATGTTGTTCCCAACGCGGACGTGCCGTGTAACCGTTGCTATGAGGCGAGGACACATAAAACAATATATCCAAGTAAGCATGCAACACTCTTTTTTGTTTTTTCATAACAAACAAAAGAGAAAAAGGAGGAGTCTTATTATGGCTCGATTTAGAGGTTCAAACTGGAAAAAATCACGTCGTTTAGGTATCTCATTAAGTGGTACTGGTAAGGAATTAGAAAAACGTCCTTATGCACCAGGTCAACACGGTCCTAACCAACGTAAAAAATTATCAGAATATGCATTACAATTACGTGAAAAACAAAAATTACGTTACTTATATGGAATGACTGAAAGACAATTCCGTAATACATTCGAAATCGCTGGTAACCAACATGGTGTCCACGGTGAAAACTTCATGCAATTATTAGCTGCTCGTTTAGATGCAGTTGTATATTCATTAGGTTTAGCGCGTACACGTCGTCAAGCTCGTCAAATCGTTAACCACGGTCACATCGAAGTAGATGGCAAACGTGTTGATATTCCATCATACACTTTAAAACCTGGTCAAGAAATCTCAGTTCGTGAAAAATCTTTAAAATTAGATATCATTGCTGAATCAGTTGAAATTAACAATTTCGTACCAGACTACTTAGAGTTTGATGCAGATAACTTAAAAGGTAAATATATCCGCGTTCCAGAACGTAGTGAATTACCTGCTGAAATCAATGAACAACTTATCGTTGAGTACTACTCAAGATAAACATTGTCTTTTCAACCAAGAAGTCCTTTACGGATTTCTTGGTTTTTTTATTTTGGTTTTTAATACAAACTGACATACACCCCTATTATATGTCACGTCTTAATTTACAAACCTTCTGACATTTCGTATGCTATAAGTATAGAGGAGTGTTAATCTTGATTATTAGAGCATTAGAAGAAACAGATTTAGATTTCGTTCATCACTTAAATAATGAATATTCTATTATGTCATATTGGTTTGAAGAACCCTATCAATCATTAAGTGAGCTTCAATCTTTATATAAAAAACATATCTTAGATGAATCAGAACGCCGATTCATTATCGAACACGACCATATACGAATTGGTGTTGTAGAATTAGTAGAAATTAATTTTATACATAGTAACTGTGAGATTCAAATCATTGTTGATCCAAAATTCAGTGGTAAAGACTTTGCTAAGAATGCCTTTAAAATGGCCATTGATTATGCATTTCTTGTACTAAATTTACATAAAATATATTTGTTTGTAGATGTAAGCAATGAAAAAGCTGTCCATATTTATAAAAGTCAAAACTTCACTATTGAAGGTACCTTACAAGAACACTTTTATACTAGAGGCGAATACAGTGATTGTTTTGTAATGGGATTACTAAAAAAGAACTGGATAAATCACCATGATAATGATTTATCACACATTCGTTAGTTAGCTACGAGTTAAAATATACATTAAAAGTAATGATTTTTAATATAACAACTGTATAGTTGTTATATCCCAGTATCCACAAAATTAAAAGAAGGTGAGCTTTTCTTTTGCTCATTCATATATCTTACTATTCCTTTTCAAAGGCATAAAAGCGCCGAGACATACATTGCTGTCTCGGCCACTTTTATGTCTAATTTAATACTAATATAAATAACTTTATACAAACTGTTTCATTTCAGTTTTAAATTAATTTATAAGTGTTTCTGGATTATCTGATATTAACCCATGAACTCCTAACGTTATGAGTCTGTTGGCCGTTTCAGAGTCATTTACTGTATATGGCATCACCATTAATCCGTTCTTATTTGCTCTTTTTAAAAATTTTTCATTCACTAATGAAAACTGTGGATTGATATACTGTGCGTATTTACTGATTTGTTTAAATTTAGGTAACCTGTACCAATATTTTTTCTTACTAATTAAAATACCTAACTTATACCCCTTCTTTAAGTTATGTATTTTTTGAATCATTTGTTGATCAAATGATTCAATAATCACCTTTTCTTTAGGCATTTCATATGCCTCCAATTTATTGAGAAGTTCTATTTCTATATTTGGATATAATTTAGGGTATTTGAGTTCTATCAATAATTTTTGAGGGGCTTCTTTAACCATTGCTAAGACATCATCTAACTTCATGATTATTTGCCCTTTAAATGCCTCGTCTTTATATATGCCAAAGTCAAATTGTCGCAAAGCTTCTAATGTATACGCCTTTACTTTTCCTTTGCCATTAGATGTACGGTCTATCGTCTTATCATGAATGACTACAAGATGATTATCTATTGTTCTATGTATATCTATTTCCAACATATCTATATTGCTAGTTAAGGCAGCTTCCAACGCGATGCGTGTATTTTCTGGATACTTAGTAGCCAATCCGCGATGTGCAACTAATACAAATTGTTGGCGATTAAATTTGTTATCTTGCAAACCTTCCTCCTACTTTCTTTATCTCTCAATTTCAACTAAACTTAAGTTATCACATTTAATCAGGAGGTCAATCGATATGGTCCAACATGAATTTAAAGTACAAACAAATTGGAATGGTGGTCGTGACACAGTCGGCAACTTACAAGGCGATATTTTAGAAGAGCAAATTTCTATACCATCGGGTTTAGGGGGTAATGGTACAGGAACTAATCCAGATGAATTGCTTGTTTCTGCTGCTTCTTCTTGCTATATCATTTCATTAGCAGCTGTTTTGGAACGTTCTGGTTTCACAGATATTAAAATCGCTCAATCATCGATTGGTACAGCTATTTTTGAAAATGCAAAGTTTCGCATGGATAATATCGTACACTATCCAGAAATTTATATATCTCAAGAACAAAAAGATAATTTAACTAAGAAACTCCCTAAATTGTTAAAGGTTGCAGACAACAATTGCATGATTTCTAATTCCTTGAGGGGAAACGTTGAAGTAAAAATAGTACCAAAAATAAAATAATTTCAAAAATTTTTTATATGTGGCGGAATATGATTAAATTAACAATGAATACCCTTACATTATTTTTAGATTGATTCTATTTCGCCCTTTTTTCTAACTAAAAGCTTTTTTATTTTCTGAAAATTTGCTAAACTTGTACAATCTTAAGCATTGGGGGAATTAGTCATGAAATATTATCATCCATTGTTACTTACACCAGGACCTACACCAGTACCAGAACAAATATTACACGCAACACAATTACCTATGGTTGGACACCGATCAAGTGATTTTGAATCAATAGCGGAGGAAGCATTTCGCGCACTAAAACCTATCTTTGGTGCTAAAAACGATGTTATCATCTTAACTTCAAGCGGTACAAGTTCTCTTGAAGCAAGTATGCTAAACCTAGCTAACCCAGAAGATGATATTGTGATTATTGTTTCCGGTGCATTCGGTAATCGCTTTAAACAAATTGCTGAATCCTATTATAAAAATGTACATATTTTTGAAGTCGAATGGGGTAAAGCTGTCAATGTACCCGATTTTATAGATTTCTTAAAATCTTTGAATAGACAAGTCACAGCTGTCTACAGTCAATATTGTGAAACATCAACCGCCGTCTTACATCCTGTAAATGAATTAGGTCATGCTTTAAAAAATTATGATCCATCCATTTTTTACGTTGTCGACGGTGTAAGCTGTATTGGTGCTGTTGATGTGGATTTAGAACGAGATCAAATTGATATACTTATTTCAGGAAGTCAAAAAGCAATTATGTTACCACCAGGATTGGCATTTGTCGCATATAATGATCGTGCGAAAGCTAGATTTGCCGAGGTCACTACACCACGTTTCTATTTAGATTTAAATAAATATCTAAAATCACAAGCTGAACATTCAACACCCTTTACGCCGAATGTTTCATTGTTTAGAGGGGTCAATGCTTATGCACAATTAGTAAATGAAGAAGGATTTGAACAAGTTATACGTCGTCATTACGCTATTCGCGATGCGTTAAGACAAGCGTTAACCGCTTTGGATTTAAATCTTCTTGTAGACGAAGCTTATGCTTCTCCTACCGTTACTGCCTTTATACCGAATTCAAAAGAAGAATTAGATTATATTAAAACAGAACTAAAAAAACGTTTCGCCATCACCATTGCAGGCGGTCAAGGCCATTTAAAAGGAGAAATTTTACGCATTGGTCATATGGGGCAAATCTCACCTTTCGATATATTACAAGTCGTATCAGCTTTAGAAATTCTCTTAACAGAATATAGAAATCAATCTTATATTGGCACAGCCATTACTCAGTATACGGAGGTTATCAAAGCATATGTATAAAATTTTAGTATCAGATCCAATCTCACCAGAAGGTTTAAAAAGCTTAATCGATCACAATGATTTTGAAGTTGTCATCGATACAGAGTTAGATGAAGCAGAACTTATTAATCAAATTGCAGATTATCAAGCACTTATCGTTCGTAGTCAAACGCAAGTAACTGAGGCAATCATTGAAGCTGCCCCAAATTTAAAAGTGATTGCGAGAGCCGGTGTTGGTGTAGATAACATCGATGTCGATGCAGCGACAAAACATGGTGTGATTGTTATTAACGCACCTGATGGTAATACAATTTCTGCAACAGAACATTCAATGGCAATGATTTTATCCATGGCTCGTAATATTCCTCAGGCACATCAATCGTTGAAAGATGGCAAGTGGGATCGTAAGACATATCGCGGAACTGAACTTTACAATAAAACGCTTGGCGTCATTGGTGCCGGTAGAATTGGTTTGGGTGTCGCTAAACGTGCACAAAGCTTTGGGATGCACATTTTAGCATTTGATCCTTATCTTTCTGAAGATAAAGCGAAAGAATTGAATGTCACTCGAGCTACTGTTGAAGAGATTGCAGAGCAATCAGATTTCGTTACAGTTCACACGCCACTTACACCAAAAACAAAAGGCATTGTAGGTAAAGCATTTTTCGAGAAAGCTAAACCAAATTTGCAAATTATAAATGTAGCACGTGGTGGTATTATTGATGAAGCCGCTTTGGTTGATGCGCTTAATCAAAATCAAATACAAAGTGCGGCAATAGACGTATTTGAAAGTGAGCCAGCAACGGAATCCCCTCTTGTAAATCATGAAAAAATTATTGTAACGCCACACCTTGGAGCTTCAACTGTGGAGGCACAAGAAAAAGTTGCAGTATCAGTAGCAAATGAAATTGTTGATATATTTGAAAATGGTAATGTATTCAATGCGATTAATGCACCGAAAATGACTTATAGTGAAATTAATGATGAATTAAAACCATATATTGAATTAAGTCAACTTACCGGTGAAGTTGGTATACAATTGCTTGAAAAAGCACCCCGTGAATTGCATATTAAATATGAAGGCGACATTGCTCTGGATGACACAAGTTTACTTACGCGTACGCTCGTATCAGGTGTATTAAAACAAGATCTAGCAGAACGTGTAAACTTAATTAATGCACTCGTACTTCTTAATGAACAAGGTGTGTCTTATAATATTGAAAAAAATGCAAAACATCGTGGGTTTAGTAACTATATTGAATTAACCCTTATTAACAAAGATACACAAATTAAAATAGGTGCTACAGTATTAAATGGATACGGTCCTAGAATAGTAAGAATCAATGACTATCCCGTTGACTTTAAACCAGAGCGCCATCAGCTTATCATCAATCATAATGATAGACCAGGTATTGTAGGCCGTACTGGTCAAATTCTAGGGGAATATGGCATTAATATTGCTTCTATGCACCTTGGTCGTATTAATCAAGGTGGTAACGCATTGATGATCTTATCCATTGATCATCCAGTTACTGATGATGTTATAGATGGCTTATATGAAATTGAAGGTTTCAATTTAATTAGAAGCGTTGAACTTGAAATAGAACCAGATGCAAATTATATTATTTAAATAAATAATAAAAGCAGCTTAATCCTTATAAAGCGAAGGGTTAAGCTGCTTTTTTGTCTAATATACGATTGTAACAGGTTATTTTTACAATAAAATATTTCTAATCTCACCTACATGATCGACAATATAATCAGCACCATAATCTACTAATTCATCACGTGCATGTATACCTTTCAAACCTGTTAACGGTCCGATAAATGTTGCTCCTATCTTTTTCGCACTCAATAAATCTGCTAAAGAATCGCCAACAACAAAGACTTCATCTTTGTCTACACGATTTTCTTGATTAGTAGCATAGTGTCTATATTTATCTTGATGGTTCCCTTCCAATGTCGCTAAATAGCTAAATGGATTAGGCTTACCTAGTGGCTTTAATTCTGGATATAAATCTTCTGCAATTAAAACTTCACTGGCAGTTACAATATGTACTTCATCAAAGTAAGACTTAATACCTATTGTTTCAAAAGGCACTATTGTTTCAGTTCTCGGTCTGCCAGTTGCTATGGCAATATGATAATTTGCCGACTTTAAATCTGCTAATAATTGCTTAATCTCTGATACAGGTCGTAACACGACTTCATTATATATATAGCCATGTTTAAAGTCAGACCGATTTTCTTTCTTTTCTACCTCGTTGAAAAGTTGATGTCCTAAATACCATTCTTGATAAACTTCTTGTGCAAGCATCCAGAACGGACTTTTCAGTTCAAATACGGCTGTTTTTGTCGTATTTAATTGTTCACTCGCATAATGTATTAAATCTTGATAAATATTTTCCTTACCTGCTGTTACACCATCTAGGAATGATAGTGGCAATGTAAAATCTAAAGAAACATTTTCAATTTTTTCACCTATCCACTGAAACGTCTCTTGTCCAAATTGATTAGAATCGAGCACGCGATTGACATCTTCAGAAGGCAATGTCTTACAAATTTCAATAAAATGGATTGCCAAAACGACAAACAACATATCCCAATTGGAATTTAAGCCTAACGATTTTAATTTAGTTAATATTTCATCATGATAAAAAACAATATCTCTTATTTCAGAGATTTTTGCATCACTTAAATTTTCAAACTGTACAGTTGTATCTAAACCTATGTATGACTCACTCATCAGGATTTCATAAACAGTTAGTGCAGATACATCAAAACACCTTTCTTCACTTAAAAAAACACCATCAACATCAAATAATACCGACTTCATTATACCAACTCTCCTTTAATCAGAAAATTCTGATACTAGTATATCGTACTATCTTACTATGAAAAGAGCAATGTATTTTCAAGATAAATCATGTGAAAATAAAAGCGGTCAAAGATAAAATTTTTAAATTATTTAATTTTTTCCTTTTCCAATAATGAAGCGTTTAAAAAGTCTGAGACAATGATGGATGTCTCAGACTTATCAAGCATTATATTTAATTTTCCATTTGTACTTCTATTTCATCAGCGATTTGCTGTACCTGCGTACCAATAATGACCTGTGTATTATGTTTACCACTTTGTGTAACACCTACAGCACCTGCGCCTTTAATTTTAGCTTCATCAATTGCGCTATTATCATGCAATTCCATTCGTAAACGTGTTGCACAGTTTGTTAATGACATAATATTTTCCTTGCCGCCAAGACCTTCTAAAATTTGTTTAGCTGGTTGCGAATATTTATTTGTCGATTTAGTTTGTGTTTCATTTTCATCAACATCAGCTGTTGTAGCTTCATCTGATGTTGGATCAGGAAGTAAATTATCGCCACGTCCTGGTGTGTTTAATTTCAGTACTTTTATAGCAAGTCTAAATACAACATAATAAATAACAAAGAATACTAAGCCTTGTACAAGTAGCATATAAGGTTGATTAGATACTGGATTGATTAATGACAAGACATAGTCAATTAATCCTGCACTAAATGAAAATCCAGCTGTCCAGTGAAATAGTGCTGCTATAAACATAGATAAACCCGTTAATAATGCATGGATAACAAAAAGTATTGGTGCAACAAACATAAATGAAAATTCAATAGGTTCGGTAACACCTACAAAAAATGCTGAAATTGCGCCACCAAACATTAAACCATATACACGTTTTTTCTGTTTTGATTCTGCAGTATGATACATAGCTAAAGCTGCTGCTGGAATACCAAACATCATAACTGGGAAAAACCCAGCCATGTATCGTCCTGTAACACCATGAACTGCACCATCGCCAGTTTGGAATTTTGCAATATCATTTATACCTGCTAAATCAAACCAAAATACTGAGTTTAAAGCGTGATGTAAACCTGTCGGAATTAACAAACGGTTGAAGAAACCATACAAGAATGCACCTACAGGGCCTAAGTCTAAAATCCATGTCCCAAATATAACGATTGCTGAAAAAATGAACGGCCAAACAAATAACATGATTACAGCCAAAATAATACTAAAAAAAGCTGTTAAAATCGGTACTAATCGCTTACCACTAAAGAAGGATAAAGCTGTTGGTAATTCTGTTTTACTGAATTTATTGTAGGTATATGCTGCAATTAAACCTATAATTAAGCCGATAAAAACATTTGAATTATTCATTTGTTCAAATGCTGCATCCACACCCGTCTCTTTAACCCCCAGTAACGGCGCCAATTTTTCTGGACTCAATACTACTGTCGTTAAAAAGAAACCTACAGCTGCCGCAAGTGCTACAGCCCCATCATTTTTCTTAGCCATACCTAATGCTACCCCAATAGCAAAGAGGATACCAAGTTGCTCAAGTATCGTAGAACCTGCAGAAGAAAAGAATGCAGCTACTGTCGGTAATATCCCCAATGCCAATAATGCGTTACCGATACCTATTATGATTGCAGCTGCTGGTAAAACTGCAACCGGTAGCATAAGAGATCTACCTAGTCTTTGAAAGAAACTAAACATAACAATTCCCCATTTCAAATAGTTAATTACATATAAAAAACACCACATGCACAATATAGTCCACGTGGTGTATGTAAACGATTTACTCGCTGTCATTGTACAATTACATAATAACACATAATTTAAAAATTACGTATAAAAATATAATAGTCTTACTATTTCAAAAACATTGAATATTAATTATTATTTTTTACATATTCATTTAATTCCGATTGTAATTGTATTGTTTTTCTTTCTAATTCTTTTGTTAAATATTCTAGTTTTTCATTACGTTTCATTGTTTTTGGTAAATTTTTAGTTTCAATCGGTTCACCAAATTTAATAATGGCTTTCCCAGTAACTAAACCTTTGATCTTTTTAGGACCCACATATGCTGCTGGTAATATTGGGGCTTGCGCCATTAAAGCAATCGTTACTGCACCCCTTTTCATTGGTGCACCTTCATCATATTTCATACGATGCCCTGTTGGAAAAATACCAACTGTTTTATTTTCTTTTAATAACTTAATGGGTTTTTTTAGTGTACTCGGTCCCGGATTTTCTCTATCGACTGGAAACGCATTAAGAGAAGATAAAAACTTGCCAAACCATTTGTTATTAAACAATTCTTTCTTCGCCATATAATGAATTTGATTTGGATAAATTGCAGTTCCTAACATAATCACTTCATTATAGCTTTCATGAGTACATGTCACAACATATCTATGAAGTTGCGGAATATTTTCTTTTCCTTGAACTTCTAATGATTTACTTATTTTCAGTATGATCAATTCCAATAGACCACTTATAAATTTATACATCTTCGCACCTACTTCGTTTTGCTAATATTTACTTATTGATTTTATCATTTAGTCTTATTATGAACAAGGAGATTTATATTTCAGTCTAAAGTCGTATAGTGATATACTAGAAAAAGTTGTATAAAACTTTCATAATAGGATATAGAGTAATTATCGGAGGTAGTATATGTCAGAATTTAACAATGAAAATAATACAAATCAGCAACCAACACAAACGACTCAGCCATCAAAAAAGAGATTCAAACCTAAATTCCCGTGGTTTAAAACCATAATTGTTGCCTTAGTTGCAGGCATTATCGGTGCCTTAATTGTTCTAGGAGTGGGAAGACTTATGGAAAGCACGGTACTTGATAATGGTGGTTCCGATGTGAACGAAGCTTCTAATCATAATAGCGGTGGAAATACCTTAGATGGTAAAAGCGATAAATATGATTCAGTTAATCAAATGATTAATGACGTCTCCCCTGCTATTGTTGGTGTAATCAATATGCAGAAAGCACAAAATTTAGATGACCTTTTAAAAGGTAAATCAAATAAATCACAAGAAGCTGGCGTTGGCTCAGGTGTCATTTATCAAAAAAATAATGGTTCTGCTTATATTGTAACCAATAACCATGTCATTGATGGTGCGAGTGAGATTAAAGTACAATTGCATAATTCTAAACAAGTCGATGCTAAATTAATCGGTAAAGATGCGTTAACAGATATGGCCGTACTCAAAATAAATGATAGCAAAGGTACCAAAGCCATTGACTTTGCTAATTCTTCAAAAGTAAAAACCGGAGATAGTGTTTTTGCGATGGGTAACCCTTTAGGCTTAGAGTTTGCTAATTCTGTAACATCAGGCATTATCTCTGCGAGTGAACGTACGATTGACACACAAACATCCGCTGGATCTAATAAAGTAAATGTACTTCAAACTGATGCGGCAATTAACCCTGGTAATTCAGGTGGTGCATTGGTAGATATCAACGGTAACCTTGTTGGTATTAATTCGATGAAGATTGCAAGTGAACAAGTTGAAGGTATCGGCTTTGCAATACCTAGTAACGAAGTAAAAGTAACCATTAAAGAACTTGTAGAAAATGGTAAAATAGAACGTCCTTCTATCGGCATTGGTTTACTCAACGTAAGTGAAATTCCAGAACAGTATAAAGACCAACTGAAAACGTCACGTAAAGATGGCGTATATATCGCTAAAGTTGAAGGAAACAATGGTCTTAAAGAAGGAGACATCATTACACAAATTGATGACAAAAAAGTGAAAGAAGATACAGATGTTCGCTCCTATCTTTATGCAAATAAAAAACCAGGTGATACAGTGAATTTAACTGTAGAACGTAATGGTAAAGAACAAAATATAAAAGTAACATTAAAAGAACAAAAATCATCGAATAACAATGATAGTTCTGAAAGTGAAAGTTCGTCACCTTTTAACTAAATATAAGGTAAGCTATTTAAGTTAATATTTCATATTGGTTTTAAGTCTGGGACATCCATGAATGTCTCAGACTCTTCTTTATATATTGGATACTAAATCTTAAAAATCTATCGTACTATCAAACTATTTTTAGCACTGCTTTTTAAAACTACTTTCACATTCATATGAATTAGTAGTTCTTTAAAACAGTGAAACTTTACTTTTTCCATTCATTCGTCTACTACTCAATAGAAAAGATCGCCATCCCTTGAAACATTCATTCAAAGGATGGCGATCATGTTTAAATATGTTATTTGTAATTAACCATAAAGTATTTTTTCTTACCACGGCGAATAATCGTGAATTCATTTTCGATTTTATCTTCATTTGTAAGTTCATAATTTACATCTTGCTGTCTGATACCATTAATATAGATAGCACCATTGTTTACATCTTCTCGTGCTTGGCGTTTAGAAGATGAAATACCAGTCTCAACAATGATTTCAACAATATTTCTAGTTTCACTACTTAATTCTACTTGAGGTACATCTTTAAAGCCTTCTTTTAATTCTGAGGCAGATAGTGATTGTAAATCACCAGCAAATAGCGCTTGTGAAATACGAATAGCGTCATCTAATGCATCTTGACCATGTATAAAACGCGTAACATTTTCTGCTAAAGCCTTTTGCGCTTCACGTAAATGTGGTGCTTCATTTAATGATTTTTCTAAAGCTTCAATTTCTTCTTGTTCTAAGAAAGTGAAGTATTTCAAGAATTTAATAACATCATCATCTGTCGTGTTAATCCAGAATTGGTAAAATTCATAAGGACTGGTTTTTGCTGCATCTAACCAAACAGCGCCCCCTTCAGTTTTACCAAACTTTTTGCCGTCTGATTTTACTACTAAAGGAATAGTAAGCCCATAAGCCTCTGTTTGACCGTACATGCGACGCATTAACTCTATACCACTTGTAATGTTACCCCATTGATCTGAGCCACCTACTTGTACCTTACAATTGTACGTTCTATTAAGATGACCAAAATCAATCGCTTGTAAAATTGTATATGTGAATTCAGTATAAGAAATACCGTGCTCTAATCGTGTTTGAATAGAATCTTTACCTAACATGTAATTCACACCTACATGTTTACCATAATCACGTAAAAAGTCGATTAAAGAAATTTGTCCTAACCAATCTTTATTATTAACAAGTTTTGCACCTTTTTCAGTATCAAATTCAAATATTTTATGCATTTGTTTATAGATACCTTGTACGTTTGTTTCGACCTGTGCTTCAGTTTGTAAAGTACGTTCTTCAGATTTACCAGAAGGATCGCCAATCATACCTGTCCCACCACCAATTAATACAAGTGGGCGATGTCCATGCTCTTGAAAGCGGCGTAGTGTTAAAAATGGTAATAAATGACCGATATGCAAACTATCTGCTGTTGGATCTGCACCACAATATAATGTCACTTGCTCTTTGTTCAAGATGTTTTCTATTCCAGACTCATCTGTTTGTTGATAGATTAAACCTCTCCATTTTAAATCTTCTAATAGTGCGTTTGTCATTGTATCAACCTCCTGTATTAATTAAGATATCGCTTTGAATAAAAGTTCGAGTTAAGTAGTATGTGTTAAATTGCAACATATATAGATTTCTAAAAAAATAGAAAAACGCCCTTACAAATTAATGTAAGGGCGCATGCGCACGGTACCACCATACTTTAAGTCAAATAACTTTATTAATGATACGTTCATTAACTAAAACGTTTGGATTCATTAAAAACTTAAGGTGTATTCACAAATTATGTAACATTAGTTCACAGCAACCACTAACTCTCTTTAGTTTACACAAAACGCTACTTCTCCTCTATCCAAAAACGATATCGAATTGATACTTATTATAATTAACTATAATTTAAAAGTCAATAACATAAATTGTGTTATAATGTTGCTTAAATAAGGAGGCAACATATGACGCACCAAAAAGTTGAAAATAATTTACAACATCAACCGCAAATATCAAAGTATGAAAAATTTGAAATCATTTACAAAAAACTCAAACATATTTTTATTGGTTTTTTTACGATTCTTACATGTACCTTAATCATACTATTAGCCATTACTGTATTTTATTTTCAAAGCATCACTAAAGAATCAGAACACATATCTGATAATACACTAAGATTGAAATTGCTTAATATTCCCGGTACTCAGGATATTAACTATAGTAATCAACATATCCTTTCCGAATATAACCAATCATTAAACCCATTAATAGTGGGTCCTAAAAATGTTAATAAAAATATAATTAAAGCATTAACAGCTTCCGAAGATAGCTTATTTTATAGACATAATGGTATTTTACCTAAAGCATTACTGCGAGCAGTTGGACAGGATTTATTTAATACCGATGCAGCAACGGGCGGCAGTACAATTACTCAACAATTAGTAAAGAATCAAGTCTTAACCAACGAAAAAACTTATGATCGAAAAGCAAATGAGCTTGTGTTGTCTATGCGCGCTGAAAACTTACTAACAAAAGATGAAATTATATATACATATTTAAACATTGTACCTTTTGGTCGTGATTATAATGGAGCTAATATATCTGGTATTTCATCAGCTTCCTATAGTTTGTTTGGAAAGCCACCTTCAGAAGTTAATATTGCTGAATCTGCATACCTCATTGGTTTATTACAAAGTCCTTATTATTACACACCTTATCAAGAAGATGGTGTCCTCAAACCAGATGATCAAATTCAAATAGGCATCAATAGACAACATTATGTATTAAAACGTATGTTAGTTGAAAAGAAAATAACACAGCATGAATTTAATCAATCAGAAAAATTTGATATCAAAAAGCATTTAATGACAAAATAAATACATAAAAATCGCTATAAAATAATCTGTGTCAGTTAATTATTTCATAGCGATTTTTTATAGTTTTAGATTAGAGTCATATCTATGCCTACGAAATTTTAAAGTAGTATGTGACTTTTAACATCGTAAGCGTATAGACAATAAATTAAGAAAGCAACCTAATGCGCGAGCACATTAGATTGCCATTATAGTTAATAAAAATGTCTGTTAACAACATTTCATTGTGCCGTTAAACTATTAGAATAAACCTACTGCATGTCCATCATCTGTAACATCCATATTTAATGCTGCTGGTTTTTTAGGTAAACCTGGCATTGTCATAATTGCACCTGTTAAAGCAACAATAAATCCTGCACCTGTTTTTGCTTCTAATTCACGAATAGTAATTTCAAAACCCTCTGGTGCACCTAACTCTGTAGCATCATCCGTAAATGAATATTGTGTCTTAGCCATACAAATAGGATAGTTATCCCAACCATTTTCTTTAAATTGTTTTAATTGTTTCTGAGCTTTACTACTAAATGCAACTTTGGCACCACCATAAATTTCTTTTACAATGGTTTCAATTTTATCTTCTAACGGTTGTTCTAATTCATATAAATGTTTGAAATCTTGTGGTTGATCGATGACTTCTAAGACTTTGTTAGCTAAATCGATACCACCTTTACAGCCTTTTTCCCAAACTTCTGTTAGAGCTAAACGCACGCCATTTTCTTTGGCCCACTGTTCAACAAATTCAGTTTCTGCTTCTGTATCATGTACAAACGCATTTAATGCAACTACCGGTTCTAAGCCATATTTTTTAACGTTTTTCACATGGCGTTCTAAGTTTACGATACCTTGTTTTAATGCGTCTACGTTCTCTTCTTTTAAGTTATCTTTAGCTACACCACCATGCATTTTAATAGCACGAATTGTTGCAACGACAACTACGGCAGATGGTTCAAAACCTGCTTCACGCGCTTTGATATCAATGAATTTTTCTGCACCTAAGTCAGATCCAAAGCCAGCCTCTGTAACTACAATATCTGCTAAATCTCTAGCTGTCTCTGTAGCTAAGATTGAATTACAACCATGTGCAATGTTGGCAAATGGGCCACCATGTACTAATGCAGGTGTTCCCTCAATTGTTTGTACCAAGTTCGGTTTAATCGCATCTTTTAAAATCATCGCTAACGCACCTTCAACTTTTAGGTCAGCAACGGTTACTGGCTTACGACTAGGTGTATAACCGATTGTAATATTACTTATTTTAGATTTTAAGTCGTTTATGTCGTTAGCTAGGCATAAAATGGCCATTATTTCTGAAGCGACCGTGATATTGAAACCATCTTCACGTGGTACACCTTGTGTAGGACCACCTAGTCCAACAATCACATTACGTAACGCACGGTCATTCATATCTAATACACGTTTCCACTCGATACGTCTTTGATCAATCTCCAATTCATTTCCCTGATGAATGTGATTATCGATAAATGCAGATAATGCGTTATTCGCTGTAGTAATCGCATGGAAGTCACCATTAAAGTGTAAATTAATGTCTTCCATAGGTAATACTTGTGCATAACCACCACCAGTGGCACCACCTTTGATACCAAATGTTGGCCCTAATGCTGGTTCACGAAGTGCGACCATTACTTTTTTCTTAAGTTGATTGAATGCATCTGCTAAACCAACCGTAACAGTTGATTTACCTTCACCAGCAGGCGTAGGACTCATAGCAGTAACTAACACTACTTTACCTTTGCCATTATTCTGTTGAACCTGATTAATATCAATCTTCGCTTTATAATGTCCATAAGGTTCTAGTGCATCTGAAGGAATTCCCGCCTTCTCAGCAATTTCTCCTATCGGTTTTAATGTTGATTGATTTGCAATATCTAAATCAGATAAATGTGCCAAATTCATTCGCCCCTTCTTAAAATAAATTTTTAAATCAATAATCTTTATATGTTAGTGATATATACTACTGATAAAAAATAATTCCTTACATAGTTAATTTTAACCAACTTAAATAGCATTGTCGACAAACAGAGATAGCGCTTTCAAATTTATATGTGTAAAATTGTAAATTTAAACTAAAAACATATACTTATATTGTACTATTACACCATATGTCGCTATGAGTTTTAATTCATTAATCATGGTAACTTACTTTACTTATATATCGTAGTTTATCATAATGCTTAATACATCTGCTTTCTATAAATTTTTTCAGTACTTCCATTTATGTAAATGAAGAAACTAAAAATTTTAAATTGCAGTGCTAATTACTTTAAATCACTATCTTGAATCAATTAACGATTTATTGTTAATAGGCTAAATATTGCTAAGTTGTTATTATTTTAAATTAATAAAAGCTATACCCTTTAAATGTTTAAGGATATAGCTTTTGTTTCATTTTAATCATTTATACAATTGTATTTGATAGCTACGATAATAAATTAAATATGATTTCACTTTAGCATGTAAATTCAACTCGTCTTTTATCGTTTATACTAGTCTTCCATAGTACTTAAATCGCCTTCTGGCAGATCTAATTCCCATGCTTTTAATACGCGACGCATGATTTTACCTGAACGTGTTTTTGGTAATTTTTCTTTAAATTCGATTTCTCTTGGTGCAGCATGTGCCGCTAAGCCTTCTTTTACAAACTTACGAATTTCTTTTTTAAGTTCATCTGATTCTTGATAATCAGGTCGTAACGCCACAAATGCTTTGATAATTTCACCACGAACTGGATCTGGCTTACCAATTACACCCGCTTCAGCTACTGCTTCATGTTCAACCAATTTAGACTCAACTTCAAATGGGCCAACACGTTCACCAGCTGTCATAATCACATCATCAACACGGCCTTGGAACCAATAATAGCCATCTTCATCTTTATATGCAGAGTCGCCTGATACATACCAATCTCCAATGAAATAAGAATCATATTTCTCTGGATTTTTCCAAATGGACACCATCATAGATGGCCAACCTTTTTTAATCGCTAGATTACCCATACGATTCGCTGGTAATTCATTACCTTGATCATCAATGATTGCTGCTTCTATCCCTGGTAAAGGTTTACCCATTGAGCCTAATTTTACATCCATAGAAGGATAATTGACGATCATATGACCACCAGTTTCTGTCATCCACCACGTATCGAGTACACGTTTGCCAAAGACATCTTTTGCCCATTTAATGACCTCTGGATTTAAAGGTTCGCCAACAGATAAAATACTCTTGATTGAAGAAAGATCATATTTTTCAACTACATCATCCCCTGCACTCATTAACATTCTAAGTGCTGTAGGTGCTGTATACCAAATGGTAACTTTAAATTCTTCAATCATACTGTACCAAGCCTCTGGTGAAAATCTTCCACCAGCAATACAGTTTGTTACACCACTTAACCAAGGACTAAAGATACCATATGATGTTCCTGTGACCCAACCAGGATCTGCAGTACACCAATAAACATCATCCTCTTTAAAATCTAATACATACTTACCTGATATATAATGTAAGAGCATTGCTCTTTGTGCATGTAAAACACCTTTAGGTTGTCCGGTAGAACCAGAAGTATAGTGAAGTATCAAACCGTCATCCATTGTTAACCATTCCGTATCAAATGACTCACTTGCTTGTTGGAATTCACTATTAAAATCGACATAGTTTTCATCAACGACTTCGTCTACGACAACAATTGTTTCTAAATGAGGTAGATTTTCTTTAGGAATTCTAGGAAGTAACGCATTCGTTGTAATAATTACTTTTGCTTCACTATTTTGTAAACGATCTCCAACCGCTTTTTCCATAAATGCTTCAAATAGAGGTCCAACAATTGCACCTATTTTCAAAGTTCCAAACAACGCAAAATAGAGTTCAGGTGTTCTCGGCATAAATACAAAAACACGATCTCCTTTTTCAACATTTGCTTTTTCTTTTAAAACATTCGCAGCTTTATTTGAATTGATTTTCATTTCTTCAAAAGTATAACTTTCTTTACGTTTATCATCTTTATAATGTAAGGCAATTTTATCCCCTTTGCCTTCGTCCACATGACGATCTATACATTCATGTGCCATATTAACATTGCCAGATTCGTACCATGAAAATGATTTTTCTACATCTTTCCAGTTAAAATGATTGTATTCTTTTTCATAGTCTTGAAGGTTAAAATCTCCACTTTCACCTTTATAAACTTCTACTTTCATTTTAAATCCCCCTCTGAATGAAATCGATTGCTTAAAAATTATTATAACGAATGTTATCGGAATTTTCAAAATAATAAGTGTAAGCGTATTTATTTATATGTTATTTTTCCTCTTTTTAACTTATAATGTAGATAACAAACTTGTTGACTATATTATATGCGGTAGTTTGGAGTGAAAAAATGAAACATATCAAAACATATCAATCTCAAACCTATCACTTAAATGAAGGTGATTTTATAATAGAAGGTCCTGTACCACTTTCTTCACTCGATACGATGACGTTTGATGATGGTTTATATGCATTTCGACCACCTAAAGATCAATTTGAGGCAATAAAAGAAATCAGTGAACTAGAAGAAGGTCGTATCTATGTCTTACATGAAGCACAACATATCATCGGTTATGTGACTTATCACTATCCAGATCCACTCGAACGTTGGTCTAGTGGCAATCTAGATTATTTAATCGAACTTGGTGCTATTGAAATCAGTTTGCCTTATCGACATTTACATTTAGGAAGTGAACTTATCAAATTAAGCTTAAAAGCAGATGAATATGAAGATTATATCGTATTAACTACAGAATATTACTGGCACTGGGATTTAAAAAATTCTGGTCTCGACGTATATGAATATAAAAAACTAATGCAAAAACTAATGGGTTATGGGGGCCTTGAAATTTTTGCTACTGATGACCCTGAAATTACAAGTCATCCTGCAAATTGTTTAATGGCAAGAATTGGTTTACGTATTTCAATCAATCAATTACAAGAATTTGATAATATCAGATTTATGAATCGCTTTTTCTTTTAAAGGGGAGAAATTTATGAGTAATATGCAACAAACTACGGGCTATGTATACGCAAATGAATTACTTCAATATCGTTTCAGCAATGATCATCCTTTTAATCAAATGAGATTAAAACTAACTACAGAATTATTGTTAGATCTAGGCAGTTTAAAGCCTGAACACATCATAACACCGAGAATCGCAACAGATGAGGAATTATCACTAATACATTCTTATGACTATATACAAGCCATTAGACGTGCGTCCCATGGTATTTTAAATTTACAAGAAGCTAAAAAATATGGCTTAGATGGTGATGATACATTGCAATTTAGACGGATGCACCAACATAGCGCTAGAATTGTTGGTGGTGCGTTAAATTTAGCTGATGCTATCATGGATAAAAGCGTTAAAAATGGTTGTCATCTCGGAGGTGGCTTACATCATAGTCTACCAGGTCGTGCAAATGGATTTTGTATATATAACGATGTGGCTATCACTATTGCTTACTTGATTAAACACTATAATCAACGTGTATTATGTATAGACACAGATGCACATCATGGTGATGGTACACAGTGGAGTTTTTACACTGAAGACCAAGCTTTAATTTATTCGATCCATGAAACAGGCAAATTTCTATTTCCTGGATCTGGACATTACACAGAACGTGGTAATGAGCAAGGTTTCGGCTATACAGTTAATATTCCTTTAGAACCATACACAGAAGATAGCTCTTATTTAGAGGTATTTAAGCAAACGATTGAACCTATTATTGCTTCTTTCAAACCAGATATCATTGTTAGTGTTCATGGTGTGGATGTGCATTATTTGGACCCACTAACACACATGAGTTGTACATTAAACACACTTTACCAAATTCCTTATATCATTAAATCTTTGGCTGATACATATACAAATGGCAAAGTCATGATGTTTGGCGGTGGCGGTTATAACATTTGGAAAGTAGTGCCAAGAGCTTGGTCACACGTATTCCTAGCGCTTATAGAAGCACCACCACCACAAGGTCAATTACCATCACAATGGCTTGAAAAATGGCAACCTTATGCTACCTGTACTTTACCAAAGCACTGGCAGGATGATAAAGAAAATTACATCGATATACCTAGAGAGGAAGAAATTACAGCTACCAATTTAAAACATGCACAACAGGTAATTAGTTGGTTTAAATAGTAAGATTTATAGTTAAAATAATAATTTGAACAACTTGGTCATTTTGAAGAAATCCGCCTAAAACATTGTATGTTAAAAATTTTAGAAGCATTTACTGTTAAGCTTAGATTCATCACCCTACTATGGGTGAAAAATACATGTTCACACCGTATCCCAGATATACATGACCTTTCAAAATATAATAAATACAAAAAAGCTCATCTTCAATATGTACTAGCTCAGAGTATAAATTAAAGCCTACACAATAATTTGTGTAGGCTTTAATTTATATATTTGCTTTAAAACGCATTGACGATTTATTTCGTCGTCCCTCTATATTCAATTCTATGTGGAAGAATAACATTCGGTTCATCAATTTCTTCTTCATTCATATATTTAGTTAATAATCTCATACCTACTGCACCAATGTCATATAAAGGTTGAATAACACTTGAAAGTTGTGGTCTTACCATCTCAACTAATCTTGTGTTGTTAAAACTAATGATTTGTACATCCTCTGGAACGTTCACACCTTCATCTTGTGCTGCATGTACAAGACCAATAGCTTGTTCATCACTGATTGACAAAATCGCTTCTGGTTTTCCAGATTTTAATGATTCAAATGCGCGTAGCCCATCTTTGTAAGTTTCATTGCCATTAAAAATAAGTTCATTTTTTAATTCAAGATGATTTGAATCTAAAACCTCTTTTAGCCCAGTCAATACATCTTCTTGTGCTTTTTTGGAATAATCGCCACCGACAAACGCAAATGTTTTAGCACCTTTTTCAATCAATTCAGTAGTAATTTCTTTTGCTGCTGTTTTGAAATCAATATTAACTGATGAAATACCTTCATCTTTACCATTTGTTCCTGAAACAACAACTGGAACAGATGATTTATTAATAAGTTCTTTAATTTCTTCTGAAATAGTACCACCTAAGAAGATAATACCATCTACTTGTTTACTAAGTAGATTATTGAAAATTTCTTTTTCTTTATTTGGATCGTTATCTGAATTAGAAATAATAGAATGATATTTATACATTGTTGCAATATCTTCTAATCCACGAGCCAATTGTGAATAATAAACATTTGAAATATCTGGTATGATTACGCCAACTGTTGTTGTACGTTTACTTGCTAATCCTCTTGCCACTGCATTCGGACGATAATTTAATTTTTTGATAACATCGTTAACCTTATCACGTGTTTCCGGCTTAACATTCTGATTTCCATTGACAACACGTGATACAGTTGCCATAGAAACGCGAGCTTCACGAGCTACATCATATATTGTTACAGTCATATTTTTCCTCCTTGAAAGCGATTTCTTTATCATTGTAACTTGTTTTCATAACATTTTCAAAGTTTACCATATTTTTGCTCATTGTAAAATCATTTTGTTTTTAAAATTCATAAATAATTCAATTCATATGATATGAACGTCTATTTATCTTTAATCGATTTTTATAACTTAATGAATGATACGTCATTTCATACGCTTTTTATTAAAAATAAACCAATTATTAATAAATGTTTTTAAAATAAAAAACCTTATAATCCATACTAACTAAATAGTTAGGATTATAAGGCATTCATTTTAATTAACGTAATACTTTATTTAAGTTGTTTATTATTATACATATCAGCTAATGGTTTAAGTTCTTTATAGAACGCATCAAATTCATTGAAATCCATTTGTTGTCCACTATCACTTAATGCTACAGATGGATCAGGGTGAACCTCAGCCATAATACCATCTGCACCAACAGCTAATCCTGCTTTTGCAGTAGGTAGCATGATATCTTTACGACCAGTGCTATGTGTAACATCTACCATAACTGGTAAGTGTGTGCCTTGTTTTAAAATTGGCACTGCAGAAATATCTAACGTGTTTCTAGTTGCTTTTTCATAAGTACGGATACCACGTTCACATAAAATGATATTTTCATTACCTTGTGATGCGATATATTCAGCTGCAAAAATAAATTCTTCAATCGTTGCTGATAAACCACGTTTTAATAATACAGGTTTATTTGAACGACCAGCTTCTTTTAATAATTCAAAGTTTTGCATATTACGTGCACCAATTTGGAATACATCTAAATATTGATCAGCAACTTCAAAGTCTGCTGGGTTTACAATTTCACTTACAACGTTTAAACCATATTTATCTTTCGTATTTTTAAGTATTTTAAGCCCTTCGACACCTAAGCCTTGGAAATCATACGGTGATGTACGAGGTTTAAATGCGCCACCTCTAATGAATTTCTCACCTCTCGCTTGTAAATTAGCTGCGACTGCATCGACTTGTTCCTGTGATTCAACTGAACATGGACCAAATACAAATGATTTGTTGCCGTCTCCAATGATGCCTCCGTTGTCAAATTGAACGATTGTATCTTCTGGTTTTAATTTTCTCGACACATATAAATGTTTTTCATTTTCAGATTTTTGTAAATCAGTAGAGGCTTTAAAAATTTCTTTGAATAGTTGTTTAATCACATTGTCATTAAATGGACCTTCATTTTGATCTAATAACTGATTAATCATTTCTTTTTCGCGTTGTGGGTCGTAAACAAGTGTACCTTGTTTGCGTTTTTCTTCACCAATCTTTTGTGCTATCTTACCTCTTTTAGATAAAAGACCTAAGATTTTTTCATTAATTTCAACTATCTCATCTCTGTATTCTTGTAATTTGTCTGCCATTTTATTCACCTCTATGAAAAATTTTAAAACCAATATTTTATTCTGCTTTAAAGCGATAAAATATATGTTAAAGGTTATTCTAACAATAACTCCTTATAAGTTCAAGTAAGGATTATTAAAAATTCACTTAAAAAGTGAATAACATTAATGATAACTAAATTTTCAGTCATTTGCTAGTTATATTTTACACTATTACTTCTTTTTTATAAATTTTATAGATAAATTTACAAATTCCTTGTTCATGATATGCTTCAAATTCATAAGACATGTCATATTTAATCAACGATACGCTTTACATGATGTTCTATTAAGCAAATAGATATGTATCAAATAATACTACATAAAAAAAGAATCGAACAAAGCGTCCGATTCTTTTTATTAAATATTTTTAATCATTAAATGTTCTTTTATCAATCTTACTTTTTGCTTTTTCTGTTTTCTTCGTTTGTGGTCTGTTTTTTGAATATGTTGCTTCAGATTCAGTAGTACTTTCATTTGTCAAAGTACTTGCGTCTTTTGTAGATGATAGGTTATCTGCAGATTCTGAATCATCATGATTAATGATACCATCATTTTTTGAATCTAAATTTGTAGGAGTTGTTGCTGATTGCGTTTGACCAGAAGCATTTTCATGAACGATGATACCATCTTTAAATGCAACTTGATCGTGTGTTTGTTTTACTCTCTGGTCTGCAGCTTCTGGTTTAACTTTTGTATCATTTTTTTTATCGCCTTGTTCTACTTTATCTGTTGTAGATTCAACAGCACTTTCAACCTTTGGCGTAACCAAATTAGGTACAACTTTATGTTTTGTCTGTGCTGGAGCTTCTGGCTTAAGTAAATTAGCTGTGTTTTCTGCAACAGAAGGATTGTCATCTAATGCTTTATTTTTATTTTTAGCCGCTAATGCTAAACCTGACGCAGTTACCACACCTGCAATTGCCCCTTGCTTACTATCATCTGTTTCATCGCTTTGAGTAACCAAATTCGGCGTTTTATTATTTGTGTTAGTGTTAGCAGGCGCTTCTTCTTCTTTTAAAAGATTAGATGTGTTTTCTGCAACTTGATTATCTTCATTTAACGCTTCATTTTTATCATGTGCTGCTTTAGCTAATCCACTCGCTGCAACTGCACCACCAGCTGCTGTACCTGCAGTAACTGCATTGCTATTTGAGTTTTCACCATCTATATTCGCATCACTTGTTTCTGTTTCTTCTTTAATTGCATTTTGTTGTGCATTAATTTCACTTTCACTTGGTTCTGCATTTGGATCTATATGTGCTAAACTGTCATCTGATTGATTTGCATCTTCACTAGTTGTCACTTCCTGTTGTTCTTGGGCATCCGGTGACATATTAGCTAAATTATTATCAGAAGTTTCTTGTTGAATCGCTACACGTTGCGCAGATAATTCTGCATCGGTTACTTCTGTATTTTTATTTTGCGCGTCGTCAATAGTTGATTTAATTTCATTTACTTTATCGTCAGCTTCTTGACGTTCTAATTCGGACTGCTCAATAATGCTAGATTTAAATTGATTGTCTTGTTCTGGAATAGATTTATTCGTTGCTCTCGACTTACTAATGGATACTAAACCAACAGCGGAACCTATAACAGCACCTACAATAAATCCATATACAAATTCATTTCTGGCACCTTTTGTAAAATATTCTGGCACTTCGTAACTTTCTAAATTTCTTTCATAATTATCACGGTTATAATACTTCATTGTCCAATGCCCCCTATAACAAATGCACTTAAATAAGTTTCAAACCTCATTTAAGTGCATTTGTTTTTTAATATATGAATTATTTGTTATCTACACGTGTAGTATAGCTATGATTCGTGTCATTTGCTACACTGCTCGTTTTGTAATTTGCACTATCTCTACGATTTCTTCTATTTTGCCATTTATCAGCAACTTCCATTGCTACATTTGACCATTGTACTACTTGAGAAATTTTATCTTCATTTTGAGAAATATTGTGCGTAATTGAGTTTGTCACTCTATCAACAGAACCATTTAAAGTTTGTACAGAATCACCGATACCTTTAACAGCATCAACTACTGAATTTAAACGATCTGATTTGTCTTGAATATCTTCAGTTAAGCGGTTCGCTTTATGAAGTAAATCTGTAGATTCACGCGTAATACCTTGAACCTGTCCTTCGACACCATCAAGTGTTTTTGCTACGTGATCTAAATTTTTCTTAACTGAAAGTAATACCACAACGATACCAATTACTAATATTAGAAATGCAACCGCTGCAATAATTCCAGCTATAGGTAAAATCCATTCCATTTAAAACGCCTCCTATTAATCATATGTTGTTATTTAATATAAATACCCCCATCATTTTAACATAAACATATTAAAATGGAGAAGTAACACCTATTTTTTCCATGTATGCACGTTGAATTTTTTGAATATCTCCTGCACCCATAAATAAAATAACAGCATCACTATATTGTTCAAGCGCATTTACACTTTCCTCATCAATCAATGTTGCACCATCAATTCTTTGAACTAAATCTTGAATCGTTAAGTTACCGCTATTTTCTCTTATCGAACCAAAAATTTCACATAAAAATGTTTTATCGGCTAAACTTAAACATTCTGCAAATTCACCCAAGAATGCTTGTGTTCTACTAAATGTATGAGGTTGAAACACTGCGATAACATCTTTGTTAGGATATTTTTTTCTCGCTGTCTCAATTGTAGCACTAATTTCTCTAGGATGGTGTGCATAATCATCTACTAATACTTGATTTCCTACTTTTGTTTCATTGAATCTACGTTTCACGCCACCAAAAGTCTCTAATGCTTCTTTAATATTATCGATATTTAAACTTTCTAAGTAACTAATCGTAATAACCGATAAGGCATTTAATATATTATGATCGCCAAATTGTGGTGAAAGGAAAGTATCAAAATATTCACCTTTAATATATACATCAAATTTTGTACCTTTTTCACTTATCTCTAAATTATCTGCATAAACGTCATCTTTATTTGAGAATCCATAATAATAAACAGGTACGTCTGCTTCAATTTTACGCAAGTGTGTATCATCACCCCAAGCAATAATCGCTTTTTTAACGTTATGCGCCATTTCTTGGAAAGCATTAAATACATCATCAACGTCTTTGAAATAATCTGGATGATCAAAATCTATATTGGTCATAATGGCATAGTCTGGATGATAGCTTAAAAAGTGTCTACGATATTCACATGCTTCAAACGCAAAGTAATCACTTGCTGGTATGCCAAGTCCAGTTCCATCGCCAATTAAGAAAGATGTTTTCTTATCACCATTCATTACGTGTGATAATAAACCAGTTGTCGAAGTTTTACCATGTGCACCAGTTACGGCGACTGACGTATATTGGTTAATAATATGACCTAAGAAGTCATGGTAGCGAATAACTTCAAGTTTTAATTCATGTGCTTTCACAACTTCTTCATGCGTATCCGGGAATGCGTTTCCTTGTACGACTACCATATCTGATTGAATACTATTCGCATCAAATGGCAGTATTTTAATACCATTGTTTTTTAATGCCACTTCTGTAAAAACATAATTTTTAATATCTGAACCTTGTACTTCGTTTCCAAGATCATGCATTATTTGTGCTAATGAACTCATACCGGCACCTTTTATACCGACAAAATGATAATGTGTCATTGTAACACTCCTTTATCTCTATATTAATTCTCATTCAAATCTGATTCTGTAATGTATACATCTCTTGGTTTAGATCCATTTGCGCCCGACACATAGCCAAGTTGTTCTAGTTGATCAATAATTCTTGCAGCACGATTATATCCGATTTGGAAATGACGCTGTACTAATGAAGTTGAAATATGTCCTTCATTTAGCATAAATCGACACACATCATCGAATAAATCATCTTGTGGTTGACTTTCTGTTTTTTTCAATAATTCTTTTTCTTCAAATAAGTATTCCGGATCTCGTTGTTGTTTTATGAAATCTACAACATCATCAATTTCTTCATCAGAGACAAATGTACCTTGAACACGGATAGGTTTATTCATACCGCTTCCTAGGTAAAGCATGTCACCATAACCTAATAAACGTTCTGCACCACCACTATCTAAGATAGTGCGAGAGTCTACGCTAGATGATACCATAAATGCAATTCTAGTAGGTATATTTGCTTTGATTAATCCAGTGATGACATTAACAGAAGGTCTTTGCGTTGCAACTAGCATATGAATACCACATGCACGTGCTTTTTGTGCAATGCGCGCAATAGATTGTTCCACTTCTTGTGGTGCCATCATCATTAAATCTGCTAATTCATCTATTACTATAACAATTTTTGGCATTCTATCCTCATAAGTTGCTTTCTTATTAAACGCCGTAATATTTCTAACATGATATTTAGCAAAAACTTTATAACGTCTTTCCATTTCTTCAACAGCCCATTTTAAACTTTGCGTTGCTGCTTTTACATCTGTTATCACAGGTGCAACTAAATGTGGTAAGTCATTATAAGGTGCTAATTCAACCATTTTCGGATCAATAAGTAACAATCTTAATTCCTCAGGATGATTTTTATATAATAACGACATTAATATACTATTAATACATACGGATTTACCTGAGCCTGTTGCACCAGCTATTAAAGCATGCGGTGTTTTAGAAATATCCATTAATAAAGGTTCATTATTAATTCTAAGTCCCATAGCTACAGTTAATTTGGATTCTGCATTTTTAAACGCTGGTTCTTCTAAAATTGAACGTAAATTTACAGTTGTTGCATTTTGATTTGGTACCTCTATACCAACTAGACTCGTACCTGGAATGGGTGCTTCAATACGAATATCCTTAGCTGCAAGCGCCATTTTTATATCGTCTTGTAAAGCTGTTATTCTAGATACTTTCACACCTTTTTCGACTGATAATTCAAATCGTGTCACACTAGGGCCTTCAGTAACATTTTGAACTTCTGCAGGCACATTGAAATAATAAAAAGCTTCATTCAATTCCTGTTTTTTATCTTCAATCCAAGCATTGTCAATTTCATGTTGTTTTGGCGCTTCTAATAACTCAATACTTGGAAGTTTAATATTGGGTCCTCTTCTAATAGTAGCCTTATTATCATCCTCAGTTGGTGTTTTTAATCCACCTAATTGGTTACCAGAAGTTTCAGGTTTGAGAACTGGTTCTTGTACATTTTGCTTATGATTTTCATTTTGTTCAGAAGGCACATTTGTCATATCTGACTCAGCACTTTCAACTGACTCTTGTTGTACATTAGACTGAGTTGAGTCATTTCGATTATAATCATCACTATAAGAAGAAGCATCCGTTTCCGGTTTAAAGTCACTCTGTTCATCAATCAAGTCATGTGATAAATTCGTTTCGTTTTGGTTGTCATCAGTTACAGTCAATGACTCTGAAGCAGGTTCATTTGCTAATTGATCATTATTCGACTGTGATTGTTTGTCGCTAATATCGGATGACGTATTATGTTTAAAATTATCTACATTATTTAATTGTATGTTTGACTTATTTTTTTCTTTTTGTGCATCTAACATACGCTTTTTATCTGATGGTGTCATCACGACATTGAAAGGTTTACTACCTTTCTTGATAGATGTAGCCTTTTTATACGTTTTAGTTTCGTCGGGTTGCTTAATATGATTTCCATTATTATTATCAGTACTATCAGATTGCTCCAATTCAGACCTTTCATCTAATATTTCATTTTGGACGTTAAGCGATTCATTTTCATTCATACTTTCATCAGATTCTAGCTGTGATGCCTCTGATGGTGCTGCATCATTTGAAGTTACATGATTATCGATAATATCGGACTCTGAATTTTCAAAACCATGGTCTGGTTGTGATAATGACTCTGACAATTGCTCATTTTCACTTTGTGAATCTAATGAATCAAAAGCTAATGATTCTTTGGATTTAGGGTCTGTTTCAGATAATTCTCTATACTGCGCATCATCCACGTCATTCTCATCTAAATAACGCTCAAATGATTTCTCTAAGATGTATGTGCGCTCATTTTCTGACATATCACTTTGACTAGACTCTATTGCAGTGTTGTTCTCATCGTTTTGATTTTCGAAATCACTGTTAGGTGTGACCTGTTCAACTTGATTTTGATTTGCTTCAATTGCGGAACTGTCATTTTTAGTATTTACATTAACCTGTTCATTATTAATCGTATGAACATCGCGTACATGATCTAAATCAACTTCTTCATAATTAAATGGTGTATTTGAATCTTCTTCAATATCTTCACTATTCGTCGATTCTGTTTGTTGCTGATTTTCTGCACTTTGACGTGATGTTGACGTTTTCGATTTGGACATATTCATTGCGTTACCATCTTCATCTAACGAGCTTTCACCTATGTAATTCCGCGCTTGTTTTGCATACATTTCGTCAATTGCTTTTTGTATACTATCTTCTTGTTTGTCTTGATTATCATGACGTTTTTGTTGAAGTGCCTTTTTAAATTGACGCTTCTGTAATACTTTACGTTCTCTCTCTCGTCTAATTTCTTCAACAATCTGAGAAGCATAGATGTTTTCTATTTTAATCGTATTATCTTTTTTATTTTGACTTGTTACTGGTTGATTCAGCTCAACTTCTTCACCATTTTCCTCAACATGTTGTGCGTCACGGCGCTCTTTGTTATCAGATAGATCATATGCAGTATCATTTGAATTTTCATGATACATATGTGCTTCATTTTGAATATCTGTTGAATTACTATCTGAATCTTTTACTGTTTGGTGTTTCTGTTGAGATGATTCATCATTATAATTACGATGATTCGTCTCATTTTCCGCTTGCGTACCTTCTTCTGAATCATCTTGACGTTTAATGACACCATTTTCTAAAGGACGGGGTTTTTTAGTACCAAAAATCGCTGAAGGCACTTCACTCGCTTTAAAATCGCTATGATGAAAATTTGACGTCGTTGGTTTGTGTTTTGACGAAGCATTTGCTCGTAAAACATCCGTTTGAATCCTCATTCTTTTGCCTTTATGTGTTCTAGTCTCATTTTCAGTTTGGTAATGATCTTGTTGTTGCGATTGTTGCCCAACTGAATCACTCGAGTTTATATTTTGAGTTGGTGTTTTATCATACATATGTCTACGTCTTCTTTGTTGATGATGTGCATTCCCATGACTCACATCATTATGTACATCATGGGAAGTTTTATGAGATGTAGACGCAATATCAGAATTCAACTCATCATCTGTCTTCAAACTGTCATTTGCCTCTTCTAAAACACGCATAGGAAACCTGAATTTCCCTTTGGGTCTTTCATAAACATCATTATTTTGAGGAAGTAATGAATCATGTTCTTCTTGTTGTGTAGCTTTTTGACGTCGTTGGCTTCTTTTATTAAGATAATTATCTGTTGATTCATTATCTTCTCCAAATAACTTGTCGAACCAGCTCATACTACATTACCTCCTTTTTATACTTCAAAAAATGATTGCCCTACAGTGTAATCATCACTTAGAACCATAATACCTTTTTCTTGTGGTGCATTTGGTAATCCTAACTCTTTCATCGAACAAATCATACCACTTGATGCAACGCCTCTAAGTTCTGCATCTTTAATAACCATACCACTTGGCATAACTGCACCAACTTTTGCTACCACCACTTTTTGTCCAGCTTCAACATTCGGTGCCCCGCAAACAATTTGTAGTTTTTCAGTTGCAACATCAACACTTAGAACACTTAATTTATCTGCATCTGGATGCTTGTCTTTTGTTTCAACATAGCCCACTACAAATTTAGGAGTAAAGTCTGCGTCTAATTTATAAGTAAATCCAGCAGCTTCAATTGCTTTTTGAAACGCTTGAACTAATGTTTCAGTCAACTTAATATGTCCATTACCTGTTAGTGTTGCTTTGTTTGATGCATTAAAGATATTGTAACCAACGACTTCTCCGTCATTCTGTATTTCAACTACATCCCCTTGAGTGACGTAGTTATATTCACCTTCTGTAGGATTAATTTGTAAAAATGCAACATCGCCAACAGCTTCTTTATTATAAAATAAATTCATAACTTCATTACTCCTTATTTCTTATCTTTATTTTCATATTGTTTTCGTGTAGCTTCCAATCTTTGAATCACATTAGGATCTCTTTTTTGTTTATTATTTTTACCTAAAATAAAGATTGGTTCAAAATGCCCTTTATCATAACCTAAAGATAATGATGTTATTGGCACTAATCCTTTAGTGAAAAACTCCATAGTTAAATGCGCCATCACATCGTAACCCGTCTTATTGCGGATATCTGCAATGATAAGCACATCTTGATGAGGTACCGCTACTAACATTTCACCTTCACATTGTGCTTGTATTTCATTTAAAAATGACGTATTTAAAATTCTACTTGCATCATAACCATCATTTGAATTCACAAAGTAAAAAATATTACCTTTAACTTCGTCAGTTGTATACTTATTTTCTAATTTGCGCACATTAAATAGCGCCATTTCTTTTAATTGTTGCTTTGTTAGCTTTAATTCTTCTAACATCGCTTCATCAATTAGACGATATGACTTACCTAAATCAACTGCATAATAAATGTTTGTTTCTGCTGTATGTGCATCGATTACAAATGAATTACCATTTTTGTCTTTTTTATCAAAGCTAGGAGATCTTAAAACCGGCATAATTTGGATATAATCCGTATTTTCCAATGCCTCCCCTTTCATTTGCTCGACTGCTTCTTCAACATAATACACAATTTCATCGACTATTTTTTCTTTTTGAGATTTATATTTAGCTACTATTGGATTAATTTTAACGGTAACGCCTTTACCATTATCTATTCTTGAGATACGTAGTGTTTCATCTTCTCGATTAAAACTAAATTTCACATCAAGATGATTCAATCTATCTTTTAATTTATCTCTCATTTGAAAGACATTCATTATTAACACTCCTATTTACGTGCCTTACTATAGTTTACAATAAATATACCCTTAGGAACAGAAAAAATGTGCGCTCTAAGGGTATATATTTTTATAATTTAACTTTAATTTAATCCTAAATTAATGCCACCTACAAAGACGCTAAAAATTGGTCTATTTGTTCTTTGGATTTTCGTTCTTTTCCAATATAACTGCCAATTTGATTCCCGTCACGGAATACTAGAAAACTAGGTATACCCATAATGTCATAATTAATGCATATATCAATAAATTTGTCTCTATCAACTGAAATAAATTTATAATTAGTATATTTTGCTTCTAATTGAGGTAAATCTGGTTCTATAACTTTACAATCTGGGCACCAATCTGCTGTAAATAAAAACACTGTTTGTTCATTTTTCAGATTTTCAAATTGCTGCTCACTTTCTAATTGTTGCATAATACCACTCCTAATTATTATTTATATTGTAATATTTTTATTTGGTCTTCATTTAAATGTCTAACTGATTGTTCTAACAGGCTTCTGGCAGCTTCATAATCTCTAATATCAAACACTGCGTTTGTACTATGAATATATCGTGCGCACACACCTATCACAGCGGTTGGGATACCTAATTTTGCCTTGTGTATTTCTCCACCATCCGTACCACCTGGAGAAATATAGTATTGATGTTTAATATCATACTGCTTCGCTAAATCAAGCAAATAATCTCTAAAGGTTGGTCGAAGTAACATTGTACCATCTTTAATTCTGATTAATGTACCTCCAGCTAATTCCCCTGATAAATTTTGCTTACCTTTCATATCATTCGCAGGCGAACAATCTACAACAAATGCTACATCAGGATCGATTAACTCTGCCGCTGCACTTGCTCCTCTTAATCCTACTTCTTCTTGCACATTTGCACCGACATATAAATCAAAGTCCAATTCAGTATTTTTTAATAATTCCAGTAGCTCAATACCAATTAAACAACCATAACGGTTATCCCAGGCTTTACTGGCAAATCGATGCTCTGATAACTGTGTAAAAGGCGTATCAGGTGCAATCGTATCACCAATAGCAATACCACGTGCCGATACATCTTCAGCATTTTCTGCACCAATATCCAATAATAAATCTTCTATTTTAGGTGCTCCTTCATTTCCAGTTCTAAAATGTTTCGGAATATTAGCTACAATACCTGTAATCTCATCATTATTTCGCGTTCTAACTTTTAGCCTTTGGCCTTGCCATATATCGTTTGCAACGCCACCTAAATTAGTAAATTGTAGCATACCATTTGACGTGATATTTGTGACCATGAAACCAATTTCATCCATATGTGCAGCAACCATGATTCGTTTTGGATTACTTGATTTCGAACGTTTAACACCGTAAAATCCGCCCATACGATTATAAACAAATTCATCCACAAATGGTTCCATTTCTGCTTTCAAATATGATTTTACATTTTCTTCAAAACCTGCTACACCATGTAATTCTGTTAATGTTTTCATTCTATTCAATGTTTTACTTTTATCTATGTTCAACGTCTCTCACTCCTTAATATTTATTATATCATCTTCATTATGGTAAACTATAAATATGACTTTATTGGGGGTAGATTATGTTATGTTAAATAAAAAAAATTGGTTCATCCTCTTATTATTTTTCCTAACTACAATTGCAGGATCAATTTATTTTTATAAACGTCGAAAACATATCCAATATCGAGATCCTGAAAAAATCACTAAAGAAGTAAAAACTTATTTTATGAATGTTATAGGATCATATATATTAAAAGTGCCGATGACGTATACAAAATCCGATTCAAAAATCATTGCTTTTCAAGGTGGCATTACGACACGAAACCATAACACACTTACATATTATGACTTTTATGCTGATGCCAAAACAGGTGAAATATTAGATATCATTGAATGCAAATGATAGAAGGTTAAAGCCATAGCGACACGATGACAAACATATTCTAACTCAGAATATCTTCTTATTCATGTGCCGCTTAGCTTTAACCTTTTTAATTCCTAGAAATAAATGTATCAAATTCAGTTATATTTTGCTTATCAAATTTCACCGCAAAATAATTTACATCATGATAATATAAAAACCAATAATTTTGATGAATATAATACGGTACTAAACGTTCTTTTTCTCTAATTGATTGCATAGGGTAATCATCATAAGCTGTGACCCATAATGGATTTCTATGTGCAGTTGTTGGAAAAATATCACCCATATGCACCGCTTTTTCATTCTGACTTTCAATTGTAATGATTGCATGACCAAAACTATGACCGCCCGTATGAATCATTTTAATACCTGGCACTATTTCGATTTCATTTTCAAACAATAGTAATCGTTTTTTAAAATCTCCATTATTCTTTGGCCAATATGTTGATTTACTGCGTATATTAGGGCTTTGAAATTCATGCCATTCATCTTGTTGAATCACATGGATTGCTTTATTAAAAATTGAATTACCCTCATTATCTGTTAATCCAGCAGCATGATCGAAATGTAAATGTGTCATTAATACATAATCAATATCTGCAGTCGTTAAATCTAAAGCCTTTAAGTCTTCACTAATTTGGCTTTCATAATGAGCTCCAAAATTTCTACGTTCTTTATCTGTTAATTTTCCTGAACCTATACCTGTATCAATGATAATATTATAATCGTTCGATTGTATTAATATTGGATGCGTTGGTAATGGAATTTGATTCTTATCATTCACTTCATATTTTTTAGTCCATAACGCCTTAGGCACCACGCCAAACATTGCGCCACCATCAATGTGAGTGATACCACCATTTAAATAATGTATACGAAAATCCCCTAATTTCATCTACTTATCCTCCTCGTAAAATATAAACACAATAACTACTGAACATTAATAGTAATACAAACAATGTTCTAGGTAAAATAATGGACATAAATACATTTAAATTAGCACAACTCTATTTACATTAAATTATAAAAATCTTAATTTGGACATAAAAAAATTGATAGAACCTATGTCCTATCAATTGAGTGCGTAATTATATTTAATGAAACTTAGCTTCCATACGATAAATTCTTGAACCTTTATCAGAAAATTTTCTTTCGTATTCAGTCTCAATATTCTCTTCATCATCTTCTTCATGCAAATTCAGGTTGATTTTTGTAAAATACATACCAAATTGAGACATACTTTCTAAACTATATGCAAACAGACCACGATTGTCTGTTTTAAAATGGATTTCACCATCATCTTTTAAAACTTGTTTATACAATGCTAGGTATGTTTGATATGTCAAACGACGTTTAGTATGTCTTTTTTTAGGCCATGGATCTGAGAAATTAAGGTATAATCTTGATACTTCTCCATCTTTGAAATAATCATTAAGTTCAATTGCATCATTACAAATTAACTTGATATTTGTTAAGCCTTGTTCAATAACTTTATCTAAGACTTTTATCATAACACTTTTCTCTCTTTCCATAGAGATAAAGTTTATTTCGGGATGTTTTGCTGCAAGCGTAGTTATGAATTGACCCATACCTGATCCTACTTCAATATAAATCGGTTGATCATTATCAAACCATTCACTGATTCGCCCTGCATGACTACCATCGATATCAACTATATTCGGTTCTTTTTTTAAGTAGTCCTCTGCCCAAGGCTTATAGCGCATTCTCATTTTGATAACTCCTTATATAAAAGCATTATTATTCATCACTTGATTTAAAAAAGTTAGCCACATATTCATATCTTTGTAACGTTTTTGTTCTTCATACCATTGAACCATACCGATAGATTGTACAACGGTATACCACTTCATACGTTTTTGTAAATCCATTGAATCTTTTGTACCATACAAGTTTAACCACTCTGGCCATTTATTTTCTGGAACGTAATTGTACAGCAGCATACCTAAATCAATTGCGGGATCAGCAATCATTGCACCTTCCCAATCAACGAGATATAGCTCATCATGATCTGATAACAACCAATTATTATGGTTAACATCACCATGAACAACTGTAAAGAAACGAGGATCTAAGTTAGGCATGTGATCTTCCAAATACGTTAAAGCTTTTCTAACCACGTGATGTGTCAGTACATCTCTTGATAACGAAGCATTTATTTTATTTAATAAAATATCTGGCGTGATAGGTTCCATTTCCATACGTTTTAGCATGTTTAATAATGTCTTCGAACTATGAATTTTTTTCAATAAATTCGCTACACGTTGTTCATGCATTTCATTGAAAGTAAGTTCTCTACCATTTTTCCAATGTTGTGCTGTTACAACTTCGCCAGTTTCAATGCGTTTCGTCCATACAAGTTTAGGCACAATACCTTCAGCTGATAATGCAGCTATAAATGGATTTGAATTTCTTTTTAAGAATAATTTTTGTCCATCCTGTTCGGCCATGTACGCCTCACCCGATGCACCGCCTGCTGAGTCAAGCGTCCATCCCAATTGATAAAACTGCTCCAACACGTTCACCTCACTTTCAATTAGAAAATGGCTCCTGAAAAACATTTTTCGAGAGCCATATATAATCATTTTCTATAGCAAATTTTTTTAAACTTCAACCATAATTTATGCTGTCTCAAGTGTTATGACTAGCATAATGTCCCATGTGGCTCAAGTTAATTTTTAAAATTATAAATAACTGATTTTCAAATTATAGTAACTTTTATAGCATACCATAAAAGAAACCCAAACAAAGCATATTTTTTAATATTTCTCTATCTTTTTTCAAGAAATTTTTCTCGTTCAATTTCAAGACTCATAAAAGATTTTATAATGTTTGGGTATGAATTTCAACCAATAATGAGAAACAAAAAGTCACTTTTTACTTTCTTATTTCTATTAGTTTCTTTCAAACGGCTCAGTTAGCATTATAACATAATTTAATATGAATTTTTGTTATATTTTCTATCTATTTATTGAAAATATTAACTATGTGTATCAATGTATCTGTTAAATCCTTCTTGCAATGATTTTGTTATCGAGCCAACTTGACCATCACCGACATTTTCACCGTTTAATTTAACAACTGGCATAACCTCAATTGAAGTACTTGATACAATGATTTCATCCGCACTTTTCAAAAAGTCTAATGTAAACGTTTCTTCATTAAAAGGTATCCCTTTATCTTCAGCAACAGATTTAATTACCATACGCGTAATACCATTTAAAATATAATTATTTACAGGATGTGTATAGATTTCACCATCTTTGATTGCATACACATTACTAGAAGAACCTTCTGTGACAATATCACCACGATGTTGTATTGCTTCTTGAGCATTATATTTAACTGCATATTCTTTAGCTAATACATTACCCAACAAGTTTAAACTCTTAATATCGCATCTTAACCAACGAATATCTTCAGTAGTGATCGCATTAATACCTTCTTCTAATGATTTGTAAGGACGATCATATGATTTAGTGAAAGCCATAATATTGGTTTCAACAGAAGGTGTTGGAAAGGCATGATCACGCGGTGCGGCACCACGTGTAACTTGAATGTAGACACCACCATTAATCACACCATTTGTTGATAATAACTCCTGTATTAATTCCGTAAGTTCCTCAACGCTATATTTTAATTCAAGACCAATTTCTTTTGCACTACGTAAAAGTCTTTCAAAATGTTCCTTAGCAGTAAATACACTATTATCATATACTCTAATATATTCATAAATACCGTCGCCAAATACATAACCTCTATCATTATAAGGCACATTTGCATCTTGTTCATCAACGAGTTTTTCATTTATTAATACTTTTGTCATATTTATTCCTCCACACACAATTTATATAATGATTCTAAATAGATACTTGTCGCATTGAATAATTGTTTTTTAGTTATATATTCATTTTTTTGATGCATTAAATCTTCAGAATCACTAAACATCGCACCAAATGCAACACCTTTATCTAAATTTCGTGCATAAGTACCGCCACCAATCGTATACGGTTCTGTATCATCACCAGTTTGGTTACGGTAGGCTTGTACTAAGCTTTGTACGAATGGGTCGTCTTTTTCTACATAATGTGGCGTTTGATTTTTACCTAACTCAATTGAAAATCCTAGTGATTGAATTTCTCCCTTGAATCTTGTTAACGATTCTTCAAATTCAAAACCTTCTGGATATCTTAAATTAATGCCGAATTTGCCACCATCTTGATTATCATAAGTGATAATTCCAACATTAGTAGTCACGTCGCCCATAACATCTGTGTGGAATTTCATTCCCATTTTTTCTCCAAAATGTGACTCAAACAAGTATCGTTCGCTAAACGCTACGAAATTTGCAGCAGTTTTATCTAAATTTAATGTTGCAAGGAAATTAAGTAAATATAATCCTGCATTGACGCCTATAGATGGATCCATCCCATGAACCGCTTTACCTTGTACTTTAAGCACCAAGACACCGCTATCTACAACACTTTCACCTTCAACGTCATGCTCGTTTAAGTATTGTTCAAAATTTTGGATAACATCTGTCATATTTTCTTTAACAACTACATTGGCAATCGCTTCATCAGGCACCATGTTATATCTTTGTCCTGATACAAATGAACGCAATTCATATTCAGGCTCATCTTGATCATCTGCTTTTTCATTTTGAATTACATCAAACGTGCTTATTCCTTTTTCACCATGAATAGCAGGAAATTCAGCATCTGGAGCGAACCCTAATTCAGGCATTTCTTCTGATTGGAAATAACGCTCAGTACATTTCCAATCAGACTCTTCATCTGTACCAATAATAATATGTATACGTTTCTTCCAGTTTACATTCATTTCATTTAAAATTTTAACTGCATAATAAGCAGCAATGGTCGGCCCTTTATCATCTAACGTACCACGAGCAATAATTTTATCATCAGTTACTACTGGATTAAACGGATCTGAATCCCATCCATCGCCTGCAGGTACAACATCCACATGGCATAAAATACCAAATACATCATCGCCTTTACCCGCTTCAATACGTCCCGCGATATGATCAACATCATGTGTGCCAAAGCCGTCACGTTCTGCGATTTTATACATGTAATCTAAAGCTTGTCTAGGTCCAGGTCCTACTGGATTTTCAGCAGAAGCTTTATCGTCTTCTCTTACACTTTCAATTGAAAGTAAACCTTTCAAATCTTCTAGTATGAAATCCTCATATTCTTTTACTTTGTCTCTCCACATATACAATCAACTTCCTTCTTATAACTTATATATTTAATATTTTACATGAAGTCGTAGAGAAACTACAGTGAGATGTAATCATAAAACAAAAAAATCAACTGTTATGCTTTATAATAAAACAGTTAAACCGCTTACTTTTACTATATATATAAACTGTATTAATATAAAAAACCTAGTTCCAATTGCGAACTAGGTTTGATATAAAATCATGACAACGTATTACTTACCGTCATGTTTATTGCTATTATTTTTTAACTCTTCTTCAGTTACAACTCGTAAATTGTTTGAAGGATTGGCTGCACCTTCATCTGTAAATCTTGCTTCTTCAACGTGCTCTTCTTCTTGTTCAGACACATTAGAGAAACGATCTTTTTGTTCATTAATGAAACCTTTAGGATCTTGTTTTACTTTTGAAGCATAACCTTTAGGATCCTGTTTTACTTCATTATATGTTTCGCCAGCTTTTGAACTGATTTGACTAGCGATATCTTTTGCATTTTGTTTGTATGATTCTGGATTAGATTTGTATTTACTGTACTCATCTTTTAATTTATCTCTATTTTCTTTTTTGGAAAGCACTACTGCTACAGCTGCTCCCCCTATGCCTACGATTGCTTTAAATAATTTTGACATAATATTTACACCTCTTCTTTATTTTAATCCTAATAGTTTAAAATCTTGCTGAGTTAAATGACGATATTCTCCTGATGCTAATGTTGAATCAAGTTGTAAGTCGCCAATACGAATACGTTTCAAAGCTAAGACTTCATTATCTATAGCATGAAACATTCGCTTCACTTGATGGTAACGTCCTTCATATATTGTGACAAACGATTTGTTTAATTCATCACCTTGGACTAATTTTGCAGGTTTCGCCAATCCCTCATTTAATTCAATACCCACTTTAAATGCATTTATATCATTTTTTGTAATGTTTTTTTGAGAAATCACTTCATAAGTTTTAGCGACATGTTTACCTGGACTCATTAATTCGTGATTAAATTGTCCATCATTGGTAATCAATAAAAGTCCTTCTGTATCTTTATCTAATCGGCCGACTGGAAACAAATCTAAGTATCTATAGCCCTCTATTAAATCGAGCACTGTCTTGTGCTGTTCATCTGTTGTAGCTGATATATAGTCCTTAGGTTTATTAAGCATGAGATAGACTTTGTTAACAAAGTCTATCTTTTGGTCATTGACTTTCACTATTTCTAGTTCTGGATTGATTTGCTTCTTAGGTGACGTTTCTACCTTATCATCAATTGTGACTTGCTTCTTTTTTAAGCGTTGTTTTACTTCTGTTCGAGTGCCAACACCCATATTTGATAAAAATTTATCTAATCTCATTTAATAATACCTAATTTGCGTCTGATTTTATTTGGAATTTCACCTAAGAATTGATCAGCAAGTCTTGTTTTCATTGTCATGCTACCATAAATCAGCATACCTACCACAACACTTATAACAAGAATAATTAGAGAACCTATTTTATGTTCTGGAGAAATAAACATTTGTAATATGAAGAATGTCAATTCAACCCCAATCATCATAATAAATCCATACATAAATATTTTTCCAAAGTGTAACCAAGTCTCAGAAAAGTTAAATTTCGCATACTTTTTAAGAATATAAAAATTACATAAAACTGCAAATAATAACGCGATTGCCGTACTTAAAATTGCGCCTGCCGTATGGAAAGTAACTATAAGCGGCGTGTTTAAAATAATTTTTATTACTACTGCTGCTAAAATGACAAATACTGTTAATTTTTGTTTATCTATACCTTGTAACATTGACGCTGTCACACTTAATAACGCGATTAATATTGCAACGGGTGCATAATAAAATAATAAATGGCTACCGTCAATATTATAACTATAGAAAACTGTATACAGAGGTAAGGCCAATGCCATAATACCTAAACTGGCTGGCACTGTTATGTACATTAATACACCTAAAGATGTGCGTATTTGTCTGTGCATTTCATGTAACTGGCCTGATGCATAAGTCTTTGTAATGAATGGAATCAAACTCACAGCAAAACCCGCTGATAAAGATGTCGGAATCATCACAATTTTGTTAGTTGTCATATTCAGAATTGAGAAAAAGTAATCATGCAAATTGCTTGGTACACCTGCTAAATTCAACGCAGTGTTATGTGTAAACTGATCGACTAAATTAAACAGCGGGAAGTTCAAACTTACAATAACGAAAGGAATACTATATGAAATAATCTCTTTATACATCTTGCCATATGAGACATCCATACCTGTATGATCCGTTGCAACCATGCGTTCTATGTTGCTCTTTCTTTTTCTCCAGTAATACCATAAGACGATGATTGCTGCGATTGCACCGATTGCCGCTGCAAACGTCGCAACACCATTCGCTACAAGTACACTACCATTAAACACATTAAGCACTAAATAGCTTCCTATTAAAATGAATAAAATACGTGCAATTTGTTCTATGACTTCTGATACCGCAGTTGGCCCCATAGATTTATAACCTTGGAATACACCACGCCACGTCGCTAATAATGGAATAAAAATGACCACGATACTAATAATTCTTATAATCCAAGTAATATCATCAACAGTCCAGCCACCATCTACATGACCTTTATTGGCTAATGTAATACCAGCTATGCTTGGAGCTAATAAATATAATACTAAAAATCCAATAAATCCTGTTATGGTCATAACAATAAAACTAGATTTATATAGTTTTTCACTAATTTTATATGCGCCTAACGCATTGTATTTCGAAACATATTTTGATGCTGCCAATGGCACACCTGCTGTTGCGATGGCAATGGCAATATTATATGGGGTATACGCGTAGTTGAAAGGCGCCAGATTTTCTTCTCCACCAATTATGGCGTAGAATGGAATAATGTAAATTACACCTAATACTTTAGTAATTAAAATACTTAGCGTAATTAAAAAGGTCCCTCTCACTAACTCTTTACTTTCACTCATTCTGATCTTCCTATCTCAAATTAAATTTTACACTCGTAATCTTAATAATAACGTGATAGCTACTTTTTTTCAAAACTATATTACTATAAAATAACACTATACGCTTATGGGAGGCAATAAAATGTATCAAACAATTATAATCGGTGGCGGTCCTAGCGGGCTAATGGCAGCTGCTGCGGCAAGTCTCAATAATCATAATATTTTATTAATTGAAAAGAAAAAAGGACTCGGTCGTAAATTGAAAATTTCTGGAGGCGGACGTTGCAACGTAACAAATCGCTTACCTTATGATGAAATCATCAAAAATATACCTGGTAATGGGAAATTTTTATATAGCCCTTTTTCTGTTTTTGATAATGAATCTATCATCCATTTTTTCGAATCTAGAGGCGTTCTTTTAAAGGAAGAAGACCACGGTCGTATGTTCCCCGTCTCTAATAAAGCACAAGATGTTGTTGACGCACTCATCAATACTTTGCAACAGAATAACGTAGAAATAAAAGAAGAATCCACTGTATCATCAATTGAATACACGGACCAACATACTTTCACCGTAACATTAAATGATCAGCAACAATTTTCAAGCAATAGTTTAATTATTGCCACCGGTGGCACAAGCGTCCCTCAAACTGGTTCAACAGGTGATGGTTATAAATTTGCCGAACACTTGGGACATTCCATTACTGAATTATTTCCAACTGAAGTACCCATCACTTCTTCTGAAACATTTATCAAAAACAAACGTCTCAAAGGTTTGAGTTTAAAAAATGTTGCGCTATCCGTTTTAAAAAAGAATGGTAAAACACGAATCACACATCAAATGGATATGTTATTCACTCACTTTGGAATTAGTGGACCCGCTGCACTAAGGTGTAGTCAATTTGTATATAAAGAACAAAAGAATCAAAAAAAACAAGATATTCAAATGCAACTGGATGCCTTTCCTGAACTTACCAAAAATGAACTCGAACAAAAGATTAGACGTTTGTTAGAAGAAACACCTGATAAATTTGTTAAAAATAGTTTGCATGGCTTAATTGAAGAGCGCTATTTGTTATTTTTAATTGAGCAAGCCCATATCTCAGATGATTTAACAGCGCACCATATTGCCAACGCACAAATTAATCAACTTGTAGAATTATTAAAAGGATTTACCTTTACGGTTAACGGCACACTTTCTATTGAAAAAGCCTTCGTTACAGGAGGTGGTGTTTCATTAAAAGAAATACAACCCAAAACAATGATGTCTAAGTTTGTACCTGGTTTGTTTTTATGTGGTGAAGTACTGGATATCCACGGTTATACAGGTGGATATAATATCACAAGCGCCCTTGTCACAGGTCATGTAGCTGGCACTAATGCAAGCCTTTTCTAAATTGATTATATATAGTAAAAGATAACATTGAAATCCAATAGTTTCATTAATATTTGATAAAGTAGCAGTGCATCATTCACTGTAAAGCCATTACTATATGGACAAATAAAGCATTATAAATAAACTGTTGATTACCTTAAGAAAGCCGAGACATATGCTTATGTCTCGGCTTTTAATTAACTACTTATTTTATAATTAAATACTTTTAATATCTAAACCTTCATCACCAAATTCATCCATACCACCTTCAACATTCACTGCATTCACGCCATTTTGTTCAAGGTATTGAACGACTTGCGCACTTCTGCCACCGGCTTTACAGATAATATAATACGTTTCATTATCATTAAAATAGTTTAGATTATCTGGAATACTATTCATTGGAATGGTTTCAGCACCTGGAATGATACCCATCGCTGTTTCTTGATCAGTTCTAACGTCCACAATGTTAACTGGGTTTGCATCCAAAATTTTCTCTTTTAGTTCAGTTACTGTGATAGATTCCATAATTAATTCCTCCTGTGTTTATTTAGCAACGATATTAACAAGTTTTTTAGGAACTGCAATAACTTTTTTAATATCTTTACCTTCTATTTCAGATTTAACATGTTCATTATCTAGTGCGATTTGCTCCATTTCTTCTTTCGCAATATCTTTAGATACATTAATTTTAGCACGCACTTTACCATTTACTTGTACGACAATCTCAATTTCGTCATCAACAAGTAACGCGTCATCGTAGGATGGCCATGGTTGATAAGTGATTGTTTCATCATGGCCTAAACGTGACCACAATTCTTCAGATATATGAGGTGCAATCGGCGCTAGCATTTTAATAAAGCCTTCGATATATGGTTTATAAATTTCTTCCGCTTTATAACAATCATTAATAAATACCATAAGTTGACTAATCGCTGTGTTAAAGTTAAGCGAATTGTAATCTTCTGTAACTTTTTTCACTGTTTGGTGATAACTCTTATCTAAAGCCTTACTATGATTGTTTACCACTTTATTAGAAATTGAACCATCTTCTGTAATTAATAAACGCCAAATCCTATCTAAGAAACGTCTCGAACCATCTAAACCATTTTCGCTCCAAGCGATAGCGGCATCAAGCGGTCCCATAAACATCTCATATAAACGTAACGTATCCGCACCATGAGATTTTACAATATCATCTGGATTAATTACATTACCTTTAGATTTACTCATTTTTTCGTTACCTTCACCCAAAATCATACCTTGGTTGAATAACCTTTGGAATGGTTCTTTTGTTGGTACCACACCTAAATCAAATAATACTTTGTGCCAAAATCGTGCATACAATAAATGTAATACAGCATGTTCTACGCCACCAATATACAAATCTACAGGCAACCAATGTTTTAATTTTTCAGGATCTGCTAACATTTGCTCATTGTCTGGATCAATATATCTTAGATAATACCAACAGCTACCTGCCCATTGTGGCATCGTATTTGTTTCACGACGGCCTTTCATACCTGTGGCTTCATCGACAACGTTTACAAATTCATCAATATTCGCTAACGGTGATTCACCTGTCCCTGACGGTTTTATTTCATCAGTTTCTGGTAAAAGTAATGGTAGTTTATCTTCAGGTACTGTCGTCATTGAGCCATCTTCCCAGTGAATAACTGGAATAGGTTCGCCCCAATATCTTTGTCTACTGAACAACCAATCTCTAAGTTTGTAGTTTACTTTACGCATACCGGCATTTTTATTTTCTAACAATTCAATCGCTTTTTCTATAGCTGCTTCATTGTATAATCCGTTTAGTTCACCAGAATTAATATGCGGTCCGTCGCCAGTGTAGGCTTCCTTGCTCATATCTCCGCCTTCGATGACTTCTATAATTGGTAAGTCAAATCTTTTAGCGAATTCATAATCACGCTGATCACCACTAGGTACAGCCATGACCGCACCAGTACCGTAAGTGGATAGTACGTAATCTGCAATCCATATTGGTACTTGTTGCCCTGATAATGGATTAACAGCATATGCACCAGTGAATACACCAGACTTTTCTTTTGATAAGCCAGTACGTTCTAAATCAGATTTCTTAGCCGCTTCTTTTTGATAAGCTTCTACATCATCTTTATTATCTTCCGTAGTAATCAAATCTACAAGCTCGTGTTCTGGGCTAAGCACTAAAAATGACGCACCGTATATTGTATCAGGTCTAGTAGTAAATACTTCAATTTGCTCATTATAATCTTTCACATCAAATGCCACTGATGCACCTTCAGAACGGCCAATCCAGTTACGTTGCATATCTTTCAATGACTCTGGCCAGTCTAATTCATCTAAATCTTCTAACAATCTGTCTGCATATTCGGTAATTTTAAGAACCCATTGCTTCATTGGACGTCTATATACAGGATGGCCGCCACGTTCTGATACGCCATCAATAACTTCTTCATTCGATAATACCGTACCTAATGCTGGACACCAATTCACAGCCACTTCATCTACATAAGCTAAACCTTTATTATATAATTGTATGAAAATCCATTGTGTCCATTTGTAGTATTCAGGATCTGTCGTATTCACTTCTCTATCCCAGTCATAACTGAAACCAAGTTCTTTTATCTGACGCTTAAAGGTCTGAATATTTTCTTTAGTGAACTCTCGTGGATCATTACCTGTATCTAATGCATATTGTTCAGCTGGTAAGCCAAATGCATCCCAACCCATTGGGTGTAATACGTTATAACCTAACATACGTTTATAACGAGAGATGATATCTGTAGCAGTATACCCTTCTGGGTGACCAACATGCAGGCCTGCTCCTGATGGATAAGGGAACATATCTAAAGCATAAAATTTCTTTTGCCCTAAATTGTCGCTCGTTTTAAAAGTTTTATTTGCTTCCCAATAGTCCTGCCATTTCTTTTCAATTTCATTATGACTGTAATTCACTACTTTTCCTCCTATTCAATAAAAAAACACCCCAAACTATTATTTAATTACAAAGGGACGACTTTCGCCGCGGTACCACCCAAATTCACATTAAATGTGCACTCATTTTAACTAATAGTAAGAGATGTCATAAATTATCTTTAAGTCCTGGTAAGTTCACTTTAACTTAACACTAGGTTCCACCAACCCTAGTTCTCTGTAGATAAGTTTTAAAGTTACTACTCCTATACATTACTAATAATATTTGAAATAACTATTTATTTCAAGAGTAAAACCTGATTTAACAGGAAACATACTTATTTACTACATATTGATAAGCATGTATAACTAAAAAATAAATTATTATATAAATTAGTGAGACAGAGACCAACGTTTTTCACAGTGATTTCATAGACCCACGCCCGCAAGGATAATTAAGGTTCATGCTTATACAAAAGGCACACTTCTGTACAAAGCGCTGACGATACATTGACTGCCAATTGAAAACGAGCCTAAGATATTTATTTATATCCCAGACTCATCATATATCTTACGTATCTTTTGGTAATTTTTTATCGTATATTAACAGGAATACCAGTGCAATAAGTAATAATACAATCATACTTAAAAACATAGCTTGCATATTAAACGAATCTACAACAACACCGCCAATTAATGGTCCAAAAGCTTTTCCCACAGTTGCAGCAGAATTAACATAACCTTGGAATGAACCTTCTTTCCCTTTAGGCGCTAATTGATTCGCTATTGTTGGTACGGCTGGCCAAACAAACATTTCTCCTAAAGTAAGTATAATCATAGCTACCATGAAAATTGAAAATTGTTCAGCAAAACTTGTCACAAAGAAAGAGAGAATAAAGATGACAATCCCAACAAGCATTTGATATTTTAGGTTTCCTTTTAACAATCTAATGACAGGTAAGATTAAAGGTTGCGCAACTAAAATCATAATGCCGTTAACTGTCCATAACAGACTGTACTGACTCATTGAAATATTGATTTCTTGAGTAAACGAAGCTATCGTACTTTCCCATTGAATATAAGCAATCCAACAAATACTGAACATAACGCATAATAGCGTTAGCGCTATAAACTGTGGTCTATATGCTTTAGATAAAAGACTCATTGCATCCGTTGATTTCACTTTAACATCTAAATTAATTTTGAATTGTGTCATGGCTACAATTGCAAATGCGACATACATTAATAAGTTCGCTATAAAAATATAATTAAAACTTAATTCTGCTACAAATCCACCTGATGCAGCACCAATGGCTACACCTAAATTTTGAGCCAAATAAATTGCATTAAAAGTTTGACGACCACCTTGTGGCCACACGGCGCCAGCCAATGCATAAATTGCTGGAACAATCATACCGCCACCAAATCCTAGTGCTACTAGCCATACAGCATACCATGGCCAACCATGGAAAAAATTAAGCAGTGTTGTACTCATTAAACAAATTACTGTTCCTATAATAATAGTACGATAACCACCTAATTTATCAAAAAGCATGCCCCCTAATAAGTTACCTATGACCATGCCAAATGAATTGATCATTAGTACTAATCCGGCGATAGTTAGACTTTTATCTAATTCTTCATTCATATAAATTGTATTTAATGGCCATAAGAAACTTGAGCCTGTGATATTTAATGCCATACCAATTACTAGCCACCACACTGATTTAGGCATATTCATAACATTAAGCTCCTTTCTACATCAAAATTTCTTATTTTACTTTAAACACTATATCATTAAAATATGTTAAAATCTTTAACTAGAATGAATTTAGAAAGGAAAATGTTATATGGGACAATTCTTCCCTTACGCATTCGAGAATAAAAGATATCATACATGGAATTATCATTTAAAAAATAAATTTGGACAAAAAATATTTAAAGTTGCAATTGATGGAGGATTTGATTGTCCAAATAGAGATGGTACCGTTGCACATGGTGGCTGTACATTTTGTTCAGCAGCTGGTAGCGGTGACTTTGCAGGTAATCGTGTAGATCCAATCGATGTACAATTTAAAGAAATAAAAGATAGAATGCATGAAAAATGGCACGATGGCCAATACATCGCCTACTTCCAAGCTTTTACAAATACACATGCACCCGTAGAGGTATTGCGTGAAAAATATGAAACTGCATTGAAAGAGCCTGGTGTAGTTGGTTTATCCATAGGTACACGTCCAGACTGTTTACCTGATGATGTAGTCGAGTATTTAGCAGAATTGAATGAACGTACTTACTTATGGGTTGAACTAGGTCTTCAAACAATACACCAAGAAACATCTGATTTAATCAATCGCGCACATGATATGAAAACTTATTATGAAGGTATTGCCAAACTACGCAAACATAATATAAACATTTGTACGCATATTATAAATGGTTTACCTGGTGAAGATTATAATATGATGATGGAAACTGCACGAGAAGTCGCTCAAATGGACGTACAAGGTATAAAAATACATTTACTTCACCTATTAAAAGGAACGCCAATGGTTAAGCAATATGATAAAGGCATGCTAGAATTTATGTCACAAGATGAATACACTAAATTAGTGTGTGATCAGTTAGAAATCATACCAAAAGAAATGATCGTTCATAGAATTACCGGTGATGGTCCAATCGATTTAATGGTAGGTCCTATGTGGAGTGTTAACAAATGGGAAGTTCTCAATGAAATTGATAATGAACTTGCTCGCCGAGATTCATACCAAGGAAAATATTTTGAAAGCACAGTTAAGTCATGAAACTTGAACGCATTCTCCCTTTTGCTAGAACATTAATTCAACAACACGTATCAGATGACAGTATCGTGATCGATGCTACATGCGGTAACGGTAATGATACACATTTTCTTGCCCAACAAGTTCCAAACGGTAATGTCTATGCTTTTGATATACAAGATGAAGCTATTAAGCAGACACAACTTAAGATTCATGATTTTAACAATGTCACTATCGTTCAAGATAGCCATGCAAATATCCAATCATATATTCCAAATTATCAACAAGGTAAAATTGACGCAGCGATTTTTAACTTAGGTTATTTACCAAAAGGAGATAAATCCATTGTTACACAAGCCGAAAGTACAATTGCTGCCATAAATGCAATATTTAATATTTTATCCATAGAAGGCATCATTATTCTTGTTATTTATCATGGCCATGATGAAGGCAAATTGGAGCGAGATGCTATTCTAGATTATTTGGAACAATTCGATCAAAATAAAGCACATATTCTAAAATATCAATTTATCAATCAACAAAATAATCCACCATTTATTTGTGCGATAGAAAAAAGATAAATTCTATCATTTAGTTTTCCTAAAGCACACGCTTTAAAAATAAAAAAAGCTGCCAATAAAAGTATTTAAACTTTGTTGGCAGCTTTTTTGTGTAAATTACACTGTAAAATTCATAATTCCTATAGATTTAAGATAGATTTAAGACTGTTTTGAATAGTAGATGAGTTAGAATCAATTTCTTCTTTAAAAAAGTTTAAAAGACTTTCCCTTTGATCTTTTAAATCTTCATTAAAATGGATAATAACTGTACGTTCGTCGTTTTGTGGTCTTTCTTTAATAATCCACGCTTTTTCAACTAAATCATTGTACGTACGTGTACGTTTGTATGATTTAATATGAACAAAGTCATCCATTTCTTTTAAAGTCATTGACCCTTCTTTCCAAAGTGTCAAAAGGATTAAAATTTCTTCTTTTGACATTTTATATTGCTTTTGAACTTTGTCAAAAATATCCTCGATATCTTTCAACACAGATTCTAATTGCAAAACGCCATCCACTTTTTCAGTAAATGTCTTCCCCATAGTGTAATCCCCCAATCATAGTATAAAGTTTAAACATGTAAAATTAATTTCAAAAAATCATCAATCACTGTAAAATAAATTCTACACTGAATAAATATTAGAATTTTTAATAAAATTAATCTTATATACAGTTTAAATTTAAACTATGAATTATGCAATTAAATGAGATATTTTATTTTGCATTTCTTTCAAAATACCAACAGAACGGGTAAATAAAGTTTTTTCTTCATCGTTTAACGGTATTTCAAAAACTTCTACCGCACCTTGTCTGTTAATTTTTGTAGGGACACCTATATAGACATCTTCTTGACCATATTCACCTTCTAAACGACTGGATACGGTAAGCACTAAATTTTGATTATTTAAAATCGCTTTAGTTATATGCACTAATCCCATAGCAATGCCATAATATGTTGCACCTTTAGCTTGAATAATGTCATAGGCTGCATCTCGTGTATTAACAAATATTTCTTCTATTCTATGTTGTTTTTCAGGATCATCTTTTAACAATTGGTATAATGGCTGTCCTGCAATATTTGCTTGTGACCAAACAGCTAGTTCAGAGTCTCCATGTTCCCCAATGATTTGTCCATGAACACTTCTATCAGAAACGCCAAATTCTTCAGCTAATTCATATTTGAATCGTGCCGTATCTAAAATCGTACCTGATCCAATTACTTTTTCTTTAGGTAATCCAGAAACTTGTTGTGTTACATAGGTAAGTACATCAACAGGGTTAGTGGCTACTAAGAAAATCCCATTAAATCCAGATGCCATAACTTCAGAAACAATCGATTTAAATATTTTTGTATTCTTTTCAATTAAATCTAATCTCGTTTCTCCTGGTTTTTGAGCTGCTCCAGCAGTAATCACCACTAAATCAGCATTGTGACATGCTTTATATGAACCAGCTTTAATTTTAACAGGTGAACCTCCATACGGTGCCGCATGGTTTAAGTCCATTACATCACCTTTCACTTTGTCTTCATCTAAATCTATAATAACGAGTTCATCTGCCACACCTTGAGCTACTAATGCAAATGCATAACTTGATCCAACTGCACCATCACCAATTAAAACAACTTTATTACTTTTTATATATTCCATCACAGAACGCTCCTCACATGAAAATTAATAATTTATATTGTGATTTATTTCACAATATAAATATATCAGTTCCTCCGAGCATTTGCAATAGTTATTTGTAATTTATTTCACAAAAATATTAATTATAAGTTACAATAAAAATCAAATATAAAAAACGGTGAAATCATATCCTTTTAAAATTAGGATACAAATCCACCGCTTTTGCCACTTACTGTATTATCATTGTATTCAGGTACTATGAAACTTCATTTTCATCATGTACTATAAATCCATTGTTACTTGCACTATTATTTAAAAACGCTAAAATATATCGCATGACTTCATCACGTTCAGGCTCGTTATGAATTTCATGATATAATCCTTCCCACGCTTTAAAATAAAGTTCTTCTGTCATTATTTTATCTTTTATTAAATCCATTGCGCTTATATCTGCAACTCTATCTTCTGTACCGTACATTAATAATAACGGCAATGATTTTACATCTTTTAAATGGTTGACTGTCTCTTTCATAATTTCAATAATCTGTTTATACCAGTAGTAAGTTACTTTATTTAACATCAATTGATCTTTATTCGTCTCTTCTATAACTTCTTCGTTTCTTGTTAAATCTTCAACTGTGATACCAACTTTAAATCGAGTATCTTTCGCAATTTTACCTATATTAGAAATAATTTTATCTTTTCTAGATTTATTACTTTTCTTAAATTCTAAAAGTGGTGAAAGCAACATCAGGCCTTCAATCGGCACTTCTGTTTTTTCTAATAAATTTAAGACAATCAAACCACCAAGACCTATACCTAGGACATAAGTTGGAATTTTATATTCATTTGCGATTCTAATCCATTCAAGTATATGCTCATGATATACATCAAAATTATCAATTTGACCTTTATTTGAACGTGATGTTTGCCCTTGTCCTGGCAAATCGCCCATAATAACATGATATCCATTTCGGCGAAGCATCGTAATCACATATGCATATCTTCCAGTATGTTCAAGCATGTTATGTGCAATTACTACGACACCTTTTGCTTCATTTTCGGTTTCCCATTTCCACATAATCCATACTTCCCCTTCTACATTTAAATTCATTACGCTTATTGTATCAAAATACGCTATGCTTTTTCCATTTTAAACATATTAAATAAACATAAAACTAAATTTATTTCCCACAATAAATTTCTTATTTCTGTTCAATACATATCTCATGAGTGTATATTGAAATTTAAAGTGTAATATATTTTATTGCAAACGATTTCATTACTATTAGATTCATGCTACACTATTATTGAAACATAGCTATAAGCGGAATGGGAGGAATTAATATGCCAATTGTGAAAGATTTCTTTATCGGATTATCAAATAATTCGTTTTTAAATAAGACTGCCAAGGAAGTAGGACCCATGTTTGGGGCGAATAAAGTCGTTGCGGGTAATACGATTAAATCCTTGATAGACACAATTGAACGTTTAAACAACAAGGGAATTACAGTGACTGTTGATTGTCTTGGAGAGTTTGTCGTAACTGAAGGTGAAGCTATCCAAGCTAAAGATCAAATTTTGGAAGTCATGTATGCCATTTATAATCATAGTTTAAATGGACATATGTCTGTGAAATTAAGCCAACTAGGTTCAGAGTTTGATATAGATCTTGCTTACCGTAATTTACGAGAAATATTATTGAAAGCAAATGAATTTGATAATATGCATATTAATATCGATACTGAAAAGTATGATAGCTTGTTTGATATCACTCAAGTATTAGATCGATTAAAAGGTGAATTTAAAAATGTTGGTACAGTCATTCAAGCATATTTATATAAAGCTGATGCGCTCATAGATAAATATCCTGAACTAAGATTACGCATGGTTAAAGGTGCATATAAAGAAAATGAAGTTATTGCTTTTCAAACAAAAGAAGAAATCGACGAAAACTACATACGTTTAATAAAAAAAAGATTGTTAAGTGCTAAAAACGTTACTTCTATCGCTACACACGATGATAAAATCATTACACAAATCAAACAATTTATTAAAGATAATAAAATTGATAAAGATCGTTATGAATTTCAAATGTTATACGGCTTTCGCTCCGATTTAGCAGAACAAATTGCCGGCGAAGGCAACAATTTCTGCATTTATGTGCCATATGGAGATGATTGGTTCAGTTACTTTATGAGAAGATTAGCTGAAAGACCACAAAATTTGAATTTAATGTTTAAAGAATTGTTAAAACCAGATATATTGAAAAAAGTAGGCACTATTGCTGGCATATTTGCTGGCGTTGTAGCTACAGGTTCAATACTATATAGAGTACTTAAAAAATAATCAATTCAATGTTCAATATATAAATAATTATTTTAAAACAATTCACTTTTTAAACACTACATCTAAGTAATCATACGAGCACAAATTTTAAGTTCAATGATGTTTAAAAAGATTTACATATCCGAATTCTAATTTAGATAGTCATTGAATTTATTATAAAAACAAAGAACGCCAAAGCTGTCATGTCTTTGGCGTTCTACTAATTTAATATAATTGAAAAACGATACGATATTAAAAATTGATAAGCATTAGACAAGTTTAACTTTATATTTCTCTTAATAAATTAGCCATTTCTATCGCACCTACTGCTGCTTCTGCACCTTTATTACCTGCTTTCGTACCTGCACGTTCTACTGCTTGTTCAATATTTTCTGTAGTTAAAATACCGAATATGACTGGCGTATCAGTAACATCATTCGCTTTTGAAACACCCTTGGCTACTTCGTTACAAACGTAATCGTAATGAGACGTTGATCCTCTAATAACACAACCTAGAGTGATAACTGCATCATAATCATTTTTCTTAGCTAATTTTTTAGCTACTAAAGGAATTTCAAATGCTCCTGGTACGTATGCTACATCGATATTAGCTTCCGGTACTTCATGTCTAATTAATGTATCTTTTGCACCATCTAATAATCGATTAGTAATAAAATCATTAAATCTACTTACAACAATCGCTACTTTTAAATCTGAACCTACTAATTTACCTTCAAAATTCATTGTTCATTACCTCCTATATTAAGTGACCCATTTTTTCTTTTTTTGTATTCATATAATCCTGATTGTATGCATTGGCTGGTACGATGAGTTCAATTCTCTTCGCAATATGAATACCATATGATTCTAAACTTTCAAATTTTTTCGGATTATTACTTAATAAATTTACACTGTCCACACCAAAATATTTTAATATTTGGGCAGCATTTTGATAATCTCTTAAATCTTCTTCAAATCCTAATGCAATATTTGCAGAAACTGTATCATAACCCTGTTCGATTAATTCGTAAGCTTTCAACTTATTAATTAAGCCTATGCCTCTACCCTCTTGAGGAAGATACAGTATCATGCCACCATGCTCTGCTATATATTTCATCGATGCTGCTAATTGTTCACCACAATCACATCGTTGACTATGAAAAATGTCGCCAGTTAAACATGCTGAATGGATTCGAACATTTTCAGTTTTATTAATGTCGCCATTAGCGATAACAACAATATCTTCTTCGCTATTATCTGTAGTAAAGCCATACATATCAAAGTTACCGTATTCTGTTGGCATCTTAACTTTTGCTTTTGCATCTAGTTTAGAAATTGAAGATTTTCGATACTTTTCTAAGTCTTCAATAGAAATCATAACTAAACCATGCGTTTCTTTAAATGCTTCTAATGACGCTCCTTTTGCCATTGTCCCATCTTCATCCATAATTTCACAAATTAATGCTGCTGGTTTAGCGCCAGTTAATTTAGCTAAATCCACAGACGCTTCAGTATGACCACGTCTTGATAGCACACCATTATCTTGTGCAATTAAAGGGAATAAATGACCCGGTTTATTAAAATCAGATCCAGTAGCTTGCTCATCGATCAATGCTCTCGCTGTCATTGTTCTTTCGTCTGCACTAATGCCAGTTGTTGTTTGTATGTGATCAACACTTACCGTAAACTGTGTGCCATAAACATCAGAATTATGCGTGACCATAGGATTTAGATCCAACTTTTCAGCAATTGCATTACTGATTGGTGCACAAATTAATCCTTTACCATAGGTCGCCATAAAATTAACAGTGTTGTCATTCATCCATTCCGTAACAGCTACTAAGTCACCTTCATTTTCTCTATTTTCATCATCTACGACTATGATACTTTCACCTTTTTTTAGTGCTTCCAGCGCTGTATCGATACTATCTAATTGCATATGAGCCCTCCTTAAAATCCAAATGCTTTAAGTTTATCTGAAGTTAATTTAGCATTATCATTTTCAATAATTTTTTCAACGTATTTAAATAACATATCCGTTTCTAAATGAACTGGATCACCAACACGCTTTTGATTTAATATCGTTGATTTTCTTGTCTCAGGAATGAGATGTATATCGAATTCTGATTGCTTTAATTGAAATATCGTTAAACTCACACCATCAACTGTAATTGAACCTTGACTAACCATTTGTTTTATCAATGACGTTGACGGTTGTATTGTTACAATTTTAGAATTATCCGATGACTGAATGCGTTTAATTTTCGCTACTTCATCTACATGACCAAGTACAAAATGTCCACCAAATCGACCTTGACCACTCATCGCTCTTTCTAAATTCACTTCAGAAGATTGACTTAATTGATTTAAATACGTTTTATTTTCTGTACCTTTTATAACTTGTACTGAAAAAGTGTGATTATCAAATTCTATTACTGTTAAACATGCTCCGTTAACACTGATTGAATCACCAATATGCATGTCAGTTAAAATCGTTTGACATTCAATTTTCAAGTTAACTACAGACTGTTGTGTTGATATTTTTTTAATTGTACCTATTTCTTCAACAATTCCAGTAAACATGTTTAATCACTTCTTTCGTAATTCTAATTTAAGATTTTGCTCAAGCATTTGTGAATCAACAATTTCAAACTGTGGGACTTCTGACAAATCGATGATTTTATCCGTATGGAAAAATTGATATTTGCCTGAACCACCAATTATTTTCGGGGCATAATATATAATTAGTTTATTTGTATAATTGGATTGAAGAAATTCAGAAGTAACTGTGGGACCTGCTTCTACTAACAATCTGCCTATACCTTTTTCATATAAATTTTTCATAATATTTTCTACTGAACAATTTGTAAGTTGAATAATTTCAACATGTTCAATGTCCGTTACTAAAGCTTCATTTTGTGTATAAATCCAAATCGGCGTATTCGTATTTTTAAAAATGTCTAAATTAAAATCTATGTTACCGTTTTGGGCTAGTATCACTTTAATTGGGTTTTTACCCTCTTCAATTCGAGTCGTATATTGTGGATTATCTGCATTTAACGTGCCACTACCAGTTAGTACCGCATCGTGATGATGTCTTAATTTAAAAACATCTTTTTTCACGAGTTTATTGGTAATCCATTTACTTTCACCAGTATCTGTCGCTTGTTTGCCATCTAAACTACAAGAAACCTTTACTGTTACCATTGGTACAGATTGTCGTTTTGTAATAAAGAAATCTTTATATAAGTTTTCAGCATCAGGTTGATGTCGAAATTCAACATCTATCCCTGCTTCTTGTAAAATACTGTCACCATTGGAAGGTAATGTAGTATCTTTAACTGCATAAACAACACTATTAATGCCTGCCTCAATAATTTTATTGACGCAAGGTGGTGTAGAACCAAAGTGTGTACAGGGTTCTAATGAAATATAAATGGTTCCACCTTTCGCATTGTCTTTTGCCATATCTAGCGCCTGCACTTCTGCATGTTTGTCACCTTTTTTTAAGTGTGCACCTATACCTACGATACGTCCTCGATTCACTACTACTGCACCAACTGGAGGGTTTAAACCTGTTTGTCCCTCAACCATTTGTGCAAGTTGTATAGCATAGTTTAAATATTGACTCATCTCATCACCTCTAAATAATAAAAAACACCTGAAATGAACATTTCAGGTGTGGGATCTATTGATATAACATTATTAGCAAAAATTAGACACACTTATACATAAATTTTAAATTTATGGTATGCCAAATAGACACTTAAAAAGTGTTGTTTTGTTATACTTCATTCTTTCTCCCATCCAGACTTTACTGTCGGCTCTAGAATCTCACTAGATCAGCCACATTTATACACATAAATGCAGGTCGCAGGCTTAATTTACTGCCGGTTGGGAATTTCACCCTGCCCCGAAAGAATATCTATGAAATTGTTAATTGATGATTGAGTCATGTAACTGAAACTTAGTTACAAAATCATCGTACTACATTTTTTGAGAAATGACAATTCTTATTGCCTAAGTCGGCTTTATTTTTCTGATAATTAATACAATTACATGGAGAAATGAGTCAAAAAACGAACTATTTAAAGCGTCTAATCCCATTTATTAAATAATACGTTAAACGCTCACAGATGTTTAAAGCAACAAACCATTAGTGATACTTTAAATCATTTATTTGATTCAAATAAATGATTTATTACACTTACCGCTTGCCTTACAATCATCATGACGCCATTTCTCGATTGATTAATACCATTTGTTAACTGACCTAATGCATACATATTTTTAAGCGTGCCATACCTTGGACTTATAATTTGATTTGTTTCAGCTACAATTTGTATACCACCAAGTGGATGCGCTTGTACTACTTGTCTATTTTCTAAATTCAACACAAGTTGATCATCACTATCAAGATCTGAAAGTTGTGTTTTCGAACCTGTCGCATTAATGACTACATCACTATTTTCTACCGAACCGTCTTGAAATTCTAATTGAAATCTATGTTGACTATGTTTAACAGATTCTAAGCCCTTCTCAATTTTAATTAAGCCATTATTAATGTGTTCAATGAGTAATTGTGCAGTCTGTGGAGGCATTGGATTAGAATTTTCTTTTAAAATACCATGATAATTTGATAAAAAATGTTTTTGGTCAGTACGACTCAAACTATTCCATATCCAATTTAAATTTTCTTTGGCAAGCTCAAGTATACTTTGGAATTTACCTAACTCCTCTGCATGTTCTAAATCGTAAGTTAAATCTATAATCGGATCATTTGTTCTTCGATGCACAAGTGTTTCTACCGGAATTTCATAATGTGCACAGTCTTTCATAAATAACCGCATTGCCTCATCTAATGGCACATTTCCAAAATGTTTCTCTTTAATTTCATTAAAATTTTCAGGAGTTAAATATTTAAATTCAATATCAGGCATCTCACCTCTAACACTCGGTAAGTGACCCTTACGACTTGTAACCGTAATTGGTAAATTAGGATGATGCGCTGTTACATAGCGAATCACATCAAGACTTGCTAGTCCAGTACCAATAATAGAAATTCTATCTGTATCTTTAACATTATCTAACGTATTATATGTAGGATACGGTGTTTGTATATATCCTTTCGTGCCTTTCAATTTGTATGGATCATGATAAGACAACGTGCCTATAGCTAAAAATACTACATCATACTGCTTTCGATTTTCTATGTTATTTGCAGTACAAACATTATATTGTATATCTGTTTGACCTATATCTGAGTCAATAAAGACTTCAGAAACTTCTTCACAAATTTGGTGAATATTATCATACTGATTGATAAATTGTTGCAAATAATCTTTCATATAATGTCCAAAAATAAACCTCGGCAAATACTTCGGATTTGAAAACTTAAATGTTGATTGATTTTCATACCATTCATAAAATTCCCGTTCATTTTCTAAATTCAATGACATCTCTTCTGCAGGTAAATTAATTAATAATTGGTCACTATCGTTTTGAAACGGCACACCTTGCCCCATGTTTTTAGGGTTATCATATACATCGATAGCTAATTCAGAAAAACGTTCCTGTTTGACTAATTCCTTTAGCAAACTCACACCTGCCGTACCCATACCTATGATTGCAATCCTCATAGTTCACATCCTAACTAAACTTATTTAAGCTTTATTATACCAATGATTTATCTTACTTTACACATTAATGGTTTACAGTTGTTTCATCCGTTAAGTTATAATGTTTTATTAAATATGTTATTCTAAATATATTGAGAAATTTATTTTTTTGTATTTTAAATAAGGAGTATAATAATGAAATTTTTAAAACGATTTGTCATTTTGGTTTTATTTAGCACAATTTTTTTAGCAAGTTGTGAATTACCTGGCCTTGGTGGTGGACAATCAAAAAGCACTGTAAGAATATCTGCATTAGCCACAAGTGAATCCCAGATTATGGCCTATATGTTAAAAGAGTTAATTGAGCACGATACTGATGGGAAAGTAAAAGGTTCAATCATTAATAATTTAGGTTCCGCAACCATTCAACATAATGCATTAATGAATGGTGATGCTGATGTATCAAGCACACGATATACTGGTACTGATTTAGTAGGTGCACTTGAACAGAAACCAATCACCGATTCTACCAAAGCTATGCATGTTACAAAAAAATTATTTAATCAAAAATTTGATCAAACGTTTTTTAATTCATACGGTTTTGAAAACACGTTTGCCTTTATGGTCACAAAAGAAACAGCCAAAAAATTCAACTTACATACTGTTTCAGATTTAGAAAAAGTAAAAGACAAAGTAAATGTTGGCACAGATACCACGTGGATTAAACGCGGTGGCGACGGTTATGCCCCATTCCAAGAACATTACGGTTTTGCTTTCAATTCTATAAAACCTATGCAAATCGGACTTGTTTATGATGCATTAAAAAACCAAAAACTAGATGTTGCACTTGGCTATACTACAGATGGTAGAATTGCAGCATACGATTTAGTGGTTCTCAAAGACGATAAAAACTTCTTTCCGCCTTATGATGCCAGTGCAGTAGCGCCAAATAAACTTTTAGCTCAACAACCAGAACTAAAAAAAGCAATAAAAAAATTAGAAGGTCAAATCAGTACAGAACAAATGCAAAAATTAAATTATGAAGCTGATGGTCAAGGTAAAGAACCTGCCATTGTTGCGAAAGAATTTTTAAAACAACATCATTATTTTGATAAAAAATAGTATTGATTTCTACCTCTATATGCTTTGTTATTTTCAATGCACCTATTATCTTAGGTACATTCAAATATGAATTAGGAAGTGAAATAATGAAATTTATATTCAAAGTTTTCATATCTGCTTTGTTATTGTTTTTGCTTATTGGACAAAAAAATAAAGCACAGTAAAACACAAACGCATCTAAAAAGAGCCTAAGGCATCTATTTATGTCTTAGGCTCTTTAAATTATTGTTTATGTTTATTATCATCTTTATAAACAAAATATTTATAATACTTACCTTCTGTTTTCATATCTTCATAAAAGTGTGCCATTAATGAAGCGTTACTTTCTGCCCATTTTATGTCAGTAGCATATTGATGTTCGCCTGGATTTTTCGGATTCCATCTCATACTATATAGCGTATTTTGATCTTTATTTGATAAAAAATGTCCATGAATAAAGTTAGCACCGCCACTAATTGCTTTTTGTGGTGTATCCCATCCATGTTTCTTGGCATATTCAGACCCTGTTTTAATAGGATCTTCATCTAAAGCACCTACACCGAAGAAATTATAGTATTTTTTACCATCAATCTCTACGCCACTTGAAAGTTCACTTTTAGCAGAACCTGTTTCAAGCAATGCGTGTGAAATTAAGTAGACCTCATTTACATGTTTGTCTTTAGCAGCCTTTATAAATTCATCAGAATGCTTAAGTAATGTTGGGTTATCAATTAACATACGTTTGATTCTGTTATGGTCAATACCTTGATATTTATCTAATTCTAAAAATTGGTATTTTTGCGTATCACTCTCAATAAACTTACTACTATCCATCGCAGCTTTTATTTCAGTTGACGATGCGTCTCTCCATGTTTTGTTATCTTTACTTGAAACTTGTTGGCTTGTGTAGTTATCTATTTGCTTTTTAGATGCTTTATCTAAAGTTACTTTTAAATTATCAACTTTTTCTTGTTCATCTACTTCTTTAAAAAAGATTTGATCTGAAATCATTGAAAATACAATAATTGCAGCTACACCTAAGATTACCAATAAACCTATAATTGATAAAATTGAGCCTTTTTTATGCTTCGTCATGTTCCACACCTCTTAGGTAATAATTAGGAATGAGAAGTCTCTATCATTTATGTATCAATGCGCTTGAGACTATCTGATAATAAATTCTAACACTAAATAGTTAAACGCACAATTTTATCTAAGTGTTGTTACATATTCATAAAAAAAGTAATGAAATTTTAATTTCATTACTCTTGACTTTTACGATATTCCATTATGATAAAGCTCGATGCTTGTGATCTATTTTTATAATAATAACGATTCAAATCAATCGTACCTTCAATTTCTCCATCACGATACATCATTTCATTTGTTAAGTTATTTATCATTACAAAATCTGATTTATCTTTAATCATATCTAAATCATTATGTTTAGCAAAAAAATGCTCTAAATTTAAATGTGCGTAATCCATATAAACCTCCTGATAATTGTCCGAAGATAATAATACATCTTTTAGTGTTATATCTCTAAGTTGAATACGCGTTCATGTTATAAAAACTAAAATTTATTACTCTTATGTTATCTATTTAACACCTATTATCTATATTTAGCAAATGAAATTTATTATTTGTCTTTATAAAATGAATTTATCCGGAATTACAAGTTGTATATACAGCAATAGGAGGCACCAAATGCACTTTAGTAAAATTTATAATAAATCAAAACACATCATATATGTTCTTCTAAAAAAATACAATATTAAGTACAATAATGATGAATTTGTACAATTACTCACGATTAAATTATGGGAACTATCCAGAAAGTATAATGCCCAAAAATCTTCTTCATTTCAATCTTATTTATATACACGGTTAAATTTCTATTTAATTGATTTATTTCGTAAGCAACACAACACTTATGAAATATGCGAACCATTTGATGAAGTACGTTGTCATCAAATTCCTAGCATCTACCCTGATAGTAAAATAGAGGCTCATCATTTCTTAACAACGCTTACAACACAAGAACAACAGTGGTTACAATTAAAATTATATGGTTATAAACAAAAAGAGATTGCACAACACCTAAAGTGTTCAATATCAACCATAAAAAATATACAGCAACGTGTTCAAGTAAAATATTCTAAATACTATAAATTTTAATGAGGTGAATTTAATGAATAACCTTGCTAAACTATTATATTTCAAAACCGTTATCGGTCCCGAATTACTTACCATTTGTCAATATACAACACATCAATTTACGTATCCATCTTCCATTAATCAAACATTAAAATATATCCTTGAAACCAACCATCTTTCTTTACCCATACAAATTAAGCAAGCTAAGGACATACTTAAAATACGAAAACTCATCCCCATCTATATTAATAACCATACGATCGTCTTCCCAATTAAAGCAAAGCGCTCCCCAATACAATATTTTATCAATGCATTAGCAATTAATGGCTTAAAATCACAAGGTGCACAAACAGTTATTTATTTTGATAATGCAACTTTTATCATAGTTGATGTAGCATATATCGTTGTACATAAAAAATGGCAAGAAAGTTTAACACTTTCTCACCTAATAGATAGTTAGTATTTTATTACAATGCTTTGTTATGCTTATATTCTAATAATTTTTTCGTAAAGTAACCAGTGACCAACCTAATTAAATACAAACTAACAATAACAAGTAATAATGCTCCAATAAATGTTAATATGACTGTCAGTGTCGATAACTGTACTTCTGGTTTTATAAAATATTGTACAGCAGTTAAACTTGTAATAAAACCAAACAAGAAAATACCTAATAACATAATATATGTAAATAAAATACCTAATAATAAAGCAAATAACTGCGTAGACGATACTACTTTTTCTTTAAAAACATATTCTTTTAAAAATTGATTAGAAAATGCAATAGGTCGATTTAAATGTTCATTATCATGCTTTTCAACTACGCTTTCCAAAACAGAATCCAATTTACTTTTTTCTTTTTTATTTAAAAACCATAACTGCTTTTTAACTTTTTGCTTAAAAATATTTGCTTTCATTTAATATGTACTCCTTTAGCAATTTCGCCATACATCTCTTTCAAATAGTAATGAAATTATCTCAATGAATCAATTATAATTGAACACATTTTTTACAAATTATGCATCAACGACATCTAGTCCCATTAATGTAGCGAATTGAATTGCTTGTTCTTTAGATACCTTACACCCAACTAAATCTTCTTTATTGACGACAATTGTTTCAAATTGTGATGTGCTTAAATCACAACCTTTTAATGGCGTTTGATGTATTGTTACGTGGTTCATGTTTGTTTCATCGAATGTAATTTGTTTTAATGTTGATTCATAAAAAGCACCATGTTCAAGTTGACACGTATCAAATAGTAACTTATCCATTTTAGAGTCTATAAAACTAACAAAATTAGCTTTAACTTCACAAAATGAAGTATGACCCAACCTCATTTGTTTTAAATAAGTCCCTGTCATACGACAATTTTTAAATATCACTCTATGTAAACTACCATGTTCCATTTTAACATTAGAAAAATCACAATTTTCAAAAATCACGTCTGTAAAATCTACACGTCCTATATCAGAATTAGTAAAGTTGCAATTTGTGATGCGTGAACCATATATCAATAACCTATCTAAAGTTTGATCAACGAAATTTGAATGATTAATAGCTGCTTGCTCTAAAATATCGTCTTCATCATCAAAAACATCAGTAAGTATTTTATAATCTAAACTAACATTTATTTTGGGCTGTTGCAGTTTCTTTATTGTATCTCCTATTCAATCAATCTATTTCACTATATATTAGCAAATACGTAGGTGCTCTGTACATGACTTAATATATAATTTAATATTTATGTATAAGTATAATGGGCTTGCTAATGACTTAACTATTTTTTAACAAAAAAATTGAGTCTGAAACATCTATTGATGTCTCAGACTCTTTTTCAATTGAATAGTAGACGTAAGGTACCATTTTCAATATAAAACTACATTCATATTTTACATGAACTTGTCGTCACTATGAATAAGTTTTAGCTCAGGTAAACCTCTATCATCCCATCCATAAAAAGTGGGTGTACGTAATCTTTATTGTAAAATTCGTTTGTTATCCCACTCATAATTAAATTCATTCTAAAGTTTTATAGAATAGATAAACCAGAACTTTGGATGTCTTTAGCAAATCCTTGTACAGTGTCTACTGATAATTCACTAATATCACGACCAAGATTATTATTTACTTTTTTAACAACATCTGCTGGACATGTGATAATATCTGCACCGACTTCGTCTGCTTGAATGACATTAATCACTTCACGACAGCTTGCCCATAGTAATTTAACGCCTTCTTTACTATGCGTTACTTCTGCTGCTTCTTTCATCAATGGAATAGGATCTACACCTGTGTCAGCAATACGACCAGCGAAAACTGATACATAAGTTGGTACACCTTCTGTTACAGCATCAGTAATTTCTTTAACTTGGTCTAAAGTATAAACAGCAGTTACATTTAAACGAACGTTTTCTGCTGATAATTTTTTAATTAGAGAAATTGTTGATTCACCTTTAGTGTTTACAACTGGAATTTTAACGAATACATTGTCACCATATTGTTTTAAAATTTCAGCCTCTTTTGCCATAGTTTCTAAATCATCTGCGAATACTTCAAATGAAATAGAAGCATCAGGAATTTCACGTACAGCTTCTTCAGCAAAAGCTTTATAGTCCGTTACACCCGCTTTTGCCATTAAACTAGGGTTAGTTGTGAAACCATCAACCTGTTTGTTTTTATAAGCTGCTTTCATTTCTTCAATATCTGCACCATCTGCAAACACTTCAACATTTAAATTTACCATTACTAATTCCTCCTGACTTAAATAAATAATTCAATTAAGAATTATTTTCTAACGGTTATTAACCATACAGTTTATTTATACCATCAATATTAGAAAAATTCTAATTTTTTGCTTAAAATCTTATCATTCAATACATCTTCATAATCAATTCACATCAGTCAACGATTTAATTTGACGCACTTTTTAAAACTCAAATATCAGAAAATAATATAAAATAGTAAATTTCATTAAATATTCTTATATTTATGGTATCATTGTAAAATGAATTGCACTAGGAGGTAAATATGGCACGTTCAAAACTTTATTTTTATTTATCTAGTTTATTAGTAATTATAAGTCTTTATTTTAATACTAGAAATCCTCTACTAAGCACACATTTTAGTTCAATGATTAAATTAATATTTGTGTGTAGTATCATTAACGCTATTATTTTAATTATTTCAATTATATTTGCAGATAAAGCTATCAAACATTTACATAATGATTCAGATTGGATTAGAATAGCCAGCAAAATCTTGCCATACATTATTTTGGTGGTATTAATCATTCATATCATTGCTTCCCTATCAACGTTTGGTATTATTTTCTAGTTTATAGTAAGGATGAGATGTAGAATGTATTTTAAATTTTACTCAAAAATTTCATCTACCAACTTTAGTAATAGTGAAATATAAAACCATATTATATGTTTTAACACGTAAACATTAATTTTTATCAACTTCTACCAATATGATTGACGAAACTGGGGCATTTTTTAATTATGTTCCAGTTTTTAATTTTAAGGAAGGACATACATTAATATGCAATATTTATTTATTTTTCTAGGTGGTGCTGTCGGTGCATTACTAAGATATTTACTTTCATTTATAAATACATCTTTTGAAATGCCTATTGGCACATTTATTGCAAATTTATGCGGTGCATTTTTGATGGGGTTTCTTGGCACTCTAGCTATCCAATACTTTAATAATAGCCCAATGCTCAAAAAAGGTATCACAACAGGTTTTATAGGATCACTGACTACCTTCTCGACGTTTCAATTTGAACTTGTACAATTTTTTGAAAGCGGCTCTTTTATTTTACTCATTGTATATGCATTAACGAGTTACATCTTTGGTATCTTACTATGCTTCTTGGGTGTTAGATTGGGGGCTAAAATTTCATGATTCAATGTATATTAGTTATGCTAGGCGGCGGCATTGGTGCGGTAATTAGAGGATTCGTCACAAATGTATTTAATCAGAAATTTAATACTTCCCTTCCTATACCTACACTTTTAGTAAATGTAGTAGGCAGTTTTTGTATCGGACTACTTATGGGTATGTGTTTAAATATAAATTGGATTAATCCTTTTATTATCGTAGGCATACTGGGTGGATTAACTACATTTTCAACTTTGTCTTCCGAACTCGTTAAATTATTGACAACACCGAAACAAATCAATTTATTTATACTTTATTCTATTTTACAATATGGCGTTTCATTCGTAGCCTGCTTGTTGGGTTACTATCTTTTTTAAATCTTCTTAGCAACATACTAGATAATCTTCCATCCATAAATAAAACAGTCTGAGACCTTTAATGATGTCTCAGACTGTTTTTGATTATGATGTAAGTATAAAGCAACACACTTTATACTTAAACATCGATTCATGTATTCCAATTAAAGTAGCAGGACTTATACCTAAACTTCAGTCAAAGTAGCCCTCTATACTACAATCCATGTTTAGTGGAGCTAAGTCATCTTTATTAAAAAATCGGTTTCCACCTTATTTTTTATTTCATCGACTTAGTGACCATTGTACCCTATTGGATCTGGTCCAATCCTTTTATCTTCATTCAGGCTATCTAATTTTTCAATTTGAGTTGGTGTTAAATTAAAATCAAAGACATTCAAATTTTCTTCAATTCTAGACGGTGTAACTGATTTTGGTATCACTACTACACCGTGTTCAATATTCCATCTTATAATGACTTGTGCTGGTGATTTTCCAACTTCTTCTGCTACTGATTTAACGGTTGCATCCTCTAAGATTTGTGCATTCATTAATGGTGACCACGATTCCATATGAATATTTTGTACTTCTAAATATCTTCTTAGTGATTCTTGTAATAAGTATGGGTGAAATTCAACTTGATTAATGACTGGTTTTATAGAAACCTGTGCCAATAATGCTTCTAAATGTTCAACATTAAAGTTACTCACACCAATATTTTTCACTTTATTATCTTTATATAAATCTTCCATCCCTTGCCAAGTGTCAATCATTAAAGCTTCATCAGTACCTGGCCAATGCATTAAATACAAATCAAGATAATCTAAGTTAAGTTTTTTTAGACTCGTTTCATATGCAGTTTCAACATTTTTGCGACCATAATCATCTAACCACAATTTTGATGTAATAAACAAATCACTTCTTTTCAGTCCTGTAGAAGCAAGACCTTCCGCAATACCTTCGCCAACTTTATCTTCATTTTCATAAATCATGGCTGTATCGATATGTGTATAACCACTCTCAATCGCATGTTTAACCGACGCTTTACACTCATCGTTATTTTCAACACGGAACGTTCCTAAACCTACTATAGGCATTTCATTGCCATTATAAAAACTAATATTTTCCAAGTTAAAGTCCCCTTTTAGTTAAGTTAATGTTTATATTAATGAATATTATCAAAAATATAAATAATAATGCTTATAAATTTAAAAATATCTATTCAGGATACTTTTAATTAGAACAATTTAAAAAGTCGAAATATTATTATATATGACAAAAAGCTACAGACAAAAGTGAACTAACTTTGTCTGTAGCTTTTTTATATCTCATAATATTCTAATTAAATGATTCGATTTCATCCATTACACGTTGTAAGTCTTCAACATTGTATTGAATGCGACCATGAAAGACAAATTTATTAAAGAATTCGTCTAATTGTTCTGGTCCTACTAAAACTTTTGAATTTGAACTTTGTGCATAATTTGTAATCGTAACATCGCCATCATTTTTAGGGTTGAAGTATAAGATAGTTGTTGGTGTAAATTTTAAATTTAATTCTGTTTGGATATCACCAGCAAGTCTTTCAATTTCATTTAAATGCGTCGTGTAATTAACAAATGATAAAGCATCTTTATCTTCATTTTGATCTAAGACAAGTGTTTGTGGAACTTGACCATCAAGATCTAATGTATTAAATACTTGTTCCATCATCGGCTGTTCTTTAAATTGTGCAGCACTTACGCCATTATACACATGACCTTTAAGCAATTGTGAATCAATGATATATAAACCTGTACGTGTTAGGACTAAGTGACTGATACGTTGCACATCACTAAACTCATTCCTTGGTAAAAAGATATTTGCCATAATATGCATATCTTCTGGACGAATTCTTTTCTCATTTACAAGTCGTTCGCGAATACCTATTAATCTCATATCAGTTACATATTCACTTTGATTTTTAGAGAATAATTTTAATGCATCAATTTCTCTATCTTTAGAATTAACCGCAGCCGTATATTCTTCTTTTTGTTTTGTTACCGTTTTTTTATTTTCAATTCTTTCTTTTTCTAGCTCTTCTTCATGCTCATCGCTCAGTTGTTGCTCTCTTGATTTATATTGCGCTTCAACTTTTTCTTGCGCTTTTTTCTTACTTTTTAAAGCAACAATAAATAAAATCAAACAAATGACTGCTACGACAATTGCCACGATTAAACCAATCTCTATTGGTCCAAATGAATTCATAACAAAAACGCTCCTTTATGTGTTCAGTAACTTAATTATAATAGATATGCGCATCGTATTCGATAGTAAAGTTTAAAATTTAAACATTTTGTCTCAGTTTAAGCTTTGACACTATCTTTTAATAAGTTAACTTTATCTAATTTTTCCCATGGTAATAGCACATCAGTACGTCCAAAATGACCATATGCAGCTGTTTGTTTATAAATTGGATGTTTTAAATCAAGCATTTTAATAATTCCGGCAGGTCTTAAATCAAAATGTTTTCTTACAGCTTCTACTAATTCATATTCACTGACTTTACCAGTACCAAATGTATCTATTGAAATTGAAACCGGTTCAGCAACACCAATCGCATACGCTAATTGTACTTCACATTTTTCAGCCAATTGAGCTGCAACAATATTTTTAGCTACATAACGTGCAGCATATGCAGCTGAGCGGTCAACTTTAGTTGGATCCTTACCACTGAAGCATCCACCACCATGACGTGCATATCCACCATATGTGTCCACGATGATTTTTCGACCTGTTAGTCCTGCATCTCCTTGAGGACCGCCGATTACAAATCTACCAGTTGGGTTAATATAAAATTTCGTCTGTTCATCTAATAATGACTCTGGCACTGTTGGATAAATAACGTGTGTTTTAATATCATCTTTAATTTGATCCAATTCAATATCTTCAGCATGTTGCGTAGATAAAACAATAGTATCTATTCGAACTGGTTTATCTTGTTCATCATATTCAACTGTCACTTGAACCTTTCCATCAGGACGCAAGTATTTTAAAATTTCATCTTTACGTACGTCAGATAAGCGTTTAGCTAACTGATGTGATAAGAAAATGGGTAACGGCATATACGTATCTGTTTCATTAGTTGCATAACCAAACATCAAGCCTTGATCTCCTGCACCCGTAGCTTCAATTTCCGCTTCAGAAGCTTCGTCGCGATATTCTAAAGCTGTATCTACACCTTGTGCGATGTCAGAAGATTGTTCGTCAATTGCTGTTAATACAGCCATCGTTTGGCTGTCATAACCGAATTTCGCACGTGTGTAACCTATTTCTTTAATTGTTTCTCTAACTACTTTTGGTATATCAACATAAGTTGTTGTTGAAATTTCTCCTGAAATTAAAGCCATACCTGTGGTTACAGTCGTTTCACAAGCCACACGTGCATTTGGGTCATCTTTTAAAATTTCATCTAAAATCGCATCCGATACTTGGTCAGCAATCTTGTCCGGATGCCCTTCTGTTACAGATTCTGAAGTAAACAATCTTTTATTATATGTCATAATTTGCTCCTTTAGTTTTAAATTACGAAAATTCTCTCTCTGTTGAGCTCATTAAAAAAGGCCTTCTACACTATAGTAAATAGAGAGAAGGCCCTTTATACGTCCATTCGCTCTTATCGTTCAGACGCTATTTGTCTGCAAACGGTTTGGCACCTTTCTTCAATTAAGAAGAGGTTGCTGGGCTTCATTGGGTCCATGTCCCTCCGCCACTCAGGATAAGAGAATCCGTTAATCTATATAGTACCTAATCTAACATATAATGTCAATTTTACATTTATTAATATTTATTTAAAATTCCTTTGAAATTGGTGTGGACTATTAATCTATATATGTTATACTCTGTAATTGTAAAGGCTTACATCAACTAAATAGCGTGGAGGGATCAAGTATGGCGGTAGATACATACACTTATACAAGCAAAATTGAAAGCATTTTAGACAAGCAATCTTCATTATTTCAATTATCTACAACTCAGTTGTATAATAAAATTTTAGAAAATAATGAAGGCGAACTAACGGAATTAGGCGCCATCAATGCAAAAACTGGTAAATATACTGGTCGTTCACCAAAAGATAAGTTTATTGTCACTGAGCCATCTTATAGAGATGACATCGATTGGGGCAACATAAACCAACCTATCGAAGAAGAAAAATTTCTAAATTTATATGATAAAGTATTAAACTATCTTGATAAGAAAGATGAGCTTTATGTTTTTAACGGTTATGCAGGTAGCGATGAAGATTCACAGTTAAAACTCACTGTTGTTAATGAATTGGCTTGGCATAATTTGTTCGCTCAAAACATGTTCATCCGTCCAAGTACAAATGAAGAAGCTCAAGAAGTCAAACCAAACTTCACTATTATTTCTGCACCTCACTTCAAAGCAGACCCATCCATAGATGGTACAAATTCAGAAACCTTCATTATCACATCATTTAAACATAAAGTAATCCTAATAGGTGGAACTGAATATGCTGGTGAAATGAAAAAAGGAATCTTCTCCGTAATGAACTACTTACTACCTAAAGATGACATTATGAGTATGCATTGTTCAGCAAATGTTGGCGAAAAAGGCGACGTAGCTCTATTCTTTGGTTTATCAGGTACTGGAAAGACAACACTTTCTGCTGACCCTACACGTAAACTCATCGGTGATGATGAGCATGGATGGAATAATAACGGTATCTTCAACATCGAAGGTGGCTGTTACGCAAAAGCAATTAATCTATCACAGAAAAAAGAACCACAAATTTATGATGCTATTAAATACGGAACAATTCTAGAAAACGTTGTTGTTGATGAAGAAGGCGATGTTGATTTTGACGACAATCAATACACGGAAAATACTAGAGCTGCATACCCTATTCACCACATTGATAATATTGTGACACCATCTAAAGCAGCGCATCCTAATACAATTATTTTCTTAACTGCAGATGCATTTGGTGTATTACCACCTATTTCAAAATTAACCAAAGACCAAGCGATGTATCATTTTTTAAGTGGTTTCACTGCTAAATTAGCTGGAACAGAACGAGGCGTTACTGAGCCTGAACCATCATTCTCTACTTGTTTTGGTTCCCCATTCTTACCATTAAACGCTAAAGTTTATGCTGATTTATTAGGTAACTTAATAGATAAACATGGCGTTGATGTTTACTTAGTTAACACGGGTTGGACTGGCGGAAAGTATGGCGTTGGACGTCGTATTAGCCTAAATTATACAAGACAAATGGTTAATCAAGCCATTACAGGTAAATTGAGAGATGCAGAATATGTGAAAGATGATATGTTCGGATTAGATATTCCTGTTGAAGTAGAAGATGTACCTCAAACATTGCTCAATCCTATCAATGCTTGGAGTAAGCCAGAAGCATACAGAACACAAGCTCAAGATTTAATTAATCGTTTTAAATCTAATTTTGAAAAATTTGGAGAAGATGTTGACGAATTAGCCGTCAATGGCGGATTTGAATAATTTAAAATATTAGAAAAGTAGCCATGTAGTCTTCTATTACAATAGAAAACTACATGGCTACTTTTTATTTGTAAATACTTTATATCTATAACATCTTATCTATCATATTGGTTTTTAAGCTTGTTCTGTTCAACATCATCCATCCACTGTTTAATTGCCAGTAGCGTATCTTTGAGCGCAAATGGTCTTGGTACGTGTCCCTCCGACATTTGGTAATAAGTACGAAATGTCGCACCAATCTTTTCAAGTTGTTCCACTAAATAGTAAGCATTATGAATACCTACTTGTTTATCCTTACCCCCATGAACTATAAATATGGGCGGGCTTGTGTTTTTAATTTGAGCGATAGCATCACGTTGTTTATAAGCTTCTATATTCTTTTTAGGATCTCCAATCATACGTTTAAGCATTCCCCTTAAATCAACGCGTTCTTCATACATCAGATTTATGTCTGAGACACCGCCCCAAATAATATAACTCGTCACCGGTAAATCTTGAAATGTTAATAAACCTTGAAGTCCACCTCTAGAAAAACCAATCATGTGAATGGGAATACCAGGGTACTTTTGATTTAACAAACGTATCGCAACTGTAACGTCATGCAGATCCGAACCATAAAACTCATCTTTGCCTTCGCTACCATTATTACCTCTATAATAAGGTCCAAAGACCAATGTATGTTCATCCGCAAATTGCATCAATCTTCCCGTTCTCACCTTACCTACTTGCCCTTTACCACCTCGTAAATATAAAACAATTCTCTGCACTTTTGCATGAGGTGTCATCAGCAGCCCCTTAACATTTAAATGATCTACTCTATAGATTACTTCATCAAATATATGGCTATTTGATTCAACCGGCATTCTCTTTTTATGAATAAAATCCAAGTTCAATCACTCTCTCTAAACATTGTAATATTGCTGGATCTTTCAATAAGTAACTTTTTTTATCTTCTGGAATCTCAGATAATGATTTATACAATAGTGGTCCATCCGTTTCAAAATAATCTGGTTGCTCAGTGATAGCTTCTATCTCCACCATAAAGACATCTTTAGTAAAGGACATTCCAATTTGACGATCAACCTTATATTGCGCTATGTATTCACAGTATTTAATCGTTGCGCCAGTTTCTTCAAAGACTTCTCGTGCTGCAGCAGTTTCACTCGCCTCACCTTTTTCTCTTTTACCACCCGGAAATTCAATACCACGTATTTTATGTTTTGTGAATAACAAGCTACCCTTATATTTAGGGATTATAAGTACATGATTACCGTTGGCATAATCTGCTTTCTTTTTAAATGTTAGGTACACATCGTCATTTTCTTTGTCTTTAAACTTCACATACATCACTCTTCCCCTTATTATGTTAAACTAGCTATGCTAAGATTTTTGTTGGAGGCAAAATTATGAAAACTATATTTCTAGGACTTATCCATATATATCAACGCTTTATATCACCATTAACCCCTGCAACTTGTCGTTTTTATCCAACCTGTTCTGAATATACTAGAGAAGCCATAGTAGTGTATGGTCCCTTCAAAGGCACATGGTTAGGTATTAAAAGAATTTCAAAATGTCACCCGCTTCATAAAGGTGGCTTTGATCCCGTACCGCTAAAGAAAACAAAGCATAAAAAAGATAAAAACATTAACAAATAAAATTCAATATCTTATGATTTACCACTGGAGGCTCAAAATAAATTGAGCCTCCTTTTAATATACCTGCCTGATTAATCATATCTACCTCGTAGTAATAACCTTCTGGTGTAATATCACTAGGATAATCAGCATATTGTGCTAACATCGCTGTAAAATACCTACTTAGGCCATATTCATACATACCACCTATCACGATTTTCACATCTAGAGTATTGAGCATTTTTATCAAATCCATCACTTTATCTATGCCACCCAATCTAAATGGTTTTAACACAACGACATCAATGCCAAAATCATTAATAGCTTGTGAAATAAGTGATTTAGATGTCGCTTTCTCGTCAATCGCAACGGGTGGTAGTTCATTTTTTTCAAAATGTGTTAAATGTTGTAGTGACTTAAAAGGTTCCTCAATATATAATATTTGCGCTTCACTTAGTGTTTTTAATTTATCATAATCTACTTTGCTTAATGATTCATTCGCATCGATGGCTATATCAGGTCGAAAAGCTAATTGTGACACCTTTTCCACATCATCTAAGATATCAGCATTCCATTTAAGCTTTACGCGTTGCGGTTGCGTTTGAACAAGTTGTTGAAAATTTCTTGAAGTCATGCCATTAACTGTCGCGCCATAAGGCACATTCAATGATTCTAAAACATGAAACATTTGATAACAAGCCATCACCAACATGCTACGTGTTGCAGGATAATTAGATAATTGCGTTAATGCATCTTGAATTTCTAAAAAAGAATGAAACGTTTTACCCTGAACCTGTTGAAACCATAGTTTTGAAAAATGTTTTACATCCTCTATTGTTTCATTTGCATACCAATTCGTTTCAAACGCATTGCTTTCACCAAAATATGATTTACCTTTATCTGTTATTAATTCAACGAAAAGCGCTTTGCGCGTATTCATTTTTACTTTAGGGGTAATGACAGGTGTTTTAAATTTTGCATTATAATCATACAAATGCATGTTAACTATTTTCATATGTACTCCTTAGTTAAGATTATAAACGCGTTCTTTGAAGTTTACCAGTTGACGTGTAAGGTAAACGAGATACTCGTTGAAATTGTTTAGGTACTTTATATTTTGCAAGTTTTTCTTTAAAAAACACAGTTAATTGTTCTTCTGCGATATCTTTATTTGCAACATAATACAGATAAGGTACTGAACCCCAAGTATCGTCCTCAACACCGATACACATAGCATCTTCGATATTAGGGAATTGTTTGGCTACAGATTCTATTTCAAATGGGTATATGTTTTCACCACCGCTAATAATTAAATCTTTTCTACGATCGTATATCATGACGTAGCCTTCCTCATCTATTTCCGCTATATCACCAGTTTTAAAATAACCGTCTTCGAATGTATCCATTTTTACTTTAGGAAAAAGATAACCATCCATTACATTTTTACCTTTAATCAATAGTTCTCCATGTCCATCTATATTAGGTGATTTAATTTTAACTTCAACATCATTACTCGGTTTGCCAACAGTATCAAATCGATGTTCAAGCATTTCAGGTGTCGCCGTTAAAAATTGCGAGCATGTCTCTGTCATGCCAAACGAATTATATATTGGTAAATCATAGCTTAAAGCTTGTTGAATTAAGTTACGAGAAAGCTTAGCCCCACCTAACAGTATTTTCTCAATATAGAATGGACGGTGTAATCCAGCATCCATTAACCATTTTAATGTTTGTGGCACTAGCGATACATGCGTTGGCGCTTCATTTTTTATGATATTTAACATTTGCTCCGTATTAAATTTTGATTCTAACCGTAATGTGAAGCCTTCAATTAATGAACGTAATACGACACTTAATCCTGAAATATGATATATCGGTAACACAGATAACCATTTTGTTTTCTCATTAAAGCCCAAGCTTTCTCGACATCCAAGAGCACTCGCCAAATGATTATTGAATGTTTGCGGCACTGCTTTTTGTGGCCCTGTAGTACCGGATGTAAACATAATAGATGCTATACGCGTTAATGAAAATATCTCTTCAAAATACTTATCATTATTAACTGAAATAAGCTCATTAAAAGGCACAACTTGAATATGTTCTAATTCAAGATCATGCATGGAAATTACTGTATCAACATTTATTGAATCCATCTGTGCTATCATCTCATTTCGAGTTAACCGAGTATTTATCATAGCTGCTTCAATCCCTGCCAGCCAAGCAGCATTAATAAGCAAAACAGATTCAATAGTATTATCAATATAAAAGCCTATTCTCTTTTTATTTAACTGATGTAAAGTACAAGCAAGTTTTGAAGCTCTGTCGTACATTGTCGCAAACGTGACTTGCGTTTCACCATCATCAATAAATATATGTTCACCCTTTTGTTGCGCCTGTTGTTTTAACCAAAAATCCACTTCATCATTCCTCCATCTCATACTCATTATAACGTGTTTAGTCTTATTTAACAGTGTCTGCACATCAACAACAAATAATCTATTAAACTCAAATGTTATAATTAAAGGTAAACACGTTAACATTACCCCGATGACCACAAAATAAAAAAGCATCCATAAATTGCCTGGATGCCTTTAATTCTAAGACTTACTATATAAGGTGTTGATTACCCATAGAAATGGATAGTCTATTCCACATATTAATTTGATTAATAATTAATACTAAATCTGTATATTCTTCTTCAGAGAATAATGTACGTACCTCATCATACAGTTTATCTGGCACACCATTTTTAGAGATATGTGTAATTGCTTCTGCTAATTTAAATGCTAACTTTGCTTTTTCAGAAAAAACATTCGTATCATCCCAAGCATTTAATAAATATATTTCTTCTTCTGAAACCTTCATTTTTCTAGCATCTGCAGTATGCATGCCAATACAAAATGCACAACCATTGATTTGTGAGACGCGTATTTTAATCAATTCACGTAGTTTTCTATCTATCGATGTTTTTTCAATTGTTTCTCTAAATCCATAATTAAACCAAGTTCTTCTTTTGCGATTTCATAATAGTCTATTCGATTATCCATGAATGAACCTACATATCTTTTTAAACGAAGTGATTTATCTTTAAATTAATTAAAAATAAAAAATAATACTTGCAATCGTTGATATTTTACCACTATTAAAGCGTTGACAAACTTATTTTGGATATCTGCTATAAATATACAAGATTTGTAAATCAGACCCTAATTTTATTTTCGTTCAACTCATTATTTAAACTAATAAAAAACCTCGTTATTCAACACTTTAATAAATGTAGAATAACGAGGCATCTATTATTAGCGGAGAGTGAGGGATTCGAACCCTCGAGACGCTTGTGGCGCCTACACACTTTCCAGGCGTGCTCCTTCGGCCAACTCGGACAACTCTCCATATAAAAAAACAGAAGCGATAATTCACTTCTGTTTGTATGACCCCGACGGGACTCGAACCCGTGTTACCGCCGTGAAAGGGCGGTGTCTTAACCGCTTGACCACGGGGCCATGGCTCCACAGGTAGGACTCGAACCTACGACCGATCGGTTAACAGCCGATAGCTCTACCACTGAGCTACTGTGGAATAATTAAAATGGAGCGGGTGATGGGAATCGAACCCACAACATCAGCTTGGAAGGCTGAGGTTTTGCCATTAAACTACACCCGCACTTTAACGATTATGGGGCGGATGATGGGAATCGAACCCACGAGTGTCGGAACCACAATCCGATGCGTTAACCACTTCGCCACAACCGCCAAAGTATAAACTTTAAAAGAATGGTTCAGGACAGAGTCGAACTGCCGACACATGGAGCTTCAATCCATTGCTCTACCAACTGAGCTACTGAACCATAATAAAAATGGCGGTCCCGATGGGATTCGAACCCACGATCTCCTGCGTGACAGGCAGGCGTGTTAACCGCTACACTACGGGACCTATTTAAAAAGTTGCGGGAGGCGGATTTGAACCACCGACCTTCGGGTTATGAGCCCGACGAGCTACCGAACTGCTCCATCCCGCGTTAATAATATTTATGACGCCTACCCAATTAATATATCATAAACATTTACTTAATGTCAACGTTTTTTAAAATTAATTAACATTAACTTAATTCGAAATTAAAATTCAAATGCGATAATTGATGTTTGCACATCTCGTATCAATTAGGACTTACTCAGTATATAAATTTTTCACATGATAGTCAATGGATTCCAGAAATTATTTTGTGTAAAAATGGAATATAACTATAATATTTTATATTTTGTTTCTTATTTATACAAAAACCTATCGCCCTTTATGATTGATACATCAAACAAAGCTTTTTACTAATTAATTTATCCTCCCATTTCTCGACTATAAATCTATAACAATAATAATTTCGATTACTCACTCATAATGCCTTGCATTTTACTTTGTAGCTGTGTAAATGTCGTGAAACCATCATCTTCCATAAAATGACCGCCAAATTCAGTTACTTTACATGTCCCTCCAAGCGTATCCATTAATCTTTTTGTTTCTTTGTAAGACACATAGGAATCATTTTTGGCACATAGACCATAAAATGCCTCTACTTTTTGTTTAACGTTTTCGTAATCTATATGAAAGTCTTCAATTTGATTGGTTTCGACAAATGGTATGACATCCTCCATGAATCCAGAAATACTAAATAATCCTTGTATAGTATTAATTTGTGATTTCTCTATAAACTTTAAAGCTGCGAGTGTTCCAAAACCATGCGTTACAAAAAACGTTTCATACTTAGTAACACAAATTTGATTTTTCATGTTACTCATCCAAGTATCAATATGATCATTTTCATCAACCGGCAAGTTAAATAAAGTTACATTATAACCTTCTAGCGTGAGGTTACTGGCTAACCATTCATACCAATGATTTGATGCATCACCTTGTTTTGAATGTACTATAATTATATCCGTCATATAAATCCCCCATTAAAAATAACTTTCTAATATATATATATCATTTTATCATTTATATAGCATGTCATCGTTTTTAATGCTACATAAATAATATCAATTAAAAAACGAGGCAGAAACCAAAATTGTATTTGATTTCAAATCCTCGCTCCGTATCTTTACTCGCATATACTCTATAATTCATTTAATAATTCTGATACTGCATTTTTACCTTGTAAAATACAGTCTGGCAGGCCAACCGCTTCAAATGAAGCACCGGCTATTCTTAACCTAGGATAATTATGTTTAATATGCGCTTGAATCGCAGATATGTTATCCATATGATCCACACGATATTGCGGCATACTATTAGGTAAACGATTCACAATACTGAAATCTGGTGCGCCTTTAAAAGTCATCATTTGTGTTAAATCTCGTTTAACAATATCTACAAGTTCTTCATCTGAATGATCTTTCACAACCGTATCACCTGGTTTACCAACATAAGCACGTATCAGCACCTTACCTTCTGGTGTAGTAAAAGGCCATTTTTTACTTGTCCATGTACATGCTGTGATATCGGTTTGGCTCGTTCTTGCAATCACGAAACCCGTACCGTCATAGGTATTTTCAATATGCTGTTCATCAAATGCTAGTACAACCGTTGCAACGGTTGTAGATGGCATTGTTTTGAAATAATCAAGGGCTGGATCATTACCAAACCATTTCATAAAGGTTTGATGTGGTGTGGTAACAAGCACACTGTCGTAGATATTTTTTTCATCATCTACAACAAGCTCATAATTCGTTTGTGAGATGACGATATCATCTATAGGTGTATTAAATCTGATTTTTACACCTTGGTTTACGACATAATCAGTTAATTTTTCAATAAAAGAAGTCAGCCCATGCCTAAATTGTTTAAATTGGCCTTTTGGTGCTCCTGGATATAATTGTCGTTGTTTTTGACGTTGCATTTTTTCGTATCGCATACCTTTAATTAAACTACCAAACTGTTCTTCTCTTTCTTTAAACTCCGGAAAAGTAGACATTAAACTTAATTCATCAATGTTTGTACCATAAATACCACCCATTAAAGGTTCAATTAAATTTTCTAAGACTTCATCTCCTAGACGTTCACGAAAGAATGACCCAACAGAAATATCGCGTTCTATTTGAATAGGCTTTTTTAATAAATCTAAACCAGCACGTAATTTACCTTTAGGCGAAATCAATTTTGTTTTAATAAAAGGTTTAAGGTTAGTTGGCACACCTAAGATAGATCCCCCTGGAATAGGAAACAGTTTATTTTTAGCATAAATATAAGATTGTCCTGTTTGATTAGTGATAAGTTCATCTGCTAATCCAATATCTTTAGCAATGTCTGTCATAATCTGTTTGCGTCCTAGATAAGATTCTGGACCTAATTCAATCGTATAACCATCTTTTCGATAGGTTTGAATCTTACCGCCAGTTCGATTAGTCGCTTCATATATCGTCACATCTATATCTGGTCGTTGTTTTTTTATAAAATATGCACTAGATAAACCTGTGATACCAGCTCCGATAATAGCAATACTTTTAGTCAAAATAAGTCACGCTTCCTTTAATAAACATTTTTTATCTCTTCAACAATTGCGCCAATAAATAGCGGATCAGTATCTGGCATTTTTGGACGATGATAATGTACACCTAATTCATCACAAATCACTTTACATTCATAATCGTTATCATAGAGTACTTCTAAATGTTCACAAACAAAACCCACTGGGGTATAGATAAAGTGTTCATATTTATGTTCATTGTATAACGCTCGAGTTAAATCTTGAACATCAGGTCCTAACCAAGGTGTACCCGTATTCCCTTCAGATTGCCATCCTTCAGCTACATGTATAATATTTGAATGTTGTTCTAATAACTGAGCAGTTTCATGTAACTCATTAGGATAAGGATCGTTATTTTTCTCAATTAAGCCTTTTGGCAAACTATGAGCTGAAACAACAAGAACTGTTTTGTCATGTTCATCTTGTGGAATATCTGCTAATGTTTCATTGATTTTCTCTGTCCAATATTGAATGAATTTAGGTTGTTGATAGTAATGTTCAACATGTTTAAACGTGATGCCGTATTTATCTGCTTCTTTTTGTGCACGTGTATTGTAAGAGCCAACTGAAAAGCTAGAATAATGTGGTGCTAATACAACTGTAACAGCTTCATCTATACCGTCTTCATGCATTGATTGTACAGCGTCTTCAATAAATGGGTGAATGTGTTTTAAACCGATATATAGTTTAAATTCAACGTCGTCATAGGCTTGATTGAGCGCATCACGAAGTGACTCTGCTTGTCTATTTGTCGTTCCTGCTAACGGAGATAAACCACCAATAAATTGATATCTATCTTTTAAATCTTGTAGTTCCGCTTCAGTAGGTTTTTTCCCATGTCTAATATCTGTATAATAAGCTTCTATATCGCTTTCTTTATATGGTGTTCCATAAGCCATAACCAATAGGCCTATTGTTTTTGTCATTTTAAGATCATCCTTTTGTATTATAATTTTTAGATGCATATGACATAATTATTTGTAATTCGTGATAGTCAAAATTTATGTCGTACTATCTCTGTGTGTAGTCATGTACAAATGTAGTCACACGTTTTAATGTTTCGGGCTTCACCTCTGGAAATACGCCATGACCTAAATTGAAAATATGTTTGCCATGCGCTATCCCTTGGTCTAATATTGCTTTCAGCCTTTCTTCTATTACATCCCATGGTGCCAATAATAGAGATGGATCTAAATTCCCTTGCAATGTCTTATCAATGTTCCTTGAACTAGCTTCTTTAATTGATAGTCTCCAATCCAATCCCAATACATCTATAGGTAATGTGTTCCATTCATCTGCTAAATGGCTAGCACCAACTCCAAATAGAATAACAGGTACATTATACTTCTCCTTAATACCGCTTATCAATTTATTCATCGCAGGTTTAATATAATAGCGATAATCTTGAACGTTCAATGCACCCACCCAAGAATCGAATACTTGGATAATTTGTGCACCTGCCTCTATTTGTGCAGAAGTATAAGTTATAGACATTTCAACTAAGTGATCCATTAATGCAAACCATGTCGCTTCATCACTATACATCATTGCTTTTGTAAAGTTATAGTTCTTAGAAGGACCACCTTCAATCATATAACTTGCAAGTGTAAATGGCGCACCAGTAAATCCAATCAATGGCACATTCAACTTTTCTTCAGTTAATAATTTAATCGTATCTAACACATAAGGTACATCTCTCTTTGGATCAATGTGTCCTAATTTTTCAACATCCTGTATCGTTTTAATTGGATTATGAATCACTGGACCTATGCCAGATTTAATTTCTACATCCACACCTATTGGCTGTAGAGGTGTCATGATATCTTTATAAAGTACCGCTGCATCTGTATTATAGTTATCTACAGGCAGATGTGTTACATACGCACACAGTTCTGGTTGGTGTGTAATTTCAAATAATGAATACTTTTCTTTTAATCTTCTATATTCTGGCTGAGACCTGCCAGCTTGACGCATAAACCAAACTGGTGTGTGCGAAACCGACTCGCCTTTTATCATATTTAGGATCGTATTGTTTTTATTATGCACCTTTTAATCCTCCTAGATTATAATCATTCTTGTCTATAATACCATATTGCTTAATTACGCGTATTTTATTGTTCTAAAATGTCATAAAAAAGACAAACAGTCTCATTTTAACAGCTTAATTATTTGACTATTGTTTTATAATAAAAATCAATTATAATGTTATCAAAGCCTATTTTATATTTATTTGAAAAAGTAGATATTTTTATAGTAAAGTGAAATAGTTATTTATACTTTCATATACCAAGCAAGGGGGACAATCTTATGAAAATTTATGCATCTTATGGAACGTTTGGTTACTTAAACCAGATTAGGCTAAATAATCCTGACCATAACTTATTACAATTTTCAGCGTCTGATTCTTCAGTCATTCTTGAAGAAACTGACCAAACTTCTGTATTAAAACAACCTTTAGTCTATGATGTACTTAAAGCTGAGGGAGATTTAAATGAAAATTATTTTTATTCGGTCATATTTGTACCTACATCAGAAGATCATGCTTATCAACTAGAAAAAAGATTAGAAAATATTACTGCTGACTTTAAACAATTTGCGGGTTATCGAAGCTATCGTTTCCTAAAACCTGATCAAGGTTTAACTTATAAGATTTACTTTGGCTTTGAAAGTAGAACGGCTTATGAAGACTTTAAAGCATCATCTATTTTCAAAGATAATTTTGATAAATTAGCATTAAGTCAATTCTTTGGTTCTAGTGGCCAACATTCTAGTTATTTCGAAAGATATTTATTCCCTATCGATGATAATTGATTTAATGTAATGAACTTAAAAACACTGTTTATGTCAAAGCAAATGACATAAACAGTGTTTTTTTAATCTCGCAATAACGTTTCTTGATATTTTAATTTTTTAATTACATTTCTAATTGTTAACCAACCCACTATTAAGAATAATAAGCCAAAATAACTGTATAATGGGAAAGATATCGCATATACGATAATAAATAAAATGCCTATCATAAACATTAATCTATATAAAAATTGTTCATAACCTTTAATCACTTTTGATTCTGGTGTTGGCCAAACTTGTGGCCATAAACCATATGCCTGTTGTGTATAAAATTGTGCCATTTGAAGCAAGATAATATACATAAACAAACTTCCTATGATCAAAGTGATTACGGGTTGATGCAACCAAAACATAAGAATGAGCGCAATAATAACTAACCTTAATATTATATTAAAAACATCTTTCCCTCTTGCGAAGCTCCTAACGAATAAATATAAATACATATAATTCTCATTGAATTTCTTAAACTTAGGAGTTCGTAAAATAGGATCCAAATAACTTCGTCGAACCGCTGTTTCTTTAAGGTGTTTGACATCTGTAAACATATTTACAAATTTATAGTAATTCATATGATGTTGTTGCTCTGACTTAATCATTCTTTCCCAAGGAAACAATTGATGCTTATTTTGATATTGAAGTAGTAGTGTTAAGCCTATAATAATTAATATCGAAGTGATACTTGCAAATGATTTGGCATCTAATGTCACATAATAGCCTGATGCAAGTACAATAAAAAGTAATGTATGCAATGACCAACTTTCCAATTTATACGTGTACCATTGCCATTTTAATAATAAGCCTACAAATGGCATGATTAACATTAATAATGCAAATAATATATAAAAGCCAAATGTCTGGTCATTAATCACATAAAACAATGGAAATAATACAATCATAATAACAACTTGTAAGCCAATACGTGAAACATAGCTATAAATCAAACTTTGCTTAATATAGTGATTCATATTGCTTTCGAATGGCAATAAAAATAATTTATCTGCATCTTTAAGCAACGTACGTAATGGAAACATTGACGTTATTGAAACGAATATACTAACAATAAGTGAATAATTAATATGTTTCGGTATTGATTTAAGCCAATCACCGTAGCCTAATATAAATGCACCTAACATAATAACTAAAAACAAAGAAAAATGACCATTAAAAATAAATTTATTATAATATTGTTTTTCTTTACTTATTTCACGTTTTCTAGTTTTAAATAATTGTTCTGCATCTCGTTTCATGAATTTTGGCCACCTTGCGTGACATGGATATAGATTTCATCTAATGTCTTACCTTTTAGCCCTGTTTGAGCACGCAACTCTTCCAAGTTTCCAAAAGCAACTATTTCTCCTTCATCCATGATTAAAAATCTATCACAATAACGCTCTGCAGTTGCTAGTATATGTGTACTCATCAGCACTGTACGACCTTCTTGCTTTTTTTCCACCATCAAATCTAACATAGATTGAATACCTAACGGATCTAAACCAAGAAATGGTTCATCGATAATATATAGTTCAGGATTAACTATAAATGCGCATATAATCATCACTTTTTGTTTCATACCTTTAGAAAAGTGACTTGGAAAAATATTTAATTCATCTTCTAAACGAAACGTTTTTAATAATGGACGCGCACGTTCCATAGCAACTTCTCTGCTAATATTATATGCCATTGCTGTCATATAAATATGTTCTTGTAAAGTTAGTTCTTCATAAATAACTGGTGATTCTGGTATATACGATAACTTTCTTCTATATGTTTCAACATCTTGCTTTATATTTATATCAGAAATAGACAAGTTACCTTCCATAGGTGTTAACAATCCAAGCATATGCTTAATCGTTGTACTCTTACCTGCCCCATTTAATCCTATAAGTCCCACAATTTCACCTTGTGTTAATTCAAAATTTATATTTTTAATTACAGGTCGTTTTCCATAACCACCTGTTAAATGTTCTACTTTTACTGTCATATAGCACCTCCACAAAATATATTGTATCAAAAATCTTTAATTAGTCATAAATTTACTGCAAAAACTGACGTAAATAATACAGTAATGCTATAATAGGCAATAACAATCTTACAAGGAGTGAAGATTTTATGTCAGAAACAATCTTTAGTAAAATTATAGATGGTGAAATACCAAGTCATAAAGTATATGAAGATGAATATGTCTATGCATTTTTAGATATATCACAAGTTACCAAGGGTCATACACTTTTAATCCCTAAAAAAGCATCTGCTAATATTTTTGAAACTGACAGTGAAACAATGAAACATATTGGTGTCGCACTGCCAAAAGTTGCTAACGCTATTAAAACAGCTTTTAACCCAGATGGACTCAATATTATACAGAATAATGGTGAATTTGCCGATCAATCTGTCTTTCATCTTCATTTCCATTTACTACCAAGATATGAAAATGATGTCGATGGTTTTGGCTATAAATGGGAAACACACGAAGAAAGTATCGACGATGAACAAAAGGCTGAAATTGCACAAGAAATAGCCGCTCAATTCGATTAATCATGCTTACCTTATTACATATGGGGTATATAAAAAATATTAACGGATGAGATACTACTAGAAATGAGGAGAATTTTTATGAAAACAGCTCAAATATTATTAGGCCTAGGCGCTGGCGTTGCAACTGGCCTCGGTGTAGCTTTAATGAATCGTGATAAAAAAGATTCTAGCCTAAATACTGCACGTGCTAAAAAACCAACTGGTGCTGAATCAGAAGTAGATAGAGAAATAAACACAATTAAGCAAAGTGTGAATGACATAGCCAACTATATTTCACAAATCAAAACTGAAAGTACTGAATTCGGTAGTTCTATCGGTGACGAAGTAAAAACGATGATTGGTGATTTCAAATCTGATATCAATCCAAATATTGAGAATTTGCAATCACATATTGAAAACCTTCAAAACCGTGGTGAAGAAATTTCAAAAGCATTTGATAAAGATGAAAAATAACCACTAATTAAAGTATCAATTATTGAACTGTTATCTAACATTTAAACTAATGCTAGATAACAGTTTTTTAATTGAAAATACTTTTATGCATGCTATAAACTTACCTACTCAAATGATGGAATATATCTTGACGTTTCACATATTAAGATAGATAATACATAAGTATATATCATATGACTTTAGTTTAAGAGGAGTGAATAAACAATGTATCTCTGTACAAGACAAATCGATATCAATGCTCGATTTGGATTACCAAGGATTGCATTTCTAAGTTTAGTTACAACCATTATTACATTTCTCCTTGCTTATGAAATACTCTATTTTTTTTCTAACACAAAACTAACTGATCAATATTTTTTAATCTTTTTACTACTCGTGGTTATTTTGTACCCTATCCACAAAGCCATTCACCTCATATTTTTTATTCCATATTATAAATCGTTTAAAAAATATAAATTGTTACGGCATAAAAAAATACCATTTTATAATACGTATGTGAACACACCAGTAAATAAGTATTATTTTTGTTTTGATTTAATAACACCAGTTATAATCATCACTGTAATTTGTGCTTATTTCAGTACACTGTTTCCACAATACGGTCATTATCTGATGTTTTTAATTGCTTTAAATATGGGTTATTCAGTTATGGATTTTCTATATTTAAAAATCATTTTATTTTCAAATGAAGGTGATTATATAGAAGAACATCAAACAGGTATTAATATATTAAATAAAGTTAATACGCATTATGAGAAAAAAGTATAGTCTTGTTTCATAATGATTTACTTGTATGCATAGATAAATATTACAGAGGTGAACATAAGTAATCTAACAATAGGTTACGATGTCACCTCTTTTTTGATTAAGTTATATCAAAAGTCACAAAACACTAATACTATAGTCGTAGAAATTATGTTTCTAATTGGTGAATAATCAATAATATGTTATATTTACGTTGTTATTCTTACAAAAGGAGTTTCCAACTATGAAAACATTTAAAAAAGTTTTACTTCCTGTTACAGCTAGTGCATTGTTATTAGGCGCATGTGGTAACAGTGCAACAGATTCAAAAGAAGATACAATTATTTCTTCAAAAGCTGGCGACGTTAAAGTCGAAGATGTTATGAACAAGATGGGTGATGAGCAAATTGCTAATACATCATTCTCAATCATGTTAAACAAATTGCTTGCTGATAAATATAAAGACGATGTAAATACAAAAGATATTGATAAAGAAGTTGAAAAAGAACAAAAACAATATGGTGGCAAAGATCAATTTGAAAGTATGTTAAAACAACAAAAAATGTCTATAGGCGATTATAAAGAACAGAAAAAATTACAAGCTTATCAAAAAGAACTACTTAATGATAAAGTGAGTATGTCTGACAAAGAAATTAAAGAAAATACCAAAAAAGGCTCTCACATTCTAATTAAAGTTAAAGAAAATAAAGATGATAAAGAAGGCTTATCTGATAAAGAAGCTAAAGCAAAAGCTGAAAAAATCCAAAAAGAAGTTGAAAAACACCCAGATAAATTTGGAGAAATTGCTAAAAAAGAATCAATGGATAAAGCCTCTGCTAAAAAAGATGGTAGCTTAGGTTATGTCGTCAAAGGTCAAATGGAAGACAAATTTGAAAAAGCATTATTCAAACTTAAAGAAGGTAAAGTATCTGACGTAGTTAAAACAGATTACGGTTACCATATTATCAAAGCAGATAAAGAAAATGACTTTGATAAAGAAAAAGGCAAATTAAAAGCACAATTAATTCAAACTAAAATTCAAAAAGATCCTAAGCTTTTAACTGACGCTTATAAAGAATTATTAGATGAATATAAAGTTGATTATAAAGATAGAGATATTAAAAAAGCGATTGAAGACTCAATATTAGATCCAGAAAAAATCAAACAACAGCAGCAACAACAACAGCAACAACAATCTATGCAACAAAGTGGTGCTGGCATGTCAACTGGACAATAATTTCATAAATGAATCAAGTGGTATAGAAACCTATTCAATTAGATTTCTATACCACTTTTTTCGAAAATGAAAAAGGTTCGAGAACATCCACAAATGTCTCGAACCTTTTAATATTATATATCCAACCTAAAAGACCTTCATTATTAATCTAGCGATTTAGGATTGTAAAATTGTCTACCATCTAATCCAAAAATACGTTCTGTAAATTGACCTTTATCAGTTTTCTTATAAGCTTTTTCAAACATATTCATTTTCGCATCTATATTATCAATGAAGAATAATATTTCTGCCTCTTTCATATGAGGTAATTTCGGCGAACCAAATTCCATTTTACCATGATGCGCTAAAATCATGTGGCGTAGCAATAACACTTCTTCACCTTCAAGATTCAGCTCTCTTGCCGCTTCTGCGACTTCATCACTAGCAATTGAAATATGCCCTAATAAATTACCTTCGACAGTATAGGAAGTAGCTACTGGACCACTTAATTCTCTAACTTTGCCTAAATCATGCAAAATAATTGCGCTATATAACAAACTGCGATTTAACAATGGATAAATATCACAAATTGATTTTGCAACACGTAGCATTGTTAACACATGATAGCTTAAACCACTCGCAAAATTATGATGATGTGTACTAGCTGCTGGAAAAGTAAAAAACGCTTCTTGATGCTTACGTATCAAATGTCTCGTAATACGTTGTAACGTTGCATTTTCAATGTCCAACATATAATGCGATATTTCCTCTTGAATTTCATCTGGAGTAAGTGGCGCCCCATCAACAAAATCTTGCGTTTTCATATTATCATCTGGTGTAGCTAATTTTATCTTGTTTATCTTCATTTGCTTACGACCACGATAATTAATTACATCACCAGTAACATGTACGATTTTCTCAGGTTCTAATATTTTCATATCTTCTTTACTCACAGTCCACAATTTGGCTTCTATATCGCCACTTTTATCTTGTAAGTATAGTGTCATATAGTCCTTACCTTGAGCAGTAACACCTTGTGTCGCTTTATGGATTAAGAAAAAATGATCTACTGAATCACCTGGATTTAATTTTTCTACATTTCTCATTATTTACCGCCTTCCTGAATTTTATCTAAAGTAATAATTTGTTTTGAAGGCACACTATTATCTTTCACACATGTAAAGTATAGGATTTGATAACTGTTAGGCATTTGTCTCAAATAATTCATCATGATTTCTTTTCTTTGCTTATCAAAATGAACAAACGCATCGTCTATGATAATTGGGAAAGGATAATATGGCTTTAATGTTTTAATTAAACTTAAACGCAATGCAATGTATAAGATTTCTTTTGTTGATTGGCTTAATTCAACGGGTTCATACATTTGACCATTAACTTGTTTAACCATTAAATTATCATTTGCATACGTAACTTGAACATAATGACCATTTGTTAAATGCGTAAAGATATCTGTTGCTTCATTTATCACTTGTGGTAAACGTTTATCTTTAATTTGTTTAATATGTCCTTCTACCAATGCTTGTAAATAACTTAAACTTGCCCAATCTTTCGCTTCAGCATTCACTTTATTTTTCAATATGTGGAATCTATGTCTTAAATCAGCTAAAGTCTTATCTGTTTCCATATCTGTGATTTTGGCATTTAAGTCACTTACTTCAGATTGCATTTCTAAATACTGATCATTATAATCATCAACTTGACGTGCTAATACTTCATCTTCGTTAGTAAGTTGTGCAGATGTTTTCTCACTTAAACTTGAACTTGTATCATAATTATAATTTTGATTTTCCAGATATTTTGATAAGTCATTAAATCTCGACATATTTTGATGATAATTTTGATATTGAACATGATGTTGATAATATGATTCTTCATCGTTAACATTAACAAAATTGAATAATTGGTCAATCACACGGCTATTTTCATTTAATCTACTATTCAGTTGTGAAACTTCACTTTCAATTAATTTGATTTGTTCATCATTACGTGTCCATTTTTCCAAATTACTTGTTTCTTCTTTAAGCCATTGTCTTATATCGTGGAATAGCGATAATTCATTAAAATACGTAAATTGGTTTTTAGTTACTTCTTGCGCATGTTCGTAAAAATCATTTAATTGTTGTTTTAAGGCTTGTACCTGTGTTTGCAAATCATCGATATGCTTTTCATGTGTTTTAATTTTATTCATTGTTCCAATACTATCTACGATTAATTCATCTGACATTTTATCAGATAAATATAAATCAGCTTTCACTTTATCAATGTTTTGTTGCGCATTTTGATATTGTTCCTTTGCCTGAGTTAAAGTATTGGTTAAGTATTCAGCCTTCTTATCTATTGCTTCTTTTGTTTTGATTGTTGTTTGTAGCTGTTCTCGTACTCTGTACTGATCATCCAAGTCGAAGTCAAGATCATAGTTATCTTCAAGTTGTGTTACTTGCTGTTGCAAATCTTCAATTTCTTTAGAAAAAGATTCACTATGTCCGACCTCTTTCGTTTTAACAAAGAATATACCGACAATAAATACGACTGATAGAATAGCAAAGATAATCCCGAAAATGATATTCGCAGATACAAATGAGAAGACTGTCAGTCCAATGCCAATAATAGCCAATATAATTAAACTTATTCGCATTAAATTTTGTTTCTTCTCATTCTCTCTTTGCTCTTTATCAAATGTTTCTTTCATTTTTTGATAAAGATTGTTTTTCTCTTGAAGCTCAAACACTTGTCTATTATATTGTTTTTTCTTTTCAAAGTTCTCTTCTGGAACAATATCTGCTTCAAGCGCATTCATTTCTGCGTGATTTGTATCATTATCAATTTTATTTTCTTCAATATTACGTTCGAGTTGTTGGATATAAGCCATTTGCTCTTGTTTATCTTTTATTTGATTACTGACATGACTCTTCATAGCTTCTGAACCATCGACTTCATGATGAACAGTTTGCCATCCAATGTTTGACTTCAAGCCTTCTTTTTCACGTTCTTTATCTTGTATTTCTTTATCTAACGCCTTAACTTCATATTCTTTTTGTTTTATTTCATTTTCTTGTTGATGTAAATGATTAAATGCATCAATGTCACTTTGCCTTGGTACTGTTATTTTTTCATTTTCGGCTTTAAGATGTGCTAATCGTTCTGTTCTTAAACTGATATCACGCTTTAAATTTTGAGTTTGTAACTTTGCCGATTCATAACGATCTATACCTTGTTCTGGAAAAACAACAGGCTCTATATTCAATTGGGTTTCCAATTGTTTCCACTCTTGAGTCTGTTCAAGTAAAGCGAGTTCTTTTTGTTTACGTTCATGCATTTTAGATAGCTGTGCTAAATTTTGTTTTAAATTATTAAGTCGTCTTTCTGCTTTATCTTTATCATCTACTAATCGCTTATAAGAAGTTAATTTTGCTTCTTCTTCACGAATTTGGCCTTCTAATTCTTTCAGTTGTTCTATTTGTTGATTGATAATTGGATTGCGACCATTTTTTTTATAAAGTTCTTCCTTTTTAGTATTTAATACCTCACGCATAGTCGTAAATTCAGTAGAGCCTAAAGCACCAGCATGTAAAAGATAATTTTGTAATTGTGTTTCATCCATATTTTTATGAATATCTTGCAACCCTAAAACATCGAATGAAAAAATCCCTTGATACGTACGTTTCGAGATAAAATTCAGTTCTTTTTTTAACCAACTTTCATCTTTAATGCTACCATTAGCCAAATAAACTTTCACATCACCAGTCGCACTGCCTTTAATACGTTCTACTTCGACGAGCGAGCCGTCATCTTGAATTAATGTTAATTTACCACCGTATTGATTACCTAATCTTGGTTCTAAACGTGGTTCGTTCTCTTTTTTTGTAGGAAATCCAAAGAGAATTGAATGAATAAATGCTTGTATTGTAGATTTACCCGTTTCATTTTCACCATAAATCTGAGTAAATGATTCGTCAAATTCAATTTTTCTTTCAATAAATCTACCGTATCCATAAATCTCTAATGATTTGATTTTCATATTATTCACCCCTCATATCTGACTTCAATAATTCTTCAGCATGTTCAATTAATGCTCTTCTATCGAAATCACTATAATTTTCTAGATATTTAGACGCTTTGGGATTTAAATACAAATCATTCATAGCACCGTCATAAACAGTTGTATCATCTATTAATTCAGGCGAGAATTCTTTAACTAATGTATTTTGATCTTCATATTTGTTTTTAATTGAGAGTTGTTCTACAAATACAAAATCATGCTCATTTTCTTCAAAATCACTTATCATTTCATGTACTTGCAAAATATCTTGTTCAGATATCAATTGATCTGAATTTACAACAACATTCAGTTGATAGATGGCTTTTCCATTTTTTCTCACTTGTGATTTAAAAGATTGAATGTCATCAAAAAGACCTTGCTTCGATGTTTTATCCGATTCTATAGTTGCTTTTTCAAATCTTATAAATTGAGTAGGAACAAATTGCGCGTTGAGTTTTAAATCGTCCCCTTCAACTAACAAGCATCCTTTTTCACCCAGCTCTTTAAAATGTCTGCCTTGAATGTTACCAGGATAATGAATTTGTGGCATATCACTCAGTTGTTGACGCTCATGAATGTGGCCTAAAGCCCAATAGTGATATAACTTATTATTTAAGTCTTCTAGTCTGAATTCAGTATATCGATCATTGGTATTTGATTTGCTATATGTACCATGCAAGATACCAATATGTATGCCTTTTTGACCTTGACTTGAAGGATATGCATCTAATTTATTTTCATAACTTGCATCATTTTGATAACTAAAACCATGCAAATAAATCTCTTCGCCATTTTTAGTGATTGTTTGATAAGTTTCAACATTTTCAGAGAAAACGGAAACATTATCTGGCCATACTGTGCCAATACTTGCTGATAATGGATCATGATTCCCGTGACATAAATAAACAAATATTTGTTCTCTCTTTAATCGTTCAAACTGTTCCTTTAAGAATACCTCTGCACGTAGCGTGCGGTTATGTTGATCAAATAAATCACCAGAAATAATCATAAAATCTATTTCTTCATTTAATGCTAAATCTACTATTTTTTTAAAACTTTCGTAAGCACTTTTTTGCATATCATCAAAAATAGACTGACTAAGATAACTTCTAGATTTAAAAGGACTATCTAAGTGTAAGTCAGCGCAATGAATAAATTTCACCATACAGTATAGTTCTCCTTTATTGAAAGGTTTATTTGTACTTATGCATATACCACAATTAATTAACATCTAAGTTATTTCTGTCACTTGTTAAATTGTATGCATAACAATCCTTTTATCTCTATATTTTACCATATTGTTTATTCACCAGTCGATAAAACTAAGCGAGCAATCACTTTGTTTCTCTAATATCTACCTTATTAGTAAAAATCCCTTTCAATCAGTAGCCAAAATATAATCAATCTATATATTCACAAAAAAATAGACCAAGACAAATATATGTCTCGATCTATTTAACCATATAGGTCGCATCGGTATTGAACTACTACAAAATCAAATTTATAAAAGATAGGATTACTGTTTTATTCTTTAAACGACTATATTATTTAAATAAAATTCATTTATATTCAACTAAAAATTAGTCAGCGTAAATTTCATCTAAAGGTTTAACAATGATTTGGTTGATTTCTTGGAATACTTGGCTCATATTTTGTTCAGCAGCCATTAATTCAGAAATGTTTGAATCATTTTCGATTTTTTGAGCTTGTTCTTGTGCTTTTTGTAGCTCTTCTTCACCGATTTCTTCACCTTGCATTTGTTTTTGTTGGAAACTTAATTGTGTTTCACGGAATTCATCAAATAAATCTTTTGATTCTTGATTTTCTTTAACTTTTGCATAAGCATTTTGAATAGCTTGATATTCATCACTTTCTCTTAATGCTTGTTCTAATTGATTTGCATGATCGTATAAATTTACTGCCACTATGCTTCACTCCTTTTTTGTATATGTGTGAAAACCACATCGATATTACAATAACATAATTTAATATGTTATACAAAAATTGCAATTACACCTTGGAATAAACCGATTATGCCACCGAGTAAAAATCCCAAAAACATGATTAATTTCAATTCTTTATTAGCGATATCAATGATTAATTTTTCAATATAAGCTAAATCAAATGTATTAATTTGTTCTTCTACCATTTGTCTCAAGTTTATTTTTTTCATAATTGGAGATAGATGTTTTGACGCATTATCAATAATTACATCGGTTAACGTCTTAGATACTTTTGTTTCTAAGAATGAAATAAAGCTTGGCATAATGGTATGCAATGGTTTATGTGAAGTTTGTTCTAAGTCCACATATCCTAATGCTAATTCTGTCACTGATGTTTTAAAAGCTTGATATTGCGTTTCATTTATCAATTCATTCAACTGTTTCGATTTCATTGTTGCATATTCATTTTCAATAATCTGCGTAGCAATTGCTTTTGCTTTATGATGACTCGTTAATCTAATGAGTTCATGCTGTATTCGCTCTGCAATGCTTTCTTTTGTCATGAACATTTGTAACATACCAACAATTTTTCCTTTTTCGTTGAAGAATGTATCTAACATAGAAGCAATATCTGCCCCACCTTTTTCTGATTTCAAGTATACGCGTGCTCTATCAAATAACAACTCAGGAAGTAGCGCAATTTTATCATCTATACTACTTTCAATGTCATTAGGAATAAGTTGCTGGATTGGCGTATTTTGATAATCTAAATAAAAGTTATCCATTTTATCTGAAATTAATTCATCTAATTTTTGATTTGCTGTTTTAGAAAAATCAATATCTACAATGTCTGCTAATGATTGTATTGTCGTATGATTCTCTTTCAATTTAGCGATTTGCTTAAATATAATCTCTTCAATTGCATCTCTAGAAGTTGGTGCATTTAACTTAGCTTGAATAACTTCTTCTGTAAGTAAGTGTTCTTCAACGACTTGACCAATTTTATCCGCAATTTCTTTTCTTCTTTTAGGTATTAATCCTGGAGTGAAAGGCACTCTCTTTTTGAAAATATAATATGTTTTAAACGGGTGAAACAACATTTTAACAGCAATGACATTGGTTACCCCACCAATCAGTGCGCCTATAACCATCATAAAGATGATAACTAAAAATGTCTGCATGTGTATGACTCCTTTGTTTGCTTAAATAAATTTCAAATTTTCTTATAATCATTTTTACATTGTATAACATATAACGATTCATTGCGTAGAAAAACATTCCAAAATTTTACTTATAACATAAAAAAAGACCTAAATCTATGTTTAGGTCAAGTAGAGGTAGAGTGACTAAATCATTCATATATAATATCACTTCCCATGACTGATAATTATATAAATAATGATTCTTCTATCACTAATTGAATTAATATTATACGTGCATTAATTCTTCTTTAGAAATTCTACCAAAATAAGTTTCAGCTTCTCTTAATTTTGAAGTACCAAATATCGGCTGTGTCTCTTGATTTAGCACACGATAGATATCACTCACTTTGTTACTTTGTAAGATGAAGCCATTACGACTATCAACAGTGTTCCAATAGATATCACTTGTTGTAGAATGGTTAGGATATGCACAATGATTACGAGAAATCGTTTGTACCATTTCTAGAGGATCACATCCAAATGTACTATTTAACACATCTGAATCTCTAAATAATGCACAAATTGACACACATGTTGTCCAGTTAGGTAATACTCTCTCTTTTTCTATTTGTACCAATGTCTTTTTAGAAAGACCTATTGTTTGGGCCATCGTATCTTGCGTATAACCTGCTTCAATACGTACCATTTTAAATTTTGTTTGAATTAAATCTGTGAAACTCTGTCTATCCATTACTTTAATCTACCTTTCATAAAAGAATATTTTATCCGGACACAAGAAATTGCAATAATACACGCTTCTTGAAACACAAATTACATCATAATACAATTTTTAGGAAAATAAAAGAGTGAAATGAAATTTTCATTGTTAATTATCATTGGCGCAATTATCAAAATAATCAATCTTATATCTTATAATATTTTAAAAACAAAAATCACTTTGTTTGTAAGCGTATTATTATTGTGAAATGTGTTATCAACTCAAATTACTTATTACTCTTTTAAGATAAAAACACTATTTATTATTATAGACCATTTTTCTTGTTTACGCATAGATAAACTACAAATTTCTCTAAATTAATTTAAATGATAGCTTTTGTTTACATTATTTAGAATTTTCATTATAATCTGAGTTACTTTTAAAATTTTGAGGTGCTTAATATGAAAAATACATATATATTACTAGCTAGATGTACAGACAGCGTAGGTTTAACGTCATTAATTACAACGATTATTGCGGATCATGGATCTAATATTTTACATTTAGATCATTTTACAGAGTATGAAAGCAACCAATCTGAAAATGGTAAATTATTTTTACGCTTAGAATTTGAACAAGTTACAGAACTTAAAGAAGCATTAGAATCGACTTTAAATCAATACGATATAAAATTTGAACTTTTCGATAATAATGATAAAACGAAAATCGCATTATTTGTTTCTAAAGAAGATCACGCATTTAACGAAGTGCTATTAAGAGTACAACGAGGTGAATTGCCTGCAGAAATTGTATGTGTCGTAAGTAACCATGAAACAAACAGACATTTTGCTGAATCTTTGTCTATTCCATTTTATTATGTGCCAAATAATAAAGAGAAACAAGAAGTAGAGCAAGAGATACTTAATATTTGTAGCCATCACGAAATCGATCTCATTGTACTAGCAAAATATATGCAAATTTTAACTGATCATTTTGTAAGTCATTATCCAAACCAAATTATAAATATTCATCATTCATTCTTGCCATCATTTATCGGTGCAAATCCTTATAAACAAGCTTGGGAACGCGGTGTTAAACTTGTAGGCGCTACAAGTCATTATGTTACGTCGGATTTAGATGAAGGCCCAATTATCGAACAGGATGTCACACGCATAAATCATCGCTACAGTGTTCAAGATTTAAGAAAAATAGGACGTCACGTTGAATCAACCGTGCTAGCACAAGCAGTCGAATATCACGTACAACATAAAATTATTGTAAATGATGGAAATAAGACGATTGTCTTTAATTAACAAATATTTTTTGTGTACTAATCACTGTTTCAGAGATAAAAAATAAAATTTTTAAGAATTATATATTTTCTAAAACCTACTATTGTAAATAGATACATTTAAAGTTATCTGAAACTCATTGTATTGACTTCAGATAACTTTATTATTTATATATAGTTCCACTTACTCCTGTAATATACTTCTTTAATTTACTTATATATCGTTCAATTCTGTTATACAACAGAATCTGACGATTATAAAATGATTTTGCGATTTCATTAATTTTTTTAAATTTAATAGACTCGAAATACCAGTATATTGGAAAGCAATGATCTAATCGCACTATTCAATAATCTATTTTTATTCTCCCTATCATATGACTCAAAATATTCTATGTATCAAATGATAATTCATTTACTTACATTCCAAAAATAATGTATAATTATTTTCACTAATATTAATAAAAACTAAATATGAAAGCGTGATATGTTCAAATGAATTCAGTATGGTTTATATTAAAGGAACAGTTGACGAACCTGTATTTAATTAAAAGACTAGCAGATTTCCAATTACGAATTTCTAACCATAACAACTATTTAGGTGTAGCTTGGGAAATCATTAATCCAGCATTGCAAATTGCAGTATATTGGTTTGTATTTGGTCTAGGTTTACGGAATAATGCTACTCATGATGGGATACCTTTTATTTATTGGCTTATTGTAGGTATAAGTATGTGGTTTTTTGTAAATCAAGGTGTTTTAGAGGGTACAAAAGCGATTGTATCAAAATACAATCAAGTTGCAAAAATGAATTTTCCATTATCTGTCATACCTAGTTACATTGTATTTAGTAGATTTTATGGACATCTCGGCTTATTGTTGATTGTGTTAATCATTTGCTTTTCTGGTGGATATCACCCTTCTATTTATTCATTACAATTATTAATTTATGTACCTTATGCCTTAATATTAACGACTATTATCTCAATATTCACATCAACTTTGGCCGTATTGATTCGTGATACGCAAATGGTTATTCAATCGTTAATGAGAATCATATTTTTTGTATCTTCCATATTATACGCACCTAAAAATGAAATTGTGGTAACAGTCATGAAATTAAACCCGATTTATTTTTTAGCTGAAGGATACCGAGCCGCCCTATTGCACAAAGAATGGTATTTTATTAATCATTGGCATTTAACTGTTTATAATTTTGTACTTGTCTTGATTCTTTTTATCGTAGGAGCTGTCGTGCACATGCGTTATAGAGATCATTTTGCTGATTTTATGTAATTTATCTTAATAAAGCTCCCTTACATTGATAGAACTACTTTTTCATTTTATGAAAATAAGGCATTCCTATACATAAGCTCTAGCTTTTGTATTCTATATAAAGTGTATCCGGGACTTTATACATGTGCATTAGCTTAAATGTACATTATTTTCCACTTCTCAATTTAACCGCCCTTAGCTAAACGATGTAATCATTATTGAAACTCCACAATTATCCGAGATTTCATATATGTAATTTGTAATAGACTATTCTCATGTTATACTCAATTAAAATAATTTATAAGTAAATGTTTTATCAATATATGACAAATAAACTTTAGATTGGGGAATTAATTATGCAAGTAGATATCAATCATCCCGTCATTGCTATAAGTGCTTCGTTAAAATTTTTTCAATTACAAACTGTTTCAGGGCAACTCATTTTGCTAGATGATCGTATCATCTTTAAATCTCTAGAGACAATGCAAATTGGAAATATTAAGGAGACATTTTTATTTACAGATATCAAAAGCTTGAAGACAGGTTTCTCACTTTCACCTTTTAGAATTACAATAATGGACCATGATGGTGAAACATGGATATTTGATCAAGTCCATCGTAAAGATGCAAAAAAATTTGTAGAACTGTATCATGCTATTACATAATACCCATTTAGCCTTCATCATTTTCAATACAAGTTACTAAAAAAATGTTTGTAACAGACAACTGATTATCAATTAAATTTGCCTATCAAACGTGCAACTTACTTATGTTATTGCACATATATTGCATCTAATTTAATCGGCTGTCACTACTTATCTTTATCATCTTTTCTGCCTAAGAAATAATCAATAATTAAAATGATAAAAGGTATAGATAATGTTATGAATACTGAATAATGACCTCTCTTTATAAAAAAGTATGTGCATATCACCGTTATTATTAAACAAATTGCTAAGACAATCAGTACATATAATTTATTTTTATTCATATGCATAGTGCTCCCTCAAATTTAGTTCAATCACAAGATAACATATGATGCAAATCACTTCTAATTTGATGATATCCGTGTTTCAGTGTTTATGATTATTAAAAATACGAACCTATTAAAGTATATCAGTACGCATTAAAAAGTCTGAGACAAAATAGATGTCTCAGACTTTTTCAATTAGGCAGTAGATGATTGAGTTGAAAATATAAAGACTCACTTATTTATAAAAACTATTTTTCCATTTTTTATAGAAACAAATCGTTCTTTTGCATAAGCTAAAGCTTAGATATGCCACATAAAAATGCTAGTGAGACTTATGTATGCACGTTAGCTCAGGTAAAGCTTTATTCTAGTCATCTTTGCCTTGATTGCATAGGTAGGACGACGTAATCTTTATTAGAAAATTTGATTTCTATGCCCTACCCTTTATTAATCTATATTTATTCATTAAGTGTACGTTCTTTTGCTAACTTTCTTTCTTCAGCCTTTGAAATAACTAAAGCACATGCTGCGTCGCCTGTTATATTGACTGATGTTCTTGTCATATCAAGTAATCTATCAATCCCTAAAATAATACCGATGGCTGCTGGATCTAGTCCTACTGCATTTAATACCATTGCGAGCATAATCAATCCCACGCCAGGAACCCCAGCTGTACCAATAGATGCCACAACTGCTATAACGACAACTGTTATAATTTGCGAAACAGATAAAGTCACGCCAGAAATTTGAGCGATAAATATCGTTGCAACACCTTGCATTATGGCAGTACCATCCATGTTAATCGTTGCGCCTAAGGGTTGAACAAATGAAGCAATTTCCCGTCTAACCCCCATTTTTTTCGTGCATTCTAATGATACAGGTAAAGTAGCCGTAGAACTTGAAGCACTAAAACCTAATGTGATAGCTGGAATAAAGTCTTTGAAAAACTTTAATGGACTTGATTTTGCCATAAATTTAACGGCAGCACCATATACCACAAAGAAATGAATCCCTAACCCCAGTAAGACAATAAAGAAATACATACCTAATTGCTGGATTGCCCCAAATCCAGCACCAGTAAAGGCATGTGCTACAAGACCAAATGTACCAATTGGTGCAAAGACACTCATAATCATTGTTACAATATACATGAGTACATCATTGGTTTGTTCTAAAAATTTATGAACCATTTGTGCCTTTGAACCCACCATGATAATACCTACACCAATGAAAATAGCAAATGTAATAATTTGCAACATATTTTCATCCGTCATGGCTTGCAATGGATTTTTAGGAAATAAATTAATTAAAGTTTGATCAAATGTTTGTTTGGCGGCTGAATCTTGTGAACTGTCTTCTTTCTCTAATGTTTGTTGATAACTGGATACATCATCACTATTTAATAGTTCTGATTTTCCAGCACCGGGTTGTAATACTAAAGCCAATGTAATACCAATGACAATTGCAATCGCTGTCGTGGTTAAATAGAAGGTAATCGTTTTTATACCTATGCCCCCTAATAATTTTGGATCACCTACACCGACTACCCCTAAGACGATGGAAACAAAAACAACTGGCACTACTAACATAAAGATTAAATTCAGAAAGATTTGTCCGATAACATTAAATAGGTATTTATCTACGTTTTCTACAAAAGCTGTATTCGAAAATACATTAAAGATAGAACCAATTGCAATACCTAATACTAACGCTATGACGATCTTTAATGAAAGATGCTTCGTTTTCATAGCAATATCCCCCTTTTAGTTATTACTATTTATTATATAGTATTTTTATATAAATTAAAGTAATAATTCACCAAAATAGATATAGTGCCATGCCATGACATTATTTATGATCGTTTTATTACACACTATATTAAATTGTTTTGCATAGCATAAATTGCCGCCTGTGTACGATCCGTTACTTGAAGTTTACTAAATATATGGCTAACATGCGTTTTAATTGTTTTCTCTGATACAAAAAGTGTTTCTGCAATTTCTTTATTTGTTTTACCTTTTGCCATTTCCGTAAGTACTTCTGATTCCCTTTTTGAAAGCTTGTTTGCATAATGTGGCTTTTTACTTACTGTTTCAATGACATGTTGTGCTTGAGGATGAATGATTTTTTCTCCTGCAAGAACATGTTTTATTGTTTTTATTAATTGCTCAGGCTCTACATCTTTCATCTCATAACCATCTGCACCTTTATCAATTGCAGAAATAACATGTTCATCATCAATATAACTTGTTAACACTAATATTTTTACATTTGGATATTTTTTCTTCATCCATTCTGTAATTTCAATACCATTCATTTCTGGCATTACTAAATCTAATAATACAATATCGGGTAACGTGTTGTTTTCTAGATAATCTAAAAAGGTTCGACCATCTGAAAATCCACCTATAACCTCTAAATCTTCTACCGTTGATAATAAAAATTCTAATCCTTGCCTAACAATATGATGATCATCTACAAGTATAATTCGACTCATAACTTTCTTCCTTCCTATAACCACAACGGCACGCTTATATATATTTTAGTACCCTTGTTTTCAATTGATTCAATATATAAATTACCATTTATCGCTTTCGCACGTTGTCTCATATTATTGATTCCATGTGAATAATTAAAATTTGATTGATTCATATTAAAACCTTTACCAAAATCTTTAATTTCCACGATTAAAGATTGATGATTTTGCGTCAATTTCACATTAATCTCATTTGTATTCGCATGTTTCTTAGTATTATTCATAGCTTCTTGGATAATACGGTAGACATTTTCTTCTATTAAACTTGGTAAATTAATCAAACCTTCAACTTTTACACTTAACTCAATTTGTAAAATATCACTATAGTTATTTAATGCATTTACTAATCCTTGTTCTAATCCAACAGGTTTAAGTTGCCAGATCAATGACCGCATCTCATTCACGGCTTGTTGACTTGTATCTTCTATTACATTAAACGCATTCCGTGATACTTCCTCTTTCGTAATACCCTGGGCAGCATGTGCAGTCAGTTTCACAGAAAATAATAATTGATTCACTGAATCATGTAAATCTCGAGCTAATCGATTTCTTTCACTGATACGAGCAGCTTCTTTTTCTTTATTTGTGAGAATAATTCGTTTGATAGCAGAACCTATTTGAAAAGCAACTGACTCTAGTAATTCTAAGTCCTCTTCACTGTAGCTTGTTTTATAAGGTGTCGCCACATTTAATAATCCAAACTGTTCTTCTCCTGAACGTAATGGCACCGTTGCATGATGTGTAATACCATTTGTTTCAGCATGATGTGCACGATTAGCTAAATTAATGCGAGAGCAATTTATAATATTTGATGCCTTAGTTAACTTTTTATTTTGATATGCTTGAACACACCAACACGTGCCTTCACACATGTATTTACAATTGTCTTTGGCTAACGCTCCTGGAAGCTCAAAATGCGAGACTAATTCATGTTGCCCTACATCATCTATAAAGAAAATCCATCCAGTAGTAAAATCCGTTCCTTCTATAAGATATCTCAACGCGCCATCCATCATGCTGTATGTTTCTGTTTCTTCATTTAAAAATTCAGCTATTTCTTTAAGTAATGCAAGTCTTGTCGGTTTTTCCATTTAACCATTCCATTCCGTTACTACTTTAATATATATTATACCTTCTTCATGTTAAATTTTAAAATGTTGCTTCTACAACATTAATAAATGCATTCATTTAAATTTTAAATATAGAATTCATTTGACTAATATTTTTAATACTTTCTTTATGGTATGATAATAGTTGATAATCAAGGAGGATACTATGAAATTTGAAATCCCTAATAAATATAATCAATTAACATTAAGAGAAATTTTTCAACAATTGCAATTACCAAAAAAAGATTTACACACTTTAAATATGTCGAAAGCAATTACCATTAACGAATCGCCTGGAACGCTCATGACTAAAGTAAATACTGGCGATAATGTTTATATTCCAACACCAGATGAAGTGAGTAATTACTTACCTAGTTACCGCTTCGCTCAAATTTATTATGAAGATGATGACATAGCAATTGTCATGAAACCAAAAGGTGTGAAAACACATCCAAATGATTTAAAAGAAAGTAATACATTAATGAACCATGTCATTTATACAATAAAAAGTGATTATGTAGAACCTATTCACCGATTAGACCAAGAAACAGTTGGTTTATTAATCGTCGCAAAAAACCCATTAATGAAAAAAATCTTAGACCGTATGCTAGAGGAAAATGAAATAGACCGTATATATAAAGCAAATGTACATAGTTTATTACCTATCAAACCTCAGACTATCGATATGCCTATTGGTAAAGATAAATTTCATTCTAATAAACGTCGTGTCTCTTCTACAGGTCAATCTGCAATCACACATATTTTAAATTCAAAAATGATTAAAGAAGACGTCTGTGAATTAGAAATAAAATTAGATACCGGTAGAACGCATCAAATTCGTGTACACTTAGCAGAAATTGGTCACCCAGTTATTGGTGATCCATTATATGGTAACTCTACGTTAAGAAAATTAGAATTAAATAGTCACAAAATAGAATTTATTCATCCACTCAAACAAGAAAGTATAACTGTAAGTTTAGACGATGAAGTTTAATCATATAAAATAATTGCAATACCTTATCTCTATTAAAATAAGCTAGCATACTATTAAGTGTAAAAAAACTGTTGCATTTGATTATTCTGTAGTCAATTGCTAACGTTCAACGCATTAAAGTATAAAACAAAAAGAGCTAATCCATATGATAGGATTAGCTCTCTTAATTTAAATATTTGTATTTTCAGTGCTCTATGGAGTTTTATTTAGGTTCAACCATATCTTCTGGTTTAATCCATTGTTCGAATTGTTCTTCTGTAACATACCCTGAATTAATTGCTGATTCTTTTAAAGTAAGCCCTTCACGGTGAGCTTTTTTAGCGATACTAGCTGCTTTTTCATATCCAATGTGTGGATTCAAAGCAGTTACGAGCATTAATGATTGGTTTAAATAATTATCAATATTCTCTGGAATTGGCTCAATACCAACTGCACAATTATTATTAAATGTGTCCATACCATCTGCTAATAAATAAATTGACTGCAAGTTATTTAATAAAATAACTGGTTTGTATACATTGAGTTCAAAGTTACCTTGTGAACTTGCAATACCAACTGCTGTATCATTACCCATTACTTGAACTGCAACCATAGTTAACATTTCACATTGCGTTGGATTAACCTTACCAGGCATGATAGATGAACCAGGTTCATTCTCTGGTATGGAAATCTCAGCAAGACCCGCACGAGGTCCTGAAGCTAACCATCTTACATCATTGGCAATTTTCATTAGATCTGTTGCAAGTGCTTTAAGTGTACCATGCAATTGTACAACTTCGTCATGTGCTGTTAATGCATGGAATTTATTTTCAGATGATACAAAAGGATAGCCTGTATTTTCAGCTATAAATTTAGCTACTTTGTCACCAAACTCTGGATGTGCATTAATTCCTGTACCTACTGCAGTACCACCAATAGCTAAGTTTAAAATATGCGCTTTTGATTCACTTAACAACGTTTCACATTTATCTAACATATAACGCCAACCACTAATTTCTTGACCTAGTCGAATCGGTGTAGCATCTTGTAGATGCGTACGCCCAATTTTAATAATATCGTGATATTGTTCTTCTTTTTGTTTAAACGTATCTCTCAGTGTTTTTAATGCAGGTTCTAATTTTGTTTCAACTTCATTGTATAATGCAACATGCATTGCTGTTGGGAATGTATCATTAGAACTTTGAGATTTATTTACATCATCATTAGGATGAATAGACTCATCGATACCTTGCTCTTTTAAGTAAGTATTGGCAACATAACTTACAACTTCGTTTACATTCATATTACTTTGTGTACCACTCCCTGTTTGCCAAACAACAAGTGGGAAATGTTCATCTAATTCTTTATTTAATACGCGGTCACATGCATAGACAATCGCATCTTTTTTGGCATCTGATAATTTACCTAATGCATGATTAGCTAATGCTGCTCCTCTTTTTAATTGCGCAAATCCGTATACAACTTCAATTGGCATACGTTCTTTACCCACTGGAAAATTACGTTTACTTCTTTCTGTTTGTGCACCCCAGTATTTATCTGCAGGTACTTCAATTTCACCGAATGTATCATGTTCTATTCTTACTGACATTTATAATTCTCCCCTTCATTATTCATTGTTCGCTATTAGTATAGCATTAAACATTTTATAGGAGCAATCGTATTATATAGCGTTTTCATAATTCAATTGATAATTTTAAAATACATAAACAACAACACATTGATATTTTTTCTTTTATATAAAAAGGTAGCAGGAGAGTAATCAAATTTTTTAATCGTTTGTTTAAATAAGTGAGATTTTACCTTTTCAATTCAGTCATCTACTGCCTAAATGAAAAAAAGCGTCTGAGACATCTACTTTGTCTCAGACGCGATAATTGGAAATACAATTAAAATTTTTATATTAGATGAATGAACATAGTGACGTACATTTTATTAATCTTAAAAGCTCTATTATTAAAAATTGTCTTAACGCTCTTTAATGATATTAACACTTTTAAATTGATTTTTTGCCGCTTGAATCACGCCAACTGCAGTTAAAATTAATAAGATCGCACCTATCACTAATGTAACTGGACTAATTGTTATTAATAATCCTAGGAAACCATCTAAATTATCATAAAAGCTACCTAAAGGCTTAAATAATAATACAGTTATAACAATACAACATAACACACTAATAATGACGCCTGTTTGATTACTTTTTACAAAAGTTGATGCATTCACTTGATCTACTAAACCTTGTGATAAATTAATTTGTAATTTAATAATTTTGAATAATACTGGTAAATAAAGCGCTCCAATTGCCATTGGAAAACCTTTTATAGAAATTAAATTTACAATAACAGCACTTATCATGATATATTTCCAATATTTGCTTAACATTTATATAATTCTCCTTAAATCAATAATGCTTTAATAATAACACATTCACATTTAACATGGCATTTCTTTTTTTACCACATGACTTCGAAAAAAATCGTCATCACAATTACACAAAAAACCTTTGTGAACCATAATAATTCACAAAGGTGGCTTAAACTATTCATTTAAATCGGAACGTACTGCTGGGTCATGTGATTTATCTAATTTATCTTCATCATTTTCTTCAGAGATTTGTTCCATTTCTTTTCCTAATTCTACGACATCCTCTAAATCATCAACCATCGCGTTTTCTGACTCTAATTCATCACGATGTAGATTATTTTGATTTTTATCTAAACTCATTGCAATCACCTCACATATAAATTATGCAAAACGTGCAGTGAAATAATGTCTAACATCTTCTGGTAAACCTTCAGCAGCCGCTTCATCTAAAATAACATTAACCATACGATGCGCTTTTAAATCTGAAGGTTCAAAACTTGTTTTACCATTTTCTTCATAAAGTTTATGAACGACTTCTTTTTTATTGCTACCTGTAATAATTAAAATAACTTCACGTGACGAGAATAAACCTTGATTCACACTTACATCTAATTTACCATTTGTATCAATAGAAAGTACTTGTGTAATCAATTTCCCTTTATTTTCTTTAGTTTTGATTTTATCTTTAATAAATGATTCCGTATCTTCACCAAATGAAACATTGAAGATTTGGCCTTCTGGAACACCAAGTGCTTCAAAGTAGGATTTATTGTTATCATAATCCAGAATATTAATTTGACTAAAATCTACTGCATGTTTATCAACATTTTTCTTTAATTCATCCAATACTGGTGCATTGTCACTTGAAAGGTGTACACCAGCAATTGTTGTTGGATTGTTGTTAAATTGTTTTCTTAAGATATCTGCAGCATATTCCGCTACAACTTGTTCATTTTCTAAAACTTTAAAGTTCATTGCCATAGTAATTACACTCCTCTTTGTCTATTAAGACGCGTTCTAGCATTATTTTTATTATTACCCTTGTTACAGTAACCATAAACTATTTACTTAATTTAACTTATGATTCTTCTGATTTAAATTATATTTAGGCTTAACTTCATTATACAAAGCTTTAACTATAATTTCATTCATTTTAAACAATTAATGTAACCCAGGGAAACTTTGTTGTCTTAAAGCTTCGTATATAAGTAATGAAGCTGTATTAGATAGATTTAATGATCTAATATTATCATTCATTGGTATTCTTAAGGCAGTTTCAGCATAAGCATCTTTTACCCAATCAGGTAATCCAGTTGTTTCTCGTCCAAATATGAAAAAGTGGTCATGTTCTGTATCTGTGAAATCAAAATCTGAATACGTCTTTTTACCAAATTTAGTCAACAAATAGTATGTACCATCTGTGTTTTCAAAAAATGATTCAATGTTTTCATAATAGGTAATGTTCACAGATTCCCAATAATCTAAGCCTGCACGTTTTAACATTTTATCATCTGTACTAAAACCTAATGGCTTAATTAAATGTAAATGTGTATATGTACCAGCGCATGTTCTAGCAATACTGCCTGTATTACCAGGTATTTGTGGCTGAAATAATACTATATGGTTTGTCATGCTTTTATTCGCTCCTCATTTCAAGTCCTTTTATCATTTCTACTTGGACTTCTTCTATTTCATCATTATAATGTTGTTCTATAAAAGGCCTTGCCGCTTCACCTTGAATTTGACCTATTGCCCAATATGCAGTACCACGAATCATGGGTCTAGGATCATTCAAAGCTACTTCTTGTAATTCTGATATTGCAGTTTCATCTTTAAAATGCGCTAATGCGACGATAGCATTCCGCTGTATCGGTTTCTTCCCTCTCCATGCACCTGCTAAATGACCATAAGTGTTTTTAAATTCCTTATTACTCATTTGCAACAAAGGCACCAACCTAGGTTTCAAAATTTCTGGTTCTAATACGATATCATCTTGTTGAGTATTGATTCCTTTATTTCTTGGACAAACTTGCTGACATGTATCACAACCATATAAACGATTACCAATTTTATAACGATATTCATCAGCTAAATACCCTTTAGTTTGCGTTAAAAAGCTGATACATTTTTGACTATTTAATTGTCCATCACCAACAAGTGCTCCAGTTGGGCAACGATCAACACAAATGGTACAATCACCACAACTATCGATTAACGGATCATCTGGTGGAAAAGGTATACTTACAAGCATTTCACCTAGATATGTCCATGTACCTAATTCTGGATTAATAACAAAACCGTTTCTACCTACGTAACCTAAGCCCGCGCGTTCAGCAACTGCGCGATCTGAAAGTACACCAGTATCTACCATTGATTGTATTTCTACACCAGGTACTTTTTCTTCTAAATACGCACCTAATTTATCTAGGCGTTTCCTCATAATCGAATGATAGTCTTGTCCCCACGATGCTCGTGCAAACATACCACGGCGATCACCACGAACACTTTTAGGAGCGCCTTTCAATTTATTAGGATAACCCACTGCAATTGCAATGATTGATCTAGCTGTCGGCAGCGATAACTTCGGTTCAGTTCTCAATTCGATATCCGATTCTTCGAAACCAGATGCATAGCCTTTCGCATGATAGTCAGCTAACTTTTGTTTCAACTCATCAAAAGGATCAGCTGTAGTAAAACCAATACTATCGATACCAATTGTATGAGCATAATCTATGACATCTTGTTTCAATTGGTTTAAATCCATTTAATTACACCCCACATTAAAAACATACATTCCATAGTTTAACATATTCCGAAGTGTTTAGCGTATGACGTATTTTAGTTTTTCATGACAAAATTAAAAACCAAGTATCTAAAGTTACGATTATTAATTAATCTAACCTTAAATGCTTGGTTTCAACAGCTTATAGTACTCTACTCAAGAAGTTTTTAGTTCTTTCATGTTGTTGATGATCAAAAATATCTGTTGGCGATCCAGATTCAACAATCACGCCATCTGCCATAAAGACCACTTTATCACTTACATCCCTTGCAAAGTTCATTTCATGTGTGACAACGACCATTGTCATACCTTCTTTTGCTAGATCTTTCATTACCTTAAGCACATCACCAACAACTTCAGGATCAAGTGCTGACGTTGGTTCATCAAATAATAACACTTCAGGATTCATTGCCAATGCTCTAGCAATTGCAACCCTCTGCTTTTGTCCACCAGATAATTGAGAGGGATAAGCGTCTGCTTTATCTGCTAATCCAACCTTTTCAAGTAATGATTTCGCCTGTTGTTTTAAATTAGCGATATTATCTTTTTTCAATAAACTTGGCGCTAATATAACATTATCTATGACCTTTTTATGAGGAAACAAATTAAAATTTTGAAATACCATCCCCATTTGTTGACGTAAGGTTTCTAACTCAGTGCTGTTATGAGTTAAATGTTGTTCTTTAAAAATAACTTCCCCACTAGTCGGTGTTTCTAACAAATTCATGCAACGAAGTAATGTACTTTTCCCACTACCAGAAGGACCAATGATTGCGACGACTTCACCTTGATTTACCGTTAAATCAATTCCTTTGAGCACTTCATTTTTACCAAAAGATTTATATAAATTTTTAATATTAATCACTAACTTTCATTCTCCCTTCAAAGTAATACATCACTCTAGATAATGTAAATGTAAGAATAAAGTATAGTATTGCAGCAACGATTAATGGTGTAAATGGATCAAATGACGCACCTTGTACAACTTGTGCATTGAACATTATTTCACTAACACCAATGACTGAAACAATTGACGATTCTTTAATTACCGTTACAAATTCATTACCTAAAGCCGGTAAAATATTTTTAATAGCTTGCGGTAAAATAACTGACTTCATTGTCTGACCATAAGTTAAACCTAAACTACGTGCTGCTTCAGTTTGTCCACTATCAACAGCGTTAATACCTGCTCTTATTATTTCGGCAATATATGCTGAACAATTAATTACTAAAGCAATCATACCGCATATAAGCGCTGATATATTTAATCCAAGAACTGCTGTTGTTCCAAAGTAAACAAGGAATACTTGAACTAAAAGCGGTGTCCCTCTTAGGAATTCAATATAAGCTGAAGCAAGCCAACTTAATAATTTAATTTTGCTTAACTTAAGTAAAGCAATACCAGCACCAAACACTGTCCCTAATAGAACACCAACAATGGAAATTAATATCGTGTTCTGAATACCTTTTAAGAAGAAATTACCATACTTAGTGAAAAAATTACCGTCATCTTTTTTCATTGCTTCTGCCGCAGAAGCTTTATAATCCTTAATTAAATTATTATCTTTAACATCTTTGATAGATGCATTCAATTTTTCCATTAATTTTGGAGAATGTTTCGGAGCAGCGATTGCTGTACTTTTTGTACCTTCATTAAATTTAACATTTTCAGCAAATGTTAAATCTTTATTTTGTTTCAAATAAGCTTCAGCTACTGGTCCTTCGATGACCATTCCTTTTACCTTACCACTCTTTAATGACATGATTACTTCTGGAACTCTAGTCAAAGATTGTACCTGTGCATTATCAATTTCACTCTGAGCAATTTTTTCTTGTTGTGTTTGTTTTTGAACACCTATTTTTTTATTTGCAAAATCGTCAATATCTTTTAAATTATCTGCATCTGATTTTTTTATTATCATTTTTTGTTGGACTGTCATATATGGGTTAGAAAAATCTACTTCTTTTTCACGCTCTGGTGTTGGTGTCATACCAGAAATAATTAAATCGACTTTCCCAGTCTTAATTGCTCCCAATAAACTGTCAAATTGCATATTTACAATTTTTAATTTCAGATGATTATCTTTAGCTACTTTTTTAGCTAAGTCAATATCGATACCTGCATATTCCGATTTACCATTTACATTATGCTCAAATTCATATGGTGCATAATCTGCAGATAAACCTACGCGTAATTCACCACGCGCTTTTATTTTATCCCATTGATCCTGTTCCGCTCCATGTGCAACAGGGCTAATGTAAGTTAATATACCGCTACTAATTAAAATAACAGTCATAATCAATTTAATCATGTGTTTCATTTTCTAACCCCTTTCTATATAATTCATTATTATACATAATTACGAAATAATATTCAATATAATTTTAGGAATCTATTTAAACTTATATAAACAGCTAATTACCTCAAATTCTGTCCCTTGAGTATAAAAAAAGAGAGCCTGGGACAAAACTAGATGTCTCAGACTCTTGTTCAATTAGGCACTAAATGACTAAATTGAAAATGTATAGCCTACTTATTTTAAAGAAACTATTTTTCCTATTCTTATGGAAAAGAGTAGTTCTTATACATAGGCTAAATCTTATATATAATTCTAGTGAAACTTATACATGCACGTTAGCTCAGGCAGACCTTTATCATAGTTATCTCTGCCTTGGTTACATAGGTGGAACTACAAAAGACCCACTAGAAAATTTAATTTCTGCCCTATGCTTCATAATCAATTACAGGTTGCTGTCATGCTTGTTAATATACATTAATTTATACTCTATACCTTAAAGTAAAATATATAGACATAGAAAATAATATTGACACTATAATAAACTTAAAGTTTTAGATTTTTAGACTTAACTACACCTATACAATACCTTGAAAATGTATAGATATTCATTTTCTTAGATAACCAACTGCCATACACAAATTCAAAACACTTTATTGTTTTGGTATTTCAAATCTATATATGTCATCTGAATAACTGCCTATGAATTTTTTACATAATTCATGTACAAAAAATGCTGCTACAAATGGAATAATAAGATAACCAAAAATTAAAAGGATAATATTTATTACTGGATCACCATCCATCCGATTAAATGCGTTTATTGGCCCTACTAAACCTGTATAACCAAAACCAGCAGACATTGGTGTCCCTTGAATTCCTATGAAATAAGCAATTAACCCTCCTATGATACCATTAATAACTAAAGGCACCGCGATGATTAAATGTTTAAAGTATACTGGAATCATCATTTTAGCTGCACCAATAATTAATACAAGATTGACACCTGCACCATTCACTCGTATTGAACCGAATAAAAATGTTACACAAGCTGCTACAATACCCATATTAGCTGCACCACTTCCTAAACCAGACAAACCAATTGCAGTGGCAATTGCTACCACAGATATGGGTGTAACCATTAATAAAGAATATGTAACACAGATAAGGATAGACATCAACATAGGATTCAGTTCTGTAAAAGAACTCACTAAATGTCCAATTCCTTTCGTCACATTCGATACATACCCTAGTGTATAAATACCTATAATGCCACTTACAACCGGAATCACTACCGGTAAAATAATCATTTCAAGCGATCCTAATTTGTTTTGAAGTATTAAATATAAAAAACAGGCTACCATGACTACTAATATCGTATTTATAATATCTCCAATACCATTTAACATAAAACCGTTTGATGTTATTTTTACTGCTCCACTACCAAGCATTGCAGAAACGCCAACCATCGTTGCACCAGCACCACTAAATTTAAATTGATGCGCTGCTAATACTCCAATAATAAAAGCCATAAATGATTGAATTAATACAACCAATTGATACACTGATTCTAATAATTGATTACCTTCTTTGAAGAATTTTAATAACTCTCCTAACAATGCATTCGGTATTAATGCAATTACAACACCAGCACCCACAGCTTGAAGTATGTTGCTAAAAAATTGTTTACTACTATTGTTTTTAGTTTTACTCTTAGACATTCATTTTCCTCCAAATAAAGCATTAGACTCATAATATTATACTTTCTTAAAAACCACAATATAAAGCTATAATGGTAAATATAATATCAATGATTTATATTCTTTTTTTAAATTTAAAACAAAACGTATATTTGACATAAAAAAAGAACCTCGTAGATACGAGGTTCAAAAACAAACAGAGTCTGTTTATTACTATAGTTATACCGGTGGTCGGGATCGAACCGACACTCCAAGAAGGAACGGGATTTTGAGTCCCGCGCGTCTGCCAATTCCGCCACACCGGCTCAATAAATAATTGAGCGATCACTTATTTTACAAAAAGTAACCGTTTATGTTCGAAACAGCATAAATACATTATATAACTTAGAACTTTTGTCGTCAATAGATTTCTTAATAAAGAGCGTAATCACTAGCTTTTGAAAGAAAAACACCTTACTAAAAAAGTATAAATTGTCACTATTCATAATATCTTTGCCTTATAAATAAATTAAACTAATTACCACGTCTTAATTTAAATAAATTCATCATTTTTAATTAGAATCAAATTATTAAGTACAAATCAAATTAACTATTTACTTAAAAATCAATCTAAAATTATTTCATTTTCCTTTTCACCAATCATTTGTGTTATTTGGTTAAATTCATTCATTACAGCTACTTTAGGTACGTGATTTATAAGCTCAGTTTCATTTAATTGAACATATGTCATAATAATCACAACATCGTCTACTTCTACTAACCTAGAAGCAGCTCCATTTAAGCATATCTTACCACTTCCACGTTCTCCTTCAATAACATAGGTTTCAAAACGTGCACCATTATTATTATTTACAATTGCCACTTTCTCATTGGGTAATATATCTACTGCTTCCAATATATCTTTATCAATCGTAATACTACCTACATAGTTTAAATTAGATTCTGTTACTCTTGCTCTGTGAATTTTTCCATTCATCATTGTACGTATCATAGAAATTATAGCTCCTATAGTTCAAATTTTTAATTATACATAAATCAAGTATTAATTATTACTTCATATAACATAACCACTTAATAATACCACATTGATTAAGACGTTAAAATAATATTTACCTCAATATAAATAAACAACAATCCAAAGTGATTATTAAATTTATATACTTAAAAAAGTGTAAAAAAAAACTTCCTCAATGGAAGAATAAATGGAGCGGAAGATAGGACTTACACCTATACCTCATTCCGGGAAGGAACGTGTTCTAAAAGTTGAACTACTCCCGCAAAATAATATGGAGCGGAGGATAGGACTTACACCTACACCTCGTTCTGGGAAAGAACGTGTTCTAAAAGTTGAACTACCCCCGCAAGGGATATAATAATTTAATATGGAGCGGAAGATAGGACTTACACCTATACCTCATTCCGGGAAGGAACGTGTTCTAAAAGTTGAACTACTCCCGCATATTGTTGAAGGCGGCAACCGGATTTGAACCGGTGATAAAGGTTTTGCAGACCTCTGCCTTACCACTTGGCTATGCCGCCAATAAAAAACTGGGCTAGCTGGATTCGAACCAGCGCGTGATGGAGTCAAAGTCCATTGCCTTACCGCTTGGCTATAGCCCAATAATACTAAGGGCGGATGATGGGAATCGAACCCACGAGTGTCGGAACCACAATCCGATGCGTTAACCACTTCGCCACAACCGCCATGGCAGGGGCAGTAGGAATCGAACCCACATCAAAGGTTTTGGAGACCTCTATTCTACCGTTGAAATATGCCCCTATTAAATTAAATAAATGGTGGAGGGGGGCAGATTCGAACTGCCGAACCCGAAGGAGCGGATTTACAGTCCGCCGCGTTTAGCCACTTCGCTACCCCTCCAAAAGATGGTGCCGGCCAGAGGACTTGAACCCCCAACCTACTGATTACAAGTCAGTTGCTCTACCAGTTGAGCTAGGCCGGCTTGCATTAAAAATGGTTCAGGACAGAATCGAACTGCCGACACATGGAGCTTCAATCCATTGCTCTACCAACTGAGCTACTGAACCATAATAAATGGCGGTCCCGATGGGATTCGAACCCACGATCTCCTGCGTGACAGGCAGGCGTGTTAACCGCTACACTACGGGACCTTTTAAAAATTGCGGGAGGCGGATTTGAACCACCGACCTTCGGGTTATGAGCCCGACGAGCTACCGAACTGCTCCATCCCGCGTTAATAATATAAATGGCGGAGGAAGAGGGATTCGAACCCCCGCGAGCCGTTAAGCTCCTGTCGGTTTTCAAGACCGATCCCTTCAGCCGGACTTGGGTATTCCTCCACAAATATTAGCTAAAAATAAATTATATTCAATTATTATAAAGATGGCGGAGGAAGAGGGATTCGAACCCCCGCGGGCCGTTAAGCCCCTGTCGGTTTTCAAGACCGATCCCTTCAGCCGGACTTGGGTATTCCTCCAAAATTATATGGACCTTGCAGGACTCGAACCTGCGACCGAACGGTTATGAGCCGTTAGCTCTAACCAACTGAGCTAAAGGTCCTAAATATAATTTACAACTAATAATTAGTGGCGGTGGAGGGGATCGAACCCCCGACCTCACGGGTATGAACCGTACGCTCTAGCCAGCTGAGCTACACCGCCGTTGTATTTTAGTTTGTATTAAATATGGTGGAGACTAGCGGGATCGAACCGCTGACCTCCTGCGTGCAAAGCAGGCGCTCTCCCATCTGAGCTAAGCCCCCATATACAAATTTTCAGGGAATCGGGAAGACAGGATTCGAACCTGCGACCCCTTGGTCCCAAACCAAGTGCTCTACCAAGCTGAGCTACTTCCCGTAAATTAGTGCGCCCAATAGGGGTCGAACCTATAACCTCTTGATTCGTAGTCAAGTACTCTATCCAGTTGAGCTATGGGCGCATAATTTTTATAGGATGATGCCGAGGACCGGAATCGAACCGGTACGATAATCACTTATCGCAGGATTTTAAGTCCTGTGCGTCTGCCAGTTCCGCCACCCCGGCAAAATAATGGAGCAGAAGACGGGATTCGAACCCGCGACCCCGACCTTGGCAAGGTCGTATTCTACCGCTGAACTACTTCTGCATATGCGGGTGAAGGGAGTCGAACCCCCACGCCGTAAGGCGCTAGATCCTAAGTCTAGTGCGTCTGCCAATTCCGCCACACCCGCGATATTAAAATGATAATGGTGAGCCATAGTGGGCTCGAACCACTGACCCTCTGATTAAAAGTCAGATGCTCTACCAACTGAGCTAATGGCTCATCAAAATGGTGCCGGCCAGAGGACTTGAACCCCCAACCTACTGATTACAAGTCAGTTGCTCTACCAGTTGAGCTAGGCCGGCTAAATTAAATAAATGGTGGAGGATGACGGGTTCGAACCGCCGACCCTCTGCTTGTAAGGCAGATGCTCTCCCAGCTGAGCTAATCCTCCATATAAATTGCCTGGCAACGTCCTACTCTTGCGGAACGTAAGTCCGACTACCATCGGCGCTAAGGAGCTTAACTTCTGTGTTCGGCATGGGAACAGGTGTGACCTCCTTGCCATTGTCACCAGAC